>CBIHNW010000004.1:0-227788 GCA_966211795.1 uncultured Bdellovibrio sp. | reverse complement strand
ATCGTCGCCTTGGTGAGCCATTACCTCACCAACAAGCTAATCTTACGCGGGCTTATCTTAAAGCGAAAAACCTTTGACCCCTGAATCCGCAGATTCTGTGGTCTTATGGAGTATTAGCTAATCTTTCGACTAGTTATCCTCCGCTTTAAGGAAAATTACCCACGTGTTACTCACCCGTGCGCCACTAGTACTCACCCGAAAGCTTTCCCCGTTCGACTTGCATGTATTAGGCACGCCGCCAGCGTTTGTTCTGAGCCAGAATCAAACTCTCCAGTTTAAATTCTGTACTCAACAAATCCACTGACTTTCTGTATGTTACAGAAATCATTGTTTGTTGGTTTGTTTTCTCAAAAAATTGTGAAACTAAAATTAATTAGTTTCGAGAACCCAAAAACCTTTAATCTAGCTATTCAGTTTTCAAAGAGCGCTTAACTTATTTTCTCATTTTGCGAGAAGGTAGTTCTATTTAAAGAGCTTCTTCTCGTCAACATCTTTTTTTTAAAATTTTGCGTCATTTTTCAATTTCGCAAACTTCTTAAAAAAAGAAGCTGATTTGGTGGAGGCAACAGGGATCGAACCTGCGACCTTCTGAATGCAAATCAGATGCTCTCCCAGCTGAGCTATGCCCCCGCAAAGTGAGGCTGGTTATGCTGGCAGGCCGGAAAAAGGTCAATAGGTATTTTAAAGATTTTTTAAAGAGTTGTTTTTTCTTCGATTTTTGCTCAAGAAAGCGGCGGATTTTCTGCCGAATTGCTCGGCAGATTTATGCATAAGATGTTGAAATTTAAGCGGAAGCTCTGAATTTTGACGGAACGAGTCGAGCTAACCACTTTCTTTCGAAGGTCAGATCAAATCCAGCGTTCTCACCGCCATGAAGGATGGCCAAAAACACTTTTTTGAGGATCTCGATCTCATGTTCTGGGGTGGAATCGGAACTCAGGGAGTCCTCGATCGCCTCAAACACGCTGATGAGGTCCGGAGTGGTTACCACTCGGGGGATTTTGTTCATATCCAGCCCCAGAGTCTCTCGAGGCTTAAAGCCGACAAGAGTTTCGGTAAATAAGACCTTGTTCCCCGACTGGAAGTTTACCTGGATAAACTGTTTTCCGTCAGCATCGAATCGTTGCAAGACTTCGGAGAGCTCTTCACACGTAAAGCGAAAGATCTTTCCATCGACGTTTTGCTCGATTGCAACAGCGCCACTTTCGGTGACGTTGGAAGAAAGGCCGGTAGATTGATCGACAAACGCTAAAATTTCTTCGAGCATTTGAGATGGCTTGTGAGACATTTCTGACTCGCTCAAATGGTCCTCCTCAGGGTAAGAGCATCCACACCATTTCTATCGACGGCAAATTGACAGGACTTAACAAATTGATCTGAAAAAGAAAGCGGGAGACTGAGAATTGGCCTCAGATCCTGCGTCGCTTTGATATGATATTTTGGATTGTTTTACTGTGAGACAGAAAGGCCCTTGAATCGTCAAAGGCCTGTGCAGAAATCTGAAATTAAAGGCGGTGTTTGCGTTCGAGGTATTCTTCGTAGGTGCCATCGAAAGTCAAAAGACGATGCTTATCGAGTTCGAAGACACGCGTCGTGATTTCTCGGAGGAAAAAGCGGTCATGGCTGACGACCATGACGGTGCCCTGGAAGTCTTTGATCGCTTGTAGGAGCGTCTCGCGCGATTTGATATCCAGGTGATTGGTGGGCTCGTCGAGGACCAGCAGGTTGACGGGCCGAGAAAGAATTTTGGCCAGCACGACCCGACTTTTCTCGCCGCCGGAAAGAATTGAAATTTTCTTTTCTGCATCTTCACCCGAGAATTTGAAGGCCCCAAGGAGACTGCGGAGAAACCCGAGGCCCGCTGTTGGTACGGCTGAATGAATCTCTTCCAATACTGTATTGCTAGGGGTGAGGACATCCATTGCGTTTTGGGAGAAGTATCCCATTTGGATGGATGCACCGATTTGCAGACGACCTTCGGTTGGATCCGCTTCGCCCGCGATCATTTTCAATAGAGTGGATTTGCCGGCACCATTGACGCCGACGACGGCCACCCGGTCTTGACGTTTCACTAGGGCTGTCGCGTTTTGGAACACGAGCTTTTCTTTGCCGTCTTGGCGGGGCCAAATTTTGGTGAGTTGTTCGAATTTGACGACCTCATCCCCTCCCCGAGGCGGGACGGGCCATTCGAATTGAATGTCTTTTTCTTCGGGTGGAATTTCGATGCGATCGATTTTTTCGAGCTTTTTAACCCGAGATTGGACCTGGGCTGCATGCGATGCCCGGGCCGCGAAGCGCGCGATGAATTCTTCTTCTTTTGCCAGCATATCGTCTTGGCGCTTGGCCGCAGCGACCAATTGCTCTTGGCGGATCTTCTTTTCGCGCTCGTAAAAGTCGTAGTTGCCCGTATAAGTCGTGATTTGCTGGTTTGAAATTTCGACGATTTTTCCGACCAGGCGGTTCATGAAATCGCGATCATGGCTTGTCATCAGGATGGAGCCTTTGAAGTTCATCAGCCACTCTTCCAGCCAAATGATGCTTTCGACGTCCAAGTGATTCGTCGGCTCGTCCATCAGAAGGACTTCGGGTTGCAGGGCTAGAATTTTTGCCAGGGCGATTCGCATCTTCCAACCGCCGCTGAAACTTTCGGTGGGGCGATTGTAATCATCGGGGCCGATCCCAAGGCCGGTCAGGATTTCAGCGGCACGGGATTCGATGTCGTATCCGCCGAGGCGTTCGAACTCGGCCTGGACATGACCATATCGATCCAAGATCTTGGTCATTTCATCGTCCGAAACTGGTGTTACGGCCGAGTCCTCGAGTTTCTTTTCAAGATCTTTCATTTCAGTTTGGAGATTTGGCAGCTCCGGGTGAGCGGCTTTTACCTCTTCGAGGGCGGAGCGACCGCGCATGTCTTCGATATTTTGCGAGAAATATCCAACCGTCACTCGATCGGGTCTTGATACGGAGCCTTGGTCACAGCCTTCGTCACCGGTGATAATTCGGAAAATTGTCGTCTTTCCGGCGCCGTTGGGGCCGACCAATCCGATTTTTTCTCCAGCGTTAATCTGGAAGCTTCCGTTTCGATATAAAAATTTATTGCCGTATTGCTTCGTAATGCCTGACAAATGAACCATATGATAAGTTGCCGTTTCCCTTAGAATTTTGTATTCTTGTCGCATGTTGATCATTCGCTGGCAAGCACCCATCAGTCCGAATAAGGAACAAGCAAAAATTCTCATGGAAACTGAGGGGCTTGAACCGTTCGAAGAAATCTACGAACCTCACGTGAAAATCTCTGAGCACCGACATCCATTTGGCGAAGTCCGCATGGTAGTGGCCGGAGAACTCCTTTTTAATATTGCCGGAAATCAGTTTCTTCTCAGAGCTGGAGACCGCGTTGAAATTCCATCCAATACCAAACACTGGCATGTGAACAACGGGCAAGGCCCCTGTTTGTGTGTCTGTGCACATCGACCAGTCTAAGACGGACTGGTTCTTTAATTAAAGTCGGGAGGACTTTATGATTCGGCTTTTGGCCTTGTTCCTTGCTGTGTCTGCTCTCGTTTCGTTTTCCTCACTTCCCTCAGCTCGCGCCGCTTCGGCCAGTGTTCAGAATCTGAGCGATGCGGATTTTGCGGATCTCTCGAAAGAATTTTCGGCTAATTTCATGCACCATTCGGTTCAAGGGGCCGCTCCTTTAGGAAGCGTGTTTGGTTTTGAGCTGGGCTTGGTTGGCGGCCAGCAGGCTTCTCCGGTTTTGGATCGATTGTCGAAGAACTCGGGTGGCTCTGGTGTTTCGAATCTCTACCACGCCGGGCTTTTGGGCGTGGTGAGCATTCCTTTGGGAATCACGGGTGAAGTGATGATGGTTCCGAAGACGACGGCCAGCGATGCCGAATTTAGCATGACGTCTTTGGCTCTGAAACTTTCGCTCAATACGGAGCTCTTGAAAGTGATTCCTTTTAATCTGGCTCTTCGGGGCTTGTCTTCAAATTCGAAGTTTAGCTTTACTCAGACCATTCCTTCGGTTGGTAGTGCTTCCGTCGATGATGAAGTGAAAATGACGGGACTGCAGATTTTGGCGAGCCCTAGCCTGCCGATTGTTGAGCCTTACGCCGGGATCGGCTTTCTGAGCGCGAAGAATACATTGGGATCTTCGCAGGGTTCTGTTTTTGCTGATGGCGCGACCTCGAAGGATCAGACCAATAGCGGAACCCAGGTCTTGCTGGGCGTAACCGCGAATCTATTGTTCTTTCATCTGGGTGCGGAGTATTCCAATGCGTTTGGTGCGAGCGCTTATACTGCCAAGTTGGCTTTTGGATTTTAATATCGCAATCTCATCTTTCGCTTCATTCAGGCAATTTACGACCTGAATGAACGCCCCTGCTTTACTCCGAGTGAAGAGCTTTGGCTTCTGCCAACCGCCGCCTCTGTTCGGACCTTAGGCTGCGATCTAACTCTAAGACCGTGGCTCTTTTATAAATCTGTTCCTAGTAAAGATCATTGCTGTTAGCCGAACCCTGGAAGACCAGCGGATGCGTCCTTGTCTAAGGCTATCCTTTAATGTCGGATGACCGACTGAATTCGTGCTGGAATTGTAGATTGATTGCGAGAGCGAAGGGACTGAATTCGAGGAGTCCGTTCTTAGGATTTTTCGGGGCCTTTGAGCCATTTGCGGTATTCGATGATTTGTTTTTCAAAGCCGATTTCGTCGGGTTCGTAGAAGGTCTCTCGTTTGACGTCGTCGGGCCAGTATTCTTGCTGAGTCCAATGCTTTGGGAAATCATGCGGATATTGGTAGCCTTTGCCGTAACCGATTTCTTTCATGGGTGCCGTCTTTGAAGATCGCAGATGCAAGGGAACTGGCGGCGTTCCGGTTCTTTCGACGTAATCTTGCGCGGCCTTGAGGGCCATGTAAGAGCGATTGGATTTGGGGGCTGAGGCCAAGTAGGTCACGACTTGCGCTAAGCTGATGGCGCCTTCGGGAAGTCCGACCAATTCGACGGCCTGAGCTCCGGCAATCGCAACCTGCAAAGCACGGGGATCGCCATTGCCGATATCTTCTGATGCCAGAATGACCAAGCGCCGAGAGATGAAGACTGGGTCCTCGCCACCTTTGAGCATTCGTGCGAGATAATAAAGAGCGGCGTCCACGTCACTGCCCCGGACGGATTTAATAAAGGCCGAGATCACGTCATAATGCTGGTCAGACTGGCGATCATAACCGATCGGCGTCTGACCCAGAATTTTTTGGATGTCGTCTTCGTCCAAAGGCTTCGGAGGCTCGGTCGATGATGAATCGGACGGAGCGCTGGCTTGCGAACGGAGGGTGGCGACAATCTCTTCAATCGCGATCAGCAGGCGGCGAGCATCGCCATCCGCTTTTTGCAGAAGCAGGGCCTGCGCCTGCGTCGTCATTCCCTGGGCCAGCGGCACATCTTTTAATTCGGAATTCCAGGCGTTCTCGAGAATTTCCTGTAGCGACTTTTCGTCGTGACGTTGAAAAACCACCAGGCGGCAGCGACTGAGAAGCGCGCGGTTGAGTTCGTAACTGGGATTCTCGGTGGTAGCGCCGATCAGGATGACATCCCCTTTTTCAACGAAAGGGAGAAGGACATCTTGTTGAGCTTTGTTAAAACGGTGGATCTCGTCCACGAAGAGAATGGTCTGCGTTTGGTATTGCAAACGTCTCATGCGAGCGGCCTCGCCAATTTCTTTCAGGGCTTTTGCGCCGGATTCGACCGCATTGATCGCGACGAATTCGGCCTTAAAGTCCGCCGCCAATGCTTGTGCAAGAGTCGTTTTACCGGTTCCCGGAGGCCCCCAAAGAATCAAGCTCGGTAGAAATCCCGATTGAATGTAGCGATTGATTTGCTGAAGCACTTTGGGCTGCCCCAAAAGTTGAGTGCGGGATTTCGGTCTGAGTTTTTCAGCAAGTGGAGTTCCAGGTAGATTTTCAGCCGGCAAGCTGGAAAAGAGGTCCATGCGCGGAGACTAATTGGGTCGCGTCGCGGCATTCAAGCAAAGAATGTCGGGTCTGTTGAGCATCAATTGGGTCACCCAAAATTTTCAGGCGAGCCCTGACGGGATCTCAAGTTTGTTTCGAAATTCGGATAATTTCATATCGAAAGAGGGTCTGGAAATGTGTTTGGCGGAGGCGCACTTGAAAGGACTTCAAGTGCGTTTCGATCGGTTTTCGCAGTCTTAGAATTTCTGGTAAGTCATCGCGATTGGGGTTTCGACGACGATTGGTTTGGAATCTCCAGATGCATCGGTCTCGATCCCAACGACCTTCATGACACCGGGAATGTAGGCGTACGAGACATTGCCCGTCACGGTGACGCCCCCACAGCGGATCGAACAGCGTGCCGTCTGCTCGGCGGTCTCGGTTGGGTCCAGCACACGCCCGCCGGCCGGCAGGACAAAGCCGAGCTCATCACCGGCAATGTCACACTCGAGCTTTCCGCCCTGCAGGATGCCGCTATTGAAACGCAAAATGATGGCGCTCATCGTGTAAGTGCCAGATCCGGCCCAGCGATAGTTGAATTTTGTGTACTCGATCGTGTTTGCGGAGAGGTCAGTCGTTGTTGAAGAGGCGCCTTCGGCTTTGCAACTGCGCAAAGGCACCGGCAGGATGTAAGGTGCATCGGGGCTGACCGCAATCGCCAGCTCACTGTCCGTATCGTCACCCTTTTTACACCCGATCAACAGGGCCACGGAAAGACCAATTAAGAAAAGATTTTGCATTTTCATTCGATGATCCCTTGGTTTTCAGATGGAATAGCTTGGCTATCGGCTTGTCCCAAAATTCGGGGAGTCAGGAAGATCAGCAACTCATTTTTATTGCTGTCATTGTTTCGGTTCTTAAACAACCAACCCAGAATCGGCACATCGGCCACCCACGGAACTTTGGATTCGCCAATGGTTTGATCCGATTGGTAAATACCACCGATCACGGCCGTTTGCGAATTTCGCACCATCACTTTGGTCTTTGCCGATCGAGTGTTGATCGGACGAGATTGAGTCGTTTGATCCACCACGCTTCCGACGAAGTCACGTTTGACGTCGATCGCCATGATCACGGATGCATCATTGGTGATTTGCGGAGTCACTCCCAACTTGAGGGTGACGGGCTTAAAGGTGACGGTTCGGCTGGTCCCCTGTGCCGTCACTGTTTCTGAAAGCAATGGGATATCGATCGACTGGTTGATCTCGGCAGGCTCGTTATGAAGAGTGACGATTCGCGGAGAAGACAGAACTTTGACCGAGCTCTGATTTTCGTAAAGCGCCAAAGTTGCCGCCAAGTCACCCAAGATATCGATAGTTCCAAGAGTGAAGGTCAGGTTTCCGGTTGAAGCGATTCCGCCCGCCGCGGTCGGAGCGACCCCCAAAGTGGAACGGCCACGGATCTTGTTGCTGTTGAACATTCGGTACTCTTGACCCGAAGCGCTCCAGTTGATGCCGATTTGTCTTTGAAACTGGTCGCTGGCTTCGACAATTTTTCCTTCGATCAAAACTTGCGGAGGAGGAACGTCGATCGAGGCAACAAGCTTGGCCACCCGATCGATGTTTTCGTCATGGTCGGAAACAATCAGAGAGCTCGTGCGAGTGTCACCGACCGCTTTGCCACGCTCGGAGAGAAATCGACCCACCTGTTTTTCAACGTCGTCAATTTTGGCGTAGCTCACTGGGATGACCCGAACCTTGAGCGGCACTTGCGCCTTGCGGGCGGCGATCATGCGAAGTGTTTCATCTTCCTCACTTTTGATATCGGCCAGAGGAGCGATGCGCAGGATGCTGCCCGAGCGGGTGTAACCCAAACGGCGAGCCTTCATGATCACGATCAAGGCCTGATCCCAAGGAACCTCGCGCAGTTTCAACGAGATGGTGCCTTTGACTTCGTCCGCGAGAACCATGTTGATTCCGCTTTCTTCGCCGATCAGCTTGAAAACCTCACGCACGTCCATTTCTGAGACTTCGACGGAAATTGGTTTTCCGTAAAACTGTGAATTTCCGGACATGAACTCTTCCAGAGAGGCGCTGGAAAGGATTTTGGATTCACCGGTTGCGGGCGTACTGCCCGTCCCGGATGCGGTGATAGTTGTGCTGGTGCCATCATGCGATCCGCCGACATCTACGCCTGCCGTTGATGACGAGTCTTTGGCGGCTGCCGCGATGCCATTGCCTTCGGTTGCGGGAGTTCCGCCCGTCTGCACGATCAAAAGCGAATTTCCTTCGGCTTGAATCGTGGGTTCGGTGACTCCGGACCGCAGTTGCACGACAATTCGGGCCGTGCTGGAACCTTTATTTTGGTAAGCATCAATCGAACCAATCCCGCCGGTCATGTCGCGAGTATTGAAGGGACGCTTCAGCTTATCTGGCAACTTGGCGTTTGGAATTTCAATCACGAATTGGTTGGTGTCTGCATTGAGACGAGTCTCGTAAGTCAAAGCTTGATCGGCTTCAACCAAGACCGTTCCGCCATTGTCGTTTGCCTTGTAGCGGATGTTTTTGATCTGAGCCATTTTTTGTGAAGGCGCTGGCGCTTCGACCGGAGGCGCCGTTTCCACGACTGGTGGAGGCACCACTTCTGGCGTGACTTCTGGCGGAGGTGCTTCGATCGGTGTATCGACGACGGCCGGAGGAGGCTCTTGCGCCAGTGCCGGCTCTTGAGGTTTCTCTTCTGGAGTCACGGCTGGCGTTTCGCCTTGCTGTTCGAACTGCGCAAATTCGTCTTCCGTCGGCGCCGGAGTCGGAGCCGCTTCTTCGGTTGGCGCCGGTGGAGTTTCTTGCTGAGCGACTGGCTCTGCCGGCTTTCCTTCGGCTTGATTCAGCTCGTCCTCGAGCGACAGATCGCCATTTGCAGCCGTATCTGCTGCTGGAGCGTCGGCCGCTTTATCGCCGTTGAACTCGCTGAAGTCAGAATTGGTCTCGGTCGCCTGGCCGTCATCATTTTTGGACATACTGGTGCAACGAACCATTGAGACAGATAATACCGTTACGAGCAAAAGCCTTACGAATCCATTCATCGGGCTCCTCCAATCCTATTTTTTCAAAGTCATCGATCGCGTGATCGCTGACGGCATGCCATTTTCACTCACGGTTGGCTCGACCACTAAGACCTCGCCCTCGCGAATCGACGCGACAAAACCACTGTTCCGACCTATTTTTGTTTCTCGATAAATCAAGTGCATTTTTCCGACCGGATCGCGCACCACCGCTTTGGGTGTGGAGACCTGCCAGAGAATTCCCACCAAACGAAACTGGGAAATGTCGTACATCTGCAGCGGATCCGTCGGCACCGGAGGAAGTTTTTCGCCATCATCCTTTGGAATCACGGGCGCTTGCGTTTGCTGAGACTGACCATAAGGTTTGAATGGATCCCGTCGTCCAGAAGGATCGTAGGTGTAACCTTCGGGACTGGGTTGAATCGTCGTCAACGGATCGTCCCCCATCAAGGCACCCTGAGCTGGAGGAAGACTATCGGTTGCGGCCGGAGGTGCGACGTTCGGAGCTGGCGCTTGTCCAGCCGTCGGCGCAGGCGCCGCCTGTTGCGGTCGGACCTGCGGCTGGACCGGCTGCGTTTGCGCGCGCAGAATCCCCACCAAGGACATCAGCACCATAAATGAAACGAAAAACGGTCTTTTCATTTCGTCGGAGCTCCTTTAGGGGCGCCAGGAGTGGCATCGGTATGGGTCATGCCCGCCTGGCCCGGAATGAAACGGTAGCTGACGACATTGCCTTCGAATGAAAGGCGTCCCGCATTCGCACCATTTTTATTCCCATTGCGGTCTTGAGGCTGGGTCAGCACGAAGTTATTCACCTTCATGATTCGCTCGGTGCTGGCGAGATAAAAGAGGAACGTCGTCACTTCGGCGTATGTCCCCTCGAGCGTGATCTGCAGTGGAATTTCCTCGTAATAGTCACGATTGACGACCGGCTTGGGCGCCTTCTTATTGATCGACACGCCAGACTTGCGGGACACAAAGTCCACCGTGCGGATGATATCCGCCATCTGGACCTCTGAAGGCAAGGCTTGCGATACAGTTTTGAACTGTTCACTCAGGGCACCGACGGTCGTGCGAACTTGCTCAACTTCTTTCAATGCGGCCTCGGACTTTTGCGCCAACGCTTCCTGTTCGGTGACCTTGGCTTCTGTTTCCTTGATCTTCGCCTGGATGGCGCTGCCATCATCGAAGGCCATCATGTAATAGATGCCACCCAAGACGGCGCTGAAAGCCAGGCATTTTTGAAATGAAAAACTCGCCAAACGAATCAGAATATTGGCAATCATTTTTTCACCTCAGTGAGATTCGGCTTATCGATCGTGCAGAGAATTTCGAAAACTTTCAGAATTCCCCGGTCGGTTGTTTCGCTGTCTGATTTCAATAAACTCACGTCACGCAGAAAGACGCTGTGGCTCATATTGTCCATGAAAGTCGAGACCTCAAGATCGGCCGTGGCCGCACCCGAAATTTTCAATGTCGTATCCTGAAACTCCATGCGCGTGAGCCAAACTTTTTCAGGAATGTCTTTCTGCAAATTATCCAGAATTTTGACCTCGCGCAGACGTTCCTTTTGCAGACCTTCCAACGTGTCGATCTGCTTTTGCAAACGCGCCTGGTCTTCTTTGAACTTTCCGATCTCTTCGACCGCACCCTTGGCGCGCTCATTCTTTTCGGTCAAGGAGGTCAACACCGCCTTTTTCGAATTCAAACGAGATTTGAGATCCGGAATGTTTTGCAGTTCGTAACAATACAAAAGCAAGGGAACGATCGCCAGAACCGCCAACCGAATCACGCCTTGGCGCTGAATGTCCGTGGCCGCGAGGTCGATTCCCTCTGTCGAGTCGATGACTCCGGTCGAAGGATTGACGATCGGGATGACCTTGACGAGGTTGACCTTGATCATGAATCACCGGCCCGTCTCATCGCCAAACCCATGGCCACCGAAGCAAACGGCGCAATTTGGCGCAGGTAACCATCGCTGAAGTTTTTTGAAGCCCGAATGCGATTGAAGGGATTCATTTTTTCGATCTGTACGCCGGTCGCCTGCGACACTTTTTCGATGAGGCCCGGGACCGAAGAAGAACCACCCGTCACGAAACATCGATTGAAGGCCGCGCCATTGTTGCTGCCGACGAAGAATTCGAAGCTGTTGCGAATTTCGTCCGTGATGAGATCATTCGTCGAGGAAATGATGCTGTGAACTTCGTCCGGAACGGCACCCTTCGCCGAGGCGCTGAGCTTTAAAGACTCGGCCTCGGGTAAAGTGATGCCCATCTCCTTGCTGATTTCATTCGTGAAGTTGAATCCGCCAATGGCGACGTCACGGGAGAAAATGACTTCTCCTTGCATCATCACCACGAAATTGGTCACGCCTGAGCCGATGTTGATCAGTCCGATCGTATCTTCACTGCGTCCATAATTAGCTTCGAATAAATTCGCCAAAGCAAATCCACTGACATCCAACACCGACAACTGCAAGTTCGCCCCGGTCACCGAGTTTCGGTACTGGTGCACGATCTCGTGCTGGGCCGCGATCAAGAGAATGTCCATGGTCTCGTTGGCCGCATTCGGATTGATGACGTGAAAACCTAGGCTGATCGTGTTGATGTCGAAAGGAAGATACTGTTCGGCTTCCCACTGCAGCTGTTCGGCGATCATCTTTTTTTCGATGCGCGGAATGGTGATCTTTTTCACGATCACGCCCGTTCCCCACAAACCCGTCGAAACTTTTTTGAGTTTTGTTTTCATCTCGGTCGCGAGAGCGCGAACCGCGCCGGCGATCGCCCCGGGGTTGAGAATCTCTCCGCTGTTCAACGCGCCAACCGGTGTTGGTGCAAAACCAAAAGAGAGCAGTTGGACTTTGCTTCCGCTCACGTCCATCTCTGCCATTTTAATAGTGCTCGTACCGATGTCGAGCCCGATAAGTTTTTTTGATCCGAATAACATCAAAGATGACACCCCAATTGCCATCTTCAATTCTGAGAGTCTCGACTTAAGTTGTCAAATCGGCTGGAGATTTCTCACTGAAGTTCGGGGATGAACAAGCCTAAATACCAGTGCGCGATCTTCGCGCCGCCGAATAAAAACATGACTGCACCAAGGGCCAGGTAGGGTCCGAACGGAATAACCGTCTTCATTCCGCGCTTATCTCGAAGCGCCGCGATTCCACCGCCCACCGTGCCGATCAGGCTCGAGGCGATGATGACAAAGGGAACGGCTTTCCATCCCAGCACGGCGCCAATCCACGCCAGCAGCTTGATATCGCCGCCGCCCATGCCTTCTTCTTTGCGAAAAACGTAGTAGAAATAGGCAATCGCCCAGAGAAAACCACCGCCCAATAAAACTCCGAGTATCGAGTCGACGAAATCACGTCCTTCGATCGGATTGAGCAGCGACCCGATCAGGCCTATCACGATCCCCGAGAGTGTGAAAACATCGGGCAAAAGAAAATGATCGATGTCGATGAACGTGACCGTGACCAAACCAAAAATAAAAATCAGAATTTCCAGCAAGTACCACTCGGGGCCGATGAAGTGATAAGCGAGCGCAAACATCGCGCCCATGATGAATTCAACCAGCGGGTATCGGAAAGAAATTGGATTGCCGCATTTTCGACAACGGGCTCGCAGTAAGACCCAGGATAAAATCGGAATGTTATCGTACCATTTGATCGCTGATTGGCATTTCGGACAGCGGCTGCGCGGACGCACGACGCTTTCGCCTTTCGGCTGCCGGATGATCACGACGTTGGCGAAGCTTCCCCACAAGGTTCCGAATAAAAAGAGCACCAGGTACGGATAAAACGTGGGAAGTTCAGATAAATCAAACAAGATCTTTTCTCCTGAAAACAAGAATGGAAGACAGAACCAAGAACATCAGCCAGCCGGCGGCGTGCAAGGTCACCCAAAGAATTTGATCTTGGGAAACTCCATTTTCTAAAAAATAAACGCTTCGCCAGTTGTATTGAAAGAGATTCGGCAGGCCCCACTTGGCCAATTGCGCAATGTTTTCGTAAACCGAAATTTGGTATTTGTGCCCAAAGAATTCAATTTCTTGAATCCAGTGACCAATCAAGAAAATGCTGAAGCCCATGAAGAAAGCCAAGGTTGGCCGCATGAAAGTCGCGAAGAAAAAACACACCGAGAAGGCCATGGCGACTTCGAGAAAGGTTCCGTAAAAAACCGTGAGAAAATGAACCGGCGAATAGGTGAATCCCAGCAGGGCCAGAAGGCAAAACGCCAATGCCAGTTGCAATGCGAAGGTCAGCAGGAAAATCGGCAGGTACTTGCCCAGCAGAAACTGCGCCCGGGTCACCGGTCTTGCCAGCACCAGCAAACACGTTTGCCGGTCCATTTCTTTCTGCAACCAGTTCGCGGACAGGATCAAGCTCATGACCAGGGTGGAAAGTTGAATCGCGCTCCAGCCCAGATGAGCCAGGATTCTTTGCTGCTCGTTAAAGGATAGAGATCCAAGCACCATGCTGAACAAAAACATCAGCACCGCGACGAAACATCCCATCCAAACGATGCGATCCCGCAGGAATTCGAAAAATGAAAGTCGAACCAAGGCCCGTAAGGTGGTCATGTGCGACCTCCCAGCTTCATGCGTGTCTCGTAGAATGATTTTTCGACCCCTTGATCGCGGGCAAAGTCTTTGAGCGCCCCTTCGAAGATCAATTTTCCCTGATCGATCACGACCAGATCATCGCAAAGCTCGTCCATGTCTCCTAAGAGGTGGCTCGAGAAAAAAAGCGTCGTGCCCTTTTTCTTTTCTTCCAGAATGATTTCTTTGATCAGCATGCGGCCATCCGGATCCAGACCCGACATGGGCTCGTCCAAAATCAAAAGCTCGGGAGAGCGCAAGAGAGCTTGCGCCAAGCCAATTCGTTGCAACATTCCCTTCGAGAAGCTGCGCAGATGCTTGTCGGTCACATTCTTGAGGTTGACCTTGGTCAGGACCTCGTCGGCTCGGACCGCGAAACCATCACCGCCGCCGGTGAGATCCCAATGGAATTTCAAAAATTGCGTCGCCGTCAGAAAGTCATAGTAATAGGGGCGCTCGGGAAGGTAACCGAGACGCTTCTTAAGCTCGGAATCCAGTGGGCCTTGGCCGAAAAAAATAATCTTACCTTGATCCGGACGTACAAAGCCCAAAGCGCATTTCAAAGTTGTGGTTTTACCAGCACCGTTGACGCCCACGAAGCCCGTCGTGCGTCCCTTGTGCACCTCGAAGGAAAGACCTTTTAAGACCTGTTGGGTTTTCTCGAACAATTGGCCTTTGAAGGTTTTTTCCAATCCCTCAATCTTGAGCATACCATCTCCCTCAAAATTCTCTCGAACAAGCTTGTCCTAAAAAGTGTCCATAAAAATGTTCGTCGAGACGAGAGTGCCCGAGCACTCTGGCCGATCACACCTTTTGCGGACAAGCATTTAGAGTTGGAGACCGAGCTCCTTCACCATCTCGCGGACAGGATCGTATTGCCTTTGAGTCGCGGGAACAAATCCTTGGGCTCCAACAGTTTCCATCACATCTTTATTGGACCTCAGTTTATCGACAACATCGATCAATGCAAACATCAAATTGTGAGTGAGTTTGGGGTACTGGTCATAATAGTCCTGCCGCACGCAGAACGGATCGTTCGGAATCGGGTCACTGACCCAAAGGACCCGGACTTGTTTTTCCGGATTCGGAACTTTCGAATATTTAACATAGGCGTTTTTCAAACCCTTTTTGTCGTCCGCAAAAACGGCGATGGCATCGACCTGACCTTCGTCCAGCTGTTGCACCGACAGGAAGTGCGAGCCAGAAAAAACGGTGCTCTTAGGCTCGATCTTTTTCTTCTTAAACAGCACCTGCGGATACAAATAACCTGAGGTGGACTTTTCTTCGACAAAAGCGAGACGCGCTTTTTTTAAATCTTCGACTTTTTTAAACGGAGATTTTTTCGGGGTCAAAAGAGCCGAATAATAAAAAGGCTCGGCCCAAACTTTTTTCAGCAAGACCTTGGCCCCCGCCTCTTTTTCCGCAAAGACGTAGGCCATCGAAGTGAAAATCGCGAAGTCGACCTTCTTGGTTTTCATGGCTTCGATCAGGCCGGAATAATTTTTTGAAAGATAAACGTTCACGCGGATTCCAAGTTCGTCCTGCAGTCCCTTGGCGACCTCGACCGAACCGCGCTTGATCACTTCGGCGTTGCCGCCTGGCAAGAAACCGATGGTAATCTCCTTCGGGGTTGTTTCCGCCCAGCATGACAGTGCGAAAAACAAACTCACGAAGAAGATTTTCATGTCAACGGCTCCAGGCGCATCATCGCTGGCAGTGGCGAAACTTGATAGTCGCCTTTTTTCGAATTCTTCAGCGCAATCACGAAAGCTTCGGCCGCATCACTTTCGGTGAGGCAGGGAATGCTGTAATCGGTGCAGGCGCGACGAATGTCGAAGCTGGCCTCGATGGAGGTGCGTCCGCGGGTCGTGTTGATGACGATCGACACTTCGCCTGAACGAATGCGGTCCACGCAGTGCGGACGGCCTTCGTGCACTTTGCGCAAGCTCAGGGCATCGACGCCATGATCACTGAAATATTGCGCGGTCCCCGAAGTTGCCGAAATGGTGTAACCCATTTTTTCAAGTTCCTTGGCGACCACCAACATTTCTGGTTTGTCTTTATCCCGTAAAGAGAAAAACACTTCGCCTTTTTCCGGCAATCGAATGTGGCTAGCCACAAAGGCTTTCATCAAGGCTTCGGAATAATCACGGCCCCGACCCATGCTTTCACCCGTGGACTTCATTTCCGGTCCGAGCAAAGCATCGGATTCGGGAAATTTTTTGAATGGGAAAACAACGCCTTTGACGGAGACCGTTTCGACTTTGCGCCAATCAAAATTTTCGGGCTTCACTTGCGCTTTGGTTTTTCCCAGCATCGCCATCACGCCCAAATCAATCAGCGGAATGCCCGCGGCTTTGACCACGAACGGAACCGAACGTGAGCTGCGCGGATTGGCTTCCAACATGTAGACCTGATCGTTCTGCACCGCCAGTTGAAGATTCAGATGTCCGATGACACCGATTCGATCCGCCAAACGCTTGCTGAGGTCTTCGATCTTCGCGCAGGTTTCGGGTTTCAAGCGATTCGGTGGTAAAACACCCATGCTATCACCCGAATGAACGCCGGCGGCCTCGATGTGCTCGACCACTCCGCCAACCAAAACCCAGTCTTTGCCGCGCACCAGATCGACATCGACCTCGAGCGCACCTTCCAGAAATTGGTCGATCATGCAAAGACGATCGGGCCCGATGAATTCTTTGTGCCGTTCGAAGTAGCTTTGCAGCTCGGCCTGATTCTCGATCACTTCCATTCGTCGTCCACCCAGAACATAGCTGGGTCGGCAGATCACCGGGTAACCGATGGGATCAATGTGTTCGAGAGCTTCACGGTAACTTCCCACCATCGCCGAGCGCGGGATTTGGAAACGAAGTTCTTTGCAGATTTGCGTGAATTGTCCGCGATCTTCCGCCATGTCGATGGTGGCCAGATCCGAACCCAAAAGCGGAATGCCAGCTTTCACCAAGCCGTGCGCCAGATTGATCGGCGTCTGCCCGCCCAACTGGGTAACCACGCCAAAAGGCTTCACCCAACGCAGGACTTCGCGAACGCTTTCCAACGTGAGTGGCTCGAAGAACAACACGTCAGACGTATCGTAATCCGTCGAAACCGTTTCTGGATTTGAATTGATCATCACGACGGGATAACCCGCCTTCTGGAAAGCTTTCACTCCGCGAACACAGCTGTAATCGAATTCAATTCCCTGTCCGATGCGATTGGGACCGCTGCCGATGACGACCACCGGTTTTTGCACTCCACAAGAGGCTGATTCTTGCGCCCAGTAAGTGGAATAGAAATAAGGCGTCGAGGAGGCGAACTCGCCCGCACACGTGTCGACTTGTTGATACTTGGGAAAAAGTTGATGCGATTCACGAAGCTGCGTCACTGAATCGGCCGAGAGACCAATCGTCTTACCGATCAATGCATCCGAAAATCCGCGGCGTTTGGCCTGTAAAAGCAAGTTTCGTTTTTCCGTGATGTCCGCATCTTCCCAATCCGTGGCGAGCTCTTTTTCAAACAGCGTCAAAGCTTCGAGTTGTTCGAGGAACCAAGGATTGATCTGCGTCAGCCGGTGAATCTCTTTCACCGAAGTGCCGTTGCGAAACGCCTGGTACAGATGGAACAAGCGTTGGCTATTGGGATAGGAAATCTTATCGATCACGACCTGCACCTGAGGAAAACCCTCGGGCGAAAATTCCAGCGATAGCGCGGCCTTCATCAAAGATTCTTGAAAAGTGCGGCCAATGCTCATCACTTCGCCGACGCTTTTCATTTGCGTGGTGAGATTGTCTTTGGAACCTGGAAATTTCTCGAATGCGAATCGCGGAATCTTGGTCACCACGTAATCCAAAGCCGGCTCGTAACAGCTGGGCGTGACCTTGGTGATATCATTTTTAATTTCTTCTAATTTGTACCCGACAGCTAACAGTGCCGCAATTTTGGCGATCGGAAAGCCGGTGGCTTTGCTGGCCAGAGCCGACGAGCGGCTGACCCGAGGATTCATTTCGATCACCACGCGTTGACCGGTCTGTGGATCGACGGCGAACTGAATGTTCGCGCCACCGGTCTCGACGCCGACTTCGTTCAGAATTTTGCAGGCTTCATCGCGCATCGCCTGGTATTCGCGATCGGTCAATGTTTGCTGGGGAGCCACGGTGATGGAATCTCCGGTGTGCACGCCGCAAGGATCGAAATTTTCAATGCTGCAGACGACGACAAAGGTGCCGTCGCGGTCGCGCATGACTTCGAGTTCGAATTCTTTCCAACCCAGGATGCTTTCTTCGACCAAAACTTCGGAGGTCGGAGATTCATGCAATGCGGTTGCGATCATGAGCTGATATTCGGCGAGCGAAAAGGCAATCCCGCCCCCGCCGCCTCCCAAAGTGTAATTGGGTCGCAAAATTAAGGGGAATCCCAATTGGTCCGCAACCTCGAGTCCTCGCGCAAAGGTCGTCACCATTTCACTGCGCGGATACTTGGCGCCGACTTTGTCGAGGATGCCGCGGAAAATCGCGCGGTCTTCGGCAGCCTTGATCACCGTCGGATCCGCACCTAAGAGACGAACGTTGTGTTTGTCCAGGACACCCGAAGCGTGCAGCTCCAAAGCCAGATTTAAAGCTGTTTGCCCGCCCAGAGTGGGGATGACGGAATCAGGTTTTTCCTTCTCGATGATCTTTTCAAGGAAAGGAGCTTTCAGCGGCTCGACGTAAACGCGGGTCGCGATTTCCGGATCGGTCATGATCGTCGCCGGATTCGAATTCACCAGAATGACCTCAAGCCCCTCTTTCATCAGCGCTTTGCAGGCCTGAGTTCCCGAGTAATCGAATTCACAAGCTTGGCCGATCACGATCGGCCCCGCCCCAATGATCAGAACTTTTTTGATATCCGGTCGAATCGGCATCGTTACCCCAGTCGGCTTTCGTTGGAATAGATCATATCAATCTTCACGTGACGGTAGCGCTCGAATTTGTATCGCATCTTCAACAGTTTCAGCATCATGTCGTCCGGATCCAAGTCAGGATCCTTGCGGTGACGTTTGATTTCCGCCAAGATGTATTTTTTCGCATCCTGCGGATGAAAGCAGAAACCCTTGGTGAAAATCCAGTTGTCCCCGTTCGGAATCAAACGGGCCTCGAAAATTTCTTCTGGATCAAAACCGAAAGTCCAAGGCGAACTTTTGACCACCATCTTTTTATTTTGAATCAAATCTTTGATCGTGACGTCATTGTCCTTGAGCTTCACGAATTGGAACAGGCTGTGACGGTGCTGTTTGAGATGATCGATCAACTTCATCTCTTCCGGCGTAAAACGCAGCTCGCGGGCCATAAAAACGGCATCGAGAGGCGTCTGCGCGTAGCCCTTCAGTTCACGCGTGAAAAAATACCAGTCGAAAAATTGTGACATGCGCAGCTCGAACTGATCCGAATGCTCGTCCAAAATTCCGGCGTTATCGAAAAATTCGGATTTCGCGACACGGACTTCGTCCCGAAATTGCTCGCCGGCAAAGTGGGCTAAAATTTTCTCGATCAATTCAAAATATGGACTCATAACCGTTGTCTCCGAATCATTTTATTCACAAAAAAATCAAAAAGTTCTGTTGCTTCGTGCGGGCCCGGGTGGCTTTCCGGATGGTACTGAATGCCCAGGCAATTGCGGTGCTCGCTGTAAAATCCCGCGACCGTTTGGTCATTGAGATTCACCTGCGTGACTTTTACGTCTTTCGGCAAGGTTTCGCGTTTGACCGCGTAGCCGTGATTTTGGCTGGTCATGTAGATTTTGCCGACCAGCTCATCCTTGATGGGATGGTTGCTGCCGCGATGGCCGAATTTCATTTTGTAAGTTTCCGCACCCAAAGCCAGTCCCAAAATTTGGTGGCCCATGCAGATTCCGTAAACCGGTTTCTGTCCGACAAGTTCGCGAACCGTGTCGATCGCGACCTGGACCGCAGCGGGGTCTCCGGGGCCATTGGTCAGCATCACGCCATCCGGTTGCGCCGCCAGAACTTCGGACGCGGTCGCGCGCGACGGAAAAACCGTGAGCTTCGATGCGCGGGTGCGCAGCTCGCGCAGAATATTTTCTTTCGCGCCAAAATCCAAAACCGCGATGTGGGGGCCCTGCGGATTTTCTCCGGCTTGGACTTCCACTTTTTTTCGCGAGGCGAGATACACCCAGTCTTGCGGCAACTTCTTTTTCTCGAGAATCAGATCGCGCGCCTGGGCCACAGCTTTTTCCACACTGTCAGCTTGCACCAAGGCTCCCCAAGGCGTTCCGCCCTGACGAAGGCGCAAAGTGATGGCGCGAGTGTCGACTTCGGACAAACAGGGGATGCCGGCCTCACTGAGGCGCGACAGCCAGGATTTCTCGCGGCCGCTTTTTTGAATTTGCAGACAGATAAAACCTTCGATCCAAAGTTTGCTGGATTCCCAGCACGCTTTGTCGGCACCATAGTTGCCTTGCATCGAAGCCGTCATCACCACGATTTGCGAAAAGTAGCTGGGATCGGTGGCGATTTCTTCGTAGCCCGCATGCGAGGTGTTGAAGACGACTTCGCCGGCGCGGGCGTGACCGCCCTGCCAAACGCCTTCGTAAACTTCGCCTGATTCTAAAACCAAATAACCGGTCACAGGCTTTCTCCTAATGTCATTCGCAGCACGGCTTCCCGCAGGAAAACTCCGTGGCGAACTTGTTCTAAAACAATCGCTCGAGGATCCGACAGAACCTCGGTTTCCATCTCAATTCCATGATTGATCGGTCCGGGGTGCATAATCAAGCCGTTCGCCTTCAAATTTTTCAAGCTCTCGAGATTGAGTCCAAATTTTTTTCGGTAATCTTCTTTTGAAAAACTGACCGTGGCCTCGTGACGCTCGAACTGAAAACGCAGCGCCATCACCGCGTCCGCCCAGGCTAAGCCAGCACTGAGATCATCAAAGCTTTGAATTTTGGAGCTGGTGGATAAAAATTCCACCGGCCCACATTGCGCCAACTGCAATCCTGTCTTTTCACAAAGTTCCAGGTGCGAAGCCGCGACCCGACTGTGTTTCAAGTCTCCGATGATCAGAAGTTTTTTGCCTGCCAAAGAGTTCCATTTGGATTTCAATGTCAGCTGATCCAGCAAAGCTTGGGTCGGATGACCTGTCACTCCCCAGCCCGCATTGATCACCGGAATGCCGAGCTTTGGCGCCAGTTGATCGAGCTGAACCGCATCCGCACAACGGACCACCAAAACTTTGGGATCCATCGCGGCCATATTGCAAAGCGAGTCCTCGACCGTCTCACCTTTTTCCAGACTGGTTTTCAGACCGCCGTCAAAAATCAAAGGACCCAATCCCGCACGCACGCAGGCAGTTTCAAAACTGAGTCGCGTGCGCGTGCTGGCTTCGAAAAAAGCCAGCATCACGGTTTCACCTTTTTGGCGAATCGGGTGCCGCTTGCTCTTCAAAGCGAGTGCAAAAGAGAATAGTTCTTCAATTTTTTGTGGCGAAAGAGTTTTGAGCTCAAGAAGTGAGGACAGGCGAGAGGACATTGGATTTCACGGTAACGAAGCCTGCGGTTGATGTCAACGTGGCGAAACGCCGATTCGCGGCCACCGCAGTGTCGGAACTCTATTTTCCCAAACACGTTGCTGCCAATTCAGCGACAACCAAATCAACACCACACGGCCTTCCACTCGCTCAATCGGCACAGTGCCCCAGTATCGCGAATCGTCACTGGAATCGCGATTATCCCCTAGCAAGAAGACCTCGTTTGGTGGCACGATGAAAGGACCAAAATTATGAGCTTTCTGACTCTTTTGAAACAGCAACCAACGAGAGTGATCGCCCTCTTTTTCCTTTACGACCTTGAAGCTCTCCGAAAATGTTTCGGCATTGGGCAGATCCTGAATTTCACTCTGCAGCTGATCGGATGAGATGTTTTCGTACTGCAGCTTCTCGCCGTTGATGATCAGCTCGCCATTTTCGATCTGCACCCGGTCTCCCGGTAGACCAATCACACGTTTGACGTAATTCACCTTAGGCTGATCGGCGTATGTGAAAACGACGATCTCCCCGCGCTTCGGGGGATTGATGGCCACCTTGGTTTCGGTCAGCGGAATTTTCAGACCATAAGGCACCCGGTAAGAAAAAATAAAATCGCCCGGCAGAAGCGTGGGCGCCATCGAGCTGGTGGGAACCTTGTAACCCGTTAGCACGAAAGTCCTCACCACCAGAGCAAGGAACACGGCAATCAAAATGTTTTCCAGATAATCGCGCCAATTGGCCATAACTGACTTAATTAGAGCCTGTTCATAAATAAGATGCATCCTGAATTTTCAGAAAAGTCCCCGCCAAGCCAGCCGTTCCAGCTTGTTTAACGTGTTTTTTTTAGCAGACGGTCCCAACGAATGGTCGTGGGATCACAAAGAAACTGGGCTGAGTTCAACGTCTCTTTGCAGGAGAGCCAGATCAGCTTCGCGGTTCCCACAAGATTGGATTCCGGTACGAAACCCCAGAATCGCGAGTCATTCGATTGATCGCGATTGTCTCCCATTACAAAAAGATGATTTTCAGGAACCTTTCGTGGGCCGAAGGACGAGTCTTCTTTGCTGACATAGCGAACGATGTAAGAGGACTGCGATTTCTCAAGATAGTAATCAAAGCCTTCTTCGAATCCGGTGCTGGGCATGGGTTGCTGAAGGTATTCTTTCCCGTTCACGGTCACGACACCGTTTTGCACGGACACCTCGTCCCCAGCAACCGCGATCACCCGTTTGACATAGAACACATCCGGATTGGGCGGAAAGCGAAAGACCACGATTTGCCCAGGCTGGGGCTTTCCCCACTGAGCCAGGAAGCCATTGCCGAATGGAATTTGCACGCCGAAAGCCAACTTGTTGACGAAAATATGATCATGAATCAGCAGCGACGGCAGCATGGATCCCGAAGGAATCACAAAAGGCTCGACCAGCAGCCATCGCACCCCGATCACCAGAAGGATCGGAGCGAAGAAGGTGAGAAGGGCCTGCGGCCATGTTCCTCTCAGGTCTTTTTTCATGAATGGCCTTTAATTGACGATGTGGAAAAAGCGCTTCCATCGAATGGTGAGTGGGTTGCACAAGAACGGAATGCTTGGCAGCGTCTCTTCACACGAGAGCCACACGATGCTGGCGCGACCCAAAATATTTTTCTTCGGCAAGAATCCCCAAACGCGGCTGTCCGCCGAGCGGTTGCGGTTGTCACCCATCACGAAAAGGTGATCTTCCGGCACGATTTCCGGTCCAAAAGTATCATAAACATCGCCCCGGCGAACCAGGATCGAGTGCTCTTTTTCCTTCAAGACTTCGGTAAAGTGAACATAGTTGTCTTTGCCGTCGTAAACATCGCCATCGCTGCGGAAGTCTTCGTCCCGCAACCATTCAAAATCCTTGGAAGACAAGGGAACCTTGCGCTCCATGGGCTTATCGTTGATGTACAAGGTTCCGTTTTCGTAAAAAATCTTATCGCCCGGCTCGCCCACGACCCGCTTGATGAAGAAGGTGCTCATGTCCCGAGGATATTTGAAGACAATGACGTCGCCGGTTTTGGGCTCGGAAAATTTCATCAACCAATCTTCGCTAAAAGGCACGCGCACCCCGTAAACGAATTTGTTGACGAAGATATGATCGTGAATCAGCAGAGACGGAAGCATCGATCCCGATGGGATGACGTAGGCTTCAAAGAAAATCCAGCGGATGAACAAGGCCACCGCCACGGCCAGGGCCATGGAACCCCAGCCCTCGCTCCAGAAGTGCTTGGATCGGAAATCCATGCTGGTCCATTTATTGGGCGTTTGGTTGGATGGCTTTTGGGAAGATGAGCTCACTCTTACTCCTTGATGTCACAGCCCAGACTGCAGTCCGAGCGGCACGTGACGAATTGGCTGGGAGCATTCGCGGGAATCGAAAAAGGGCTGCAATATTCAGAATAGCAGCTGGCCGTGTAAGATGGCTGAGTCACTCCGCCATGAACGCGGCAATTCAGATCCGCTTGGTTCAAAGCATCGCGACGAGCGCTGTTTTTAACGTTATCCATGCACCAGTAACCAGATGGAGAACCGTCACAAAAGCCGTTCGCTGATCCGCTGCCTGATGAATACTGCATTGTCGCCATTGCCGAGACCGACATCAGCACACCGATCACAAGTCCGAGAATTTTCATTAGTCCTCCACTTTTAAGATGGCCAAGAAGGCTTCCTGAGGCACATCCACAGTTCCAATCTGCTTCATGCGCTTCTTACCTTCTTTTTGCCGTTCAAGAAGTTTACGCTTACGAGAAATATCTCCCCCATAACATTTGGCGGTCACGTCTTTACGCAAGGCGCCCAGGGTCTCTCGAGCGACAACCTTTGAACCAATCGCCGCTTGGATGGCGACTTGATACTGCTGTCGAGGAATCAGTTCTTTCATTTTCTCCGTCAGGGAGCGTCCACGGGTGGTCGCTTTGCTTCGATGCAGAATCAAAGACAAGGCATCCACGGGCTCTTGATTGATCAGGATGTCCATTTTCACCAGATCGGCCTCTTCGAAGCCCATCAATTCATACTCCAGTGACGCATATCCTTTGGAGACGGATTTCAGACGATCGTAAAAATCCATCACCATTTCGTTCATCGGCAATTTGTACTCGATGATGACTTTGGTCGGACTGACGTAATCCATCTTGATCTGCATACCGCGCTTGTCTTCGCAAAGCTTCAGGATTGCACCGATGTAATCCGTCGGAGTATGGACCGTCACCTTCACGAAAGGCTCTTCCATCTTCAGGATCTTGGTTTCATCCGGAAGCTGCGATGGATTTTCAAGAGTGATCATCGTGCCGTCATTCAAGTGAACTTTATAAACAACGGTGGGTGCGGTCGTGATCAAATTCAAATTGAATTCACGCTCGAGACGTTCTTGCACGATTTCCATATGCAAAAGTCCCAAGAAGCCGCAGCGATAGCCGAACCCCAGGGCCATGGATTTTTCCACTTCGAAGGTCAATGACGAGTCATTCAGACAAAGCTTTTCAAGAGCGACTTTCAAGTTTTCATATTCGGTCGCAACGACTGGAAAAATTCCGGCAAAGACCATTGGTTTGATGCGCTGAAAACCAGGCAACGCTTCGGGTGCCGAATTTTTTGAACCCGTCACCGTGTCACCGACTTGAACGTCGCGAATGTCTTTGATGCCGCAAATGATAAATCCCACTTCGCCCGCATCCAATTGCTCAACTGGCGTTGGAAATGGAGTGTATTTTCCCATGCGCAGGACTTCGTAGTCCCCACCGGTGGCCATGAATTTGATGCGCTCGCCTTTTTTGATGGTGCCATCGACGGCACGAACCAAAACGACGACACCTTGATAAGCATCAAACCAAGAGTCGAAAATCAAACCCCGCAAAGGCAGGCTTCGATCCGCTTTCGGTGGTGGAACTTTGACGACGATCGCTTCCAGAATATCGCGAATGCCGATGCGCTCTTTGGCCGAGGCCATGATCGCTTCCGAGCAATCCAAGCCGATGGTGTCTTCGATTTGCTTTTTAACACCATCTGGATCCGCAGATGGAAGATCAATTTTATTTAAGACAGGAATGATTTCGAGATTGTTATTGATCGCCAAGTACACGTTTGCCAATGTTTGAGCTTCGACACCTTGATTGGCATCCACCACCAGAATCGCACCTTCACAGGCAGCCAAAGATCGCGAGACTTCGTAACTGAAGTCCACGTGTCCCGGAGTATCGATCAGATTGATCTGATAGGTTTCGCCGTCTTTCGCTTTGAAAGACAGACAAACGGTCTGAGCTTTAATCGTGATCCCACGTTCACGCTCGAGCTCCATATTATCTAGGAACTGAGCTTTTTCTTCACGCGCTGACAAACCGCCCGTTTCGGACAATAGCGCATCGGCCAGGGTGGATTTCCCGTGGTCGATGTGCGCGATGATCGAAAAATTTCGGATGTATTTTGGATCCATCGATTACCGAGACAGTGTTTTTACAACGTCTTGCAGTTGGGCCACTTTGTTGATTTTTTCCCACGCGAATTCTTCACGGCCAAAATGTCCGTAGGTCGAAGTCGCACTGTAGATTGGCTTCAACAGATCCAAATCCTGAACGATGCGAGCTGGCTTCAGAGACCAGACTTCACGAACTGCTTTTTCCAAAATTTCGGAGCCGACTTTGCTGGTGCCGTAATCGTTGACGTTGATGCTAACAGGCTCTGCCACACCAATCGCGTAAGCCACCTGCACCAAGCATTTTTCCGCCAGGCCTGCGGCCACGATATTTTTAGCGACGTGACGAGCAGCATAGGCCGCGGAACGATCCACTTTTGAAGGATCTTTTCCAGAGAATGCGCCCCCACCGTGAGCACCGTGTCCGCCGTAAGTATCAACGATGATCTTACGTCCCGTCACTCCGGCATCACCCATCGGACCACCAATCACGAAACGACCGGTTGGGTTCACCAGAATTTTAGTTTGCTTGTCCATCCACTGCGAAGGAACCACTTTGCGCAGAACGCTTTCCATCACATAGTCTTTCAACTGTGCTTGGGTCGCAGCCTCTGTGTGTTGAGTGGAGACCACGATCGTGTCGATGCGTTTTGCTTTTCCGTTTTCGTACTGGAAAGTGACCTGAGACTTGGCATCGGGACGCAAGAAATCAGCTTTGCCAGATTTGCGCTGGTCGGCCATCTCTTTCAAAATCTTATGTGACAAAGAAATTGTTAGCGGCATCAACTCTGGAGTTTCGTTCACCGCATAACCGAACATCAAACCTTGGTCACCGGCGCCTTGCTCTTCGCTGCCTGTTTCCTTCACGCCCATGGCGATGTCTGCAGATTGTTGACCAACGGCCACGATCACGCCGCAGGTTTTATAATCGAAACCTTTGTCGGTGTTGTCGTAACCAATTTTTTTCACCGTCTCGCGAGCGATTTCTGAAATGTTGATTTTAGCGCCCGTTGAAATTTCGCCGGCAACGCAGATCAAGCCTGTTGTGAGCAAAGTTTCGCAAGCCACACGGCCGCGAGGATCTTGCGCCAGAATGGCGTCCAAAACCGCGTCGCTGATTTGATCCGCCATTTTATCTGGGTGACCTTCAGAAACAGATTCACTGGTAAAAAAATAGTTTTTCAATTGAGACATTGAGCCCGCCTTATATGGATATCATTTGAATGAACCCAGCGAGGCTACAAAAGGAAGCTCGGGGGGTCAATGAAAACCCCCTTTTTTGCCAATAATATCGAGAGTATCGGCTCAAATCTGTCAGCCAAAGGCAAAGGCTGGAAGCCCTGCCCATCGCGGCTTGCCGGCGGGTGCTAGAACCGCGCCGATAATGGCGGCCCGAATGGAGCCGCCATGAGGCGCATCAATGATGGCAAAAGAAGCTCTTTACGCCGGCTTTTTTGTCGGGAATGGTGAGCTATCGTACTCTAGCTTGGAATTAATGCGTTTCAGGCGACCTTCACGTGATTTTGCAAAATCCTTGTGATGCTGAAGTTTCTCTTTCTTCTTCTGAAATTGCTTGCTGAGCTTTTCAGCAGCTTCGTCGACCGCCGTGTAAAAAGAATCGCTCTTCACCGAGGTTTTAAAATGTCCTGTGCCGTTTTGCACATGCACGTCCACTTGGCATTCATGGTGATGCTTGCCTTTGCTATAAAAAATCTGCCACTGCGAATCCTTCAACAAAAAACGCTCTTCTTTGGTCAAAGTGCTTTCGGCGTATTTCTGAAGAGATTCGGATACATCCACATGTTTGAAATTGTGTTTCCACTGCATGATTAAGCCCTCAGTTTATGGGTTGGATTTATAAACTTATCGGCAGTCCTGGACTTTTGGTGAGTCTTTCAAAGTCGAATCTTAATGCGGGACGCGATCTGAGCAGCTCTGAGGTCGTTTCGGTCTCAATTCAAGACACCCCGGCTGAGAGTCAAAAATGGCGTACGACGGCCCGTCTCGAACCTATGCAAATTTTTTAGATTTTAACATTTTGCCGAAGTTTTCGCAGGGGACGAATCCAGAAAGCCCACATCCCGATCAATCCGCAGGCCGTGATCCAAAACCACCAGGCCCAGAAAATCTGTTGCGGATTCCAAGAATGGCGAGGCGTCTGATTTTTTTCAATGCGAAAATTAGCGCCCGTCATGGTCGCTTGCCGTTGACCGTTTTCAATCCAGCGCAGAACCAAAAACGCGTGGTAGTTGCTGCCCACCAAGCCCTTTTTGTTTTCAAATAAAAACGAGCCAACCATTTCGCCTCCGCTGGGGACTTCGAGAGGAATCTCGGGGCTTCGCATTTCCATTTCTCGAGGGATCACGTACATCGGCAGAAAATGAAACTTATCACCGGTCGGATTCGTCACGGTGTATTGTGCGGAATACAGAACCCCGCTGACCGCTTGAACTTGCAATTGAACCAAGGGCTCTTTGACCGCAGGCGAAGCTCCGACGCTCAGAAGGTGAACCGACGGAATCTCGAAGGGGTAGGCATTCAGATCTTCATAGTGATGAAAAATGATCAGCGCAAATCGACCCAGCGGCGGCAAGTCCAGCTGCTGGCTGGCAATCGTTTGCGAAATTTTCCAGACGTAAGTGGCGCCGGCATCCAGCATGACGGGATCACCATGCCAAGAAAACTGATCCACATGAATTTCGGGATAAACATTCCGGGCCGTTTCGTCGCCCTGATTTTTAATCTGGTATTCGCCAACCAATTGCAAATTCTGATTTAACTTTTCCAAGCGAATAGAAGGCTTACCGACGATTTGCAGATAACCGGCCTGGGCCGTACCGAGCAGAAAAGCGAAGAGCCAAATCATGACTCACCCGATTTCTTTTTTCGCCACCGCCAGCCCAACAGCGACAGCATTCCTATCAAGGACAACCAAGAAATCGCATCGGACAAAGTCCAAAGCCAATGCTCGCCCCAAGTCAAAGTGACCTTTTTCGTCGAAGGAATCAGGCCGATAAAACCGGGACTGGTCAGGTACAAGGGATCGCCGCTGGAAACCTTCCATGTCGAGTGAAAGGCGAATTTCACAATGTGAAATTTTCCCACGCAATCGGTTTCAAGTTCGATGCGATCAAAGCCAACATGAACTTGCGGATGACATTCATCGGTCGCGACGGCGGCTTGAATGCGCGAACGATCTTCGGGCGGCGCGATGATCAAGAATGGATTTTCCGGTTTGTAATCCAAAAACCATTGGTAAAAGGTCGCCTTGAAATCCGGCGCTTCGGCCCATTGCGGTTGGATTTTGAGCACATCCACCAATAGAGACGGGATGCTGGAGTGATATAAATTCCAGATCCCGTACTGTCCCTGCTTTGTCAGAAACGAAGATTGATCGGCTTGCGAGCGAACTTCGGGGCTGATCAGGATCAGATCACTGATCCCCATCAGCGAGAGATAATTTTTTACGCGCGAAACATCAAAGCTTGTGCAGGTGTAATTCGGAAACGGACAGCTCGGGGTCTTGCTGATCAGGGCTTGCAGGTAAAATGCGGCCGGCGCCAGGACGGTGGCCTGCATGTAGACACTTTCCATCGTCGACCGACCCGCAAAGTAAGGAAGCATTTCAAAAACGCGCATGCTGCCGACGGCGTTTGAGAGGTCGCTGTTTTCATAGATGATTCGCGGCTGCGAAAAATCACCGCGCACCTGATCCGAGAGCTGCATCAGGTCTTTATAAGCTCCCTTGGCGCTCCAGCTTGAATAATTCCACTTCATCCAAAAAGGGAAATTCCGAATCTGCAATGTCGTCCACCACACGATCACGACCGAAAGCGGAATGACGATGAACCAGCTCCACGGGGCCGATAAAAAGCGTCGCAATCCCAAACCAACCAAAACGGCCGCGAGCAAGCACAGAAAAAGCTGCAGCGTTGGCAGCACGCGAATGTCGACCAGACCGAGAGGCGGAAAAACGAAATAGTAACCGATGCCGATCACAAAAACCGAAATGGCGAGCGGGAACAGCACCGTCCACTCGCGCTCGGGGTTGGCTCGTCTCAAGCGCAAAGCCGCGAAGAGCAAAAGCAGCAGCGCCGTGGCGACGGCAAAGGGCCAAAATAATTCCGGGAAGGCCTCTTGCAAAAGTTTTCCGCCCGACCACTTCAGACCGAAAGCCGTGTTCCATTTCGAGTTGTGCAACATCGGAATCACGAACCAAGCGGATAAAAACAAGGCGCCGATTCCGGACAGAAATAATTTCTTCAAACGCGCGCGAAAGTCTTCGGTTCTTTCGAAAATCAAAAAGCAAAGGTAGACGATGGGCAGAAAAAGGGCGACGTAGAAATGCGAAATCAGCACCGCCGCGAACGAAAAGGTCGCAAGCCACGGAAATCTTTTTTTGGCGAGAGCCGCGCCCATCGCGCCCAGGCCCACCAAGAAAAAACAGTAAGCGTAAATGTGCGCGAACTGTCCGGCCAACGTGGACAGCGCATTGCCGCCCCACATGCTAAAGGATTCGTTGTACAGAAATGCCAAGCTTGCGACCGTCGCCAATGCCGGAATTGGAAAACGAATTTTCCACAGGCGAAAGCAGGCATAGACGCTCAGGGGAAAAATGGCGACTGGTAAAATCGTGCCGACATTGAAAGCCGTAGCGAGCGGCATGAACAAAGATAAAAATGCCATCAACAAATAGGGAAGCGGAAAATAATGCGTGAGATGGGGCTCGCCGCCCAAGTTGCCCGGATTCCAAACGCGGACATGCCAATGCGGCAATCCTTCTTTGACCAACGTCACCAGCGGCCAGTAGTGGGAACCAGTGTCCCCGCCTGTCGCTGGTTCATGGTTCAGGATATCGATGGGGGCATAATAGAAGAAGACGCCCAAGGACATGAGAACTACGATCAGATCCGTCACCGGCCGGGCTTTGTGCAAGAACCGAATCCAACGACGAAAAAAATGCGATCTCGTCATGGGACCCGGATGCGGTGAAACCAAGAATCAGGGTTTTTCAGCTCTTTCCAAACTCGGAAGAGATTGCTGTAGCGGTAAAATCCTTCGTGCCAAATGTTGAAGCGGCTTTTACGCAGGTCTTCGCAGGACACACCGACCTGAATCACCGTCTTTTGATGCTGAATCAACCACACGCAGATTTCAAAAACGTAAGCCGTCCACCAATCGATTTCGTCCAAGACCGGCATGATCAAATCTTTGCGGTAGCCCTTGGCGCTCATGGAAAAATCCGTGATCGTCATATTGAATAAAACCTGGGTGACGAAGAGATAGAATTGGCTCCCCAAAACGCGGACGAAAGAGCGCTTCTGGCTCCCCAAGGTTTTCGAACCAACCACCATCGCGGAATACTTGAGCAGACTTTCCGCATACTGAATGAAAATCAAATCAACCGACAGGTCGCAATCCAGGGAGATGATATAGGGATAGCGCGCTTCCCGCACGCCTTTGGCAAAAGCCTTACCGACACTTTTCTGGGGGATTTGAAAAAAACGAAACCAAGAATAGTTTTTGGTCAGTTCTTTGGCGATCTCTGGAGTGCGGTCCGTGCTCCCGTTATCGACCACCAGGACCTCAAAGGGTGTGGTTCTGAGCGATAGCCATTCCGACAAGCGCGCAACGCTATCTTGCAGAATCTGCTCTTCGTTATAAACGGGAATGACAATGCTGATCATCGGTTTTTAAAAAATCTTTTTTCTTCGGCTCGACGGCAGGATGCGAAGCACATCACGGTACTTGGCCACTGTTCGACGCGCGATTTCGATGCCTTCTTTTTTCAACAAATCGACGATTTGCTGATCCGAATACGGACTTTTCGAATCTTCCTTCGAGATCAATTCCTTGATCTTGAGCTTCACTGATTCGCTCGCCAATGAATCGCCATCCGAAGTCGCAATCCCCGAGTTGAAGAAATACTTGAGCTCGAAAATTCCCTGCGGCGTGTGCACGTACTTGGCGGTGGTCACGCGGCTGACGGTGGATTCGTGCATGCCGATGTCATTTGCGATATCGCGCAAGACCATCGGCTTGATAAAACCAGCGCCCTTGTCCAAAAACTCGCGCTGATGCTTCACGATACTGTCCGTGACTTTGTAGATCGTGCGCTGACGTTGGTGGATCGATTTGATCAACCACACCGCCGAACGCAATTTGTCCTGGATATAGTCCTGGGTCTTTTCGTTTCCGCCAGCACCCTTCAGCATGTTTTTATAAAAATTCGAAATCTTCAAACGCGGCAAGCCGTCTTCGTTCAAAGACACCATGTAATCGTCACCGACTTTGTAAACGTAAACGTCAGGCGTGACGTACTGGGTATCGGCCGGCGCATAGGCACGTCCAGGCTTCGGGTCCATCGCGTAGATGATTTTGCACATGTCCGCGACTTCGCTGATCTCGCGTCCCATGGTGCGGGCGATGCCTTCAAAGTTTTTCTTTTCCAGATCTTTCAAGTGATTGTTGATCAGGTTCACCAGATCATGAGTGTCTTCCTCAATCGCCTTGGCCTGAATCAAAAGGCATTCTTTCAAATCGCGAGCGCCAACGCCCGGAGGATCGAATTCTTGCACGAATTTCAGGACGTCTTCGAGATCATTGACAGCGACTTTTTCGCTTTCGGCGATTTCCGCCAGTGGCGTTAAGATGTATCCGTCGTCGTCGATGTAATTGATCAAGAGCTCGGCAAACGCCAGCTCGTCTTCCGCAAAGCCGAACATCTTTGCTTGCCACATCAAATAGTCATGCAAAGATTCCGTGGTCGAGATCACGTTTTCATAATTCATGATCTCTTCGTTACCACCGCCCATTTGCTGCGGAGGTTTGTAAGAGTTTTCGAGATAGGATTCCCACTCGAATTCATCTTGCTTCTGCGGGTCTTGGTCGTTGCTGGTATTTTCCGCCGAAGGATCGACGGTGTCCGCCGCTTCTTTGGTTCGCTTGAGATCGTCTTCTTTCAGATCTTGCGTCTCTTCGAGAATCGGATTTTCTTCGAGCTCTTTGCGGACAGCCGTTTCCAATTCCATGCGGGACAATTGCAAAAGCTTGATGGCTTGTTGCAATTGCGGAGTCATCCGCAATGTTTGGCTTAAATTCATCGACTGTCTCAACTGGACTGCCAAGCTCGGCTCCTTGTCTTTCTTCTTGTCTCTACTCTTGTCTTCCTTGAAGACCTTCTCTAACTCGATCCCTTATCGATCTTCTCTCGATCTCTTATCGTTCTAGCGAATCATTGACGGCATCGACCTTGCAACACCTTTTCGCTTTGATTTTCGCTTTGAGCTTATCATGTTTTGTCAGATTGGGTTTTTCTGTGCCCCAGGATGCAACACGCAAAAAATCAGACCGACAAAGCTGAGGCCCTACAATTTAAAATTTTCGCCCAAATAAAACTTTTTGGCTAGCTCAGAGTTGGCTATTTCGTGAGATGTCCCCTGGACTTGAATCTGGCCATCTTTCAGGATGTAAGCGCGATCACAAATACCGAGGGTTTCACGAACGTTATGGTCTGTGATCAGGATGCCAATTCCTTGAGCTTTCAAATGCCGGATAATGTCTTGAATGTCGGCAACGGCAATCGGATCAATTCCGGCAAAGGGCTCATCTAGCAGCAAGAATTTAGGCGCTCCCGCCAAAGCGCGCGCGATTTCCACACGTCGCCTTTCACCGCCTGACAACGAGTATCCAAAGCTATCTTTAATATGAGTAATACGAAAGTCTTGGAGTAAGCTTTCCAGTTTTTCAGCTTTTCTGGAATCCGAATATCCGTGCGCCTCGAGGGCCACTTGAATATTCTCGGAAACGGTGAGCTTGCGAAAAATGCTGGGCTCTTGCGCCAGGTAACTGAGACCCACACGGGCCCGCTTGTACATGGGGTCTTTGCCGATGGAATCTTGATCCAGAAGGATGTCGCCCGTATCCGCTTGGACCAATCCGACCACCATGTAAAAGCTGGTGGTTTTCCCGGCTCCATTTGGCCCCAACAATCCCACCACATTCCCAGACTCGACCGAAAACGAAACGTCGTTCACGACCTTGCGTTTTTTGTAGGTTTTTGAAATGTGGGAAACGGTCAGCAGACTCATTCTTTTTTTTCCATCCGGGCGCGAATTTTCTCAACCTTAACCTTTTTTCCGCCATCGATGAAGACAATTTGCTCGCCCGTGATCTCGTCGTTGTTTTGCACGACGCGTGGTCGCCCATTAAAGGTAAACTTATTCTGTTCTGGATCAAATTTGACCGTATCAGACGTCGCAAACTTGTCGACATCGCTGACCTTGACGCCGCCTTTCACCACCACCGATTGAAGAATATCTGCTCCGGGTCGATAAACAAAGTTGGCCTCGGGACCTTCCATTTTCATGCCGCCAACATCAATCGAAACATCCCCGATGAAATGCGCCAAACGATTTTTGCCCGAAAATTCGGCATTTCTGCTTTTGATTTGAAATTGCTTGCCCTCGCTCAGCTGCTTGGTGGCCACCACCTTGTCGCTGATTTTCATCAGACTGTCTTCCACATGCGCTTCCATTTTTGCGCCCGTCAGCAACAAGCCTTTTCCTTTTTCATCCGGAGGACCCATCATTTTAATCTGCTCCGGACTGAGAATCGTGCGGCTGGCGGAAAGGTAGGTCACCGAATTGCTTTCAAAAGTGTAACCATTCGCAGATTTCGTGATGACATTGCCTTCGATCTTCATGTCTTTGCTGCCCGAGTCGATCGCGCCCCGATCCCCGGTGACGATAAAATCCACATGATCATTGTTATAAAAAAGGACGCGGACCTTGTTCAGATTCCACGCGCCAACGCCCTTCGAATTTTCGGCGGCTTCCGAAAAAAGCTCCCAGTCGCGTGCACCCTTACGGCTTTCCACCAAGTGCACACCCTGCATTTTTTGTTGAGTTTGCAATGTGGTCGGAGTGGCGGGATTGGCCGGAGGCTGTGATTTGTCGGCCGCGGCCGTCGCTTCTGGCTGATTTTCGTGTTCGAGAGAAATAGGGAAACCGACCCAGATCTCCAAGAAAAGTAGAACCATGAAGATCGCAAATAGAATACCGGTCAGTTTCCGCATCAAAAAATATTACTGGGCTTTTTCTTTGCTGACAGCAAAATTGATCTCGCCCGCTCCTGCTTCAGTGACTGTGTACATCACTTTCTTAACGGTGAGAAAATCAATTCCTTTATCGGCCTGAATTGTCACCTTGTTCCATGGCGTTTGATCTTTGTCTTTTTCGCCGCGAGCCGCATCGACGGCCGTTTGCAGCTTGGTTTGCAAGCTCTTCTCATAGTCTTCGCGGGCATTTTTCAAGGCCTCGGTCAGTCCTTTGTGAAGGGACTCGATCATCCAGGACTCTTGGCTTCGCAAAGCCTGAGCGGTGATGACCACGTTCTTATCGAGAAGCACTTCCTTGTCGGAAATGGTCACGACGACCGCGGGCTTCAGTTCTTTGATCTTTTCCGCTTTTGGCAGAACGACTTCTTTTGGAATGTAAAGAACCTGTCCGGTGACATTATAGTTTTGCAAAAGGAAAACGACGAGAACCGTGAACATGTCGACCATCGCCGTCAGCTGCAGAACCGCCGCGACTTCACGTTTTCCTTTTTTCTTTTTCATATTGCGATTGTAGCGAAATCGTTCGCCCGGCGGATGGATTGGCATTAGTTCGGTCCCCCTGTCAAAACAGAGATTTGCGGAAAGCCCGCTTTCAAGAATCCATCCATGCCCTTGATCAACCGTTCATACGGGAGATCATCCGACATGGCGATCGCGGCATCCGATTTGTTGGGATACAATTGCTTTGCTTTTTCGAGCTGAGCGATCAGCCCCGCTTCATCATACTCTTTGTTGAGCAGCGGGATCGTGATCGCCTGTTTGCCGAGAGTCAGAAGATACCCTGTGGGTCGGATGTCCAACTTCAAAACAACATCAGCCTCCGGAGGAATTTGGGGAGCCTGATCGTTCTTTTTTCCGTACAACGAACTGCCAACCTGGATCATGGACACCTGAGACCAAACCGCGGTGATCAAGAGAAAGGTGATCAAGACGCTCATCAAATCGATGAACGGCACGAGGTTGAGCTCGAGCGAAACTTTGCGACCTTTACCACCACCCGATTCGATATGTGCCATGGCTTATTCCTTCAGTTTATCACGGTTGCTAGCAACCAAGTTCAAGAGACTCATGCTGCTTTCGGTGACATCATTTTCCGCACGTTGGATGCGAAGCTGAAAGTAACCGTAAGCCACGATCGAGACGATCGCCACGAGCAGACCGAATGCGGTACAGTTCAGGGCGTGCGAGATACCTTTTGAAAGTTCGACGGCTTTTTCCGCTGGATCGGCCGCGGCCACCGCTCGGAAAGATGTGATCATACCGATGATGGTTCCAAGCAGACCCGCCAAGACCGCGACGTTACCCGTCACCGCCAAGAACGATGTCCAACCTTCTAATTTCGGAGTTTCACGAAGGGCCGCGGCGTCCATCGCCACTTGCACTTCTTCATCCGGGCGACGGTTCATGGCTTGCACCAGACCGGCCTTGATGACGTTGGTCAACGGCGTCTGCCGAGAATCGCAGAACGTGATCGCCTGGCGAAGATCGCCCCGCAAGATCATGCCGAAGATGTTGTCGGTGAATTCTTTTTTATCCACCGTCAGGTTTTTAAGAGCCAAGAATCTCTCGACGACCAGAAAGACCGTGATGATTCCGATGAGAAGGATGACGTACATCACCGCTCCACCTTCCATGAAAGCTCTTTGGAATAACGGCATATTATCCGTTGCTGCTTGCGCTACTGCTGGGTCCACTTTTTCCTCCTTGAACGAACACTGATCCGGCGTCCACGCCGGTTTTAAAGTTTAATTATTCTTGAGCACCAAATACGAAAGGATAGTCAACAACGGCGATCGTGCCCGCTGGCGGTTCCGGAAAGCGAGCTTCCCGAATTCGAGCGGCGACACAGGATTCGACGGCGGGGCTGCTCATCGACGAATTTTTTGTTTTCGCTGAACGAACGCGTCCCTGTTCCATGATCTCAAACTGGATGACCACTTTTCCTTCAAGACCTTTTTTCACGCGCAATTCGCGCTCGTAGCAGGACTTGATTTGATTCAGGATCGAGCGGATCACGCGGCGAACCGCTTCGCGGTCGATGGTTCCTTCCCATCCTTCATCCGCGCCACCGGCATCGATCGTCACGTTTCCTTTGCCGCCCAAGCCGATTCCGGATCCGTAGTTGCTGGAACCGCCGCCACGACCCTTGGTTCCGATGCCCGCGATCCCTTGGGTCGCGGTGCCCTTACCGCCGGCACCGGTGTCTTTGATCTTTGAACCAATGTCATCGCCATCGCGACTTTCATTCTGACCTGATTTTCCGGTCGCTTGGTTGGCCATACCCAAAAGTTCCCCTGAACCCGAGTACGCTTGATCCAGTTCTTTTCTGACTCCGCCGCCACCGAAGGCGCTCAAGAGTCCGACCTTATTCACGTCTTTTGCCGACTGGGCGTTAGCACCAGCGGTTTCGCCGATTTTCGTCGCGCCCCCATGCTTGATCGAAGTGAACTTTTTCGGACGATCCACTTTTGAAGGATTGGGACGAACTTCAGAAGCTTTGGCGGCTTCTTTTTGCTTCACGGCCGCAACCGAGTCCTTCTTACCTTTTTGAACCGTTTCTTTTTTCACTTCCGCAACTTTAACCTTCTCGGGTTCAACCGGAGGCGGAGGTTTCACTTCCACTTCTTTTTTGACCGGAGGCATGGTTGGCTCTGGTGGCGGCGGCGTGGTCGGTGGCGGTTTATTGTAAATAAACTGCGCCAAGCGGACCTGCTCTTCTTCTTTCACATCCGGAGGTGTCGGCGTGTAGACCGACATGTAAAGAGCGGTCAACGACACGATCACCAGCGCGACAATCAAACCGGTGAGCTCGCCAGCTGAGAAATCCAGCGGCGTGGCCAAGATCGGCTTGATCGTGTTGGCGACGTAACGAACGTAAATTTGAATCGCGCCATCATCCAATGACAAACACAAGAGCTCGCCTTGGTCCAAACGGATGGCGTTCGAAGGACCTGCCTTTAACGCTTTTCCATTTTTCATCATGTCGTCTAAGCCGAATTTGCCTTGAGACGAATTGAGCAAGCTGACTTCCATATCAACGGCGGCCAAAACACGGCAACCACCCTTGAGTTCAAGGAACGGAACCGCGCCCTTGATAAATGAACCTGGCACCGCGATGTCCGCTTTGGGTGACGAACCAATCGTCACGTTCTGATCACCACCGTAATGGTAAGTCGCGAGAATGCGCTCTTGCCATGCCACGATGACTTCGACCACCGGACCTTTGGTGGGCTTCAAATAATCTTGTAGATTTTGAATTTCGCTGGCGGGCGCAAAGGTGCCCTCAGCGGATTTCGATTTTTTATGAACGAAAGATTCCCCGCCCGCCTTGCGCACTTCGGGAAGCTTCGGTGGCTTGACGGCCGGTGTAGCACTGGCCGGTGGCGGCGCGGTGGGCGGCACATATCCGGGCGCCGGTGTTGCTGGTGGCGCGACCACGGAATCAAGTGTTGGCACTTTCGCTTTTGGCGGAGGTGTCGCCGGCGCGGCCTTCGGCGGAACTGCCGCTGCCGGAGGAGCCGGTGGTGGTGCCGGTGGCTTCGGCAGAGCCGCTGCCGGAGGTGCGGGCGGCTCGACGGGAACCGCAACCGGTATGGCCGCGGTGACGTCTGCCGGAGGAACCTTTGGTTTTGGTGCGCCGACAAAAAATTGAATGCGGAAAGGACCGACTTCGATATTGTCGCCCGAAGAAATCGCTTCGTCCAAAACGGGGTGACCGTTCTTCTTCGTTCCCGTCGTCGAGCCCATGTCACAAAGATAGTAACCGGAATCGCGAAGTTCGATCAGGCAGTGAATCGCCGAAATATTGGGATCATCAAGATCGACCGTGACTTCGGCGTCGTGACCAAAAATAACCTGGTCCGCTTCGAACTGTTTCACTTCGACTAGCTGATTGCCTTTAAATATTCGCAGAATGATGGGTGATTTCAATTCGAACTCCGAACTCGTTGAAGATCCTCAGATGTTTTTCTCATTTCAGGCAGAAAATTCTCTCTCAGTTTAATCAGACGTTTGTAATTGAAGTTCTTCTTCTGAAAGAGATAAAAAAGTTCCGGCTTTTGCGTCGAGCCTTCAACCAACTCGTCTTCAAAGCTCAGCGCTTTTTTCTTCTCAATCTTTTCTTGTGCATGCAGAATCTGCGAAGAAAAGGCGACAACCGTGAGGATCGCCACGAACCAAATTGTTTTTTTCCAGCTGTTTCTCATGATGCACATATGTTGATTCACCGTCTTCTTATTTTAAACCAGCTTTTGCTGAATTTTCCAAAACATTAATTCGATTCCTGACCTCAGGTGATGGTCCAAGAAATCGAATCTTACTCAAAAGGTCCAGTCCATCTTTACTTGCGTTCAAATGTTCGATCAGCAAAATGGCGTAATTGAGCATGATGTCTTTGTTGCCAGGATTGAGATCCATAGCTTTTTTGTACACGTCTTTCGCTTGCGGATATTTCTCATTCGCGGTCAAAGCGATGCCGTAATTATTCAGGACCTTCACGTCTTTCGAATTCTGTCGGTACGCAATTTCCATCGCCACCAAGGCTTTTGTATAGTCCTTATTCTCGATGTAGATCGAACCAATATTCGCGGCGGCGATGCCGTTGACCGGATCCACCTCTAAAGCCTTGCGGAATTCTTTCAGGGCGCTGCTGTCTTCTTTCTGCGAAAGGTAAACAAGACCGCGATTACTGTGAGCTGCGGCCAAGCGCGGATCCGCCTTCAAAGCTTTATCAAACATCAAAAGTGCCGCTGGCAAATGACCTTTATGATATTGCACCAACCCCATCGCGTTCAGTGCTTTGGCATCGTTCGAATTTTTCGCCAGCACGATCGAAGCGGCCTTTGCGATGCTGTCATCGTTACCGCTCTCGATGGCCTCACTGAGACCGCTCGCATCGCTTCGTGAGGTCGTTGCGGCTTGCTTCGCGGGTTCGCTGGCCTCGCTGGCTTTTTTCGCGGGCTTCGCCTTCGCACTCGGTGATTCCGCCGCGTAACCAGGCTCGATTGCCTCATCGTCAACCGGAGCCGGAGATTTCGAAGCGCAAGCGCTCAACAAAAGCATTGCGGTTAAAGTCGTCAATTTTTTCATTCCATCCCCCAGCTACCCATGCGAACTTCGGAACCGATTTCTCCGCCGTCATAATACATTTTCGGATCCAGCTTCAATGCGAGCTGGCGGGCCTTGTGGTAATGCTCGTTGAACATATCCAATTCAGATCCGCGATCGACGGCCGCCTTCAAGCTCTCTTTGGCTTTGCCGAAGAATGGCTCGGCCAGCTTTTCAATCCCTGCCTTATATTGTTTGGTCTCGTCGGCATTCAATCCTGACGGGACCGGCGCATTGACCAAGGATTCTCCCATGTGCAAATTGGCCTGACCCAAGATCGAAAGCGCGCCCACGATTTCATCGGCGCTGTCATACTTGACCACATCGGAAAGCTCGCCGTTCAAGCGCGTGACCAACGCGATCTTTTTCTTCGCCGCGGATTGCTGCTGGGCCGGATTTGCCGGAATGCGGATGCCTTTCAACTCGTTGAAAACAACCGTCGCTTCGGCCAATTTGATTTTCGCCGCGTAAGTCGCGCCTGGACCCTTTTTGCCTGGAGCGTAGGATTTTTGCAGGCTCAATGTTCTTCGCTTCCAGGTTTCCATCACGCTCGTGCGGTTCAGGCGTTTTGAAATATCGAAGACCCAGTAAGCAGCCTCGACATTGTGTTCCTGGGTGCCCTGTCCCGAATTGACGTAAGTGATATAGTTATCCGAAGCCTTCGACAATGCCCCCTGCTTTCGGTGCAAGGTCGCCATCTGGAAAAGGGCTTCCACCCGATCATGCTTTTTCGAAGTGTTGTAATAAGTTTCGTAGTTACGGATGGCTTCGGAATTCTTACCGGTCGCTTCGTACAAAATCGCGGCGTTAAAGTAAAGATTGGCCGCCAGCGGATCTTTGCCAGCCTCGACCGCGGCCGCGTTGTAAGCTCCCGCGGCTTCTTCGAGCAAACCTGCATCCTGATACAGCTTACCGATGATACGACGAGATTTCGGCTTCAAAGGTTCAGCCGCTTTTTCCTTCGAGCTCAGAACCGCCGCGTGGGCCGAAATCGCTTTGTTGTTCATACCGGCACGCTCATAGTTGATCGCCGAATTGAACAGCGCCGTCACCGCCAGTGGCGAGTGTGGGTTCTGTTTTGCGAAACTTTCAAACTGCTGAGCACTGCCGCCGAAATCCTTCGAAACCTCGAGATCTTGGGCACGCTTGAAGCTCGCTTTTTCCATGACTTCGCGAATGTCTGAACCCGCTTTCGATCCCGCGATTCCCGGCATCGCCAGCAATTCGCCCCCGGCTTTTTCCAGACCCGCATAATCCTTCTTCAGGTTGTAGGCATCCAGTAAAAGATTGGCCGAGTATTCGGCGAACTTGGACTTCGAATGCTTCGAAACGATTTCGCGAAAAAACGGAATGGCCTGATCGAACTGATTGTGCTGATAGTACAAGCGGCCGATACGAAACTTCATCTCGATCGCCTTTTCGGTATCCGGCAAGCGAACGATGTAATCCTGAGCCGCGGCGATGAATTTTTCAGAGCGCGAATCCAGCGCCAGAGGGTCGACACTCTTGCCGATTTTCTGTGCCAGTTCTTCATCCTTTGGCAGGTCCTTCTCGAGGGCTAACACGACGTTCTCAGAGGCCCGCGAGTAGAATTTCGAGTTTTTGCCATTTTGCGCGACCCAGCTGTACTGTTCGCCGGCCTCGTTGTATTTTCTCAAATCATACAAAAGTTCGGCATAGTAAAAGTGCATATCCGCCACGACCGGCGAATCTTTAAATTCTGTCAGGTAAAGCTTGTAACCTTCCAGCGCCAAGGCCTGCGAGAAAGCCGCGCGTGAATTCTGCGCTGTTTGGTGTTGCTGCAAGATATAAGTTCGCAAAGTTTGCTCGCGGAGCTTGTACGAGTTCGCGACGAAATCGGTGTTGGCCTGATTGGCTTGGTACCAAGCACTGCCCGTGCCGAAATCACGAATCCAGGCGAACATTTCTTCGCGAAATTCGCGAGATTTCTTGGCGTTCGAAAAAAGCCGCACCACTTGGTACTTGTAATCGAATGCTTTCACCGAAGTCGGATCTTGCTGGATCAGGTAATTGAACAGGTACCGCGAGCCCGCCAGGTTTCCTTTGTCGGCATAAAGGTAGGCCAGCTTTTCGACATAGTTATTTCCGTCTTTACCCGCCAAAGCTTTGAAATATCCAGGAGCTTTTTCGGCCTCGCCGACATCGGCGTAGAAGACCACGATGTCACGCAAGCCTTCGTTTTCCAAACGGCCCTTGTTGATCGTTTTCTTTCCTTGAACGCGGTCCTGAGTCGCCTGCTCTTTCGAGACGCGGATCAGGTTTTCCATGGTTTGCAAAGCTTCGCGTGTTTGACCGGAACGGAACTGACACCAAGCTGTTTTGTACAAAGAAAAGTTGTACAGGCGATGACGCTTGTACTTGAGCACCTGGGCGTAATGCGATTGCGCCACTTGCCATTTCTCGTTTTCAAAATGGTATTCGGCCAGGGCAAAGTTGGTTTCGATCACGTAGGGACTGGTCGGAAATTCTTTCGTTAAACGCGTGTAATATTTGGTTCCGATTTCCAGGCTGCCAAGCTCGTAATAATTGTAACCCAGGAAAAAGAGCGCCTGGTCCATCTTGTCGTCTTTTGGAAAATCCCGGGCGAACCATTCGTAAAGCTGGATTGCTTTTTTGTTGTACTCTTTGGCATCGGCCAGGTCGAGCACGGGCTTGCTCTTTCGTTTACCGGCTTGATAGTCCTTCAGGGCATTATCGTAATCGCCCTGTTTGCGGAAATCAATCACCGCCGCTTTTTCAACGTAAAGCTCGGCCAAACGAAGCCACAACTCTCCCCGCTGCGGAGAATTTTTAAATTTCTGCGTCAGCTTGAAAAGCTCGGCGATCTGCTGATCCGTGATCTTCTCGAGGCGGGCCTTGTCGTCGTTTGCATCTTCGAAGAAAGTCGATGTCTTCGGCGGCTTCACCTGATTGAGATTGACCTGAGTTTTTTTCTGATCAAAAAGGTCTCCGGCTTCAGGCAGAGAAATGTCTTTCTTCTGCATCGAAAGACCGGCGCCACGATCGGCTTGTTTCAACAGCTCGCCCACCGTTTTTTTCTTCGTCGGGGTGGTCGCGGCTGTCGGCTTCTTGCTGTGATTTTTGTTCGACTGCAAAGCGAGAACTGGCTCTGCAGCAAGAACGAACACGGGGACCGAAAGGGAAAATAAAATCTTCTTCATAATTACTCGCAACTCTGTTTTCCGAGATAGTGGTAATTTCCAATTTCATCAAGCCAGTATTCGCCGTCGAATGGCCAGTACTCGTAACCGTTCTGAACGTAAAATTCTCGGTTTACGTTCTCGTCGATTTGCTTGTCGCTGATATCTTTGCCAGCGATTCTCTTTTTCAATTGCTCTTTTTGGCCGTTGATCATTTCGTAGCGGATGAAACCCGCCTGCTCATAAAGATCATGCAGGTCCGTGCGGATCGTCATCATGTGCGCTTTTGTCATATCGCCGATGCTGATGCGCGTGTTGCGGTTTCGGTTGCTCAAAATTTTATTGGCATAATTAGCCAGCGATCCACGGCCCAAAACTGGATGCGCATCCAGGCGTCGTTTCTCTTCGCCCAGCGTTTTCAGGTAAGCGAAAGCCCGCTTGATATCGCCCTCATCCGTCAGCTGCTTGGCAACATTGAACGGAATTCGCAAACCGGCTGGCGTGCGTCCATCACGACGGGCCAGAATGGTCTTTTCCATCTCTTGGTAATAGGACATCGGGTCCCGATTGGTTTTCACGAAATCTGCCAAGCTGTTGCGTACCGGTCCGTAAGTCTTCTCGAAGAGATCCAAAACCTTATCCATCTCACTGTACTTGCAGATGTAAAGATACACGATCGCCCGCAACAGCAGAGATTCGGGAATGTAAAAGTCTTCATAGTAAGAAGAGTGCAGTGACTGAAAGTTGGAAAGGGCCGAACGAAATCGGGCCGCTCGCAAGAACGCCCAGCTTTCTTCAAACAAAGCGGTATGCCAGAATTCGGTGTCACGCGGAATCTTGCGGTACCACTCGATGGCGGAATCCCAATCTTGCGCTTGGTAATAGGTTCGCGCAATCGCCAGCTCGGCCGCGACCCGGTTGGTATCGGTCACGCTCGCCATGCTTCGTGTCTGCAGAAGACTTTGAAAAGACTTGAGCGCTTCATTCGGCTGATTGGCCTCTAATAGCGCGCGCCCTCGGTTGAATTTAGCTTGGGTGAAATACCGGCTGGTCGATCCGACCTTGCTGAAAGCCTGCGCGGCTTCGAGCGACTGCCCGTTCTTCAGTTTGATCTCGCCCAAACGGTAGAAGATCATGTCGCGATATTTATCGGGAAAATCTTCAATCTGAACTTTCGAGATCGCGTACGTCAAAAGCGAGTCATCACCCAGCTCGTCCGCCGCAACGGTCAGCTTTTCGATGGCTTGCTTCGTGTACTTGCTGTTGCCGTTTCGGATCACGTCCACGAATTGAAACGCGGCCACCTGATTGAAATTCAATTCCAGCAAGCAAACGCCCAGAATGTATTTGATCTGCATGCGCTCTTCGACCAGATCGGACCGTCGAGCTAAAGAAAACAATCGAACCGCCGCCTGGTCGTACTGACCATTGCGAACCATGGTTAACGCTTCCGACAGCTGTCGTTGGCTTTGACTGGACGTCGCAGGGGTGGCGGCCGCTTTCGGTTGCGGCGAAAATCCGCGAGTGTTGTTCGGAGCGGCCTTGTGAACCGGAGCCGCAACCCTTCGCGCCGTGCGGGCGGGCTGCGCGTAAGCCGACATAGGAGCCAGGCCCATAATCGCCGCCAGAACAGAACTGATCAAGACTGAGTGTGTTCTCATCGGTACTTGGCCTCCGGAAAGAAAAAGCTGAAACCAAATGTCAGAAGCAAGTTATTAAAGCTTTGTGAGCTGGGCTGAATGTTCGCCGTTTTTTGCGCATCGCTTTGGTTTGGAGTCGCGTTGAAACTGTTCCAAGAAAAATCCCAGCGAAACCCCATGGCTTTGGACAGAGCGAAAATTTGTCCCGTCCCAAAATGCATGGTGGTACCGCCGCTGCCACCGTCGACCGATGTCGAACCGCCGCCCAAAGCAAAGTACATATCAAACGGGATGATGCGACGATTGAACATTCCCATTTTTCCGTAAATCGGATTCCAGACAACCGAAGCGCCGGTGTAACCCTTCGCCGTGATGATCGAATCCGTGCGGACTCCGTGCTGATCGTAAAGATCCTTGATGGCTTCCCGTTGCGAGTTCGTCAGGAAAACGCCCGTCGCTTCGACGCCCCAAGATTCGGTGAAGTGGTAAGCGAGACGCGCATCCGCGCCGATCCCTAAGAACCAGGGATCATTCACCACGTTCGCGAGGCCCAAGAAAAATTGAAAGCGACCGGTCTTCGGCATGTAACGCTTTTGGATGACCGAGATTTCACTGAAAGGCGCAAGCTTCCCGAGACCTGAGAAATCTTCAAGCTTTTCATCCTTCTCAACTTTGACTTCCGTTGGCGCCGGAGTTTTTACGGTTCGCTTTGCAAGCTCGGCTTCAATCTGATCCACATCAGTCGAATTATCCAAGCTATCCTCTTCTTGTGCCCAGGCTGGCGTCACAAAGTGAGTCATCACGAACAATGCCGTACCTAGTAGAAAACTTTTTCGCATTTTCACATCCTTCAACCTGCCACTTCTTAAAATAGCTAATTTTTCTGAAGGCTTGTAGGAACTCGAGATGAAACTAGACCGGACCGGACCAGATAAAAGTCGAAATGCTTGGATCGAGAAGCCTTGTTCAAGCGCCAAATTTATCGCGCATCAACGCCCGCTCCGTCGCTGGTGGATGAAAGTGATTTCGGTCGGCAAGCATTTGCGGGAACAGTGCTGGAGACCGAACGCGGTTCGGCCGTGAGGAGAAAACCCTAAAGCAGAAAGGAAACGCCGATCTCGAGCATGGTGCCGATGTCCCACTTATCTTGGAAGTCGGTCAAATTTTCCGGCTTGGGATCCGTTGTTTTCATGTGTCCTTTCAAAAAAGGACTGGGCTTTTGCGCGTACTGAAGTTTGAAATCCGCACGCAGGGCGATTGATTTTCCGAAATAAAATTTCTGTCCGATGCCAACATCAGCACCGAAATAACTTTTATGTTCGTAGGCCGTCGTCCCCACTCCGAAAATAGGATATGTCGAAAGATTCACGACGCCTTGTTTGGTGAAACTGATTTTTCCGTAGAAGATCTTCCATTCGTAATGACCATACAACGAATACTTCAATTTCGGAGAACGGTCGAAATCAAGATTGTTTCCGCCGGCCGCCAGACCATCGGTGTATTGCTGGTTCAAGCCCGACATCCACTGCGCATAGTTGAACATGATCGCGGATTGCTCGCTCAGGTGATAACCCAAGTTCACCCCGACTTTGCTTTGATTCAAGATCGGCTCGAGAATATTCCATCCATAATACACGCCACCTTCGAATTTCTTCTCGGTCACGACGTTGCGGTGGCGAACCGTATCGGGGCGGTCGAATTTTGGCAGAACGGATTCTTGCGCCAGCTCGTCTTCTTGGATATCCATCGATTCGGCCGCGCGCACTTCATTGCTTTCCACCAAAACCAAAAGCATCGCGAAGAAAGTGATCAAGCCCCATTTTGCAAACAATCGATTCATAGTTGTCATTCCTTGATGCTGTCCTATTTGCGACCGCTGAAAGCCCCGAACTTAAAAATAAAATCACAGACCTCGCGCACGGCACCGTTGCCACCGGGTCGCTTCGTCACGTAATCCACCACTTCCAAAACTTCTTCCATGGCATCCGGCACGGTGGCGGCAAACCCCACCTTCTTCAGCAGCGGAATATCAAAGAGATCGTCCCCGATATAGGCCATCTCATTTGGCGACAGTCCCGAATCTTTCTGGATCTGCTCGAATGCCGGCATTTTTTCCGTCGAGCCTTGAAAGAAATAATGGATGCCCAGATGCTGAACCCGCTTTTCGATGTCCAATGCTTTGGTTCCGGTGATGACGGCCGTTTTGTAACCGGCCTCCATCATGCGGGCGATCCCGTAACCGTCACGAATTGAGAACAGGCGCTTCCACTGGCCATCCGAATCCATAAATGTTCGACAATCCGTCAGGACTCCGTCGACATCCATGATCAACAATTTAATTTTGTTCAGCTTTGCTTCCACAGTCTCATTGTGACGAGGTCAGAGAACTCTGGGCAAGGCTGGTTGAAAAAATAGGTCCCGGATACGGACCTTGGTCGCATCTCAATTTTTAGCTCCCGTCAGCCGATAAATTCAACAGTCAGTTCGAAGGAGAATTTCGATGAGTGATCAGACCGGCCCATTATCGCCGCAAAATGATTGGAAACAGGAAGCTGGTCCACTCAAGCCCTATCTCTTGGATAAATCTATCAGCGAGATCATGGTGAATCGTTGGGATTGCATCTACATCGAACGAAATGGCGTCATCGAAGCGGCCGAACATAAATTTCTCAATCCCGAAGCCCTCGCGCGTTTTGTCGCCTCGCTCGCCGCCGTTCTCGGAAAAGAACTGAATCGCAAAACGCCTTACCTCGATGCTCGCTTGCCAGACGGCTCACGTTTGAACATCGTGATTCCACCGATCGCTTTCGAAAGTCCTTGCGTCACCATCCGCAAAGTTTCGGTCGCGAACTTCAATCACCAAAGCCTGATCAAATCCGGCAGCGTGGATGAAAAAACGATTTATTTTTTGAATCAAGCCGTCGCCAGTCGGCAAAATCTGGTGATCAGCGGTGGAACCGGCAGCGGCAAAACCACATTTATGGGAGTGATGACGACATTCATCAGCCCGAAAGAGCGCGTGATCTCGATCGAGGACACGGCCGAAATTCAAATCAACATCAAAAATCTAGTCCGCATGGAAACCCGATCTTCGACCTCGACCGAAGTCCCGATTCACACCGACCAGCTTTTGCGAAATGCGCTTCGCATGCGTCCGGACCGCATCATCGTTGGCGAGTGCCGAGGCTCGGAAGCTTTCGACATGTTGATGGCGATGAACACCGGCCACGAAGGCAGCATGACCACGATCCACGCCAACTCGGCTGCGGATGCTCTGCGCCGCCTGGAATCCATGATTCTGCGCTCGGGAATTGAAGCCCCTCTTTCGATGATCCAAACAGACATTGCCGATACTTTGAGCTTGATCGTTCAGGTCGAGCGGAGCACGGACGGCAAACGTCGTGTTGTGGAAATCATGGAAGTACTGGGTCGATCTCAGGAAAGATATTTGACCGAAGCCATTTTCAAATGGTCGGAAACGGCCAATGGCATTGTTTCGACGGGCTATGTGCCCCGCTTTATCGAAGAAAGCCCAACCCTGAGAGCCAAGTTTCCATCCCAGTTTTTCAATCCTGAATACAAACCAAAACTGGCAGCTTAAAACTGCCAAGTTTAAAATCTGTCTTTTCCATTCAACAAGTTAGCGCTTGTCGTCAACGCTCCTGTTAGGGGTGTCAATTTGTCTCAAAAATATTGGCGCCTGTCTTGCTAATCTCCCCGTCGAATCAACTAACAGGTGCTGGAACAGCCCTAGAAATGGAAAAAACATGAAAAAGATGATTCTTATTTGCGCACTCGTGTTTTCAGTGATGCCTTTTGCCGCAAAAGCCGGCTTCTGGGATGTTGTCGGAGCCATCTACGATGCGAAACATCCTCATCCGCAGCCTCAACCAAATTATCCTCCGCCGTATTATCCAGGTGGCTACTATCCAGGCCAGGTCAGCTGCACGTACACCGACACCGGTTGGGAAGAGCATTTCCGCGGACACAATTCTTGTGGCGAATGTTTGCAAGCGCATGGCAACTGCAACGAAACCTGCTACGCCGAAAATCAAATCTGTGAAGCCACTGGCGTCGATCAATTCGGTAAACAAGTGACCGTCACGGGTGAATCTTCCGATCGTGGCGATGCCGAACGTCGCGCTTATGACTCTTGCTACTATCACGGATTGCGTGATTGCCGCGTTCAAAAATGCGACTCAGAACAACAACAGATTTCCAAAAGACTTTGCCGCTAATTGATTGATTCCCCCCAGTCCCGGCGTCATCCCCCTAACACCGACGTCGGGATTTTTCCCATCTCGCAAGAGCTTTCCCTTCAAGACTTCCCCACGATCAAGACTTTTCCATCGCGTAGGACTCCCCTTGCGCACGACGTTCTCAAGCGCAGAGTTTTAAATTTCAGTTTTAACTCATGCTCGAGCGGCAATGGCGAAAGATGTGCGCCGAACCCACACTCAAGGTTCTGACAATCAGAACCTTGACCAAATGGCCAAACGCAAGAATCAGCTACCGAACTTTGTTTCGCAAGAGATCATGGATGTGAATGACGCCGACCGGTTTTTTCGGTTGCGCGGATGTTGAATCCAAAACGAAAAGCAATGTGATCCGAAACTGCTCCATCATGAACAAAGCTTTCTCGGCAATTTCCCCAGCATCCACGGTGCGCGGATTGCGGGTCATCATGTCGCGTGCCACTCCCGCTAAAGGATCTTCATTCAATTCCAAGCGACGACGAATGTCGCCGTCGGTGATCACACCCAAAAGATCTCCGTTGCCATCGACGATTCCCGCCGTCCCGCGCGTGTCCTTCTGGCTCATCAAAGAAAAAACTTTTCGCAGTGGAGTGTCCTCGGTCACCAGAACGAATCCGGCACCGGTGTGCATGTTATCGCTCACCCGACTCAGTTTAAATCCCAAGCTTCCGCCCGGATGATATTCCGCAAATTGCTCGACGCTAAAACCTTTTTGTTCCATCAGCGCCATCGCCAAAGCATCGCCCATCGCCAAGGTCGCCGTTGAACTGGCTGTCGGCGCAAGCTCCAAAGGACAAGCTTCCTTGGTAACCGAAACATCCAGCACCACACGCGCGGCTTGCGCTAATGAACTTTTCATCGATCCGGTCATCGCCACCAAAATGTTTCCCTTGCGGGCCACGTAATTCAACAATGGATTCAATTCCGGTGATTCGCCACCGTAGCTCAGCGCCAACACCACATCTTCTTTGCCGATCACGCCCAGGTCGCCATGCGAACCCTCAGCCGGATGCATGAAGACGGCAGGTGTGCCGGTCGACGAAAACGTGCTCGCGATTTTGCGGGCGATCTGCCCGGATTTACCAATGCCGGTGACGATCACTTTGCCGTGACAATCCGCCAACAGCTCGACCGCCTTGCTGAAGGATTCATTCAAACGATCGCGCAAAGCCAATACGGCCTGCGCTTCAATGTCCAAAACGATGCGGGCTCTTTCGAGCGAAGTCTTTTTCATTCGTGACTAACTTTCAAAGTAAGTTTCAACCTGAGCCTTCGCTCGCGACACCCGTGCGTTTTCCGAAACGTCTTTGCGTTTCAGACTGGCCTTCACAAAGTGAGTGAACAGCGGATGTGGATCGAGCGGTTTGGATTTGAATTCCGGGTGAAATTGCACGCCGATAAACCAGGGATGATCCACCAGCTCGACAATTTCAACCAGGTCGCGCTCTTTGCAGATGCCGACCGCGTTCATGCCGCGTTTTTCAAAGAGCGCTTTGTATTTATTGTTGAATTCAAAACGGTGGCGGTGACGCTCGGAAATCGAAGCCGATTTGTAAACCTGAAAAGCTTTCGAATGAGTGCTGATCGCACAGTTGTAAGCTCCCAGGCGCATGGTGCCGCCCATGTTCTGCAGGTCGCGTTGCTCATTCATGATATCGATCACGAAATTGCCGCCGCGTTTTTTCTCGTCATGCCATTCGCGACTGGTGGCATCCTTGATGCCGCAAACATTGCGCGCGAATTCGATCGCCGCCAGCTGCATGCCGTAACAAATTCCGAAAAAAGGAACCGATTTTTCACGGGCGTACTTGATGGCGACCATCTTGCCTTCCACCCCACGCGAGCCAAATCCGCCGGGAACCAAAATCCCCTGCACATTCGACAATGCCTGCGCGACGTTTTTATCCGTGATTTTTTCCGAGTCCACGTAAACGATTTCGACTTCACTGGAATTAGCAATCCCACCATGCACGATCGCTTCGTGCAAAGACTTATAGGATTCTTTTAAATCGACATATTTTCCCACAACGGCAATGCGCACACTCTTCGCCGGCTTTTTCACCGTGCGAACAATGTGATCCCAACCTTTCAAGTTGGCCTTGCCGGCTTCGAGATGCAAACGATCGCAAACCAGCTCATCCAATTGTTCTTTGTGCAGAACCAATGGGACTTCGTAGATGGTCGCCGCGTCCGGAGCGCTGATCACGCCTTCGGGTCGGACCGAACAAAAGAGCGCGATCTTCTTTTTAATGCCTGCATCCATCGGCTTTTCCGTGCGGCAAACCAAGATGTCCGCCTGCAGACCAATCTCGCGAAGCTCTTTCACCGAGTGCTGAGTCGGCTTTGATTTCAACTCGCCCGCCGCCGCGATGTAGGGAACGTAGGTCACGTGAATCAACATTGAATTTTCATGACCAACATCGACGCGCATCTGGCGAATGGCTTCTAGAAAAGGAAGGCTTTCGATGTCGCCGACCGTGCCGCCGATTTCCACGATCGCCACTTCGGAACCTTGCGCCGCTTCGTAAACGCGCGCTTTGATTTCATCGGTGATGTGCGGGATGACCTGCACGGTTCCGCCCAAATAATCGCCGCGACGTTCACGCGCGATCACGGTGTCGTAGATCTGCCCCGTCGAAACGCTGTTCGAGCGAGACAATTTCAAAGTCGTGAAGCGTTCATAATGTCCCAGATCCAAATCGGTTTCGGCGCCGTCTTCGGTGACGTAAACTTCACCGTGTTGAAGCGGTGACATCGTGCCGGGATCGACGTTGATGTAAGGATCAAACTTCATCAATGTGATCTTGATCCCGCGCGCTTCCAGAATGGCGCCCAGGCTCGCGGCCGTCAGCCCTTTACCAACCGAAGAAACCACGCCGCCCGTGACGAAGATGAACTTTTGTTGGAAGCCTCGCTTGGTCGACTTGGAAGTCGAGATTCGCTTGCTCTTCGACAAGCTCTTCATTTCGGTTCGGTCCCCTTTAGGAGAATCTGCTTTTGTGGAAACTTTTTTTGATGTTTTTTTCATGTCACTCTTTTTCGTAATATGTCTTCGACGAGTTTCACATCTTCCGGGGCATCCACCCCGTAACTTCGAGTCTCAACTGGTACGACTCTGATTTTGGCACCCAAATACAAGGCCCGCAATTGTTCTAAGCTTTCTGCCTTTTCAATTTCGGCCTGTTTCGCTGCGCAAAATCGCTGCATAAAGCTCTTTCGATAACCGTACATGCCAATATGCTTTAAAGCGCCCGTCAGCCCGCCCTTGGACCCAGCTGCCGACGCAGCTTCCCGCGAATAAGGAATTGCAAATCGACTGAAATACAGGGCATTGCCAACATGATCGACAACGACTTTCACCGCATTCGGCGAATTCAGTTCTTCCAAAGATAAGGGATGCGCTAGCGTCGCCATCTCCAGCGCCGGTTCTTCGATCAAGGGTTTTGCCAGTGCATCCACCCAAGCCGCCGACACCAAGGGCTCGTCACCCTGAATGTTGATCACCACATCACAGTCCAGATTTTCGATGGCCGCCCAGATTCGGTCCGTCCCAGATGGAAGATTCGAATCGGTCATCGCCACCTTGGCACCAACCGCACGAGCGGCTTCGGCAATGCGCTCATCATCGGTCGCCACCCAAACCTCGCTCAAAATTTTCGAAGTCTGTGCGCCCTCGATCACCCACTTGATCATTTCGCGACCGGCGATCTTGGCCAGCGGTTTTCCCGGAAAGCGTGTCGAGGCGTACCGCGCCGGAATCACGCCAATCACAGGTTTCATGTGGAGCCCTTTTTGGAAGGCAGAATCCACTGTCGAAAAATATACTCCTCGACGCTCTGAATGCCTTCATTGGTTTGCGAGGAAATCGGAAACACATCGGTGAGCTGAGAAGTTTTCTGAATTTTCAGATGATAATCACGAATTTCTTTTTTCGAGCACTTGTCGGATTTCGTCAAGAGCACGCACATCGGAAGCTCGACGCGGTCACAGAATTCCTTGAGCATCTCTTCTTCTTCACTCCACTCGCGCCGAATGTCCATCACCAACACCAAACCCTGCAGGTTTTCGCGGGTGGAAAGATAGGTCTCAATCATTTTGGTCCAATCTTTCATTTCATCGCCCGATCTTGAGGCGAACCCGTATCCCGGCATATCGACAAATCGATAGTGAGTGCCAAAATCGAAAAAATTCAGCAACCGGGTTTTTCCCGGGGCCTGGCTGACGTGAGCCACTTTGGATTTGGCGATCGAGTTTAAGAAAGAAGATTTTCCCGCGTTGGACCGACCGGCCACGGCGACTTCGGGTCGCTTCATATCAGGATAGTCCTTCGGAAGAACGGCGCTTTTGAGATACTTCATTAATGACATAGATCTTTCTACCCAAAATCTTGGACTTCGTCCACCCCGCAGGACGATTCGTTCCGAGTTTTTGGATCTCAGCTGCTTCATATTTCATATAACACCTCTCAACATGCGAAGACAGCCGGCACAAAGCTTGAAATGGCGGCTCGAGCGCTCAATGTGCAATGAATGCCGAATCCATAAGGGGAATCCAAAAATGAAAGCTTATCTGTACATGCCTTCCAAGCCCAATCGCCGTCGCGAAATCACAAATTACTTTCTGTTGGGAGAAGATGATCTTTGCCAGTGGATCATTCCGGGCGCCAGTCCCCGCCACGCAAAAATTGAATTGCATGACGAACGCTTTCTCTTAAAGGACCTGCGCTCGACAAGCGGCACTTACTTGAACGACCAACTGATCCAAGAGGCTCCTCTGGCCGAAGGTGATCTCATTCGCATCGGCGAATTTGAAATTCAATTCAGCTTCAAAGAAAAGCAAGAAAAACTGAAATTTAGCATGACCAGCAAGAATGTTGGATGGAACCAAAGCCTGCAAAGACTGGCCTCGGCCGCGCGAACTCCATATCCTGTTTTAATCTTGGGTCCTTCTGGTACCGGCAAAGAAGTCATCGCTTCTGCCATTCATCAGGCTTCGCTGCGCGGACAGGGACCCTTCGTCAGCGTCAACTGCAGCGCCCTGACGGAAAACTTGATCGAAAGCGAGCTTTTCGGTCACGTGAAAGGAAGCTTCACCGGCGCCATCAGTGATCGCAAAGGCGCATTCGAAGCGGCCCGCGGGGGCACTCTTTTCCTGGACGAGATTGGCGACTTGCCACTGAATCTACAAGCCAAACTTTTACGAGCCCTCGAAAACAATGAAATTCGACCCGTCGGCAGTGACTCGAATATTCAAACGGATGTTCGCATCCTGGCCGCCACTCATCAAAATCTGATCAGTAAAATCAAGAACCAACAATTTCGCGCTGATTTGTATTACCGCCTGAACGTCATCGCGATTGAGACACCAACCCTGTTCAGCCGTATGGAAGATTTTGAGGAGCTCTTGTACTCTTTCGCAAAGCAGATGAAGGTTCGCTTCGCCCACTCGGCCATCGGCCGCCTGAAATTGCACAGCTGGCCCGGTAACATTCGAGAATTGAAAAATACCGTTGCTCGCGCCAGCGCGCTCTTTCCTGGCGAAACCATCGAAGCTGGCCACGTGGAAAAAATCCTGGATCGCTTGGCCTTGGGTTGTCAGGAACAAGCCGCCGTGGATGCACCCCCACATCCTTTGACCATGATCAAAGAAATGGAACGCCAAATGATTCTGAAAAAGCTTGCGGCCAACAAAGGCAATCAGCGTTTGACCGCCTCAGAACTGGGCCTGCCCAAGTCCACTCTGCACGACCGACTTCGCAGCTACAATATAGATCCCAAAACTTTTCAGTATCCCGCATTAGGCTAAAGATGCGACACCCAAAGCCGATTCTTCAACCTGGAAAGGCTCTAGGGTTTCACGATCACGGTTTTGATCCAGACTTTTTTAAGTTTACCCGTTGTCAGGACCGCGTTGATTTCGCGCTTCAAGCGATCACACAACAGCCTTTTACCCTCGGGTGAATCGATTTGATCAAAAGTGAATTCTTCCGCCACCCTTTGCATGAGATCGCGAATTTCGACTTCGCGATCTTTGATTTCCAGGGGCACTTCGGGCGCGATTCCTTCGGTGTAAAATTCGAAGGCACCCATCGGATTATCGCTCGAATGGGCGGACTTATGAAGGTTCACCACCATTTTGGGAATCAGCAAGATATTGGCCGAGACCCGCAGATTTTCGTAAAACGGTTCGACCTCGGTTTCAGGATCGTACTCTGAAACTTCGGTTGCCAAGCGTTCCATCGTTGGGATGAACAACTCTGTATTCGTCGGGATCACCCCGTGGGTCAGACTGCGGTAAATGAAAAATCCCGTCCCACCGATCAGCACCAATATTCCAAAAAAAGAAAGCTTCTGTTTCCAGCTCAGGTATTTAAAAGTTCTTTGAGACTCATCGATGGCCTCTTTGGTCGCCGAAGCCCGATGCTTGACCGCGCCAAGAATTTTGTTCTTTCCGTCGGTCGCCAAAAAATAAAAAAAGTTTTTCGTGCGCACCCATTCAGCACGAAGAAAAGCGAAGATCAGAAATTGCCACTTCTTCAAGACCACCGAGATACGAGCGATCCCGGGAAACACTCGATAAATGGCTTTGCCAAGCTTTCCTGAATTTTGCCAAGCATCCCGCTCTTCATTCAAGGCCTGCTCTTCATCAGTGATAATGATTTGCGAAAGCGAAAGAGTTTTGTCCGCGCCGATTTCCGAAACGGATTTTAAAAACTCGGGATCCTCTTCGCCGAGGGCTTCGTCCAAGGCGCTATCCGACAGCTCCTGGTCGACGGCGACGGAGATCGGAGCTTCTTTCTTTGATTCTTCGTGAGACTCCGATTTTGACTCTGCCATGAATTCCGTCACTAGCCTTTCGTCGAGAAGAGGTCAGGTGTCCTCCTTTGATTCTAAAAATGGAAACACCTAAAGCCAAGACTATTTTAAAATAGGGCTGGTGAAACGGGATGAATATGGAGAATTCGATGAATACAAAGCTTTGCTTGCTGGCGCTGACTGCTGGTCTGACCATCAGTTGCATCAACCTCAATCGCAGTTCGGACAGTGGTTACGCCGAATCCAATCCGCGCTCCACCGCTTACAAAAAAAGTTCGCGCGTTTCCGAGCAAAGAATCAATGATCGCGGCAGCGACAACATTTCGCAAAAAACACGGCTGAAACAATTGGAAAATGCCCTGTCGACCCGCAAAGAGACCGAGCAGTACTCGAAAGCGTTGCCGCTGTTTCGCAACGATCAAGAGCGCATCGAGTTTTTGTCCCTGCCGGGCTTCGAGGCGAGACAACATTGGATGAGCGAGCAGTCCTTTAACTCGCGAACCGGAATGATGAAAAATGAAATGCAAGATTTGATCGAAGCGCACGACATCGCGCTGGGCATGCCGCAAAATCTGGTTCGTCAGTCCTGGGGAGATCCCGACGCGGTCGAAGTCTCGGGCAACCCGCAGTTTAAAAACGAACGCTGGCGCTATAACAAATATGTGTCCACGCAAGATGGGTACAAGGCCGAGAAGAAAGCGGTGTTCTTTGAAGGTGGCAAAGTCGTCGGCTGGGAAGTCGAATGATAAAAGGATTCGGCTATTTGGCCGAATCCCAATCTTTGCCGACTTCCGAGTTCGCTTTCAGCGGAACCTTGAGCTCGACCACTGATTCCATGATTTTAACAATCTGCGGACGCTTTGCTTCGACTTCCGCGACCGTGCCTTCGAAAATCAATTCATCATGCACCTGTAACAACATTGGCAGATCGATCTGGCGATCGACCATGATCATCGCTTTTTTCACGATGTCCGAAGCGGTTCCCTGAATCGGCGCATTGATCGCTGCCCGCTCACCGAATTTGGCGATGGCCGCATTTTTCGAACGAAGTTCGTCCATGTAACGCTTTCGTCCCGACAAAGTCTCGACATAACCTTTGTCCTTCGCCGACGCGATGGTGTCTTCGATGTAATTTTGCACCCGCGCAAATCGCGTGAAGTAGCGTTTGATAATCTCGGAAGCTTCCCCGCGCGAGATTTTCAGGGTTTCGGCTAATCCGAACGCCCCTTGCCCGTAGGCGATGCCGAAATTTACGGCCTTGGCCACGCGACGTTGTTCCGAGGTCACCTCTTTCACATTCACCGAGAAAACTTCAGCGGCCGTTGCCGTGTGAATGTCCAAGTCTTCCTGAAAGGCCCGAATCAGATTTGGGTCTTCACAGACGTGGGCCAAGATGCGAAGCTCGATCTGGCTGTAATCGACCGTCAATAGCACATTGCCCTTTTCCGCCACGAAAGCTTTGCGCACGCGTGCGCCCCGCTCGGTGCGAATCGGAATATTTTGCAAGTTCGGATCGATGGATGACAGTCGTCCGGTGGTCGTGTGCGCTTGGTTGAAAGTCGTGTGCACCCGGCCATCTTCTTTCACCAAGGTCGGCAAAGAGTCCACGTAAGTGGATTTCAATTTGGCCAGTTCCCGATAATCCAAAACCAGATCCGCGATCGGATGCACTTTCGAAATTTTCTCGAGAACTTCGTTGTCCGTCGAAAAACCGGTCTTCGTTTTTTTGCCCACCGGAAGTTTCAATTTTTCAAACAGGATGTTGGCCAATTGCTTGGGGCTGCCAATATTAAAGGACTCTCCTGCCAGCTCATGAATTTCTTTTTCCAAGCGCTGAAGATCTTTGCCAATCTCTTGGCTTTGCTTGGCCAGTAGATCGCGGTCCAGCGAAATTCCTTTGCGTTCCATGCGGTACAGAATCGCGGCCAGCGGCAAATCCAGCTCGTCAAAAATCTTCTGCCCGTCGACTTTGGTCAAAGCTTCGCGCACCTTGGATTCAAGCAATAAGTGCGCTTCAAACAAATCGGTGCCGCTAGGGAGGTCCATCGGCAGCTGTCCGGTAAACCGCGCATAGACGCGATCAAATTCAACCGATTCACCTGCCTTGACCACATAAGAAGCCAGCAGCGAATCCCAAACCGCAATTGGCTTTTGGGGTTGAATCAAATGCCAGAAAGATTTGATGTCGAAACCCTTCCAACGAAGCTTCAGTTTGTCGGACATTTTTCCAAGATCGGTCGCTTCGCCGCGAATGGCGTAAACATGATTTTCCAGTGCCAAGAAAATTCCTTGATTGCCCGAGAACCCCCAAACTTCGCTCTCGGCTTTGAGCTCTTTCTGTAAATCCTGAACTTCGATTTCGATCAGTTGAAAGTTGTTGGGCTCACGCTTTTCCGCCACCGTCGCGGTCGCCAGAGAACTCGTCGGACTTTCGTCCGCTGGCTGATCTGCAGCCGCGACACTCGTGGATTTTGAGCCTTCCTGCGATTTCGGAATCGAGACCGGAATCTCTGGTGCCGTGGCTTCGACCGATGCATCCGATAGATCCAGGGCCCAAACATTTCGTTCAAAGTTTTTAAAATTCAGTTCTTCAAACAACGCACCCAGGTCCGTGCGGTGAAAGGGACGTCGGCGATAAGATTCAATGTTCACGTCGGATTCGCAATCGGTAACGATCGTCGAAAGCTTGCGCGATAAAAACGCATCGTCTTTACCGGCCACCAATTTTTCTTTCAAGGCGCCCTTGATCTGGTCGATGTGTTCGTAAATTCCTTCAAGAGATTTATGCTCTTCCAATAATTTCTGCGCGCCCTTGGGTCCGATGCCCTTGACGCCGGGAATATTATCCGAGGCATCGCCCACCAGCGCCAAATAATCGATGAACTGTTGTGGGGGCACACCCCACTTTTCGATGGCCGCCTTGGTGTCGATTTTCACGGATTTCATGGTGTCGTACAGATACACGTGCTCGTGCAGAAGCTGCGCAAAATCTTTATCGCCACTGACGATGAAGACTTCCATATCATGCTTGCGGCCCAGACAGGTCAGGGTGCCGATCAAATCATCGGCTTCAAAGCCCGGAACCTCGAGCGAGGGAATGCCCATGACCTCGGCCAATTTTTTAATGTAAGGAATTTGTGGCGCCAAATCTTCCGGCATTTCGGTGCGATTCGCTTTGTATTCGGGATAAATGTCTTTGCGAAACGAAGGTTCTTTGCGGTCATAGCAAAAAACAAGGTATTCGGGCTTCTCGTCTTTCATCAGCTTCATCAGCATCGATAAGAAACCGTAAATCGCATTCGTCGGGACACCCGAAGGAGACGAAAGCGGGCGAACCGCGTAGAAGGCGCGAAAGAATAATGAACTGACGTCGACCAAAAAGAGTTTTTTCATGCTCTTTGGGTCTACACCGAAATGAATTACTGATCGAGAAATTTGCGGCGAATCGAACTTGTGTCAACCTGCAGAACATCTTCTTCATCGAAAAGAATTTCTGCCAGCGAATCACAAGACACACCATCCGCACTGGCCTCCGCTTGCTTCAGCAGCAGATCCAATCCAGACACCAAATCAATTGGCGTTTCTTGAAGACCGATTTCAATTTCCGTGATTTTTTTTGATTCCGTTTGCAGACGCCGGGCCAAGTCGGATTGACTCCAACCCATTCTAAGTCGCAAATCGCGAATTTTATCTCCATCCCATACCATAGTGGACTGATTCTCATGACAGTCGCGAACGATGTCAACACCTAGAGTCTGGGCTCCATTTTAATTCGGAAATAGTTGATATTTGTCAGGATCTTCGCGTGTTGATTATGTTGCGTTAAGTTTCGGATGCCACTGTTAGGTACGAAAGGGAGTTTGCTTGGTTCTTCAATAGGTCCGCTCACTTTCTTGTCGACGGATCCGTCGACAAGTTTTGTCGACAGATCTATGAATGCCCTTCGATGAGCGGAGCTGTCATGAAAATGCTTTGGAGGCCAGTGCCTTGCGCCGGGCATTTTGTCCTCGTCACAGCATTGAAGGGTGTAAGTGCAGGTGCGTCCGGCCGCGGGAACGCTGACTTTTGGTCAAACCGGAGATTTGCCTTCGGCAAAAGTGGCCAAAAGGATTTTATAAAGGAGAAGGAAAACAGATGAGAGAGAGAGAGATGCCTTATAACTGAAATCCAATATGTTGGAGTTTTGACCAACATATTGGATTTCCCTGCAAGGTGAGTTCTGATCCGATTTTGAAGGTCGGTATTTTCATTTTGGCCGATAGACCAACATCGAATGAAAAACAGCGCTGTCAACTCCCCGTATTTCAGCCCTGACGGTCACGAACAAGCCATCATTCGTCCGAAAAAACGAAAACCAGATCGTGCTCGCTCGCAAGATCGTAATTGTCCATGGCTTGTCGCTCGATGAAGACTGGATCCTTCGCCATTTTGAGTTGTTTATCTAGGTCCACGATTTGCGTGCGTGTTGCTTCGATTTGTTCATTGATCAAGGCTTGATCTCGATGCAGCCGGTACAGCTGTAAAAAAGTTCCATTCATCATCAGACTGGCGAGAGCAAAAAACAGACAGATCAGCAGGATTTTCAGCGGCTGGTGCAACAACTTCATATGTTGTGATTATAAAAAAAAGCCGCCCTGATCGCTATCGATGCCGATCTGAACTAGACCGAAGTCATTAAACTTTATCGCTAAAAAACGTCACCAATAAAAAAGTCGCCAAGGGCCCCACGAACAAAGATGCCAGGAACCAGAACAGGCCACTGCGATTTTTTGACTGAGCTAGACCTGCGTTGATCAAAGCCAGCGTGAACCAGCCGACCGCGTATCCAGGATTGGTGTAAAAGACTGTTTCATTCATGAGCGATTACCGAAACGCCTCGCGGCCCCAGTAATGACCGCCGCCTAGCATTTCTTCGATGCGAAGAAGCTGATTGTACTTGGCCGTTCGTTCACTGCGACACAGGCTTCCCGTCTTGATTTGGTGACAATTCATCGCCACGGCCAAATCCGCGATTGCTGAATCTTCGGTCTCACCGCTTCGATGTGACATCACGGTCTTATAGCGATTTCTTTGCGCCAGGGACACAGCCTCGGCCGTCTCGGTTAAAGATCCGATTTGGTTGACCTTCACCAGCAAGGCATTGGCTGCCTGCTCTTTAATTCCGCGAGCCAAACGCTTCGGATTGGTGACGAACAAGTCATCACCCACCAGTTGTAATTTCGATCCAAGCTCGGCGGTGACTTCTTTCCAAGAATCCCAATCGTCTTCCGAAAATCCGTCTTCGATGCTGATCAACGGATACTTGGTGGCCCATTTCGAGTAAATGCCACGCAGCTCTTTGCCGGAGATCTGTCGACCTTCCCAGCGGTATTTATTTTTCTCGAACATTTCGGTCGCCGCCACATCCAAAGCCAGGAACATGTTTTCGCCGGCCTTGTATCCAGCTTCGTCAATCGCTTGCATCAAAAGCTTTAAGGCTTCTTCGTTGCCCTTGAGAACCGGCGCAAAGCCACCTTCGTCACCGACGGCGGTTGAGAGATTTTTTTTGCCCAAGATTTTTTTCAAGGTGTGAAACACTTCCGAGCCCGCGCGCAAAGAATCTTTAAAAGTTTCAAGCGTCGGCACGATCATGAATTCTTGAATGTCCAAACCGTTGTTGGCGTGCGCTCCGCCATTCAAAACGTTCATCAACGGCACGGGCAAGCGGCAGGCTTGCGATCCACCGACGTAACGATACAGTGGAAGACCTGAATCCAAAGCGCCGGCCTTCGCCACGGCCAAGGACACTCCCAAGATTGCATTGGCACCAAGCTTGGTTTTATTTTCGGTTCCATCCAGCTCGATCATCATTTTGTCGATCGTGACCTGCTCGGTGGTCGGCAGCCCCAAAATCTCGGGCGCGATTTTTTCTTTCACATTGGCAACAGCTTTCAATACACCTTTACCCAAGTATCGTTTTTTGTCGTTATCGCGAAGCTCGCAAGCTTCGTGCGCGCCGGTCGATGCGCCACTTGGAACAGCGGCTCGTCCCAGATTGCCCGCAGATGTCAGAACGTCGACTTCGACGGTCGGGTTTCCACGGCTATCCAGAATTTCACGGGCGGTCACGGCAATGATTTCAGACATGATGTTGTTGCTCCTGATGTGATTTTTGAGTTTGTTCTAAGATGTCGCGGCTTTCTTTCACGGTCTGCGGAAACTGGGTCTTCACGCGATCCCAATCAATCCGTCGCATGGCTTCTTTAACGGCTGGCTTCAGGCGATCTTGCCCCACCAACATCGTGACCAACTGCTGAGCGCGAACCATGTAATCCGAAAGTTTCGAAACGTTGCCGCGCAAAACGGAAATGGTGCCTTCATTGATAAAGTCCACGCGATGCATGGGCTCGTGAAGCAAGCCTTCGAGCTGCACCTTCTCGGCGATCTGCGCTTCCATTTCACGCTGAGCACGAGACAACTGCTCGTTGCGTTCTTGCAGTTCGCGATTTTTTTCTTCCAGCTCTCGCTGATGCTTTTCCAGCGACGCCACGACCGAGCGCAAGAGCTCGGGCGAAATCTGGTGGCCGGGGTCTTGGCCGAAAATGGACTCTTGATCGCTGGACCAATTGAGCTTGAGGTGAATGTCATTCCAGGTGCATTGAGCCAGCGGCTGACCGACATAGACCGGAAGGCTTTCGAAAGCGGCCTTGAGATAATTGGTCACCAGTGGATAAATTTCGCTGGAGATCGGCAGATCAAATTCGATGCTCGAGTTGGCGCTGAAAAGATTTTCGACCGGCGGCTCAGGCGAAATAAAGTAAGACAAAAATCTTTGCGGCTGCGAGAAAATTTCATGAGGTCGCGGCATCATCCGCAAAACGCTGTCCAACACTCCCCAACTGCGCAGTTCGGGACCTGCATGGCCGACTTTCTGAAACAACGGACCGTCATCATGAGAAAGTTTTTGCGCCGATTGCAGAAAGCTTTCCATCTCGGACGCCTTCATCCAATACGAAGGATCCCGCAAAAATTCTTCCGGCAAAGTGGCACCCTCAAGCAAGGTGGATAAGTCCTCTCCTTGCCTGTCCATATAGGTCAGCACTGCGCTTGAAATTTTACAGGAAAATAGCATCTCAAAGATTTAACTGAAATCACCATTTCAATCGAGAAAAATCATCGCCAAACAAATTTAAATTCCCATCCCAAATTTATGCATTCGCGAAGCAATTTGCCCAAAAAATAATCACACCCGAAAAAGCAGCGCAACGTGCAAAGAAATGCCTGCAAACGCACATCGACAATGTTCGCACCAGAGATGCGCCTTTGGCCCATCAACGAAAGGATTCGCAGAAGCTTTTTAAGCACCTTTGCTGAACTTGGAAGCTGGAAAAGGAAGATTATTATCAATGATCTCGTGCATAAAGCTGGGGGTTTCGCCTGATGCCTCGAGTTGACCTTGCAACTTTCCATCAGCAGCCCTGACCATTCGCGACATTTGAAAGAGTGGAACGACTTGATAACTGCCATCCGGATTCAGTCCCTGAACTTCCGAGATCGCACCGATGCGTCGAGATCCGTCCGAGTAACGCGACACTTGAACAATCAAATCAATGGCCGAGGCCACTTGATAACGCAAAGCCTTCTCACTGATCTTCGCGTCACCACTTTGCGCCAAAGCTTCCAGGCGCACAATTGCGTCTTCCGGTGAATTGGCGTGCACGGTTCCGAGACAGCCTTTGTGGCCGGTGTTCATGGCGTTGATCAATTCGATCGCTTCGCTGGCGCGAACCTCGCCGACGATGATGCGATCCGGACGAAGACGCAGCGAACTTTTCAAGAGATCTTTCATCGAAACTTCGCCTTTGCCGATTTGATTGGCCTGACGAGTTTCAAAACTGACGATGTGATCATAGGCTATGTTCAATTCGCTTGAATCTTCGATCACGATCACGCGTTGACCTTTCGGAATGCGCGAACACAACAGCGAAAGCAAGGTCGTTTTTCCCGAACCCGTTCCACCACTGACCAGAATATTTTTTCCGAGAAACATGCAGATATCCAAAAACTGAGCGCCATCCGCCGACAGCGATCCCATTTTCACATAGTCTTTGAACGAAACTTTTTTCTGAGTGAATTTACGGATGCTGACCGTCGTCCCGTTTCGCGCGCAAGGCGGAATGACCGCCGCGATTCGCGAACCGTCTGGCAAACGTGCATCCAATCGGGGTTCTTCGTCGGAGATGCGACGACCCACGCTTTGCGCGATGGTGTTCACCGCCGCCCGAAGCGCGTCTTCGTCATTGAAACGAGCCGTGGTTTTGCTGAGCTTGCCGGCGCTTTCGATAAATATATCGTTCGGGCCGTTGATCAAAATTTCGGAAACTGATGGGTCTTCCAAAAATGGAACGATCGGCCCTAGAAATTGCCGAATCGCCGCTTGAAAGACTGTCAGTTTTTCGTCAGACATGAAGCCCCACTCTATGCTTTATTTATTCGAAGCCGGTTTTCGGGCCGGATTCATGTCATCGCTGAACACGATGATGCGTCCTTGCTGAGCCGTCTCGGGACATTGAAACGAATAAATCCCATCGGCTTTCGGCGCGATGCTAAAACTTTTTTGTTGTCCGAAATAGGTGGCGTGGTGTTCAGAAAAAGCATCCAACACGAAGCTCGTGTTTTTCTCTTTGTCGTTCACGTTGACGATAAAGATTTTATAGTTCTGCCCTTTTTTCAAATGCAATGTCTCTGGCACGAAACCTTTGTCGGTGTTCATGATCACGATCTCTTGCGTGGGCTCGACGCTTTCAAAAAAATTAGAGACCATGTTCTCTTTGTTGGACTGATCCTGATCGGTGATGCTGGCGGGCGTGCGCATCGTTTTCAATTCTTTTTGGCGACGAGAGAAATCAACGCTCCACGCCTTCACGCTCACTTGCGTGAAGAAAGCCAAAAAGAAAAGTAAAAATCTAGTGAAGCTCTTTGCGGTCTTGAAATTCGGCGAACTCACGAGCGACCTCCATTGCCAGATAATTGACAGATTTTTCATCCATGAATTTCAGTTTTTGGATGAGCATTTCACGATCGCCGCCGCAGGCGTTGACCAGGCGATACATGTCTTTCATTGCATTTTGATTGCGCGACATTTCGTCCGTCACTTGCGCCCAGTCCAATTTCAAAACTGGATCGATCGCGCCAATCTCGTAAAGAGCATCAAACAGAGCTTGTAAATCGCCTTGAATAAACATCGTGCACTCCTTACCGAAAATCCTTTTCGGTTCATTGTTTTCATCGGCGTTTCCGGCTCAGGGCTTGAGCCAAAATGAGATGTTCTAGACTAAAACACGGTTGTCTCAGATCGATGGAGCTGATGGGCGGTATTGAGGCTCTAACTTTTGGCCATTTGTCGACGAACTTTTGGACACGCACAGCGCCAGCTGAGATATCCCGATTTTGACCCCTGTTTCGGCATGATACTTCAGTCAAATCAATGCCTTAGAAAATGGCACGAGGATTGGAGTAATAAGTAGGTAACTGTCTCGCTAATGAGACAGGGAGGTCACATGGAAATGCAGCGAATGGATCTTACGAACGTTCAGCCACAACCAATGCTCAGTTACTCGTTCTGCAAGCGCATGTCCCTGACATCGGTCCTGGTGTTAACGGCTTTGCTTTATCAAAACTTTGATTTTGCGAGCACATGGAAAGTAAATTTGATTCCATTGAACGAAAGAACGCGCGCTGCTCACGCTCGAGAACTGCTCGGAAATCGATATGATGGCAGCGCCGCACAGACCGTCGAAAATGTTTCGGCTCTGGGCATGGCCATCTTCAATGATGTCTATCGCAACCTACCAAAAAAGTTTAAGAGCAGCGCCGTCGATCTCTCCTCGACGATCGTCAAGGAAGCCGAGAAATACGAAATCGATCCGGTGTTCGTGGTCGCCGTGATCAAAACGGAAAGCTCTTTCAATCCCCTCGCGCGCGGCAGTCATGGGGAAATCGGCCTCATGCAGATCAAACCTGACACAGCAAAATGGATCGCCGAGAAAGCCGGAATTCCTTGGAAGGGAGCAAAGACTTTAGAAAACCCTTCGATGAATGTGAGAATTGGCATGGCATACTTTAACTATCTCCGCGAAAGCTTTGATGGCCATGCGAATAAATACGTGACGGCCTATAACATGGGAGCGCTCAACGTGCGTCGTCGCTATTTGGCGGGCGAAGCGCCACAAGAGTACTCAACTCGCGTCATGAAAAATTACAATGAGACTTATAAAATGCTCTCGGCAGCAACGACTTTGAATTTGTTAGCGGGAAATTAATTTTCTTTTCATGAGCGACCCGAACGGCGGGTCGCTTCCTTTTCAAAACTTAACCTGACGAAAAATCAGAACGTGCAAGAATCTGTCTATTTTGCCAAACGCTCGCGATTATTTTTCGAGCGTGGTCGTCGTCGAAGTCGACGTCGGCGTCACTGCAGCTCCTGAGGCTGCCGCCGCGGGCTTTTCACCCGATGAGTCGGCTTCTGATTCGGGCACAGTCGAAGGCAAAGTCGTTGGCGGTGCTTTCTTCAAATTTTCTTCATACTCTTTCAAAACAGCTTCCGCCAATTTGGAAACGGAAGTTGATTCTTTCATCACCCGCAGTCGACGTTCGTTGGCGGCCTCTTTGGAAATCTCGATGTGCGCATCACGAATCTGAGTCAGGATTTTATTTTCAAATTTTTCACCCGCCCGTGGCTTCAATTCGCTGATCACGTTTTCCAAGAAAACTTGATACGTCACCTGCACGACCGGCTGGAAGGCCCGTGGATTTTTCAGAGCGCCAATCGCCTCTTTGACCAAAGCTTGCAATGAAGGCTCCCAACCACCCTGCTCCTCCAATTCGACTTTCAACTGCGGAATCAGTTTTTCGATCATAAAATCTTCATTCGATCGCGAGAAGACAGCCTGCAGAGCTTCCTTGAGAGGAATATTTTTATTGCCGCCCGCCTTTTTGGATTCCTGAATTTTCGCACGAACCAACTTGTTCATTTGATCCAGGTCCTTCAAAGCCAGTTGCGAATAGTTGAAAAGCAAACCCGCCTGGGCGTGGGACAAAAACAACATCGTGATGCACAGTGAAATAAATTTGGTCATAGAGTTCTATTTTGGACTCTCTTTTCATGACTTTCAATGACGTCCTTTGTCTGAAAACGCATCCGGACCCCCTAGACCTTGGTCTCGGATACAAAACACTTCCCTCTCTCAAAACTCTTGTGTCACACTAACTGAGCTTATTGAGGACATATTTTTAGACAACAAGGAGACTCACTTGAAAAAGCTTGTATTTACATTCGCGGCACTGGGACTGATCGTGTCAGGTTGCGCACCTTCCGCTAAACAATTGAAAGAAGTGATCGAGAAAGATCCGAGCATCGTTTTCGGCGCGATCGAAAAAGATCCAGAAAAATTCATCGAAGTGGTGAACAAAGCTGCTCGCGAAGCTCAAGCCAAAGGCGCTGAAAAAGCCGCTCAGGAAGAGACTTCAAAGCGTGATGAAGAATTCAAAAATCCGTTGAAGCCTGAAATCGAAGAAGGTCGCCCAGCATGGGGTCCTGCGGACGCCAAAGTCACGATCGTCGAGTACTCTGATTTCCAATGCCCTTATTGCTCTCGCGGATTCCAAACGATCCAAGAAGTGAAAAAGGCTTATCCAGGCCAAATTCGTTTCATCTTCAAACACCTGCCTTTGGATTTCCACCCAATGGCGATGCCTGCGGCCAAGTACTTTGAAGCTGTCGCTCGTCAGGGTGCCGACAAAGCTTACAAGTTCCACGACATGGTTTTCGAAAACCAAGCGGACTTGAACGCAAAGAAAGATGCATTCTTGAAAGAGACCGCGAAAAAAGCCGGCGCCGACATGAAGAAGCTGGAAAAAGATTTGGCGGATCCGACTTTGATGGACCGAATCACCAAGGACACTGCTGAAGCACAGAAATTCGGCATCAGCGGAACTCCGGGCTTCATCATCAATGGTGTTTCATTGAAAGGCGCTTACCCTTTCCCTGAATTCAAAACCATCATCGACCGCCACCTGGCTGGAAAATAAGGGTGCCTATCCCTTTTTAGTAGCAATACTGCGTTAAACTTGAAAAGCCCGAGAGAAATCTCGGGCTTTTTTTTGGTTCCTGCAAAGCCTCGGATCCATTTTTGGCAGTCTCCGAATATCCGTGAGGTCAACGATCGTACGCAAGCTCAGGCCTTAAACTTTTTTAGAAGCGCGCAGGATTTCTTTCGACAAGCCAGAGTCTGTCATGCGCGATAGCAAGATGGCCCCCACGGCCTGCGAGATCAATCGCAAGCTCTCATTCCGCCGGCTCGAAGCTTCACCTTTCAGCGCCGGTTCAAAAATTCGGATCCACTCTTCCAGATACATCGAGATGAGTTCTTGGGTCTCACCACCCGAGCGATAGATCTCGGCGCCAATGGCCGGCAACGGACATCCACCTTTGGGATTGTCGCGATGAAGTTCACTGACGTAGCGGGCGAGCACTGTCTCGACAAACTCATGCCCCCGTAGGTTCTCGGTCCCTTGTAACAAACGTTCCCGATTTTTCTCGAGCCCGAACCGAAGCGCTTCTCGCAGCAATTCTTTTTTCGATTTAAAGTGCGCATAGAAAGCTCCGGCCGTCAGCCCCGCTTTTTCCATCAGCTGGTCGACTCCGGTGGCAGCATATCCTTGCTCGCGAAAGAGCTGCGATGCGGCCTTGAGGATTCGCTGGCGCGATTCTTCTTTTTGCCGGGCTTTCAGATTGGTCACCGAATCGCCTCGAAAATCCGTTTTCTCAGAAGCTCACGCGAAGAATCATTCATCGTGTGTGCCAACCCAGAAAAAGAAAAGAACTGGCCCTGCGGATTTTTCACCGCCAGTTTTTCAAAACTGTCTTGGGCCGACTGCATGGGCACGATTTTATCTTCGTTCCCATGAATCGCATCGACAGATGCGGAAAGCGCCTCGGGATAATCGTCCGCGCGATAACCCGCCGCCACGCCAAACAGTTTCCGCACATGCTGCAGCCGAGACCAGACGAACGGCAGAAAAAATCCGCCTTGCGAAAAACCAATCAGAATTTTTTCTCGTTCTTGCAAATTCAGTTTTTGCACAAGATCGGCCACACCATTGGCGGAGACCTGCGGTGGTATCAAAACTTGCTTTCGCGAATAATCCGCAAAATACCACGCGTGAGTTTGTTTGAATCCACCCTCCACCCGAACCGGCACGGGAAATAGTCCGTTCGGCGCCAGAATTTCGAATTCTGAAAATAATTTTGGATCTCCCAAAGTTCGGCGCAGAACTCCGGCCGCCGTATCTTCATAGCCGTGAAACAGAATGAGCAGCGGCTTTGCCGGTCCCACATTCAAGTGCAAATAGGTCATCGGGATTTCCACCGATACCGAAGTGCTGATGGTTTGGGCTGAAAGAGGATTGATTTTCGATGTCACAAAGGCTCCTTGCGTTTCGCCCGTCAAAGTATTACGCTCGTCATGCATTGGTCAATAACCTATTGAAAAGGTTGATAAAATGCCAACTTCGAACCTTCATAAAACGCTTTGAGAAATGGGCCAGGCATGATCTATCAAAAAATTCCCAAAAAAACTTTGTTCGGACTGTGGCGTTTCTGGCCCCCTTTTTTCGGCGCTGGAATTTCGGTGCGTGTGCTGACGGAAGATCTGATGAACGTGCAAACAAGATTGAAGCTGCGGTGGTGGAACCGAAATTATGTTGGCACCCAATTTGGCGGATCTCTTTTTGCCATGACCGACGCCATTTACATGGTGATGTTGCTACAGAATTTAGGCTCCGGCTACATTGTCTGGGATAAATCCGCGAGCATTCGGTATTTGAAGCCCGGAAAAACCGACGTCTTTGCGGATTACAAACTGACGCCGGACATTTTGAATTCCATTCGGCAAACTTTGGAAACCCAAGAAAAAATGGATTGGAACGTGAAAGTCGAAATTCGCGATGCCAACGAACAAGTCATCGCCGAAGTCGACAAGGTTCTTTACATCCGAAAGAAAGCCCCAAAAATCTAATTGCCGCTTTTGGGTCGAGTGCCGATGTTAATGTCTTCTTTCGGCATGAGATCATCCATCCAGCCGCCATGGAAGTGAAGTCCTTTTGAGCTTTGATCGACTTGGATCTTCGATTTGTATTTTGGATCGTAACCAATATCTTGTGGATTCACGTGCAGGGCCGCAAGCAAATCTTGAAATTCAGCTTGCTCGGCGGGCCAATTCATTTCGTCTCCCGCATTCAAAGCCTGTTCGGTGCGTTCGCAATAATCTCGCATTCCAGAATCCGAAACCAAAGATGGATTTTTCTTCACCGCACGCGCCAGCATCATCAGATGGTATCCGCGATCCATCAACCGCTCGGCCGCCGGCTTTTGCTCGAGCATTTCTTGGTAGACGCCATACAGACTGGCGTAGAAACCGGCCTTTTCGACCAATGACGATGCCTGACCGCTTTTGGCGGCCTCGACAATTTGGTTCACCACTTGTTGCATTTTGGGTTGCTGTAAAAAATGTCGGATGGGAGCCAACAGCTCAAGCAAAGCGGGATCCTTGCCTTGCTGATCGTCCAGCAAAAGAGATTTGAAATTTTCGCCGAAGGTTTTTTTCGAATATTTAAAATCATCTGGCATCAGGTTCGCGTGCACCAATTGATCACAAACTTGACTCTTGGGTTGTCGAGGATCCATCAAATTGTTCAAAGCTTCAACATCCTGAGCATTTTCCACATTGAGATTCGCGTCTTTGTCTTTTGCCGTCGCACTCTGCACGTCCACAGGGGCTTCAGAATCGACTGGGGAAACAGAAATATCTTTAGCGATAGCGTCAGGCGCTGGAGCGACGTGGGCGGCCGCGACCGGCTTCGCACTCTTGGTGAGATGTCGGCCGATTTCGGCAGGGCTTGGCAGCCCTAGAAAGAACACGACCACGGCGATAGCGACCACTGCAAAAAGACTGGAAAGAATGATCAGGGAAACCTTTAAATATTTGTTCATATCGGCGAAATATACTGCAGGTTCAGCAAAGGCCAAAATCGAAACTGGCTCGTCTCACGTCGCCGCTTCTATTCTCACTTATTGCTTTCTAAGAGGTTCAGATTTAAATTCTTTTCATGCTTTGGAAAATTCGCCTGCTCTGGGCCTTGCTTCGAGCCACCCTGAACCCCGACAACACCGCGGCCATCCTGACCGTCGGCGAAGCCATGTACCGCATCGGTGCCACCGAAACGGCGCAAAAAAAAATGATGAGTCAACCTGAAGCCATTGCGCTGATTCAAAATCGCAAGCTGATGGCCCCAGTGAACCTGCAAGAGCTGCAAAAGCTGCCTCCTGGAACTTTGGGCCGCATCTACGCCGATCACATGATCACCAACAACCTGAATCCAAATTTTTTTAAAAACATGGAAATCACCAGTGATTACATCATGGCCATTATGCGGCTGCGACAAACCCATGATCTGTGGCATGTGGTCACCGGATTTACCACGTCCGTTCAGGACGAACTGGGACTGCAAACCTTCATGCACGCGCAAACGGCTTCCCCCTTGTCACCGTTGTTGATCGGTAGCGGAATTCTGAAAGCAGGATTCAAACATCGCGACATGACCCAGCCGATTTTAGATCGGGTGGCGCTTGGATGGGCGATGGGAAAAAAAGCACGCCCCTTGTTTGCGATTGATTGGGAGGCCAACTGGCAAACGCCGCTGGCGCAATTGCGACAAGATTACAACGTCGACGCTTTAACTGAGACCCAGCTTTAAAGTTTGACCTTTGATCACGATCTCGTGTTTCGAAACATCGACCAATGCCGCCGTCACGATCACGCCTTTGTTCGCAGCTTCGCGAAGCAAGCGGCCGTATTCGGGATCGATCGCGTCGGCCGGCGAAAAGCTTTCACAGTCCCCGCGCTGAACGGCAAAAAAAATCTCGGCACTGTGCCCATCATCCACCAGCTTCATCAACTCGCGCAGGTGTTTTTGTCCGCGCTCGGTCACGGCATCTGGAAAGTGGGCGCTGCCTTTTTTCGAGTGCACTTCACCCGATGCCATCGTCACATTTTTGACTTCGATGAAGTGTTTGCGTTGAGAGCGAGTATCCGTCAGCACCAAATCGATCCGTGTTTCCGGCGACAGTTTCACTTCGGATTTGGCTTCATCAAAGCCGTGCCAATGATTGAAAATCTTGTTGTTGAAAGCCTCCATCACCAGGTGATTGGGCCAAGAGGTGTTGACCCCGACCCAAGCGCCCGAAGGCATTTGCACGGCCTCCAAAGTGTACTTGAGCTTTCGTTCGGGGTTTTCCGCATCCGTCACCAGGCACGGCGCACCCGCTTCAACGGCGGACTTGAGACTTCCGGTATTCGCCACATGGGCCACCACGGTCTCATTTCCGAGCATCACGTCGGCGAAAAATCGCTTGTAACGTTTCAGGAAGATTCCCTCGCGAACTGTCGTCTTGAATTTCATAGACTTTTGACTCTACCAGGCTTACAAAAAGTCCTCATCTTCAAAGGAATTTCCATGTCAACTGACGCCTCGCAAAAAGCGAGAATTCCAAAACCGGATTGGCTTAAGGTTCGCGCTCCGGCCGGCGAAAATTACACGCGCATCAAAGGCATGCTCGGTGATTTGAAATTGGCCACGGTCTGCCAAGAAGCGAAATGCCCGAACATGGGCGAATGCTGGAGTGGTGGCACCGCGACCTTCATGTTGATGGGGGAAGTCTGCACTCGCGGTTGCAAATTCTGTCATGTGAAAACCGGAAATCCCAAAGGCGTATTGGATCCGCTCGAGCCCGAAAAAGTGGGCTATTCGATTTCCCAGATGAATCTGCAATACGTCGTTATCACTTCAGTCGACCGTGATGATTTACCGGATCAAGGCTCGGGCCATTTTGCTCGAACGATTCGCACCATTAAGAAATTGGATCCGGATTTGATCGTGGAAATTCTAACTCCGGATTTTCGTGGAGATCTTGAGCTTGTTCGCCAATTGGCCGATTCCAAACCGGATGTGTTTGCCCACAATGTTGAGACCGTTGAAAGGCTGCAAAAGAAAGTCCGCGATCCACGCGCCAATTATCAACAATCTCTGAGCGTGCTTGAAGCCGTGAAAAAACATGACCCAACTCGTTACACAAAAACTTCGTTGATGTTGGGTTTAAGCGAAACGGACGAAGAGATCTTGCAGACGCTCAAGGACTTGCGTTCCATTGACTGCGATGTGGTCACCTTTGGCCAATACCTGCAACCAACACCTCGGCATCTGAAGGTCGAACAATACATCACCCCAGAAAAATTCAAAGAATGGCAACACATTGCTGAAGGCATGGGCTTTCTTTATGTCGCGTCAGGTCCTTTGGTTCGCAGTTCATATCGCGCCGGAGAATTCTTTATGAAAGGCGTGATTGAAAAACGTCGAAAAGAATTAGAAGCTAATGCTGGAAAACAACCTGTTGAAGGAGAAATCACAAATGGCAACTGAAGTAAAACTTCCTGAACTTGGCGAAGGCGTCACCGAAGGTGAATTGGTCAAATGGTTGGTGAAACCAGGCGATACCGTGAAACCCGATCAGCCAGTTGCCGAAGTGATGACCGATAAAGCCACAGTCGAAGTTCCGACTCCTGTTGGCGGCGTCGTGAAAGATTTGAAATTCAAAGTCGGCGAAGTGATCGCGGTTGAAAAAGTTCTGTTAACTCTCGAAGCCGGCGGCGCCGCGGCCTCTGCCCCCGCTCCAAAAGCTGAATCCGCAAAACCTGCCGCAGCTCCGGCTCCGCAAGCTCAAGCAACGGCTGCGAAACCGGCAGCGCAACCTCCTGCGGGCGCAACGACGGCTCGCTCCGTTCCAGGCTCCATGCATGAAGGCATGGGCGCAAACGCGGGATTCTATCCACCGGTTGCAGATTCAAAGGTTCTTGCGACTCCTTCCACTCGTCGTTTGGCGCGTGAAATGAACGTCGACATCAATGCCACCAAAGGTTCAGGCCTTGCGGGTCGAGTGACTCGTGAAGATGTGTTGGCTTCTGGCGGCGGCATGGAGACCTACGGCTCGACTCAGGCTTACAAGGCGCCGACCACTCCTCGTCCAGCTTACCAGGGACCTGCTGGCGCGGCGGAAGAACGCGTCGCGATTCGTGGCATTCGCAAGAAGATCGCCGAAAATATGCAGATGGCTAAACACATCATCCCTCACTTCACTTTGATGGATGAAGCGGTTGTGACCGAGCTTGTGGCTTTGCGCGAATCTTTGAAGGATTACGCGGAAAAGAATCAAACCAAGATCACTTATCTGCCATTCGTGATGAAGGCGATGATCGCAACCATTCGTCAGCAATTCCCGATGTTTAACGCCAGCATTGACGATGCCGCGCAAGAGATCGTTTACAAAAAGTATTTCAATATCGGTTTCGCGGCGGACACACCAAATGGTTTGGTCGTTCCGGTGATCAAAAACGCCGATCAAAAAACAATTCTGGAAATCTCTCACGAGATTTTGGATCTGTCGAAGCGCGCCCGTGACGGCAAACTCAAGCCGGACGAGATGAAGGGCGCAACGATCACGATCACCAACATCGGTTCGGTTGGCGGCACTTACGCGACTCCGATCATCAATCACCCCGAGGTCGCAATCTTGGGCATGTACAAGATTTCGGACAAGCTGAGCCTGCAAGCGGATGGCAAAGTGACCAGTGCCAAGGTGATGAATTTCACCATCACCGCCGATCATCGCCTGATCGATGGCGCAGTGGCGGCGAACTTCCTGCGACTGTTCATCTCGAAGATTCAGAATCCTGGCATGATGATGATGGACATGATGTAAGCCTATGATCGAAGAAACGCTCGAAGTCGGCCCCTTCACCCCGCAAGAAATCGACGAGGTCTGCGAAAAACTAAAATCGCAGGGGGTCGCTTTTGAGATGATCAAAGACGAAGCGACCGAAAAATCTGAGATGAAAAACGATTACGACAACGTCGCCAACAAAGTCGAATGGCGAACGCACACGTACTTGGGCCAGGTATTTTACCTGCGCATGAAGATCCAGGATTTTGATCGCAACAAAGAGATGTTGTCGTCTTTCGGGATGGCGACAACTCACCAAGAAAATCCCAACGAGCTTGAGGCCGACATCAGCGAAGTTCACGCCGAAGCGGCCGATCAAGATCAGCTCAAACGCATCTCGGCCCGAAGCCTGTTGCTGGTGCTGATCGTAATTATTTTATGTACGACTTACATTGCTTTAAGAGGAGTCTAAAATGGCGCAAAATTTTGACGTGGTGGTGATCGGTGCGGGCCCTGGTGGTTACGTGGCGGCCATTCGCTCGGCCCAGTTGGGTTTGAAAACAGCTTGCATCGAGCGTGAATTCTTGGGTGGCGTGTGCTTGAACGTGGGATGCATTCCTTCGAAAGCCATGATCTCGGCGACTCATTTCCTGCACAAGGCCCAGCATGATGCAGCCGAAATGGGAATTCAGATCAAGAATATCTCTGTCGACATGAAACAGCTGAAGAAGTGGAAAGAATCCGTCTCTGGCAAAATGTCTTCGGGCGTCGGTCAGCTGCTGAAAGGCAATGGCGTCACCGTTTTCAATGGCGAGGCAGAATTTAAATCTAAAACAGAACTCACGGTGAAATCCAAATCAGGAACCGAGAGCATCACCGCGAAAAACTTTATCGTCGCGACCGGTTCTCGTCCGATCGAAATTCCCGGCTTTAAGTTCGATGAAAAAGACATCTTGTCCAGCACCGGCGCTTTGGCTTTGGATGAAATTCCAAAAAGCCTGGTTGTGATCGGCGGTGGTTACATCGGCCTTGAGATCAGCGGTTACCTGTCCAAGCTCGGCACCAAGGTGACGGTTGTTGAAGCGACGGGCGCCGTTCTCAACGGCGTGGTTGAACCCGAGTGCGCTCAGGTCGTGGCCCGCAAGCTGGCAAAACAAGGCGTCGACATCTTGACCAATGCGAAAGCCAAAGGCCAGAAGAAATCCGGCAATGGTTACGAAGTGACCGTCGAAATCGGCGGCAAAGAACAAACTTTGAAATGCGATAAGGTTTTAATCACGGTTGGTCGCAAACCGAATTCGGATCAAACAGGTCTGAAAAATGCTGGCCTTCAAATTGATGAAAAAGGCTTTATCAAAGTCGATGCCCAACGTCGTACGAATATTGCCAACATTTTTGCGATCGGCGATATCGCTTGTCAGCCCATGTTGGCCCACAAAGCTTCGCATGAAGGCGTCCTGGTTGCCGAAATCATCGCGGGCAAAAATCGCGTCTACGACGCCAAAACAGTTCCGGCGGTTGTGTTCACCGATCCAGAAATCGCGTCGGCCGGCATGATGGAATCTGAAGCGCGCGCCAAAGGTTACAACGATCTTTTGATCGGTAAATTCCCGTTTGCGGCAAATGGTCGCGCGGTGTCTTTGATGGAAACCGATGGTTTCGTGAAAATGATCGCCGACGCTAAGACACAAATTCTGCTCGGAGTGCACATTGTCGGTCCGGAAGCTTCCAACTTGATCAGCGAAGCGGCTTTGGCCATTGAGATGGGCGCTCGCATGGAAGACTTGGCTTTGACCATTCACCCGCACCCAACTTTGGGTGAGACGATGATGGAAGCGGCCGAAGCGACTTTGGGGCACGCGATCCACATCATCCAAAAGCCTTTGAATCGAGCCAAAGACGCGCATGCTTAAGTTCGAAGATTGGGGTCTCATCGATTACGATGTGGCCCTGAACCGGCAGCTTGAAAAAGTGGAAGAGGTTTCAAAAAAAAATCTCGAAAGCCAAAGTGAAGACTTTGGCTTTTTGATTTTTTGCTCTCATCCCGCGATCGTGACCTTGGGACGAAAAACCCAACCTGGTGATGTCTTTGGTTGGAAGGGTCCGATCAAAGAAATTTCTCGCGGCGGACGCGCCACTTACCACGGTCCCAGCCAATTGGTGATCTACCCGATTTTCAAAGTGCGCGACATCAACAAATATCTTCGAAATTTTGAAAACGCGATTCTTGAAACGCTGAAAGATTATGACGTTCCTGCGGTTGGCAAAACCTTGCAGAAAAAAACAGCTGCCGACGCGGAAACCGAAGAAACCGGCGTCTGGGTGAGTTCGCAAAAAATCGCTTCGCTGGGGATTGGCGTGAAAAAGTGGGTGACCTATCACGGGGCGGCTATCAACCTGGAGCACGATCCGTCGGCGTTTCAGGGACTGAAGCCTTGTGGCTTTAACAGCGAGACCATGATCAGTCTCGAAAAAATTCTGGATCGAAAAATCGATCGCAGGCAGTTTTCAGGTTCTCTGAAAGACCGCCTGCTCGAAATTCTTTAGAACAGCAAACGAACGTTCAATGTTCCTGAATACTTGCTCTGACTTGAAAGCTCGGTGTCGTTGATTTTATCGTTCACATAGTACATGTAGCTTGCCGCGGGAATGATCGAAATATTTTTCGAAGCATGAATATTTCCGTACAAAGTCCCCGCCGCGACCTCGGTGCCGGCGACATCAATCGAGACTCGTGAATCACGGTGAATTGATGCCTCTTTTTGGTACGTCACGGCCAGACCCAGGCTGTGAGTCATTTGCGGCGTTTCGATGTAGCCAGAAACAATCGCGAGATCGCCGCCCGACTCTTTCAGTTCGGTTGCAAAACCGTTGAAATCTTTTGAATTCATTTTGCGTTCTTGACGAACCACGTACTGAGCCGTGCCGCCATAGATAATTTCGCTCTTATTATTTCGAAAGACCGATAATTGCGGAACGATTTCGGCGCCGCCTTTTTTACCATTGTATTCGGTGTCCAGATTTTGCTTCACCTGAACCTCGGAGGTTCCAGTGGGGATCAGATACCCAACACTGCCGACCGCAGAAATTTCGCCAAAATTCAATCGGCCGCCGGCGGTCAAAGTGGGATCGCCGATACCTTCCTTTGTCATTTGCTGAATCGAACCGCTGCCAAGAATGGCCATATCGGCCGTCGCTTTCGACGAGATGTAATCAACCTGGGTGGATATAAAAAGTTTGTCATTGAATCCGTATCCCACCTTCGAAGTGGTTTGATCCAAAGTGACGTCGGCTTTTCCGTCGACTCGCTTTTGCTGAACCTCTTCTTGTCCGCGGGTGTAGCCAATTTCAGCTTGAAAGCCTCTCTGGGGCGCAAACAGAAGAGAAGGTGTTGCCAGCTCAACCTTGACGGGTGCCTGCTTGACGGCTGGTGGCGCAGTCCTGAGGGTCGTTCCCTCTTGAGCCCATGCCAGGCTTGCAAACTGCAAAGTTGTTAGACAGCTGGTTAAGGTCAGAACAGCAAACGGCTTTAAAACGGTTCTCATTGGATTTCTCCTCTGTTTATCTTCCTACGCAAACAGAGAGTACAATCCCAGTGCCACCTTTCAATTAGGTGAAGCTTGGCTTACTTCGACCAAAAAGCTTGAACAGACATTTGAATTATAAGCTGAGCTTGAGAAATCCAGATCCGATGAATGCCTGAGTTAGATTATATGTTATATGAGTGACGGGCTCCTCGCAGGCCTCAAACCAAATCGCCGATGTCGTGCCTACGCCCACAAGAAAGAAATCCTGGGATCAAGCTGATGAGCCAAATCCCAAGATCCTCTCGATTCCCTCTTTACATTGGCATCGCAAAAGGATGCGTCGGTTTCCAACGAGGTTGAGCGTTTGGTCTTGCCGCCATACGTGGATGCTCCAAACGCCAGTCTTTCCACTCAAAATAAATCGAGCTGATCACGACTGGAACAAACAGAATCGCAAATTGCAACCAAGCCATCCAGCCCGCAACATTGTTATTCAGATCAGAAACATTTCCCATGGTGCACCTTCTTTACAATATAAAGATGGTCACCAATTCCCATCCTGCAAGACAGCAAAAAGCAACCTGCCAGAACACACGCACAAAGAGTTCGTTAAGGACTTTTGCATTGCGTTCGGACCTTTCGAACGTTGTCATGTGATCCCGAGTCGATAAAATTTTGTGAGATAACAATCAACTCGAAATCACTAAAGGAGAATCTATGAAACTATGGATGATAGCGCTGCCTTTGATTTGCACTGGAATTTTGGCCCAAGCCGCAACTGGAACTTTAGATGTTCAAGTCGGTCCTTCCTCGCCTTATGTTCTACCTGTCGCTCTGAGAAGCTGCAAAGCTGAAGCCTCCAGCGCCACCTCGACAGATGTATCTGCGAACTCTATCGAATTCAGTCGCCTTCGATATGCGTGGAACGGAACCGGTGTTTACACCATGAGCGCGATCGTTTTGAACTTTTCGAATCCAAATCTTCTTGGTGGAAATTATCAGTGCGTGATCGCAGGTGACGAGCTCAGCTATGTACTCCCAGCCGGCGGCAAAACAATTGATCCGACCGAGGTCGACCCCTTCGATGCGCGTTGCTCTTTGCGGTGTGGAGGCATTAGTATCACTTCAAACGTCAATTCACTGCTGATCAAAGGCGAAATGAAAATTTACGGAACCGAAACAGACGGCAATGGCCAATCACAGCCAGTCAAGTCAGTCATCCCCGTCAGCATGAACTACGAAAAGTTCTAATCATTCGTAATCTTAAAAAAATTTTGAGCAAAAAAAGCCTGCCACCCCAGCAGGCTTTTTTATTCGGGAATTTGACTCACCCACCCGCCGAAAAAATACACGGACACTTTTAAAAAAGCCGCCCAAAAGCCCGTCAGCCAAGGCGCAAGGAGGAAGGCGTGCGAATGCACGTCGACGACGCGGCAACGCAGGATCCGAAGAGGGATTTTGGGCGGCTTTTTTAGACGAATTTGCCGATCATGATCATGGCTTCGCCTTTGACACAGGTTTCGCCGGTTTGTTTTTTGACGATGGTGTCGATTGAAGCGATGCCTTTTTCTTCGCGCAAAGTGGCGACGTGCAATTCGATGGTGATCACGTCATCGACGAAAACGGGATGCAGGAATTTCATATTTTGCGAAAGATAGATTCCGCCCGGTCCCAGCTCCATCGCCAAGGATCTTGAAATCAGAGCGCCGCAAATCATTCCGTGCGCGATTCGGCGACCGAATCGCGTGTTTTTGGCGTACTCGTCATCCAAGTGAATGGGATTGTAATCACCCGACATTTCGGCAAATTGACGGATCATTTTATCCGTCACTTGAACTGTCACAGACTTACGATCGCCCACCTTGAACGCACTCATCTCGAACCTCCGGAAAAAGTCCTATTAAAGTATATTCGCAGCAAGTTCTGCAAGTGCTGATCGCTCTCCTTTAGTCAGCGTGACATGCGCCGCAATGGGTTGGCCTTTGAATTTTTCGACCGCATAAGTCAAACCGCTGTTCGCTGAATCGACGTAAGGATTGTCGATCTGGTAAACGTCCCCCGTCAAAACCACTTTCGTACCGGTCCCGGCACGCGTGATGATGGTTTTAATTTCATGCGGAGTCAGATTCTGAGACTCGTCGACAATCAGGTACTGCTTCGGAATGCTTCGACCGCGAATATAGGTCAATGGCTCGATATTGAGCATTCCCTGATTGATCAATTCTTGAGCACGACCCGAAGCCTTTTTGTCGGCACCCATCAAAAATTCAACGTTATCGAAAATCGGCTGCATCCATGGATTCAGCTTTTGCTCGATATCGCCTGGCAGATAACCGATGTCTCGGCCCATTGGAAAGATCGGACGACTGACCAGCAATCGCTGGAAGCGACCTTCATCCAAAGTTTTGTGCAAACCGGCCGCGATCGCGAGCAATGTTTTCCCTGTCCCGGCCTTACCAACCAGAGAGACAAACAGAATTTCGTCGTTCAGCAGGCAATCCATGGCAAAAGACTGCTCGACGTTGCGAGCATGAATGCCCCAGATGCTGTCCGCGCCACTGACCAAAGGAACAATCGCCTGTTCCGCGGCCGAGTATCTACCGATCGCGCTGTGATTCGGATTCGAAGCATCTTTCATGATCAGGTACTGATTGGCGTACAATTTCACCGAAGGCACGTAGCGCTTTTCTTTAAAGAAGCTATCAATGTCGGAAGAAGAAACCTCGAGCTCTTGGTAACCTTCGTACAATTCCTCGTCCGACAATCCTTCAGGTTCATAGTCCATCGCCTTCACGCCCAGAACATCGGCCTTGATGCGAAGGTTGATATCTTTGGTGATCAGTTCGACTTTGATGCGCGGAAATTGCTTCTGCAAAAAGATCGCGGTTCCCAAGATGCGATTGTCGGCTTTTTCAGTGTCAAATTCAGCTGGCAAACCACTGACCGAATAATCCGTATTGATGTGAATGGTCGTTTCCGAGTTGTCGAGCTGGACACCTTCTGCCAAGGATCCTTTTTCCCGCAGCAAATCCACGTAGCGCGAAAATTGACGGGCATTTCGTCCGTTTTCACCCGGATCACGTTTGAAGCGATCGACCTCTTCAATCACGGAGATCGGAATGTGGATATCGGCTTCTTTGAATTTCATCAAAGCCAAGGCATCGAATAAGATGACGTTGGTATCGAGAACAACTTTGCGACGCTTGTTTTTTCCGGTTGTCGAAGTAGCAGCAGCCAATTTCGTGCCCTCCATGGGTGGTTAAGACCGGTCCTGAATCCCAGGACTCTGACGTTAGTCTTATCAACATTCGACAACATGTCAGGAACTCTGTCTATGGACAAAAATATGATTTTCGAAGCTTTCAACCCGACCCGAAAACGAAAAAACTTTTCTCAACATAACAAGCCGAGTTAAAGAGCATCGACCTGAATTGCGGATGGCAGAGCGGGAAAGAAAAAAGGACAGCTCACTCAGACATTTTCGAATTTTGATTGAATCTGAAAAGACCTCTCTTAAATTCAGATCATGACGTTGGCCGAAAAACTTTCGAACACTCCATTTGTCCTTTCTCTCAGTTCCGGGTTCTTTGGATTTTTCGCTCATTGCGGATTCGTGAAGGCGCTCTGGGATGAAAGACTTCGTCCCAAGCTCGTCACCGGATCCAGCGCGGGAGCGATCGTTGCCGCTTGTCTGGCTTCCGGGATGCAACCTTCTGAATTAGAGAGGGAACTTTTAGGTCTTACGCAAGATCATTACTGGGATCCAAAATTCGGTTTCGGCTTTTTGAAAGGCGAGCGTTTCGAGCAGACTTTGTGTAGCTTCGTCATTCCCGAAATGGATAAGGCCCAGATCCCCATTCAGATTTCTTGTTTCAATATTAAAAAAAGAAAAACAGAAATTTTCGAGCAAGGCCCGCTGGCCAAAATCGTCCGGGCTTCGTGCGCGGTCCCCTTGTTTTTTCATCCCGTCCGGATCGAACAAGATTATTATTGGGATGGTGGAATTCAAGATAAGATGGGCATTTTCGGAGTGGCAAAAGAGGATTTGATTCTGGGACATTGCTTGCCCGCCAGCAGGCTCACGGAGTGGTATGAAACCCGGGCCCTGCGACAGTTCCCAAATCAGCACGTCCTGCAGATCTCTGGTCTGCCATTCACTGGTCCCAACCATTTTGCAAATGCACCCAAGGCGATCGCCATTGCTTATGAGGAAACAAAAAGGCTCCTCGCAAGAGAAGCCTGAGTTGAAGACGATTTCGATTTTGGGGTGATCATAGGAGCCGATCTCTGAGCCCCGAATGATGACGATCCTTTTAGGAATTGATGTTGGAGACCAGAACATCACCCTTGTCATGCTTCAAAGAGGCACTGACGTGCTCTAAGAACTTCACAAAATGATGAAGCGCAACATCATTGATGGTTCCACCAATGAATTCGCAACCATGGCGATGAACCTCTTCATCTTGAACATCCGTGATGTGTTTTACTTTCACGACAAATGGGAAAAAAGTTTGGTGATTCAGGTAAACCCGCATCGCCACCTCTTCACCAACCTGAAAATGACCCTGTTTATAGCCAATATCAAAAGCAAGCCCTGAATCATTGATATTGAACAGTGCCACTTTCATCAGACCCATGCCCGGAACCAGCGTGTGAACCGCGATGAATTCGGTCAAAATGGTACGTCGGACTTTGCGACGGTCTTCGTCCAGGACTTCGGTACGGATTTCAGTGATATCCACGATGGTTGCGTCCTGACTGTGTTGAGTCTGAACGGCATTTTGAGACTTTAAGCGCGAACGGATATCGATGACATTTCCCATATTCCCCCCTAGCGACCATTTAACTTATCGGCAGAAAATGTTTCATCTTTAGCCGTTAAGAGTTGCTGGACCCCCTAAATCGTCCTAAATTGGACCATAAGATGCGAGTATTACTGGGAATTCTTCTCAGCCTTCTGATCCACCTATTTTTGGTCTGGAGTGCGAAATTCGCACCTCAAATCATCACGCGTCTGTATGAAAAGCCCATCGAAGTCGAGTTGATCGACACCAAAGATTCTCAAAATGAGACAAAGAATAAACAGATCGTCACCGAAGCAACTCCGCCAAAGGAAGATCTCTCGGAAGATTATGAAGATCTTCAAGCTTACCTTTCGGCCACTCGACAGCGAGTGAAAAAACAGTATCAGGCCGCTCAGACCGGCGCGACTCAGAATCGTTCGGCCTCGCCCGCCGAAAAAGAAGATCAAGCTCCACGCGAACCTTCGTCTTCGCAACCCAAGTCTTCCGTGGATCCACGCAGATCTGGAACGCTGGATGCCTTCACCCCGAAATACCGAACGATGCCGACCATGCCACCAAACACCAGCCGAATGGCCAAGGGACTTTCCACCGTGGGCGAAGCGCTGGCCAAAAATATTGAGATCGGTTCTTTCACCGCCTTGAATACGGATCAGTATCTGTACTATTCATTTTTCTCGCGCATCAACGAAATGATCCGCTTTCGTTGGGAGAACAACGTTCACCAGGCCATCGATCAAACTCCGCCGGATCGCCTGGTCTACAATCCTTCTGGTCTTTGGACGACCCACCTGGAAATCTTGTTGCAAAGAAATGGTGACGTTCATTCGACCCGCTTGATGAAGTCGTCGGGCTTTCGCGGTTTCGATCAATCAGCGATTCAGGCATTTCTGGAGGCGCGCTCTTTCCCGAATCCACCGTCCGAGCTGGTCGAGTCCGATGGCTTGATTCACGTTCAATATTCTTTCCAAGTTCGCTACGAGCCCAAGGTCGTAGTGAAGTCGAGAGATTAGATCTCTGGCCTGTTCGAATTCATTTCCGCTGCTAAAATAATCAAATGCGCAATCTCTTCTTCTTGGCATTCTGTCTGGCTTTGGTGGCACCCGCATTCGCGATGAACACCGAGCTTGGCATCAATTACAGCTACAAAAAATCGGCGTTCGACACCGACAACAACAACGAACAGCAAGGCGCCACCGGCTCTGTCTCGCTCTATTTCTGGGAGCGCATCGCTCTTGAGCTCAGCTACACCAACTCGTTGTACGTGAAAAAAGAAAAACAGCCGGACCGTGCCGGGGCTTTCCTGCGCACCACCACCCAATATTCTGACGTGTACGGCGCGGATTTGATCTTTATTCTGTCGGCCGATCGCAAAGCGGTCTTTCAACCTTACATCAAAGCCGGCGCCGCCCAAGTCAAAGTTCGTCAGGTCGTGCAAGATACCGGTGCTGAAGCTTGGGAGATCAATTACAGCGGTCTCTCACCAAGTGCGGGCGTGGGCTTTAAATTTTTCCTGACCGACGCCTTTGCGGTTCGCACCAGTTACGATGCAATTCAAACCCCCGTGAACAACGAAACCAAAGTCACAGATGTCACGGGACGCGTGGGCGTCTCATGGATGTTTTAAAATTCTCTTTTTCGGTGCTTTGCATGGGCTTGCTCTCTGGCTGCCAAATCGGATACTACTTTTCCTCTGCTTACAATCAGATGTCTTTGCTGAACAGCCGCGTGCCGATGGAAAAAGCCCTGCAGGATCCAAGTCTGAGCGAAGATCAAAAGCACAAGATGCTACTGGCCGCCAAGGTTCGCGAATTCAGTCAGAAAGAGCTGCATCTCAAGGTCACCGACAGCTACACCACTTTCGTGAAACTGGATCGCCCTTACGTCACCTACGTGGTCAGCGCCGCCCCGAAATGGGAGCTGAAACATCATCTTTGGAGTTATCCTTTCGTGGGCGCAATGCCTTACAAAGGATTTTTCAACGAACAAAGCGCGAAGGAAGAAGAGCAAGAGCTGAAGCAAGAAGATCTCGACACCTACCTGCGCGGAGTTTCAGCCTACAGCACATTGGGTTGGTTCAATGATCCCCTGTTATCTTCGATGTTGACGTATACCGATCATGACCTGGTGAACACCTTGATACACGAAACCGTGCACACCACTTTGTACATCAAAAACTCGGCAGACTTTAATGAACGTCTGGCCGTATTTTTAGGCGGCAAAGGCATGGAGCTTTATTATCAGAAAGAAGAAGGCGGCGATTCGAAAACGGTTCACCAGACCCGCATCGAAAACGAAGACGATCATCTCTTCTCACAGTTTATTTCGAAAGAAATTTCGGATCTCGAATCTTGGTACAAAAATCAGTCCGAAAAAAATGAAGACCTTCGCCAGAAGCGCATCAAGGAAATTCAAGAGCGGTTTAAGACCGAGCTTGCTCCCCACCTCAAATCAAAATCCTACAGCCGCTTTCCCGAACTGTCGCTGAACAACGCCCGTCTCTTGATCTACAAGACCTACATGCAGGATCTTGGCGATTTTGAAAAGCTGTACGAGCTGGTGGGGCGAGATTTTACCAAATTCATCGAGAAATGCCGCTCTCTCGAAAATTCGAAAAAGCCTGAAGAAGATTTGAAAAAGATGGTCTCGGCCGGCGCAGTTTAAGATACGACGGCAGATGCTCTGTCAGGCACCGACCCGGCATTGGGTTCGATGACTGAGCTTCGAACTAATTTTCTGGATGACCACCGTCGACCCATCGCTTGATGAATTCGATTTCGGCAGCAGACAAGGGACCGGACTCTTCTGGTGGTGGCATTCTTCGGTCATCCGTGCGCGATACCATTTTGAAAAGCCGGCTGTCCGCAGAACCCATCCCGAACAATTTGGGATGAGACGCAAGCTCGCTATAGGGAAATAAAAACGTCTCCGATGCATTCGGATCCGTCGCCCCGTCTTTGTGACAATGCAAGCATCGAGGTTCAAGAATTTTCACGCGGAACGTTTCGTAATTCAAAGGCATATCCAAAATCGATTGCTGATCCGGCGGCACCGGCGGTGGCGTCACGGGCGGAACCGTTGGTGGATTATTCGGTGGATTGGGCTGCGTGCCCCCGGGCGGCGGATCAACCGGTGGATTAGTTGGTGGCACCGTTGGCGGAGGGCCTGGAGGCAATGTTGGTGGCGGCGCCGGTGGTTGCGATGGCACAGGCTGCGTCTGCGAACCGTCGCCTTGGCAAGCCCCGAGCTCGACCGCTTTTTGCGAAGAAGCGTTCGGCATTCCGGCCGCAACCCAGCTTCGGAGAATTTCTTTATCACATGCAGTCAGATGAGCAAGGCCCGAACTTTTCGGAGGCATCTTGTCGGAATCGACGGCATCGATCACATCATCAATATTGTTTTTAATCTCTTCGATCGTCGTCAGTCTTGGAGACTTCTGACCCGAATGGCATTTTGTGCAGGATTTTAAAATCGTGCCTTGAATCATTTCCGAATCAACGGTGGCTTTTTCCGAAAGCGTTTGGCTTTGGGCCTGACCAGAGACCAAATCGCCTTTCTTCCAATCTAAAAAATAATTGCAAGATGTCAGAAGCAGAAATCCGCAAACCGAAATCAGGTGCAAGCCACGCGTTTTCATAAAATATTTCCATTAATCCTTAAATTCAGAGTGGCCCGTCTTTTTAGCGTCGACCAACTGATTGAGAAGAAGCGAAGCCTTGGCATTGTCATTAGCCTGCAGAGCCGCGACCAATTGTTTTCCAAGTTCAGCCGCTTCATCCAACCGTTTCGCGTACTGAGCCTTCTGCGCGTCTTGTTGATCGGCCGGCAGATTTGCCACCGTATCCGGAACAAAAGATTTTGCGTGCAAGACCAACTGCACGAACTCTTCAGCCAAGGCAGCGGAATTTGCATTTTGATCAGCCACGGTCACTTGAGTCGTGATGGCCTTGAGATCTTTTGCCATGGCCTTCATGGTATTGGCCAGTGTGGTTGGCAATTGTGCTGGGTCCGCAAAGACAGATCCAACAGACAGTAAAATCGCGAGAATGAGTGTGGTTTGATTTTTCATATTTTCCCTTTATTTTGAATCGACAGCTTCAGAGGCCATAGCTGCATATAATTCATAAAAAAGAGAAAGCCACTGCATTTTTCAGAAAAAAATCCTTCGCTCTCAATCTCGGAAAGTTTTTCCGCACTGTCGCAAATGCCATAAGGAATTTTTATTTCATCCAGTAGAATCAACATTCTCTAAGAGAATCACGGTCAAAGCCCTGCAGAGCTGCTTCCACAGTTCTGCAGAGGTGGCATTCGCTTCATTTCGATTACATGCGCATTTGTGAATGACTGGAAGTTCGCACCGATTGCTGCGAGATTCGATCCAAGGAACTGCCCAGGGTTTGAAAATCCGCATGCGATTGCGCCAAATCACCCAAAGACAAAATCCCGACCAATCTTTTTTGCCGACTTAACACCGGCAATCTTCTCACTTGGTTTTCACCAAGATTCATGGCGATTTCTTCCAACGTCTCATCCTCAAAACAATAAAGAATATTCGGAGATAAAATATCGCGAACCGTCGTACGGGTTAAGTCTTTCCCTTCAGCCACCGCGCGAACGACGATATCTCGATCCGTGATCATTCCGACCAAACGATCGTTTTCATTGATCGGCAAAGCGCCAAAATCACCATCCCGCATCTTGATCGCCGCTTCTTGCAAGGTCATTGTCGGGCTTCCCAGCTCGACCTGTTTTGTCATGCACTCTTTTGCCAGCATACATTCTCCTTTTTTACAAAGATTGAAACCATCCACGCGATTGCAACTGTGGCTTCGATAGGCGCTACTTGTGCAAGAGGGAGACCATCAGTAGCTATTCAGTAAATTCTTGTTTATTTTAGAAATGAGGTGATAGCGGAACAGTTCGCGAAAACCGCATGTTAGGTCGCACGAAAAACAAAGGGGAAGTTTATTTTTCTGGAATGATCAAATCAAATATTTGGTCTTGTGAAAGATTGATTAAGACGATGTGATCCATGTCCCACTTCTTTGAGGGCGTCTCAGACAAATCTAAAATTTTGAAATTCATGCCGGTTTTCAGGACTCGATAAGCTTCGATATCAGGCGGAAACTGCGGAAGCTTCGAAGCCAAAGCGGATGATAACCGAACCGAGCTGCCAGGCTGCAGACGAATATGCCCCTTCGAAAGTTCGGTGCCTTTTTGAAAGCCGGGCCATTGCGGAACCATGAAAATCGATCCACCATTCAGGACTGGTGCGTTCAGAGACAGTGCCAAATGAAAGTGGCGGATCATATTTTTCGGTGTTAGATACCCGCTCAGCCAGTCGAACTCACGCCGAGGTTTAGCAAAAGTCTGAAGCCTTGAACTGAGATCATCCAGCGTTTGAATCGACGACTGTAGATCTTTAAACACAGAAAATCCTAGCAATTGCCTGATGTACAAACCGAACAAAAGATTCACGGCGTATTGTTGGCTGGAATAAAAAACTGGATCCAAAGTGAAAAACGATGGAGTGATCGGACTGTTCACCAAAGTTTGTATGCGTGGCGCTGGAAAAGTGAGGGCGCTTTGGACTTCGATTAATTGCGCCAGCATTTCATCCATCCAGACAGAAAGTTTCTGATTTCTATTGAGATGATGGGTCAATTCATGCGCCAACAGCACCGGCCATAATTTTCGGTTGTCATTTGAACAATCGATCGAGATCGTGGCCGGCATTTCACCTTCAGACTTCAAATAGAAGCTTGGATATTGATTGGCGGCCGGTCCAAAGTTATCAACGATCAGACGAAGACCGTTCAATTCAGATTCAGGAACGTTTCCGAAAAATTTTTTTAAGGTGCTCACCACGGTGGATTCATTCCAATTCAGAATTCGCGATAAACTATACTGAGCTTCCTGCAGATTGAAACCGCAAGCTTGTGCGGCCTCATCGAAAACGTAAATTTCAGCCGGGGTTTGGATTTTCAGCCGCTGTGCTGGCTGCGCCGGCAGATTGATGAATTCTCTCTGAACGGTAAATGCAGGCCGAGGAATTTCCTTGGCCTGCGCAAATTGGAAACAGAGCAAAATTGCCAGCCACCAATTATTGGACATAAATTCCTTTGGTGACATCCATGTTATCGCCAATCATCCACTTGATTCCGTAAACGCCTGGTAAAACATAGAACTTATACGCTTCTGGACCCGACGGCGAGTTATGAAAGGTCGAAAGATAGCCCATATTGGGCGAGAAATCTTCAAAATGAAGAACGGCGACAATCCCTGCTCGGGTCGCGGGTGTATAGTTGGTAATGGCTGTAGCCTTCACTCCCAAAAAATCTCCAGACGGAGTCGACTTAAAAATGACCAGCTTGCGGTAGCTCTCCAGTTTGTCTATTCGATAATAACTAGTGCAAAGTTCATGATCTCCCGAGGCGCCCGGGTTGCATCGTGTATAGTCGGAATTCAGAAACTCTTTCGTGATGATTTTTTCTCTTTCGTCGACTGAAGATTCAAGATCCGGATAAATGGCAAACTTGATCTCGGAAAGATTTTCTGTGCTCGGAACAGGGATCACAATTTCGCGCAAGGGAATGACCTTGTTTTCATCCTGATTAAGCTCAACAAACATGGAAGATTGGCCTGCCTCGACGAGAAATGTCCCAGGCTGTTTGACACGAACTGGTGTTCCCGCAACCGCACAACCTCCGCCACTGTATTCAGGATGGTTGAAATTCGTTTGCCCTCTCGCCAATGTTCCATCTTCATTTCGAACGACCTTATGGACGCAGAATTTATTCTTGCCGCCAACCAGTGTGATGCTCATTTTCGGTTGCAATGGCACTGGCACAACGACGGAAGAGCTGGCCTGAGTATTGTCTCTTGCCATCAGGGGATCTGCTCCACTGCCAATGTGGACGCCGCCTTTATTCACTTTGATCTGGCGTTCCTTTTCTTTTCCGAATTCGACGGTGACGTTTCCGCCCATTTTTTTGATGGTTCGATCCAGTTCTTCTTTTTTAACATTTCGAATCTCAATTCCATCTTTTGATGTGTATTTGCGATCCAGCTCGGCTTGGATTTTCGCATCCGCCTCTTGCAGTTTATCTTGCATCGAATCCGATTGCGCTTGGGCCATCAGGGCGGATGCGGTCATGGCGATCAGTAAAAGTGTTTTCATTTTTCATGGTCCTTTGGGGTCAGCTTCGTTTCCACGGTCTCGCTCGCAAAAGAGCGGTCGATAGATTCGGTGACGGGTATGATATTTAAATTGATTTGATAAATTTTTTGCGGGCCGCTGGCCTGTTTTTCGAATTTTTGCAGGCAGCTCTGAAAAGTTTGCCGGAACTCTTCATGCAGCTCTTCGAATTGCTGTTGGGTCAAGGCCATCACCAGCGCTTGATAGCGCCGAGATTCTTTTGGCATTGCCAAAGCCTGAATCGCTTCTTCCAGGCTTTTCCGGTGGAAGCTTTGCACGGCGATATTTCCCAAAGCGTCCGGCGTGCCGATCGAACTTTCCGTGGCGCTCCAGTTTTGTTCGGCATCCGATTGCGCCAATCCAAGACTTTGCAACGTCTGCAGGTGTTGCGCGACTTCGCCTTCTTTCATCTTCAACAGACGCGCAAGATTGCCGACCGTCTTTTCGATATTCTCCAATGTCAGAAGCACCTGCAGGCGCGGAATCTGGTAGCTTGAGAAAAAATCATAAAGTTCATGCGGTTGTACTTCGGCGATGGAATGATTTTTCAATAGAAACTTTTTGCGAAGCTTTGAAAGTTCGCGGCTGTGGAATTCGCGAGCTTGCAATTGGCTGGCTCGCGCCAATCCCAAAAGATGCGAAAAGTACAGGGCCTCTGATTTATTCAGCTTAAGATTCTGCGACAGCTGCTGGCCCAGATCTTCGGTCAAGCTGCGCTTTCCGATCATCACGAGCCGCAGGAACGAGCGACTTTTCAGGCCCAGTTCCTGAGCCCACGCCGCAAACGAGAAATGAGTCTCGCGCTGTTTGCGATACTGGTAATGAGCTTTCAGAAACTGGAGGGGTTCCAGAAATTCCCAGATCACCGGGGGCGTAGAATGAGGTTGCACAGACGAATTAGACATGACGCGTTATTTATACGCATCTGTGTTCAATCTTTCAAGAGGCAAACGATTAATGAACACATAATTCACCATAAAATATTGATATTACTTGATTAAATTCGCTGAAAATTTTGCAAATTTAATATTTTTGAGCACAAACTCATGGACCGGTGGCGGCTTACTCTTCGATGACTTTGGGGGGACCGAGCTTTTCCGTCGGCTTCTTCTCGGGCATGGCTAGCATGGCTTTGAGGCGATTGGTGAGGTCATTCTTTAAGACAAAATACTGGGCGGCCTTTTCCGTTCCCAATAGTTTCTGGATGCGATCGACCTCTTCAATTGAAAGATCGCTGTAAGATTTCAAAAGCTTTCGATGTTCGCTCAATGCCTTTTCGCGCTCTTTCGGATTCGCGCTGGTCGACATCTTCTTGAGGCTTTCTTGCAGATCATTATTCACCTGCGCCCGGCGTTGATTCAGGCCGCGCACGAAATCAGAAAAATTCTTTTCTTCCGGAACCGACAGCTTGAGCTCATCCGAAATCTTCCAGATAAACAGCTCTTCGACTTTGTTGCGTGCTTCAACCGCAAATGCGGGTGTGCTGATCAAGGCTATAAAAATCGTCGAAAAAAGAAAAGAACCCGCTCGTCCCATTCTTAAATGATCCAGGCTCTGGCGGGGGACGTCCACCAAAAATCATTGAGGGTCGGCGCTGCCATCACCCAAAGCCCAGTCCAGGTCGCAACCGGAAATCATTGGAGCAGATTTTTGATCTGCTCGGCGAGATACTGACTGGCTGGTCGGCCGATATGAAGACCATCGGGCACCAGGGTCTCCAGATCATAGCGACGGCCTTGATGATCGATGTATCCGTCGGTCAACGTCTTCACCATCAGGTCATGCAAAGGTAAAACGTAACAGTCGGCCTTGGCCTGGCAATGCTCATGCAATTTTTTGTTGATGGCCGCAGCGGATCTTTGCGTTCCCGGTAACAAAGTCGGTATCTCGCCAAGCACAACCGGGATCCGGTATTTTTCGGACAAGTGAATCAGGCGATCCATCTGCTCCAAAGTCGCCGCCGCTGACGACGTGAAGGAATCCCAGAAAAACAAATCAACGCCGACGATGATCGATCGATCCTGCACCATCGCGTCCGTGACTTGATTCAAAATTTGAGTCGATGGTTTCCCGTTTCTGGCCAAGACCTTGATTTGATCGGAAGAGGTGTAATCAAGCGCCACGAGCTTTCCGGGGCTTTCGGTGAAATAATCGGCACTGACGCTAGCGCCAACGATCAAGGGTTTTTGGAACAACTGCTTTAAATTCTGCGCGGGCCGAGCCTGAGCTGAGCCGATCGTCATATGAATAGCACTCATGAGAATGATCGTCCTTCAGATGTGTTGGGTGATTCGCATCTTCGAAATATGAAGACTGGAAAAAAAATGTCCAGCCTCAAGCCCTTTTTGCAAGCAGGCTCTGCAGAAAAACAAGCCTTCGATAAAAAATCATCTCAAGATCTAGAAACCTCAGCTCCACTGCCCAGCAAGCGTTCTACGGCTTTCCAGACGACTTGCACGCGATCGGCAACCGACATTTCCTTTGGCGCATGGATGGCCTTGAAGACCTCGCCAATCAGAATGTCATGGATGATTCTGGCGGTCGCACGCACATCATCGATTTGCCAAAGACCCGCCTGCACGCCCACTTGAAGGCGATCCGACAAACGCTCGACACTTTGCTCGTGAATGATCAGCAAAAAGTCTTGAATCGATTTATTATTGAATCCGAAATAATAGATGGACATGAAGATCATTCCTTCTTTCGGATGTCCACAAAACCAGATCAGGTTTCCTTCAAGGTACGCAAAAATCTGATCGCGGGCCGAAGAATTCGGGTCCACATTCCGATCGATTTCGGCGCGTCCGCTTTGGGCGGCATACAGCGCGCACTCTTTAATCAGCTCATCTTTGTCTTGAAAATGCTTATATAAAGAAGGCTGAGCAATCCCCACCTTGCTCGCGATCTGCTGAAAGCTGACCCAGTGGATGCCTTCTTTGTAAAAAAGATCAACCGCCGCCCGAATCAATTTGTCCTTTGTTTTTAACTGCTTAGCCATATCTCATCAGATTGTACCATGTTTTCCTTCTTCAAAAAGGAATAACTTATAGCTTTTATCTTGACGCACTGCATTTAGACAGGCTATAACTCATAGCCAATGACCCCCCAAACCACAAAGGAGAATTTATGAAAAACCAACTCACCTCAGCGGCCCTATTACTGGGTCTGACATTATCTTCGGCTTTCGCGATGGCGGCAGCTGATGCAAAAACTTACGTCTTCGAATGCGGAGCCTCTCAGAAAGTCGGCAATCCCGATGGCACGGCCGCTCGCATTCCACTTGTCGCCCCCAAATATCTTGAGATGTCCGACAGCGGCTCGATCGAAATTCCATTTCAAGTCGTAGACGGCAACCAAACAGAGGACGTCATCCTGCATGCCGATACGATGATCCAGAATATTCCTGACTTTCCTGAACCAGGGAAGGTTTATACTTCCGGCTCTCTGTTTTTTAATTTGAAATTCAAAAAAGACGGACGCTCTTTTTCAACGTCAGATGGCGCTAAAAATGCGATTCCCCTGATGAGCAGTGGGATGGAATTTAAGGTCGGTTCCAACTATTACGTTGCAAGCTGTTCAGTGACTGACAAAGTGAACTTTGTCTACCCTGCACCGACTCAAGCAAAGAGCAAATAAGAAGAAGGCTCGGCATGACTATGACCCAAAAGGCGCTCTGGGACCGAGCGCCTTTTGCTTTTTCATGGCACAGCTTCTGCTTTATCTCTCGATGACGGGATAACCCCGTTTCACAGAGAGGCTTTGCGTTTGAAGTGTCAGATATTTCGACAACTGTTGGCGCTTTTTGTACTGCCCGCACTGCTGGCTTCAACCAGCCAGGCCGCCGAGCTTTGCCGACAGATTTACATCAAGCCATCGGTGCCCGTGTCCCGAGCCGCATTCGAGTACAATGATGGCCTTTCAATCCAGGAAAACTTAGCAGCCTTTGCCCGAGACTATGGAATTGGAATCAATTGGCAAGGGAATCTCTTCCCCGAATTTCCAACGCGGTATTTTTCGAGTCTTCGCGGCTTCAGCGGAAGTGATGCCAAACCTGCTCCTGATGGCGTGAAACAGTCGATGACTTTTGGCGGGTCAAACTCTACCAATGATTCACCAAAAATCGAATTGCCTCCTATTTTCCACGCCCATCTCCCGGATGCAGAGCTCATGGGCGAAAGATGGATTGACGGCTCTCGGCAGTATCGCTTCTTCAATATCGGTTCTCGGCTTTTGTTGAAAGGCGCCAGTCCAGAAAAATTAATGGCCTTGTCTTTAAAGGCGGCGAAAGAAAATCCAGATCGGCAAATCGAAATTCCCTTGGATCCGACGTGGGCCTTGCTGCGACAGGTGCTAAATGAACGTCAGGCCGTAGCTTCGCAAAAAGGCATTCGCAACTATCCTGATAAGAAACCCTACCTTGAGGGCGAAGATCTTTATGATTTGGTTTTTCATGACGAAGTCGCGAAGAACAGCAATGACTTTATGGTGCTGCTGAAAGAAACCGGCAAAGATCCCCTGACCTTGACGGCCGAAGAGTTTGGGCAAAATCTCGCTGCCATCTTTCGCGTGGCTCGCCTTAGTGACTTTGACAATTGGTTGATGCCTTACGTTTTAGGGGGATGGAGTTTGAACGAAGGCCTTCCCCACACGCAGCGCCTTCGGCCCGAGCTGAAAGCTTTGATCCAGCTCTTCCTGCGGGAACTGAGTCAGCGGGGACTTCGCATTGGTGAACTTTCACGACTGAATCGATTCGATAATTTTTCCGACGCCATGATGGACGCACTCTTGATGAAAATGTTCCAAGTTGCAAACACGCCCGGTGCCGAGATTGATTTGCTCTTGCTCGAGTGCGATGCGCGCACGGCCCGACTGTTCGAGAAAAAAGGATTTCATTTCAAAACTTTGGCCCGCATTTCACCTGATGGCCAAAAGGTGCCCGAGTATCTGCAGTATTTGGACACTCGCACGCCGGACTTTCAAAAAGCGATCGCGGATTGGGCCAACAGCTCCCGCCACATTCAACGTTTGCCGGTCACCGAACAAACCCCAAAAATGTCCTGGTCTTCGTTCTGGAAAACTCCCACGGCGTTTCTCAAGTTTTCGGGAAAGATGAAGCGACACGATGCTTTGAAAATTTTGGCGACCGTGAAGGAACGCGTGCGGCTTCATGGCTCCCCTCTTTCCTTGCAGTTGCCGTCGTTGAAAAATGTCGCGGTCTCTAGCCAGGCCCGCGCCGTGGAGATCGCGAAGTGGATTCTTGAAGGCAAGAGTCTTCCTTCCGACGTCCAAACGGCCCTTCGACGACTCACTCCTGAACAAAAGAAAAACCTGGCCGAGAACGTCGATCTCTTTTCGTCCGGCGTTTCAAACTTGTTTCGTTCACTGACGACCTCGACCGGCAGCAAAGAGAAAATTTTATTGATCGGCGAAGGTGCGCCGGTCTTTGCCGACCTTTTGCGCGAGCACTTTCCCACTCGTCAAATTCAGACGGTCTCTACATCTGCCGAGATTGATCCCACTGTGATTTACGACAAGCTTGTCGTGCTGAATCAGCTTCAGCACGGGCCAGGCGATCAGCAGGCTCGGCAGAATTTGGAAAAATTCAGCCGGTCATTGAAGCCAAACGGCCGCGCATTTTTCGTGGATATGTTCCAAGATCAAAAGGCTAAACCGGTCTCGCAAATGTTGATGAGCTTTGCGCTGGATGCTTTTCAGAATGGTGCACCGATGACCGAGACTGAGCTGGCCCTGAGCTTAGCCCTGCGTAAGCAAACTCTACAGGCCGCAACTCAAATTCCACTTCAGTCAGCGCAGCTTTTGGACCGGGCCGAAGCGGCCGGCTTTCAAACCGATATTCGCTATGGAAATTTTGAAGGCGAAGAAATCTTTGGCGGGAAATGGATCCAACTGCGAAAGCGATCTCCATGAGGAAGCTGTGCTGGCAAAGAAATGACACTCTCGAAAACTGTCTAAATAATTACCAGGTAAAAAAGTTACAAATTTTGACGCCAACTCAATTGATCAACAGGTTCCATTCACTAAACAGGATTCATTTCGATCTGACGGTGGCCCGAACTTGGCTTATTGTTTTCTCGTGCAACTTTAGAAGATTGAATTTTTATTTATATCGAAAGGTTATTACATGAAAAAATTGTTCTTTGCCTTAACCAGCCTCATCGCGATGACGGCATCTGCTCAGCTAGGTCTTTTTTCAGATGGCTATCGTGTCGGTCAGCTGACCAAATTTTCCCTCAAGGGTGTGGTTTTTAAAAATGGGCGAAATGCTGATGGGAAACGAGTCGACTCCTTACAAATATACAGAGTCTTATAGCTGTGGCACTGACAATAAAGACACTTGCTATAAAACGGTGGTGGTCAATCCCTGGTCTTTCAGTGTGGATAAAGACAACTCGACTTTGATGAAACAACTCTTGTCTTCACAAGGTCAGTACGTGATTTTGCATTACAATCAAGTGAAGATGCAAGGTGTTCAGTACGATACGGATTATCTGATTCAAGACATGCGACTGGTGAACCCCAATATCCAACCAGCAGCTTGCAAATCACACACTTCTTCGGGTCGATTTTCTCATGGCTCCCGCGTCGGTCGCATCGTCAAGTTGAGCAACAAAGGAAATTTTAAAGCGACAAAGACCTGGGAAGCTAAAATACAAATTGGCAATTCCGGAAATCAATTCCTGGACATGTCCGTAACTGATGAATCCATGATCCAATGTTTAATGAGCTACCTGGGCGGCAATAAACTGGCGCGGATTTCCTATAAAGAAAGCCTGCTCAAAAATCCACTGAAACAAGATTCTGCTTACGATATCGACGCGGTCGAAGCCGTGAACGGCGGCGGATCTGGTCTGCAAAATTAATTTAATAAGGATGGATGAAATGAAAAAAATCTTCTGCACCCTCTTCGTCTTCAGTTTGTGTTCAGTCGCTTTCGCGCAACAAAAAGGCAGCTACTCGACTGGTTACCGAATGGGTTTTCTGTCCAAACTTTCCGAGAAAGGCGTGTACAACAAATCTTGGGAAGGCGAAATGTTAATGGGAAATGAGTCAAGTTTGGTCCCCGGCATCAATCCTTGGAAGTTCAGCGTTGAAAAAGACAATAGCCAGGCCATCAAAGAACTTCAAGGTGCCGAAGGCCAATACGTCATCATCAAATACGAACAAGATATGGGTCTTCGGGTCACTCGAGACACATCTTACCGAGTCGTGGGCGTTCGCGCCGTTAACAATTCGGCTACTCCAAATCCTTGCGCTTCGGCCAGTCCTCCTCAAGGAAACTACTCCCATGGCAGTCGCATTGGGCGCTTGGTGAAAATCAGCGAACGAGGAATGAAATTCAAAAGCTGGGAAGTCATCATGCAAGTCGGAAATTCGGGCGGACAATTTTTTGAAATGTCCGTGTCGGACGAAGCGCTGGCAAAATGCATGATCAGTTACTTGGGTACCGGCCGAAAAGCCAAAATTCAATACGACCAAGCCCTCACTCACGATCCTCTTCGCCAAGACACCGATTATCAAATTTTGAGCGTTGAGCCGATTCAATCTGGATTGTCACAATAATCTCCAAAAAAAATCCAAGGTCTCCTGGCCTTGGATTTTCATGAATGACGCAATATTGCTACATAAAAAGGGAAGTCACCTTAAAAGGCTTTCGACTTGTTCCTTGGTGAGGTGGTCGAGGCTTTGGCTGGCGATGTCGACGAAGAAGTCGTGTTCGGTCTGATAGGTCATCAAGACGCTCAGATCTTGCGGCTTCTGTTGTGCTTCCATTGCCATCTGTTGAGAGACGTCGGATTGCGTGTTCTTGCTATCGAAGGCGGCAAAGGAGCTCACCAGCATCGTCGTCAGCAGAATCGCGAATCCCGTCAGCGTTGTCTTTGCCCAACGGTGATGGTGCGCTTTGAGAAGGTGCCGTGGCGGCTTTTGGATCGCCTTGTTTTCGATGTTCGCCATGATCTTATCGTGCAGGAAATCCAAGTCTTTCACGGAAAACTCGGGAACGGCCTTGGCGTGTTCCTTCAAGAGCATCTTGGTATCCGAAATGGACTTGACCAGCTCTTGTTCCGCCGATGAATGGCGCAACAAAGTTTTCATTTCGGAGCGGGTTGCCTCGTCGATGTCTCCTTCGACGTAATCCAACCACCAGTTTTCACGACTCATGATTCGACCTCCGCCGTTCGTCGTTCCACTTCCATAAAAAATCCTCCCACTTCTTCGGTCCATGCTTTGAGATCGGCGTGCGATTGCAACTCTTCACGCAGTCTCATCAGGGCATGACGGTAGTTGGCTTTCGCCGTGTCGTAAGGACACTCCATGATTTCCGCAATTTCCTTGAAACTGAGATCTTCATAAATTCGCAGGGTCAAAGCCGTGCGCTGCTTGAAGGGAAGATCCTCGACATGTTTTTGGATCAGATCGGCGACCGCGTTGTGCAACAATCCTGTTTCCGCACGGGCCGCCACCGCCAAAGGGATATTCTCGATATCCGTCGTGTCTTCACGGCGATCACGCAATTTGTTTTTCGCCGTGTTGATCGCAATCTGGAACAGCCAGCTGCGAAATGTGGATCTCGCCTCGAACGAGTGCAATCTCTCGTAAGCTTTGATGAAGCTTTCTTGCACGATGTCCTCGGCCATATCCATATCTTTGACAAATCTCATGCTCAACCGCAGCAGGCTCTTCTGATGTCTTCTCACGAGCAGGGAAAATGCCGACCTATCTCCTCTTCGAACCAGCTCAATCGCATCGTTGTCCGAAATCTCACCCATAGACCATCCCCTCTTGAATAACGGTTAGTCATCTTTGAAAGTTTTCTAGACCATCCTGATCCATAAGCTCGCAAAGCCCTCTGAATAACCTTGCTTAAGGATTGTGCAATAACAAGGCCGCGCTCGGGAAGCAAAATGTCACTAACTAATTGAATTTATTAGTTATTTTAGACATAAGAATTGCTTATAAAAGCTCAATCCCGAAACATTCCTATCAGTTAACTGCCGCCCATCAGGCTGTCGAAAGAGTTCTGAAAAGAATCTGCAGGGTCGATGTGCGAAGACGTCGCTCAAAAAAGACGGCGATAAAAAAATATGATGAGTTTGCAATTAGAGACGAGCTTCCGGTTAGTTAGCCGCCGTGACTCGATTTCGTCCGGATTGCTTTGATTTATACAGAGCTTCGTCGGCGCGTTTGAACAGCAATTCCCAGTTGGCTTCATTTTGCAGTCTGGAAGCGACACCTAATGAAATGGTGACTGGGATCTTTTTGCCCTCGAATTCGAAGCTGCTGGTTTCGATCGTGTTCCGAATTCGCTCCGCCACTTCCAGGGCCGTTTTGATTGGTGTGCCCTGTAGCAAGATCACGAACTCTTCACCGCCGTAGCGGGCGAAGTAATCGACCGAACGAACCATCTTGGTGCTCACGATATTTGATAATGTCTTTAAGACATAGTCGCCGGCCGCGTGCCCAAAGTTGTCATTGATCTTCTTAAAAAAGTCCAAATCGAAAACCAGAACGCTCAGCTCTTCTGCCAAAAACTCGGACCGCTTGATGGCCTCGGGGCCTTTCTCAAGCAATGCCCCTTTCGAGTAAGCTCCGGTCAAAGCGTCTTTTTCCGCTTTCTCATTGAGCTCTTTATTGGTGATCGCTTCGAGGTTGCCGCGTTCGAGATATTTGAAAATCACGTTGCCCGTTTTGATCTGATCGTTGTTTTGCAAACGATACGGAGACATGTCGGGCAATGTCTTTCCATTCACGATGGTTTTATTCGATGAGCCCATGTCCATCAAAACGACTTCGGTTCCCGCAACGTTGATGCGTGCGTGAGAGCGACTGACGCTTTTGTCATCGATGAAAATTTGGCATTCCACCGAGCGACCGATGATGCACTCTGCTTGCGTCAAGGGAAACTGCTTACCGACGTAACCAGTTGGGCCCATCAAAACGACGAGCGCAGGCGGAGCTTCATCTGCCGCTTTCATGCGGCCTTTGAAAGTGTCCGACATGACAATACTGGTTTTTTCGAATTCATCTCCACTTGGAACCATGAATTTCAGTATAAAGTTTCTTTGTGAAAGGAGACAAGATCAGGATTGTAAAATTTCACTCGCGAGTCTTTTGCCCAGATGCTCCCCCGACCAATTGCCAGGGCGCACTTCGGTTAAGTGAATCGGGCTTTGAGAATTTGTTTGGTCAGCTTCTTCCCGAGCTCGACGCCGGGCTGATCAAATGCATTTATATTCAGTCTCTCGCCTAGACCTGCCACGACCAACTGCCATAGCATCATCTGAAAGCCAAGGGAACGAGGGCTGAGATCTTTCACTTGCAGCGTTAATGTTGATTTCTGATGTTCATTCAACGCCTGCCGAGTCCCCTGAGACTGCGCCGCAATCAGCTGACCCATATTGTGACCATTGAAAAATTCTTGGCCGCGAAAATGACTGTCTTGCACGATCTCACCATTGTCCTCGATCTCAGAAAAACGAGTGAAAACGATGAGCTTGTCTTTGGCGCCATCCATCAGCTGTTGCAGCAACGAATGTTGATCGCTGGAGCCAATGCCCCACATCGGCGTGCTCACGCGAGAGGCCGGTTTTCCCTGACGATCTTCGGTCTTCGCCAACGATTCGGCCCAGAGCTGTTGCAGCCATCGGCCAAAGCTGACGTAACAAGAATTGTAGAACCAGAAGAATGTAATCCATTCGGAACGTTGAAAGCTTTGGTAAGTTTGCGCCATCAGGTCCGCTACCAAAGATTCATTTTTCAGAGCCTGTTTTGCGCCTTCTTGAAATTCCGGTAAAGACAGACCTAAGAAGGCCATTGGATACATTCCAACTGCCGTGAGGACTGAGAACCGACCACCCACATCCATCGGAATTTCCAGGCATTCAATCGATCGTTGCTGAGCCCAATCGGTCAAAACATTGCTGCGCTTTTCAGAAATGACGATGGCATTGAAAGTCGCTTTCGATTTCAGATAGTGTTGTTGAATCAAATCAGCGGCGACCAATGTCTCGATCGTCGAGCCCGATTTAGAAACAAAAGCCCACGTGGTGCGCGAAGGGTTGCGCAGACGTTTCCACAACCGGTCAAAATCACGGGGATCCACGTTGTCACAGAAATAGATTTTATGTTGCGATGAGGGATCTTCGAAAATTTCGTACAAAGCTTTTGGGCCCAACGAACTGCCACCGACGCCGACGACCACCAAATCTTCGGACAATGCCCGGTGTTTTTGTCCCGCTTTCGAAGCGGCCGACCAAAGCTCTTGCCGTTCCGGGACTTGGAAAAATCCGAGATCCTGTCTTTTGAGAACAGCCTGCAAAGCCGAATGGCATTTTGTTTTTTCGGAAGCTTCAGTCGAATGGTGGGAATCAACTATTTCTATCACGTTGGCCAGTCTTGCTGAAGAATCAGGAAACGGCAACATCTTCCTCGATGCGGTGATAGCCTTTCCACTCTTTCAAACGCCCGCGTGGACGCCCCCCGTCTTCCGGGTACTCGATCAAAACATAAGTCAGCTTGGTGATTTTCCCGAGCGAAACGACATCCAGCGATGTGATTTCGGTCCACGTGCCGGTATTAAAGTATTCCTTATCCTGCGCCCATTGACGATACTGATAGACGTGGCTGTGCCCAAAGATCACCGTGTGCACCCGCTCGTCCCCCAGAACTTTGCGTGCGGATTCCGTCAGGTCCGGAAAAATGGCGCTTTCCAAAACGATTTTAAAAAGTTTTTTGAATGACCAACGGCGCCTTGAATCTGGTTCCATGGCCGATCGAAAAAAATAAAAGACAGTTTTCCAAACCGTCACGAAGGTCATCCATGTTTGATTCAGAATCGACCAGCGAAGCATTTGCGAGAAAGGACGGATCTTATCGATAAACGGATACTTGTGCTTGATGTTGAGAACATGCTCGACAAAAAACAAAGATCCAAAAGGCAGATTTAAGATGGGCTCGGCTAGATTTTTTTTCAGGAAAAATCGCCGTGGATCCAGTCGATTCGCCGATTCATGCATGTGTCCGTGCTCGATATGAACTCCATCGAAAAAGTGCACGATGTTTTTATATCGAATTGCGGTGCCAATTGTCTGATTCAGATAATCACGGCAGGCTGGCCACAACATCGCCTGGTCGTGATTGCCGACGATGTATGTGATCGAATTTCCGGACTTCATGGCAAAATCCGACATCGCTTTGAAAACATTTTTGTGGCCGTCTAAGATGGACTTTAAAATTTCCAGGCAAACGCCTTCGGTCAACACCGTCAGAAAGTGGCCCTTATAGTCAACCTGCAGAAAGTTGAGAAAGTCGCCATTGATGATCAATTCGACTTCGAATTCCCGAAAGGCTCCGGATGAATAGTAGTGCAAAAATTCAACGAGCTTGTCGCCATAGTAAAACTCTTCCAGGGGATTGGTTCCCCCACTCGGTAAAGTTCGGCCTTTTCCCAGATGCAAATCACTGACGACAACTTTGATTTTCTTCAGCGGCTTCTCAGTCGCTTCTTGTGATTTGACATCGGATAAGTCAAGAGGGTTCAGCTCAGCCATGGCGGGAAAGTTAATCCGCTTTTTTCATCGGAGTCAAAGTGATTGATGTGCTGGTGCCTTCATTGACCTCGAGATTCGTCAGCGCCAATCGCAAAGCGCGCACCGTGCGTGCAAATTGGTCTTGATTCGATTCGATTTTCTGATTGAGCTCGAGAACTTTGTTAAGGTAAGTCTCGATCTCGGCCTGAAGATTTTCGGTCTTGCGTTTCAGTTCAAGAATCGTTTCATCTTTGGCGCGCAACAACGCGGTCTTTTCGATCTTCGCAAGCTCCAAACGATTCTCAAGCTCTCTTTCGCGAACGCGAACCCGTCTGAGATCATTCGCCAACCGACTTTCCAGTTCTTCCACCTTCGAGCGTAGGCGATGGATTTCGGAATCTTTAATGACCAGACCGTCCTTAAAAATTCGCAGTTCGGATTCATTGAGCTCTTTCAATTCATTCTTTTGCTTTTCCAGGAATAACGATTTGGAGATCAGCTCTTCCACTCGGTTCTTGGCAATGTCGCTGGCCGAGCTCAGCATCTCATTTTCTTTGCGATACTTTTCGATGTACTGCTCAAGCTCCAGAATTCGCTGCTGCGCGATCTTGAGATTTTCGGCGCGGGCAAATTGGCTTTCAAAAGCAGATGGCGTCCGTTGCGAAACAGCGCGCTTGGCGTCGGGTTTTTCTGCAGACATCGCTTCGTCTGCATCGCCGGCTTTGGCGGATTGAAGTGGCTCTTGCGGTGGCGGTCCCTCTTTCGGGACCTTCACAGACTTGGCCGATTGCGCCTCGAACACGATCTCAATCGGATCTGGCTGAATCGGTTTCAGCGGATTTTCTACCAAGCCTGCAGAAGACGACAACGATTTAGCCGCGGTTTCGATGGGTTTGGTCATGTTTTCGTCAGCGACGAAAAACTCTGCCGCATAGATGGCAGTCGGATCTAAAGGCGCTGAATGCTCATCGGTTAAAATTGTCGTTTTATCATTGTTCTCATCAGAAGCAGAAGAAGGCGGCTCCCCTTTGGTATACCGGCCTGACTTTTCAATCCCGTCGGGACCGATCAGCAGACTTTGCTCAAGATCTTGAACGTCATCAGATTGACCTTTCAGGTCTTCCAACACCGAATCAATGAGCTCATCTTTTGGCTTTTTTGTTTTCTTCTTCATGCCTGAATCAACTATCGGAAAATTCAGGCCTTTTCTTAAAAAAATCCGCGCGATCTTAGAATTTGATCACGCCCAGATATTTTTCCAGTCGTTGGTCCAGGTCTTTCAGCGTCGTTTTTGACAAAGCGGCCACACTAAAGTCCTGAATCGTGAAGCTGGCGAGCACGGTGCCTTTCATGCAGGCCATTTTGAGATCCGCAACTGTTGGCGCGCGACCCAAACTTGCCAGGTATCCGAAGAATCCACCGGCAAAGGTGTCCCCTGCTCCCGTTGGGTCTGTCACCTTTTCAATCGGTACGGCCGGCAAGATAAAGTAACCCTGCTCTTGAGTGTACATGACGAAACCGTATTCGCCGCGTTTGATGACCAAAGCCTTCGGACCCATTTCGCACACTTTCGGTGCGGCTTCGATGGCGTTGTTCGCGCCCGTTAGCATCATGGCTTCGTGTTCGTTGATCAATACAACGTCCACTTTCTTCAAAACCTTTTTCAAATCATCCAGCTTCGAAGAGATCCAAAAGTTCATCGTGTCCATGCCGACAAACAAGGGCTTTTGCACTTGTTCTAAAACTTTGACCTGCAGGTCCGGAGAAATATTCGCCAGGAATACGAACTTTGAGTCGCGGTAATGGGCCGGCAGTTCGGGGTTGAAATGTTCGAACACGTTCAAATCTGTTGCGCGCGTGATCGCTTCGTTCATGTCGCCTTCATAGTAACCTGACCAATGGAATGTTTTTCCTTTTTGGATCGTCATTCCCGAAGTGTCGACATTGCGAGAGTTCAACAGTTCGAAATCTTTTTTCTCATAGTCTTCACCGACTACACCCACCACACGCACGCGTGAAAAAAGTGAAGCCGCCAGCGAAAAATAATTCGCCGATCCGCCCAAGGCGCGATCGACTTTGCCAGATGGAGTTTGAATGGAATCGTAGGCCAAGCTTCCGACAACAAGAATTTCAGACATGATTTCTCCCTTTTTCGAAGGGGAAATATCTCTGGTTCCACCGGGAATGGCAATGGGAAGATGGGTTGTCTCTCGGCGGCAAAGCCAAGCTCAGCCAGACTTGCGACATCGCGGCTCCAGTGAGATATTCAACCTCTCACTATGAAAATTTCATTGCGCTTTGAATCCCAATTGTATGCCCGTCGCGAAGAGGTTTGGTCCTGGATGACCTCGGCTCAAGGAATCACTTCGGAAATCATGCCGCTGATGAAAATGACGATGCCGCGAGGTCTTCAAAGTTTGCAAGACCTTGAATTTATCTCGGGTCGAAGATTGTTTCGCAGTTACCTTTTGTTGGGTGGCTTGATCCCCATGGACTATTCGGATTTGACGTTGCTGGAATTGAAAGCGAACGAAGGTTTCGTCGAGCAGTCACCGATGGCATCGATGCGTCTTTGGCGCCATGAACGATGGATCCGCCCAGCCCCTGATGGTGAAACCAATTCCGTACTTCTGCTTGATGAGCTGACTTTTGAGCCTCGGTTTGCCGGTGCGGTGTCGCGATTCTTTGTCCGAAAATTATTCGAGCATCGCCATCAAATTCTGCGCCGACAATTCAATCGCCAGCGCTAGTTCCGTTAATTAGGCGCGCAGGTCTGCTTTGGTGTAAGTCGAGCCAATCTTTGAATTTGAAATGTCCATGGTGCGGGGCTTGTTCTCGAACTCGGATGTCAATTGTCCGCAGGCCGCGAAAATGTCCCGGCCCATCGTGCGACGGAGCAGGACGTGCGAACCCAAGCGGATCAGCTCGTCTTGAAATTTTTCGATTTGGCGATCATCGGGACGTTCGAAGCCTGAACCCGGATGTTCGTTGAACGGAATGATATTGATCTTGCAAGGCACACTTCGTGTCAGGTGGTGCAGCTCGCGCGCCTGCTCGAGCCCGTCAGTCACGCCTTTCAGCATGACGTATTCGAAGGTCACCTTGTCGCCCGTTTGCTCGGCGTATTCGCGACAAGCGGCTAAGAGATCTTTGATTGGATATCGCTTATTGATCGGCATCACTTGCGAGCGGATCTCGTCATTGCTGCCGTTCAGGCTGACCGCCAGGCGAACCTTGTTGGCCGCGATTCGCCACATTTCGGGAACCAATCCAGAGGTCGAAACCGTGATTTTACGCCGAGACACGTTCATGCCCCACGGATCGTGCAGGACCTCGATGCTTTTGAAAACCGCTTCGGGATTGTCCAAAGGCTCGCCCATGCCCATGAACACGATGTTGCTCAGGCGCTGGCCTTCTTTCAAGCGATCGCTCACCTGCATGAACTGGCCGACGATTTCATGAGTCTGCAAACGACGTTTCAGTTTTTGTTTGCCGGTGAAACAGAATTTGCAGGCCATGTTGCAGCCCACTTCGCTGGAAATACAAAGAGTCAAACGATCATCGGAAGGAATGACGACGGCTTCGACCGTGTTGCCGTTGCCGACGTCGAATAGAAACTTTTGCGTTCCGTCGACGGACACCAAGTGGCTGACAACGCTGGGAAGAGAAAAATCCAGTACGCCTTTGAGCTCTTCACGGAAAGTTTTTGAAAGATTGCTCATCTCTTCAAAATCCGTGATTCGGCGTTCGTAAACCCATTTGAAAATTTGTTGAGCGCGGAATTGCTCTTTGCCGAGACCTTTCAGGAAAGCTTTGAGATCTTCCTGAGTCAGTCCGTAAAAATTCTTCGGACCTTCATCTTTGGTGACGATGGTGCCATCAAAATTGTTCTCGTAGGCCGAGAATTGAGGCTTGAATTCTTGCGTCTGCTTCGACTTTTCAGAAGTTGGGTTGGCCATGGGATCCTTTTTTCGAGACCGCCTTTGTAGCACAAACCTGAACCCTTCACCATTGAATTCTCGTCGATTGTCTTTGTTATAACTCATTGAAATGACCGGTCTAATGTTAGAACTGATCTGGGCTCATAATGACCCTAAACCGACTGGCCACGACTTTGCTTTAAGGCAAACCCAAACGGGGGTCTTATGAAAACCATGTCTCTGTCTCAGTTCGGCTTCGCTTTTGTCCTTCTTGCCGCCTTTGCCGCCGAAGCGGCCGATCTTTCTTCGGTTCAAATCACCAGCGTGACTTACAAAGGAAGCGGCTGTCCGGATGGCTCGGTCCACACGGCGTTCTCCCCAGGTTCCGGGCAATTTAGCATTCTCTACGACGCATTTTCGGTCAGCGTTGGAGGCGCGACCCGCGAGACCACCGACGTTCGCGGTTGCGAGGTCAATATCGGGCTCAAACTCCCGTTTGGTTACGCCATTAGCGTCGAGAGCGCGGACTTTCGCGGCTTTGTGGCGTTGGACGGTGGTGTGATTGCGCAACATACGGTCGATCATCAAGTCGGCAGCAACAAACTGGCGAGTTACGGATTTGGCACCCACATCTTCACCGGGCCGAAGCAGGAAAATTATCTGATCCAATCTCAGAAACCGAATATTCGCCTGCCAAAACTTTTGCAGTGTTTGCCTTTGAAACAGAACACGAACTTGATGGTCCGCACCCACGTGAAAATCACCGGTGCAGATGGTCCTCGACAAGGCCAGCTGACGGTTGATTCCGCCGATGGACAGATCGAGCAAAAGTACGTTCTTTCCTTGCGCAGATGTCTCTAGAACCCGAAGCGATTCAAAGTTGTCTTGAAAATAAAAAGCCCGGATCTTTTTCAAGATCCGGGCTTTGTCGATTGATCCTATTTAGAACCGATCTTAGTAAGTTTGCATTTTCAAGTTAAAAGCTGGATCGACTTTGACGCCTTCTGAAGCTTTCACTTTGTTCAAGCAAGACTGATAGCTATCAGTTTGGAATGAACTGTCTGGGTTGTAAGCGGGCTCTTGTCCGCAAGCTTTCTGAACATCTTTCGTCTCTGGCACAAATAAAGCTGGCGTCATCACGGCCGTTGCCGAATCGAAAGCGTCATTTGCCAAACCGCCAAAATATTGAACCGCTTTCGGACGGAAAGCCTCGAGCTTTTGACGAGTTGCTGGGTTCTTCAACTTGCCGAGCCAGTAGTCGCACATTTTCAAAGTCATGTTCTTCGCGTCTTCGTGGTGAGTGACGTGAACATACTGTTTCTTCGCGTAATCGTATGGTGCGAACATGCTGCTGCGGTCGACGATTTCACCAGAGCTGATCAAACCTTTGATAAAGTTCGTGTAGTCAGCAACCAAGCCGCGTCCATTATGGATGTAAACTCCGTTGTTCGCATCCATGTAATAACTACGAACGTCCGCGTTTGCCGAACCAACGATCATGTCATCACCCAAGACCGAAAGCTTGGTGTGCAATGATTGTGTTTGACCTGCAGCTTTCGTGTACTCGTAGTATGCCAGGCGAGCACTGCGCGCGTTGTAGGATGCCAGATATTTATTGAAAACGGCCTGCATCTCACCGCGAGCGATGATGTTGATCACGTTCAAGTCAGTCGTGTCAAAAGAGTTGGTGATGATCTTCAAGTCCACTTGGTGACAGTCCCAAGTTCCATCGAACATTTTCGCCAAGGTCTTCAACATTGCTGAAGAAGGCAACAGATAAGCCGAGTGCAAAATCACCTGCGTTGGCTTTTGCAAAGCACAAGCGCTTTCCATTCCACGGTGCCACAATTGAGAGATGTATTTTCCAGTTTCGCTCTCACGGCCAGTCAAGGCACCGAAAGTTCGTTGAGGGTTTCCATCTTTCGGCGTGTTCAAGTTTTCGATGTAAGTCACCTGTGCCGTGCTCAAGTCATCACCTGACAATTCATCAGACTGGTTGTTTCCTCGGAAAGACTTGAGATACTTGGCAGCTTCGGTCGGCTTCACGTAAGCCGCTTCGAATTTAGCCGCGCGCATTTCTGTGTCCTTCGCAACTTGCATCACACGCTGCATGGCTTTTTCTTTCAGACTTCCTGGATTGGTCTGAATCGTTTGAAAGACCTGTCCCACACATTTTTGGAATTCAGGGCTTTTCGGATTGCCTTGGCAATCGGAAACCGCGCGAGCCAGATCATAAGGTGCCAACTGATCCATTTCGGCAGTTGTCGCAACCATTTGGCTGAAGTTAAAGTTGCGCATGTAAGCGTTCTTGATTGCTTCGCCACCGGTCGCGACTTCGCCATAGAAATCCGTATCTTTGAAAAGATACTTTTGCTTTTCTTTTTCGTCTTTCGGATCTTTCAGCTTCGCCAATTGCTCCGTTTTCAAGTGGTAAGAATCTTCGATGTTTCGTCCGCCCAACTCGAAAAGGTATTTACCATTTCCGACGTCCGCTAAAATCATCTTTTGGTGATTGTAATCAGTGATGTGATCCCAGTCTTGTTTGTTTTCTTCACGAATGTCTTTGACGGGAAGAATGCCCATCATCAAGCCGATGGTTGGATCAATTTCGGCAGACAAGCCGTCGATCAAAGACTTTAACTGCAATTTGTCGCCAAGCGATCCCGTTTCCAGGACTTCTTTGCCTTCTTTCACGACGTTTTTGAAATCTTTTTTCTTCGCTTTGTCCGCGGCGGCGACTTTCATGACGTAATCCAAATCCAGCTCTTGACCGCTAGCCGTTGCGACTCCGGCCGCTTTGCCATTCTTTGCATAAGTTCCTGCCAGCCAAAGCTTTTGCATCAGGCCGTCTTTCGCAGAAATTTTTCCAGCCGCAAGCTTAGCTTCTTTTTCAGCTTTGCACTTTTCCTTGTCGCCAGAAACTTGATTTTCATGCGAGCAAGGCATCGAGAAATAGTAAGCGTCCTTTTGGATTTTTTCTGAGGGTTTATTATAGAAACGAACTTGGATGTATCCACCCTTGCCGCCTTGGCTTCCCATGTATTCCAGATAACGGAACAAATCCATGCGCGAATAGTTGGTCAACAAGTCCACCATGATGTGAACTTTGGTTCCCGATTGCGCTTTGGCGATCAAGGCTTTGTTGAACTTGGAAGAAGAGTAGTCGCCCGCATAAATATAATAAACGAGGTACAAATTATCTTTCGCCGCATCGATGATTTTCAGCTTTTGCTCGAAAGCTGCATCGTTATCGGTGATTAAACGAGCCTTGGTCAGACCCAAAGGACCTGAAGAAGAGGTTTGCACGATCTCCATACCCGACAGAGGTTGCGCCTCTGTGCTGGCGGGAAATCGGCTGCCGGCAAGGGCTGGCTGAAGAGCGCTGGTCAGGGTCATCAGACCGGCCAGGGCACGCATGTAAAGCATTGAATATTGTTTCACGAATCCTCCAAACAATGGGTTTTAATCTTTGATTCGGAAGTACCTAGAGCAAGGCCGGTGCCCCGGTTTTCGGGCGTCAAGATTCAATGATTTTGAGTTGGGAGCTGGGTGCCAGCCCGGGTGACGTAACACGCTAGACAGACTGTCGAACGTTTTGACGGGTACTCTTTTTTACAAATTCTCAATGTAGCTGCGAAGATCCTGGGTGGTGCAGGGAACGCAGCCAATTTGGCCCACGACCACTCCCGCCGCACAATTCGCGAGCATGCAGGCTTCGGTCAATGACAGTCCCGACACGAATCCCAGAGTCAAAGCCGCGATAACGGTGTCGCCCGCTCCAGTCACGTCGAAAACCTGACGAGCGAAAGTTGGAACCTGCACGGTCTGATTATCCGAGAAAATGATCATGCCGTCTTTTCCGCGAGTCATCACGACCTGCTTGGCGCCGGTTCTTGCCTGCACCGCAAGCCCGAGATCGATCAGCTTGTCAGGATCGTCACGAAGCTCGTCGTAATCCAAGCCTGAAAGCGCGATGGATTCGGAAAAATTCGGTTTCACCAAATCAACACCCGCGTAGAAATCGCCCGAGTTGGTTTGGTGAGGATCCACAAATACTTTCTTGTCGTGGGCATGCGAAAGCTTGACGATCTTTTGCAGCAAAGGACGACTGACGACGCCTTTGCCATAGTCTTCGATCACCACCGCATCCACGGAATCGATCACTTCGCCGATGCGAGCCAGAACTTTGGCTTCGGTTTCTGGCGTTAACACCGTGCGAATTTCGCGGTCGACGCGTACTAGGTGATGGTGTTTGGCCATCACCCGAGTTTTGCGGGTGGTGGGTCGCTTGCTGTCGACGATCAAATTCGAAACATCCACACTGTTTTGCCGGAAAAGATGCACCAAGAGATCGGCACCAGAATCTTGACCAACGACCGATACCAAGACTGGTTCGCCGCCCAGACTTTTGATGTTTTGCGCGACATTGGCCGCAAGGCCCAGACGCATGTCTTCTTTTTCAACATCCAAGACCGGCACCGGAGCTTCGGGGCTGAGACGCCGAACATCACCTAAAATGTATTCGTCCAGACCCACGTCGCCGATCAGCAAGATTCTCTTTCCGCTCAATTTTGGAATCTGATCCAGCAATTTCTTTTTTTCAGCGGGGCCTAAGGTGACAACCGGAATGGAATTCAATTTTGACATAGACCCACTTAATCCTATATCCCCAAGGCATGTCAAATAGAGGCCTGATTTACACACCCGGGTTCGTCAAAGTGAAAGAGAAGGAAACGATCCTTGCGTACCTGCGTGGCTTGCATCCCATTTGGGAGATGCGCTTTTCAAAGCACAATCCGCCGCCCGAAGGCAGCGCAAATCGACAGTTGCTGCGTCCGGTGTATTGGCTTGGCAATTGGCAGTTTGCTTGCCTGGATTATTATCATCCACCGAAAGGTTTGTACAATCGCTGCGTCCAGGCCGAAGCCTTTCCCCCGGTCCTGGCCGATCTCGTGCACAAAGTGGAAAACATCGTTCATCAAGAGTTTCTGGAAAAAGACGTGCCCCGCGATTGGCATTTGAATACCTGCCTGATCAATTATTATGGTTCGCACATCGAAGCGGACGGCAAGCGCACGGATGTCGCCCGCGTGGGCGAGCACCGGGATTTTGAACCGGGTCCGGTTGCGTCCATTTCTTTGGGCGAGCGAGCGCTCTTTCAGTTTGTTTCCTCGAAAGGAAAACAATCCCAGAGCCAGGTTGTTTTGCAACAATGGCTGGATGATGGTTCGTTGCAAATCTTCGGTGGTGATCGCTTTAAGAAGCAGCTCTTCCACCGGGTCCAGCGGGTCGAGAAAAAGCTCGGGGTGATTGCTGGATTGAACACTCCCGATTTTGAAACCCGACGGATCAACTTTACCTTTCGCTACGTCCCAACCGATCACATCGTAAGATACCACCGGCTGCCCGCACCCCAACGGGAAGATATCGAGCCTTACGTCCAAGAGCTCGCCCAGCACTCTGACTATTTCAAAGAAGCTCTTTTGACAGTCTAGACCTCTTTTCTTTAAGCTCAAAGCAGATGGCAAAACTGAAACTGACCTTGCAGCATTGGGCCCTGTTTTTCGTCACCCTGATTTTCGTCGTCCCGAATGTTTGGTCGATCTACTTTAATCAAAATTTCGTTTATCCCAAAGTCATCATCCTGGATTTCGTCTTGGCGCTGGTGCCACTGATGCTGGCTTTCGAAGGTCGCATTCGCGTGCCGCCCCGAAATGTTTTGATCTTGGTCGCGGTGATGGCGGTGTTGCGATTGATCCCGACGCTGATCACCCCAAACTGGGTGACGTCTTACAGCTACATCAACGCCGCTAGCTTTGCGATGTTGGCTCTTTATTTCATGTCGGTCTGGATCATTCACGAGCTTCGGCTGAAAACATTTTTCTGGCCCTACGTGATCACTTGCTATTCGATCCTGATCTTCGTCGTTTATCAATTCATCCAATCGCGCATCCTGATCGGCAATCCAGAACCACTTTTTTTCAGCGGCCCTTTCGGCAATATCAACATGATGTCCGAGTACATTATTTTTCTTTTGCCGATGGGTTTGTTTTTGTTGCGACAAACTGAGGGCTGGCGATCATGGATGTTGCAGCTGGGTTTGATCGGCTGGATCAGCATCGTGCTGGTCGGGCAAAGCCGCTCGGCCTGGATGGCCCTTTTGATTTGCTTTGCCTTCGGTCTGTGGCGTGGTCTTTCGAAAAAAGAATGGGCTAGCTACCTGACAGCTTTGATTTTGTTTTTCGCGGCCCAGACCATTCCCGTCCAGCCGGGTGCCGATTATGCCCAAGCCAAAAAAGGTTCGCTGATGAAGCGCATGACGTTGTATCAGGGCGCAACCCGCATGTTGGCGGACAATCCCCTGGGCATTGGTGGCGCCGAATTCGAGTACGGCTACATCCCCTACCAGATCAGCACCGAAGAAGCCCCCGTCGAAAGAGAGAAGTTCAATACGCCCCACAACGAATTTCTGAAATGGGGAATCGAAAATGGTTGGGCCTTTTTGCTGGCGGTTTGTGTTTGGTGGTTTCTTCTGGGTCGCTTGGTGTGGAAGATTCAGGCGCCACGCGAGCTGCAGACCTTTTATCGAAGCTCGTACCTGGTGCTGGGGCCGCAGATGTTCTTTCAGTTTCCCTTTGAAAATCCCGCTTCGTTTTTAGCCCTGGCCTTCATCACCGGCCTTTTGCTGGCGGCTGGAAAAACCACCGAGTGGCGACTGAAAGCCTGGGGCCGAGCGTTGGCGGTGGTGATTTGCCTGGCGCTGCTGGCGAAAGCCGGCACTCAGACTGCGGCTCGTTGGATCGAATCTCAATATGCGCAAGATCGAAACATGTTATCGGAAGGCTGCCCCCTGGATCGCAGCAACTGGCGACTGTGTTTCCTGCACACGATGTCTTTGCTTGAATTCTATCCGGAAGACGCCCGACGAAATTCGCAGACGCAGCTGATTGAACGACCCTTTGATTACCACGCGCTTCGTGCTTTGGGTTTTTATTACATCACCACCCATAAGCTGAAAGATGCCTGCGAAATCACGCGCGTTTACGATTCGCTCTTTCTAGGTAGTAGCCTTTTCACCCAATTTATCAAAGACAATTGCAACCAGATCCCAAGCCCCGTTCCGTTTCACAATAGCGAGCAATTCAACGAGGATTATCGCAAATGGATCGCGGGATATTTGCAAATGCCTTGATCTCAAAAAAATCTGAACCTTCAAAAATCAGATCCCATTTTGCGGTGGAATCTGACTTCAGTGCGTGACTTTCCAGCGGAAAACGATGTCGTTTCCTTGAATGCGGGTCTCGATATTTTGATAGGCCCAACGTCTCAGCAGACTTGCTTCCGCCGAACTTCGCACCATCTGATCGATCGGGAACTCCATCTCGGACAGCGGCAGTTGCGCGGTCATACGCGGAGCAAAAAGCTTATCTTGGAACGACGGCCAAAAGTCCTCGTCAAAACGAATTTTAACGAACAGGCCGGCCGACATTTCTTGCACGTCGTAGGTGACATCCAGGTACGGCGTTTTGCGTCCGAGAAAATAGTTGATCACTTCGGGTGAAAGCGGCACGTGAAGCTCTTTCACGTCTTGCACGAATGTCGGGCTCATCTTCAGAAAAAAGGATTGAATCATCGTCGTCGTCGCGCCCCAATCGTAGGCAATCGGCAAAGAGCAATGGTACCCCTGCTCGAAAGTGAATAGCTGCAAATTCGAATCTTCCAGCTTCATGCGCCCGTCTTGCAGGCGGCCGGAATTGATGAACCACGACACGATTGGATCTTTGCGGGTGGAAAGAACCAAGACCGGCGTTTTCACGCGACGGTACCACGGCCAGAAATGATTGAGCTTCCAGTACAAAGCTTCGGGCGTTTTCTTTTCGGCCAACCACTGCTCGGCTTCGGCAGGAAGATGCAGATTTTCAAGCTTGCCATTTTCCGCGATCAACGGTCCTTTGTAATTTCGCTTGAGCCAATTGAAGAATTGCGGAACAAAGACCGAGCTTTTCAAATCGGGAATACGGTCTTGCAGAACCCTGAGCCGTCTTGACGCCCAGTAATTCATCACGTCCATCGAAAATCCCTGGCTCATGTGATAATCCAAGGTGTCCTGCATATTTAAAAGCGGACAAAATCCCAGCGCACTTTGCATCACCGGTTTGCCGTTCACACCGGGATTGAGATCATTCAGGAGCGCGCTGAACATCACCCCGTGGCCACCCAGGCTGACACCCGCCATGTGCACCGATTCGATGTATTTTGAAATCGGCTCCGTTGGCTCTTGAAGCGCGCGTGCCAGCCAAAAATTTTGCAGACCTTCGTCAAAGCCGCCGATGGCAAACTCTCGGTTGTGTTTTAAAAATTCAGATCCGGACGAGCTTTCCAGAACCAGGACATTGAAAGGACTTTGCTCGAACAGCTGAATGAACGCCGAACGCTCGGGATAAAATTCCTGGGTGTTCGAAAAGATTCCGGTGCGCAGGATGATGAGGGGCCTTTTTTTGCCGTCCGTCTTCATCGCCAACAGCCCCTTCAGCTTGATATGGTTTGGCAGGTGAAAAATCACGTGGCGTCCATAGGGGTAGCGGTTCGGATTCAGCTTGAAACTCATCATGCCGACAGTGTTGCTGAGAAAGTCCGTCCACATGGTTTGCCATTCGGCGTGGCAGGTCTCGAGGTATTTGCCCAGGTCTTCTCGCCAATGCTCAAGGGATCCAGTCGGATGCAAAAAAGTTTTCTGCCAGACCTTGGGATCACAGATTTCGATTTGACGCTTCGGCTTTCCCGAGGGATCCCATTTCAAAAAGTCGACCTGAATCACCTTGGCCAATAACGGATAGTCACCTTGGGACTCGTCAAAATAGACGCTGTTTTCATCCACGACCTCTAACATCAATGAATTCAGGGTATTGAAAAAGGCGACCCGCGAGGGTGGCAAATAACTGTGCGCAGGGTCAGCCGCCAAAGAGGGCACCAGATGCAAGAGGGTGAACAAAGCCGAACAAATAACAAAAATGAACTTCGTCATTTCATCAAACTAACAGAGTTTTGTCTGCCTTTCATCAGTTTGCGTCATTTTGTTGTGGCAATGCGCACCCGAATGACGGTCAGGGACACGAATGCACAATGGCGGAGTGCGACTCGGCTCGACTCAGAGGCCCTTTCGCCTTTACCATCTACAATCTGAATACCAACTCTAGCGAACCAAAGCACATATGGAGATTTCATGTCTGATCACAATCACGCTGTTGAAGCTCATCTGAGCCACCCTCTTTTTCAAAATGCCTTGTCATCAATCGATGAAGGCGCCGCCCTTATCAATTGCGACAAAAACGTTTTGGAAAGATTGAAGCGACCCAAGCGCTGTCTTGCGGTCAGCGTTCCCGTTCGGATGGATGACTATACCGTCAAAGTGTTCACCGGTTACCGTGTTCAGTACAACTCGACACTGGGACCTTACAAAGGTGGTGTTCGTTATCACCAAAACGTCGACATGGGCGAAGTCGTGGGCTTGGCTTGCTTGATGACCCTGAAGAACTCGGTCATGGGTCTGCCTTACGGTGGCGGTAAAGGTGGTATCACCGTTGATCCAACAAAGTTGTCACGCACTGAAAAACAAAATCTCACTCGCCGTTTCACATCTGAAATCGGACCTTTCATCGGGCCGACCAAAGACATTCCAGCACCAGACGTCGGAACAGATTCCCAAACGATGGCTTGGATGATGGACACCTACTCGCAGGAAACAGGTTATTCCCAGCCGGGCGTTGTCACCGGTAAGCCGGTTGAAATCGGCGGCTCATTGGGTCGTGCCGGTGCGACGGGTTTGGGTTGCATTTACGTCGCAGAAAAAGCTTTCGAAAAAGTGGGCAAATCTTTGCGTGGCGCGACCGTTGTTGTGCAAGGATTTGGTAACGTCGGATCGCACGCGGCCCAGTATGCTTTCGAGCGAGGTGCGAAAATCATCGCGGTCAGTGATGTCAGCGGTGGTATCTTCAACGGCGATGGATTGAACATTCCAGACGTGATGGAATACATCCAGAACAATCGCGTCTTGAAAGGCTATCCAAAAGCTCAGACCATTTCGAATGAAGATCTCTTGCTGCTCGAGTGCGATGCTCTGTTTCCGTGCGCCCTGGAAGGCGTGATCGACGTTCGCAATGCGGAACGCGTGAAAGCTAAAATGGTCATCGAAGGCGCCAACGGTCCCGTGACCAATGATGCGACCAAAATCTTACATCGCCGTGGAGTTTTCGTTGTTCCGGACGTGATCGCCAATGGTGGCGGGGTGGTCGTGTCTTACTTTGAGTGGGTTCAAGACATCATGTCGTTCTTCTGGGACGAAGAAGAGATCAACAAGCGTTTGCAAGGTATCATCGTGAAAGCTTTCGAAACGTCATACAAAATGGCACAAGAAAAGAACGTGGATATGCGAGCGGCCGCGATGGCGGTTTCGGTTCAACGTTTGGAGCGCGCAATGCTGTTGCGCGGATTGTATCCTCGATAATTTATGAATTTGCCGATTTGGAAATACCTCCCGGCGGGGTTGGCGCATCGCCTCGCACCGCTGGGCCTTTCTTACTATGCCTCGAAAATGCCGGATCAGGTTCCCGAGTGGGCGCCTTTTCAGTGGAAGGATTTACGTTTTCCAAATCGCCTCGGCATCGCCGGTGGCGTCGACAAAAATGCGGAACATTTGAAAATTTGGCAGAAGCTGGGTGTGGGCTTTATCGAAGTCGGCACCGTCACGCCTTATTCGCAGACGGCCAATGCCGGCAAAATTCTGGATCGCGATTGGAATGCTAAAAATCTTTGGAACCGAATGGGATTTCCCAATCACGGAGCCGATGAAGTGTATTTCAATCTGATGGCGGAAAAATCGCATCTGAAAATTCCGGTCTTCGTCAACATCGGTAAAAATCGCAGTCGCCCAAACGAAGAAGCCGAAATCGATTACCTCTATTTGGCGAACCGCTTTCAAAAAGTAGCGGATGCTTTCGTCATCAACGTCAGCTCGCCGAACACGCAAGGCCTGCGTGAATTGCAGACGCCCGAATTTCTGAAAAAATTGATCAAAGGCGTGAGCGAAAAATCCCTGAGCAAACCGGTGTTGGTGAAATTGAGCCCCGATATGCGCGAAGAAGATTTTCGCGCCAGCATCGAGGCCTGCGCCGAAGCTGGTTGCAGTGGGTTTATCCTGACGAATACGACCGTGGCTCGACCGCAAAACTGTGAGTTTCCTCGAGAAGGTGGTCTTTCAGGATCGGCATTGGCAGATCTTTCGAAGTTTCACCTCAAAAAGGCGATCGAGATTTTAGGTGCGAGACGATCTGATTTCTTATTGGTGTCCGTCGGTGGTGTTTTGTCTTCAGAAGAAGTCAAAGAACGCCTGCGCTTGGGCGCCGATTTGGTGCAAACTTATTCTGCCCTGGTTTTTGAAGGTCCCGAATTTTTCCGCAACACCGCCGCGAGGATGACATGAAATCCAAAGTTCGCCGAACCCACTGGATTCCGGTCGTCGCTGGATTCCTGAGAAAAGGAAATCAAATTCTGGTCGGACAAAGGCCGGAAAACAATTCGCTGGCCGGTCAATGGGAATTTCCGGGCGGAAAAATCGAATCCGGTGAAGCACCTGAACAAGCGCTGGCGCGCGAGTTGTCCGAAGAGCTGGGCATTGAAGCCGACATCGGCGAGCTTAAATTTTCCTGCACGCATTCCTACGGCGACGTGAACATCCTGATTTTATTTTACGAAGTTCTGTACTGGAAGGGAGAGGTGAAAGCCAAGCATCACTTGATGCTGGAATGGATTCACCCGGAAGAATTGGCCGATCGAAATATCCCCGAAGCCAATCGCAAAATGCTCGACCGGATTTTCCGGGCCCTGGGTGTGCCATGGCCAAAATAGCTCTGATCACCCAAAGACTGACACCGGAAGCTTTGGGCCTGGCCCGAGCTTTGAAATTTCATCGACACGAAATCATATTGATCACCTCGGCAAGCGAGCTGATTCCGGATGATCTCGATTTTCAAGTTCTCACTTTTTTTAAAAAATGGTCGGCGTTCGAGGCCCTGCGTTTCTTTCCCCGCATTCTGGGCCAAGCGCCCGAAGTCTGGCATTTTGTTTATTCGAATTCGCAATTGGATAAACCCACTCCGGCACAGTGGGTGCTGGCCCAATTGATCCGCGCCCTGCCGGGCCGAGTGGTGGCGGCTAGCTTTTACGACAGTCTTTTCCAGATGTCCGCGGCCCGACTGATGCCGTTTCTGAAAAGCTGCGACATCGTCACCACCGCGACCCGTGAAAATTTGATGTACATCAAACGAAAATCTTGGTTGCAACGTCATTGCGAAACGGAAGTGCTACCGCCTTTCGTATTTCCGAATGCCTCCGAAGGCGAGCACGTGATCGACGAAGATTTGCAACACTTGATTCATGCGGCTTCACCCTATCTGGTTTTACCGAGCGAAAAGATGCCTCAGGGACCCGGTCTGGATTGGGGACCCATTCTGAGCAAAGTGCAGATTCTCATTTGCGGCCCGCGTCCCGAGCGTTCCACGGAAGGTGTTTTTTACATCGGCCACCATTTGCCGGTGGGTCTTTTGCAAGAAATCCTGTCCCACAGTCGCGGACTGCTGATCGCGTTTGAAGATTTATCCGTGGTCGAGCTTTTGAATTACCAACGAATGTGCTCGCAATCACGCACGCCAATTTTAGCGACGGCACGACAAGCGGAAGCATTGCCCGGATTGTGCGTGAACAAACGAAATGGATTCTTAGTGGAAGATCTGTCACAGCTCAATCATCTCTTGATGGAAAATCCAAAGTTTGAAATCCACTCGCCTTTGTTCGAGTCCGTGAAAACCGATTTGGCCGATTCAGCCCTGAACGAATTGAATCGGATGTATTCGAAGGTACGGCACCTGAAGACTTCACAGGTTGACTTCAAAAGAGGCCCGCTTCCATAATTGAAGCTGTGAGTTCCGTCAAAATCCCCTTTCCTTTACGAATCTGCCTGGTGGCTTACAAGTTCCCGATTTTGGGGCGCGCCTCGGATCACGGTTTTTTGTGGCCCATCGCCAAGGGCCTGGCGCAAAAAGGACATCACGTCACCGTCATCGCCGCTAAATCTCCTTTGGGAAAAGCGGAAGTTCAACGGGACGGAGTGCAGGTTTATTACCTGCACGAAGGGTATCCGAATTATTCCGGCATCCGCTTCGAGGTCGCCGTTTACCAAAAATTCTTGCAGCTTCACCGGGAAAACTCTTTTCACCTGGTTCACAGCATCGATAAGTCGGCGCTCGAAATTTCCCGTCACAAACAATCGCTGAATGTCGCTGTCGCCTATGATGTGGATGCCACTCAGATGTCTCAGCTTTTTTCGATTTTGGGAATGGTGCAAGAATCGATCAGCAGTCTGCTGTCGACCGGCATTGCGGTGGCTTATAAATTCGCTTCGACTTATTTTGGTGGCGATCGCGCTCTGTTGAAAACGGCCGACGGTGTCTTCGTGACAAATCCGCAGCAGCGCATTTTTCTCGAGCGATATTATCTTTATCCGGACTTTCATATCTACTCGGCACCTTACGGGATCGAGCTCGGGGATCTCTCCCCACGCGCGGAAGCTTTAGACCTGCGGAAAAAATTAAAACTGCCGGATAACGCCCGCGTCGCCGTCACCATCACCGACATGATGGAAGCCAAAGAGGTCATCAATCTCTTGATCGCTTTCGAGCGCGTGGCGGTGAAAAAACCGAACTCTTACATGTTGATCATCGGCAACGGCCCCGGCTGGAAAGAAATCGAATTCCAGATGTTGCACCTGGCATTGGGAAGCAAAGTTTTGATGCTCGGGGCATTGAAGCCGGAAGAAATTTCGGACTGCATCTCCATCGCCGACGTTTTCGTGAACATGAGCTCTCGTTCAACGGGCTTCGAACCCGCCATGATCGAAGCGATGGCCCAAAAGAAAGTCATCATCGGTTCCGAAGTCAGTCCCATTTCCAATGTGGTTGAAGATGGTCGCGACGGATTTTTGCTACGCCCGGCGGACACCGAATCTTTGGCGCATCTGTTGATCGAAATATTTTCTGGTGGATTGCCGACGGCCGATATCGGCGAGCGCGCTTGCGAGAAGGTCACCAACCTTTTCGACACTCGCAAGATGGTTCAATCGATCGAAGAGGCTTATCAAAAAATTCTGGTCAGCACCCGCGTGTTGAAAGCGCAGAAAAAACGTTCCCTCAAGACCCCCGAGCCACCACCTGCAACCTTATAAATAGATCTTGCGCCCAGTCATATCGTTGCGGCGAACCAGACTTTAGACCTGCCACCTTCCAGCTCAAATGAAACCAGGAACACGCACTGCAACAAGTATCTTGAAGTTCTAGTCAGCCTTCTCTTCATCTGTATAATTGGGAGTGTTATCAAATATTTAGCTTCAGGGACAAAGTCATGACAAAAGCAGATCTCATCAACTTGATTGCAGATAAAGCCGGTATTACTCGTGTGAAAGCTGAAACTGTTGTGAACACCATTTTTGATTCGATGGTGGAAGCTTTGATGAGAGACGATCGCATTGAAATTCGTGGCTTTGGTTCATTCGTGAATCGTCAATATGACTCTTACAAAGGTCGCAATCCGCGCACCGGCGAAGTCATCAATGTCGACGAAAAGAAACTGCCATTTTTTAAAGTCGGCAAAGAATTGAAAGACGCCATCAACAAAGGCGCCAAGTAATTTTCTCAGTGCCCGGCTGCTTAAGCCGAAGCTTCACGCAAAGTTTCCAATAGTTTAGAGCGGGAAAAAGGCTTCGTCACGTAGCCATCACAGCCTGACTGCAATGCCCGATCGAGATCGTTTTTTGTCGCCAATGCAGTCAGCGCTAAAATGCGGACGTGATGGTTTTTCAGTTTCGCTTCGATTTCGCGGATTTGCTGAGTGGCCTCGAATCCGTTCATCACGGGCATTTGCAAATCCATTAAAATCACCGCAGGATCATCGGTGGCAAATTTTTGCACGCCCTCTTTACCATTCTCGGCAAACGTCACGTCCACATCCAATCCCTTGAGGTAGGCTTGAATCAACATCTGCACTTCGGGGGTGTCTTCCACTACCAGCAGCTTCAGTTTCTTTTTCAAGTCCGGCTTTTTCTCGACGATTTTTGGAGGAGCCTTGTTCTCCCGCTCGGGCACACGTAATGGAAGCGTGATGCGAAAAGCGCTGCCAATACCGATGGCGCTATCGACTTTGATCTGCCCCTGCATGAAATCGACAAGACGCTTGGTGATGGAGAGGCCAATACCGGTGCCTTTGCGGCTTTGATTGGGTTGCTCTTCCAGCTGGCGAAATGGCAGAAAAATTTCTTCGAGCTTGTCCTGCGGAATTCCCTGACCCGTATCACGCACCAGAATTTCGTATTGCTCGGTTCCTTTGCGACGGATTTGCACCGAGACCAGGCCATGATCGGTGAATTTATTGGCGTTGCTGACCAGATTGATGATGATTTGATTGATGCGGTTCAGATCTCCGAAAATCATCTCTGGAAATTCAGGCTCGACGATCAGTTCGAGCCGATTGCCGCGTTCTTTCACTGGATTTTCCATGATCATATTGCAGGTTTCCAGGGCCTTGCGGATGTCCATGGGCTGATCTTCAATTTTCACTTCGCCCGCTTCGATCTTTGAAAAATCCAGGATTTCATCGACCAAGTGAAGCAAGTGAAAACCGGATCTCTTTTGAATATCCAAAAGCTGTTTCAATTCGGTGGGTGTCGATTCGGGTAATAGCTCGGTCACGCCCAGAATCGCGTTCAGGGGCGTGCGCAATTCATGATTGATGCTGGCCAAGAACAGGGACTTGGCATTGTTGGCTTTCTCGGCGCGATCTTTCAATTCGACAACTTGGGATTGATACCTTTTGGATTCATCAATGGTGAGATTGATCGAATCGACCAACGTGTCGATCTCGTCTGGAAAACGACGCCGTTTGCGAAGATGAAAATGCGGCGTCAGCTTCGATATCGTTCGATTCTCTTTGAAAAACTTAGAGATTTGGCCCAGATAGTTCAGCACCAGAACGCGGAAGGTGTAAAGGATCAAGAAGCTCAGAATCAAGGTCTCAAGCGTTTCTGAAATGTAATAGCGAATGATTTCAGATTTCACCCGCGCCATGACCGGATCCATCGTCGTGTACATGATCATTTTGGCGAAGGATCGCTGTCCTTCGACCAAGGGAGATTTCAGATCATAGGGCATCTCTCGGATATCGGTGAAGTTGCCGGGCTTAGCGATATCGAGAAAAGGTCTTTCGCTTCCGCCCAGCTCGAGGATGCGAACACGCACAACACGGGGATTCACCAAGATTCCTTGCAGCTGCACCCGAGTTTGCTCTTGATCCACATTCCAAACGGAATTGGCGACGGCCGGAAGAATCACCGCTTCGATGTATTGAAATTCTTTGGATTGATTTTCCGACTCTGCTTTTTGCTGAAACAAGAGACTGGTGAAAGTCCAAACCAAAGTGAAGACAATGTTCACCATAAGCACAACCGCAAGTAACTTTTTATCTAGAGAGAAAAAAGAGGGACCAGCTTTCATCTTCATGGCTCTCCATTTTTAGGCTTCTTCAGAATTGAAAACAAAGTCTGCGTGAATTGTATGCGCGAAAGCAGATTTGATTTTAAAAATTAAGTCGACGTGAAGCCAATCTTAATTTTGCCGCTTTTTGACGTGCATTGATTTTCATTTCGAAGATCACTTCGCTTGAGAGTCCGTGACGGGATACATAAACCTGATGGCGGTTTTAAGACTGTCGTCCGTAAGGAAAAATCCGCAACTGTCGAATGTCTTTGATTTCATGCAGGCACATGAATAGACGCTCCAGTCCCAGCGCAATCCCGCCCGATGGCGGCATCCCCGACCACAAGGCCTGAAAAAATTCAGGATCCAGTGGCGGCACCGGTTTCCCCAGCTTCTTTTTCAAGGATAGATCTTCGGCCGATCGCTGCTCTTGAATCACGGGATCATTCAGCTCGTGAAAGGCGTTGGCGATTTCGAAACCTTTCCAGTAAAGCTCAAATCTTTCACCCCACCCGTCTTCGGTCATTCGCGCCAGCGCCGCCTGCGAGGGCGGGTATTTTTCGACGATCACGGGATGCTCGGAATCCAGGAATGGTTCGACCTTTTCCAAAAACAGAAAGTAAAAAACATCATCCCAAATTTCAAAGTTGCGCACGTTTTCACCCAGCCCCACACGGTCGGCCAAAGCCTTCAGCTCGGAAATCGATGTTGTTGGCGTTAGGGTGAAATCAAGTTTTTCCAGAAACAACTGCGCCATCGTTTTTCTTTGAAAGCCCGAGACATCTCCGCCAACGAATTCGATCAGGTGCAAAGTGTCCTGAATGATTTGCTCGAGATCATGAAAAGCCCGGTACCACTCTAACATCCAAAATTCGGGTTGATGGCGTTCGGAGATTTCTCCTTTGCGAAAACAGGGACGAATCTCGAAAATCCGCTCGTAACCGCCGGCCAACATTTTTTTGAGATGCAATTCAGGACTGGTCGGTAGATACGCCTGGTCCACCGAAAACAAATCCAGAAAGGGTTCGGTTCCCGGACAAGTCACCAGGCTGGGCGTTTGGGCTTCGAGAAAACCTTTGCCGGTAAAAAAATTTCTCACCTGCTGCAAGAAGCTGAACCAACGTCTCTGAGTCTCCGCATTCGAAGATAACATCCTTGGCTCTATCAGAGCGGGTGCTAAGAGCGTGAGCTCGGCGATTTGGCCTTCTTCCAGACGGATGGCGATCCAATCCCCTGCCCGCAGGATGCTCATTGGAAAACTGCAGCGGGGGCGAACGGCCCACTCGCCTTTACCAAGCAAAGACAGATAACGACCGGCAACTGACAAGACGGACACCCGTCCGGCCATGTCGGCAGTTGGCGGCATAGTTGGGTAAGACTTCCACAGATTTTTTAAGTAATATTCGCGTTCCATCGAGCTCGCAATCTGCCACGAAGCTTTTAAAAAAACCACCGGAATAGCTGGATGCGCAAAAACACGAAGGCCCCTCTAGGAAGCGGGTTTTCACTATGTTACTGTCTGTCTTTCAAGAGAGCTTTCCTCTCTCATCACGAGGTTCATTTTATGACAAATCCTTCTCTGTCGATTCCGCTTTATGATGATTCCAAACTTGATCTGCACCAGCTGCTTTCAACCTTTTCGTCGCAAGCCGAATGGGTGGGACTGCGCCTGGTTCAAGAAAACACCCACACCCGCTCGGTGCGAAACGGACGCCCCGAAGAGAATCAGGTGACCTTTGATCGGGGCGTGATGATCGAGGTTCTCGTCGATGGGCATTTCGGTTATGCCGGGACCAGCAATCTGACAAGCCAGGGATTGCGCCAGGCTTTCGAGCAAGCGCAGATTTTGGCAAAAAGCGGAGCGCGCCACAAAGTTTTCAATTTCAATCAGACCGTGCGACCAGCTTCGAAAGGCTACTACCGCAGCCCTGTCTTTCGCGCTCTCGATTCAGAAAGCTTGAAGGGCATGACCGATTTTCTGATGACGGCCAGTCAAAAGCTCAAAGCATCAGATCAAATCGTCAACGCCTTGGCGATGGGTCGCTTCGTTGAAACCAAAATCGAATTCGTTTCCAGCTCGGGCGCTCATCTGGAACAAGAGTTCCTGCTCTTGGCCAGCAACTTTGCCGCCACCGCGCAAGAAGGGACCGAAAGCTTCACGCGCACACTCAATGGCAGCGTCGCTCGCTGCGTGCAAATGGGATTGGAAGCCTGGGATCAGAAAGAAATTCTGGGTCAATGCGAAAAGGCCGGCCGCGAAGCCCTGAGCTTGTTGTCCGCGCCGAATTGTCCGAGCGACACTCGCGATTTGATTTTGGCTCCGGACCAAATGCTTTTGCAGATTCACGAGTCCATCGGCCATCCGCTCGAGCTGGATCGCATTTTGGGTGACGAGCGAAATTATGCCGGCTGGAGCTTCGTGAAGCCCGAAGACTTTGGAAACCTGCAGTACGGCTCCTCTCTGATGAACGTGACGTTCGATCCGACCGTACCGGGCGAGTACGCTTCGTACGGCTATGATGACTGCGGCAATCCGGCGACTCGTGAATTCTTGATCGAGAACGGAAAGCTCAAGCGCGGTCTGGGCAGCCTTGAATCCCAAAGCCGGCTGAAGATTCCGGGGGTCGCGAATTTCCGATCGTCTTCTTGGAATCGCGCCCCGATCGATCGCATGGCCAACATCAATCTCGAGCCCGGAGATTCTTCTTTGCAAGCGATGATCGCGCAGACGGAAAAAGGCATCTACATGGAAGCCAACAATTCTTGGTCCATTGATGATTACCGGAATAAATTCCAATTCGGTTGCGAATACGCGCAACTGATCGAAAACGGCAAGCTCACCACCGTCGTGAAAAATCCAAATTATCGCGGCATCACCGTGCCCTTCTGGAATTCTTTAAAGGCCGTTGGTTCCGCTTCCGAAGTGGAAATTTACGGATCCCCCTGGTGCGGCAAAGGCGAACCCAGCCAAGTCATTCGCGTGGGCCACTCGGCACCACCTTGTTTATTCAGCCAAATCGAAGTGTTCGGAGGTGGCCAGTGAGTTCATTCGCAACGAATCTCGAGAAAAATTTTGAAAAATTATCGGAGGTTCTTTTTGAAAACCTGCATTCAGGTGAAGAGCTCAATCTGAATTTGAACGCTGAAGAGTCGACGTTCGTGCGCTTCAATAAGGCGCAGGTTCGACAAAACACATTCGTCGACCAACGCTCTTTGTTTTTGCAATATCAAGCTCAGCAAAAAAAGATTACTTTCGAGTGCAGCCTGACCGGCGATCTCGAATCTGACCGAAAGACCACTTTGAAATTATTGGCGCGCGCCCGCGAAGAAGCGAAAGTCTTGCCGGAAGATCCCTACATCGTGGCCATGGAAAATCGCGGTCAAAGCCGCAATCTGCACACCGGAAAACTGCTTGCCGCCAAGGACAGTATCGATCAGGTCGTTGACGCCAGCCGCGGCAGTGATTTTGTTGGCTTTTACGCTGCGGGTCCCATCGTGCGGGCCACGCGAAATTCAAAAGGTCAGAATCATTGGTTTTCGACGGAAAACTTTTTTGTCGATTATTCACTTTTCACCACCAACGTGGATGGCGAAAACAAAGCGGTCAAGGGAGTGTACGCGGGTTCCCAATGGAATCCGGCAGATCTCGCCTCTCGCTTGCAGAATTCGCAAAACCAGCTGTCCCTGATGAAGCGCAAATCCCAAAATATCAAACCCGGTGATTACCGAACGTACCTGGCCCCCGGCGCGGTTGCCGAAATCGTTGGCATGATGTCGTGGAATGCCTTGAGCTACAGCTCGCTTAAAAAAGGTGGCTGCGCATTGGCCAAACTTTATGATCGGGAAAAAACGCTATCGCCACATCTGAGCGTCCGAGAAAATTTCAGCTTGGGACTGACCCCGCAATTTAATTCGATGGGCGAAGTCTCTCCGACCGAATTGCCGTTGATCGAAAAAGGACTGTTAAAAAACATGCTGGTCAGTTCGCGAGCAGAAAAAGAGTTCGGCGTGAAATCCAATGGCGCGGATTCGGGAAATTTTGGGATGGAAGCCCTGCGCTCGCCCGAAATGCAAGGCGGCCATTTGAATGAAGCCGAAGTCTTGCAAAAGCTCGGCACCGGCCTTTTCCTGAGCAATTTGCATTACCTGAATTGGAGCGATGTGTCCCATGCCCGCTTCACCGGAATGACCCGCTATGCTTGCTTTTGGGTGGATAAAGGCGAAATTGTTGGGCCGATCAAAGATCTGAGATTCGACGATACTCTTTACCAAATCTTTGGGGATTCATTGGAAGCAGTCACGCGTGAGCAACACATCGACCCGGCTGTTTCCACCTATTTCCAGAGGGAATTGGGTGGGAAAAAAGTCCCGGGAGCTCTCTTGGGACGTTTTGCGTTCACTCTTTAGACAGTCGCTGTAGTTTTTACTCGAGACCGTGCGGCATGAAGGATGAGGGCTTCTTCTCGAGAGAGAAGTGCGATATAAGGATTTGAATTTAGGCGAATTTTCTTCGCACAAGGAGTCCTCATGAAAATGAATTTGAGCGTCGATTTCAAAAAATTGGTTCACGATCTGCGCGGTCCTAAAGGTGCAGCGGCCCTGACCGAAGAATTTGACCGCATCAGCGGCGAGCTGAAAAAGCTCCGCAACGAAGTGAAACCTCAAGCCCAAGCTCGCTTGAAAAAAGCAGAAGCCCAATATCAAACACTTGTTAAAAAATTGCACGCGGCTCAAAAAGACTGGGACAAAACAGTTTCAAAGCGCGTGAACGTCGTTAAAAAACAAGCCAAAGAAGTCGAAAAAAATCTGACTCAGTATAAAAAATTGGCTGAAAAGCAGAAAACAAAAATCCAAGCTGCTTTCACTAAGAAGAAAGCAACTTCAAAGAAAGCGGCTGCGAAGCCTGCTGGAACGAAGAAGAAAACTTCGAAGAAAGCCACCGCAACGGCTTAATTGTCAGCTGCGATTTAAAATCTAAAGTTGAAATGAAAAACCCCTCATGATCTGAGGGGTTTTTGTTTTTTGGAGAGCTCTTCATTTGAAGGTCACCGCCGTGGTTGGTTTGCCGTCTCACGGTGGTGTTCGCAGGCATGCGGCCGGTTCGCGACCGCTTGAAATTATCTCGATTCGGTTTCGTAGTTCGATCGGGCTAATGCCAATTGCTGATTAAAGTCCAACATGGTCTTACCGATGAAGGGACGAAACATCTCTTCCGACATGAATCCTGGAACCATCGACGCCTTGGTCCCCGCGGTTCCGTGACATCCTAAGCAACTGGACTTGGAGTTGTCAGCCGGACCATTCAAACGATTGGCGGCACCATTCGCCGCAGCCCCCGGAAACAAGACCGTATCGCCCGTCGCGGGAGTGTCAAATCCCGTTTGAATTCCCATAGGACGCATTTTGAAAAAGGCTTTCGGAAGACCTTTGATTTTCTTGAGCGGGTTTTCCATTTTCAGGATCGGCTTGATGTCTTTGTCGTAATCATAAGTCGGATCGTAATAAAATCCCGCCATCAACCAATCCGACAAATCAGCACTGACCCCTTGGATCGAATTGTCACGAATGGCGATGTCCATTTGGATGTGGCGCACAGTTTTGATTCGGCGAATGGTCGAACCAGGTTCGCTGACATTGGCATGCCACGCGAACGCGTCCTTGAGCTCCGGAAAGTTCGCGGTCGTGAAAAGGATTTTGGTGATCATGGTGCCATTTTCAAATTGGCCGCGGGTGAAGTCTGGTTTTTCCAATGGCTCAGAGCTGGATCCGAAGACTTGATTCAAAGTTCGGCAGCCCGGAGCATTGAAATAGGCCACTCCCCAATTCGAGCCAGCCGTCGCGTTATTGAAAACTGGAATCTGGGTCGACTGCTTCATGTCTCTTTCCTGGGTGAGACCGTGCACGGCTTCGCGACCCGTCGGACCGACATTCATCCAAGGCATGTGACACCAGAAGCGACTTTTATTGGCGTCGGCGATAAAGTTATCATCTGGATTGGCGCTTTGGTTCGCCATGTTCTCGTAAAAATAAGCCTGCGCCATCAGCACCAGCTTCATGGACTCGATCAGCTTCGGAGTGCGGGCCGGAATGACGTCGCGAATTTGCATTCCCCGCCAAGGCGTTTCGACTAACTGAGAGGCCTCATCCGTGGGCCTTGCCGGAGCCTTATCGTAATCGGCGCGCAAGACAAAGCGGCGTTGCACCTGGGGATCTTCGGACTTGTCTAGAATCTGGAATCCATAGTTGCGATCGAAAGGTTTGGCTTCGAAGCCTTTGCCGACGCTCACCACATCGCGACGCTCTTCGCTAGCCGTCGCGCGTTTTGGTTTTTGATATTGCCGGTAGGCCTGTGGTCCCAGCTCGGGGCCGGCATCATCGGAAATGGTGCCTTTTCCTGAATTGCAATGAAGCAAGCGAAAGGAGACTACTCCCAGCGACGGCCCCTCTTCCGATGAGTTCTCATGTTCGAAACTGATGGCAAGCATGCGGCCATCCGTGCTGGTTTTGGTTTCCACGTGGCCGGTCGAGATGTCGCGGATGGAACCGATTTTAATGCCGAACCGATTGCCGACTTTAAAAAATGATTCCTCCACATTTTGTGCCGAGCCCAAAAAGCAGGCGGCATGGCGAATGCCTTTCAGCGAGCGTTGGCGGGTGTTGGCAAAGTACATTTTGCGCAGGTAATCCCCACGTCCACCGTCGGAAAATCCGCCGTTTTGTCCATTCCATCGATCTTGCGTGATTTCTTCGCGATCGGCTTGTCCGGTTTTGCGATAGCTGATGTAGACGAGCTTCGGTGTTTCTTGGCTCAAATCAGCGATGGCTTCGTCTGGGTTTGAAGATATTTGTCGTTGCGGCGCTGGCGAGGATGTCGACGTTTGTGGGGAATCGTGAACACAAGCGGTCACGGCGAGGGTCAAAAGCCCTCCAAAAAAGGCGCGTTTCATTCAAAACCTCGGTTTGTTGTTGTCACCATCAGTGTAGAAGACTGTTGAAGATCATCAAAGTGCCGCTCAATAAAAAATGTTTTCTGCTGGACCTGAGACTGGCGCATGTCAATCTGCGTTAGCGACCCGCGCGACGGCATCTTTCCTTCATTGAGAAGCGCCTGTGTGCTAGCTTTCCTGCATCCATAAATTTTGCGGGAGCTCATAGATGAATCAGGATTTTCTCTCCACGGCCTTCGAGTTTCAAGAACGACACATCGGTCCCAATCATGATGAAATTCAACTGATGCTGAAAGAGCTTGGGTTTTCCAACCTGGACGAAATGGCAGCCAAGGTCATTCCAAAGAACATCTTATCGACCAAGAAGCCTGCTATCGGAAATGGCGTTTCGGAATTCGAACTGCTGAACCGACTGAAGTCCATGGTTTCAAAAAACAAGGTCTTTCGATCTTTCATCGGCATGGGCTACCACGACTGCATCACGCCCACGGTGATCCAACGAAACATTCTCGAAAATCCTGTTTGGTACACGGCCTACACTCCTTACCAACCGGAAATCGCGCAGGGCCGCTTGGAAGCCTTGTTGAATTTTCAGACCATGATCAGCGATTTGACGGCGATGGAAATCACCAATGCCTCTTTACTGGACGAAGGCACAGCCGCTGCGGAAGCGATGGCCATGGCCCACAGCCTTTGCAAAAACAAATCGAATGCTTTCGTGGTTTCGCCAAACCTGCATCCGCACGTATTGGAAATTTTGAAAACTCGCTCCGAGCCTTTGGGGCTCGAGATGATCGTGCAGGATCCTTTGAAATTTGATTTCGCGAAAACTGTTTTCGCGGTGATCGTGGCTTATCCTCACAGCGAAGGAAAGATCGAAGACTATGCGCAACTGACACAGAAAACTCACGCTCAAGGTGCTTTGATGATCGCCGATGTCGATCTGATGTCACTGACCTTGCTGACTCCTCCGGGTGAATGGGGTGCTGACGTCGTGGTTGGCAACAGCCAGCGTTTCGGTGTGCCGCTCGGATTCGGTGGGCCCCACGCCGCATTCTTATCCTGCAAAGATTCGCACAAGCGCTTGATGCCCGGTCGCTTGGTCGGTGTTTCCATCGATGCTCAAGGCCGACGCGCGCTGCGCTTGGCACTGCAAACGCGCGAGCAACACATCCGTCGCGAAAAGGCGACGTCGAACATCTGCACGGCACAGGTGCTGTTAGCGAATATGGCTTCAATGTACGCTGTTTATCACGGTCCCGAAGGACTGAAGAGAATCGCCACGCGCATTCATCTGCTGGCGAAGACGGTGGCCGAAGGAGCGAAGAAATTGGGTCTTGGCGTTTCGACCGAGCCTTTCTTTGATACGGTGAAGGTGTCGACGCCGAAAGCGTCCGAAATTCTAAAGACCGCCGAGTCTCTTGGCATGAACTTTCGATTGATCGATGGCGGCACTCTTTCTGTCTCCATCAACGAGACTGCGGGTATCAAGGACGTTGAAGACATTTTGAAAGCTTTCAATTCTGGTTCAGCCCTTTCGTTCTCGGTGGGCGAACTGGCTCAGGCGCAGAAGTTAGAATTGCCGGGCTTTGCCACTCGCAAATCCCCGTACCTGCAACACCAGGTTTTCAACACTCACCATTCCGAGACGGAACTGTTGCGTTACATTCACTCTTTGCAGAACAAAGACGTGACGCTGACTCATTCCATGATTCCGCTCGGATCTTGCACCATGAAATTGAATGCGACCACCGAGCTGGTTCCGGTTTCATGGCCCGAAATCAGCAAGCTGCATCCGTTTGCGCCCCTGTCGCAAACCACGGGCTTGGTCGAGATGATCAAGGATCTTGAGCGCGAGCTTTGCGAGATCACGGGCTTTGCGGCAGTCACCTTGCAACCAAACGCTGGCTCGCAGGGTGAATACGCGGGCTTGCTCGTGATTCGCAAATACCACCAATCTCGTGGTCAGGCTCATCGCAACATCTGCTTGATCCCTTCCAGCGCTCACGGCACCAATCCGGCATCGGCCGTGATGGTGGGCATGAACGTGGTGGTGGTCGCTTGCGATGATCAAGGCAATGTGGACCTCAATGACCTCAAAGCTAAAGCTCAGCAGCACAAAGACAATCTCGCGGCGTTGATGATCACCTATCCTTCAACCCATGGCGTGTTCGAAGAAGGCATCGTCGACATCTGTAAGATCATTCACGACAATGGCGGACAGGTCTACATGGACGGAGCGAATTTGAATGCCTTGGTGGGCTTGTGCCGACCAGGCGAGTTCGGTCCGGATGTTTCGCACATGAACTTGCACAAAACATTTTCGATTCCGCACGGTGGCGGCGGACCCGGTGTTGGACCGATCGGTGTCGGCGCTCACTTGAAGGACTTTTTACCGACCCACGGCACACAACCGGCCGCCGGACCTGCACAGGGGATCTCGGCCGTGTCGTCAGCTCCGTGGGGCTCGGCCAGCATCCTGCCGATCTCTTGGGCCTACATCACGATGATGGGCGCCGAGGGTCTGAAAAAGGCCACGCTGGTCGCTATCTTGAGCGCGAATTACATGGCGAAGAAACTGAATCCGCATTATCCCGTGTTGTACAAAGGCAAAGAAGGCCTGGTCGCTCACGAATGCATCATTGATCTGCGTCCGTTGAAGAAAGAATCTGAGATCGACGTCACCGATGTGGCGAAACGCTTGATGGATTTTGGATTTCACGCTCCGACCATGAGCTTTCCGGTGGCCGGCACACTGATGATCGAGCCAACCGAGTCCGAATCCAAACATGAGATCGATCGTTTCATCGAGACCATGATTCAGATTCGCAAAGAGATCCAAGCCGTCGTCGATAAAAAAATCGATGCGGAAAATAATCCGTTGAAAAATGCACCGCACACCGCTTTCGTGGTGACGGCGACCGAGTGGAACAAACCGTACTCGCGCGAAGAGGCCGCTTATCCCTTAAACTGGGTGCGTGCCAATAAGCTGTGGCCGGCGGTCGGACGCATCGACAATGCCTACGGTGATCGCAATGTGATGTGCTCGTGCCCACCTTTGGATGAGTACCAATAAAGTATGAAAGCGATTTTCCTGCGGCTTGATAAAATTGGAGATCTGATTGCGACCTTACCGGTCGATCAGTTGCCAAAGCTGCAGGAAAAAAATATTTCCGTCAAATGGGTGATCGCCAAGGGCTTGGGATTTATCGCGAAAAGCGCCGATCCGGCCCGCGAATTTTTCGAGCTGGATTTAAAGGATCACAAGGCTTCGACCGCAAGCCTGATTGAATACTTGAAATCCGAAAAGCCCGACGCCGTGGTGGTCTTCTACGCTCCTTGGTGGGTGGGGTACGCCTGCTGGCGAGCCAGGGTTCCCTTGCGAGTCGCCCGTCGGTCGCAGTGGCATTCCTTTTTGTTTTACAATCACGGATTGCGCCAAAGCCGCTCCTTAGCTGAAAAGCATGAAGCTGATTACAACCGCGAGCTGGTCGAGTTTGCATTCAAACTTCCGGCGGCCGAGACTCCATTTCTCAAATTAAATCCGCTGGTGAAGCGGCAGCTTTTTGAAAAGTACGATCTGCGACCCGGCGAATACTTTGTCGTGCATCCCGGAATGGCTGGCAGCGCCCTGAATTGGCCGCAGTCTCATTACAATATCTTGATTGAAAAACTGATCAACGCCGGCACCGTCGTCATCACGGGCACGCCAGGCGATGATCCTTACCTGACCGAGATTCGGCCGCAGTGGGAAAAGAATCCCCGGGTCCGATGGCTGCAAAACAAACTGTCGATGGATGATTTGCTGAGCATCTTGAAAACCGCGCGCGGCGTGGTGGCGCCTTCGACCGGCGTCTTGCATTTGGCGGCCAGCATGGGCGTGCATGCGGTCGGCATTTATTCTCCGATTCTGGTTCATCGGGCCAAGCGCTGGGGTCCACGTGGTCCGCAAGCCGTGGCGCTCGCTCCATCCGTCGACTGTCCCGCCACCGATCAATGTTGGGGAGAGAAGTGTCCCTTTTATCCTTGTATGAATGACATCAAGGTCAACGATGTCTTGAAAAACCTGGGTCTATGAAGCGCGAATACACACTGCCAGATTGGCTCGAAGCTGCGATCTCTCAGGCTCTTTCCAAATGGAATCTTTCCTTTCAAAATCCACGCGCCATCGCTGACGCTGTTTTGAAGATGAGCGACTTTTACATCGCGCAACCTTCGGCCGCGACCCCATGGCGAGAATCCTGGTGTCAGGTCGCGCAGCTCGCTTATTTTCTGCCGCTGAATTTTGTTCGCTCGCAAGCCGTTTTTCAAGAGGCGCAAACGCAGAAATTCCCGTGGGCGCAAAGTGCTGAGCTATTGGACTTTGGCTCGGGCCTAGGAGCAGGTTCGCTGCCGTGGTTGCAAAGTCATTCGGGTCAGGTCACCTATGCGGAGAGATCCAGCGAAGCCCAAAAGTTGCACCAAGCTTTGTTGCAGGCAGCTCCCCGACGGCCACGAGATTCAAATTGGATTTCGGAAAAAGACATACGGCCGGCGAAAAGCCGCACCGCCCTTTTTTCTTATTCACTGACCGAGATTCAGGCTTTGCCTGCTTGGATTTACGAATGTGACTCTTTGATTTGGATTGAGCCTTCGACCCGTGAAGATGGCCGCTTGCTGCTGCAAAGAAGAAAAGAACTTTTGCAAAAAGGATTTTCGATGTGGGCTCCTTGCCCGCATCAACAAGGCTGCCCGTTATTTGAAAATTCAAAAACTGATTGGTGTCATGATCGCATCTTTTTCCAAATGCCAAAGTGGTTTCAAGAAATCGAAAAATTTCTTCCGATGAAGAACGCTTCTTTGACCTTCAGTTACCTGCTGGCTTCAAAAACTGCGGCACCGGCGACCCAACAATGGCGAACGGTGGGCGACCAACTGGCTGAAAAGGGAAAAACCCGGCAAATGATCTGCCGCGGTCCCGAGCGCGAATTTCTGTCTTGGCTTCACCGCAACGGCGAAGTGCCCCCAGTCCCTCGCGGAATTTTAATCGATCCGCCAAATTCTTTTGAAAAGAAAGGCACCGAACTTCGCATTTCAGATCAACCTTGAAGAGATTTAAAATGCAATTCCGCTCGGTCCGAACCCACGTCAACCCATTGTGATGGAGAGGCAGATCTTTTTTCCAATTCAGCACAACGGATAATGTTGCCGCGGCAATCGAACAAGATTTTTTGCGTCCATCCATTTTGAAACGAAATTCATCATCATTTTCGTCTTTCCTTTTTTGCAAAAGTCGAAAGAGACCCGCTCGAAAAAATCAAAGCAGGTCAGAAGAGAATCAGCTTGATGCAAATAAAACTGTTTTCCGACAGAGAACATTTCCTATCAAATTTTTATTTGTCAGAGAGCAAAAAAGCGTTGAAGGTGCGATTCTGAACGTCGACACAAATGATGCGCCCTACTCTGCCTCATTCTCATAAATCAGAACGATTTTAAGCTAACCTTAAGGTGGTTTCCGTTTTGCAGAATCTTATGGTGCAGATGCACTAAACCACTTTTGCCAGGCATCAGCGACGGAAATCAAAATGCAATCTGGCGAAAGACATTATCAATATCTAGGAGGCAATTATGGCAACACAATATCCAAACAACCAATCTTCTCAAAACGTAAACGATAAGAGCAACATGGGCTCACAAACTGGAAGCCAACAACAAAAAGATATTTCTTCTCAAGGTCAAACTGGAAGAACATCTTCTTCTCAAACTGGAAGCTCTGACAACCTTTCTGATCGTCAGTCTTCAAGCACTTCGTCTCAAAACAAGTTTTAGTTTTTAGACGTTCAGCAACTATTCCGTCGCTGCAAAAGCCGACCTCTGGTCGGCTTTTGTCTTTTTCCAGCATTCAATCGCACATCTCTGAGCCAAGTTGCGCCCCCTTTGAAATTAATCAAGGTAGCGAATCAAGAAACTCAGGAAAACCACGAAACAAAAGTGGGAGATTAGCGCAGAATACCCTGAAAATTTTTGCACCAATAAAGTTTAAAGATTCGCGACAGCTCGTCGTGACGGTAAAATTTAAATTCCCGCTCTTCACATGAATCAAATTTAGCGAACTCTTGCGGATTAAAATCATATTTGTCGTGACCGATCATCAAGGCGTCTTGGCCGTACAAGGATTTCAATTCGGCTTCCGACGTCGTCACCGTGTAGTGACTGACAGTGCGGCTGAGCATGTAGGTTTTCTGCATCGTCGCCTTCCAAATTTGCGCGGTCATCTCGTAGCGATGTCCTGCCATGAATGGACGATGTCCCGTTTTCTGCTCGATTTCACTTTGCCATTTCAACAGCTCCTGTCCGGCCTCGGGCCAGCCGAACAACTCATTGCTGACATCGTTCTTTGGCTCCCACTTGGCATTCGGCGCGACGGCGCGCACGACTTTGGGGACCCAAGGATAAAAAGCCGGAGCGTAGATCAATAAATTCATCGGGATCAAAAAGCCGACGCAGCTCCATAGCATTTTTCGACTGAAGGGATTGATCAGCTGTTTTGAGCCCCATCGCCAACCTTGCGACCACAGTGCGCCCATACCGAACGCCAGAATGAAATAGGCAGGCCCCATCCAATGCGGTTTAAAATCGGCCCATAATGGTTGTGGATAAAAAACCAGAACGCTTGGAATGCTCAGACAAAATAGCAGGCGCCATTTAGGTTCACGAAATTTTTGGATCGAAGCGATGAAGGCCAAGACCAAGGAAAAATAAATTCCGGGACTGAGCAGTCCGATTTGCATACCCCAAAAACCAAGCCAGCGTTTCGGATCAAAGCTTCCACCCGTGTGGCGATCGTGAAATTGGAAGCGAAAGCTTGGCCAGTCATATTTCATGTTCCAATAAAACACTGGCGCCAGCATCACCGTCGCGATCACGATGCCAATCCAAGGCCAAGGTGTTAAAAGCTGGCGGCGTCGATTCGGTGTCGTCAGCAAGTACAAACCAAACCCCGGCGCCAACAAGACCATTGGAAATTTGGTGTTAAAGCCAACCCCCATGATCACGCCTAGCCACAGCCACGTTTTTTTCACGCTCCACTGCTGATCGTCCTCGCGCACGCCTTGCCAGAAAACCCAAGCGGCGATCACCCACAACAACATGAAAGGCGGCTCGGGCGAAGACACAAATCCACCGAATCCCCAAAGCGGCGCAAATAAAATCATGGCCGCCGTAAACGTCGCGGCCCAAGGGTCGAACAGGTCTTTGACGAATTTCCAGGTGATAACCACGACCGAAGAAAAACAGATAAAGGATGGCAGACGGATCCCCAGCTGGTTGTGGCCAAACAAAGAAGTGGTCAGCCATTCAAGCCAAGCGATCATTCCGGGATGATCGAAATAAGACCAGTCCATTTGCTGCGTCCAGCTCCAGTGATAGGCATCGTCGTCGACGAATCCCACGCTCAGGGCGAAGATGGCGCGCAAGACCAAAATTCCAATGAAGATCCAGAGAACTTTTTTTGTATTGAATGTGGGCATGAAAAGCAAAATACCGTCATCTTTTTCGCAACTCAACTAGTTCCGAAAGAGACGGCGGTATTTTAGAACAGAATCAATGTCCCGGCTGAACGTGGCGGCCGTGGCGCGGTGAGATTAGTCTTCGTCTCCGTCAGCCTCGCAAACCGAAATGTCCGAAGGATGGTGATTTTTATTGTCCGGACACTCGCCCAAGCTGTCGCCATGGCCCAAGTGAGCTTGGATCTCACCTGTGCTGTGCGCGATCAGTTGTTTTGTATTTTCAGGATTTCCCGGCGGCTTGTGACAAATCAGGACGCAATCGTCGCTTTGATTGCTGAGGCAGGCAACGGTCTTCATGTCACCTTGCTTGCTTTGCTTTGCGTGAACCTGACTCATGGGCAAGCAAATCGGATCTTTCTGTTTGGAGCCGTGGCCCGGATCTTTATCGCCCGGATCTTTATCTTTATCTCCATTATCGCAATTTCCCTTTGGAGGATTCTGCGAAACGAGAGGAGGATTCTTGCTCGGTGGATCATTCTGTTTCGGTGGATCTTTCACGACTGGATCTTGAGCCGTCGGATCCTTGACCACAGGAGTATCGCCAGAGGCATCAGGCAAAACCGAGGTGCCGTCCCCTTGTGGAGTGTTGGCCACGTCAGAGATGCCGGCATCTGAAGAAGGATTGAGCTCTTCGACTCCTACTTTGGCACAGTTCTGAAAACCGAACAGGAGCAAGGTGGCTAAAGATCCAATCAGAAATGGCTGCTTCTTACTCATCTTCATTCTATTCCCCCGAATACCAGTTATGACTTCAAGTTTGAGGCCAAGCGGCAAAGAGCTCCGCCGCCATCGTCATGCATTTCAAATGTCGATCCGACCAAATTCGAATACTGGTTCGACATTTCCAGATCGAAAGGAAAGGGGTCGTCTCGAGATGAGACAATCACAATTGACAAAATCCACGCCCAGATAGAATTTAAGCCCTTCAGAACAGAGAGGTCCAAATGTCAGAAGCAACAATGAAAACTCCGTTGGCAGATGAGCATATCAAATTGGGAGCCCGAATGGTGGACTTTGCCGGGTGGCTGATGCCCATTCAATACAAGGGCCTTCGCGAGGAGCATGACTGCGTTCGCAAGAATGTCGGATTGTTCGACGTCTCACACATGGGCGAAATTCGGGTCAAGGGTCCGAAGGCTCTTGAGACTCTGGAATGGCTGACGACGAACGACGTTGCGAAATTGAATAACTTCGACGCTCAATATTCTCTGCTGCCGAATGACCAAGGTGGTTTGGTGGACGACATCATCGTTTATTGCATCGAAAAAAATCAGGATTACTTGGTCTGCGTGAATGCTTCGAACAAGGACAAAGACTTTCAGTGGATGCAAAAGCACAACAAAGGTGCCGACATCACGGACGAGTCCGCACAGTGGGGACAGATCGCGGTTCAAGGTCCCAAAGCGCTGGCTTTGCTGGATCAAGTTTTTGCACAAAAAGTAAGCGAAATGAAAAGCTTCACCTTCAAAGTTGCAAGCTTTGCGGGTGCGGCGGTGATCATTGCTCGTACCGGTTATACGGGTGAAGATGGCGCCGAGATTTTCATTGAAGCTCCGGCCACTGTGCATCTTTGGACCACCTTGCTTGAGCAAGGCGAAGCTTTCGGCGTGCAACCGATCGGCTTGGGCGCTCGCGATACTTTGCGAACCGAAATGAAATACAGTCTTTACGGCCACGAAATTGATGACACAACGAATCCTTATGAGGCCGCGTTGGGTTGGGTGATCAAACCGGCCAAAAAAGATTTTCTCGGAAAGGCAAAAATCGTCGCCGCCAAAGAAAAAGGACTGGCCCGCAGCTTGATTGGTTTCAAGATGCTGGAAAAAGGAATTCCGCGACAGGGTTATGCTTTGTTTTCAAGCGACGGAAAAGAAATCGGTGTCGTCACCAGCGGCACTCATTCACCAAGCCTTGATGAAGCGATCGGCATTGGCTATCTCGCGACGCCATATGTCGCCGAAGGAACCGAGTTCGCGGTGGACATTCGCGGCCGCAAAGTGAAAGCAAAGGTTTGCAAAACTCCGTTTGTTTCGAGATAACAAGTCTGCAAAAAACTAAGAGAGGTTTTTGAACATGGCGACATTTATCGTTCCCGAAGATTATTACTACACAAAAGATCACGAGTGGGCTCAGGTCGACGAAAACATCGTCACTGTCGGCATCACTGAATTTGCGCAAAACTCTTTGGGCGAGATCGTTTATGTCGAGCTTCCTGAAGAAGGCCAAAAAGTCACTCAGGGTGAATCTTTCGGCGTGGTCGAAAGCGTGAAAGCCGTCAGCGACCTACTAGCCCCCGTTAGCGGCACCGTGATCGAAATCAACCAATCCCTGAGCGAAGATCCCGCGGTCCTGAACGATGACCCGATCAACGACGGCTGGCTGATCCGCATCGAGATGGACACCGAAAAAGAACTCGCCATCCTCATGCGCGCCCCCGATTACAAAAAACTAATTGCCGAAAGCAATAAATAGGATAGAGATAAAGAAGCAAGAGCTGTCTCATTAGGCAGCTTTTGAGAAAGTTTGTTTTACGTATTAAGTACTGTAGAAACTTTCTCATCGATCCAAAGTCGAGGCGCAAGGAGGAGTGCGTACATCTAGTACGCCGACGACGCGGCAACGAAGGATTTGGATTGAGGAGAAAGTTTCTACGCCCGAGTGGTGGAATGGCAGACACGCTAGACTTAGGATCTAGTGCCGAGAGGTGTGCAGGTTCAAGTCCTGTCTCGGGTACCAACTCTTTGCAAGTTCTAGAAAACATGGAATCGCAAATAAAAAGACCAGCCTTGAGCTGGTCTTTTTATTTCTAACTATCAATCAAACTTTATTTCAAATCGCGCATCTGCATTTCAACGAAGGTTGAATAAGCAGGTCGGACCCGAACCGTGATCTTGCGCTTCTCTAAGCCTGGCATGTCGATTTCAAGTGGAACATCGACGCCCTTTTTCACCAACTCGAGATAAGAGTCATATGCTTCCGGTGTGGCGGTCGCCGCTTTTGAAGGGCGGATGAAGCCAGTCAAATGCATGCGCATGTCTCGGTGACTGCTGTTTTTAAATTTGAAATCGCGCCAAGCCGCCACTCGTGAAAGATACTCGTTCGTGTCAGCTAGGTGCACCTCAACCAGTGGATTTCGGCTGGCGATCTGGCCATCCGCACCTTGCTCGGGCATGTGGACGCATTCCTCAAAGAATTTCTTTTGCGAAAAGATCCAATCATCATTGGCATCATTTTCAGATGACAGTGAATTGCGGGTGTAAAAACGAACGCCAGGCTTTTTCTTATACTTTGGATTTTCAAGATCGTAGGCCGCACTTGGCATGCGCAGGACGACTTCGACCGCAAAACCTTTCAAGTTGCCATCCAGGCCTTTGTTGATCTCTTCGTCTTCAGCGTTCGCCCGCTTCAAAGTCTCGCGCGTGGCTTGCTCGGCCTGTGCATCACACTGGTTGTGGGCACAATTCGCCAAAGCTGACAACACGTAGCGATAGGTTGGATGCACGCACTCGCTCAGCTCTTCACAGCTTTTTGGAATGTAAGCCATGCCGACATTGTAAGATGGGAAAATCGGACTGTGGACAGATTCGGTCACGATCCAATCATTGTTCGCGTAAAAATCCGCTTCCTGATAGCTGTCACCGGTGATCTCTTTCGCCGCTCCAGCTTTTGTCAGATCTTCGGCGTACAAGAACTTCATGCGGCCGCTTGGCACCAGCACCGCGACGTCAGATTCGTAACGATCGTCACCGAATCCGATTTTAAAGAATTTGTCCTGGATGAATCTCAAGACCGCCTTTGAAACTTTGAACCAATCGTCATTCTTCGCATTTTTATAGTAAAGCTTCTCTTCGTTCTTCGGAAACACGCCCACGATATTCACCATGTGGGCTTTAAATTTTTCGCGGATTCTTTTGGCACCCGTCAGGGAAATCGTCGAACGGCGAAATTGGTAGATGGTGTTGCTACCGAAAGCCATTTCATTCATCTCTTCAGGGTTGAAAAGATTGAACGGTTTCGATGGGTCAAATTTTGTGGGATCCGTGAAACGCGTGGCGATTTTGCTTCCCCAGAAAGGCGTTCCCAAAGTGACGATCGTCTCGACCTGATCGGCGTACTTGGCCATTTTTGCCAAGTCTTTCTTATAGAGACCTTCTTGCTTCAGGGCCGCGCTGATCAATGTGTCGACGTACCAAATCGAAGTCACCAATCCACCCTGCGAGTGCGCCACGAAACTGATCTTATCTTGTGGCTGCAGCGGACGGTCTTTGAAAACTTTCTGATCCAGGAAATCGCTGAGCAGCTCTTCACCGTATTCGAAAGTGTTCGTGAGCTTTTTGCCCGCATCCATATGATAAGTGAACGCGTAAAATTCAGGTTGGTAATTGGGATTGATGGCCGCTAAATGCTTGGTCACCACTTCGCCCATGCTTCCCCAAGTTTCTTCACCGCCACCGATGCCGTGAACCGCGATGATCACGTGCCGTGGAAGGTTCGCATTGGCGACTTTTCGCTGGGCGGAAGGTTCCGAGTGAATGCAGCCTTGCAAGAAAAAAGACAAAACTGCGCCTAAAAATAATTTTGAATAAAATTGCTTTTTCATATTTCTAAGTCTAACGACGCCGATCGGTCACAAACAGTCCAGTTTGTCCCTTTTGAAGGGTCGTGTTGAACAAATTTGCCACAAATTAACGAAAGGAAATCAGCCGAAGGTCTGTTTTTGGCGATGCAAGCGTCGATGCATTGCAAATGCACGACCATTAGTATCAATGGAATTTTCTTTAAGACTTTTGGCATTTTAGGCTAAAACCACTTCTCAAGACCAAGGAGGTCCCATATGAAAAAAATGGCTCTTCTCTTCTCACTGTGCTCCTTCTTTTCCTTCACCAGCGCCGTTTTCGCCGTTCCGTCATTATATGTCGAGGACACCACGGAATACTCCGCTTACTACACTCGCTTGCAAGCTGGCGACACTCTTCGAAGCTTCAATGGCTGCACCAATCAGGTGATTGGCAGCATCGTGTTTGAAGATTGCTCGGCCAAAGTGAAAGTGTTGGCAAGCGCCGATCCGGGAGCTGACTACCTGCCGCCTGAAAACGACAAAGACATGCGCTGTCACTTTGAATATCAATCCTACAATCCAGACTTCTTTAAAATTCTCGTTACCAGCTGTCTGTAAGACAGGGCCTGGGAATGAGTGTAAAAGAATTCTTAAGCGCGCTGGCCGAGCGCTTTGTTCGGAAAGAGACCACGACCTTGGCGTCGTCCCTGGCATTTTATTTTGCCTTATCGATGGCGCCTTTGCTGATTCTTTTCGTCACTCTCTCTTCACAGCTCAGTCTCAGCTTGCAACAAGCTTTTTACAATCAAGCCGCGCAGGTGGCAGGCTCGAGCGGTGCCGACACCGTTCGCCTGATCATTGAAAACGCCAAAGACCGCCCGGACCTTGCCACCATCTCTGGCTTCTTTGGCGTCGTCACTTTGCTTTTGTCCGCCAGTCTGATCTTTGGCGAAATGAAATCGGCCTTTAATAAAATCTTCGACTGCAAGCCACCGCCACCGATTCACGCGAGCCTTCCACGTCAGATCTGGTTGTTCGTTGAATCGCGAATCCTGCACATTGGGCTGGCCCTTTGTTGCATCTTTATCATGATCGCGTCGCTTCTGGTCTCTTCCGCCATTGCGGCGGCTTTGTCTTCGCACCAAACGCTCTGGCGCAACTTGAATCTCGTGATTTCGTTCCTGTTTTACATCGGGCTCTTTTCATTGATCTTGCGGACCCTTCCCGACGTTCGCATCGCCTGGAAGAACGCATTTCGCGGCGGCGTGATCACCGCTCTTCTCTTCGTTGTTGGCAAGGAACTGATCGCCTTTTATCTCGGTCATAGCGCCATCGGCTCTTCCTACGGCGTGGCCGGCTCGGTGATTCTGTTATTGGTCTGGGTGTATTACACGACCTTGATCATTTTCATCGGCGCCCACGTTAGCAGTCTCCTGGCCGCCGCCCGCGACCTTCGTCGCAAGACTTTCTCTCAAGGACAACCTCTCCCTGCCCGATAAGCAACGTATGAGTTCGGAAGTGTTCCGCTACCGCATGCTTTTGCTGATTGGATTGGTTGGCTTTCCGGCGTGGGGTTTTATTTTGCAAACGCTGTTGCCAGAGGGATCGGATCCGATGTGGATTCGTTTTGTTTTCTCGGCATTTCTTTCCATGGCCCTCTTTGCCAGCTTTAAGAATAAAAATCCGAAACCGTTCCTCGAATCCGTCGCGCTGGTGGGCGGCTCGATGATGATGATTCATTTCATTTGGATTGCCTGGAGCTCGGGCCTGCCTTACGCCATGTTCTGCGGTGGCTTGATTTTGCTCAGCGGTCTGCTGAACGTCTTTCCTGGGAAGCGCTCAACCTGCGCGCTGGCCTTGTTCACGGTCCTGGCCGGAGCCTTCATGCCGCTATCTTCGAATGCCTGGCTGGTCTCCCCTTGGTTCGTGAATGTTGCCCTTTGGACCACGGTCATCATCGGCGTATCGGCGAACTTTACACGTCTCCATCAAATGCAGACGCTGGGCCTGATTCAGGAAAGAACCAACATTCTTTTGCAAAATATGAAAGAGGGTTTGTTGGTAATGAACCCTGATCAAGAGATCGTCACTTGCAATCCAGCCGCATGCGAAATTTTTGGACTGTCCCTGCAAGGGATGAGCGAATCCCGAGTGCTTGAGACCGAGTTTCTATCAGAAGATCGAAGTCCTTTAGCAAAGGATGAGATTCCATTCGTCAGCGCCAAGCTGCACGGTCGGGACATTCACGACAAGATATTGGGCATCCGTCGGCAAGATGGGGCGACCATTTGGACCAAAATGTCCGCGACGCTGTTTTTAGCGACTCCGGCCGCGCATAAAAAGTCAGTGCTGGTCACCTTCTCGGACATCAGCGAAGTGAAGAAGTCTCACCAGATCATCATCGAACAACAGGCCCGCCTCGAAGCCACGGCGAAATTGACCGCGCTGGGGGAAATGGCGGCCGGGGTCTCGCACGAAATCAACAACCCATTGGCGATCATCCTGGGCAAAGTCTACATCATCGAAAAATACATTCAGACGCAGAAGTCCAGCGAGCCCGTCGAAGCGTCACTGGCGAAAATTTCTCAGACCGTTGAACGAATCAAAAAAATCGTCAAGGGCCTGCAAACCTTTGCGACGGGTGGTGAACAAGATCCCTTTCAACCCACTCGCCTGTCTGATTTGGTCACCGAAGCGGTTTCATTATGCCAAGATAAGATTGGTGAAAAAAAGATTCAGATTCTGTTAGATATCGAGCCGAATCTTAACTTCGATTGTCGGCCCATTCAAATTTCGCAATGCTTAGTGAACCTGATCTATAACGCATGCGATGCAATTGAGCACCTACCTGATCGTTGGATACGCATCTGGGCTCGCAGCGCACACCAAACTGTTGTACTGACCGTGACAGATTCGGGTCGTGGAATTCCAGAAGAGATTCGAAAAAAACTGATGCAACCATTTTTCACAACCAAGGCACCGGGTGCCGGCACTGGGTTGGGTTTAAGCATCGCCAGGGGACTCGTTCATTCGCATCTGGGAAGAGTTTGGCTGGATTCTTCCGCGTCCCACACGACTTTCGTGATCGAACTTCCGCTGTCGCAAAAGCTCCAGAAAAAAGCCGCCTAACCGCAGCCTCTGCTGAAACCAAGAGCAATGTAAAAATTTTTTGTTTGCTTCGATTGCCGCTCAAACAAGCAAATTTTTGTTTGTTAAGATACATTCCTGTTAATGCCTAACCAAACTTTAAACAAAAAGACATTCTAGCTCAGAAGCCGCTTTGATAGAAGTGTTCCAACTTTTAAAAAGGGAACAAGCATGTTTCTGCCCTCTCTTCACAGAAATTTTTCTTCACACTCGAAAATATTTCCAAAGATTTCCTCACGGCTCGCCTTGCGGAATAAGGCATCGCTAAATCTCGTCTCGCCAGGGAAACCGACGATTCTTTTTTTGAGCGAAGACGAATGGCTCGAATCGCTGGTGGAAGAGTCTTTAGAACCCGAAATGGGCGTGATCAGTTCGCGGACCTTGCAAGAGGCATTGCCGGCGCTGGATTCGGGTTTGCCAGACTTAATATTGTGCGATCGGCACGACCAGCTGCCATGTTTGTTGGAAACTTTCAATGCCCGGCACTTGGCCGACATCCCGATCGTTCTTTTTACGACGGCGAATGATCACAAGGCGACGACGCAATTGCTGACCGGTCGCGTGACCGACCTCTTGATGAAGCCCTGTGAATCGCAAGAGCTCAATGCCCGCATCCGCGGTCATCTGCAAAACTATTTGGCCAAAAAAGTTTTGCAATCCGAATTGCGACACCAAGATCAATCTCTTGAACAGCTGGTGGACGAGATGGTCTGCCAGGCCAAAGAGCTCGAACGCCTGAATCGTTTGAAAGATGAATTCATGGCCGTCCTCTCTCACGAATTAAGAAATCCGATCAACGTGATTGCTGGTTTTGCCGAAATTTTAAAATCCGGCATCGATCATCCAGATCAAGAGCGAGCCGCGATTGATGCGATTTATCGAAATTCGCAAATGCAGATTAAATTGGTGACCGACCTCTTGGATGTTTCTCGAGGAATTTCCGGAAAGCTGATTTTAGATGCAAAGCCGATGGCCCTGAGTGAAGTTCTCGAACAAACTCTTCCAACCTTCCGAGAGACCGCCACCAAACAAGGGCTGACTTTGACGACGATGGTGGAAGATCATGGCGACTTGATTCAGGGCGATGCAATCCGGATTTCGCAAGTGGTGTGGAACCTTTTATCCAACGCGCTGAAATTTACGTCCAAAGGTGGAAGCATCCACATTCACATCGCCCGGCGGGATCGATGGATCGAGCTTTCCGTTCAGGACACCGGCCCCGGCATTGACCCCAATTTCTTGCCCCACATGTTTGAACGCTTTCACCAGCAAGACACTTCGATCACTAAAAAGTTTGGCGGTTTGGGTTTGGGTCTTGCCATCTCTCGTCATATTGTCGAATTACATGGTGGAGTGATCGCAGCCCACAGCGAGGGACTGGGAAAGGGTGCGACTTTTACCGTGCGTTTTCCGGCCCTGACGACTTAAGATCGACAGTATGTCGAGACTTCAGCAAAAAGCCGTTCAGGCGATCGAAAAAAATGGTTTGCTCCTTGTCTACCCGATCGACAATCGACCACTGCCACTTTCGCTTTGGAGCGAACTGCATCCTGGCGTCAGGATGCGCTGGGAATGGGATGATGAAGGCGACTCGAAGGTCGCGGCCCTCTGGCATCTGCGAACCGAACTGTCTCAATCCCGCCTGGTCGTCTACAGCAAATGGTATCAAAATCGCGCCACTTTTTTTTCGCGTCCGCTGTGGTGTGCGATGTACAAACTTTCGCGCCAATGGAAGCCGCAGAAATGGGCCCGCGAATCCGACGAAATTTTAGAAGTTCTGGATTCAGACTCTCCCCTGTCCACCCGTCAGATCAAAGAAGCCGTTAATCTTCAGGGGAAGCTCCTCGAGAGCACCTACGAACGTGCCATGCGCCCGCTGTGGCAACATTTGGACATCGTGGGCTTTGGAGAAATCGAAGACAGCAGCTTTCCGTCATTGGCCGTTGGCTCGGCCCGCGTCCTATTCGAAGACCTGGTCGAGGAAGCTGAATCATTAAGCCATAAAGAAGCGCTCAAAATTTTTGAAAAATTTCTACCCGAAAAAAGTCTCTGGAGAAAATTCTGGAACCGCGTCTCGGCATCAGAGACCGAACGCGCCCCAAGGCTTGCGTCGCGATAACACGACTTCATCCATTGACCCATGGTCGAGCACAAATTGATTTCATGGTTGAAAATAGACCTTGAGCGCACGCGAGCGGCATCGTAGATCCAACGCATGAAGTTTCTCTTCGTTCTCACCCTCAGTTTATTGTGTTCTGCCGCCGTCTGGGCCCAACTTGAAGCCTCTTCGAAAAATTGTGATTTGTATTCGAAGCTGGAAAATGAAATGCGCTGCGGTCCGCAAGCCTATTTTCAAAAATGGGGTCAGCCGATGTGCGAAAAATACATTCGTTCGGAAGAGGCTCCGATCCAGAGTCTGTTTTTATCGCATGAATTGAAGGTTTGGTTTCCGCAGGTTCGATTGTGCCTGCAGCAATACCTGGTGCGCGAGTTGGATGCTCTCACTTGTCAGAATTTGGATCAACACGCGAAGCAATCTCACGTCGAATGTTACGTGCAAACAGGATACTGCGATCTGTCGGCCGTCGCGAAACTGCAATTAGCGGGAATGAGCGCCAATGCTTTTTTCCTGGATCCGGTTTTGTGGCAACAATCGGCGCTGGAAATTTCCGAAGTCTGCGCCGGACTCGATTACCAACGATAATCCATTTGAATCTGACTTTGCCGAAGCGCGGTCTCGTGGGTGACTCCCAGATTTAATTTCGACGTCAGGGGATGGCTCATGCGGAAGTATAGTCCGGCCTGCCCGCTTTGCGCCTCGCAGGAGACTTGAAACCCTTCCGCCACTTCGGGATTGGAATACATCAATCTCACCTTCGTGGGATTGATCACACCCAACTTCCAATTTGAAGCCTTCTCTTTCACCTCTTCCGCTCCCAGGGAAGCTGGAGATCTTTGCGCCACCGAAGTCCCGTGCGCGGAACCGTGCGGGAAATAAGTGAGCTCGAGATCTTTCAACATCGGATCAAAGTTGTGCGACAGGAAGCTTTGTTGAACATCTGTCAGACTGGTGGCGTGCATGTTTTGTGGAATGTACTGAGCTAATGGCGAGTCCCAATTTCCCTCGGGCCGAGCCGGAGCAATTTCGCGAATGTCGATGCTGTCGCCGTCTTCATTCGGAATCAGTGACATGTTTTGAAAAAGAGGAACCAGCGCGAGGAGAATTCCCAAAATGAGCCACTTTTCAGAGATGACAGAGTTCTGCTTGCGCATATCTCTGTCTATCGGACGAAAGTCAGATCAGCTGAAGATGGCGATCTAGAACTTTCTTAAAAAATGGCAGGAATATCCATTCGGATGCTTGATCAAGTAATCTTGATGATAATCTTCGGCGGTATAATAGCTTTGATAGGGTGCAAGCTCAGTGACGATCGGCCGCTTCCAAAATCCGAGCTTTTCGATGTCCGCTATTTTTTTCTGCGCGATCTCTTTTTGATCCGGCGAAAAATACAGAATCAAGGATCGGTACTGGCTGCCAATATCATTCCCCTGCTGATCTTCGGTTGTCGGATCATGCATGCGAAAGAACACGTCTAAAATTTGTGACAACGACACTTGCTGAGGATCGAATTCAATATCAACCACTTCGGCATGTCCGGTTTTTCCGGTTTTGACATCGGTGTATTCAGGACTGGCCATCGAGCCGCCCGCGTAACCGACTTCGGTTCGTTTGACGCCGGGTATTTTTCTTAAAATATCCTGCGCACCCCAAAAACATCCTGATCCAAGAATAATTCGTTCCATAGGGCACCGAGTAAAAACCCAAAACTGACAATTTGAGAAGTGTTTTTAGAAAAGACCTTTGCTAGCGTGCTATGCGACATCAAAACGAGGGGGAACTATGCGCTTAGGGATTTTGGGCATTGTTGTGATGATTTGTCAGCTAGCGGCAGCCACCGGACCGGCATTGCCAGACTACTATGGAACCGATTTCTACAGCGGTTACAATTCAGGTGCATTGAAGAACCAAGAACTTTTGGACACTCTTCAGAAAATCCTGGCCGCCAACCACACGTCTCTGGGCTACGATCGCGCCCGCAAATACATGTTCGGACAGTTGTTCCTGGAACAAGTTGGTGGCGCTTACGCCGTGACGGATGTTTACTGCGAACACACTTTCACCAATCAACAGGTCGGGGTCGGCCCCGGAATCATTCCAAACGGCAACATCCTGAACACCGAGCACACCTGGCCGCAAAGCCGATTCACCAATCGCTTTCCGAAAGATCAGCAAAAGTCGGACTTGCATCACTTGTTTCCGACTGACAATGACATGAACAATCGCCGCGGCTCACAGCGCTTTGGCTACGTTCAAAATTCGACGGAAGATCTGAAATGCCCAATCGGCAAGCTTGGAACCAACGAAGAAGGCGAAATCGTGTTCGAAGTTCCAATGCACCAACGCGGCAACTCGGCCCGCGCGATTTTCTACTTTGCCACTCGCTACCAGATGAAGATCAGCCCACATGAGGAGCGCGACCTTCGCCGCTGGAACGCCGAAGATCCCGTCGATGAAGCAGAAAGCCTTCGCAACGATCAAATTCAGAAGCTTCAGGGCGATCGCAACCCGTTTGTCGATTTCCCAGATTTAGTCGATCACATCGACCATTTCTAAATTGAAGCGCGCCTTGAGCGCAGCTACGACGAATTTAGGCCTTTGCCATGGCTTCTATTATTGACTGGGGACTGGTTTCGCTTTAAACCCCTTCTTCCTGAAAAGAAGGGGAAAAAATGAATTCACTGGGCCGCCACATTCTTGTTGAATTTACCGGTTGCAATTCAGACATTCTGAATGACGTTGCCACGACTGAAAAGGGCATGATCGAAGCCGCCAAAGAGGCCGGCGCGACCGTCATTCAATCGACTTTTCACCACTTTTCTCCTTATGGAGTTTCCGGCGTTGTCGTCATCCAGGAAAGCCACCTGGCCATTCACACCTGGCCCGAATACCAATACGCGGCCGTGGATCTCTTCACATGCGGCACCAGCGTCGATCCGTGGGTTTCTTTCGATCACCTTCGCAAAGTTTTCCAGGCCCAGAACTATTCAGCCCTGGAGATGTACCGTGGATCTTTATCCAACTTGACCCGCGTGGATTACAAGCTTGAAGAAAGCCGCGCCGAAGTCGAAAAGAAAATCGGACCAAATTTTCAGCGCAATATGTGGTTCACCGACAAAGACGAAAGCCAGGCTCTGTCTTTGCGCTACACCAAAGACATCTTGTTCAATAAAAAGTCGCCCTTCCAAACGGTTCGCGTTTACGACACCGAAGCCTACGGAAAGATGCTCGCGATCGACAACATGATCATGTGCACTGAGCGCGATGAATCTCATTATCATGAAATGATCACGCACCCGGCTTTGCAGCTGCATTCAAAACCGCAAAAGGTTTTGATCATTGGTGGCGGCGACGGCGGCACGGCCCGCGAAGCCCTGAAATACCCAAGCGTATCTCAGGTGACCATGGTGGAGATTGACGAAACCGTCATCGAAGCTTCGAAAAAATTCTTACCATCCGTGGCCTGCGAGCTGGGAAATCCAAAGCTGAATCTGATCATCGGTGATGGCATCGACTTTGTGGCCAAAGCGCCGGCAGAATCTTACGACATCATCATCGTTGATGGTTCCGATCCCGAAGGACCGGCGAAGGGTCTGTTCTCGAAAGAGTTCTGGCAGAACTGTCATCGTTGCTTGAAACCGGAAGGTCTCGTTGTCACACAAGGCGAATCACCGATGTTCCACCAGAACACCTTCGTTGAATTAAACCAGTGCCTGAAAGATATCTTTGGATCGAAAAACGTTCACACGTCTTTGTTCTTCGCCACCACTTATCCTTCGGGAATGTGGAGTTTGCAGCTTTCCTCCAAGTCAGGAAAGCATCCGGTGAAGGATTTCGACTCGGAAAAAGCGCGGGCTTTCGCGACCGAACAGGGCCTTCACTATTACAATGAGGGGCTTCATATTGGGGCGTTTCAACTTCCGACGTTTGTGAAAAAGTTGATTAACGAACTGTAAAGTTTGCGTCTCGGACCGAGATTGTCGAACATCTTTTCACAAAACACATCTTTGCCGCTTTATAATAAAACCAGATGGAACCTTGGAGGGAAATCAATCCCTCTAATCTGCACGTAAGTTCAAAGGAGTCCAAATGGCTACGAATCGACTTGAAAGAAAACAGAAGAATATAGGCATCATCAGCACATCGATGATTTTCGGATTGATGATGTTTGGCGGCTTTGTCTGGGTGATGTTTCAAATCATGGCGCTCTAAGCGTCCCAGAACGAATCAGTCTTACTGTCCCTGACAATCCGTCAATTTTTCGAGACGCGCACCAAAGTAGGTGTTGGCCTTCTCAAATCTCCACGGCGGATACGGATAATAAACGGCTTCTGCGCAGTTGCCAGGTTTGGCAACGGCCCACTGTCGGTCTTCGGCAGAAGCCGTGACGATTTCGCCCGTCTTCTCTTTGATCGCCACCGCATAGGATGAATAAAGCTGCGGATTGACCTTGTCCGTTTGCGCACCGTTGACCGGCATCAAGGCAATATTGGTCGGGATCGCTTGGACGTTGACGATGGTGCCAATCACTCGGCGTGAAAAAATAATGCTGTAATTATTCACGAAGACCGAACCCACCAAAAATAAAACCGCGATCCCTATTAAAATCTTCAACCAACGTTTCATGGCAGACATAATCTCATTTTCCTTAGGCTGGAGTTTTGGGCGGTACGGGCCCGCGCAATTTGTTCATCATCCGCACGATCAAAAAAACCGCAAAGGCGATAATGGTAAAACTGATAATCGTGGTCACAAACAGCCCTACATTGATCGTCACCGCTCCGGCTTTTTGCGCATCCGCCAGCGTGGCGTAAGGACCATCGGTCGTGCCGGGCTTTAAGATCACGAACAAGTTCTTAAAATCGACATTACCAACCAACAAACCAATCGGCGGCATCAAGACATCATTCACCAGTGAATTGACGATCTTTCCAAACTCGGCACCGATGATCAAACCAATGGCAAGATCGACGACGTTTCCTTTGACCGCAAACTCTTTGAACTCTTGAAGAATGCCCATTTTTTGGCTCCTTTACAAAGCAGCTGATCTTGTCCGCACAATTGACTTGCGTCAAGGCTGCTTTTGCAGTCAAAGTCGGCAACTAAGACCATGACACAGACCGGATATCTTGCACCCGAAGGCTTCGAAAAAGATCTCGAGAAAGAAATTTCTTGGCATCCAGATTTGCGCATATCGCAGCAAATGGAGCGCCTGTTCGTGGTCGAAGGCCCTGAGCGCTCTTTAGCATTTGCACAAAACACCTGGAAGAATCTGCAGCAGCAGAAGATCGAGTCCATTTCTCAGGGCGCCAAACTTTTAAAAGAGCATGGCAAACTGTGGGTGCCTTATTCGCACGCTTTCCATCGCCGCACCAGCCTGATTCAAGAGCAGCTCCCGAAAGTGCACTCGAAACCGGTCGCCTTTCCGACGCCGGCACCGCAAAGGCAGCTGGGGGCTTTCACCCTGCAGGACGAAAAAACCATCTGGTTCAGCGCGGAAACGGATTCGCCGTTTGCACTGGGCGAGCTTTCCTTTGTCGAAACCAAGCAGGCACCGTCGCGGGCCTATATGAAATTGTGGGAGTACTTTACCGTCACCGGCCGTAGCCCCAAGCCTGGCGAAGTCTGCATGGACTTGGGAAGCTCACCCGGCGGGTGGACATGGGTGTTGTCCGAGTTGGGATGTCAGGTCATCAGCGTCGACAAAGCGCCACTGGCGCCCGAGCTGATGAAGAATCCCAAAATCAAGTCGATCAAGAAAGATGCCTTCACCCTGAAGCCCGCAGATGTGGGGCCAATCGATTGGCTTTTTTCCGATATCATCTGTTACCCGCAAAAGCTTTTAGAGCTCGTCCACCACTGGCGGGCGGAAGGACGGGTCAAGAACCTGGTCTGCACCATCAAATTTCAAGGAGAGACCGATTTCGAAGCCCTAGCCGCCTTTCGCGCAATCCCCGGCAGCGAGATCCGGCACCTGTCGGTCAATAAACACGAAGTCACCTGGAGTCTCCTGGCTTGATTTGTTTTGGGCTTATTGCTGGGTTGCAAGCTTGGCCTCAAGATCTGATCTTGAAGCGACTGCCGGCTTGACAATGCGCTTGGGCTTTGGTGAATTAGGCGCTACCTGAGTTCTTTGTTTTCGCATCCATTTTCAAGTGCCCGGATGGCGGAACTGGTAGACGCGCTAGTTTCAGGTACTAGTAATCGCAAGGTTGTGGAGGTTCAAGTCCTCTTTCGGGCACCATTCTCATCGCTCTCGATACTCCAGAAGAACAAGAAAAGAAATTTAGCTAAAAAGGACACGGCATCCGTGCCTCTACCGCCCTTGAATACCGCATCCTGCGGGGGCGGAGGTCCTTTTTAGCTAAATTTCTTTTCTTGTTCTTCTGGAGCACGGAACTTTGTGCCGCCGAACGAGGACTTTTGGGAACCGGGTTTTTGACTTGGCAGGATGGAAAAATCAGAATTTGACTCTCTACAGTTTCCTCTGATGGCCATATTCTCGCATGAGCTTACGATTCTAATCCTTAGGTCACCAAAATTTTCGTCTAAATCTTGCCCGTCTTCATTTCGTCAACTCCAGCAGATTCTACCAATCGTTTTTCTGCTAAACGAAAATTTTAACAAATATCCCAGCGAAATTTTTGCATGGCAGTTGAATTCCCTCCAGGCAAGGAATGCCTGAATCCATTATTTAAAACGCAATTCCACAATTCAGGAAGAAGAGTCCTTCAAGATTGATTTTATTCAATTTGGGTATGGCCCACCCCTTGCTCACGGGATGAGAACCAACCGTTCTTGAAGGAGGACAAAATGAATAATCCGATCCCAACATACACTGAAAAATCACAAGTCAATCAGGCTCTTTTGACTGTCTTTGTTGACGACTAACTGAAAGAGACCGGGATGTCTGCTATGGGGAACCCTTATAGACCGTTGAATAATGGACAATTTGAAAAAACTGGAAATTTGACAGCGCTGGCTCCGTCATTTTGGATCGAGTCTAAGGGTTCCTCAAAGTTTTTGCCCCGAATGATCATGTTCCGCACCTTCCGTCATATTTTAGAACATGAAGGTATAGAGAGAGTTCCGAATACACTTGAAGACTTGATAAAACAAAAGTCTCATAATCCAGCCTTTCTTTCTCACTTAGCTATCCTTTTCGGATGCTATGAAATCGCCGAAAATATCATCGCTGAAAATCAAAATATTGAACATTTGTCGGAAATAAGTTTGGGCCTTGCATTGGCAGAATTCCGAATTCAAAAAGCGACAACTGGCCAGATGCCAAATCCCTCCCTTTTGCATATTGCGTTTAGCAAAGCCATTTCTGAAATTCACAGTCCATATTGGCTTGAAGCTCTTTTTAGTTTGAGTCATGCATCCTACAATGGATCTCTAGTCACAGAGAGCAAGTTTTCTAATTTGGTCGAGAAGCGCCTCTGCGAGGTTTCGCTTGAAGGATTTGATTTTCAAAATCTTCAAATGAGATTTTTAGAACGAACACTCGATAGAGCCAGTTTCGCAAAATGGTTTCTCGATGAAAATCAAGAAGCTGACTTCAATAGTCTCTCTTCTCTCAAAGACCAGGCGCTATTCAACAATCTTGAGTATCGCCGAAGAATCTGTGACCAAATCACAATCTTTGCTCATGCTATTGAGGCCTGGAATATTGCCGACCGATCTTCTAGTTTAGCGATTAAATTGGACCCGAATTGTCCTCGAGCCCATCTTTTAAGAGCAGTGACACTAGCAAGGATGAGGGAACTTCAGATGGTTGAACGACACTTAGAAGTTGCTTCGAAATATTCCGAACTTGAAGCCCCACTGATTTTACGTCTCAGGGAAGAAATTAAAATGCAGGCTTTGAGCATCAATATTCGAAACTATACAAACCCACTTCAGTTTTCTAGGAGCATAAAATGAGCGATGTTCGCAATATTTTGGGGACCTACTTCTCCTTGGAAAAACCGAGTCGCTCGGGACCGATTTGCCAGTGGTCACCCTTTTTAAGCTATCAGGACTTGCAAGGCGGGGCCAAATTTCCTATCGGTGTTTCAGGGCTGCAGAGGTTGCACACTCATAGCTTTCGAGAAGATCTTCTCAAAACAGTTCAGTATCAAAATCCCACGTTGACGTTTCAGACGCTTCAGAATGCTGAATCCCAGTTCTTGGGAGATTTAATGAAAATTCCAGCGGTTTCCGGAGAGGACCTTGTAAAAAAGGTACGTTTGCTAGCGCAATTGGGGTTTTATCGCGAAGCGATTGAATTAGCTCGTTCGACCAAAACGTCTGATCCGTATACTCGAGACCGATTTCGAAGTTTGATTCTGACTTATTCAAAAATTTTGACTCTCGGAAACTCGGGAGAAATCTTGGAAAAGATGATTCAGTTGTTCAAAGAGAGTGCTCACAAAAAATCAACGAATGATCTCATCTGGAGATTTAATCTTGGACTCAATATTATTGTCACTTCTTGCCAGAGCCGAATGAGTGAACAGGCTCTGATCTATGAATCCAATGTTGAGAAAGCATTTTATGCCCTACTTGATCAATCGGAGCTTCCGTCCTTTTCGCGTTACATTCTCACAAGCCGATATTACAGGGCTATGAGCTATTGCCCTTTCATCCGCGGTGACCGCGAATCTGTTCATGAGATGGCGTTGCTTTGTGAAGACAATGCTCGAAAGGCACATGCAACTACACAAATTGAATCGATTATTAAGGCTGAAAATATTTTTCCAATGCTGGAAACGACGGCTCGAATTCATGAATTTCTGGGTGATCAGAAGCGAGCTTTGTCGCATTTACAGGAAATTGTGACGACCGTTGATCCCATGGATCTAAAGGCGTGGATGCAGCTCGGAGATTTTTATTTAAAAATGAATCTTCCCGAAAAAGCGCTGGCGACTTATTTGGCGGGAGAAAAATGCCAAGCGCCTCACGCAAAAATCTTATATTTCAAGATTGGTGCTGTATTAGAAAAGTTAAACCAATTAGCCCCGGCCATTGAGTATTACAATAGAAGTTTGGCGCTCGAGCCAGATGGAATCTCACCAAAAGAGCGTCTCACTGTATTGATGCAAAGAAAAGAGGTTGCACATGCAATTTAAGAAACTGGCCACGGCCCATATGATCAATATCTGTGGAACGCAGGTTTCACTTATCGCAATTCCCTGGATGTTTCAAAATGGAGGATTATGGGGGCCTTCGCTTCTGCTTTTTGTTCGATTGCTTCCCGATGTGTTGGTTGCACCATTTGCTAGTCAGAAAGCTTTTCGAAAATGGCCCCCTCAAAAAATCATTTCTTACTCGTTGCTGTTTCAGTTTGTTTTAGGGCTTGCCATTTGGTTTGGGGCTTGGAACCAAATGTCTTTAGGTACAATTGCAACGCTGATGTTTTTGCAAGCTTGTGTTCGATACTTGGTTATTGGGGCTCGATTCCAACTGGTGGCTGAACAGTTTCACAGTCAGCAAGAAGTGACCAAGGCGACTTCAACATTGCAGCTGTTGCAGCAAGTTGGCACTTTCGCTGGCCCAGCAATTGGATATGCGTTTTTAAGAATTTTACATGTTTCGGAACCACATCTTTTTTTGGTTGATGCATTGAGCTTTTTGATCTCAGCTATTTTGATGGTTGATTATCAGAAACAAACTGTGAGCGCAAAAATGCCTAAAAAATCGGACCTAGATTTTAAAAAGACATTTTCCTTCTTGATGGAGCAAAAAAAACTCCTTTGGGTTTTAGCCAGTGGTATTTGCTTTAATCTTGTCTTTTTTGGGTTTATGCAAGTAATTTTTCCGGGGCGAATTCTAAAAGGTATGCACTTAGATGCTTCATTTTATTCGAGCTTACTTTCGCTTCAGGGGATTGGTGCATTTATCGCTGGTATTTTGTGCCGACATTATCTAAACCGGATTGATCCCAAAAAATCTTTTCCGGTTTCGTTGGCCAGCTTAATTGTTTGTTTTGCCTTGCTGATCCGATTTCCCGAAGTCCATCTGATTCAGTTTTTATATCTCATTATGGGAGGACTGACTACGATCGTGATGATCAATCTGGCCACAATTTGGCAAACACATATACCCAAGGCCGCAATAGGATCCTACATGGCCAGTATCAATGCTGTTATTGTCGTAGCGGTTCTTAGCAGTTATCTTCTGTCGCCTTTGATATATGATTGGTCGATAACTGCTTACACTTTCTATGCAGGAATTAGCCTTTGCACAGCTTTGGTATCCGCAGGCCTGGTGTTCCTTCCACAGTTGAAATACGAAACCTAACTTCTAATAGGGACCCGCCATCACAAACTTGTGAAGGAGCAAGTCATCTTTCTTACAACATTCTTGTAAATCTCAGAACTCAAGAAGAGATAAGAAAAAGGACTTCTCCGTCCGCACAATGCGGTACCAACGCCCGGCTGAGGCCTGGAGGCCGTGTCCCCTTTTACCATTTCTTTTTCTTTTAGAACATGGAACTTGGCGCTGCCGAATGATGACTTTAGGAAGTAACGCATACTTGTGGGCGCGAAAGGATCCATTTTTAAATCAAAGGCCCCAGCCGCTTTGTGCTGAGGCACTTTTCACTACTCATGAGCGGCATCAAGGAGAGTTTTGGCAATTTCTTGTGGATCGATTGTGTTGAGATCCACTTTGGTTTGATTTGGAATATGCACATAAGTCGTTTGAGGGTTGGAAGTACTGTCTTTCTCGCCAGTTTTAAATACTTGGATGGTATCTCGATCTGAAGAACTATTGATGTATAGGCGATGAAGAGTTCCCTGCTTCAGGATTTCTTGAACGGACTCGATATTGAATACGTTCATCAGCAGGCAATCGAGCTTCATTTTTTCTAAAACAATCGTCCTATAGTATTTGTCGTCGACAGTATAGCTCACAAAGACTTGTTGTGATTTTTCTGGGCCGGTGAATTCTTTGGCCTTCTCCTCGGCATAATCTAGCGCTCTCAGCTTAACAAAATTTTGACCCAACTGATAAATTTCTTCAGTCGAAATGGATCCAAATTTTGCGAAGGACAAATTGATCTTGATTGTAGCAGCCGAATCGTCACCTGCTTTGAATCTCCACAACCAATTTCCAGCAGCAGCGACTTTTTCCAAACTGACAAAATCCTCGGCTTTCATTTTGGCGTATTTGCAAATTTGTGATTCAAAAGCGTTCACAGTTTGGTTGCCCAGGAAAAGCTCTGGTGTCAGTTCTTTGTTGAGAATATTCGATTCGGCCTTTCCCTGCATTTGGGACAAGAGCTTTAGGCCATCGATGAGATTTTCAAAATCTAAACGTGAAAAATCGAGCGCGCTGAGAGCCTGCGGCACCTGAAGCGCTGACAAAAAGTTTTTCTGATTTTCGGTGTAACTGCCCTGGTTGTTACGAATCAAAGCTTGATGCTTGTGAATCTCCCCATTTAAGAGTTGGACTTCTTGCAAGGTCTCGACCAAGACATCAAGACTCCACGGTTCACAGTGCAATGAAGCCGTGTACGTCTCGAGATTTGGACCTTGTTTTGTGGCTCGGACTTGGTTCTTGCAAAAGGACATTTTGAGAAATCGAGAGTTGATTTGATCCACGGTGAGAGTCGGAAGATCTTTGGCCGTATTTTGGCCGGCACCACCTGAATCATTTGAATTGCCGCCATTCGAATCGCCACCGTTTGAGCAAGCAAGGAGCGCGAATGCCAACAAAGCGCATGCGAATTTCTGAAAAAACGATTTCATAGAACCCCCGTTCAATGTGAGAAAGACGTTCCCCTAGCCCATTCTCGTTTCAAAATTTTGAATGTCGGGTAACTTACCCGAAGACCTTCATATAATAAATAATTTTTTGAGAAAGCTGATCGACAGGAGCATGGATCACAGCCAATTAAATTGAAAACGAAGACCGAAACCGGATCTATTTTTAATCCTGTAAGGAATGCCGACTTGTCGATTAGATCGTCACCGATTGTGCTAGCGACTAGGAAAACTGTCCTTGTTTCTGGTTTCAAATCCTGAACACTGGACGCTGATCGGAATCAGATCCAAAATATCAGCAATTGTGCGAGCACGACCGTTGCTATGAGCCCTTCGGAAGAATATGCGATCGATGAGATCGCTTCAAAAATCTTACAAGTAGGCGAATATGACAAAACTAAAGATGTTAATATTAGGAATTGTTGCTTTTCAATCAATCTCTGCGTTTGGGCAGCAGTCTTTAACTCGACCGAATATCCCCCTCGGAGTTAGGAAAGCAATGCGAGAGGCAGGGCAAAGGAGCAGACCCGATGCTATAGCTGTTGAGAACGGCATCATTGCTTTGTCTCACGTTCTTCATCAATGGAGTGGTCATCGCAGCTACGAAAATCTTGTCATTGCTCTGTCCGAAGAGGTTGCCAAGCAGAATTCAGTCGAGCCACTTGTCACGACTGCCCTGCGTATGACGGAACTTGGAGCCTTATTGGAACGTCCCGAACTGTACCGGGAAGGGTTAGCCGTTATCCAATCACTGGCTCCAGAAATGGCTGATGACATTCAAGAGCGTCAAACGCATATCTGGCCAACTTCAAGCAGCGGCTCAAATTTAACAGTCTATGAGAAACTTAAGGCTCAGTATCCGGATGCAGATATTTTCGGAACTGAAGTTTTCGAAGATGTGAATGCGACAGGAAAAGATTTTATCGAGAGATCTACGGTCGTGCATGAGCGCGATATTAATAAAGCTCAAGTTCAATCACCTAAGGACTATATTGCAGACGCCATTTACGGATCATTTCAGGATCCATTGGGCGGAGCTCGCCAATCGAGAAACAACCCTATTCTACAACAAATAATGGCTCAACGAGACGCCGAATCTAGCTCTGCTGGGTATCAGTACTATCAGAGTATCTTAACAGATGCCATGCAATCAGCAGGTGCTGGTGGCGTGTTAGGCGGAGGCATTGGCATGTGGGTTGGCTCTATGACTGGTGGGCCTGTTGGTGCAATGGGTGGAGGAACTTTGGGCACGGGAATTGGTACAACTGGAGGCTTCTTTGTTGGCGCAGTCGGAGGTGCAATCGCCCGATATGATGATTATCAAGATGGCAAGAAGGCGCAGGAAGAAGCTGAACAAAGAAAAAAAGAAGATGAAAAAGAAAATCAAAAGAAAGCTGAACGAGAGAAAACAGAAGCGCGCGATCATGAATTAAAAGAAAAGGCACGTAAGGATGAGGAAGAAACCGCAAAATTAGATTATGCAGATCAAATTTCGCGTACGGCGACCGGTGTGAATCCGGATCGAATTGAGGATACAGGTTCAGATAGCGTTCACTTTGTAATTGATTTACTGAACAGATTTCACAAGTTAATAAATGTTCGCGAAGGCTTAGAATCGGACCGAGGAATAATTATTATTCAAATGCCGAATTCAGGAAGTGCAGATCCAAGCCATTTTGATTTCGAAAATGGTCATGGTTTTTCGATTCAAAATAATAAAATCGGATTCGTTGATCCAGCAAATCCCAGCAAATCTCGGGGAACCGGGCGATGAGACAGTACGACGTGATTATTTCTTCGATGGCAGCTTTGATGTGGTTTGTGCTTTTTATCTCGGCTCGTTTCAATATCGGCTGGAGAAAGGGTCAGGATACTTCGCTATTCAGAAAGCACGCGACTGCGTATTCTTTGATGATGTTTATCATCTTCTTTTCAAACCTGGGCCGCGTGACGAATTGGTTCGGTCTTTCGAATTGATTCGAAGGACTCACCATGCAAGAAGCCTTCTGAAAGGACAATTTGCCTTTCTAGTTTGACCGAAAAAAAAATGCCGTCAGCCTTATTTTTTTGAGGGGTCCTGCGAAGGATGAGTCTTTTTCCAGTTATCGGCTAGCATTTGCGCTTTTTTTAGATTGGACTTGGAAGCCTTTTTGATCGCCGCCTCCGGACGGCCCATTGGATCTGGATGGTCCAAATCTTGAAACAACAAATACCACTTTAATGCTTCCACCTCATTTTTGCCGACTCCCCAGCCATTTTCATAAAGATGTGCGAGCCACATTCTTGAATTGCGGTCGCCAAAGGACGCCGCCTTTTCGCTCCAGAGTTTGGCTTTTTCGTAATCGTGGTCTTGATGAAGATAAACATCCGCCAGCAGAGCCATCGAAGAAACTTGTCCTTGATTGGCGGCTTGTGTGTACCAGTATAAGCTTTTCGCATGGTCTTTTTCGACGCTTTGACCTTCTTCGAAAATTTGGGCGAGGCGATCCTGAGCTTCGAGGTCCCCTTGGCTGGCAGCTTTTTGATACCAATCCAGCGCCAGTTTGAAATCGTTCGGAACAACCAGACCCGCGAAATAGAGATCGCCTAAAGCTTTCTGGCTTTTTGAAAATCCTTGATTCGCGCTGAGTCGGTATAATTTCTCGGCGTATTGATCGGCTTCATCCCCGGCTCTGGCATTCAGATAAAGGTCTCCGAGATAAAACTGTGCCTCGGCATTGCCAGCATCCGACGCGGGTCGAAAACATTCTGCAGCTTCATTGCGCTTCTCTTGCTGCAGTAATTCCTTGCAGCTTTCTAAAGAAATTTTTGAGACGGAATTGGTCTTCGGCGCCGTCGCGCAAGCCGAGATAACAAAAGGTGCGATCAGGAGAAAGAATTGGGGTTTTGAAATGTTCATGGTGATATTATTGGGGAAAGGCTCGAGCGCAGTCAAAGAAATCAAAGCCAAAGTCCAGACAGGCTTCAATAGACCATCACATGGAAAGTAGAGTGCTCCCAAATCGCAAACCCGTGATCTCGATATTTCTTTTTAAAGCAGCAGTCTCGAAAACCCCGAATATCTTTAGCTCAAATCATCAAAAGCGTTTGAATTTGCGAAGGTAGCGCTTGGATTCTTCGATGCCGAAGGCTGCCGTCAATGAAAAATAAACGGCGCCGAATCCTGCCATCACGAAACCGAGCGCAATCAATGGGTGATTGTGATTGAAAAAGGTTTTGATTCCCCAGGCGACCCCACCGGCGATCACGGCTGCGGCCCAAGCTTTTTCGAGAAAGCCCGGTGGGAACCGGATCTCGCCAATTTTTTGAAACAGGGCCCGGCGCAAGAGCCAAAATTCAACCCATCCGGCCATTCCCGCCGATGCCGTCAATCCCATCGTCCCCCAAGAGGCATCAACACCCAGCCAGCCCGGCACGTACAGGCCACAGATCCATCCCAGAATCGTGGTCAGGATCACTCGGATGACGGCGAATTTCAGAGGTGTCCTGGTGTCTTTTAAAGAATAAAAAGCAGAGGAATAAAGCCGACCCAAGGTGCCGGCGAGCAATCCAACTGTCGAGCCTGCCAACACTCCCCAGACATAATTCACGCTGTCGGCGCCGAATTCGCCGCCGCGGTAAAGTGCGCCGACAATCACGTCACCCACCGTCCAAAAACCGACGACGGACGGAATCACGAAAAAAGCGATTTGGCGAAGGCCGCCAGCCAAACGTTTTTTCAAGTGGACCGCGATTTCAGCATCGCTACCGATGGCGCCAGACATGGCTGGCAATTCAGCGGCCGAGACGGACATGCCGAACAAGCTGATGGGAAGCATGTACAAGGACTGCGCATAAGCGAGACTGGCGACGGCACCGCTGGGAAGAAGTGATGCCAAAATATTATCGATGTAAGCGCTGAGCTGCACGACACCGCGAGAGGTGACCACCGGCGTGAAGCTTTTGATCACCTGACGAACCGGGTCGCTGGTGGTGGTGAGACTCCAGCGCAAATCAGGGGCGCATTTGATCACGGTTGGGATCTGCACCAAAAATTGCAGAAAGGATCCGGCCAAGACTCCCCAAGCGGTGTAGATCACCAATGTCTCGTGCGAAACGCGGGTCCCAAAAATCATCAACGCTAAGATGATGGTGACATTCCAAATCACCGGCGCGGCATAGGAAAGAAAGAATCGACGATGGCTGTTCAAGATCCCCAGACACCAGGCCGACATCACCAGCAATCCGGTTCCGGGAAAGAAGATTTGGACCAGGCGAATGGTCAGCTCGCGTTTTTCTCCGTGAAAACCTGGCGCGATCAAATCGATCATCCAGGGCGTGGCCACGACACCGATGGCGACAATGATGGCATTTAAAACTGCCAGGAGAGATCCGATGATACCGGCCACGCGATCGGCTTCTTGATCTTTGCCCTCAGCCAAAAGTTTCGAATAAACCGGAATAAACGAGGCCGACAGAACACCGTCCCCGAGAAGATTCTGGGAAAAGTTTGGAATTTTCAAAGCCGCATAGAAGGCATCACCCAGATCGGAATTTCCGAAATAAAAAGCGAAAATTTTCTGTCGCACCAGTCCCATCACCCGGCTGAGGAGAATGCCGATCGCGACAAGCGCCGCACCCCCGCGTGCAGAGCTGGCTTTTCGAGGCGACGATGATGCAGAATTTGGAGTGTTGTTCTCGGCCATATCAGGGGTCATTAGACTATAGTTTTTAAAAATGAGTAAGAAAATTATTTCCGGCTTGAAGCTTCGTTGGAAGCTCGGATTTGAAGCTGCTCAATATATTGTACGCAAGGCACTCGCTTTGCCCATCGACGCATGTTCGTTCGAGACTCATTTAAGACGTCTTTTTAAGCTGAAATTATGCAGCGGACATCTTATCGGGAGGAAATTTGAGGATGAATCGAGTGTTGACCGAGGTCACATCGAGGATAAGGTCCCCACCGTGGGTTTTCATGATGTTTTTGGACATGGAAAGACCTAAACCAGTGCCTTCTCTTGGGCCTTTTGTCGTAAAGAAATTTTCAAATAATTTTTCGGCGACAGGACCCGGAATTCCGAAACCGCTGTCGGTAAATGCAATTTGCAAATCATCGCCCGAAGAATGAAGCTGAATTCGGATCCACTTTTCTTCGAGATCCTTGATTGCGTCGCAAGAATTGTTAATCAGATTCATTAAAATCTGCGATATTTGAATGGGACGACACAAAATTCGCAGGTCTTTGGGAATGCCGGTCGTATCGAACTTGATTTGCTCTTGCTTCAAACGATGACTGGAGACAGAAAGAACCTCATCAATGATCGTCGAGAACAACGTGAGCTCGTGATGGTCGTCAGAATCTTTGCGCGCGTAAGATCGCATGGCCTTGATTATTTTTGAAATTCGAAAAACCATCGAATTGATTTGATTCAATTTATCCGTGACCGTTTCTTTGCTGCAATTGTCTTTTTCGACCTCAAGAATGGCGACTTCGGATAAAATTCCAATCGTCCCTAAAGGTGTGTTGATTTCGTGGGCCACGCCACCTGCCATTTCGCCGATCGAGACAAGACGTGCCGCTTGATGCATTTTCTCGGACTGCTCACGCAAAAGCTTTTCGTTGGCTTTTAATTTTGTCAGGTCTTGGAACATTCCATCCCAATAGGTACAGCCATTGTCCGATAAATAGGGATTCGAGTGGGCTTCGATGCAAAGCGTACAACCTTGTGCATCAACCATTCTTCCTTGCCATTGCCATGTCTTTCGATCGCGAATCGTTTCATCAAGAATATTGAAAAAATCAGCCCGATCTTCTGGATGCAGCAACTCGAACATGTGTTCGGCCCGCCCCATAATCTCATCGGGTTCGATCCCAAAAATATCTTTGAATTTTCGGCTGATGTAAGTAAAGGACATGTGATTTTCTGGCGTCACACTGAATTGGAAAAGCACACCGGGTGCATTGTCTGAAATGCTTTGCAACTGCTGTCGTTGGCGATGGCTTTCATCAATTGTCTTTTTAATCGGAGTGATGTCTTGACTGACGGCGATGAGCAATGAGGGCTGGCCGCTTGGGTCGGCCACAATGTGGCGCCAAGATTGAAGCCAGCGTATTTCGCCATCTGCATTCTGGATGCTCTCTTCCGGAGTGTGAATGAGCTCATTCAGTTTGACCGTTTCGACATCTTTCTTTCGGAAAGTTTCAGCTATATCTAACGAAAATAAATCGTAATCGGTTTTGCCGATGACTGGTTCCTGAGAGTGAGGCCAGATCTGTTGTGCCATTTTGTTCCACAAAACGTATCGATAGTCGTCCTTGATATCTTTGATAGACACGGCGACCGGTAGATCATCGAAAACCAGGCGGAGCTGCGAATGAATGGCTGCTTTCATGGCTTCTTAGGAGGCCGGTTTAAGGCGCAACAATGGAGTTGGCAGCGGATAATCGAAAGTTTCCATCAAGGCCTTTAGATGCTGCGCTTCGAACTCGGAACCTTTCATTTCCCAAAGTTCGGCCAAAGCCTGCATCCAAGGCTTCGTACTTTCATCTTTGTACTTTTGGCAGCTGTGAAAAAAATCATCGATTAGATGAATGAGTTTTGCTAATGGATGTATTCGCATGTTTGACAATCTCAAAGGATAACCCGTACCGATATTGGCCTCGTGATGTTGAAACGCAATTTGCACGACATCGGCCGGAAAGCCCGGAATCGTTCCCAATATATCCCGGCCCCGCTGAGGATGGGACTCGTAAAGTGCGATTTCATCAGGCGTCATCTCACGTCGGGACTTGTTCAACAAAGCAGGGCTGAGTTCCTTTTTTCCGATGTCGTGGAATATTCCACCCAAGGAAAGCTTCAAAAGAGTTTGCTGACTGCTCCAGCCCATTTTTTTTCCCACCAAGCAGGCCAGAACTGATACGGCCACGCTGTGAGCGTAAACGGCATCGGAATTTGATTTCAAAAGCATAACGAGATCAAAGATTTCAGGCTCGTCACCGAGAACGTTCAAAGTGTTGCTGATGATGTTTTGCGAGAATTCCATGTCCTGAGAGTTGATGGCGCCGACAAAGAGATGATTCACCAAGATCTCGTTCGTATGTTTATAAAGTTTCAATTTTTGCTCGCGGCCAATTTTTTTTGAATTGATCACCGCACGGGCCAGGCGCAGCGTAAAACCAGCATATTTTGCGAAGTCTTTAACATGGACATAAAAATATTCGACTTTTTTATCTTTATAAGTCTGAATCCGTTCCAAATGAATCGCCGCGCCTTCACGCGCCACCTTGACGAATTTATTATCGGTAAGGCGAACGTAAATATCCGAAGGCAAAGTCGACGCCGAAGTGAACTCGTCGACATGAATTTTACAGAATGAAAACTCATCTTCCTCGATCGTTCCAGACGACGGGTCATCCTTTGGCTTCATCACTCGCTCAACGGCCTCAAGAAGTTCTTTCATTTTGAATGGCTTTGGCAAGAACTCATCGGCCCCTAATCCCAGAGCATGTTTGGCCTCAAGAATCTCAGAAAATCCCGTCATTAAAATAAACTTGGTGTCAGGATATAAGTTCCGGACCGATCGAAGCAATGAGGCTCCGTCCATTTCCGGCATACGAACATCTGAAATAACAAGATCAAATTTATTGCCCTTCAGGCCGAGGACATTTTTAGCCGTCATCCCATTTTCGGCATAGCGAACAACAAATTTCTCGGCCTCCATTACCTGGCCGAGAAGGTTTCTAAAAACCTCGTCGTCTTCAACTATTAAAACGCACTTTTTGTTTTCGTCTAAGTTTGTCATTATTTAGTCCCGCAGTTATTAAATCGGATGGTCAATCAGCAGACTTGAACTTTCCTCGTGGATTTTCAAAAATATCGTGAATGCACGAAATTCACTTGCATCTTGTTAGGCCCTCCTAGCATCAATTTTCGGTCAAATTTGAGAATTCCGGCCATATCGTTCCTATTCCTTCAAAGATAGAGTGCGAGGCCATGAGGAAGAAGGCTGGCTTCACGCCCTGTTAAAAAACTGATTCTCGTTCTGGCACAGTTCCAAATGGAACATCAGAGGGACCGCGTTTCTGCTGCCGATTCGCAGCCCGATTCCACCCACTCCGGTTGAGCTATTCAAATTGAGAGATCAGCTTGATGCCAAAAGTCCGTCCCGGAAGGTAAAGCCCATCTTGAATGACGAAAGGAGAGAAAATTTCTTTATAGCTTTGATCGGTGAGATTGCTGATATAGAAAGTGCCAAATGTTTTCGCCGACAACTGACGCTTGATTTGAAAATCAGCCGTGGTGATGCTGGGAAGAAAAACTCGGCCCTGGGAGTCAGAAGGAATCGCGGCGTTGGTGTTGTAAAAAAAGACCTCCGATTCATGATGCATCGCCAGATCAAAAGACCATTTGTTCAATATCCAATTCGCTCCCAAGACATAAGTTTGTTCGGCCATGCGCTCGATCCGTTGATGCAACCCCGTTTCGGTCCTTAGCAAAGTGGTGTTGTAAAAGATCCGGAAATTCGAGATGGGTTTATAGGCTCCGTCGATTTCGACACCCGAAATCGATCCGCTTCCATCATTGGCGTATGTCTTGAGGGTGCTGCCCGGAAGCGGCTGCAGGCTGATGATCTGAGAAATATCTTCTTTGAAAAAAGAAATCGCGTTCTGGGCCTTCAAATAGACCGTTTTCATCCCGACTTCAGAGGTGATCGTGTATTCGGGCTTCAAATTTGAATTTCCCAGCTTTCCAAAGCCTTGAATTTCCGTTTCATTGAAGACCGGTGCGCGAAAGCCGCTGCCGATCGAGCCGTAATAAGTCGTGTTCTCATTCGCCAAGTATGACAAAGCCACGCGAGGGCTAACCGCGCTTCCATAAGTGGAATTCGTGTCATAACGGATTCCAATCATTGGCAAATACTGACTCCACCCCGTGTATTCGTACTGAGAATACACGCCGAATGTATTTTCGCTCTTGGGATTCCAGCCGGCCGTTTTCAAAGTCGGAGGAAATGTCGCATAGTCATTTTCTTTCGTCTCCAACGAGCCCTTTTCCTCGGCGAACTCGACACCGGCCAGTAATGAATGATTTTGTCCCCACTCGGTTGAATACTGCGAGCTGAAGCCATACACGCGGCCCTGGTTGTCATATTTATCTAAGCTATCGGTGTACTTGAGAAAATGATTGAACTGGGAAAAATGTCCAGTGAGGCTGAGATTGGATTGCTCGTTCATTTTTACATTTGCCGATAAGGACGCGTGGATGAAATCATTTTTAATCGGCGAATCCGTATCCGCAAGAGCGACTTGATTTCGATCATAAGATAAAAGCGCAGAGCTTTTCAACTCGACATCATCAGAGAGCCGATAGCGAAGTTTGCCGAATACATCTTGATACTGTTGCCCCTGGTAGCTGCCGTCCGTGTTGTTGGTTGCCGAAGATTGGGCCGAGAAAAAAGAATCCAAGGCTCCTTCTTCTTTGCCTAAGCTCAAGTGACCTGATGTTCCGCCGACATTGCCACCTTTGGCGACGTCTTTCTGATTTCGATATGCAAGGCTGGCATCGGCTCCGAAATTTCGATTTTCATTGAGGTCCTCCCCACTTTTGGTGATGACATTGACAACACCACCAAAGGCATTGGCGCCATAGAGATTCGATGCGGGCCCCTTGACGATTTCAACTCGTTTGATGATGGAAAGAGGAATCCATCCCGGATCAAACCCCGCATTCGGATTTCTGACGGGAACACCATCAATCATGAACAACGTGCGAATATTTAAAAAATCGGCCGAATTGCCGCGCACGTTGGCCGAATACTGTGGGAAGTCTGCTGGAGATTTCCGGACCTGCATTCCCGCCGCCGTTCGCAATCCATCCGCCAAGTTCTCGGCTCCCCAACGTGACAATTCTTCTTCACTCAGGACGGTCACGACCGATGGCAAATGCAGCGATGTCGCTTCTGTGCGCGTGGCCGAGACGACCTTGATGTTGACCAGCTCTTCCAGGGATTTATCCCAGAGCTCCTGCGAATGGGCCGTGGCCGAAAAGAAAGACAAAGGCAACAGGGCCATCGAGAGTTGACCTAAAAAGCGCGTGATCGTCATTGGTTTCATTTTAGATCTCCGACATAACGGCAAATGGTTTGAAAGCTTCGATCAGACGGATGACTTCGGGAACGCTATTTTCATATAAGTTCAAAAATTCAATTCCACATCCGGCGAGACCACCAGACGTCGATTGATGCCGAAGCCAGCGAACGACCCCTTGTCCAGTCAATTGAATCGTCGAAACTTGTTGGAAAAGAATTTTAAATTCGAGCGTTTCTCCCACTTCGGGAAGAGGCGATTCCATACTGACGAACATGCCTCCCTGACCAATATTGAGCATTTGCCCATTGATCGACCGGGACGTCTTCGCCAAAATCATTTCAATTTCAAAGTCCGTGGAAAGCCGGGGAACTGGCTCCCGCCATTTCTCAATCGTCGGCAAAAGCACCCACTCGACGGCCTTCAAAAAATTTTTTCGGTTGAAGGGTTTTGGAAAAAGGGCGCTCGCACCTTTGTGATAAGCATCTTCCAAAGTCAATTCGGAGAAACCCGTGATGAACATGAAGACCGGAATTTCCCCATGCTGCTGACGGATGGTGGTCAATAGCTCAACCCCACCAATCTTAGGCATCCTCACGTCGGAAATAACGAGATCGACTTTTTCCTGCTCGATGCATTTCAGTGCTTGCGACCCATCGCCGGCCTCGACAACATCGTAGCCCCGCCGAACGAAATCGTTCGCCAAAACTTGGCGTAAAAGCTGGTCATCATCGACGATTAAAATTTTTTTCCTGGATGCATCTATAGTTTGCATTCTCAGCCCGCGACCTGGAGTGCGTTCTGCTCCTTCGGAATCCGGATGACGAAACGGGTGTTGGCCGAGGTTTCGTCGAGCTTCAAAGTTCCATTGTGATTTTCGATAATCCCTTTCGAGATGCTGAGCCCCAGGCCTGTTCCCTGACCCACATCCTTAGTTGTGTAAAAAGGTTGGAAAATCTTTTCCCTGGTCACGGGCGGGATTCCAGATCCAGAATCGGTCACCGAGATTTCAACAAACTCCCTGTCTTCCTGAACCAAAATTTGCACCCATTTGTCAGGCAATTTCTCAATGGCTTGAAATGAGTTGTTCAAGAGATTCAATAAAACTTGGGCGATCTCGACGGAACGGCAGCTGATCGACAGTTGCAGGCTTTGCACATCCAATCGAACACTGTGCGTTTTAAAACGTTCGGCGCACAATAAAATGGTGTCTTCGACGATTTTCGCCAAATCCGCCTTTGCAAATGGATCTGCAGAACTGTCCCGAGAGAAGAAGCGCAATCCCTGTACGATTTTAGCAATATGCTTCGCGGCCGTCGCGATCACGCTGAAATAATTTTCCAGGCTTTCCTTGCTGATCGCGTTCTCTTTCTCGGCCAGCACTTCCGTTTGTTGGTCCGACAAAAGCAAGATCGTCGCCAGCGGAGTGTTGATCTCATGCGCCACCCCACCCGCCATTTCACCAAGAGCCGACATTTTTGCCGAATTGACGAGTTTCATTTCGGCCGCCATCAACAGACGAGCCTTTTCTTGGACCTTGGCGTCCAAAGAATGATTCATTTGATCCAATTCTTTTTCAATATGGGCCAGACGCAGGAACACTTTTGATTTCGCCATCAGCTCTTCGGGGACGAAGGGCTTTGTCATGTAATCGTCAGCCCCGGCTTCGTATCCCTTCAAGCGCTCGTCAATCATGGCCTTACCGGACACCAATATGACCTTGGTGAAACGAAGATCCGGATTGTTACGAACATGAGCGCAAACTTCATATCCGCTCATTCCGGGCATCATGATATCGAGCAAAACAAGATCCGGAGGATCTTTTTCCAAGCATTGCAGGGCTTCTTCCCCCGAGCTCGCAACTTGAAGCTCGAAAAGGTCCTCAAGCGTCTCGGTGACGATTCTCTGATTCCTGGGCTCATCGTCAACAATCAATACTTTTTGTTTCGATGCCATTTACTGCGCTCCTTGTTGCTTGGTATTTGCCTTGGGTCCGGTTGCCAGCTTGGGCAGTTCTAAGATGAATTTTGTTTCCATATCAAGAACGCTTTCGGCCCAAATACGACCGCCGTGCTGTTGAACAATTTCTCGACAGATCGCCAAGCCAAGGCCGGTACCTCCGGCGCCCGTCCTCGTCTTGGTGCTTTGTATGAATTTATCGAAAATAGCATCAACTTCGTTCTCGGGAATGCCCACGCCTTGATTGATGATTCGGCAGCAAACCACCTCTGGGCCATTCTCGAGAACCAGCCGAATGACGCTTCCTTTTCGGGAAAATTTGATGGCATTCGAAAGAATATTTCGGAAAACCTGCATGATCTTCTCGGCATCCAAGACGGCCTGGACTGTTTCCTGGTCATGGCTGAGCTCTATTCCAAGCCCTTGCTCGGATGCAAATGCTCTCATTTCAGATTGAACCGTCTTGGCGATTTCGACGAGGTCCGTTTCGCTCATTACGTAATTGGTTTTTCCCGCTTCAAGCTTTGATAAATCCAGAAGATCATTCAAGAGGGTCATGAGCCGGGCCCCACTTTCATATATCTCATCAAAATAGGATTTCAGTTTTTCTTTGGATGACGTCTCGAATTTCTGTTGTCCGAAGCGAGCGAAGCTCAGAATGCCGTGCATCGGTGTTCGCAACTCATGAGAGATGTTGGCCAGAAATTGGGACTTGGCCTGATTGGCATTCTCGGCAACTTCCTTTTCAAATTGGATCTTCTGTTCTTTCGCTTGCAGCTGATCCAACATCTGATTGAATTCGTTCGAGAGAGTGTTGATTTCTTCGATTTCTTGAACCATTTCTACGACAACCCTAAGTGACGAATCTCCCGAACGAGAAATTTTTCTTGCCGTGCCGGCCAAAGCCACCATCGGTTCCGATAAAGCGCCGTGACTCCAATGCGCGAGCCCCAAAGCCATCAGAAGGCCGGCCAAGAATACGCCTAACCCGATCCACATGTACATTGTGTACTCGGCCAAAAAAACTTTCATGCTGCCGCTCAGATAAATAGTGCCGAGGAACTCTTCGTTCTGTTCAAGCTTCTTAAAAAAGAACAGATTGTTTTTGTGCAAGAAGGAACCTTCGCTCATATTCGATATGTTTCGATCTGAAAACGCATCCAAATCAGGGGTGTTATAATGCGCGAAAATGTGTCCTTGGGCATCCGTGACCCATGCCGCCGAGATGCCAGGTTCTGATTGCAATGAAGACAGGATTTTTTTTGCCTGCTCGGCATCGGAAAAGGCAATGGCCGGTGATAAGTTGAATCCTAAAATGCGAGCCGTGGATTCAAGATTTCGCTCAACGGATTGTTTGAAATAAAATATGTCTTTCAGGAAAAAGGCCATCGTGCAGACCAACAGGATGACGAAAGCCAAGACCAGCTGCATTTTGATCAGCTTCACTCGAATCGATACGAGATTTCGATTGGAATCGACTTTCATAGGATCTTCGTTCGTCTAGTCATTGATAACTCTCGCCAAATTGAGCAGCTGGGACCCAACTTGAAGATTTTCTTTCCTTATCGCGTTCAGGTTGATCTCGAATCGCAACCGTTCGTCCTGGACGAAAAAGTTAATCATCGCCCCCTTTTTCGCAAATTCGCTGCTGTGGCTGACGATCAAGGTGTGGGCGCCTTTTACTTTTCGGACCACTTCCTGTAAAATTTCGGCGTCATTCGAGCCCACGATGACAATATCACTTTTAGACAGCTTCGCGACGGTCTCGACGGCGCGAACCTCGATGGAGCGGTTTTTCATTTTTTTTACTTTTGCGAGCTTTTCCAATTCCTGGAAAAGTCCATTTTCATTGCCGACGATCGAAATGATGAAATCACGCTGATCTAACGTTCCGGCTTCGTCCGGCCAAATGATATAGTTTCGAAACTGATAAATAAAAGCAGCTTCGACCTGCGACTGCTGAATTAAATCGGCCGATGCAGCGAACGCCGGTGTGGCGCAGAGGCAAAGAAAACAGAAAGCGAGGCACAGAAAGAATTTATCCATTTTTAAGCATCTACCAACAGTGTTCGATTCCGCTCGGATTTAAACAAATCAAAGTTTATTGTTTAATCATCTTACTTAAGATGCTGGAAAAATGGATCATAAATTATTGCCGTTAAAGACCTTGATCCAGAGACGGCAACAGATTTCCAAATAAAATGCTATTTTACACGTCCCTATATCCATTATTCAAATCATTCGCGTTTTCTTCAACTTTCAGAAGCTGTATTTTTGCTGAAGCCTGTGGCGATTTTTGAAGGGCCGATTTCGATTCATTTGCCTTCCGAAATGCCCGTTCAAATTTACGGACTCAACCAAAGTCAATTTGCGTAAGGTCCGGCTCGTAAGGCCAGTGCCCATTCTGGGCTCGGTGGCTATTTCTTGATGCTCAAAGGAAATACCGTCGAATTAATGACCTGAGTTTCAGGCCTTGGTTTTGCTGAACCAGCAACCATGAAAAACACACGATTCCCCGTCCTACTTTTGAGCGCCCTTTTCAGTTTTGCCAACTTAGCCTTTGCTGCGCCCCTTTGCAGTTCACTTTACACCGAATATCAGCTCAGCACCGAGCCGGTCGTCGGTCAGTATGGCTCTAAAACCTATTCCGTCGTCGGCTTGACGGTCTCGGGCCAGCCCATTCTTCACGTCCGCTCATTGCCTTCAGACAAAGGCAGCAAGTGGCCTTTGATTCGAAGGCAGCAGTCTTCGACTGATTGCTTGCCGACCGCCTTGGCTTATGCCGCTCAGATTTTAAGAGGATATGATTTTTATGATATCTACCCATCCCTAAGACGCGAACTGGGGACCGCAGAAATCATGCGGTCAGCCCAGATTTCACAAATGGCGATCATGAGAAATCCATTTGCGATGTTCAATCCGTCGATCATGCTTCACGGATTTGCTCCGCCAGCGCTGACGCAATCCATGAAGCTGAGCGTAGCGCTGACGGGACTGGGACTGATCACCACTCCTTCAAATGCGTCCATCGAAACGATCCCAGGGATTCGGGCCCGATTGGATTCAGGATCGATCGGTCTGATGGGAGGAGCCTTCGTCGCGAAAAGAGTGGCGGTGAAAGAAGAGGACCTGGAAATCATCCCGTTCAAACGCTTTATTCCGGCAACATCCAAGGACGCATCTCCAGATGGTGCGCACACCTGGTTGATCACGGATACTTTTAAAGATCCGAAAACAGGGAATCAATACGTGGTCTTGATTGATCCAAATGATGCCTTACCGCTTTTGATGAGCATTCAAGATTTCAATCGGATTTCGAACACCACCCTGATGTGGTTGAGATAAGCAGGTCTAAAATGAGAAAATCTCTTTCCACCGCCATGGCCCTTTGCCTGATGGTCCACGGGCTGAGCACTTCCGTTGCCTGGGCGCAAGAGTCGACGGCCTCCGGAGAGAGCTTGATCGGCATCTGTCCGCAGAAATTGGCGCAGGAATCCGATATTGAAAACGCATTATTTGCGAACTTTAAAGGATTGTGGTCCGGCATTCAGGCCAACCGCTTGAAACAAGAAGCCAATGTGGCCGCTAATAAAAAGCTGCTTCAAACCGAATTTCGAATTCCGTTGAAGCCCTTGTTGTTTTTGCGAAATTTGCGCAGCCTGAATCCTTTTCTGCAAAAGTTGAAACAGCTTTTGGTGTCTCCGACGTTCCAGAGTTTGCGTGGCACGCCGGCATTTTCGGCTATTCTGGCCAGTCAGGATTTCATGTCGTTTCTAACCAAGACCGACGTCAATCAATATGCCGAAGGCGATTTTAAAAACTTTATGAGGGATATTCAAGAGATCTTAAAGGTTCCCGGCGTCTTGGCCGCGTTGAAAGCGGCGGCGGTGGACGAAGTGGACCTTTCCAAGGTCGAGAACATCGACAGCGCTTTAGCCCTGGATGCCTTTTTCAAAAACTTTTCAATCGAACAGATTCAAGCCACGATTCATCTTCATCGTGAGATCGAAAAAATGCTGAAGCTTCCCGCCACCGACGAGACGGCCGTTCGCGCCCTTCGTTCGAAGCTATTTCTCACCAAGGATTTGGCTTACCCCAGTCCGTTGAAAGTCAAAGGCCTGGTTGCCGACAATTATCGTGAACTGATGAAAGCGGAAGTCAGCAATTTTTTGAAATTCCATCACGCCGATGCGGCCGCCGGACCGTCTTCGGTTTTTTCGGAACATGATGATCAAAGTGCCAGCACGATCACCTTTGACTCTTGGATCCTGCCGATCTTTGCCGAGCTTTCGCCATCACAGCTGCAGGTGTCCTTTGCCGGTAAAGTCCAATCTGTCACCAAAGCCCAATTGATCGCGATCGATGGCCTGGCCCGCACCCTGAATGGAGAAATCAACACTTGCGAATCCGCCGGTCTGGAGCAAGCGACCGTTGTCGCGAAGATCGTTGCCGACCGGGCGAAAGCTGTCGAGTTTTCGGAAGCTCGGATGGAAGAAAACAGATTGAATCAGGACTCGTCACAGTCGAATGGCCAAAAACTTTTCAACAGTGCCGATGGCGTTCGTCCCGAAGATTTTGCGGCGGCATTAAAGTTTTCGCAAAAAGCGATTTACGGCGGCAAATTTGATTTCGGTCGATCCGACACCGCCGAAGTCCCGCTGGCGTCTCACCCCGTCACGCAGGTCATTTCGCGCGGCAATCAATTTTCCGGCTGGCGATCTGTTTCAAAATTGAAAATCAATGTCGTCTCGGGGCACGCCAATATTCCGGATGTCGAAGTGCAAATAAATAAAGAATTGGGTACCGGCGATATTTCAGCATTGTACAATCAGCTTTGTCCCAACACCGCGAGCCCCCGGTGGACCCGCATGGTGAACCTGGCGAAATCCGTGGTCTTGGATCCTGATTTTTCAAGCAAGGTGAAATGGAATCAGAAGATGGCTCAGGCACCCTTGTTTTACACTCATGGCGTCGCATTGGATTTTGTCAGCGAGATCGGGTTGCCAGCGTTGGTTGACAAACGGACTGCCGATCTTCGCATGACACCTTCGGAAACCGTCAAATACCAGGGTGCGACGGGCGCTTGCCCCAAACTGCACCTGTGGGTTTCAAAGAATTCGGTTCGGTACTTTCCGGATCCATCCGTGAAATGAAATTGAGGCTGACAAATCAAGGTTTCTGAAAGCGAAATGCCCAAGTCGATTTGGACGCATTGTCGACGAAAACCCAAATTTTGTTCTTCGTATCATAGTCGATATTGTGAAACGCGGTCGCCGTGATCTGGTGACCGCCAACCTGGATATTCATCAACACGGATCCCCAAATCTTCTGAACGGGATCAAAATAATAAAACCTGCCATTGGCGATTCCGCCAGCGATCACGCGTTGGTCGGGATCATATTTCCAGCCGGACGCCACCGTGATGTCGGCGTAAGGTGTTCCTGATAATGCCAACGGCGAGATCGTGGACTTGGAAAAATCATTTCGGTCGACGGCGATTTCAAAGACTTGGTTGGGCGTGCCACGTTTGATCAGATAAAATCGATCGTTCGGCGGAAAATAAGTGAGATTATTATCGTAGCCGTACTCTTCGGTGTATCGTTGGGTTTTGAGTTCCGTCGTCACCGGATCGTAAGTGTAAATTTGCGAAGGACTGGCGTTGGGCCCATTGCCCATGATCAAGACCTTTTTCGAAACGGGATCATAAGCCGAACTAGAGGCGTAATAATAAACCGGCCCCGTGGTCGTATTGGTCCACGTCCAGCGACGGTCCTGAATGTCATAGTGTCCGATGGTGCATTCCGCTCTTCCGCTTGGCAAGGTGAAGCTCACTCCCCCATTGGTCAGCATCAACAGGGTGGGACGGCCTTTGAGGTCCGGCACGATTTCCATCATATCATAGGTGTGCCGGACAACGGGTGCTCCGGTGTCTTTGTAAAAGCACTTGAGGTCCGTGTTGTCTGGATCCTGTTGATCTTGTGCCGTGTACATATGCGAATAATCCGTTCCGACATAGGCCGCTCCCCAACGCTGAGTTTTCAGATCAAACGTCATGAGGCTGGAAGAGCGTCCCAGCCCGTGGCCCCCGCCGTAAAGGAGGAATCTTGTTTGGGAAGCATCGTAAAGCATGGAGCCATAATCCGTCATTTCATCGCAACCTGAAGTCACACCACTGCCAGGCGGGCAAGCGCTCAGCGAAGTGAGCTCAGCAGCGCCATTGGGTTTGAGCGTCGTGATATCAAAAGTTTGGCCGACCGGAAGCGGACCCGGAAGAGGCAACGAAGGGTTTTCTCCGGGTGCCGGAGCCGGGTTCGGCGTCGTTGGTGTCGGCTCTGGCGTTGAAGGTGGTTGGTCCGAGCTGGAGCTGAGAGTAGAAGTCGAAAGAGACGAGTTCAGCGCATCGGACCGAAAGCCACTGCTGCAGTTTTGAAAAGAAAGCAATGTGAGCAATGTCCCGAGACCGACACTCAGCCGAAAAAAGAGCTGCTTCTTGCTTTTCAAAATTTCTCCCCTCGCCTGGTGTTCTCTTATCGGTCGAAAGCCGAGCCTGCCAAAGAGGTCCGGATCAGTTCTGCAAATCCATTATTTCGTTGGATGCATCAGAGTCGTCTCATTTTGATCCGTTCTTTAAAAAATAAAATAGCCTTGGCCAACACAACCTATAAAATTTTTTGTATTTACCCGCAATTATCAGCTAGTTGCATAAATCTGGCGATGATCCTTGTCTGCGACCCTGTCTTTACTTAAATGCTAAAGGTGCCGACAATAAGAGAACGGGGGTTCGCAATGAGTCTATTTCTTGTTTCAAAGAAAAGCGCGAGTCGCTTTTTCTTGGGCTCACTCGCCGCCGTGACGATCCTGGTGTCTTACCAGAATTGCGGACCAGGTTTCAATGTCGCTTTGGAAGAATCCCGAATCGTCCAGGCCGCTTCCGAAACGCCCATGGATAAGGTCAGCTGTGAAATCGGCACCAGTCCGGCAAATTCATTGGACGAGACTTGCCTCGGTGCTGTCCTCAAGACAGGTGTGAAATACACAAACCTGCAAGAGTACACTCCGCAGTATCCTCTGTTTAGCGATAGCGCGACCAAACGCCGCTGGATCTATCTGCCAGAGAATTCGAAAATCGATAACAGCAATCCGGACGAGTGGATTTTTCCGATCGGCACCATTCTTTGGAAAGAGTTTTCGTTGGGGCCGAATAAAATTGAAACGCGACAGACGGAAAAAATATCAGCAACCGAGTGGCGATTCAGTGTTTACCTGTGGAGCCGAGATCAGAAGACCGCTTCGAGAGTCGACACTCTGCCAACGAACGAAGACTTTGCTTACTTTGACGTCAAAAGCAAATACGCCGCTCCACCCGTCGGCCAATGCATCACTTGTCATGCGGGTTCTACCGACAAGGTCTTGGGTTTTAGCTATCTGCAATTGTCCCGTTCGGACAGCTCTTTCGGGGTGAATCAATTGATTCAAAATCAGTGGCTCACCCAACCAACGAGCGATCTGGATCAAATCCAGAGTCGCACGGGGGATAACGGGTTGCAGGCTCGTGCTTTGGGGTACCTGCAGGGAAACTGTTCCAGCTGCCACAACAGCAAAAATGCGAGTCTGCCGAATTTTCGGCATGCTTTTGGCGCCGCGAATGCGGATGACGAGAAGGCATTGCAATCGCTTCTTGCTCGTGGCCTGGTGAATCTTGCGGATCCGAACTCCAGCATGATTCTGGGACGGATGAATAGTGACACCCGCCCAATGCCACCACGGTTTGCGCACATGACCCTTGATCAAAACGGAGTGACGCTCATTCAACAGTGGCTCGGTGCTCTCGCCAGCTCGATAACGCCACCATCGACCACTATGATATTACCCCCGCCTCCGACCCAACCCCCAGGCCAGTAAAGCCCAGCAAAACTAACATATATAAATATATATTTATTCTCAATGAGACTGGCGTGCCTTCGAGTCCCAGCAGCGATCAGCTGGCGAACAAGCCAACCAAAAAATTTATACTACTGGCAGCATTTACATTCTTGTCAGACGGCAGTTTTTCTTAAGATTCGCGTCTCATTGCCGATCAGATATATCCGAGTTTCGTCTCAGTCGACATATTCTAAATCCGCCGATTTAAACTAGAGATGTGGGACGTTATCTCTGGAATCCTCGCGGATTTAGTTTTATTGAAGTGCTGGTTTCAACGGCCCTTCTCACTCTGCTGTCATTAAGTGTCGGCAGTCTCAACCAATTGTCGTCGCAAAATTCAACACAGCTCACGGTGCTGCGATCGGTGATGAATCAAAGGAATCAAATTTCCGCCGCGCTGTCGAATTCGGCCGCATGGACTTTGACCGTCAGCAAAAATGAAAGCTTCAATTGCATGACCCAGGCCCCTGGATGTTCACCTTCGACGGCGAATGGTGGCTTCTCCGATTTCATTTTGTACGATGCTCAGGGAACGAAAAAGCTATCCTATGACCCGGCCGACCCCACGACCCGCACCGCCTGGCAAGGTGGCGACTGCCCCAGTGGCCAGTCCGTTCCAAGCGCGATCTGCCCTTTGAAATACAAAGCGCAGTGGCGGCCCAAGTGCGCTTCGTATCCTTGCCTGAACCCCACCATCGAAGTTCAAGTCTTGCTGACCGTGGACTCGAGCTTGCAAAACGTGACGCTCAATCCTGACAACTACGGCTTCAATTACATTCGTGGTGCCAACGAAGACACGATCCAGTCCGCCTGCGCGCTCTTGAACGGCACATTCAACTCGATTTCGCGCACCTGCCGGCCCAAATTCGCCAGTCGCACTTGCGCCAGTCAAGGCTCTCCGTTTGGCATTCTGACGGCGGTCGATACCAATGGAAATCTCACCTGCACTCCATTGTACAGCGGACAGTGTTCCGCCAATCAGCTGATGACTTCGATCTCGAATGCCGGCCAAGCGACCTGCACCGACAAGAATATAGCCTGCCCAGCCACCAATTGTCAGGGAAGTTGGAGTGCGTGTTCCGTCGCTTGCGGTGGTGGAACGCAAACCTTTACCATCACCCAAATTAAAAAATATGGTGGAACCGCTTGTGCCTTTTCCAACGGTCAATCTCGCAGCTGCAACACCGCCGCTTGCGTGGTGGTGACGACGACGACAACAACGACCACCACGACAACATCAACGACCACAACCACGCGACCTCCGGTCACCACCACCACGACTTCGACCACCACCACCACTCGGCCCCCAGTGACGACCACCACGATGAGGCCCGTGAACTGCGTTGGCAGCTGGGGCGCCTGTTCTGCCACATGCGGCGGTGGCACGAAGACTTACACGATCACGAGGTACGAGGCCTACGGCGGCGCCGCTTGTCCGTATTGGAACGGCGACGCACAAGCTTGCAACACGGCCGCCTGTGCCCCCGCTCCGGTCAATTGCAACGGCTATTGGGATGCGTGCAATTCCTCGGGCCAAAAAAGTTACGTGATCACGCAAAGCCCGTCCAATGGTGGCACCGCCTGCCCCTCATCGCCGGTCTCATGTCCCGTCGCCTGTGTCGGTAGCTGGGGGGCCTGCAGTGGAGGAGTGAAAACTTATTCCATCTCGCAAGCCGCACTGAATGGCGGTTCGAGCTGTCCCTACAGCAACGGGGCACAGGACGCGACGGGATGCGCGCCGAAGCCCAGCCCGTATTGCCATTTCGTTTCGGATTCGGTCCTGATTGGCTTGGATGTTTATTTGAAGCCCGGAGGCACGAAAACCGTCGACATTGGTTGGTACGAAAAAGGCGGCATGGATTGTTCCGGAGAAGATGGCGCCACCTGCGAGTGGAGATGGAATTTCCCCATTTCCAATATGCTGACATTTGTTTGCAAATGATTTTCTGGTTGAAAGCAGACGGGCTCTGAAAATGAGAACGAGGAATTGAAGATGTTCAAAAATTCGAAAGGCTTTTCAATTTTAGAAACAATGGTGGCGGTGTCGATTGCCGGTATCGTCGTGCTCGGCTCGTCGTCATTGATGTCGACCTCTGGAAGCATCAACGCCCGAACGGAGAAATTTTTTTGGTTGGATGTTCGACGATTCCAAATCCAGGGACTTTTACGCTCGACGAGCGGGTGGAACAGCATTGTGACTCCAGCGGGTTCAAGCTCGCTCAATCCGGGGCTGGATTGTTATCTCAAAGGCATCAGCTGCACGGCCTACACCTCGCCGCAAAATTTGAAAGTTCCGATTGATAATATCGTCCTGGATGGAAGCAATTCTTCTCAGGGTCTCGACAACAAGGGAAACTTTTGCTCAAGCTTCGATGCCGTAAACGGAAATCAAAATTGTCCGATCGGCATTTCCTTAAAATGGCAAATTTTATGTGACACGTCCGATTGCCTGCACGGACAGCCCAAAATCACCGTGCAGTTTCAATACAAAGCTTCGGCCGCGGACAGCCAAGCTCTGACTTCTTACAACCTGACCATTTACAAAGACGCGGAACTGGAAACGTTGAACGAAGTTTGCTCGGCCATGGGAGGCACCCTGGTCGGTATGAGCTGCACACTGCCACAACTGAGCGCGGCCTGCAGCCCATCCACTGGAAGTTTTGCCTTGGGCTTTGATGCCAGTGGGACCGTCATCTGCGGAAGGCCCAACCCAGGCACCTGTGCCACCTCCGAAGCCGCGACCGGTTTCAATACGAATGGAGGCATTGAATGCGCCCCCGCCTGCCCCTAAGCTCATCACGGGGATTCAGCCTGGTCTCTGTGCTGATCGGTCTTTGCACGATCAGCATCGTGACTTTGGGGGTGGTCACCTGGAATCAACAAAAACGGAAATTGAGTCGCGACATGAATGTGCAGGCGGTAGCGGATCAAATCACCATGAAGTTGAAGGGAGCGCTCATTTCTCCGGAATCCTGGGCCAAAACATTTTCGTCCAATCACATCGGGGCGACGGGCACCATGAATCTGCCGCTGGATATTTACATCTTGGACGGCAACGATGCGAGCACCGCCACGAAGCCGTTCTACCGAGCCGGCGATAGCGCTGCCGGATTCGACATTCGCGGAAATCCTTGCCAGAGCTTCGAGGCGAAAACTGGCAATGATGCATGCCCTTTTCACTATGACATCAGTTTGATTTCGCACACGTCACAGAACGGAAATTGGATTGATAAGATCCATTTTGGCCTGACCTACAAACCGAAATCTCTCAATGGTGCTGTCCTCAACACCGCGGCCGCAAAATACAATTTTGATTTCACCCGGAACTGGGACGATCGCAGCGTCGAAAAGTCCTGCATTTCCGTCAACGGCACCTATGACATCCCATCAGGGAAATGCACGGTGAAACTCACCACTCCCGTCGACTGCAATCCCTCGGCAGCCGGTACGGCCTATAAAGGACCGAATGGTGGAACCAATACCGCCAATTGCGAGACGCTTCGAGCCCCGGCAACGGCCTGCGGAACGAATATGGCCATTGCCGGATTTTCCGCACAAGGCGCACCGATCTGTGTGAATCTTTGATTTTGAAAATGTGGTTTTGTGACCCAGAGATGGGTACTTTGGGACATAACGGCGAGATGAAAGGCAATTGGATTGAGTTCATTGGGATATGACATTTGCAATCGAAGGACAGCAGTAGATCGGAGGATTTCCATGACCAATCCCGTTTCAGCAACCGTTGGCCACAGTCGCACTGAAGAACGCAAAGTCGCAAAAATGTTATACATTTCTATCGGTGCCGCAATTCTTTTGGGCATTATTTTATTCGCCTTACTTGGTCACAAAAAAGAGCTGAGCCCAACACAGCACACGACCGCACCCGCCAGCGGACCGACTGCCGATCCTGCCAAATAGCTTAGCTTAGTTTAGTTTAGTTTATTTTAGTTTAGTTTAGCCGAAATTCACTAATTGTTAATTTCGATTTTTGAAAAAGCATTTTCGTATGAGTGGATTTCAGCATCCCCGACGTCATTGGCTTTCGAAGGTTGGTTATAAACTAGCCATCTGTCTGACATTTTTTGCTGTGAGCGAAGTGCCGGCATGGGGTGCGAACCAATGCTCTCAGATTTATCGCGCCACTTTGAGTGATTGGCCGAGCCACCATTTGAATTTGTCTCGGGCTCGGGATCACCGACAGAACGAAGACCTCACAAAAAAGCCTTACGATATCGAAGACCGCGGTCAATTGGCTTCGGCACTTGAATATCAAAATCAGTTGAACCAAATTCGAAGCGGACTGCTTCGCTCAACGAACCCGGATCGCTATGATTCTATTTTTTATCCGCTGATGGGGACGGATATCACTTTGCCTTTGCGGATTTTTCCGAAAGTCAAAACCATCATCACGATCGACCAAGTTCCATTTCTGAAACGCGAACAAGATCAAACAGCGAGCCACGCGGCAAGCTTGGACATTCACGATCCTATCTCCGGACCCTGGCGAGCCGCCATCGACATTCAACGAGACGGCCAAGTGGCCCCGCGAATTCTAGGCGCTTTGCTGACCGAGTTTCCAAAGGCCAAAATTCTCGATATCCGTTTGTACGACGGCCCCGGCGAAAGAACCGAAAGCGAAGCACGCCCCACATCCGCCATCGTGAGCTTCGACTTGCAAGACGGCGTGGGCGTACGCCAGCTGATTTACATCCATCATCATTTGCGCTTTGTGAGCCGAAAAGCCCCACCTGATCGAAAAATTTCTGACCTTGTCTCAACTTACAAACCCCAAGTCGCCGTGTTGAAAGCTTCGATGGGCATCGCCAAATACACAGCTCTCGGCAACATGGTGCTAGAAAATATCAAATCCCAAAAGGGCCTGATTCTCGAAGGCCTCGCCGAAGATCTCAGGGCCCGGGGCGGACATCACGACATCCGAACCCCAGAATTCAGCCCCGAATTCCAAGATTCAAAAAATCAAATGAACCCCAATACTAAAACACTCGAAGATCTTCACCCCGAAGCCATGAGCTATGTAATCCCGGGTGTCCCTTTCGGCTATGACTCCGGAGTCCTAGTCACGGACTTCGACAAGAAAAAATAACATCATCACTCAGAAACCGAATCAATCTATTGCCAAAGCCGCTGGCGATTGATTGCTTTATCAAATCTCTCAAGCAGCCACTCAAAGTTTATCCGGTGAACGGCCCTTCCAGCGTGCAGCCAGGCTCAAGACACCGTCTTTCCTTAAAAGCCACTGACCACGATTGGCGTGTAGCGATCAACAAAGCTGTTGTCGCCAACTTGTTTATAGGAATTCGATCCCCAACAGCTCAGCGAATTGGCCACAAAGACACAGGCGTTGGGGCCTCCGCCACGAGATAACGTCAAGCCACCGCTGCTGACCCCGTTGACGGCAACAGGTACCAGGCTTTGATCCGCCGTTGATTGCAGGTAGAGGTGAGCAAAGCTGGGCAAGCCAGAGTACACTGAGGTGTCAGTCGACGCCGAAGTTCCCACCGTCGCCTGAACATTGACCGCCGTGATCGTAAAGCTGCGCACGTAAGAGCGCTGCGAAGTCCAAGTCAAGGCATCCGGTGATGTCTCCATGTAGACCGTATCGCCGGTGCTCAGATGGCGAATTCGCACGTAGCGCATGGTCGTGTGATCATAGGTCACGCTGGTTTGCGTGCTGGAGCCTGCGACCTTCGAAGTGAAATACAAAACTCCTTGGTATAAGCGAATTGCGGAATCATTATTGGCGTCAATGTAGATCGAGCAGGACATCTCCGCACCGGTGCTTTCTTTCGCCAAGGTGGAAGCCAGGTCGCAGACCCACTGACGATTGGTAAAGTCATAGGTGTTCACCGATTTGTAACCCGAGTAGCGAGCCGTCGCATCACCATTGACCAACGTGAAATCCAATTTGTGATTGGCCTGCGAAGTGGTGATCAAGCCATCGGCCGTGAGATTGCTGACACCGATATTCCAGACGGCGGCATTGCGTGCAGAATCGTTGAACGAATCTCCGATCACCGTTGTCGTTACGTTTCGTCCGAGCTGTCCCTGCAAATTACTGCCCCAACATTGCAAAGCTCCTGTTGTTAACAGCGCGCACGAGTGAGAACCCAGCATGCTGTTCTGAAATGACAACCCGCCCGTCATGATATCTTTCACCCCGGAGCCCAAAGTGCTCACGCTCGTTGGAGCATTTCGGTCGCTTGTCGTGCCGTCTCCCACTTGTCCGCTTTGATTTCGCCCCCAACATTTTGCGGCGCCGCTGACCACCGCGCAGGTGTGAAAATCCGCCGCGGCGATCGCCGTCACGTTCGCCGTCAGCCCGGTTGGCGTCACCGCACTGCCCGAATCCGAGTTGGACGTATTTCCCAACTGTCCATATTGATTTTCTCCCCAACAACGGGCCGAACCATCCGTCAACAATGCGCAGGTGTGGTAAGCACCGGCCGTCACTTTGGACACTCCGCTTGTCAACCCACTCACCGCAACCGGGGTCAGGCGGTTTGTCGAAGCCAGCTGCAAGCTGAAATCATCGACCGTCACCGTCGTCGGAAAAGGATTCGAAATCGCCGTGTAAACGCTGAGACCCACGCGCACCGAAGTGATGTTGATATTTCTGGCCACCGATCTTTGCGTCGTCCAGGTCGCATTATCGCTCGAGGTTTGAAAGTTAATGGTGTCGGTTGCAGCATCGTGGGAGATGCGAAAGTATTTGTGCTGAGCGGAATTGTAATTCAATGATGTGCTCGAGACCGTATTGCCGACCGTGTAACGAAAGCGAACTTTGTTTTTATAATAATAAATCGAGTACAAGTAGCTGCCTTCGTATCCAACCGTGAGATGAAACTGCTCTTCTTCCGTATTCCCCGGCAGGTTGATGGGACGAACGGTGACGCTACCACCGGTAAAGTCATAATATTTTTTGGAGATGTAACCACCGGCGACGTTCGTGGTATTTGCCGGCACCGACATTTCAAGTTCGCTCGAGACCTCGTTGATGGTCACTCCGGCAGAGGTAAATCCAAACAAGCTGCCGAGATCCCAAAGATTGGTGTCGCGGGAATTGTCGTTGAAATTATCGCTCATGATCGTTGTCGATCCCGAGCCCAAAAGATTTTGCCCCAGCTGTCCATGCAGATCACTGCCCCAACACTGCACGCCACCGCTGACCACCGCACAAGCATGATCCTTACCGGCCGCAATGCTGGTCACGCCGGTGGTGAGACCACTGACCGTCACCGGCGCATTGCGATTTGTCTTCGAGTTGTCACCCAACTGACCGGACTCGTTCAGGCCCCAACACTTGGCGGCTCCGCTCACGACAGCGCAAGAAAATCCCACTCCCGCCGTGATGGCCGTCGCCCCCGAGGCAATTCCGGCCGATGTCGGACTGGTGCGATTGACGTTCGACGAGTCTCCGACTTGGCCATAGGTGTTTTCACCCCAGCATTTGACGGCCCCATCGCGAATGCCGCAAATATGGCTCGAACCAGCCGCCACAATCGGCACCACATCATCATTCGTCATTGTGCCTTTGGCGGTGAGCTGCGAGCCGGCCACCGTATAACCCGAGCCACCCGACAGCGTGACGTTGAAATACTCATCAAGTTCGTATTTATCATCCTTGGTTCCGTTCACGCTGAAGGTGGTTGTGGTCGATCCCGCAGAGATTGTAGCCGCAACCGCCGTCGCCGCCGTGTAATCACTGTCCGCCACGGTGGCCGTGCCGTCCGAGGTTGAATAATTGAAAGTGATGGGCAATTCGGACGCCGCGCTGGCGGTCACGGTGAAAGTCAAAGCCGACGTCCCGCTGCCATTGCCTTCGGCCTGCGAAACATCCGCGATCGAAATGGTTGGCGCCGTATCGTCGTTGACGATGGTGATGGTGTGAACCAAGGTGCCCGAAGCCGTGGCGTTCGTCGGTGTACCCATATTCACGATGACGGTCTCATCTGACTCGTAAATCGTGTCGTTATTGATCGTAAAAGTGATCGAAGCCGAAGTGCTGCCCGCCGCGATCGTCAGTGGCGAAGACGGCGAATATGTATAATCCGCGCTGGCCCCCGCCGTGGCCGTGCTACCGGCGCCAATGCTGAACGGAATGCTGACACTGCGACCGCTGACGACGCTCAGGGTGGCAGTCACGGTGACCGTCGCCACGGACTCGCTGTTGGATTGGCTGGCGGCCGACCACTGCACCGTCGGCATGGGATCGTCATCGACAATGGTCAGCGTTTGGCTTGAGATCGTCCCCACCGTCGCATTGGTCGGAGTCCCCAAATTGAAAATCACCGTCTCGTTATTTTCGTCGAGACTGTCGTTGACAATATTAACGGTGAACGACGCTGTCGTTTGCCCCGCCGGAATGGAAAGTGGTGCGGCCGAGCTCAAGCTATAGTCCACTCCACCACCCGTTGCCGTCGAAGACGCATGGACCGAGAACGGGACCGTCACGTCTTGGAAGGATGTGGCGTTGAGTGAAACCGTCACCGTGGCGGTCGCCGTGCTTTCATTCACGGACTGAGTGCTCACGCTAAAGGCGACCTTCGGCACCGGATCGTCATTGAGGATAGTCCCCACGGCCTGCGCATCGGCGATCGTGTTCGCGTCGCCGGGATTTGAAAGATTCACCTTCAACGTTTCGTTCGGCTCGTAATTTAAATCGGCCGTCAACGGCACGCTGACCGTCGTGAACAGTGTTCCCGAAAAGATCAAACCCGAACCCGAAGCGGCCGTGTAATCAGACCCCGCCGTTGCCGTGCCATCCGCCGTCGCCCAGGTGAATGTCGAAGCGAAGAGGCTGGCCCGATCCTGAACCACGGTGAAGGTCATCGTTCCCGCATCTTCATTCGTACTGACGTCCACGATGGACAGAGCAGGCTTCGGATCATTGTCGACCATGGTGATCGATAATGCCGGCTGAGTGGGATCGGCCTTTACGCCTTTCTGGGTGCTCGAGAGACTGACGATCGCGACTTGGTCACTTTGATAAATCGCATCTTCGATCACTTGAACCGCGATCGGCAACTCTTGCGTATTCGCGGGAATGATATAAGTTCCGGCCAAAGACTGAAATCTTCCGGTCCCGCCCGTCACCGAGACCGTCACCGACGTATCGGTGGTGTAGACTTTATCCAGCAAAAGACTGAAGCTCGCCGCGGCTCCACCCTCGGTGACCGACAAGGTCACCGTCGAGAACGAAACGACTTTTGGTACGACGTCGGCTTCCGCCAGCAACTCGTCGACCGGATTTTTTCCGCTGCAACCCAGAAGACCCAAAATGAGACAAAGAAAAGCGGCGCGACGACAACCGGCCGCCGTGATGGCAAACAGTCGTCGAAATAAAAAAGCCGCAAGAGTTTTCACACCTTACTTATCGGTATTTCCGTGAAGAAGCTTCAGGATTTCATCCCGACCTGAGACAGTTTGCATCGATTTGGCGAACTTTTAAGCATGGCTTTTTAGCTCGGCGCCGGACCTTTGTGAACCCAGTCTCGGAATTGGATTCACAAATTCAAATCGTTCTGAAGCATTTAAAATTCACTTTAATATTCTCAATCTCGATGGCCGATAAGCCTTCAAACACTTGTGGAGCGTGTATGCCTAAAACTTTTTTCAAATCAGTTCTGGTTCTCTCGATGCTTGTAGGAATTTCGACGGCTTGTAAAAAGAAGGCCGAAGAGGAAGACTCTTTGAATTACCAAATTCCGCGGGTCACCGATCCGGTCGGCGTCGTGCGGGGGGCTTCGGTCAACGCCAGCTCGTCCGGCTTGAAACTGATCGACAGCACGTCACTGACAGCTTGTACCGGAGCGGGAAATTGCACCAACACGAACGCGCAGCAGATGTTCAATATGGGTAGCACGTTTGTCGGCATTGGCGCCTCGGCCGACGTCTACACTTGCATCGCGCAAGCGCTGGTCAATGGTAGCGATCTGGGCACCGACGGCGCGGCCACGGTTTTAACCGATAGCTCAGGATTTAAAATCCGCATGACGGCAACGACATCCGGCAGTTCACTGGCGACCTACTCGATCCAGGTTTGCGATACCGGCGCTTCGAACAATGGGCAGTACACGTCAGGCACATTGGGTGCGGACGGTACGACTTCGATCAAATTGAAGGTCGATAGCACACGTTGGGCAACGATGACGGGCACGGACCAGATCTACATCAATCTGTCCGGCAATTACACCGACGGCATCTGGAACAGCAAACAGCTGACATTCGAAGCGCAGGACTCGGGCAATATCACGGACTACGTGATCACTCAGGGAAGCGACAACTTGACCATTCAGGCTTCTGGAAACTCTGCCAGCGGCTGGCAGGCCTACGGCAAATTTAAAATGCTAGGTTCCACTGTCCAAGATTATGCTTTCGACGAAGGCTCGGCCATCACTCCCGGTGGCCCCTTGAGCAGCTGGGACAGCAACGGCAATACGGGCGGATCAGCCTACCGATCCGAAGTCCAATCCGGCCAACTGATCGCCGTCCCCACCACCTTCAGCGGCAGCTTCTCGGCATCAGAAAACTGGAACTGCCAAGCCGGCGGCGAAAAAGCCGTCAGCTTCGAAGCCATCAGCGAAAAATCCGCCCAAGCCATGATCAACTGTTTGCAATAGCGCGCGGCCACTGGATGTCGCGCGGGCCCGGATTGTGGCGCGGGCCACGAGCCCTCGGGAAGGCGCGGACCCATCGCGCTTTCCGAAACACAGCCTAAATATGAGTTTGCCTGTGATGGCTTGAACACAGGGTCGCAAGATTCTCCAGACTGTGCGGTCCCCCTTGAGCGAAGCCATGAATATGATGCACCTCAAGCCAGCGAGTGTTGGGACAGCGCTTGCCTTCGTGGCTTCGATGCGTGCACTGGTTTTGATCTCGCACGAGGACTTGGTGCTGGATCGCGGCCGGGATGTAGCGCTTGGGTTTTGGAGTCTGTCCTGGGACAGGTGAAGTTGAGTGTTCGGGATTTTGCGTCTGTCCTGAGACAGAGGGATTTGATTTCTCGGGATTTTGCATCTGTCCTGGGACAGATAGATCTAAGCTCTCAGGATCCTGCGTCTGTCCTGGGACAGATGGGTTTGCGCTCTCAGAGTTTTTCGTCTGTCCTTGGACGGATTGAGATTTCGCTTTCACCGAAACCTGACTATCTTTGTTTTTATTATCTTTTCTCTCCGATTTATAAATATTTCTCTCGGCCTTCTTGAGCGGGTCATTCTTATCCAGGTAGAAATCTAGCGCAATTTCCAAAGTCAGCTCAAAGCTTGCAGAAGATTTTGTCTTTTGACTGACGAGGTCTTGCGCTCGTTTAAATTTCTCCATCACTTTCTCATCCAGACCGAATTTGATTTCTAATCTCTCAGCCGAGACGTACTTAGCTCGGTCATGCACAAGCTCCTGAGGTCTCTCGGTCGCCACCGCTTTTTCAAGTTTTGCTTTCGTGAAAGTCGAAGCTTTCGCAATCCACTCGAAACTATTGTCTTTATTAATCACTGGAGTAATTTTTCTAGCAGTCGACACACTCACTTCGCCCGCCATGACCGCGGCTTTCAGTTCCGGTACTTGCTTTGATTTCCGAGCAACCGCAATCATATTGCAGGCCATGGCTTCCGAGATATTTAGGTATTTGATGCAATATTCAAACAGACTTGAGCACTCAAAATACGCATGCACCTGATAGCGATCCACCTCACACACGGCTTCAAACAAGACATGTTCTGCTTTTTTGTATTCCCGGCTCGCAAAGAGTGCATGCTCGTGAACTTTCTCAATTTGTAATTTTTTTTGATCTCCAGAAGCATTGGAGTCATGCAACTTATTTGCATTCCGAGATCGATTCACGTTCTGGCTTTGCCATGACAATTTTGCATTATCATTCAGGGTTTTTGCTTCGTCATCTCTCACATTCTCAAACATACAAATCCTCTCTTTCAATTCGAGAAGAGATATATCATATGTTTTTAAATTGGATTTTCATCGAGTGCAGAAAGCCACTTCAGATACCACTTTAAACCTTGCAATCGACTCGCTATTCAAAACAAAACTCAACACCCAAAAGTTTTCGAAAAAATAGAGTTCTATTTAAAGCCAAGCGCCAAAGAAGGCGCCGAAAAACCTGTCAAATATTTTCTGAAGATGATAAGATACTTTTTGAGTTTCTATTGCAAGCGAAGCGAATTGAACAGAGCGAGCAATCGCCGCCCGGCGAACCGCCCGCACCAAGCCTCGAGTCCCGCACCAAGCCTACCGAGCCTTGCCTGGTATCCCTGCGATGTATGTCTCCGGCAATCCGGATTGCTTTGCGCCCCGGACGAGGGCTTCGATGTAGCGTTCGCTGACCGGGCCTTCCAGACTGCGGCGCTGAGGAGCGGTGACAAAAGCTGTGGCTTCGAATTCTTGGTCGCCGACGAGAACGCGAATTTTTCGTTCGATCGACATTCCGGTGACGACACCTTCTTTGTGCTGGATGATCGGCCATTCTTTGGCGGGAATTTCGAACAAGCGCCCGAAGACGGAGGAGTCCACTTGATCGACAAGACCGGCAACCCGGCCGCCCCACCAGCGCGAAGGGAAATCAAAAATCAAATCGACGCCCTTGGCTTCCGCAACCTGACCTTCTGGCAGATTGAAAAACTGGTAGCTGTGCTCTTCAATCCATTCATCAAACGCATGCCGATCCAATACGCCCGAGTATGCGAAGTAAAGTTTCGTGCCACCATCTTGAATTGCATCGCGTGCGTTCATCACTTTTGAATAATGTGCGTCCATAGCAATGAAAAATATAATTCATTGAGCGCAAAATCAAGTGATGAGCCGTCTAACAACGCGTTTGGAGTGAGAGAAAGGAAAAGAGGCCTCGGTCTCTGCCCAACCGCGGCCCAGAGCCGAAATCAAGTCTCTGCCCGGTAACCCAGCACTGGCTAGGACTCGAGCGAAAGTGCAGAAAAGCAAAGAGCCCGCGCTGGTGTCGGGCTCTTGAAAAAAACAATTAATTCTTCGCGGACTTTTGATCTTTCGGGATCTTCGATTCGTCGACGGTGACTTGGATTTCCACGCGACGATTTTTCATGCGGCCATCTGCTGTTTTGTTATCCGCAACCGGATTGGCAGGACCCATACCTTCGGTCGAAATCGTCTCGGCCGGCATTCCGTTCGCCACCAAAGCAGTTTTCACCGCCTCTGCGCGTTTCTTCGAAAGTTCTTCGTTCACTTTTTGGCTGCCGGTGTTGTCGGTGTAGCCTTGAACGGTCAAAACATTCTCCGGATACTTTTTCATGATCGCCGCCATCTGCTTCAGATTGTCCTGCGCTGCTGGCTTCAATCCGCTTTTACCGGTATCGAAAAGAATATCGCTTTTCAATTTCGTGACCAAACCTTGTTCCGTTCGCTTCGTCTCGGCGATTTGCTCAAGCTCTTTTGCTTGTTGATCCATGCGATGACCCGCGACTCCACCAATTGCGCCACCCAAAGCCGCGCCGATCAGCGCACCTTCGTTTCGCTTGCCCGTTTGGTGTCCGATGATTCCGCCGACCACGGCGCCTGCCGCCGCACCGATGCCCGCGCCCATTGTTGCTTTTTTATTTTCTGATGAGCATCCCGCAATCAAAGCTGATGACAGAAGTGCACAAATGACCAATCGATTTTTCATAGCAAAATCCTCCGTTAAATTCTTGCCCTCAACATCGCCCAATGTTCATCGAAAATCAAACCTTGATGCGCGTTTTGCCTTGAAACAACGCCGCCGCCTGGCTTCCGAGACATGTCTCATTTCAGCATGCGAGCCTTAAGGAAACGCCTTGAAAAACCATATTCATTCACTGGTCATTCTCTGAATGTTCGACGTCTCAACACTGTCCCAACCAGGCCTTAACCTTCCACACGCCCGAAAAACGGCGGCACAGCGGTTGCAATTTCAACCAGTATCAGCGAGAGGTTGGTATGAAAATGGGGACTCAAAATGAGACAGCTTTGAGACATCAGTTCCTGCTTTTGGCTCTGTTGACTTGCTCGTTCTTAGGCGCTGGCTGCCGCTTGGTGGATGGCCAAGATCCTGGCGTGCAAGCCTTGATTTTGAATTCGATGGCCGTCTCCGCCTCAACCTGCGGGCCCGACGCCGCGGTGGCCGAAGCTTACTCTTGCCAACCCAAGGTCACGATGCCCGATCAGTCCCTGGATGTGGATGTTTCAAAATTTTCCTGGGAGCTCACCGCCGACAACACTTGCTCATGGATCCAGATCAATCCCACAACTGGTCAAGTTTTTGGCATTCCGGCGGTCAACCAGATGGGACCCTGCGTGATGGCTTTGCGAGTTGTCACCGCTGAAGAACCCTCCAGCGACTTTGTTTTGCCATTGACCGTGCGCGGACCAAAATTATCTTTCATCGATCAAAACTGTCCACTCTCGGTTGCAGTCGAGAAACCTTACTCGTGCAATCTCAAAACTCAGACTCCTTTGGATGGCGCGAAGGTCACATACAAATTGGCATCGGATAACAAATGCACTTGGGCGGCCGTCAACGCAGCCAGCGGCGCGGTCAGTGGCACACCTCCTTTGAACGCCACGGGTTCCTGCGTTCTGTCGGTTGATGCAGCCATCGACAGCATCGCGACGGCGACCACAAAGATGACCATCAGCGTTCCGCAAGTCTCGATCGACATCACCGCCGCTTGCCCCGCATCCGTCGATGCCGGCACCGCTTATGCCTGCGCACCAAAAGCCAGCGCGCCAGTTGCGAACCCGGTTTACAGCTGGAGTCTTTCAACTTCGAACAACTGTCAGTGGGCGACGATCAACGCATCGACCGGTGCGATTTCGGGCACCCCGCAGGTTCAGTCGACTGGTCCGTGCCGATTGGATTTCACCGCAAAGTTGCCGAACGGCGCTTTGGGGCAATCTTCAATGACGGTTTATGTCGGCATCAAAGGTTTCAAACAGCAGCAATTGACGGATCTCGATTCAAATACGAATGAAAATGCCGGACAGTCGGTTGCGATCGACGGCATCTTTGCGGTTGTCGGTTCGCCAAATGCCAACTCGGGCGTTGGCTCGGCTTCGGTCTACCAATTCGATGGCAGCATTTGGAAAAAAGTGGCAACGTTTGCCGCGCCAGATTCGAAAATGCGTTCGTTCGGATACTCCGTGGCCATTTCGGGAGATTCGATTTTGGTCGGCGCACCCGACACCACCAATAGCAATACCCGAGATGGATCCGTGGTCGCTTTCCAACGCAGTGGAAACATCTGGTCGAAGACTCAGGTCTTGACCGCACCCGGTGGTGAAACCTCGCAAATGAATTTAGGCTCTTCACTGGATATGGACGGATCGACCGCCATTGTTGGCACCAGCCACTACAGCGCCAAGGCGGCTTTCATTCTCACCAAGTCAGGATCAACCTGGGCGCTGGGCGCCCCGCTGGATTTTCCGGCGATCAACTCTGCAAACGGAACCGACCGAATCAAAGTCGCCTTGCAAGGTTCGATCGCGGTGGTTTCTGACATTTTCGGTGGTTCCGCACGCAATGGCGAGGTTCACATTTTCAAATTCAATGGCTCGACTTGGGCTCACAGCGCTCTCATCTCTGCAGCGAGCGGTGAGGGCTTCGGATCCAGCGTTGACACTTATGGCGGCAAAGTTTTGGTGGGCTCTTCTTCCGAGCGAAACCTGGCCGGAACCGCTTATCTCTACGAAGAAGGACAAAGTGCATGGGTGCAAACCCAATCCTTTATCGCGATTGACCAAACCAGCAGTCAAGGCTGCGGTAGCGGTGTTGCTCTCAACACGACCAAAGTGATCGTTGGCTGCGCAAGACCCAACGGCACTGGCGGCAGCGCTTACGTTTACTCGAACACAAATGGTTCATGGATTTTGGCTTCCAAATTGGTTGCGAGCAACCGCCAAGCGAACGACAATTTCGGAGCTTCGGTCTCGGTTTCTCTGAACAACGTGATCGTCGGCGCCGATCAGTTCGATGCAAATTCAGCCTTGGACTCGGGCACGGCTTACATCTTCACCGAAAAATCTCCTTAGGAGGAAGGCTCAGGGCGTGGCGGGAGAGTTCGGGTCTTTCTTTTTCTCGCCACCGAACCAGTACTGCACATTCGCCAAAACTTGAAAGACGTTAAACGATCCCGTCCCTTTATTCGTGGTCAGGGCCGGTGAATTCAAATATTCAAAATTGAAAGTCGTGAATTCCGCTTCGGCACCCGCACCAATGCGCCAATTGTCATTCAAATGATAATTCATCTTCGCCTGCAGGCTAGCGGTGTATTTTGAAGCGTAGGTCAGCTCCCCACTCCCCACTTTGATCGAAATTGGCTCACGGTAAAAAAGGGATGTCGAGTAATCCATCTTTTCACCCTTGATCAGGTAAGAAAGCCCAAGACCCAGGCGAAAAATTTTGGTGTCAACGAAGTTCACTTCGTTCGACGTATTGACGGTCATGAGCGGAAAGAAGCGGCCATCGACATCAACGCTGGCCCACAATTCGTTTTCCGCATTATTCAAACGGTACCGACCACCGATCAATGCCGCTTGCAAATTCGTATTTCCACCTTTGACCGTTCGATCATCTAAGCTGGAAGGCGCTTTGAACGTTGCCATTTCGTATTGCAACAGCCACCACCACTTGATGGATTTGATCGAAGTTTCCAAGCGCAAAGCCTGAAAAGATGTTTGCTGAAGTTTCAGATCGGCCAAGCCGGTCGGACTTAATTTCTCACTGAAGCTCAGTGGCGCCAGCCCCAAGCCGACCGAAAATTTCACCGGCGGTTTTTCCATCACCTTGACGATTTTTGTTTTTGTCGGACGAGTGACTTTGACGTTCAGGCTGGCGTCATCCTTATCCACCCGCATGGTCAACAAAATCGAATTTTGCTCGCCATTGTCTTTGCGAAAACTGATGGGCACTTGCGAAAGTCCATTTGGCATGAACAGTTTCAATCTGAAATAACCACGACCTTCACTCTTGACCAAAGTCTCGCCGATGCGCGGAAGCTCTTTGTTTTTTGGATCCGCGGGTTGAATGACGATGATCGAATCCGGATTGACCTGGACCGTGACGTTTGGCGAGGTCTTGCCGACAAGATTGACGTAAGTGAGACCTTTCACGTCGGTCGGCAGGACTTTGGGCTCGAACCACTGGACCGAGATGGGCTCTCGCTCCGCCGCGAGCGCTGTTTGGACTTGGCCCAACAGTCCAGAAAAGAGCAGAACCAGTGGTATAAACATGTCCTCAAGTCGCATAGCTCATAGTGACCTAATCCACTGAAAAAACGTAGCTATTTTCCATCTTGGCTTCAGGCAGCGAACAGGTTTTCCGATAAAAGAGCAGGTAGGTACGTAAACAAAAATGAAGCAAAAGCTAACGCCAGGTTCGCGACTTGGCCCTTACACGATCGTTCGATTGATTGCCAAAGGTGGCATGGGCGAAGTGTATGAAGCTTACGAAGAAGTTTTGAATCGTTCCGTCGCCTTGAAAGTCATCGCCGACGATGCCATTTCCGAAATTCCCGAAGTCCTGAGATTATTTCGCACCGAAGGAAAAGCGCTGGCGCAATTGAATCACCCGAATGTGGTGACGATTTATCAACTGGGTCAAGACAAAGACATTCATTACATCGCGATGGAATACATCGAAGGCATTCCGCTGGACGAATACATCCAGAAAAATAAACCGGATCTCAAACGCGACCTGAATATTTTTTACCGAATTCTGATGGGCGTGCAGGCCCTGCATCGCAAAGGCATCATTCACCGTGATTTGAAACCGAAGAACGTGATCATCCAGGGCGAAAAGGGCGTGAAGATCGTCGATTTCGGAATTGCCGAGATCATGCGTGAACCCCAATCGGAAGAACTGCAATCAACCATCGTCATGGGTAGCGTGTATTACATGTCACCCGAAGTCTCCCGCGGGCAACCGGCCACCTTTCAATCCGACATTTGGAGTCTGGGAGTTATTCTTTTCCAATTGCTCACTCGGCAGCGGCCCTTCTCGGGAACATCGCAAACGGAAATCCTGACGAAAATTCGCGAAGACGCTTTGGTTTTTCCATCCGTGAGCGGCCTTTCGATTCCCCCCAAGTACAAAGACATCACCGAGAAGATGTGCAGTCCTTCGGTGAATGATCGCTATCAAACCGTTGATGAAATCATTCGCGATCTTGGCGTCTCGAACACTTCGACCACCACGACCGGCCCGAGCGGTACGCGATGGACGGAAATTCTCGTTGGCTTTGCGGCCCTGAGCCTGGTGGGTTTCGCTGGTTGGCAGTTTATCAGATCCAATCCTTCTCGGACCCCGGCAGAGGCACCAGTTGAAACTTCGATCACGGTGCCGCTCACGACCTCTACCACGACGACAATGACGATCCCTGCTCCCGTCGCGCAAGTTCCAACCACCACGACCACATTGGCACCGCCACCCGTTGTTGAGCCCGCTCCTGCGAAATACGAACGACCGGCCCAAGCGAAGCCAAAACGTGAACGACTGCCTGTTACGAAATTGAAATCTCAACAGGCCAAAGTCATTCTCAGCTTCAAGGCGGGAACCAACGGACGTGATCCGGCGTCGGTGCAAAGCTCGATTCTGAACACACCGATTTTGTCTTGGCACAAGACCTCCGATGCCGACTCGTACCGACTCCAGATTGCTGGCGACCCAGGATTTAAAAATCAACTCTTGGCCAGAGAGGTTCAAGGCACCGCCTTCAAATGGGAAAGCGTCGCGCCCGGAACTTATTTCTGGCGAGTGCAAGCCTTGGCGAAGGCTCGTCCGCGCGGCGAGTTCAGCGAAACTGGCACTCTGCAAATTCAATTGCCGGCACCGACGATCGCCAAACCGCTTTTCAAATTTCAAGTCCGCGTGAACACCAAAGAGACGAAAAAGAATATTGTCGAGTGGAAACCATTGCCAATGGCCGAGCGTTACCGGGTCAACATTCATAAAAAGGATCCAACCCACACGGCGGTGACGACCGAAATCGTCAACCAAACCGAGCTGGCCTTAAAAACGCTTCCACCCGGAACTTATGATTTGCAAATCACGGCCGTCGACGAAAAAAGACAAGTGGCCAGCCTGCCTTCAGCCCCCGCCACCATTGAAATCCAAAAAGCAGCTCAGCTCGCAACGCCCAATTTGCAACAACCGAGCAATGGCACCACGGTTCCCAGTCAGGGAACCATGATCACCCCGATCGCTTGCAGCTGGTCCGCGGTGAAAAAAGTGTTGGAATACGAATTCCAATTGTCTTCGGATGCGGGTTTTAAACAAATTGTTCATCAAACCACCACCGCCAAAAATCAATATGTTTTGATTCTGCCACTCCCACGTGGAAAATTCTTTTGGCGCGTCCGTGCCACCTCAAAAGAAGAGGATTCATCCGCTTGGTCCGCAGCCCGTGCCTTTAAGATTGACTGACGAACGGACCGGCTTGCCATTCTTCGCGTAAGATTCCGTATTGCATGGAATCGAAATGTTGGCCGTTGACGATGCGGGCCCGGCGAAACCGTCCTTCCAGACGAAATCCGAGCTTGGTTGCAAGCTTCATCATTCTTTCATTCCCCGACCACGTGTGCAGATCCAGCCGAACGATCTCGGGACGTTTTGCAAATAGGCATTCACGGTTCCGACCAATTGATCCGATTCCAAATCGGCAATCACCATCCGCATTCGGGGCTGGGGAAAATTTTGCTTCTCGATCCGCTCGCGCAAAATCTCGAGGCCTTGCAAAAATTCCTTTTCATCCACGGGAAAGTAAGGAGCATCAAATTCTTTCCACTGATGGCGCCCCGTATGCCAGCTTTTGAAAACATCCAAATCCTTCAATGTCCAATCTCGAAGAAACGTTTTTTGCCCTTGAATAGAAATCATGCTCTCAATGTAATTGCTGAACCCAATCGACACAAACACTTCAATTCATGACAGGGCCGTTTGATAGGTATGATTTCCTCAAGATTCCGGCTTCATGTCCTTTTCTGACCCAATCTCAGTGGTCAGTTCCGTTATGCGTGCTGGCACCATCTTTGCCTTTTGAGTCGTTGTTGAAACAAAGCTGATCGAAATTAAAAGTACAAAAAGCAGGAGAGAGATTTATATGAAGTCAGTCCAGATTGATAAAAAGAAAAATGCAAAAAACGCACTTCGCCCAGCCCCCACTTCCCAACAACGCCCTCAGCAGTCCATGGCAAAACAACCAGCATCTCAACAATCCATGACAAAACAAACCGCGGCTCAACAGTCGCCGACCAAACAACCCGGAGCTCAACAATCCATGGCAAAACAGACCGCGGCTCAAGAACCTGTTGCTAAACAATCCGTGGTTCAACCACCCATTGAACAACAACAAAACAAAGATGTGGTTGGAGCCTTACGCCTGGTTTTGGCCGACACTTTTGTGCTGTACATGAAAACTTATGCTGTTCACTGGAACTATCAGGGTCCCAAATTTTTCTCGGTCCACAAAATGACCGAAGAGCAATACCAACAGCTGGCTGAAGCCATCGACACGATTGCCGAGCGAATTCGCGCTTTGGATCAAGTCGCGCCGATCTCATTGGAAAAAATCCTGGCCGGTTCTGACCTGGAAGAAATGAGCCGTGTCGATGCCAATAACGACCAAGCTTTATTGAATCTGATCTCTAGCCACAGTCTGCTGGCGCGACGGGCGCATGAAGCCTCAAGAGCTTGCGCTGATGCCGATGACGTCTTCAGTGAAGATATGATGATTCAACGGGTGGGCGCACACGACAAAGCAGCGTGGATGCTTCGAAGCTTTTTGGAACTGAAACCAAAAGCCAACAAGAACGAAATGACGTAAAAACGTCAGCCTTTTGAAATTGAAGTCTGAAATAAAAAAGGCTCACCAGTTGGCGAGCCTTTTTTTTAAATCGAGATCTGAATCCTTCTTTGACGGCCGCCGCTGGGCAGTCGTCTGTCTGGATCAAGTTTACTGACAATTCGGGAATGTGAATGATTTCTTGAAAACAGGCCAAACATCGCCTGGATCTTTCACACTGACTTGAATCGTATTCTTAATCGTGGTTTCAATCTCACCATATTCAAGGCAACCTTTTCCTTCAGCCGCATTTGGACGAGAGCCATCTTCAATGCAAATCACTTGCTTCGAAGTGCGTGGAAATGAAAAAGCCTTTGGGCCCCATTTTTCGCAAACATAAGTCGTCACAACCAATTGATCATAGAGCTCTTCGTGCGGAACTTCGCTGACACAAACCGTAACTGGATTGATGGTGCGAATTTCGGTCTCGGTGATGCAGGCATTATTCAATTTGATCGGGCCCAGACTTTCTTCAAAGGACAGGGACGCGCCGGAAGAAAAAATCTGTGACCAAGAATTGCGTGGACTGAGAGCCATGGCAGAAGAGGTTGTCAAAATCAAAGCGAGAGCGATCAGAGTCTTCACAGGTATCTCCTTTTGCGGGCTCCGCAGCCCATACGTTTTGTTTCGATGCTATTGACATAGCGCATCGCTATGTCATTGGTCAATACCGACGCTGGAGCCTATATAAGTGCGTCGAAAACTATGTATTTATTTTCCCCGCGGCTTCATCGCCTTTAACAAAGGCGAAGTCCAAGGCCTTAATGCCAATAAAAAACCAAATTCGACACTTTCACTTTGTTCAGCTTCGATCTGGCTTTCGGATTTCATTTCGTTGATCAGCTTGTCCATTTTCACCCGGTAGCGACTGACACTTTGGGGATTCAACCGGTACATTCCAAAACGGAGATGTTCGTCGGTGTTCTTAAAATCCCCGGTTAGAAATGACTCTTTGGCCTGCCCCAAGATCTGACGACCCATCATTCCGTCTCGGCGGAAGCGCACTCGATTTTTCGCCACGATTTTCACCTTGTTTCCTGGATGCAGCTCGATCAGACCAATTCGATCCAATGTGAAAAGAAATTTGCGGATCTCTTCTGGCTGGATCTCAAATTTTTTCTCGATCCATTTCACGGTTTTCCCTTCGCTGATCAGATGCCAGAAATGAAACAGCTTGGGCTCTTTGATAAACTCATTTTCATGCTCGGCGGAAAGCTCCTGATCCTGAGCTTCGGACGAAAATGGGGTCAGCCGAATCAACTCTCCGAAAGTCATCTGCATCAGACTGCAAGCCTGTTCAATTCTTTCCAGCGAAAGATCTCCTTGGCTCATGATTCTTTTCACCGAAGCCTCGGAAAGATCCCAAGTCAGGGCCAAAGCTCGGTATTTAATTCCGCGATTTTTCAGCGCCTGTTTCAACGTCTCGACCAAAATACGCGAGCCGCGATTATTGTCACTTTTCATGGTGTTATCCCCCATAGCAAAAGTATCATACGGCAATACCTTCCAGATCGGTATTGAATAACTCCACCTTGCTGCTTAAAATACAAGCATACCTAGAAGGAGGTCCCTATGGCGGTCGTGAAGGCAGTGCTTGTTGTTGTCCAAGATTGGTTGGGAGAGTCCGGTCATTTTCATCAGCAGTCAGCGGAACGCACTATTGAAGATGCTCGTTTGCGAGTGCAAATGATGCGACAAATGTATTTATAAATCTGGATGGCTTTGGCCCCAGCCTTTGGTCCAAGTGACCATAGATTTTTGAGTGTCCAGCCTTCACACTGAAGGCATGGACACAAACTCTGTTTCGACCTGGAAAAAATGCAGCACCTGCAAAAATCCTATTCAGCTCGGTAAAAAATATTATGTCTGCAGCGTTTCGACCTGCAACGGCCAGCGAACAGGATATTCTTTTTGCTCGATCACTTGCTTCGAATCACATCTCCCCGGAGCGCGACACCGCGATGCCGGCGCGATCGAGAAGACGGCACCTCTGAAACCAGAGCCGTTGGAATCCGCGAGCGATACCGCTTCCGTTTCCAGTGGCTCAGGCTCTAGTTCAGCCTCAGGCACCCAGCCAAATGCTGGCGGCTCGCCGGATCAGCGACGACGAATCATTCCCGCCAACCAACCAGGATCCGGAATTTCGATCACCACGAACGCATCCATGGCCGGGGTCCCGAAAGACATCTTAATCGTGGCGTCCAAACTGAAGGATTACATCCGCGCCCGGTCGGACATGAACACATCCGCTTCGGTGATGGACATCCTTTCCGATATCGTGCGCATCGAATGTGACCGCGCGATCGAAAGCGCCCGCCGCGAAGGCCGCAAGACCGTCTTGGACCGCGACTTTAAAAAATAAATTCTTTTGGCCCTCGATCTTGCAGATCCACCTCAGGCCCCCGCACTTCGGAGCTCTCATGATTTTTCAGCATGATCTCCTGACTTGCTCTGCTTCTTGAAAAATACCTCCCTCTTGCCTGAGCAACACGTTTCGACTGCCTCATCTCAGAGCGCAACCTCGCTTCCGAGGGGTATCGGTCACTTGCCAGATTTTCTCGTTGTGACCGATACCCCCAATTGAAGACAAGCTGGCAGCGCGCAAGAGTGGCACCAAAGTCAGAAAAGCCTTTGGAATAAAGGGTTTAAAGAACTCTCGGTCCGAGAGAAACTGTGCAATTGCTGAGCAAAATTGAAAACAAGATAATGCCCTCCACAAGTCTTCCTATTTAGTTCGTCTTTTTGTATAGTCCCGCCTGCAAAAAACCAAAAAGGACTCTCTATGAACGCTATCACGCTGATCGGCCTGATTTGTCTGTCTTTTTCCGCAACCCACGCGGCCCCCGCGCCGACGCCCGTAACGGAAGACCGACCCAAAGTTCTCTTGCAGGAAATCAAACCTCAGGACGACAAACGACGCGTGATTGTTCCGGTCAAGGTCGAAGCCAAGATTCAATCCTTGGTCACCGCCGATATCGAAGGCAACGTCACAAAAATTTTAAAGCCGCTTGGATCGGTCGTAAAATCTGGCGAAATCATCATGTATCTTGAAAACAAAGATCCGGGCTTCACCTACGCGGCGGTCCCGGTTCGCGCACCCATTGCGGGTGTCGTCAGTAATTTTTGGACCACCCAGATGGCCAAGGTCTCGCGTGGTGACAAGCTTGTCACCGTGATCAATCCCAAATCCCTGAAACTCTCGGCCGAGTTTCCCAGCGGCGAGCTGAACATCGTGCAGGCCGGCCAGGTTGGCGAGTTCCGCTGCGAATCTCAGAAAGATGCCAAGCTTGCCGTTCGCATCGTCGGCATCAGTCCCTTGGTGGATGCGCGCACGGGAACGGCTGCTGCCGAATTTGAATTCGTTCACTCGAAAGATGCACCACCACCGATCGGCAGCGTCGGCCAGGCGACCTTCGAAATCAATCAAGGCTCGATCTTCATGATTCCGGAATCATCTTTGATTTTTCAAGATGGCAAGCCCATGGTTCGCGTGATCAAGGCGGACAACAAAGTCGATAAAAAATCCATCGAGCTTGGCGAGCAACGCGATAGCTTTTTCGTTGTGAAATCCGGCATCGCCTCTGGCGACAAGGTCGTGGTTCGCGCCAGCCGCACGCTGAAAGAAAACGAAGTCATCGAAGTGGAAAAACCAGAGGAAAAGACCCGATGATTCAGCTCTTCACCCGCCCCTTACGGGTTTATGTGACCTTGGGGGCCTTGGCGCTTTGGGGCGTGTTGAGCGGTCTGCAGCTTCCGATCTCTTTGTTTCCCACCAGCAGTCAGACCACCGTCGCGGTGAACATTCCGGTGGGCTCTTTATCGGCCACCCAATTTTTCGAAGCTTACGGAAAAGATCTCGAGAGCGATCTTCAATCCATCAAGATCGACAGCTTTCAGGTGAAAGAACTGAAGGCCGAATATCGAAATCAACAAGCCTCTTACCGAGTGGTCTTTGGCTGGGGCGCAGATCCCGAAAAGGCCATGATCGAAACTCGCAATCGCGTGAACACGCGCTTCACGACCGCCAGCGAGGCCGTCCGTCGGGGCATTCGCGTCAACAGCTGGCGCGAAAACAGCGGCTTCTTGGCCGTTAGCTTTTACAGTCCGCTTCGCTCGTTGGATGAGCTTTACCAAATTCTCGAGCCGATGATGTCGCCATTGAATGGCAAAATCCAGGATGCCGACGGCGTGGGTCTGTTCAATCCAAACCGCAAAGAGATCACCGTCACCTTGATGCCCGAAAAGCTGGCGCAGTATGAAATCAGCACGCCCCAGGTGCAGGCGGCCATCCAGGCGGCCGTCATCGGCTTGAATGGAGGAAATCTCAAGCTCGGCGAAAAAGAATACCTGATCGATCTGCCGAAAACCGTGGACGGCATGGATTCCCTGGCACGGGTTCGAGTTTCGGATCGCGGCCACGCCCCTATTTTTCTCAAAGACATTTCGAAAATCACGACGGGCATTTCGAAAGAGAGCCGACAGAAGTTTAAAACCAGCGGCGTTGAAAGCTTGATTCTTTTTGCCACTCCGAAAGAGGGCGGGAACGTCAAAAACATGTCCGACCAGATCATGGACGAGCTGAAGGTGCTGGAAAAGCAGTGGCCCTCGGACGTTCAATTCAAAGTTCTGGTCAACCCATCCGAATTCATCAATAAGAGCGTTCTCAGCGTCGTCAAAGAAGTTTTTCTGGCGGCCTTTCTCGCGGTCGTCGTGCTCTTTATTTTCATCGGTAGCTTTAAGAACGTCATCACCGCCGCCATCGAAATTCCGCTGAGCCTGTTGCTCGCTTTCATCTTGATGCGCCTGACGGGTATGAACCTGAACATGATTTCCTTGGGGGGCCTGGCCCTTTCCGCCGGCATGAACGTCGATGCCTCGGTGGTCGTCCTCGAAAATATCGTCCGTCACTTTGAGCACCAAAAAGGACATCTGAGCTATCTCGAAAAAGCCCGCGTGATTTTAGATGCGGTCAACGAGGTGAAGCTGCCGATCATAGCTTCGACCCTGGCTTCCTTGGTCGTCTTTTTCCCGTTGATTTTCACTCAGGGCCTGACGCATTCCTTGCTCGGAGATCTGGCCAAGGCCGTGATTTTCTCGCACGGATTTTCGGCGGTCGTCGCTTTGATTTTGGTGCCGACCATTCGTCTGCAGCTGCTCTCGCGCGGCACTCAGCTCGAGGTCCACTCGCCATTTGAAAATGGTTTGAAGCGATTGGAAAGCGGCTACCGCAGGACGCTGGAAATTTTCCTGGATTCAAGGTCCCTGCAGAAAATCGTGTTCAGCAGCGTCGTGGTCCTTTTGGTTTTATTGGTCGGCTTTGCATTGCCGCATCTGAAAAAAGAGGTCATCGGCAAACCCGAAAGCGATTGGCTGATGGTCGGAGTTTCGTCGCCGGTTTTCTCGACCACGAAACAGGTCGAATCGGAACTGGAGAGTCTCGAGCAGGATTTGAACGCCAACTTTGGCCAAGAATTTCTGTACACCTTCACGCAGATTCAGGGCACCAACAATGGCTTCATCATGTTGCGCCTGAAGGACAAAAAGAAAGTCGAAGGATTGGTTCAGCAGGCCGAAGATCGGTATAAAAACACGCCGACCAAATTCTATTGGGTCGAAGCCTGGAACCCGTCCGAGCTGGAGATTCCGGATCCACCGACCTTCCGTCTGGAAATCACGGGCGGCGCACCTGAAATGAGACTGCAGCTGGCGCAGGACATGCGCACCTTGCTGGTGGAAAAAGGCATCTTCGAAAAAGTTCAGGTCACGCCGACGTCGGAAAGTGAAAAGCAAATCACGCTTCGCCCCTTCACGCAGTCGGGATCGGAATCCGAAGTTCTGAGCAAAGTCGACGTCTCTCATTACCTGCGCGTCGTGACCGAAGGCGTTTATGTCGATCGCATTTTTCAAAATCAGCAAGAGCTCCCCATCTATCTTCGCCTGTCGCAAGATTCGGTGACCTCGCTGGATTACGTGAAAGCACTGCCGATCGGTTTCGAAGGCCGCCTGATTCCGCTGGGTGCATTGGCGGATCTGACGATGGAGATGAAGCCACCTAGACTGTACCAGGAAAACCAAACCCCGATGGTCTTGGTCGAAGCCCGCGAAAATAAATCGCAACTGCATTTGAAAGAGGAAAAGAAAAAACAAGCCCACGAAGCTTTGCAGGAATTCAAAGCGAAATTGGATTCCGGTAAACCCGGCATGCCTTCTTTGGTCGAAGCCCAACCCGACAAAGAGCTGCAAGAGTCTTTGACCCAGCTGAAATGGGCGGTGGTGATTTCCATCCTCTTGGTCTTCTTGGTGATGGTTTTGCAATTGGGTGATATCATCCACTCGCTTCTGGTTCTGGTGGCCATTCCCCTGGGCTTTATCGGCGTCGTGCTCTCTCTTTTTATTTTCCAGAGCAGCCTGTCTTTAAATTCCGGTCTGGGAACGATCCTGTTGAACGGGATTGCCGTCGCTAACAGCATCATCCTGGTCGACTTTATCAAGAAGCTTTTCGAAGAAGGCCGCGGCGCCAAGGTGGCGACAATCGAAGCCTCGCTGGCACGGGTGCGTCCAATCCTGATGACCTCGCTGACCACCGTTCTTGGCATGCTGCCGATTGCGCTGGGTTTTGGCGAAGGCGGCAAGATCCTTCAGCCTTTGGGCATTGCGGTCTGTGGTGGTCTTTGGATCTCGACTTTGCTGACCCTGTACATCGTGCCGGCTTTGCAATTCATTTATCTCCAGCGTAAGGAGCAAAAGTCATGATGCTCGCTTTGATTTCTTTTCTTTCCGTCGCTCAGGCTGGCCCCGTTTTTTTCAACGATCTGGAAAATTTTAAAAATCAAAACCTGAGCATCCAGACGCAGAAACAGAATCTGGAAACCAGCGAAGATGTCTTGCTGTCGAAGAAATTGTTTTGGACACCGTCTCTGAGCGTTTCTGCGAATAAGAAAAAAACAGACGTCAAATTCGATGGCACCAACACGAGTGGATCCCTGAACACGACCGAAACCGTGGATTATCTGGAAGCGGACGTGAATTGGAATCTCTTTCGCGGCGGTGCCGATTGGAAGTCTTTGCAAGCCGCCAAAGCACAGAACAAATACGCCGAGCTGGGCCTATTGAATCAGGCGCTCACCGTCGAGTTGAAGGCGTCGGATTTGATCTTCAAATCTTTGTACCTGGCGGAAAGCCATCGCATTCAAGAGGGTTTGTTGAAACTGAAAGAAGAGACCCTTCGCATCGTCAAGGACCGTTACGCTCAGGGAAAATTGCCGGCCCAGGAAATGACCAAAGCCGAAGTCGACCTGGCCCAGCAAAGAAACAAGGCTCGCTTGGCGGCTTTGGATGTCAGCGAAAATCGTTCGTTGATCCTTTCGACTTTCGTAACGGATCTGGAAACGAAGGATTGGCCTTTCTCTGAATCTGTTGGCGTCCAAATCGACACCCAGAAACAGCTTCCATTGATCGAGCAAAAATATTGGCTGGCTCAGTCCAAAGATGAATTGTGGCAAGCCAGTCGTGGCGCCTATTGGCCATCCTTGGATCTCAGCCTGGTGTATCAGGAATCACCGATCAAAGAACGAGACACGAAACAGTGGGTGGGCCTGGCGACGTTGACATTACCTTTGTGGTCCCGACTGGAAACCAAAGCGCTGGTGTCTTCCGCGCTAGCCGAAAAAGTCGCGGCCCAGAATGATTACAAGGACACCGAGCAAACTTTAAAACAAAGATTTGTGTTTCTGAAAGAGAAAATCAATATCGCCCGCCAAAACCTCACCGAATCGAAAAAAAATCTTGAAAAGGCCAAAGGTCTTTACTTGGATATTTTAAAAACCTTTCGACTGGGACGAATTTCGACCAATGATCTTTTCATCGAGCAAAATCGTCTCTTGGACAGCGAAACGGATCTCGCCCTCAGCCAGCTGAGCTTTCACCAAACACTGATTGAAAGTTGTGCCCTGGCCGGAGTGAAAACTTCGGACTGCTTGCGGTAACCTGTTCGAGCGCGAGAGCCATGGGCTTATCGGCCGGCGCGCCGTCGCATGATCGACCCGCGCGCCGTGGGCTTATCGGCACTCGCTCTCGATCATCTTCTTGAGCTCGCGAATCATTTTTTCTTTTTGGCGTGATTCAAGCGTCACCAGAAAAACCCGGCGTTCAACTTTCTTCAGTCCTTGCGGCATGGCGTGTTCGATCAGCTTGTAATCATCCGCCAAAGCTTGATTCTGGGTCTTCGCCACAAAGTCCGGAATGAAGATGGCGCCCTGCCCGCTTCGCGCCAATGCCAGTCCTGATTCCATCAGATCCACCCGGTACTGAATGTTACGCGGAGATTCATGCTCGGGCCAGCCATCCAAACCTTTGGCGGAAGACGGAGTACCCACCGAAGGTATCAACGGCGCGATAAACGGAATTTTTGCGAAGGCCATGTTTTTAAAACTGCCCTTGCGATGATAAATGCCCATCGAAACTTTTCCGACCGAAACAAACTCGAGATCTTTCATCGGGACGGGATCATAGGTGATGGCCACGTCGATTTGGCCATTTAAAACCGCGTCTTCGAGATGTCCCGATGACATCTCATGAATTTGCAAAGGCTGGTTCGGAAAATGCCGGGCCCATGTCATTCCCAAAAAGTGGGTGCTGAAGGATTCGATCGCGCCGATCTTGTACATGTCGGTTATGCGGTGATTTTGCGCGAGCATCTGTTTTTCCATATCCAAAAATGCCTGGGCTTTGACGACGAAGGCTTTGCCCTCGGCCGTCAGCACGATGCCGCGTCCATGCTGTTGCAAAAGTTCGAGCTTTAATTCCTGTTGCAAGACCTTGAGCGATTTCGACAGGGCGCTGTGGGACATATTTAAAATTTCGGCGGCTTTGCGCAGATTCCCGGTTTCGTGAACGACGCAGAGCTGCTTCAGTCGATTGGTTTCCATATCGAACCATTTGTAGAAAACAATTCGATTTTATTCAACATTTTCCCAGGGTACATCGATTTCAGTTTCAACCAAGGAGAATAAAATGAAACAGTTACTGATGATCACCGGATGCGCCCTGATGATGGGCTCACCCCTGTATGCCACCGAAACAAATCGCGCCTGCTACACGCTCGGCACTTCGAACAATGGCACCGTCCCCGGTGTGCGGCTTTCCGAGACCGACGATCACCATATGATTGCCATTATGGAAAACGTCCAAATGTTTCACGGCCAGACATATGGCGTGAAAGACGATCCGGTCCGGGTCGTCAAAGTTCGCCATCTTTATCCGGGCCTCCCGACGATCTATGAAGGTGAAAACTTTTTTCTGCAAATCATCGGAAACGTCGGAACCCTTCGCGCTTTAGATGCGAATGGACGAGCGGCCGAAGGCACTCTCGATGAAAATCCAACCTATTGTGACCTTGCTCCGAAACGCCAGATCATCGAAGCGCAAGGCGAGCTCAACGCCACGGTGGCTTGTGATCTGGATCTGCCCGATGGCGCCGACGAAGGAACGGCCAAGGCTCGGGCCGTCGCGAATGCCAAAGCCCAATGTGGCTCGGATTCGCTGCGGCAGTTGACTGATTTTGCGGTTCACAAGAATTGCGAGACAAAGCCCTATACGTTCATTGCCAAAGCTCTTTTTCAGTGTTTCCGCTGAACGGAGAAAGAAAAGACCTTTCTGCCTTCATCCCGTCTTTTCAACAAAGTCCAATATGATGGTCATTTGCCCAGCATATTGGATTTGAATCGAAGGCACTATAAGAAGCTATGGTCTTTTTTGCGCGCTTGGTATTCTTGCGACTTGTCGAGCTGACGTGGAGAAAGACCGTAGACTTCAGTGGTTTCAAGATCGGTCATGGCAGCCGCGACCGTTTTGGTTCCGGCCAAGACGTCAACATAGTTGCGAATCTTTTTAATCAGTTCGGCGCCCTCTTCATGCAAGGCTTCGTAACGGATCTCGCCTAGGCCCAGTTGCTGCCAAGAATTCAAATAAGGCAGGGCCGTCTGCGCGCTGGAATTGTACATGGTATTTCGACATTCCTGATCAGGCTTGATCCAATGATAATTGCCGAATTGGTCTTTCAACTGCACTTTGTGTTTTTCGCAAGGTTTGCCACAGTCTTTATAGCTTTTGCCTTTGCTCAGAAACGCCGCGAACACGCAATGTTCCATGTGAAAGCTGGGCATCGATTGATGAATGGTGATCTCGGCTTTCGAAGCGTCCACGTTTTCAAGCAGGCGGATCGTCTGCTCCAGATTCAGATCATAGGACAGGCAAACCGAGTCCAAGCCCTTGTTTGTTAAATACTGAAACGTGTGGTGGTTGGTGACGTTCAGACTGAAATCGCCTTTCAAAGGCCCCGCAAATTTTTGGATGTGCTTGAAATAATAAAGCGCACCCAGGTTTCGGACCAAGATGAAATCCGGATTCATCGAGTGAATGATTTTGAGATTGATGTACTCTTGCGGCTTTAAAATCCGCGTGGTCGCAATGCCGACCTTGAAGCCTGCTTGGCGCAACGACTCGACCGAATCTTTGTAATCACGGCCGAATTCAAAGTCGAGACAGACGGAACGCAACTGCGTGGCCTGAATCTGCGCAGCCTCAGTGGCCGCGATCAAATCCCGAACCTGTTCTTTGTTTCGCAGAAGTACATTCAGACCGATCGTCGCGTTTGCAACCTTGGCCGATGTCTCCAGCGCCATCGGCGGCAGATCCAAATCCTTCACCTGCACCTGGCCCGAGCTTTCGATCTTATTTTCTTTTCGCAATCGGGTGAGCTCCGCAAAGAGCTTCTGCCGCAGATTTTTAATTTCTTTATGAGTCAGAAACAGCGCCGGCGCGTTCGACAGATTCGTTTGAAACGCACCACGATCCAGATGAAAAACGGTGTTCGCCAATGACGAAAACTCGTCGTACATCAAGTCTTCATTCAGGGGCTTGTTCTGCGCTTTCGATAACACACCTTCTGATTGCAGGCGGAGTTCGAAGCGGCCGTCACGGACTTGAGCCACCAAGGGTTTTCCCTCTTCAAGCGTCAGCGCAACCTGAACCGGAATTTTCTTAAAGACGTTCTTATCCGTCAGCGACTTTTCGATTTCTTTTTTCTGGCTGCGATCATGATTGAAATAAACCAGCGAGCCCACCGAATGAGCGGCGAGCACGGTGGAATTCGAAAACTCGACCACCAGATTGTTTCGATCGCGATGCACCGAATAGATCGAGCCGCCTTTTTTCTCTTTGCCCTCGAACCAGGACAAGCCATCACCGTTTTCAATTTCCAGTTTGCCGTCGTTCAGCTCGATCACCATCGAATTTTTTTGAATCGAGGTGATCTTGCCGATTTCGACCCCGCGGTGCGAGCTGAATGTGCCGTCAACCAGCTCTTGGTGATTCACGCCGTTCAGCCAACCAGGGAAAAATCCGCGCGAGTACTCGACACCCATTTTGTTTTTCTCGGCCTGCAGCTGAGATTCGCTCAAAGAATTATGTTGCAGGGTTTTATCGATGGCCGTGCGGAAAGATTTTGCAACCTGCGCGACGTATTCGGGACTTTTCAGGCGTCCCTCGACTTTGAAACTTTTCACGCCCAATTGCATGAGCTCGGGAATCTGACCGATGCCGCAAAGATCTTTCGGCGACACCAGGTAAGTGCGATCAACCAGGTTCTTCTTTTCGCCGTCGACGATCAGATCGTAGCTGAACCGACAGCTCTGCGCGCACTGTCCGCGATTGGCCGAGCGCCCGCCCAAAGTTTCCGAAGTGAAACATTGGCCCGAGTACGAAACGCACAAAGCACCGTGCACGAAAACCTCGAGCTCTTTTTTCGTCCGCTCGGCGATGAGCTTGATCTCGGGTAATGAATTCTCGCGGCCCAAGACAAAACGGCGAATGTTCAAATCTTCCAGCAGCTCGATCGCCAAATCATTGGTGATCGTCATTTGCGTCGAGGCATGCACGATCTGTTCGGGGCACATCGCCTTGATCATTCGCACCAATCCCAAATCCTGCACGATCAAGGCGTCGGGTTTGAGCGGCAGAACTTTTTGAATGGCCTCGGTCACGCGGGACAATTCGTTTTCGAAGATCACGATGTTGAAAGCGAGATTCACTTTGACGCCGTTCAGATGGCAAAGCTCGATGATCTGGCGAAGCTCTTCCAATTCAAAGTCATAGCTGCGGCCGCGGGCATTGAAACCCGGAAAGCCGACGTAGATGGCATCCGCGCCGTTTTGAATGGCCGCTTCGGCCATTTCTTTTTGTCCACAAGGTAAAAGAAGTTCGAAATCTGCAGCCTTCATTTTATTTTCATCTCGAGATATTTTTTGTTTTCTGCCAGAACGGATTTTAAAAAATTCTGCAGCACCTGCTGCTCGGTCGGATCACTGACGTGCTCGTCAAACTGACGGATGATGGCCTGCTCGCGAGTGGCATCAAAAAACGGAAGGCCCTGAGATTTTTTAATCTCCCAGATTTTTTCCGTGATCTGCAAGCGACGGCGAAAGAGTGCCGCCAACTCGAGATGGATCTGATCGATCTCCGATCGAAGTTTTTCAATTTCCTGCATGCGGATTTTCTACAGTTTAATCAGTCTTTTCGCAAGGATAGGTCTGCAAGATGTAAAAATGGGTCGGCTCTCAGAGCTGAGAACACGGCAATTCGGAACCTGGCGTAGCCCCTCTGAAAACAAACCGGTTTCGTTGGTAAATATGGCTTTTGACACATCTAAAGTAACTTTCCATCAATCAAATTCATTGGCTTTGTGAAGCTTCCTTCAAGCACCTGTCTCAGGCCTAGAACCCCCTTAAATTCCTCGGGATCTTGGCGCACCTCTTTTATAATAGAGATAGAATGAGAAAGTATCAGTGGGGATTTTCGGCAGTCGAAGTGCTTGTGGCCATCGCTCTTTCCAGCGGCGTCGTTCTGGGCACTTCAAAACTGATCACGGATTCGGCGAAAAGCGGCGCCCAATCCGAGCGCCAATTCTGGTTGGAAGCGCGCCGCCTGCAACTGCAAAACATCATCAAGTCCACCAGTGGTTGGAACGATATCATCGCCAGCAATTCCGGCTTGGCCTGCCTTGAATCCAATACGGGCTGCAGCAGCTACACCACTCCGCAAGCGCTGCGAATTTCAATCGACGGCAAAACTCTGGATGGCTCCTCTGCCAGCCTGGGCATGGCCAGCACCGGCGACTTCTGCAATGCCTTTGATGCCAGCAACGGAAATGCCTATTGTTTGGTCGGTCTTTCTTTGAAGTGGCAGATCGAGTGCGACGATAGCTTGTGCAAACACGGTATCCCCAAAGTCAGCGTGCGTTTTCAAATGAAAGAGTCCGCTTCGGCGGGTCTGCAGAAATTATCTTCTTACGATCTTGTCGTTTACAAAGATCCCAAAGTTGAAACTCTGAGCGAAGTCTGCATCTCGATGGGTGGCACCTTGAATGGAATCAACTGCACCCTTCCACAGCTGAGCAGTGCCTGCAGCCCATCCACCGGAAGTTTTGTCTTGGGCTTTGATAACATGGGTTCGGTGATCTGTGGAAAACCAAACCCCGGCACCTGTGGCGGAACCGACGTCGCCATGGGATTTGACGCCAACGGAGGCCTTCAATGCGCAACCGCTTGTCCGTAAAATCCCAACGGGGTTTCAGCATGATCAGTCTCACCCTCGCCATCGCGCTGATGGGTATCGGCACGATCGGCATCCTGTCTTGGAACAATCAGAAATCTCGCGCCGGACAGCAGATGAACTTGCACGTCGTGGCCGAGCAAATCAAACAAAGGCTGGTGGGTGCAGTGACATCACCCAGTTCTTGGCAAGTGATTCAGATCCGAAACACGAGCGCTTTCACCAGCACCCTCTTGACCACACCGTCGAATGGATCGGCTTTACCGACAAACACCTCGCAGTATCCATTCTTGAATATTTACTTGGCGGGAGCCTCGACGGCCTATTACCAAACCGACAACCCGAACGCGGGCTTCAGCACGACAGGCACGCCTTGCGCGACATTCAATTCGTCAGCCGGAAATGATGCGTGTCCTTTTCACTATGATGTTCGCCTGATCCGTCACGTCTATCAAAACGGCAATTGGATCGACACCGTTCATTTTGAACTGAACTTCCGACCGGCCTCTTCAAAGATGGTTTTGAACAACAAGTCCGACAGTTACACGTTTGATTTGGTCCGAAACCTGGATGAAAAAAGTGTCGAGTCCTCGTGCATCTCTTTGCAGGGACAGTACAATGTCGCAACCGGCGCTTGCTCGGTGAAAATCACCGCCCCCACCGTCTGCAACACGGGCCCCAACGCTTACCGGGGACCAGCCACAACGGCGAATAGCCAGCCATGCGAAAGCACGGTCATCGCGCCCCGTGCCTGCACCGGCGGCCAGGTGATTAAAGGTTTTGATCCGCAAGGAAATCCGCAATGCGCCTCCATCTAAAGTCATTCAAGACCAGCAAGGGTTTCAGTCTCGTCGAGGTTCTGGTCTCGACGGCGATGATGAGCATCCTAGGGCTGGGGGCGGTCTCGATTTCCAGTCTTTCGAATCAAAGCAGCCTGCAGCTAAAAACCGTGCGCATCGTGATTTCGGCTCGCGCCCAAATCGAAGCCGCCATGAAAAGTCCGGCGGCTTGGCGCGAGACCACCAATCGCAACGCCAATTTCAATTGCATGACGACGACCCCGGGTTGCAGCCTTTCTCCGACCCCGGATGGTTTCTATAATTTCGTCTTGTACGATTCGCAAGGAGCGCAGAAGCTCACTTACGATGCGACCGATCCGACTTCGAGAATTTCGGGTCAAGGTGGACAGTGTCCGGTCGGCACCGCCGATCCCAGTTTGGATTGTCCGTTTAAATTTCAGGCGCAGTGGCGACCCAATTGCCAGACCTATCCCTGCTTGGCGCCAACCATCGAAATCCAAATCAATTTGATCGCAGACTTTCCATCCAGTTTGAAAGTTCCACTGAATCTTTCGAACTACAGTTACTCGTCCGTTCGCGGAATCAACGAAGACACGATTCAATCGGCCTGCGTGATTTTGAACGGCATCTACAACAGCATCAATCACACCTGCCGACCCAAACACGCCGGAAAAACCTGTGCGGCGAATGGGTTGCCTTACCAAGTGGTGACCGGTCTTGAAGATAACGGCAATATCGAATGCTCTCCGTTGTACCGCGGGCAGTGTTCCTCTTCGCAAATCATGACCGGCGTGGACTCTTCTGGCCAGGCCGTTTGTGTCTCGAAAATCGGGATTTGCCCGGCCACCAATTGCCAAGGAAATTGGGGCGCCTGCACGGCCGCTTGCGGTGGTGGCACCAGAACTTACACGGTCACCGCACCTGCGACTTATGGTGGAGCCGCCTGCGCGGCCAGCAATGGAACCGTGCAAGCCTGCAACACCCAGGCTTGCGTCGTGCCGGTGAACTGCGTGGGAAGTTGGGGCGCGTGCTCGAAAACTTGTGGCAGTGGAACCCAAACTTTCACCGTGACCACACCCGCCGCGAATGGCGGCACCAGTTGCAGTTACGCGAACGGTGCGACTCAGACGTGCAACACGCAAGCGTGCCCTCAAAACTGTGTCGGCGCCTGGGGATCTTGCAGCAGAACTTGTGGCGGCGGCACCAAAACATTTTCGATCTCGGTGCCCGCTGCGAACGGTGGCACCAGCTGCAGTTACGCCAATGGCGCGAGCCAATCTTGCAACACCCAAGCTTGCCCGGTGAACTGTTCCGGAAGCTGGAGTTCCTGCAGCCAAGCTTGTGGCGGCGGTATCAAAACATTCACGGTCACGCAGGCGGCAGCAAATGGCGGCTCGGGCTGCGCGTATTCGACCGGCGACACCAGCCCTTGCAATCAACAGGCTTGCACTCCGACACCGGTCAACTGCTCGGGCAGTTGGGGTTCATGCAACCCCGGCACCGGCACGCAAGATTATCTTGTCACTCAGTTCCCGAGCAATGGCGGAACCAGTTGCCCTTCTTCGCCTCGCAGCTGCGCCGTTAGCTGCGTCGGAAGCTGGGGTGCCTGCAACGGCAGCGGAATCAAAACTTACTCGGTCACGCAGTGGCCATTGAATGGTGGAAGTGCTTGCACTTATTCGGACGGCCAGACCAGCACGTCGGGTTGCGTGGCGCCAACGACCACGACCACAACGACGGTCACCACCACCACAAGGCCTTCGGTCACGACAACGACAGTCAAGGTCGCTCACGAATATTGCTACTATGGGGCGCTCGATGGCGGTCTTTACGATAAGCTCAGTGGACCCGACGGTTGCGAAACGCCGAACGGCTACAACAATTGTTTCCGAGGCATTTACCCCGAGGGAAGCTGCGGCGGATTTCCAGCACCGTAAATTTCCGATGCGAACAAAGTGAAGAAAGATTTCAGAATCAGGACCGGCTGTTCTCGCTGAAAGAACAAACCGGCCGGATCGAGAGACAGCACTAGTCCTGGCGAGGACGGCTGTCAGATTTTGGATACTTGTTCGAACGGGCGCGAGGTTTTCTTTCGGCCACATCGGTTGGAAATTCGCGGTCCATGCGTTGTGGACGGAAAGCACCACGATCGGAAGCGGAACGCTCGACCCGAGGTTGATCGCCACCGAATCCACGGCGGACGGGACGGTCGGACGAAAATTCGCGACGTGGCGGACGATCCGCCGATGAACGCTCATCACGGAAGCTGCTTCGTTGCGGACGATCACCACCCGCTTCGCGGCGAGGACGATCCCAACCACCACCGTCATTGTTATCACGACGACCTTCTGAACGGATTCCACCCTCACGACGAGGACGCGAATCATCACTGCCCGCGCCTTCAAAACGAGGACGATCAAATCCGCGGTCGCCACCACGGGCACCGCCGCGGTCAAAGCCACGATCGCCACCGCGATCATAGCCACCACCACGGTCACGACGAGAATGAGTCACGCCGCTGTGACGAGGACGATCGGCAAATCCGCGCGAACCCTGAGCGCCGTCGCGTGGACGAAGCTCGAAGCTGCGTGGCTGTTCGCCTTCAAAGTCAGCGCCGATTTTAGAATGGTACAAAGCTTTAAAGAGCCAATCACGAGCTGCCGTCGAGAGCAAAAATTCTTCTTCGACTTGCATATCGACCGTGATCTCGTTGAAAAATTCTTGGTCTTTTTCCGGAACAACGATGTCGTTCAAAGACTTGATCCAAGAGCGAATCTGATTCTTACGAACATCCGATACAGACGGAATCTGCAAAGGTTTGAATTCCTGTTTCAAGGCGCGCTCGAACTTGCGAAGCTGATGCGCTTCTTTTGGACGAACCAATGTCCACACGATACCGGTTTTACCCGCACGTGCGGTTCGACCGATGCGGTGAGTGTAAGTTTCGGCGTCCCAAGGAATTTCGAAGTTCACGACGTGCGTGAGATCTTCGATATCCAATCCACGAGCCGCAACGTCCGTTGCCACCAAGATTTGGATTTCCTTTTTCTTCATGCGGTTGATCACGCGTGTGCGCTCGGCCTGAACTTTGTCACCATGAAGGCTGTCGATTTGCAGACCCATGGCGCGGAATTTGATTTCCAGCTCGTTCACTTGCTTTTTCGTTTGCGCGAAAATGATGCCGTAGAATTCAGGCGTGTTTTTCAGTAATAATGTCAGCGCGTCTTCTTTGTCTTCTTCGTAAACGATCGCGGCAAAAGACTGAACGCGGATTGGCTCAGACGAAGTGTTCAAAGAAACTTCGTAAGGTGTCTTCAGGTACTTGCTGGTCAGACGCTTGATGTTTTCGCTCATTGTCGCCGAGAACAACCAAGTGTTCACGGACTCGTCTTTCAGCGCGGTCCAAACAGTTTCCAAAGCTTCTTGGAAACCGAAAGACAACATTTCATCGGCCTCATCCAGAACCAAGTACTTCACACCCTGAAGCTTCACGACTTTTTGGTCCATCAAGTCGATCAAACGACCTGGAGTGGAAACCAAAATTTCGGGATTGCGACGAAGAGAATCGATTTGTTTGCGGTAAGACTCGCCACCCAGAACAGTTGCGACTTTGATACCTTTGCGTTGACCGAAAGACGAAAGACTTTGGGAAACTTGCTGCGCTAATTCACGAGTGGGGCACAGAACCAAAGCTTGCAGACCTTTTTTGGCTTCGAGCTTTTCGACGAGCGGAATTCCGAAAGCCGCGGTCTTGCCGGTTCCGGTTTTGGCCAGAGCCAAAAGATCCGTTTGGTTTTTCAAGAGATGCGGGATGCAAGCAGTTTGCACGGGCGTGGGATTTTCAAAGCCCAAGTCTTGAATAGCGAGAAGGGTTTCGTTCGAAAGCCCCCACTGAGAAAAAATAGAATCAACCGACATGGGCACTCCTTCGTGAACAGCCTAGGATGAGAATGAGAAGGCGCACTGTGACACATCTCGAAATAAATGTCCAACTGGCATTAATATTGAGTAAAAAGGACAATATTTTCAGGGGATTACATGTCACAACTCATAAGCGCCCACAACCTCACCCACAGCTTCGCCAGCCGGAACCTTTTCCGCCAAGTCTCATTGGGCGTATTTGAAGGCGATCGCATCGGCCTAGTCGGCCCTAATGGAGCTGGCAAATCCACGCTGATGAAAATTTTGGGCCGGGAACTGAAGCCCGATCAAGGCGAAGTCACCTACCGGCGCGGTTTACGGGTCGGCTTTCTGCCGCAGACGCCGACCTTCAAACCCGGCGAAACCCTGTTCGATGCCCTGATTTCCAAGGCTCACGATCCGCATGAAGCGATGTCCGCGGCCTATATGTGGATTTCAAAACTGGGGTTGGATCGTTTCGATATCGATATGCCGGTTGAAAAATTATCCGGTGGCTGGAAAAAACGCGTGGCCCTGGGCCGCGAACTGCTGGTCGAACCCGAGGTCATGTTGCTGGATGAGCCGACGAATCATCTCGATATCGAGAGCATTCTTTGGTTGGAAGAGTTTATCGCCAACAGTCCAATGGCTTTCATCACCATCACGCACGACCGTTTGTTCCTGCAACGAATCTCGAACAAAATCTTTGACCTGGATCCACGCAATCCCAATTACCTGTTGGTGATCAATGGCGATTACCTGGAATATTTGGAAGCGAAAGAGCTGATGATCGCGGGTCAGCAGCACCGCGAATGGACGATGAAAAATACTTTGCGTCGCGAGACCGAATGGCTTCGTCGCGGAGCCAAAGCGCGCTTGACCAAACAGAAGGCGCGCATCGAACGCGCTCTTGATCTCAAAGACGAAGTGCAGGAGCTTTCGACCAAAAATCTGAAACGAACGGCGAAGATTGAATTTGGTGAGGGCGAGAAAAATCCGAAGAAGCTGATCGCCGCCGAAGGCATTTCGAAGCGCGAGCTTTTCAAAGACTTTACGACCCTGATCACACCGAAGACACGCATGGGATTGCTGGGCCGAAATGGGGCCGGTAAATCGACATTGATCCGCGTGCTTTTGAAACAAGAAGAGCCCGACACCGGAACCGTGTTTATCAATGACGACATCAAGGTGTCTTACTTTGAGCAAAATCGCGAGACGCTGAATCCGAAGCTTTCGTTGCTGAAAAATATTTGCGCCGAAGGTGATTACGTCAAACTTTTGGATCAGTACGTGCACGCCCGCAGTTACCTCGAGCGCTTTCTGTTTTCGCCGCAGCAAATGGATCTGCCGGTCGAGAAGTTATCGGGTGGAGAGCAAAGCCGTTTGCGAATCGCGCAGCTGATGCTGGAGCCCGCTTCGGTCTTGGTGCTTGATGAGCCAACCAATGATTTGGATTTGGATACTCTGAATATTCTGGAAGAGGCGCTGAAGAATTTCCCGGGCGCCGTGATTTTGGTCACTCATGATCGATATTTCATGGACCAGGTCGCGACCGAAATCGTTGCGTTCCCCCACAACGGAAACAAGCTCGAGCGGTTTGCGGATTACCTTCAGTGGGAAGCTTGGCAAGAAGAGCAAAACGCCAAGGAAGTGGCCGCGACCAAAGCGGCGAAGCAGAGTGGCTCCTCCGGAGAGAAGCTGAAGAAGCTTTCGTTCAAAGAAAAGTTCGAGCTTGAAAATATCGAAGCGAAAATTCAGGGACTGGAACAAGACCTAGGTATTCTCGAGGCCGAAGCGCAGAAGCCCGAGACCGTTTCGAATGCGTCCAAGGTCCAGGATGTTTACGAAAAAATAAGCAAAACCCAGAAGGAGATCGAGACCTTGTACGATCGCTGGGCCGTTCTTGAAAAACGATCCTCGGTGTGAAACACTGAGGGTCATGACTCGACTGAATCCTGAAGAAAAAAAAGTATTCATCATTGCTTCTGGCTATCCGGATCGGGTCGAATATCTCACCTCTCTGGTGAATCAACACATTCGCAATTCTATGATCTTCACTGCTGGTGATGGCATTGAAGCGATCTTCAAGATGGAAAATTCTCCGCCACATATTTTGATTGCGGATATGGATTTACCAAAGCTCAGCGCGCTGGATTTGACGGACAAGGTTTTGCGCCACCCAAAACTGGGCGGAACTTCGATCATTGTCGTCTCCCCGATTCCGGACAAAGAGCACTTTGTCGACCAAGTCGTGACCGGTCAGATTCAATTTCTGACGGACCTGAAAGACGATCGCCTGGCCAACATCTGTTTCACCAAGGCGCTCAATCGGCTGGTCGATCAGAATGATTTTACTTACCGTCTGAAATTCTTGGCGCCCGATGATGTCCTTTTTAGCGAAGGCGAAGAGGCCACCAGCGTTTTCATCGTCAAGAGCGGCGAACTGAACGCGTTTAAAAGTTTTGGTTCGGCAATTCGCGTGTTGGGACAGATCCAGAAGGGCGAGTTTGTGGGCGAGATGGCGCATTTCAATGACGAGCCCCGCTCGGCAACCGTCAAGGCCACATCGGATTGCGAGCTGATCGAAATTCCTTTTGGCACCCTGGATACCGTGCTGTTTTCAAAACCGGCCTGGTCCAAAGCCTTGATGTCCACTCTTTCCAAACGCTTGAAGCGCTCGAACGAAGCCTCATGAAACCGATTCGTCGATTCTGGGATCTCGTCGCTTCCGGCGAGCTGCAATTGGTGGCGGGTGCTTTGTCTTTCTCAACTTTATTATCGGTGATTCCATTCTTGGCGGTGGCGCTGGCGACGATTCAATACGTCGGCGGCTTTGAAACCATTTACCCCAAGGTTGAAGCTTTGGTGCTTCAGTATTTTCAAGGTCCCACGGGTAAAGAGGGAACCTTGATCGTGGCGAAATTCTTTCGGCGCATCCAAACCGGGCGTCTCGGCGGATGGGGCGCTTTCGGTTTGGTCTTGGCCTCGACCTTCTTGATGAATGATATGGAGCGCGGTCTGCACCGGATCTGGAATTTGTCGGACCGGCGTCCCCTGCACCAACGGGTTTTCTTCTACTGGCTCTTCTTGATTTTGTTTCCGGCCGGGCTGGCGGTTTACGTGGCCATCACTTCGCTCAAATTTTTTGCGGCGGGCTCGGGACAGTACACCGTCATGTTCATGAATTATTTCGTGACCTGGACCACACTGTTTTTTGTCTACAAGCTGGTGCCGAACACGAAGGTGCCGTCAGCCGCGGCGATGTTGGGCGCGCTTTCAGGTACGGCGGGTCTGGTCTTTTTATTTAGAAGCTTCAAGTGGCTGAGCCAAAGCTTCTTTGTTTGGGGTAAGATGTACGGAAGTTTTGCCGCCCTACCGGCCTTGCTGATTTGGGTGCTCTTAACCTGGTACGTGGTCTTGATCGGTGCCGCCGTCACCGCCAGCTTTCGAAAATAAAAGAGTTTACAATTGCTGGACCTCGCTTAGAATAAAACCAGTATGAGTTCGACTCTTCCCAGCGCAGATATATTCACCCGCATTAGCGACAACTCTGAAAAATCCAGACTTTTTTCGGATTTGGCCTTGGCGCGCGGCGAAGTTCTTGGGAAAAAATTAGAGCCTTCGGCCGATGTTTTCACACTGCTGGCGCATGATTTTTCGGGCCACCGTTTGCTTTGCAAAGTGGCCGGCGCGACTCATCCTGTTTCTGGCAGCGGTGACTTGATCATCACTTTCTTTGTTGGTGGTGAAAAATACTTCCAGCACGCCAGCTACCAGATGGTCGGCGACATGGTGGCCGTCACGACATTGAACCCAATCTTTCATTTACAACGCCGAGAAGATTATCGCATCAAGCTTCCGATTGGTTACAAAGCCTTGCTGGAAATGGTTTCCCTGAACGGCAAAACCTTGAAGCACTCGATCCCGATGATGGATCTATCCGGTGGCGGCTGCAGAATTCAAGTCGATCCCAAATTTTTAGCTTTGAAAGTGACCGACGAACTTCGTGGTCATCTGTTTTTGCCGGACCGCGACCCAATCCCCGTCACTTGCTCGATCCGGCACGTGCGCGACAATCACGGCAAAGGTCCCCTGACCTGCGGAATTCAATTCATCGCCCTGACCGAGCCTGTGAAAAATCGCATCATCGCCGTCGTCATGGATCTCTACCGCCAGCTCTTCGCCGGCCGCGCCTAAATTCCTGCTTCAAAGAATTCTCGCTCCTCAGAACGGCAGCGAGAAAGATCAACGCCATGGGATTCCGTCTCGAGAGAGCTGCTTTGAGCGAAATCCAATATGTTGGGCTTTTGACCAACATATTGGACCCGGCATGAAGATGACCTTCGAGCTTCTTTTTGAATGTCGGTATCCTGTCATTCTGGCCAATTTACCGACATTCAGTCGAGACGTGTTGCAAACTTGCTCCCTCACATTCTTGTAGACGAATCCGTCGACAAGACTTGTGTACGGATTCGTCGACAAGACTTGTGTACGGATTCGTCGACAAGACTTGTCTACCGATTCGTAGACAAAATTGTGAGGGTTGAAATCAGGACTCGTCGATTGGAGATTTGATCACCGCATTGCTAGATCAGTTTTGCACAAGGTTAGCTGTGTCTCATGGGGTGTTGTGCCGACGGCCCAGATCGTGGATGAGTAATCTATCGATGGCTTGAGTAGAGGCTTTTATTCGCCGGATTCTCCGGATTTTAACGTTGTGCCGGGGCGGTTGCGGATGGCGGCGAGTTCTTCTTCGAGTTGGCGGGCTTCGTCGCTCATTGAATTCGAATTGTTGCCGGAACCAAAATTTCCGGACGAGCTTCCTGCGGCGGTGGCCCCGGGAGAACCAAAGTTGCTGCTGGGGCCGTTACCATATTGAGAGCTGTGAGCGGCTTTTTCTTTGTCTCGCTCTTCTTTTTTCATGTCGTCGTAGCGTTTTTGGTAGGCGCGGATTTCTTGGTTGAATTCGTTTTGTTTTTCGCGAGCATAGTCGTCGAAACTTTTGCGGCGTTCACGCACGTCGGATTCGTAATCGGCACGGCGGTCGCGTTCGACCGAGAAAAATTCGGATCTCTTTTCGTCCAAATTTTTAAAGAATTCCGTTTGCTCTTCGCGGCCGTGTTTTTCATGCTTGAAGGTTTCGCGTTGGTCGCTCTGAGACTTCATGAACTCGTCCCGTTTTTTGCGTTCTTCCTTGGTAAAGTTCTCGCGTTCCTTGGTCATGTCTTTGTCGAAGAGCGAGCGCTTTTTTCGAAGCAGAGAATCGAATTGGCTGCGGATGTCGCTAGGGGATTTTTTCGTCTCGCTCATCAAACCCAGCGTCAATGCCAGCTCGTCGTTTTCGCGCTTCTTTTCGTTCGGGACTTGGGCGCGCAGATCTTCCATCGACTTGCGATCGGCTTGCAGCGAGTACTTGTCATCGACCAAAGGGCGACCGTCTTCCGATTTACGGTAAACATTTTCCGGGGTGGACGAGGAAGAGCAAGCGGCAATGCCAATCAACAGAGCTGGCAGGATCGAAAGGCTGGTTTTCATTCTCATACTTCTCTCCGGAAATTCTCTCGACCGCTCTCGGATCGCGTTTGGCGGTCATTCGCCAAGATGTGCCGCCGCGCTTGCCTTTGGTCGAGACCAAAATTGCTTTTTCCAGTCCAGTTTCTCTCAAGTTTCAGAATGAAACAACGATAAGATCATTGATGATTTACGGTCGCAGATTTTTTGAACAGAAAAAACAACGCTTGTCCAAGCTTGAACAACAAGCCGAGCGTTTGCAATCGACGCAAAGATCGATGCAGAACATTTACAGCCAGTTCCAGCGTCGTTACGCCGGCTACCTGCTGCTGGCGATCTTAGGTCCCTTCTGTTTATTCATTCTGCCCTGCGCGTTTTTCGTTCAGCAGAATTACGATATTTTCCAAAAGCTTGCCTACGACATTCGTCCAGATCTTTTGACCCATCTCGAGCGAGAAAAGGCCTTATTGTTCGGCTTGATTGCGTTCACCGTCATCTGTTCCGGAATTTTTTGCTACTGGCTCACCCGCAAGATCATGGCCTTGATCGCCGGCCCTTTGTGGGCTCTCGAGCGCCACATGAAACAGGTCACCTTGGGTGATTGGAGTTCGAAAGACTTTAACATCCGTTCGTCGGACGAGTTCCAATCTTTGGCGAGCACTTACTCTTACCTTTACCGAACCATTCGCGTGCACACGCAAAAAGAATTGGAATCGCTAGAGGCCTTGGGCCTGGATCCCCGGGACCGCCAGACATACATGGTTTTGAAAAATCTGATCGAAGTCAAACGCAGCCAGTTGGGGCTTTTGGATCAAGCCGCTATCGACGAGACCGCTGCAAAGATTTCTTCATCTCCAAAGAAACGTCACGCTTCTTGATCGCTTCGCGCTTGTCGTGTTGCTGTTTTCCTTTGACCAACGCAATCTCAAGCTTCACCCGGCCATCCTTGAAATAAATTTTCAAAGGCACGCAGGTCAATCCCCGTTCGCGAAGTGCGCCGTAGATTTCATTGATCTCATTGCGATTGAGCAAAAGTTTTCTCAGTCGCTCGGGAGTGTGGTTGTTGTAGCTTGAGTTTTTGTATTCGGCGATGTGGGCGTTCTGCAAGAAGGCCTCGTCACCGATAAAGGAAATGTAAGAGTCCTTGAGCTGTACCTGATTGCCACGCAGGGATTTGACCTCGCTGCCAGTCAAGACCATGCCGGCCTCGAAGGTCTCGATGACGTGATAGTCAAAACGAGCTTTCTTATTTTCTGAGATGATCAGAATTCCCATGCTGAACTTTTATCCAAGCTGGTGATAAAAATCCACAAATTGCTGCACCGAAAGCTCGCCAGCCCGCGCCTTTTCCGGCAAATTCATGCTTTTCAGGATTTCCGTCGCTCTTTCCTTCGTAATCGACATTCTTTCCTGAAGATTTGACGCCATCAGCTTGCGCGGATGCAGGAAGGCGGCCTTGACGAAGTGAAAGTACTTTTTCTTGTCTTTCACCGGACTGGGGATTTTTTGAAAGCCCAGAACCCGGCTGGCCACCTTGGGCGGCGGAAAGAAATCACCCGGCCCCGCTTCGGACACGGTTTCAATCTTCCAAAAGCTTTGCGCAATCACGCTGAGCATGCCGTAGAGCTCGTCTTGTTGGCGAGCTCTAATTCTTTGCGCGACCTCTTTTTGAAACATCAAAACCATGTGATCAAAGGGCTCGGCATCCAGGCAACGATCGATCACGATGCTGGATGAAATCTGGTACGGAAGATTGCTCACCAACGTGAGCGGTCTTGGTTGCGCGAAAAATGGCGACCAATCTAATTGCAGAGCATCGGCTTCGATCAGCTTCATGCCACGGTCGCGCCAGTACTTGGAAATTTCCGTGTCGAGTTCGATCAATTGATAATTGTCGCAAATGTTTTGCAGATGGTAGGTCAAGGCACCGGGGCCCGGACCGATCTCGAGCAAAAATCCCGGCGTCGTGCTTTTGGCGGCGTCGATGATTTTTTTGATCACGTTGTCGCTGATCAAAAAATTTTGTCCCAAAGATTTTTTGGGCTCAATGCCAAGCTCGGCCAGTGTGACTTTCAGACGTTCCCAAGTTTCAGACATCAACGACCCTCGCCGATAAAATCATGTGGATAAGAATTCGGAGAAGGTCCGAGATCCAGACCGCTGTGCTCGCCCTGATTCAGGCGAATGGCACCAGCAAATCCGATCATGGCCGCATTGTCCGTGCAAAAGCGAATGGGAGGAGTCAGCAGGCGCACTTTTTTCTGCGCGGCCCACTCGGCACCACGGGTTCGCAGACGCGAGTTCGCACTGACCCCGCCGGTGATCACGATGTTTTGAATTCCGGTCTTATTCACCGCGCGGTCTAATTTTGCGATCAGGATGTCGACGATGGCCTCTTGAAAAGAGGCGCAGAGATTGGCAATGTCCGCCTGGATTTTTTCAGGTCCCAAGGATTCCAGCAAGCGTTGCGCGGACGCTTTCAGGCCCGAGAAACTCATCAGGTAATTGTCTTCTTTGATCATGCTGCGGGGAAAGTCATAAGCCTTGGTGTTGCCACCTTTTGAGAGCTGATCGACCTTCACGCCGCCCGGAAAACCAAGTCCCGCCATCTTGCCGAATTTATCGAAGGCTTCGCCGGCGGCGTCGTCCAAGGTCGCGCCCAGGATTTCGTAATTTCCGAACGATTTGACGTGATACAAACTGGTGTGCCCGCCACTGATGGCCAAGGCCAAGAAGGGCTCGCTCATCGGAAAGCTTGGTTGGTACTGCGGATCTTTTAAAAAAGGCGCGACGATATGACCTTCGAGATGATTCACCCCGATCAATGGCAGTTTGCGGGCTTGCGCCAAGCTTTTCGCGGTGACGATGCCGACGATCAAAGAGCCGATCAATCCCGGGCGATTGGTGACGGCGATGCCCTGCACATCTTTCCAGGTTTTACCGGATTTTTGAAAGATGGTTTCAATCAGCGGTAGCAGATTTTCCGAATGATTGCGTCCCGCAATTTCCGGCACGATTCCGCCGAAGGGGGCATGCGCCAGGTCCTGATGCGCTGAAACCAGCGCGTGAACGAATCCGTCGGCGCCGACCAAGGCAACCGAGGTGTCATCGCAGCTGGTTTCGATGGCCAAGCAAAGGGAAATCACTTTTTCAGATTTTTCAAACGTGTGCGGGCTTTTTTCGCTTCAGCCGCATTTGGAAATTTCGCGATCACTTCATCAAAGAATGTTTTGGCTTCATCTTTCATTCCGAGCTCTTGAAAACAGACGCCGATTTTGTAAGTGGCTTCCGGAAATTTTTTGCTCTTTGGATTCGAGTCTCGAAATTTATTATAGTTCAAAATCGCTTTCTTCCAGTCCTTCTTTTCAAAGTTCTCTTCACCCTGCTCGAATTGATCTTTCTTCGCTGCCGGCGCGACCGCCGCTTCGTGCGATGCTGATTTTAGCGCCGTCATTTCGGCATTCAAGGCCCCGACCTGCTCGGTCAGCTTGCTGAGTTCATCTTGCAGGATCTGCAGCTTTTTCGAGTTGTCCGCGTTCAGCTGCTCGTTGCTCGCGGTTTTTTTGTCGCGGTCCTGGCTGACCTGATTGATCCGATTTTCCATGACCTCGACCCGGCCATTCATGCTGCGCAAGTCGGCTTCGATATCGGCAAAACGATTATTGGTATCGGCCGTATTTTTCTGCAAATGCACAACCGAGTCTTGCATCTGCTTTTTTTGCTCGGCCTCTTTGATATCGTCGCGGGTCAGAAAGTTTTCACAGGCCGTCAGCCCTAAGAAAGAAACCAGAATCACGGCTAATCCACGCTTTGAAATCGCTTTCATCTAAACCTCGCTCTTGCATCGACTCGATTTGGGTTGGAAATACCCCAGCATAACTTAGATCCCCCCATAATTTGAGCCCTTTTTTGCCGTTTTGGCTCCCGGCACTTTTCGCTCTTGCTTCCGGAGACTGTCTCGGAACTGGGAGAAGGACTCCTCTCAAAAGGGACACGGCCTCCGTGCCTCGCCGCCCTTGAATACCGCATCCTGCGGGGGCGGAGGTCCCTTTT
>CBIHNW010000003.1:0-228579 GCA_966211795.1 uncultured Bdellovibrio sp. | reverse complement strand
TCTAGACAATCTCGCCGCTGGCGATAAGCCCGCTGACGAGATGGATTTTTTCGTTGATGTCATTGCTTTCCAGCAAGAGCTGTTGCATGTCGTGATCGGCCACCAGATAGGAGGCAAAGCATCCGATGACCTCTTCGGCGGAGCGCACGCTGCTCATGAATTGGTCGCGGTTTTGCGGCTCCGGAATGTGATGCTCAATCCAATTTTTCAGAACCTTGTTGATGGTCACGAATTCGGTCGCCACCGAATTTTGCAGCTCATGATTTTCTTGAATCATCTCGGCATTGCAAACAATGTAGGGCTCGGCTCCGGCCACCACCGATCCCAGCCGAACTTTGCCTTTTCCCTGCAAAAAGATCAGCATCGATCCATCCGCTCTTTCATCTAAAATCAAAGGGAAACCGATGCCCGCAATCTCACGGACAAAACCCAAGCTTTCACCCGCATTGTAGCGGTGCTGAAAATCGGGCTCATCAACGTAGCCCAAAGCAATGGGCGTGCCGGTCGCAATCGAGTCTCGAACCATCTGCACGTACCGAGGCTCGAAGACGTTGAGCGGCTTCGAAGTGCTGGGATAAAACACCACATTGCTCAGTGGAAACACAAAAACTTTCATGGTACTTTGATTGTCTCAGGGGATGAGAATGCAGGAAAGCCAAATCGATTCACTTCACAAAATCGTCTTCTTTGATGGCATCTGCCACCTCTGCAATGGCTTTGTCGACTTCGTGATTCAAAATGGGACAGCGAAAAATCCTCTGAACTTCGCTCCGCTTCAGGGAACCACAGCGCAGAAATATCTCACGACTTCAGATCAAAAAACTGTCTCTTCGGTGATTTTTCTGCATGACGGAAAGATCGAGCGAAAATCCGAAGCCGTGATTTCAATTTTGAAATGCCTGCGTTACCCTTGGCCACTGCTGGCGATGTTGATACAGCTCATTCCCTCGGGGTTTCGCAATGTCATTTATGATTGGGTCGCAAAAAATCGCTACCGTTGGTTTGGCCAACGCGAATCCTGCAGACTGGCACTCCCCCACGAAAAATCCCAGTTGCTTCCTTAGATATTGGAAAATTCATCCAGAGACCACATCGCAACTCTGCTTTCGTTTCACACTCAGGAGCCACCTCATCCACGATCTTTGCCGTTGGTATAGCATGTTATCTTGGAAGCAAGAAAGCGCTCCGTACCGACGGTCAACATCGTGGATGGAGAGGCTCTTCAAAATATTTTTCGTTTTAAAATTTCGCCGTGATGTTGGCCACACGGCTCATCCGAAGAACGGTGGGCACAAACCGTCACAAGTTGAGCCCTGTCATTAGATGAGTGCTGGACAGAAATTTGCACTGTTTGAGTCGCGGTCCGCGAAACCGAGATCAACCTTGGCGTTTTCGAAGGGCTGCGAAACAGGAGGTCATGAGGGGGCGATCTCCTTCGGCGATTTCGGTTAGGACGAAAGTCGATTCGCGAACCCACTTCATTCCGAGATGTTCGAGCAGTTGGATTTCGGCCACTGGACCCTGCACGAAATAAATGCGAAGTTCGTATTCGCGACCGTTGGGAGAGGTGATGTGCGAGACGCCTAAAAATTCACCAACTTTGGTGCGAATCCCGATCTCTTCTTCAAGCTCTCGCATCAGAGCTTGAGCGTCACTCTCTCCGGCTTCGACTTTGCCCCCGGGAAATTCCCAAAAACCGCCGCCAATATCGCTGTGTGCTCGCTGAAACAGCAAAACCTCGGGCTCGCCCGCATTCACTCTTGAAAAAATACCGGCGACCACGGGGATCCGAGCAGGACTTTTCATAAGACTTCACTCTGCCTGACTTTGATTTCAAAGTAAAATGCGATAAGCTAAAATACGGTACGCCCACGGAGTCCTTCATGCTCGATCTTCATAACAGTTACTTGGTCATCTTGTTCGGTGGGGTGTGCATATTCTTGTACGGCATGAGCATCGCCAGCCATTCGCTGGAAACCTTGATGGCCGGCCGGATTTCTTTACTGTTGAACCGCCTTTCGAGCAGCAATTTCTTGGCGATCGTCATTGGAATTTCTCTGACCACCCTGCTGCAAAGCTCAGGCGCCGTGACCTCGATGTTGGTGGGGCTTGGTTCCGCCAAAGTCATCGCCCTGCCGCAGGTGATGGGCGTCATTATCGGCACCGCCATCGGCTCGACGGTGACCGTGCAATTGATCAGCTTCGATTTGCACCAGTTTGCACTGCCGATGCTGATTGGTTCATTTGCGGTTTATTTCTTCTCGAAAAAGCCAGGGCTTAAAACCATCTCCAGCGTGGTTCTAGGTTTTTCGTTTTTGTTTCTAGGTTTGGGAATGATTTCTTCGGCCGCGCATTATTACTCGCAGCTGGAAAGCCTGAAAGAGTCGATCGAAACGCTGAAGGCCAACCCTCACCTTTCGCTCTTTATCTCGATCATCTTCTGCGCCTTTGTGCAAAGCTCGGCCGTCACGGTCGGTCTGGTTATGTCCTTGGTGCAAGCCAATGTGCTGTCGCTGCACGACGCGATGTTTTGGGTTTATGGCGCCAATATCGGCACCACTTCGACAGCATTGATCGCCGCCGTCGGCAGCAATCACGTGGGTCGCCAAGTGGCTTGGGCGCATTTCTTTTATAAAACCCTGAGCGTCGTGATCTTTTTGATTGGCCCCATCCACGAATACTTTATCAAGTTTCTGCAGCAGTTTCACAACACCTCGGCCCGCGAAGTGGCAAACGGTCACTTGGTCTTCAACGTGATTTCGGCCTGCATCTTCTTTCCGTTCATCCGCCCGGCCTCGCGCTTTATTGAAAAACTGTTCCCGAAAGATCCGAAAGAGGATTTCACCGCCGAATACCTTTCGATGAACAATTACCAAAGCACGGCACTGGCGATCTCTTACGCCAATCGTGAGATCATGCGCACCGCCGACATCGTGCTGTCGATGATTCAGGATTCTTTGCGACTGTTCGATCATGCCGATGTTTCGCTGATTGAATCGATCAAGGATCGCGATAACAAGGTCGATTACCTGTACCGGGAAACAAAGATGTTCTTGCTTGATCATGCGAATAAGAGCTCAACCGCCGTTCATCAAGGCATCATGAGCATGATCATGTTCCTAAGCGATCTCGAGCGCGCTGCCGATTCCATCGACATCAACCTGACGACGCTGGCGATTAAGAAAAATGCGCTTCGCCTCGAGTTCTCGCGTGAAGGCTGGGACGAGATCAAGCAGATGCACAGCCAGGTCATTCGGGTCGCGCAGATGGCGATCAATGCCTACAACCACAAGGACATGTGCGAAGAGGCCATTCAGCTCAAGCGCGAGCTCGCCAAGCTTGAAATTCAGATGCGCGAAAATCACATTTCCCGCCTGAACCGTGGTCTGCGCGAAAGCATCAACACCAGCTCGATCCATCTCGATCTGTTATCCGAATACAAACGCATCGCGAGCCTTTTGTGTGCGCACGCTTACAACACCCGCACCTAATTTTTCCTGGCTGAAGGAGAGACAATGCCCATCACACCGATTGTTCTTCTATTTTTCTCGAACATTTTTATGACCTTTGCTTGGTACGGACACCTGAAGAATCTCAAGGATTCACCGCTGTACTGGGCGATCTTGATCAGCTGGGGCATCGCTTTTTTCGAGTACGTCTTGCAAGTCCCCGCCAACCGCATCGGCAGCGAATCCTTCACCCTGCCGCAATTAAAGATCATTCAGGAAGTGATCACCATGTTGGTCTTTGCCGGCTTTTCGATGTGGTACATGAAGCAGCCGCTCAAACTTGATTACCTATGGGCGAGCTTTTGCCTGATCGGTGCCGTGTATTTTGTATTTCGCGGAAATTGAGAGTGGGACCTTGGCCGGGCCAGCAAAGTTTACTTCACGGCCATGTACTCGTAATGATCGGACGATTTCTTGTGGGCGATGCGAAATGAATTTCCCTTGAGCTGATGACGAGGCAGAAATTCATTGATTTGTCCTTTACCAAACTTGGCGCCGTTCTTTGAACACGAAACTCCATCGAAATTGCAAAACATTTGAAAGGTCGGAAGCACCGACACACTGAGCTTTCGCCCGCTACCGGAGGATAGAAAGTACTGCAGACATGATTTTCTTCGCACATCCATATCGGTCTGGCTGGATTCGCAGTCCCGCTTGGCTTGTTGATCAGCGCCCGATTTCGTCGGAGCTAGCTTTTTATCTGGACTCGAAACACTTGCGATGCCAGCAGTCGTTTGGTCCGTGCTCGTGGCGCACCCAGCAAGTAGGACAAGGATCGCCAGAAAAGAAACCTGAAATCGACTTCTAAAACAGTCTTTCATCTGCAATCCCTTCATGACAGAAATTCCATTTTCTCCATGACTGCCGCTGATCACTGGATCGCCCGAAATCGTTCTTCAAATCACGGGCTTGAGTTTTTGCAAAAATCCCAAAGAAAAAATTTTCGCCTCATCCATTTCGGATTTTAAAATGTTGTGACGAACCTGTTGCACAGGCGCGCGCGCTTGTCCCATCTTCACCATGGCTTCGCGGTCGATCATTTCGCTGAACTGAATCAGCATTGCCTCCATGGGAATTTTCGTCGCGATTCGCGCTTCCGGAAATCCTTTGCCATCCGCCCGTTCGTGCGTGCAGAGAATCATCTCTTTGATGCTGTCTTTAATTTGCAGCTTGCGCGCCAGGCAGCGATTCAGGCTGACGACCGGATGATTGCGATAATCTTGCTGCTCTTCTTCATTGAGTTTTGAAATGTCTTGAGATTGGCGAAGCTTCTTCGTGATTTTCGGAGAGAGCTCCAGCATACCGACATCTGATAAGAGCGCCGCCACCATCACGTCGACCGGCTCGCCGATCGTTCCGAGCAAGCTCATCAGTCCCGCATAGGCCGCGACCGTGGGCGAACGCTCGACGGAGCCGAATTCGCCAAGCGATGAGTTGTTGACCACGTCCCAGGCTTCACCCACCGACGACAATGTGGTCAACAGATCGCGCGCCAAAATTTCACAGCGATCGTACAACCATTTCCCTTCTTTGAAAGAAGCATTTTCGCTTTGGTCGACCAACAGAAAAATCAATTGCGAGTGAGAATTGCAAAACGAAAGATACTGCGCCCGGCAGCGGCTCTTAAGCCCCTGCCCCGATGGGTCTGGATGACTTTCAACATAGTGTCGGTAGCGGTCGACTTCGTCGCGACGAACGAAAACTTCGCCGACGCTTTCAAGCTTCTTCATCCGGCCTTCCGAAAAAGGCGTGCCCTTGGGCAAAACTGGCAGCAGCTTTTGATTGAGCGGCATCAGGTGATACAAAGTGAAATCCAGGACACTGTCCTTCGGAAATTCGCTGAGCTTCACGGGCACGTAAGAAGCGCGGATGATTTGCGAGGCGATAAATTCCAAACGACTGGTTTCAAAAAATTCATTTTCCAAGAGCACCATGTTGGCGCCCGACTTTTTAATGAATTCGGCGACATCTTGCGGGATGCGACGATCGGCGATAACGCAGATGAAGCTGTCTTTGAAGATCTGTCGCACCGTTTGCACGATGCCGGTCAGCTCTTCTTTTTTGATGTGGACCGCATTGACCAGCACGAATTGCACCAATTCGTATTTTCCATCCAGATCCAAAACTTCATCGGCCGCATTCACGCCCAGAAAAGAATATTCAAATTCAGCCGCCAGCTCGCGACAGCGGGCCTGCCCTGCCGAGTCCTCGCCGATGCACAGAAAGTGAAGCCTGGACGAGCCGCTCATGTCATGGCACCGGTCGCACCTTCCGGGTCGCATCCAGAGAGGATTCGTACTCGGATTTAAGAATTTCCAAACATCGGTTCGCAAAATCCATGACGTTCACCTTGAGATCTTCCAATCCGCCGGCATCCACCGGCGTGCCTTTGGCCGAAATATTGATCGCGAAATGCACCATCGTCGAAACCGGCGAGCGCGTGGCGATGCTGATGCTGAGTTTTTTATTTTTCCAGTACAAATCGTCTCCCGTCCGTAAAATCTCGAGAGATTTCATCGGGCTCAGCTCGATCAATACATCCCGCACGATGTTGGCGAACAGTCTTTGCAAAAGGACGCCACTCATCAGGCTTTGATCGAATACCTCTATAATAAAGTGAACCATATTCGAGCCACGAATCATAGACCGGTCCAGCAGATCTTCACCATCGACCATGTGCTCGAAGCTGACATCGCACGGACCCGCCCAAGCGACAGCCGAGTCCCCTAAAATTTTATGATCCAAATAAGCGTAAAGGGAACGCAACTGGGTTCCGTCGTACAGATCGGTTTGCTTGAGCCATTTTGTCTTCATCAGATCTTCACTTTAAGAGGGGTTTTGAAAGAGATTCGAAACATCGATACCATTTTGCAGAAGGGCGCGCTTCGAGCGCAAGCACGATTCGCACTGGCCGCACCATTTGGCGAAGCTAAAGTAACACGGCCAAATCCAAGACCAATCAATTCCCAGCTGCAAGCCAAGCCGAACAATCTCTGGTTTATTTAGACTTGTCGTCAGACATCGGACCTGGACTTTATTTGAAGTCGAAAAGCCCAGCGACACGGTCGCGGCCTCGAGAAATTCTTGTGAGTTGTCAGGGAAAGTCGCGGCCTCTTCGCGGTTGAAACCGGGAATGATCCAATCAGCTTTCATGCTTTCGGCAAAGCCCGCCGCGATATTTAGAAAGATACCGTTGCGATTTGGCACCCAGACGGATTTGGCGGTTTCCTGTGATGTTTTCAAATCATCAATAGAAACTTGCGGACCTGTCGGCACGGTTTGTTTGTGATCAGTCAGTGAGCTTTGGCCAAAATCTTTGAAGAACGGAAGTTTTAAAACTTGATGCGGAATTTGAAAGTGGCGAGTGATCTTTTCGGAGGCTTCAATTTCGCGAGCCACCGCCCGCTGTCCATAATCAAAAGTCAGGGCCATCACAACTTGAGATTCTTTTCTCGCCGCCAGCAGATTGACCGTTGAATCCAATCCGCCGCTTAAAAGCAGAACGGACTTTTTCATTTGCGACCTTTTTTCCCCGATTTTTCTTTGTGCAAAGTTTGGGTCATGGCCTGCGCCCGTTCGAGCACCCGAAGACCCAACACTTTCAAAAAAACATCGTCGACGATTTTCTTGGTGGTGTTCTTGACGTGCGAAGCGGCCGATAGAATTTTCTTGGAGGCGCGCTTGACCTTACGGTCCGATGTTTTCGCTTTTTTCTTTTTCGCCGATTGAATCAGCGCCTTATCTAAGGCTTTTTCGCTGATCACTTTTTTGCTGGTCTTTTTCTTCATTGCGAATCCGTTTTCTGCTGTTTGAAATCCTTCACAAGCAGCTGCACTGTCCGTCGACCTGAGAAATAATTCCACTGCAGTTCGCCGATCAAATCAACAAAGGATCCGCGAGAGGGCAGATTCTCAAGCACGCTGGGTGGCGCCGAGAAATAAATGCCTTCCACGCGTTTTTTCGTTTCCGGATCGATCAATTTGAATTTCAAATGTTTGGCCTTGAGCACGATCAGATCGTCAATCATCAATCGACGAAAGCAAAGGATAGGACATTCAAAGCCTTGCCCAAAGGGACCCAGTACTTCCAGCCAGCGCATCAGGTTTTCGCTGACTTCTTCCAAACGCGCTTCCAGATCGTACTGAAAAGATTTTCTCACTGCTGGCGCTTGCGTTTCGTAGTGCGCTTGGAACGCACCGACGGCGGCTTCGAAATTTTCGGACTTGAGCTCAAAACCCGCTGCCGCATCGTGCCCACCAAAGCGGACCATGTGAGCACCCGCGGATTCCAGTGCGTCCAGCAAACTGTCAGCACGACCTTGTGGCAGACGACCGCTGCCGGTGATCACTCCCTCTTCATTGATGGCACCAACAAAAGTCGGTACATTTTTCTCCAGAGAAATCTTAGTGGCGATCAGACCCACGACACCTTTGTGAAAATTGCGAGAGGCAATAAAGACAAATTGCGGATGCGGCCAGCTGCGAAGTTTTTCAAATGCTTCATCTTCGCCAGCGCCCTGAAGCTGCATGCGGGTCGAATTGTTTTCGAGCACGGTCTTCACCATTTTTTGCGCTTCGGAAGCATCATCCACTAAGAAAAGATCAATCGGCAAAATGCCCATTTCCATTCGTGAAAGAGCATTCAACTTTGGCGCAAACCGAATCGCCACGTCTTGGCTGGAAAGTGTTCGCCCCGAAAGATCCAAGGCCTGAAGCAAACTGCGAAGCCCCGGGCGTTTGGTTTGCTCCAGAGTCAAAATCCCTTGCTTCACCAAAACGCGGTTGTCGCCTACCAAGGGCACCATATCCGTCAAAGTGCCGATGCAGAAACAATCCAAAACCGATTTCAAATCCAAGTTGCGCTCGGAGATCAATCCCGCTTCCAGCAGTCCCCGTTTGAGCGCGCGCAGAAAATAAAATGCAACCCCGCAACCGGAAAGATATCCCAACCCCGATGTATCATCTCTGCGATTGGGATTGATCACCATCGAAGCCGACGGCAAAGATTCCGCGGGTTGGTGGTGATCAGTGAGAACAACGTCCACCCCCAGCTCGCGAGCCCTATCGCAGGCCTCGAACGCGGTGATGCCGACATCGACCGTGATGATCACCGACACACCTTGGCTCTTCAGATCTTCAACGATGTAAGAGTGAAAGCCGTAACCTTGCGACAGGCGCTTCGGCTGTGCCAAGACCAAGTCCTGATACCCTAGCTGTCGAAGTCCATCGTTTAAAAGGGCTAAGCCTGAAGTGCCGTCCAAATCAAAGTCCGCATAGATGCAGACCTTTTCTTTATTTTGGAACGCTTGCACCAAACGGTCGACACCCTTTTTCATGTCCAGCATGGAAAGGGGATCTTTGAGATCAGATAATTTAGGGGCGATCCATTTTTGCACAAGCTGCGGATCGCGCAGCCCGCGAGAAATGAGAAGACGTCGGATCAAAGAGGGATATTCCGTGGTCGAGAGCTCGCTTGAGCCCCCTGATTCATTCAATGCTTTTTCTTCGCGCGAATGCCACTGGATTTCCAATCTTGGATCCTTTCATATGCAATTAAGCGGTCGCTTTGCGAGCCGACTTGAATTTGTCGACCAACAAGATCACTGGAGCCGCAACGTAAATGGACGAATAAGTCCCGAACACGACCCCGATGCAAGTCGCAAATGCGATGTCGGAAACGGTGCCGTCAGCAAACAAGAACAGCGACAAGGCCGACATGAACACGGTTCCTGATGTGATCAAAGTCCGACCGATCATATCATTGGTCGCCTTGTTGATCACCCACCGAGTTCCCCGCTCGCGATAAATTGGTTCTGTCTCACGAATCCTGTCAAAGACCACGATCGTATCGTTCAGCGAGTAACCAATCAGGGTCAGGATCGAAGCCAGGATCGCAACGTTCACTTCACGACCAGACATGACGAAAATGGCCAACGTGATGATCGCATCGTGGGCCAAGCAGATCACGGCACCCGGCGCGAACTTGGGATCGAATCGCAAAGAGACGTAAATCAAGATCACCAAAAGACAGTAAAAAACCGCGAGCAATCCGTTTCGCTTCAGCTCGGCACCGACCTGGGGTCCGACCGATCCGATACGACGAATCTCGGGCTGTTGAGCGGCCAATTCCGTATCCAAGACGTGTTTGATTTCCGCCACCGATTTGTTTTGGTGTTCGTTGGTTTCTTTGTCGCTTTTTCCAGCCAAGGCTTGGAAGCGAATCAGGTATTCACTTTCTGTTCCGAAACCTTGCAACCCGAAACCCGGAAGATTCAACTTCTCTAAAGGTTCCCGCAACTGATGAATCGTCGTCGGTTGCGCAAATTTCACCTGAATCTCGGATCCACCGGCAAAGTCGATACCGTAAGCGATTCCGTGAATCGCCAGGTAAAGCAAAGAGGCAACCACCAAGGCCAAAGAAATTCCGCCGAACAAACCGACTTTTGAGGCGAAGTCAAATCGACCGAAATCGTGATTTTGAGTATTTTGTTTCATTGTCGCTCTCCCCTTAAACCGAAATTTTCTTCAGACCGAACTTGTGAATCATAGTATCAACGATAACCTTTGAAACAAAAACGTTGGCAAACAGAGTGGTCACGATTCCGGTCAGCAATGTGACCGCGAAACCTTTGACCGGGCCTGTTCCGAAATACAAAAGCACCAAAGCCGTTGCCGCCACGGTCACGTTCGCATCCAAGATCGCCGACATCGCACGGCTGTAGCCCTCTTTCACCGCGAGAACATAGCTGGAACCTTTTTCAAGCTCCTCACGCATCCGCTCGTAAATCAAAACGTTGGCATCGACCGCAAAACCTACTGTCAGAGCAATCCCCGCAATACCCGGCAGCGTGAGTGTCGCCCCTAAGGTGGTCAAGAGCGCAAGCATGCACAGGATGTTCAATCCCAAGCTAATATCCGCCACGAAGCCCATGGTGCGATAACGAAGAAGCATAAAGATAAAGATGACGATCGCGCCGATCATGCTGGCGCGAACCGCTTTTTGAATCGAGTCCGAACCCAGGGTGGGACCAATGCGACGCTCTTCCAATTGCTCCAGCGAAGCTGGCAGTGCACCCGCACGCAGAGCGGTAGAAATCATCTTCGCTTCTTCCATACTGGTTTCACGATTTCGTCCGCCACCCAAAGTGATGACCGCCGAACCGGTTCCGATTTCAACTTGGATGACAGGAGCGGTTTTCACCACTCGATCGAGAACAACGGCCATGCGTTTGTGAATGTTGGCCGCCGTCAGATTTTTAAATTTGCTCGCACCCAAAGAGTTGAAACGCAATGACACCTCGGGGGCACCATATTGGTCAAAGCTCACGCGAGCATCGTCCAAATCTCCCCCACCCAATTCCACATTCGAGTGAAGCAAGAACGGAACACGTCCCGTTTCCATGTCTTTGGCATTGTTATCACGTTCGAACAGAACCACCGTTTTCTCAGGAATTTTTCCTTTGATGTCCTCGTTCAGGCGCGTGACGTAGTCTGAATATTTCAAAGTTGAAAGACTGTAGTTTCCAGCTTTCTCGGCGTCGGCGATGATTTTTGGAAGATCCGCCGGAGTTTGTTCGTCCGCCACCAACATGAAATCCAGTTTCGCCGCCGTGTTGATCAAAGCTTTTGCTTTTTCAGCATCGGCCATGCCCGGAAGCTGAACCAAGATGCGGTCCGGACCTTGTTGTGAAATGCTAGGCTCGGACACACCGAATTCATCGATCCGATTGCGGATGGTCTCGATCGCCTGCTGAATGACTTTGGATTTATAGTCGTTCATGTAAGCATCATAGTAACGAACCGTGACCGCCGTGTCGGTTGAACCCATCACTTGCAACATGGTCGCGTAACGATCTTCGATGTGCTTCACGACCTTATCTTTCAAATCTTTCGATGGATAAGAAATTTCGATCTCACCCGATTCTGCATTGACAGCTTTGACTTCGCTGACGGTGATGCCTTCACGCTCGAGGTCCGTTTTTAGACTGGCTGACAAACGGCTGGCGGATTCTTTCACCACACCCGCCACGTCGACACCCATCACCAGGTGCAAACCACCTTGAATGTCCAAACCATAATTCAGTTTTTTTGAAGTGATCCACTTGTCACCGAGATTGCCGAAATTGGGGGCGACCCACACAATTGCGAGCAAGGTTCCGAGAATTGCGAGGATCGTTCTGACACGAAGATTTTCCATGGATGTCGTCCCTTCTTAAGCTTTCTTTGGATCTGTCGTCGTTGCTGCAGCAGTTGGTGCGGCCGTGACCGAAGCCGCTGTCGATGCAATTTTATTGCGAAGCATTTTGATTTTCACGCCGCTCGCGATTTCCAAAGTCACGAACTGATCGGTCATGCCATCAATCGTTCCCAAAACACCAGCGCTGGTGATGACTTGATCGCCGCGCTTGATGCTTTTCAAAAAAGTTTCGTGCTCGCGCGTCTTTTTGCTTTGCGGACGGATCATCCAAAAATACATGACGAAAATAACGATGACGAATGGGAAAAACATTTCAAGCGTCGATGGCTGTGCCGGTTGCATAGCGAAACTCCTTTGATAGACATTCCAAAGGCTGAATCGCACCATTTTTCTTATGCGAAATCAATACTTTGTTCAGTGAACTTCAATTTTGGCATCGCCGCAAGAACCTCTGCCGATGCTTGGAAATTAAGCTTTATAAAACTCGTCCACCCACGCCAACGCCTTGGAAATCATCCTGGCGCGATCCAAGAATTTTTAAGGACGTGTGAATTTAGCCAGCAGGCTCGGCCGATTTTTTGGCGAACCGACCGATGCAGAAGGCTTTGAATTCGGACCACTTTTTCTGCTCGATTGCTTGGCGCGCGCGGCTCATCAATGCCATATAAAAATGCAGATTGTGAATGGTGTTCAAACGACTTCCCAAAATCTCGCCGCTCAAGAACAAATGACGCAAGTAAGACTTGCTGTAGGTGCGACAGGTGTAGCAGTCGCATTCGGGATCCAATGGCGAGCTGTCTTCGCGGTATTCATTGCGCTTGATGCTGACTTTGCCGTTCCAAGTGTACAAGGTGCCGTTTCGTGCCACTCTTGTGGGCATGACGCAATCAAACATATCGACACCACCGTCGATCGCCAAAATTAAATCCAGCGGCGTGCCCACGCCCATCAGGTAGCGCGGCTTATTTTTCGGCATCAAAGGTGCGATCTGCGGAACCAGATCATGCATCAGCTCGATCGGCTCGCCGACGCTGAATCCGCCCAGCGCATAACCTGGCAAATCCACACTGGTGACTTGTTCGAGAGAATATTTTCGGTGCTGCAGCGAAAGACCACCCTGCACGATTCCGAATAGGAGACTTTCTTGACGCGTCATCGCTGCTTTCGATCTCAGCAACCAACGATGAGTCAGATCCATGCTCTTTTTGATTTCCTCGTCCGTTGCCGGATATTTCAGGCATTCATCAAAGGCCATGATGATGTCCGAGCCCAGATCCATTTGGATCTCCATGGATTTTTCAGGGGAGATGAAATATTTGGCGCCATCCAGGTGCGAGCGAAACTCGACACCCTCTTCGCTCATGGTGCGCAGTTGACTGAGGGAGAAAACCTGAAAGCCACCGCTGTCGGTCAGGATCGGGCCTTGCCAGTTCATGAACTTGTGCAGACCGCCCATTTTTTGGATGAGCTTTTCGCCTGGACGCAAATGCAGATGATAGGTATTTCCCAAAACGATTTGCGTGCCGCAGTCCTTGAGCTCTTCGGGCGTCATGGCCTTGACCGTGGCTTTGGTTCCAACCGCCATAAACACCGGCGTTTGCACTGGCCCCCGCGCCGTCCATACGGTTCCGCGACGAGCCTCACCGTCTTGTGCATGCAGTTCAAAAGTTCCCGTTGGTTTCGGCGTGGACGTTGTTACTTCAGCCATACTGACAAATCTCCGTAACTGAAAAGTCGAAAGCCCTTGGAGATAGCATAACGGTAGACCGATTTCACGGTGTTTAAATCAGAAAATCCAGCCACCAGCGCCAACAACGTGCTTTCCGGCTGGTGAAAATTTGTCAAAAGCCGATCGACGACTTTCCACGAGTAACCTGGTTGAATCAAAATCTGGGTGAGCCCCTGCAACCCCGTCTCGCCTTCGACGAACACTCCGGATGCCGCACTTTCCAAGGCGCGGGTTGCGGTCGTGCCGAGAGACCAGATCTTGCGGCCTTCTGATTTTGCGTTTTGGATGGCGTTCCAGGTTTGCCGCGGGATCTCGGCCCATTCGGAATGCATTTCGTGCTGATCCAGATCTTCGGCCGTCACCGGCAGGAAGGTGCCAAGACCAACATGCAATGTCAGTTCGTGAATCTGCACGCCCCGATCCCGTAGGATTTGAAAGTCTTCGGGCGAGAAATGCAAGCTTGCGGTGGGTGCCGCGAAGCTCCCCGGCGCCGAGGCCCAATGCGTTTGGTACCAGCTTTCATCGGCTTGCACCGTGTGGCGCTCAGAGCGCGCTTTTTGGATGTACGGCGGCAGCGGCAGCTCGGCCACTTTTTCGAAATACTCTTCGCTCAACGCCTCGCTGACCTGAACGACCTGCGGTCGTCCTTTTTGCTTCAGAGTCATCTTCGGACCCAGCGGGAGAGTGATCTCATCGCCGAGCTTGTATTTTTTCGAGGGGAACAAAACTTCCCACATCTCTTCCGAGCCGCTCAACCGTCCCAGAAACAGAATCTCTAGTTCACCGGCGAACACACGGCGCTTGAGAACTTTGGTGTTGTTGACGACCAGGACATCGCCCGCCGGAATTTTCTGCAGGAGCTCGGGCCAAGGAATTTCCTGGGGCGTTTTATTTTCGATCCAAAGGACACGTGACGGTCGCTGTGGCCGAGTGGCCACCAGATTTTCAGGATAGTCGTATTGCAAATCAGAAATTTTCATAGGCTGGAACCTTATCGCCATGGGTTTAGTCAGGAATTCGGCGAAACGCAATCGGGATCGCAACCGGGAAAAACTGCAGACAAGGATTGATCTTCGCTTCCGGGAAACTTCAAATTTGCACTTTTTTTCAGAATCCGAGCGCCTCAGGAGATCCTTTTGCGTCTCAATCTGGGACAGAGTCTAGAAGATCGACAGAAAATCGCAAATTCCCGGCTCGAATTGATAAGTTTGTTTAAGATTGCCCCTCTGAATGCCGATTTAAACTGTATGAGAACGGCAGCAAGCATTCTGCAGACAAAACCCACTCTTCGGAGCTTTTTGCTGTGCCTTGCGACCTTCCTTTTCGGCTTCGGCTATTCACTGCGCACCTATGCCCTGAACGATTCACCGCAAACATTCACCTTGGATGGCACTTTTTTTCAAGTGGGCGGAAGCGCACCTTTGATCGACAGCGCAGCCAAGGTGACCGTGCAAATTCTGAATCCGACTGGCACCTGTCTTTTGTACGAAGAGCAACAGACCGTGAACACGGTCGATTCGGCCGGACGCTTTCACTTGAACGTCGGATCAAATACGGGTTCGGCCAAACGCACCGTCAATGATCCTGGCCGCAGCATGAATCAAATCTTTCAAAATTTTGGTGGCATCGCGGCCAACAACGTCCCCGGACAAACTTGTGCCGGCGGCGTCTACACTCCTTCTGCCGGAGCCATCCGCTATTTTCGCCTCACGGTGACACCTTCAACAACCAACATCGCCGATGTGTTATCGCCCGACATTGTGATCGATTCGGTTCCCCAAGCCATGATCGCGCAGAGCGTGCAAGGCTTAGAACGTGCCAACATCCTGCAGACTTCGACCGCGGCTTCGGCGGCCCTGACACAATCTAATCTTGAAGCGGCCTTCACCGGCACGGCTTACACCAATCTGCAAAGCATCCTGGCCGGCAATTTCATGAAGACGGATTCTTCGGGCGCCACTCTTCCCGCTTACGCTGCGACCCCGGCTGGTGTTTCCAATGGCGACATCTGGTTTGATACGACCACCAATCAAATTAAATACCAAACCAGCGGTGGTGTGCAGACCGTGGGCGCAGCTGGTGGTGGAACAATTTCTTCCCTGACTGTGGGTTCAAGCATGTCGTTGAATGGAAGCGTTGCGGGCACGATCAGCACAGGTTCGGGCACGATTGATCTGACGAACACCGGAATTTCCGCTGGCACCTACGCGAAGCTGACGGTCGACGCCAAGGGACGCGCGACGGCGGGAACTGTTTCCTTGGTCGAAGCGGATATTCCAAATCTGACGGTCGCCGGAAAAGTTTCTGGTAACACCATCACCTCCGGAACGATCAGCGGTTCGACCGCCATCAACACTTCGGGCAACCTGATCACGACTGGAACCATCAGTGGGCTCACGGTGCAGTCTACGAATCTCCGAGTTTACAATGGAGCGAATTACATTCAGTTCGTGGCGCCGACTTTGGCGGGCATCGTGAATTTTACTCTGCCCGATAACGATGGCAATCCCGGTGATGTGCTCACCAGCAATGGCTCGGGCGTTTTATCCTGGGCGACCGGCACGACGACTTTGGCGGGTGACGTTTCCGGATCTTCGGGTGCGACCAGTGTTGACAAGATCAAAGGCAAAGCTATCACTGCGGGTTCCGTCAGTGGACAAATGATGATCTATGATGGCACTGCGTGGAATAACGCCGTGATGTCGGGCGATGCGACCCTGAGCTACACTGGAATTCTCAGCTTGAACAAGGTCCCGGTTGCCAAAGGTGGAACCAACTCATCAGCTTTTGGCAACAATCGCATGATTGCTTCGAATGGCACCGGCTCGGCTCTGGTGGATTTTACTTGCGGTCTCAATCAAGTGATCAGCTTCGATGCTTCTGGAAATTCCACTTGCGCCAATGTCAGCTCTCTTTTTGCAGGCATCCTAAATGGCGGTAATACGACAGGCGCGGATATTTCCATCGGAACCAATGATGCGAAAAGTCTGTTCATCAAAACGAACGACGTCAATCGCTTCAGCTTGAACTCCACTGACGGCCTGGTCAGGTTTGCGTTCAATGGCTCGTCCATTTCTCCCGTTTCCGTCAATTCTGCGTCCATGCTTTTACATGACGCAAGCGGAGCAATCCCACGACTCGTGGTTCGCGATGGTTATTTTTCCGGTCCTGTCGAAGTGGAGGTCGCGGCCATTCACTCAAACACCGGACTGATCGGCACCGCAACCAACCACCCCTTGGCCTTTCAGACAAATAATAGCGAAGGCATGCGTTTAACGACGAGCGGACGGCTTGGGATTGGAACTCAATCCCCATCAAGCGCCCTGGATGTATCAGGTGCCATCACCGCCGAGGGGATGTCATCGGCTCCTTCGGTCTCGGCTTCGAACACCGGCCGCATTTATTTTGATTACTCGGCCAATAAATTCAAGGTCTCGCAAAATGGCGGTGGCTATGTGGATTTGATTTCGCCGGCGGCGACGGCTGGATTTTTAAATGGCGGAAATGCATTTGGCTCGGCCGCAACGCTGGGGACGACGGACAGTAATTCTCTCAGTCTGATCACCAACAATTCACCGCGCTTAACGATTCTTTCTGGCGGCAATATTGGTATCGGCATTTCCACTCCGGCTGCCGGTTTGGAAGTCAGCTCGCAAGCTAACTTTGGCTCCGTCAATCTTTCTGGCACCAGCGTTTTTCCAGTTTTGGCTGGACACAGCTCGAATTCGCCAAGTTACACGGGCGCGGTCAATGCTTTCGTCAGTGCCGGTCAAACTGTTGGCGCCGTCCATGCTGGAATGTGGAATGTGAAAAGCACCAACCCCGACAGCTTTGGTTTTGTCGGAATCGGAAGAGCCGAAACAAGCTGGTCGACCAATACCACATTCTCGGCCGTAGCGACGGGGGCTTGGTTGCCAGGCTTGGCCTTTGCCGGCGCGACTAGCTCTGCGACTTGGGATGCCGAGATTGGGGCGGCGATCAATGGTGTCGTTGATGGCACCGTCTCGGCTGGAAATATTCCCACCGCGATCGTCATGCGCACTTCGACCACCAATAACACGGGCCTGACCGAGCGCCTGCGCATCACTTCGGCCGGCACAATTGGGGTCGGCATCTCCACACCGCGGGGTTCGCTGGATGTGGCCGGAACGATCTTACCGAACGCCGCTGTCAGTAACGCCACGGCCACCATCGATGCCTCGACTGGAAATACCCAGTACACCAGCAGCAGTTGTGGCGCCTTTCAGTTCAACAATATGAAAGATGGCGGCAATTACATGTTCGTCGTCAAAGGCACAACGTCGGCGACCTGCTCATTCACCGCCTTCACCGGCGCCGGATCTGGCGCATTGACGGTGCACATGCCACCCGACCACACGGCGACCACCGCCGCCAAGCACACGATCTACAATTTCACCGTGGTCGGCAGCGATGTTTACGTCGCGTGGACGCCGGGCTATTAATTTTTAATCTCGACCTTTGTTTGAATTGAAATTTTTTTTTGCATCTCACGAAAAAACCAAGCTAATCTTGAACTTATGAAAGAACTTTTATCGTTTGCTTTCGCTATCCTGTTCATTTCTTGCCAAAACCAACCTTTTCACAGCCTCGCCTTTGATCCAGATACAACCAAGGTTGAAGTCTCCGAGACTTTTTCGGTGCCGGATTCAACCGCTTGCGAGAGCACACCGGAAAAGACGCTCGATGTCGCCAAAGAGTTGCAAGATTCAAGAGCACCCGGTTTTTATTACCGTGAAACACCGATGCGCTCGGAATTTGATTTTGAAAATGGCTTTGAGGCATTGACCTGCGCTTCGAACGTCACCAGCTCGGATGATTCCAAAGAGGCGATGACGCTTGCTGAAGAGCCTTCAGTTTCTGAGGTTGAGACGGCCGATCCCATCGCGCAGGCCGCGAGCTGGGACGCACTCACCCAGAAATGGGCCGTCACCCACGCGGTCACCGCTTGCTTTGATCGAAATGCGCAATCTGAAAATCCAAGCTGCGAGACAACATCTTTCGCGGCCGAAGACGGGAAACTTTTTTCCTCTTATTTCCAAGAAGATTTAAACACGGTCCTTTAAGCCCTTCCACGGGTCGGACCGTCTCACAGAATCAGTGCATCGATTCTTCCAGCTCAACCCCCGTTGCCACCACCCGGGTGATTCGCTCTTCCAATTCACTTTCAATTTTCATGGATTCGGTAATGTCTTGAAGCACCACGACCGCGCCGACGATATGACCATCAAGCCCTAGCAACGGTGAAGCCGAGCACAGAATTTTCTTTTTCGCGCCACTTTTGCACGAGATTTCAATGCTCTCGCTGTGAGACACCTGACCTTGATGAAGAGCTTTCGACAAGGGGCCACTGCTGGCAATCATGTGTCCATCCTGATCCCACCAGCCTAACATCTCACCGTAAGAATCAGAATTGGACGGCTGGTGGTGATTGCAAATGCGTGCGACCTGCTCGTTGATCTGACAGATTCGCCCTTCGACATCCGAAATTAAAACGCCGACCGGCAGGCCTTCCAGAATTCCTGACAGCTTTCGCCCCACCCGCAGCAGCTCTTCGGTTTCTTGCATTTGCTTTTCACGTTCTTTGATTAATTTATCTTTATGTCGAAATGAAGAATACACTTTCAATTTCAATTTCAAAATGTCGGGATCAAATGGCTTGCTAAAGTAATCAATGCCACCAGCCTGGTAGCCCCTTTTCACGAAAGGTTCTTCTTTGTACACGGCCGTGATAAAAATAATGGGAATCTCTTTTGCCGATTCTAGTTTTCGAATTTTCGAGGCGGCCTCGAAACCATCCATTCCTGGCATCTGCACGTCCATCAAAATCACGTCGATGTCAGGACTGACAAGCAAGATTGAAATCGCTTCGGTGCCCGATGAGGCCAGGATCAATTCATAATCAGATCCAAGAACGGCCTGCAAGACTGTTAAATTCGGTTCGTAATCGTCGACCGCAAGAATTTTTGGCTTTGCTTCATGCCCCTTCATCGTGCCTCCTGTGCGATTGATTTCAATTCCATGACTCATGCACTGCATTTTGCCTGCCGGCCACGCCTGCAATTCAACAAATGATCCAAGCTTAAAGTGGATTCATTCACGAGCTCACAATGGTGAGATTGGTCACTGGGTCAATATGTCCCGCCACTCGGGGCAGCGAGTGCTCAACTAGGGACAGATGGCCGCTGTTCCGGTGTAGGTTCCAGAGTAAGCCAAGACTCCACAAGTAGGACTGGTTCCCTTGCGAAGAACGCCCGAGTTGGAAATATTTCGGGCCACGGTCAGGTTGAATCCGGCCATATCCAAAGTTCCCGCCGTGATCGTCAGATCCTGGCTGGCTGTGCTCAGAGCCAAATTGGAAGCCAAGACGACCGAGCCCGATGCTTTGTTAACCGTCACCACTCCACCCAATGGCGTGCCCGAGCTTTGGGTCACCGTCTGCGTTCCGGTTCCGTTCAGGGTTAAGGTCGCAGTTCCACCCTTGGCATCGCTTCCGACGGTCAAGTTCCCTTTGAGCTGCCAGTTTCCATTCATTTTCAAATAACCACTCGCGGCTGGGAAGTCGCTATTCCCGTGGGTTAGGTTCCCATTGACGACGATGATCCGCGTGCCCGCCGGCAAGAGGGTCACTGTTGCCGCGGCACTGCCAGCTTGCCCCAGAATCAAATTGTTAAACTGAAAAAGCGTCGGAACATCGATCGTCTGGGTTGGATTGTTTCCAGCCGGCGCCAAAGAGCTGAAGCGAACTGTTCCGCCGTTGTTATTAAAAGTGGCCGACGAGCCCACCGTGAAAATCATGTCGTTGGCACCACTGCCGAATCCCAGCACACTCAGTGTCGCGGTCGGTGCCGTGAAAGATGCGGTTCCCGTCACCGAGAATTTTCCCGTGGATCCGGTCATCGTGATGTTAGCGTTAGAGCCAATGAATGTCCCGGCTGGTTGTTTCCAGCCCCGGTTTCCGATGGTGATCACGGAACCTGAAGCTTGGGTGATCGTTCCGCCAAAAGGCGCGATGATTTCCAGACCGCGAATGCTGATGCTCGAATCGATCGTGACATTGCAATTGGGAGAGCAAAATGAATCCGAGAATGAAGGCGTGTCACCCGCTCCGGGAACTGCGCCACCCTGCCAATTCGTGGCGGTACTCCAGTTTGAATTTCCACCGGCACCCGTCCACTGAAACGGATAATTGGTGTAACCCGGACAAGAAACGGTTCCGTTGTTCACCAAGGTTCCTAAAGTTAAAGCTCCCCCATTGCACTTGAAGGTGGCGCCAGACGCAACGGTTAAGGTCGCGACGACGTTGATGGCATTTCCATTCAGATCCAAGGTGCCGTTCGCAACTGTCAGATTTTGTCCAGCCGCCAAAAGCGCATCCCCTGCCATCGTCACCGAAGCGCCACCTGTTTTGTCCACGGTGATCGGACTGCCCAGGATCCTTCCCGAAAAATAAGAGTTCACGGTCATCGTGCTCGAAGTCGTCCCCGTCAATTTCACAGCGGTGGTTCCGGTACATCCCAGTATTCCGAATGTCACATCTCCCTTGATGAGAATCGTCTGTCCATTCACAATCGCCGAGTTGTTACCGGCATCACAGGTGAAACTGCCGTTCACGGTCAGATCATTGCCAGTGATGGTGTGGGTCGAACCTCCGGGATTGCTTCCTGTCATCGCCACGTTATTCAGAGTCAAAGGCGCAACCAGATTGATCGTTGCGGATCCGCCCGGCTTGTTGACAAAATTGACAGTTGAAGTTCCAGGATCCACCGTTCCTTGAGTGTAAGTAAAGTCATTGATGAATTCCAGAGTGCCACTCAGGCTCACGGTTCCGCCGGTGGAATTGATTTTGACGACGGGCCATCGGCCGGCTGCAGTTCCCGTTAAAGTTTGATTGGCACTGCCCGCGACTTCAATGATGGTCGAACCGATCACTCCGATCGAATTATTGGACGCATCTCCCTTTGCGAGAATCGTCCCTCCATTCAAGGTCCCCGTGGCGCCAGAAGAAGTGGCAAGACTGAGCAGGCCGGTGACGGTCAGTGGGCTGCCGGACAATGTGCGAATGGAACCGGAGCCGTATCCCGTGAACGTCAGGTTGTACAACTGCAGTGGCGCACTGAGTGCCACCGTCGAAGTTGTGCTTCCATCAAAAGGGAGCACAACCGTCGACGTTCCGGCAGAGACAGTCCCCTGAAGATAAGCGAGATTGGTCGACACATGAAGCTCGCCCGATAAGGACACGGTCCCGCCAGTCGAATTGATGCTCAAGCTTGGAAGATCCGCGGTGGTGACACCCGTGACGGTCTGATTCGTTGTACCTTCGATCGCCACGGTCGTCGTTCCGTAGCAGCCTTCATTTAGGAACGAAGCATTGCCTTTCACGTGAACGGTTCCGGTCGCAACCTTGAGCGGATAAGTCGTGTCGCAAATGAAGTTTCCGGAGACGGTCAGATCGCTACCGGTGAAAGTTCGCGTGCCAAAATATCCATAACCCCGAACCGAAAAATGATTGAGCGTCAACGGACTGGCAAGGCTCACCACCAAGCTCTGATTGCTATCGGTGTGAACTTCGATGGTGGAAGTTCCGGGAGCCACCGTTCCCTGAGTGTAGATAAAATCGGAATAAAGATAAATATCTCCGACCAAAGAAACCGTTCCACCGGTGGAATTGATTTCAAGCCCGGTTGCGCCGGCACCCGAAGCGCCCGTGATGGTTTGATTTCCCGTACCGACGGCATGGACCATCATGTTTCCGCGGCATCCAAGATTGGCGTACGTGATGTTTCCTTTGACGTAAATATCGCCACCATCCGCCCAGCCCATATTATTCGTCATGTCGCATGAAAAATTGCCGTCCACATTGACCGTACCGGTCAGCGTGCGGTGGCCGGTGTAGCCATTCGTCGAGTAGATATTGAAATGATTAAATACAAATCCATTGATCGTCGCCGCTAGCGTGACGGAATTCTTGACCCCGAGATTGAAAGTTCCGGAATTGTGATTGAAGACCGTGGTCCCGCCCGACATGGTGACCGTGCTCCAAGCGAACAGGATGTTATTGGTCGAAGTGAACGTCCCGCCAGTCAAACTGAAGGGTCCATTCATCACAATCGAGGTGTCACTGCCCACGAAAGTTCCACCGGTTTGCGTCCACCCGTTGGTGCCGACCGTGATATTTCGATTCGTGTTCTGAGTGAGCGTTCCCGCATATGTTGACGTGAGCCAAATTCCTTTCACCGAAGCCGGAAGCGCATTGACGTTGGAATTGCAGTTTGCGCCGGTGCAGGAGCTCGTAAAGATGGCGGTATCGCTGGCACCCGGAATATTATTGTTGGTCCAATTTCCCGCGGTGGTCCACAGACCATCTCCCGATGCTCCGGTCCAGGTGATGCCAACACCGGTGCCGCAAGAGACTTCGCCAGAGATGGTGTAGGTTCCCGCCGACAAAGTTCCGCCGCTGCAAAGAACTTTTGCTCCGCTGGCGACGGTCAAGTTGTTAGTGATCGTTAAATTCTTAGCGTTTAGATTTAAGATTCCTGACTGCACGTTGACCGCGGTTCCGCTTGCACTGAGCGAAAAATTTGCGGACAAAGAAGCGGTCCCCGAAGTTTTATTCACCGCAATCGGTCCCGTGCCCCAACCAAGGGTGTCCAAGCTCTGTGCCGCCGTTCCTTGAAGCGTCAGCGACAGATCTCCGCCGACGGCCATGCTTCCCTTGATCAAATTTCCTTCTAAAATCCAAGCGCCCGAGGTGTTGTGATCACTGCCAAGGGTGAGATTCTTTTTCACAGTCACCGTATCACCGACCGCCACCGACAAGGTCGCGCGTCCGCACCCGGCCCCGCCACCGGTCAACACCACATTTTCAAAATTAAAATTGCTGTCCACATCCATGGTGTAGACGGGACCACCGCAATCACCGGTCAAATACATTGAAACCGTCGAACCTGTCGGCACGGTCACCGTCGTTCCGGTGTCAACCTTGAAGACTTCGTAGCCGCTATTCACTTTGTAAATTGAAAGCGCCGTCGGCAAAGTGAAGGATCCGCTCTTCACGTACAGTCCGCCCACTTCGAGCTGGGTGGTCCCGGCAAACGGCGTGACCGTGGCTCCTCCTGATTTTTCAATTTGCAAGGTCCCGACACCGACCGTGCCGACAGTCGAGTAAGTGCTATTGCTGGATCCAAGCCAGCGCCATCGAGACATGTGGGAGCTATCGCCTCCACCTAATACCATGTTTCCGTAAAGTTCATAGTTGCCGAGAAAGTTCATGGCGTCGTTCGAGATCACGGTGGCGTTGGTGAAATCACCACGGATTCCAATCGGCAAAGAATTATGACCAAATGTCGCGTAACCACATCCCGTTCCCGCCGTGGCGACGGTTAAATGGTAGAAGCTCACGGCATTCGCGGTGTTGATCATATAAGCCGGCGAACCGCAGGCGCCTTGTAAATAAAATTTCTGCGTCGAGAGATTGGGAAAAGTCAAAGTCACCGCGGCCGTTGTTGAAATCACGTTCGCCGATACCCCCTGCGTTTCATTAAAGTAAGTTTGCGCCGTGGTGGCCGTGAACGAACTAGAGCCCGTGAGATTCAAAACGGAAGCCGTGAACGTCATATTCGAGTCACCACCGGCGAAGGTTCCACCGGCTTGAACCCAACCGCTGGCACCGATCGTGATGGTGTGTCCAGTGCCTTGGGAAATCGTTCCCGCATAGGCGACGTCAATGTCCACTCCGAGCACGCTGATGTTCGTCGTGATGTTGGCGTTGCAATTCACACCGGAACAGGCCGCTCCCTTAAAGCTAGCCACATCGCCGACACCGGGCACGGCATTCGTTGACCAATTGAAGGGATTGTTCCAATCATTGTCGGCCGCAAGCCCCGTCCAAACAAATGACTGAGAACTGGCAATACCGAGCATGTGAAAGAAATAATTCTGCGCAAAGCTCTGCTGCCCCAACAGAAGAATGGTCAGTGCGGCGAAATTGAAAAATGTCCGTCGCCCTCCGCTCATCATTGAAATCCAGAGGACCAAGTGATGTAACAATCCCAGTTCGCGCCCTTCTTAACGGTCATCAAACCATAGATCGTCCGCGTGTTCACCGTGGTCGGAGCATTGGCGGGTTTAAAGTAAGAATTCGTGCAACCCGTAAAGGTGTAGGTCCGCGAAGTGGTGTCTTCAACAACGATGTTGTACAGACCACCATCTTGTTGGTTGCTGATGCTGATGGCTGTGCCCGCGACACTCGCCAAAGTGTGAGTGTTCGACGTGGCAAGATTGACCGTCGCGCCGGTCGCGATCGGATTCGTCACGCTCGCGACCGCTCGAGTGGTGGTGATCACAGTTCCATTGTCGGTGATCGCCGAATCACCAATCGCCCCCGCGCCCGTGAATTTCGGTATGGCATTCGTCGTACCCGAGCCGGTCACCCCGCCCGTCAGATTTGCGTATCCACCACCATTTTCCGAAACTTTAAATTTATTCGCCGATCGATCATAGTAAATGCGTCCCTCGCTCGCCGCCGACACCGCCGGCGCCGCAATGCCGCCCAAGTTCAATGCTCCACTGACATCCAAAGCGGTCGAGGGAGTCGAGGTCCCAATACCGATATTTCCCCCCGAGATCAGAACGAGCCGAGGAGCTCCATTTTGAATGCCGCCTTCGGTGAAGACCAGTTTTCCGGCGCCATAGCTGCTCGAGTTGCCCGATGAATTCATGGACCACGAAGCACCACCAGCACCATTATTGGCAATGACGATCCCGACGTTGTCGCAAGCACCACCGGCGCAAAACGAAGTTCCATCAAGGCGCAAACCATCACCGTTGCTCTTGGCCTGAACAGAAAGCGACATCAAAGGATTGGCCTGACCTATTCCGACCAAGCCATTTTGTGAAATGGTCATGGCGGTGGCGTTATTCACTTTGAAAGCCAGAGCTTTGTTGTCATTGGTGCCAAGAGAAATATCTGCGCCCGTCGTATTGCCGCCATTGACAATGGCACCACTGAGCGAGGCCACACTGGCACAGGCCGCGTTGCCCGAAGCATCGAACGTAATCACGTTGTTCAATGAACAAGTAAAGTCCTGCAACGCTGTTCCCGTTCCATTCGAAGCAATCATGCGATTGTTTCCGAAGGAGGTGACATTGGTTCCACCTTTTGAAACCGGAACTTTGTTTAAGCTGAGCATTCCAGTGTAGCTCAGGGTCGCATCGCCTGACATGACCGCATTATTCCAAGCAGTTCCATCATAGATCATCATTTGTCCACTGACCGTCGCGGCGGTGACAGCTTTGCCTTTGATCTTATCAACACTGGTTGTGCCCGAAGGTCCCGAAACGTCTCCTGCAAGTGTCGTCGTGCCAGTCGCCCAGGACAAAACGCCCGAGCCATTACTGGTGAGCACATCCCCGGGATTGCCATCGTTATCGGGCAGAGTGAAGTTCACGATGCCCGCCAATGTCGGCGCCACGAACTGAATGTAATTCGCTCCATTGTAAACTCGCAAGTTTGTCGCCTGCACGGTCAGTCCGCTGACCGTTCCCGTCGTCACGATATTTCCTGACGAGTTCACACCGGCCGAACCAGAAATGGTTCCCGAGGTGATGGTATTGCCAGAGACTTTGCCAGCGGTCGTGAGATTTGGAATGTCGCTTTCGCTTAAAGAAACCGTGCCAGCGGTGACTCGGCCTTTGGTATCAACGGTGACTTTGCTGTAGGTGCCAGCAGCCACACCGGTGTTGGAAAGATCAATGGTTCCGGAACTGCTAATAGTTCCCGCAACGGTGCCATTGATCGACATGCTCGAACCTACGGTCAAAGATGAAATTCCGCCGCCACCGCCGCTGGCGCCAACGACTTGAACGCCGGACGCATTTTTATATTTGACCTCGCCGGTGGTCGAATCAAACCAGATGTCGCCATTCGAAAGTCCCGCCGGATCAGATCCGTAAGTTGGAAGAGACGCGCCTGAAGAATCTGTTTTGATAAAGTTTCCGGCCAGGATGGCTTGCAGATTGGCGTAAGCAGGAGTGGTGAACAGGGCTTCCAAATTGGCCTGCGTCAGCACCGTCGAGCCCGAGTTGTTCATTTGCAGAACTTGGGATCGCTCCAACCCTTGCAAGCTTTGCGCGACCAAGGCCTGCGGCACGGAATCGAGAACAATATCCGGCGACAAAACATTCGCGATATTTGTCGTGCTGGGCATGACCGTGATGCGAAAGTACCGAACGGCACCCGGTGCTGGCATGTAACTGGATCCCGCACAGGTTTGGCCAGGAACATTGTTCGCCGCGATTGGTACCGAGTTTTGAAAGATCGAAGCCATGGTCCGACCGGGATCGTTCACCGTTCTTTTTGTCGAACCGGTGGCCGAGCCGACATAAACCGTGAAATGCCCGCCCGTCGTCGCCGTTGAGATCGTTTGCTCTTCTTCATACAGCAAACACGTTCCCGTCGGATTCAGGATTTGCACGGTCATACGAACGCTGCTATCCACCAACGCCGTCGTGGTGCCAGCAAGGTACAGTTGACCATCCAAGGTGAAAGTTTGAGTGGACTCGTTTAAAGCGAATGCATTGGAAATTAAGAAAAATGTGGCAATCGCCATCAACCATCTTGATCGATGGGATCGTTGACCAGAATTTTGACAAGGTCGAGCCGATTCCATAATAGATTCATCGGTTTCGCCCGCTTGATTCTGAAAGAATCCTTCAAATTTACTTCAAATATATGACTTTTCCGTGCAGTTTTATTCGCATTCCGTCTCAAACTGAAACACTCAACCGCGGAAATTGAGCAAGGACAGAAGCGAACACTTGCGGCAACTTGGCGGTCCTTCATATCTGACGTTTGAGCTTCACAACTTCAAGCGTCTCTTCAACCCTTGCTCGGCTTTCAATTCGAAACCCAAAGGATTCATAAAGCCGAATCGCCGCCACATTTCTGGCTCCGATCCCCACCCGAAATTCTGTGTTCGGATGCAAATCGAGACAAAATTGAAGCATTCGATTGGCGACTCCCCGTCTGAAAAATTTCGGATCAACCACCAACTTGCCGATCAAGATCGAGGTTTTCTGTTTCTCTAAAAAAATGGCGCCGGCGATAAGACCATCCAGCACGGCAATGAATCCATCATCCGTTGTTTGCATCAGCGACGAAAGGCTTTCTTGAAGCGGAAAAAAAGTATCAGGATCTGCGCCCAACCATTCGGCTTCGATTCGGTAAGCGGCTTGTTGCAATTCATGCACTCGCCTCCACTCGGCTGGATTGTTTTTTTCGATCACGCGAATTTTCATGGAATCAGAATTGTCTTGAGTTGTGAAAAAGGCAAAAAAAAGCGGAGCTTTCGCTCCGCGGAAGGTTGAAGAGGGGAACCACCAAACCCTCAGCAACCTTTAGAACACAAACAAACCACTTACATTAAGGAGGAACCACAGAACTTACTTGTTCTGGTTTTTTTGAGATCGCACTGACACTGTCGTGTAGAGCGAAGCCAAAACCACCACCGAGTAAGCTCCGACAAACCAAAAAACCACATTAAGCTCTGCCAACATCTTCGACTCCCTTCGAAAGATCATCTCCCTGGCAACTTCGAGAACGAGGATCCTCCATCCTGGACTCTCCTTCTGTTCCCCTCCGAAGCATCCTTGCTCCTGCCAATAAGACAACTGAACGCTGTGTATAGGTTAGGTGTAAGGCCTTTCGGCTGGGTTTTCAATGTTCCGTCCCAAGTTATTGAAATAAAACATATTTCGAGGTTTTTTTGGTTCACTATAAATTCTTTTTTTATGAGAATTCTCAAAGAATTTTTCAAGCGCTGCCGGACAACAGACCTGCTCAAGGATTAAGCGATAGAAACGCGTGGTTTGACAAGTTTCCCCGAACAATGGTTTAACAAAAGTCCCTGTCGTTTCTTCTGTCTCATGCGCTCGTGGTGGAATTGGTAGACACGTATGTTTGAGGGGCATATGTCGAAAGACGTCGCGGTTCAAGTCCGCGCGGGCGCACCAATGAATTTTCTCTAGCCAATCAAGAATTAAAAACCCAAGTCAAGTCGAACACTCGCTGCAAGTGGCAAAAGCGAGCTAAGAAACAAATGCAAGCAATCGATCCAAGGCCACCGTTTGGTTATTCTGCAAAAAGGAATCATCTTCATTTCGATTGCTCAGGGATTCGTTGCTTTGTTTCGCCAACCAGCTTTCAAATTCTTTCGGACTTGCAAACTGCTTTTTCACTTTGTCGGGTTGGCCATCGCAAATGGATCCATAGCAAATTTTTTTTCCACCGTCGATCACCCAAAATCCCATGCCACCGTAATCACGATGACCTTCGCCAAAAAATCCGACTTTTAATAGCCTGCCCGTGAATTTTGCGGCCAAGTCAGAACCGAATTTTTGTTTCTCCAAAATCTGCGGATCGTCCGTACCAAACTTTCGCAAAAATTCTTGGCGAGCTTTCTTTTCCTGTTTTTGTCGAGCTATTCCGCTTTCAAAAACTTGATTTGGGGATTTCATCTTTTGCCGGGACCTATCGCTGACATCATCAGAGACGACTTTGATTTGGATCAGATATTCATCACTGGAAGCTTCCTTGACCAACGATTTCACTTTCGGGAACGCTTTTTTCAATAGACCCGCAACCCCAGGGCCGACTGGAATGATGAAGACCTCTCCGCTTGAGTCATAACAAACGAATTCGGCTTTCGATTGGACTTGCTCGTTCTGAAAGCTCAGGGTCGCTCGCAATTCACCGCGAACGCCGGCGCTTGGTTTCATCAACCCACGCAACGACTTTTCAACCTGAAGCAAAACATCATCTTGTAAATTTAATTTTTTTGCAGCCACACTTGATCCTTTTTTCTCGGTTGATGATAATAATTAATGTGCTCCTGAGGGCCAACTGTGCTTGCCTTCGCTACTGAATCGGGTTGGTGACATACACCAAATCACCGTCCGGCGGCAGGTTCGGAGTAAAACCAAAAGTCGTGAAGGGATCCAATCGATTGGCGCAGGTGAAGCTAAAGTTTGTCCCGCCATCGCCCCATTGAATGGTATTGATGAATTGACCGTTGGATGCGCAAGCAGCCGAAGATGGCAGCAGCGTTGTATTCGAAGACGTCGAGAAAGAAATATTATTTGTGTCAATGGAACTGACGAATCTTCCTGGCTCGGCGATCCGTGTCGGGAGAGCATTGCAAATTGGTTTTCCATCGGCGGTGAATCCATCGAATTTTGGTCGAGCCGCTGGACAAGCGTAAATACCAGTCTGCTGCAAAATATCGGCAGGCACATCCATGACGATATCGATGTCGGCCAGATTGAGATCTGACAGTTCATATTTGATTTTGGCACTCACGCGGCTCACGGTTTCTCCGGCGACGTTTGTGGTCGCCACCAAAGCGCCACCGAGAACTGTGACACCAATTCCACACGTGGATCGATTGCTCGGACAATAGGTGTCGGAAAAATTCAAACTCATCGCTTGGATCTTGGCGACGTCCAAGCTGCAAGTGCTGCGACCTCCCCTGACATCGTCCGACGAGCACCCCGTGTAGCTGGTCGGAGATAAAAGAGCGCTTCGCACTTTCCCCTCCAACGAGGTCATCATGGATTTGATGCGCGGGACTCTGCTGTTCGTCTCGACCTGGCGGGTGTAGTTGATGATCACCAAGCTGGACAGTAAACTGAGAACGATCATGGAGAGCGCCACGATTAAGATATCGCCCCTTTGATTTCGCAGGGGTCTTAGGATTGGTTTTACAAAACGTGATCGCATGATCATGATTTCCTTCTCAATTGGCGTTCACTTCTTCCGGATAGGCGACTGTCGGTGCAAAGTTGCACTGAAGGCCGCTGACTTGCACGCCCCCATACCACGTTGGATTTTTTCGTCCCCAAGGGTTTCCACTGGAATCCAGAGCTGGAGCCGTACAGTTCGGAGAGGTGTCAATGAAAGAGCAGCTCAGGCTTCGTCCGGAAATGCTACCGACAGCTGTCGCCGTGGGACTGACCGCGCGAATGTTGGTGGCATAGGCGGTGCCCCCGCTCCACCCTGTCGTTACAGCGCAGTCGGGGCCGCCACTGGTCACAACACGATCGCAGTCCGCCGAGGTCTGAACTCGATTGCAAGTGTAACTGATGACGGGATTGGCGGGCTCAGTCCCACAAGTCGAAGGTGGCGGCGTCGCCGATGCCATGCAGGTGGCCCAAGTGGTGTGGGCCGAACCGCCGTCACTGACGGTTGTATAGGTTGTGCGCGTGCAATTCTTGTAAGCCGTGTCCGCACAGCGACCCATGCCATCGTAGGAATTCTTCGTCGTGTTCGGCACCAGACGACAGGCAGAGGCATTGGAAACCGTGTAATAGGGAGGACAAAAAGTTCCACGGACCTGACTTAAATAAGGACTTGTCGGATCCGGCGGATAAGAGCCACGCAAATAAGCGGTATGGCCTGTTCTGAAAATGCACCTGCCGGGGACGACTCCGTCGAAACTTCCCGATTCAGGATCTGCGTAGCTGGGATTGAATTTCCATAAACTGTAATTGTCCGGACAGGACAAGGTCCGCATTTCCGCACTGGTGCAATCCAAGGCCAAGGTTCCAGGATCTGTTTCGCTTGAGCGAGTGAAGGACAGTCCTTTCGGGAGTTTTTTGTTGGCGCATTTCGCACTGGCCGGTTTGCGCACGCAAAAGGCCTCTCCCGTGTCGCGATTGATTCCGGTCATGAAGACATCGTTGACTGGATCACAATGCGTGAGAGTGTCCTGCACTCGGTAGAGACCTGGGTCAATGGGAGAATTGAAACTTGTCACCCGCCCCAACGGAGCCATGGTGATCAGGTCCGGGTTGGCATCAATTTGATAAGCAAAAGAGTAATTATTCAAAGAGGCGCTGACACTGGTTTTTTTCAACCGAACTTCCATCTTCAAAACACAAGTGTCACTGAAAGCGGCTCCCCCGCACGGAGCCAGATTTTTATCCAAGTAGGTCACTACGCTCGTCGCACCATTCGTCGAGATCGGAACCGAAATCAGGCCAAACGGAGCGGTCACCCCAAGCGGTAAAGTGGTCAAACTGCCATCTCTCAATCCGCTGTTGGGTGAAGCGATCGACGCTGTTGCCGTCTCAGGAAAATTCAAAGAATTGTGGAATTCGGACACGAGCAAAGATTCCAACATCGTCGCCGCATTGGCCAACTCGGCCTTTTTCATCGCGTGACTCAGGCGCGAAGCACTGACCCCGACTCCACCAATGGAGATGGCGATCAAGCCGGCGGCAATGATTGCGGAAAGCAATCCCTGTCCTCGCTGCGTGCGAATCGTTTGCAGAACATGGGTGAACATGGGTCAATTCCTCACTGTATATTATCGGCAAGTTATTGAAAACAGTTGAGTGTCCTGGCTGGCGCATTTTGAGACGCTCAACTGTTTTCTTCAATATTCCGATATGTATAAAGATGTGAACCTATTGGAATAAGGATTCAAATTGAGAAGTTCAATCAAGCTCTTGAACAATCAAATTGGAATGTCTCTGACGGAATTGATCGTTGCCGCGGGCCTCTCGGCAATGATCATCGGCCTGACCGTCACGCCGATCATGAAAATGAAACAAATGGAGAACAAGGTTGCCTTCCAAACCAGCTTGGATATCGCTCACCAAATCGCGGTCCAGCAAGCGCGCAACGGAACTTTGATCAAAAAATATTTGGGCATCTCTCCGGGAAATGCCAATGACAAATGCTTTGGCGGACGCGGCACCAATTGCACCTCTCTGACCTGGACACCTCCATCGGCGACGGCCCCCGTCCCGATTGGCGGGAATGTGAACACACTGAGCTACTCACCAACACCTGGCTACACCGCGGTTTCCATCATTTCTGTCACTCCGACATGCGACGCGGTCAAATGCACGTCGGTCGAAGTTGCAGTGCGAACTCAGAACGGAAGTGGGAGTGGAAGTGGGAGTGGAAGTGGAAGTGGAACCAGCAATACTTCTTCGGCACCTTTGGATCATGTCACCCTGGGCTCGATGACCGGACGAGTTCTCTCCGCCCGTTTCACGCTCCCTGCGGCGGCCGTCTCCAGCCGCCAAGAAATCGACTTCAGTCAATGTTATGACCCCGCGACAGGAACACTGAAAGTCATTACGGGAATCAATTACGACACCCTCAAAGCCGAGTGTGTTCCCTTGATTGGGAACTCGACTTGTGCCGGAAGCACGGGACCGATGACGGCATTTGGCTTGACCACGGATACCGACCCCAGCAACTGCCAGCAGCCTGTGAATCAAACTTGCCCGGCGGGAATGAGCCAGATCGGAATGATCAATGGACAAGCTCAATGTGCACCGCCAACGCCCTCGTGCACAGATCCATTTTCAACGGCTTGCGCGACGACGACCACGACCACAACCACGCTTCCGTCTTCGTGCACACCCAACTGGCAGCCCTTGGATACCTCTCAATGCTTGGGCCAGTCTTTCACTCAAACGGATGCGAATAACTGTCTCGGATCCGCGCCGAGAACATCAGTGGGAACGAATTCCAGCGCTTGCGTGACGAATAACTGTACTTTTTCCGGCGATGTCAAATGGCCTGATGCTGTGACGGGTCCATGCTCGGCTTCGGCCGTGACCTTGAATGCCGCTCCTGGAACGACGGCGACGGTGACCAACCAAGCGCCTGGTTATTATGGATCCTTCACCCCGAGCTGCGAAAACAATCTGCCACCAACGGCAAACAATTTTTTGATGAGCTCAGCTGCCAACTCTTGCACGCCAGTCACTTGTTCGATCACGGTGGGCACAACCGATTGGTCCGGTACAGGAATCAAGTCCGCCGCGGCAGGAGCAGGAATGGATCCTGTCGGGCCATGGGCTTGCCAAGGCAATCTCGCCATCACTCAGGCGTCCGCACAACCATCGGGAACACTTCTCACAACTCAAGCTGATTCCACAGCTCGCGCGGCCGCCAGAAATTCGGCCACGACGGCCTCGGCCGGAAGCGTGACATTGACTTGCCGGGATCCGGGCCCGGTGACGACTCCGCGCACTGGTGTTCTCGAAGTGCCTTCCATTGACTGCACACCCAACGCCGGTGGAGTGCTTGCCTGCATCGGCATGTTTAACGAGACTTGTGCCATCGGAAGAGGATGCAACAACGCTGCTTGGAATCAGTATCAAGCTTGGCTGATTCAACAATTTGAAACGATGGGAGTGACCGATCCCGCAACGGTCTACAGTGCCGAACTGTCAGCCATGGCAAGCTGGTACAACTCTTATGTCAGCGGCATCCGAAACATTGGCTACAGGAATGGCACCTCAAACTATAGCTTGGGTGGCACACTTGTGAAATTTGACTTCAGTTGGCTCGGCAATGAAACGCTGGCTCCGGGCTCAGCGAATATCAGCCTGACAGGCACCCTTTCAGGAGATCTGCGAGGATCCACTTGCGGCAGCGGACCGTCTCCTACAACGACAACCACCACCACGATGCCAGTGGCAAACTGCTCGCCCAATGGCTCGAACTTTCTTTGGAATGGCACGAATTGGGATGATTTCGGGAATCCCACTTGGAACATGTCCCTCCTGGGCATGACTTCAACCACGCCCCCACCAACGATTGCCGGCGCGACCGCCGATATGGGACATGGAGTGACATTTTTCAAGTCTCCGCCAACCATGAGATGCGGGCCCCTCCCCCCGACCACAACTACGGTTCCGGCGGCCTCATGTCCGGCGCGAACGATCACCTTTATGGAAATGGCCGGTTGGGGCTTTCCATATGGCTCCACGACTTGCGACCCTGGACTTTGTCACAAGGTCAATCCACCCGCAGCTGACTCAGACATTGTCTGTGATGCCGCCCCTCTGGGTTCGACGGCGAACTGTGATTTGTTTGTGAACCCTTTTACGGATCCCATTCTTTTCGCCCCACTGTCGATGACTTGCAAACCGACGGGCTGGAAAGGATCCGCTGGCGGGAGATCGGATCTTTAATCACCAAACGATTCCTCTCGATATGAGGTTGGGATGAACAGCGACGTTTCTGACAGCGGGATTCAACGGCAACTGGGTCGACCAAAAATTCTTTTCCTTGATTCTCATTCTGAAACGACGCTCGAACCTGTCGAAATCATTCCGACTTCGGATGGATCCAACCTTCTTTTTGTCAGTGTCGACCATTGTCCGAGTTTTATATCCTAGAATCAGCAAAGAGCGTTCTATTTTGTGAGATGGGTGCGAATTCTTTTTTTGGTACACGGCCCGCAAGCAAGCTGACCGATAAGGATGACGAATGATAACACTGAAGAACATCATCAAGATCAAGCAGACCGTCACCGTGATTGCCATTCCGTTGTTCATCCTGAGCTGGTCGCAAGGATGCAGCAAAATGTCTTTTTTGGACACCAACATTTTCGCGCAAAAAAGTTCTGATACGCAAACAGAAATGGACCCGGGAAATGGTGGCACCTATGACGGCAAGCTTCGCGTTCTTCACCATTATGAAAATGGTTTCCAGTGTGAGAATCGAAATGCGCCCGAAAGTATTTTGATCACCAGAAATTTCGATCAAGGCCAATGGGTGCTGATTCAAAATTCAAAAGAAAAATGTGCGCTGGTCGATCAGGTGCCAGTAACGGGCGTCGTGTATGATGACGTGAAAAAAGAGGCGCAGTACAATGGGAAAACTTATGTGGCGCCAAAGCCATACGTGGTCGATACAAACGAAGATCCAAATCTACCGGACGTAAAGCCGTTGGATGCCGTCTGCGAAGACGTCAATGGCAAATGTTCTTTGCTCGCTTCTTTGCAAACCAGCGAAATCGCTTCTTACACCGCGGGCGTCGACGTCTCGATTCCGGCCGCGACTTTCAAACTTTCAAATGAGCTTGCATTGACATCGGGACCCAACGGCAATCCGATTTCCGTGCATGGCGCTGGATCCAACACCACGATCCTGGATGGCCAGGGTGCGACCGATATTTTACGAATCTTTGGATCTGCCGGCAGCGGAGTGGTGAATCTGCAAGGGCTGACTTTGCAGAACGGATTTCTTCCCTACGCGGCTCCCTACCCACCGACCGCCGAAAAATCTTGGGCTGCCGCACTGGAAAACAGTTTGCCGGCGCAGCTGAATTTGGTCGACATCATCTTCGCGAACAATACCGGCGCGGATGTTTTTCAAACTACCCAAACAGGTGGCGCCGTTTCTATTCAAAAATCTCGCTTCTTAAATAACTCGCCCGATGGTTGGGCGATCCGATTTGAAAACATCAAAACAGGCCCATTGCTTTTAGACGAAGTTGAAATCTCGAACACCAAAATCGGCAGGGGCGGTGGCGCGATCTCAGTCACCTTTACACCTTTGGGAACAATCGGTGTCATCGTTCGAAACTCATTGATCCGCGGGACGAAAGGGGCTGCATTGTGGTTCAAAAGTGTCGATGCTGCTTTGATCGAGAACACCACAATCACGGACAATGACCAACAGGCTTTGAGCAATCTCAGTGCTGACAGCACGACGGCGGGAGATATTAAAATCGTGAATTCGACCCTTTACAACAATGGCGCGCTGACTGGCTGGGGACCATCCAACATCTATTTGAGCGGCGGTGCTTCCCCGCAGACCTTAAATTTTCAAAATACCATTGTCGCCGAAGACGATCCTTCGGTGGTGAATTGCACCCTGAATAATGGCGCGACCACCACTGCGACGAACAGCCTGATCAACGATGCGACTTGCAAACAAACCGGATCCGGAAATATTTCTGGCAATCCTTTGCTGGCCCCTTTCGCGGATAACGGCGGCTTTACGCAAACGCGCCTTCCGCTCGGCGGCAGTCCCGTGATCGATGCGGGCAATAACGCTGTCTGCTTGCCAAAAGATCAGCGCGGCAGCATGCGACCGGTCGATCGATTGGGCGGCGGCGCCAAATGCGACATCGGGGCCGTCGAGCTTCAATGAATCACGGCGAACAATTAAAGCAGTGGGATGAATGGATTCGACAAGGCGATGCCTCGAAGGTGCGGGGTCTTTGTCGCAAGCTCAATCATAAAAAAATCCCACGCAAGCTTCTGACGGATTTCGCGCACATCGCTCGGCGGATCGGCGCACCCGATTTGATTGTGCTTTGGCTTCGCCACATTGTTCGATCTGAAAAAGTCCTGATCTTGCCGGCAACCGAAAAAGAAAAAGCTTTGTATGCCCTGGGTCTTTTTCGACTGGGAGCCTTTGGCGAAGCCGCGCAGATCTTATCCGAAATCGATCCGGAAAAAGATCCGCAAGTGTATTTTTACCGGGCTTCGATGAATATCAATCAATGGAATTACGGCAAGGCCATTCCGGATCTTAAAAAGTACCTGCTTCATAAAGATGTCCCCGCCTACTCGAAGCTGGTGGGACAACTGAATCTGTGCGCCGCTTTGCTTTCGGTCTTAAAAATGGATTTGGCCGAGAAGGAAATCGGCAAGCTGATGCGCAAACTGGAGCATCAAGAAAACCCTCTTTTAAAAGGAAACCTGCTCGAAATCCGTTCGCAACTTTTCCACGAACAAGGAAAAAGCGAACAGGCCATCCAGGATCTGACGACGGCCGCAAGCCTGCTTGATAAAGCTGACGAACGAAGTCTCTTGTTTGTGCAAAAATGGAATCACTTCATTCGTCTGAAATCCCATCCGGAAGATTTGCAAACTCTGGATCGGCTTGAAGAGCTCAAAGGCCGAGCCCAGCAAGCTCGCGAATGGGAAATCGTCCGGGACTGCGATCTGCGCCGCGCACTGACACTGAAGGATGAAAATTTGATCCTGCGAGTGTTTTGGGGATCTCGCTTTCATGGTTATAAAAAGCGTGTGCTGCGCCAGTTTGGAAAGACTTCGAAAATTCAGGATTCATTCCTCTGGAGCAGTCATGGCGATCATTCTGCGGCCTCGTCGCCCATCTATGATTTGATCGAGCTTGCACCAACGGTGATTTTAAAGAAACTCTTTTTCATTTTAACCCGTGAGCTGTACCAGCCCCTGCGTCTGACCGAGATCATCGATTCTTTGTATCCCGGTGAATACTATCATTCCGTCGCAAGCCCCGCGAAGCTGCATCGCCTGATCACCCGCGCCCGCATCTGGCTTCGACACAATAACTTACCGATTTCCATTCAAGCTTATGGCAATGCTTATAAGCTCGAGTTTCAAATTCCGTGTCGCCTGCGACTGACCAGCACGCTCGATCTCAAGAAAAAAATCGAAATCCCCCGGATCGCCACCCAAGGCTTCTTCTCGGTCAAGGATTGGGCTTTGGATCAAGACATGACCGAGCGCACGGCCCGCTTGCACATTCAAAAACTGGTGCGACAGGGCGTGATTGAGATGCAAGCCCGCGGACCGCGCACCCGTTACCGTTTAAAATCGCGCTGACGCGATTCTCATTCTGAAACAATCTCGTAAATAGCGAATAGAACTCGGGATCCCGATCGATTTGGCATTTTTTTGTTCATACGTTCCCTGGGACCAAAAGATTAATCTGGTCTTACAGGAGAATCGCGATATGAAAAAAATATTTCACAACATGATGAGCCGTCTGAGCGAAACCTACCGAATCAATCACTACCGTCAGACTCTGCTGGTGCCAAACGACTATCTCAATCCTGACTTCCAAGTCGAAATCGCTACCAGCCAAGCAGATCTGCAAAGTGCCTATACTTTGTTGCATGACTCTTACGTCGGGATTCGCATTATCGATCCACAACCCTCTGGCATGCGCTGCAATCTGTTTACTTTTCTCCCGACCACCACCGTCGTGGTGGTGAAGCTCAAAGGACGCGTCATCGGCACCGTCAGCCTGATCAAAGACTCGAATTCGGGTTTGCCATCGGACCGTGAATTCCCGAACGAGAACAATGCTCTTCGTCGCCAAGGAAAATCCTTGGTCGAAATTTCGGCATTGGCCGTGGCACCTGATTATCGCGGCCGACACGCCATCACTTTTTTATTGATCGCTTTTCTCTACACCCACTGCCGCGAATCTTTTGCTTGTGACAATATGCTTGCGGCCGTTCACCCAAAATCCGAGACCTTCTACAAAGCCTTGATGGGATTTGTAAAGAACGGCAAGCCTTTGGATTATTCAACTTTGAAAGGAGCCGCCGCGATTCACATTTCGATGGACTTAGGGGACGCGCATTTGCACAAATTGACAAACTCTTTCCCGTCCAAAGATCCCATGAGAAATTTCGGCGCCCTTTTGCAACGCTTCGATCAGCGGCTGCACCACGTCCCAAAAATGACGACACTGCAGATCAATCCCGTCATCACACCCGGCTTGCTCAAATTCTTCTGTCTGCAACAAAAAGAAATCTGGTCAAGATTAAGCCCAGCCGATCAACAAACCCTGATCCAGGTTTATTCGACCTATTTTGGCATGGAAAGCATGAGAGAGTTTCGCAAAAACAGCGATCTGGCCCCATTCAACAAAGACTATCGCACACCCGTGAACATCACGGCCGTTGTCACTTCAAAAGATGGATCCAAAAACTTTTGCCGGATTCTAGATTTGACTTCTGGTGGATGCTATTTGATGAGCACGGCAAATCTGCCAAAGCAAGGTGACAAGATCGAAGTCGCATTTCGTGTTTGCAATCGTGACTTCCGCCTGCAGGCTCAAGTCACTTGGCAAAATCAGGGTCAGGCCTTAAAGCACCATCCAAATGGAATTGGCATTCAGTTTGACAAGGCGATTGCGAATCTCAATCAAGATCTGCAGCAATGGATCTACGGCGTCGCTCAATCTGAAACACATCGCGAATACAAAACCATCTAACCCGGAAAGAAAAAATACAATGGAATCTCGTCAACTTCCTCCAGCATTCGATCGCGACACGGCATTTTCAAGAACCGTCGGCTTCGTCACCAAGTCTGAGCTTGAAATTTTAAAAACCAAAACCGTGGCCATTGCGGGCCTGGGCGGTGTCGGTGGAAGCCATTTGCTGACTCTGACCCGGCTGGGTATCGGTGGATTTCACATTGCCGATATGGATTCTTTCGGGCTTGAAAACTTCAATCGCCAAGCAGGCGCCTCGATGAATACCGTGGGAAGATCCAAACTGGACGTCATGAAAGAAATGGCCCTGGCGATCAATCCCGACCTTCGCATTCAAACATTTCCCGAAGGCATTCATCAGGGCAATGTGGAAGAGTTTTTCAAAGGAGTAGATTTCTACGCGGACTCGCTCGATTTTTTTGCCTTTGCCGCCCGCTCGATGGCCTTTGAACATTGTTACCGAAACGGCATTCCGGCCAGCACCGTGGGTCCGATCGGCATGGGAGCTGCTCTTTTAAATTTTCTTCCTGGAGAGATGAGCTTTCACGACTATTTTCAATGGAAGAAAGAAGATGACGATCTGTCTTTGGGAGTCAAATTTCTTTTGGGCCTGACACCAAAACTGCCGCATGTTCGTTATCTGGTTGATCGCACGGCGATGAAGCTTGAAATTCGCAAAGGCCCTTCAACGCCGATGGGATGCGAGCTCTGCGCCGGTGTCATGGGAACAGAGGCTCTTAAAATCCTGCTCAAACGCGGTCCGGTTCGCGGCGCGCCCCACTCGTTGGTTTTTGATGCGTACAACAACAAAGTTTTTCACAAATACATTTGGCGCGGGAATCGAAACCCTTTCCAGAAGTTGAAAATTCGCCTTTTAAAAAAGAAAATTCATGAGACTTTGAAACCCGCAGAGGACATCGACTATTTGTCGATTCTCGGCTTATAGATCTAATTTCCTTTCGGGCTCACCGTCGATCTTATGGACATGCCCATTCGAAGGCCGCAAGCGACTGGCTGTCAGTGCTTGCGGAAGCAGCTGGAAATCCTAAGTAGCGAATTTTATATTGGAATCTCAAATTGCCCGCCACCACTCGTTAGTTCCGAAACGTTTTCGCTTCCAGTATCCTTATTTCAAGTCGGATGTTTTTGCATCCAACAAAACTAGGGGTTCTTTCTGAACGAAGGAATGATGGGGGTCATCAATGTCGGGGTCGGTTTTCAAATTCACTTTTTTGTCTCTAATTGCGACGGTTTTTATTTTCATCTCCACGTCATCCACCGCAAAGGCCGGAACGCCAGAGGCTGATGCGGCTTGGTTCAAAGTCATTGCTCTTTACGAAAGCGTTTTGGATCGCACCGTTGCCGAAGTGAATGTCGATATGGCGGGCGTCAATTATTGGACGACGCAGGTTTTAGCCGGCATGAGCTTTGAGAACCTCGAACAAAATCTCAGAAATTCGGATGAGTACTTCGTGCGCCAACTGTACAAAAGTGAGCTTGGACGAAGCGGTGATAGCTCCGGCATTCAATATTGGACAAGTGCCTTGTCTAGTGGACTTTCAAGAAGTGCATTGCAGAACCAGTTCCGCTCTGATTGCGCCAACCACATAAATGGCGAATGCCGCGACAAAGTCGTTGAAGCTCCTGCTCCTGCACCTGCTCCGGCTCCGGCACCTACTCCTGCTCCAGTTCCTACTCCTACTCCAGCTCCAGCTCCAGCACCAGCTCCAGCTCCAGCTCCAGCACCAGCTCCAGCTCCAGCTCCAGCACCAGCTCCAGCTCCAGCACCGGCTCCAGCTCCAGCACCGGCTCCAGCACCGGCTCCAGCACCGGCTCCAGCACCGGCTCCAGCTCCAGCACCGGCTCCAGCACCGGCTCCAGCTCCAGCTCCTAGCCGACCTGTTGTGACTCCGAATGTGCCGGCTCCTGTGCAAGCGCCAGTTCCTGTTCGACCTGTGGTTCCTCCGACGGCTCCGTCTTACACTTGCAATTTATCGCCAGGACCTGGTTACAATTGCATCCGCTTTGACATGTATTCGACGACCGGAATCTATACTTGTTCAAATGGTGCTCAAGTTGCAATTCTCTCCACACAAACTTGCGCTTTAAGTTACACTCTGCCATTTGCTCCAGTGAACAATCAGACTTATCAATTCAAACCTGGCATTGGCGTTCAACCGAAATAAGAAATTCGCGACCACAGAAAGGTTTCTCAAATCTTTCTGTGGTTTGACTCTGGCCACAGGTTATTTCACGCGGTGATTTGCTGGGTCAGCTGCCAAAAAGTGATTCGGCGCTATCGCCCACGGAAGTATCCTCGTTGATCAGCCGTTGATTGAAATCGGCGCAAGGGATCTGGATGGATTGGATCCAAGCACTCGGTTCCTCGCGCTGACCCAATCGTCATAATATTCCACGGACGTCTGTCTTTAATTTTGCTAACCTGTTGCACATCAGAAGGTCGAATGCCACCGAATACGAACGCTTCGGCCCCACCGGTTTCCCAAGAAGTGTTGAACCATTTCCCATCAGGCGATTCTATGATCAGCGGCCCTTGATCAAGGGTCTTAACGAGAGAGCGAAATCCCGGCATTGTCGAAAGACGTTGGTGCTCGTGGACCAAATTGATTCGATCCGTGACAAGTTCAAAGAGATAAAGGGATTTGTCAGCGCCACTGTCACGAAGGCGATAGGAGGCCGTCGCCAGCGCCACTTCTTTGAAATAGGAAACAGAAATGGCTAAACCCGATTGCCCGTCATCTTTCTGCACCCGAGCCGCCATGTCTTGAACCGGACCTTGACCTTTATTTTCCATCCAATCCTGCAAATGTGTTTTATTGAAATGGATGCCGGGCGAATCAATTCCGTTGTTTAATATTTCTTTCGCCGTGGCGGTATCAAGGACCATGGCACGATAAACTTTTGCTTTACCCAGATAATTGCTGAACGCTTCGCGCAGCAGCATCAAAGACACATCTTGATGGGTCTGCAAATAGTCAGATGCAAAATTAAAAAACTCTTCAGCCCGATCGGCGATGCCGGGATCTAAAAGCAGTGGTGTCGCGTCCAACTTGGAAAATTTCACCTTCGCCTTCCACTCTTTTTGAAATTTGACTCCGTACCACTTCTTCATGAGTTCGGCGGCCAATTTCGGATCTTGAGAGAATTGCGCATAGTAATTTTCAGAAGCAAAAAGAGGTGGTGGCTCGGTCTGTTTCTGATAAATAGATTCGAGGCTCGCGAGATCATAAATCGTCTTGCACTGGTTCTGTCCATAGACGGTCGCGGACTGAAGGCCACAGACCAAAAGGATCAGAAGCAATTTTGTGATTACAAATATGCGGTATGACGATATTTTCATAGGTGACCTTTTCAGTTCATCATAAATGCTGGCGCAATCATTCGACAGCAACAAAGATGGATCGAAAAATGTAAATCTATTAACTAAATTCAGTATTTACCATTTCTTGTTTCAGGGGCAGACGGTATAAAGAGCGAGCGCGCGGTCCGGATTAGAAGCCGCATGTTCGAAAAGCACCAAAGATTGGCCGTAAAGAGTTTGTCGTCCAGGCGGCACATCGACAGATATTTCGATGATCAAATGTCCCTTATAAACACGGATATCAAAATATCTTGGTGAATACACCAGCTCAGTTTGTCCATTGACTTGATCCGAATCGACAACCCGGGTGTCCATGAATTCCAAACTCTTTTTATCGCTTGATTCCGCCCACGCTCGGTTGATAGACGCAGTGGCATTCTTGTATAAGTTGTACGAAGTGATGTACCCACCAAAAGTATTATAACTGTCAACCGAAGAACCCATCGTAATTCTGGTTTCATTTGGAACCGCAGAATATTCGTTACAAGTCCACTCGTATCTCTTTTTCAGATCTGCCTCTTTTGGCAAGGATCCAGCCGCAAATTGTACCTGCAATTGACGCGTGAATGCATCCACACGTGGAACGTCGGCCTTGGATTGCAGCGACAGAAAGATCGTCATCAGAACAAATAAAGATTTTAAAATTTTCGATGTTTTCATAGGCATCTCCTTGTTGAAGCCGTTGTACCCAACTTGGCAAAGCATTGAGAGGAACATCGATGAAACTGGATTCGTCAAAAACTTCGACAGGTACAACCCTGCCCCTCCATCTCATGAGAGCTAATGCTGATTGCACCCCAGAGACGCAACAAGTTTTCCATCCTCAAGGGCATAGAATTGCGTTGATCCTGATCTTTAAAAAAGATAGAAACGATGCGCTCTTTGTTCCGACAACAATCTGACCGAGGTCCCAAATGAAATCTCTTCTTTCATTGCTCATTCTTTGCCTGACGGCTTTGAATGCCGATGCCGTGGGTTTGAAAATTTTCGGCAAGCAAGGCGAATTGCTTTTCGCATCTGATATTCCCAGCTCCATCCCATCAGATGTTGGAACCGCCAGCATCGAAGCTTTTCAACAAGGGCACATAGCTTACGAAGGTGGAACGTCCGGTGTCTCTCAAATTTTTGACTTGGGTCAGGACATCGAGGTCATCTCGGATACGGAAATGAAAGCCTATGGCTGGTGTTTCTCAATCGATGGCCTTTCCCCAGACACGATGCCGGATCAAACTCCCGTCACTCAGCAAGACTCAAAGATTGAATGGTATTACGCCTACGCTCACTATCAGGATGGAAATTGGGTCGGCTTTTGCGTGAGACCTTAATCAAGAACTCTGTGCTCTTCGACACATTCATCGGGAGCCGCTCTATTTTTGAATTTGGAGCCTTCAATTGCGGCGCGGCTCCGTGACAGATCTGATGAAAAAGAATGCACTGATTGAAAGTGGGCGAAAGCAACCCCAGAAGCGAGGAGCTGATGAATCGATCGTCTCTGATCGCCTTGATATGCGTGATCATTGGATCTTACTTTCTTTTCCAAAACCTACGGCCCTCTTCGTCTGAAGATGAAGGGACGACGGTCGCCAGCAACACGACCCTGACCACCGTGCGTTCGACCACGACATCCACCCTTTCACGCGCGCCGACCGCGGCCCAGCTGGCGGCGACGCAACGAAAGCAGCAAGAGGCGCAGCAGCTGCAAAATCAATTGGAAGAAGAGCGCCGCCAGTTGCAAAATCAAACCGAAGCGCTGGCCAATTTGAAAACTCAGAAAACTCAGCAAGACCAGCAAGCCGCTCTCAATGCCGCCGACCAGATTTCCACCCGAACTTTGGAATTGCAAAGCTTGAATGAGCAGCTGCAGAATCAACGCTTGGCCGAGCAGGATATTCTCGAAGCGACCGCAACGGCACTGCGGGACCAAAGCAGCCAAGTCCAATTGGTGCGCGAGCAAATCGATCAGAGCATCCGCACGGCGGAAGAAAGCCTGTCTCAGATTCAAGATCAAATTCGCTTTTGGTCGACCAATAACTACAGTGTCACCGACCGGGAAACGCAGCTGGAAAGCCTGCAGGCCGCTTTGAATCAGCAACAGCAAGCGCTGAACGATCTGCGCATTCAGAGATTGAACATCGCGTCCCAAGTTTTTGTGCAGCGACGAAACATCGAGGCGCAGGCACAAGCGCAAAAAAATGGCTTGATCGAAAACCAAAACGAAATTCAAACCCGCATCGCCGATCTCCGTGCCGAATTGAGACAGCTGCAGGATCAGCAGGCGCGCCGTCAACTGACTCCGGTGCCGATCGAAGACCAGATCCGCCAAACCCAGGCCCTGGTGAAGCAACAGTCCGATCGCGTGCAAGCTCTCGAATCCGAACTGCAGTCTCAACAATCTGAGACCTCGCAAACACGTTGAGTGTTTCAAGCTGAGACACCGAGAGCAAAACTGTCGCAAAAAAGTTCGCCGAAAAGGACACACACCGACTCAAGTCCTGGTGACTTCAACCGAAAAGATATCAGCGAGGTTGATGCATGAAAAACATAGGCTCCCCGAAGAATGATCCGGTCGTGCAAGCAGTTCTAGAAGCCCTTTACCGCGCATGGGAAATCGATCCTTCGATCGTTTGGCCCGACAATCATTTTCAAGAGCTGGGCCTGTCTCCGCAGATGATTGATTCAGTGCTGATGAAAAGTGCAGCCAGCCTTGGCTTGAAACTGAATTATCGTGGCGAAAGCCCCGGCACACCTCGCCAGATGGTGGATCTGCTGCGGCAGATGAGCCAGGTTCATGCTTCCTAAATTTTTAGTTAGCAAGTGGCCCTGCTAAGTCACAACGAAAGCTCCTTTCACTTGTCCTGCCTATGATTTGTAACATTTCCCTTCGTCGGGAATTGTTCGCTGCTTTGTTTTGCGAATAGTCTTCATTTTGAGAGTAGCGGGAAGAAAATTTTAGAGAGTCTCCTTTGGCGGTTCCAACACTGGCTATCGAGGAGGCCCTTCATGATCACCCAAGTTTTGAGAATTTTGTTTCCACCAGCCGCGGCCGCATTTGCCGCCACCGTGCTGATCACGGCGACGTCACACGCGCAAGCGAGCGCACCTTTATGCTTTCGCTTCGAAATTCAGGATGGCCCCGCGGCCAGCGTCACCGTTCCCTCTCATTCTGAAGTCTGGTGTTACCAACGCCTGACCGAACCTGCGGGCAGCATGTACATTTTCAACGCCGATCAAGAGAAAGTGCGGCCCGAGCTGGCCTTGGTGATCGAGCCCGATGGGATTATGACCCACGGATCGCTATTGGGAGGAGAGCTTTCCGTTCACAGCGTTCGCGCCAAAGACTTCAATCCGTTTGGAATTCCGGTGCAAGAGCCCCGCTACTTGCATCCTTTATTGCAACAAGAAGTCCTGACCGCCGATATCCAACGCTCGTCCACGGAAGTTCTGAATTTCTTGTTAGCGCACCCGACACAATTTCGCGAAACGCGTCTGACCGAAGGCCACTTTCAAAGCTCCGTCGCGCCCGACAGTCTGCCGTGGCGCGGATATTGGTGGCCTTATAGTGGTTTGCCTTTGTCAGGCACTGCCAATTCGCCACTTGCTAAATACGATCGTTTTGTTCGCGCTCGCACCGGAACCAATCCGGGAGCCCAGAGCTGGGAAAACGCCAATCACCGCTATCATGGCATCGGTTGGGAAGGCCACTGCAATGGCTGGGCAGCTTCGTCTGTCCTGCGCAAAGAGCCAGCCTACTCAAAACGAGATCCTGTCAGTGGTGTGATCTTTTCGGTCGTTGATCAAAAAGGAATTCTTGCGGAAACGGATTACTGCGCCAACGTGGCCTTTTACGGACATCGCTATAACAACAGCAGCAATGATATCACCGACATCCACCCAGCCGATTTTCACAAAGTCCTGACTTACTATATTGGCGAAATCGGCAAACCCGTCGCCGCTGACTATAAACGAGATGCAAGCGTGGACAACCACATCATCTCCGGATACCAAATGGACATTCAAAAAACGGGCACGAATACTTACAGCGTGGTCGCCAAACTGAATATGCACAAGTACGACAGTGCCCGCATCCTAACTCCGGGCATGGCCCCTGAATATCTTCGTGTGTATCGATACACCCTGACGACAGATGCCGATGGCAATCCGATCAGTGGAAGATGGATCAGCACCAATCCGGACTTTCTGTGGGTTCCGTTGTCTGCAGCAGATTGCGCAACGAACAACCCGCGCGTGAATCATGATTACACGGCGATGATCCTTGATCTGCCAGCGGCCCAAGAATAACGTCGTTGGCTTAGGAATGATGCAAGGATCCGAGTGAAGGATCTAAAAACAGGAATCTCAAATATGAGATTCCTGTTTTGGTTTTGCGAAAAGATGTGCAAAGAACAGTTTGATTCGTTTCCAAATGGTCTGAATTTTCCATTGCAGGAATGCGACGACTCCACTCTTCAATTGACCGTTGACCAAATAGACTTTTTCTTCGGCCGGCACGTTTCCACCATCCGTTTCCCAGACTTCGAAAGAGCGACGGCCGCCTTTCCATCGAAGTTCTTTAAAAAGATATTTCACCCGTTCGCTTTGATTGGTGACACATTTTTCCTCGATCGGATCATGCAATTGTTTTGTTTGAACTGAGCCTGGTGATGCCATACATCCTCCTTTGAAATCAGATGTCTGCACCATGAGATTGCAGACTTGGTACCAACTTCAAATCGGACTGAGGGATGGCAAATGGGGCCATCTGCCCCGCGTTTGTAGCTTGAAATAAGATATGTCATTTCGCCCAACGATTTGCGCTGGGCTGGGTTTAATGATGCTTCGTGCGCCCAGCAGCTGGCGCCGCGCTTGGTGAATCACCGGTATCCGTCGCCGGCGCTGATTCCGCAGGCGCTTGCGCCGCAGGAACCCGTAGCTCGACAGTTGAAACTTGCGATAAAAATACTTTTTCTCGCAGGCGCAGACGTTGAAAGTTCTGCGGTGTCTGCAAAACCAACATCATTTTTTCTGTTTCCGCTTTTTCAAACTCGCGCATGCGCGCAATTCCTTCTTCGTAATACTTGGAGTCCAGAGATTCCCGAAGGGTCGCAAGCTTTTTCACCAGGGCTGTCTCCAGACCGATGAAGCGCACCATATTATCTTCGCTCAAGCGAAGCTCCTGCAGAAAGAAATCATTGAGATTTAAAGCCCAACTGTCCTGAATGCCTGGATCCAGCTTCATGGCCGAATAGCGATTTTTATAAATGACGTTATCCGTGTAAGTCCCACGATAATCATCATTCATAACGGGCTTAAAGCGAGCTTCCTCTTTTTGCTTTTCAATCACGGTCTCGGTGAACTTGTTCTGCTTTTGCACCGCAAATTCAGATTCTTTGTAAAGGTAAACGCCACCCATGATCAAGCTTGCGGCCAGTCCCACGCGGAACAATGGCTTTTTCATGAAAGATGGCGTGACGTTGCGATCCTGACTTTGCATCGAGATGGCTTCGCTGTGTTTGGCCGATTCGAAATGGAACAGGCTGACCAACTCTTCCGTTAATGTCTTGGAAACCGCGTTGATCTGCGCCGAATTCAAAGCCAGCGGCAGCATGTGATTGATCTCTTGCAAAATGATCTTCTCGATGCGGGCCGAGAATTCTCGAGCCTTCAGGCTTGCCATCTGCAAAACCTTGCGCTCTTCATCCTGTCGGCGACGTTCCAGCTCGTCGAAAGTCTTTTTGCGAAGCTCTTCCAGCTCGCCTTCCGTGCGCGCGTTCTTTTCGCTCAACTGAGCACGTTGCAGTTCAAGGGCCTGGATCTGTTTGGCGAGCTCGTCTAATTTTTCGTTCAATGTGCTTTGTCGTTTGTTTTCATCCTTCAATCGCGCGATCTCACTTTGTAGATCTTGCGACTGAGACACGAGATGACGCTTGTTCTGATCAGCGCTCTCAAGCTCCTTCTTCACCAAAGCCAGTTGCTCATCCAGCTTGGTCTGCTCAAGACGGGTGTTCTCCAGCGTTTGTCGAGCCTGAGATTTGGCCGTTTCGATTTCTTCTTCGGTTTCGCGCAAAAGCTTTTGCGCTTCTTTGCGGGCTTCCATCTCGATGCGATTGCGAAGCTCTTGCAAAATGAAGGTCGATTCTTTTTCTTGGTTTTCAACGATGAATTGCGCCCGCTTGCGGGCATTTTCCACCAGCTGCTGCGCCTCTTTCTCGGCATTTTGCATCAGCTCTTGGTTGTGTTGCTTGCTGCGCTCAAGCGCTTCATCAAAGTCAGCGCGCGAAGCCAATCGCAATTTTTCGGCGGCTTCCCGGGCGTGACCCATGATCTTTTCGGATTGTTGCTCGGCTTCCGCAATCAGCTCTTGCACCCGCTTCTGCCCGTCAATGCGCAGTCTTTCGGCTTCGGCACTTCCCGCCTCTTTCAAGCGAACGGATTCTTTCTGCGCGTTTTGCAACAGCTGCTCGGCCTCGGACTTGAGATTTTTATGGCGTTCGGTGGCTTCATCAAAATCCGCGCGCGCTGTCAGGCGCATGCGTTCGGATGATTCACGGGCCTGAGTTAAAATCTTTTCGGCCTCGGTCTCCGCTTCTTTCAGCAGCGTCTGTGCGCGGCTTTGGCCTTCCGAGCGAAGTTTTTCAAACTCCTGAACGCTCAGTTCTTTCACGCGAGCCGATTCTTTATGGGCCAGACTCATGATTTCGTCGGCTTCCGCTTGCGCTTTAGTTTTGATGCCATTCACGTGTTCGCGGATGCGGCCTTCGGCCTCTTCACTTTTCTTTTGGTATTCACGCTCGGCATCGCCGCGCGCTTTTTCGATGGCCTCAATCTGCAGGTTCTGAATGTCCTGTCGAACCTGTTCAAGGCGCTTGGCCGTCAGGGCTTCGGCTTCTTGGTGGGCTGTCTGGCGAAGCGCATCGGCTTCGGACTGCGCCATCTCGCGAGATTTCTCCAAAGACTCGGCGGCCGTTTTTTCGGCTTCTTTGATCACTTGTTGCGCTTTGGACTGCGCGATCTCCAGTGCCGAGTCTTCTTGCACCCGCACCTTCTGGATGATGTTCTGCGCCTGCACTTGGGCTTGCGTGATGTAATGATCGGCCTTGCTCTGCGCCTCTTTCATGATGTGATCGGCGCGGCCATTGGCTTCGCGCACGATCTGTTCGAGCAAACCTTGCAGGTCAAAATTAAATTTAGGTAAAAGTGAGTGATATTGATCGAACTCCATCGGACGTTCCATCAAATCAACGGTGATCACGTCTCCGCTATTTCCCAAGCGGATTGGTGTGAGCAGCGGGACCGGATATTTCTTTCCGACCTCAAGCCGCATGTCATTCAGGAAAGAGCCGTTCGATGAGCCCAGGTCTTCAATCAACAGACCCAGATCCCGCACCTCGATCGAGAGATGCTTTCGGCTGATCGAGTTCGACAGTAAAATGATCTCCACTTCGGGCGAGCGCCCGATGACGAACTTTTCCCGATCGACCAGATGCAATCGGGATTCGTTCTGAGAGATGATTCGAATGACGGGCAAATTCTTTTTTGCCATCGATCCGTGCCTCGTTCCTTACAGACCCTTACGCCGTTTTCTTCGGCTCAGGATCCTTTTCGCTGTTTCGATCAAATGGACGCTTCGAGATTTCGGTGTTCAAGGCGCTTTCCGCCAATGCTTCCTGCGGATCGCGGTTCTCGTTGAATACGCTCAGATCCGACGGCACTTCGTTGGTGTGCGCGCGGTTCCACAAAAGATCCAAAGAGTTTTCAAAACGATCGACGATGTCCACGAACAATCGATCCGGATTCAAGATCGTGTTGTAAATGGTCATGATCACGCTAAAGAAGATACCCAAAAGAGATGCTCCCATCGAAAGCGCGATTTCCACCAAGAAGCGATCCATGATCACTTTGGTTTTTTGTGGATCCTGCACGTCCATGCCGCCCAGCTCTGGCAGACCTTTCATGACGCCCAAGAAGGTACCAAAGATACCGACGATGACGAAAAGGCCCGGCAAGATGTTCAACACTTCGTTCGTGCCCACGGTCGGGATCACACCGAAGATGCGATTGAAACAAGGATTCTTCGCGAAGGTGTTCTTCGTGATGTTGATCAATTTCGGCGGCTGCGTGCCGTACTTGAGAAAGCGGATTTGCTTCAAGATGTCGTGCACGACCCAAGCCGTTCCCGGCTTGATCAAGAAAACACGGTCCGACATGTGCATGACTTTATCCGGACGACGACGACGGTACTTATCGCGATTTTCGAAAACTTCGAAAAAGGTTTTTTCCAAAAGACGCTTGGTCAGCACGTAAAACGAATGCTGTCCCGAAACCCCTTTGGTTTCTTTTTCCAGAAATCGGCCGACGCGCTTTTCAAATTCGCGAGCGAACCATTCGTGGCGTTTGACGGTGTAGAAAACCAAGCCCCTGAGCGCCACACCGAAGATGAACATGCTGATCATCACGGGGAAGTGCCAAGCTCTGGAAACATTCACCAGTCCTTGGATAAAATCGTGTACCAATGCATTAAAATCCATATATCACCTCAACCTAGTCTTTCAAATTAAATTTAATAATAACTCGTTGTAATTTCGCGCAGTCATTCTTCTCGCAGAATGATTTGTGCGACTCGTTCGCCACTCCCCGCGCATCCTGAGGATTCGCCAAGAAGCTTCGACCCGTGACCTTCACCAAAGGCAACAATTGCTTCTGGTGTTCGAACGTCATCTGGTTTTTATCGAAGACGACGCTGAAGATCGCTTTCGCTCGGGCGTAACTTAAATCCAAGTTGTAATTGACCGCTTGACGATCGCTTGGATCGAGCGAGTTCGGATCGATGTACTTGCCTTTATAAGTCGGCGACGCGAAACCCACGATCTCGACGTTGCTGATTCGGCTGGCGATCTTCGGATCCTGGAACAATGATTTCGAGTACGTCGGAACCGCCTGACGGATGATGTTCACCATTCCCGGCTTCAGATCCGCACGGTCCGTGTCAAAGTACTGATCTCCGAAAGACAGAACCACGTCACCCGTCTTGGCATCGACATCGGCCTTGATACCAGCCGCGGCAAAGTTCTTCTTGATTTGATCGGTGATCTTCTTACGAGCATTCAAGTTCTCTTGAGCACGCGCCAGAGCTTCCTGAGTTTCCTTCATGTCGCCACTGAGCTTCGCCATTTGATCTTGCATGGCTTTGGCTTTGCGCTCAGCATCGGCTCGGAAAGCAGCTTCCTTGGCGGCTTTTTGTTTGCCTGATAATTTCTCGCGTCCCAAGGCCGCTTCAAACGCCGCCTTTTCTTTTCCACGTTGAGCTTCGTAATCAGCCTTGAGCTTGCCGATTTGACCTTGCAATGCGCTTCGTTCCGCATTCAAAGCACCCAAATCTTTTTCGGCCGCTGCCAATTTTGAATTGGTCGCGTTCAGCTTATCCTTTGCTTGTCCCAACTGCGCCGTTGCCTGGCCCAATTGCTGAGAAGCTTGACCCAATTGCGCCGCCGTCTGACCCAATTTTTGATTGGTGGCATTCAACTGCTCTTTGGTTTGACCCAATTGCTGAGTGGTCTGTCCCAGTTTTTCAGACGTTTGACCCAACTGCGCGGTGGTCTGTCCCAGTTTTTGGTTGGTCTCTTCCAACTGCTCGGTCGTTTGCGCCAATTGCTTGTTCATGTTGGCCAGAGCACTGGCCACTTGCTGGTTCTTTTGTTTGAGCTCGGCCACTTTGCCTTGAGCATCAGCTTCCATGGCTTTCTTTTGCTTTTCGAAGTTCGACAAAGAAATGCGGTGAGCTTTGTAAGACTCACGAAGCTGCTTCACGCGCTTGCCTAGGTTTTCATTGAGGTCTTTGACCTTCTTCTCACCCAAAGCCAATTGCGCCCGCTTCTCGGCCACGGCTTGTTCGAGATCCTTGATCTCCTCTTGGTCGGTCGCGATTTTCTCGTCCTGATTTTCGATCACTTGGTCACGATTCTTGATTCGACCTTTCGAAATCATATTTGAATTGATGATGTTGCGGATCATCTGTTGGTACTTGTTCAAAGCACGTTCTTTTTTCTCGTGCTCGGCGGCCTGCTGCTCCAGCGCCACTTTTTCTTCTTGCGCCTTGTCCTGCAACAGATCCAACTGACCCATCAACTCTTCGTAAGAATCAGCTTCTTGCTTGGAAGCGGACTTGTTGAGGTAATCCTGCTTCAGGGTTTCGTAGGTCTTCAGCTGCTGCTTCAGATCTTCGTTCTCGTGCACGAGCTTTTGATTTTCGAAGAACTGTTGAATCCCGTCCGTCCCCTGGCGAAGACTGACCGTTACGTACAACAGCAGGAAAATGATCGAAAGGCCCAGAAACAAATCCGAGTACGCGGTCCACACGGAACCATGTCCTTCGGCGCTTTTGTGCTTGTCATAATTAAAACCCACAGATTCTCTCCGTCGTCAGTGATGACTATTCCAATCATCTCTTCGGACGGCTGAATCCGGAAATCAGGTCTAGATTTGTTTACCCACGTCGATGGTCCAGTCTAGGGGAGCCCCCAGAGGGCTCAGCGGCGCCTACATGCGATCCGGAGCCGGTATGCCCAAAAGTTCCAGACCTTTTTTGAGCACGAGACCAGCGGCTTCACTCAGGGCTAGACGCGCCTGCTTGAGCTCTTCGGTCTCGGCCTGGCCGATGGAACATTCGTGGTAGAACACGTTGAAGCGTTTCGCGATTTCGTACAAATAGGTCGTGAGCAAATGCGGTTTGTAATTCTCGGCACTCCCCAGGACGACATTGTGAAAATTCATCAGGCCAGCCATGAGCTGACGTTCCGCCGGATGCACCAGCAAACTCCACTTCACTGAAGCTGGTGGGGCGCCCAGCTTTCGCACCAGGCTTTGGATTCGCGCCAGTGAATACTGAATGAAGGGTCCGGACTCGCCCTCAAGCTTGAGCCATTCGTTCATGTCGAACACGATTTTTTTATTGGTGTCCATGCGAAGCATGCCGTACTTGATCGCCCCCTTGGCGACCTGCTCGGCGACAAGCTTGATTTCATCCGCCGCCCACTCTTTTTCGTATCGCGACAGGAAATTGGTCTTCACCATCTCTTCCATGCGGTGAACCAGATCCATCAGCGGAACGATGTTCCCTTTTCGCGAGCTCATCGCCCCGTCCGGCAGTTCCACGAAATTGTATTTCAGGTGAAAGCAGTCCTTGGCCTTTTCAAAACCCAGCTTTTCCAAAACTTTGAAGACCTGCTTGAAATGAAGCTCTTGGCGCATGTCCACGACGTAGATGTTTTTCTCGACTTGGTAATCTTGAAATTTCCGCCGCGCCAGCTCAACATCCTTGGTCGCGTACAACCCGGTGCCGTCACTTTTCAGCAAAAGCGCAAACCCAAGCTTTTCGGCCTCGAGATTCATGCCGATCGCGCCTTCGGATTTTTCCAATTTCCCCGCCTGGTACAATTCTTTGACGTATTGAACCGACGGCGAATCCACGTCCGATTCCCAGTACCACTGATCAAACTGAATTCCCGCCCAAGCATACACCTGTTGCATCAGTTCGATCGACCACTGCCGAGTCTCTTTCCAAAGCTCATAATACTCGCCTGATTTGGCTTCCAGCTGGTGCAGGATCGCGGTCAGCTTCTCACGATTGTCGGCTTCTTTCGGCGTGCCGGTTTCGTCCTCGAGCTTCAAGTTGGCCTTTGAATACATGCGGCCCAGCCATTCGCCCTTTTCCGCCGTCGGCACGGGCTCGGTGTTGTGATATTTCATGTACCAAAGGCATTTCGCCACGTGCGTACCAACGTCGCCCGGGAAGGTGGTGCTGATGATTTGGTAATTGCAATAGCGAAGCAGGCGAACCAGGGAATCCCCCAAGCAAGCGTTTCGCATATGTCCCACGTGCATTTCTTTGTGCGTGTTGGGCTGAGAAAACTCGATCATGGTTTTCGCAGTCGCCGTGGTCAGTGCTTTTTTAAAATGCGCGCCCGTGCGAATCGGCATTAAAAGATCCTGACCAATTTTATCCGAGCTGAATTTAAAATTCAGATAGGGACCTGCCGCTTCGACCGACACCAGATCCGCATCCAAAGAAATTTGCGCCTTTAATTCTTGCGCCAACACCGGCGGCGCTTTTTTCAGGCTCTTTGCCAAAATAAAGCAAGCAAAGGCCAGATCTCCGAGCTCCAAATTTGGTGGCTCGACAAATTGCTCGGCCAATTCGGCTTCGCTCAGGACTCCGCCTGAGGCCTGATGGATTTTATGGGCAAGAAAATTTCTTAAAGAGTCGTGTTGTGTTCGCATGAGGTCCCGACTTTAACTGAAGCGCTTCAGTGAAGCATCGAAAGGTATGCTGCGTTAGATAATCTTTGCATTCAAGTTTTGACCTCTCGACCACGGAACAGACTAAACTAGAGATGTGATTGTTTTGATCGTGATTCCAATCATCATCTCGCTCTTGCATATCGTGGCTTGGCTGTCTCGTTGGGGCGAATTTTTGACCCTGATGCCCAAAAGCCCTTCGATGGTTTTCAATACGGCCCTCTGCCTTTTTATTTTGGGTTTGAACGTTCTGGCCTTCGAACGTCCGGGCTTTCGTTGGTTTCGCCAGGCCTGGGTCGCCTGTTTTTTCCTGGCGGCTTTGTCCGGCGTCCAATACATCTGGGGATTTCAGCTCGGCATCGACGAGTTTTTCACCTCGGGCTACCTGCATTCGTTTCGCACTTTTCCGGGCCGCATGTCGCCCATTTCGGCCTTGTGCCTGAGCCTCTTGTCGATCGCCTGCGGTCTGCGGGTGAACTTTCCCCAGCACCGCTCTTTTCTGATTTGGTCATCAGCCATGATCAGCTCTTTCCTGGTCGCGATGCTGGGCTTTTTAAGCTTGCTCGAATACAGCTTTTCGCTTCGCCAAAGTCTTTCCTGGGGATCCTTCTCGAAAATCTCATTTCCATCCGCACTTTGTTTTCTCTGCTTCGGAATTGCCGTCGGCGCCGACATTCGAAACCGCCTGCGGACGCAAGAACGCAGCCGTAAGGCCCTTCGCGCGCTCTTCACCGGATTGGCCGGCTTGACATTGACCATGATGAGTTGGCAATGGGCCAATTACCAGGCCTCGCTGCAAATTCACGAAGCCCTGCAACGCGAGCTGGACAATCGTTACCAACAGTTTTACCAGGCTTTTCAATATCGCGCCGAAGAGCTGCAAAGAACCAAGGTGCCGGCAACTCATCAGCTGGCGCAAGCGCAGGCTTGGACCCCACCACTGAATTCCATTCAGGCCGTGATTCGCACCCGCCCGACCCCGCAGGTGATTTGGGAAAGTAAAAGCTTTTCCAACATGGCCGATTTAAGTCTGCTGGCCGAAGAGGTTCAGAAAGCCGATCGAGATTTCAAGTTTTACCCGAGCATGATTTACCACAAAGAAAGGCACATGGCTTTTCTGTTTCAAGATCGTCTCTGGCTTTTTTCTCCGCAAGTCGTGATCAATCTTTTTTTCCCGGATGATCAGTTCTCGTATTCGCTCAAATTAAATTCGCTGATTCTTGCCACCAACACGGTGGGCCTGATCACGGCCCTGCAGGACTGGTCGGTCACGCTTCCCTTAAGACTGTGGGATGACCAGATGACCCTCGAAATTGTCCCGAACAAATCCACTCTCGCCCGTCTCGAATCCGCAGCGCCTCAGAATTGCTTGCTTATGGGTCTGTTGCTGACTTTGGTGTTTTCGCTGGTGGCCTATCTCCTGCCGCTGCGGCGGCCGTCAGCTCAGTGAAGATCCATCACGAATTCTAAAAATTAAATCTACAAAGACAAGCCCGCCAGGCCTGATGCTTGCTAAGCATCCATAAGTGGATTTCCGCAAAGCTTTAGCGACATTTCAGCTCAAGAAAAACGGCTCATTGGCGGCAATGGCTATTTTTTTGACAGCGATTTGCTTTCTCCTTCCCGCCAAGGCCACGCCGAAAATTAACATCATGGCTCCGCTTTTGATCGGCAATCCCGATCAAGTCAGTGAAAGCCAAACGGCTTGGAACGAATTTGGAAATCAACTCGTCACCCTGAAACAAATGGGCGTTCATGCCGTGTCGACGGATGTTTGGTGGGGTCTGGTTGAAGCCAAAGGACCTGGGCAATTCAACTGGCAGTACTATGACAAGCTGGCCGAGGTCATTCGCGATGCGGGCCTGCACTGGGTTCCGATTTTATCCTTTCACCAGTTGGGCGGCAACGTCGGCGATGTGGGCTTCACGCCAATTCCGGATTGGATTTGGTCCGCTTACCAACGCGATCCTGAACATTTTCACGAAGGCTCTGATCTGATGTTCCGCAGCGAACAGGGCCATCTCTCAAAAGAGTATGTTTCGGTTTGGTCGACGAAGCTAGTGCTTCAGGATTACCGACGAGTCATGGAAGCCTTTAAGACGCATTTTGCAAATTCCGCAAGCATCGTTGATGAAATCAATATTTCGCTAGGCCCGTCGGGCGAGCTTCGTTACCCTTCCTACAATTCTCACGACACGGGAACAGACTGCCCCACACGCGGAGCGCTGCAGGCGTATTCGAAACCGGCCATTGCCGCATTTCAAAACGCCATGAAGAAAAAATACCAAACCGTCGAGCGCCTGAACCAGTCCTGGGGTTTTGGGCTGACGTCATTTGACCAGATTTTTCCGCCCAACCCGGATCTGCTCAAGGGTCCATTTTGGCAAAACCAAGAGCAGTTCTCGGCTTACGGAAAAGATTTTTTCACCTGGTACAATCAATCTCTGATTTTGCATGGATCGGAAATGTTAAACCTAGCGAATTCTGTTTTTGGATCTGCCGATTCCCCATTCAAGACGGCAGCGCTGGGCGGGAAAATTCCTGGCATTCATTGGCGCGTGGCCTCGGACCGTCTGGCGGAACTTGCCGCCGGTCTGATTCGCTCATCCTCTGCAGATTGGTATTCGAAAGATGCGGGCTTTGGTTACCGAGATGTGCTCACGGTGTTTACGCCCCGAAAGCATCAGATGAAGCGGGTCCTTCATTTCACGGCACTTGAGATGGATGACTATCGAGATGGAGAAACGGCCCAATCGAGAGCCAAAACCTTGGTTCAGCGGATGGCCAGCGCAGCCCATCGCTTGAAGATTGAAATCAAGGGCGAAAATGCCCTGGCAGGAGAGCTTTCGAATTCCCATTCCTGGGCCAATATGTTGGATGCGATTCTTCAGGATGGATATTCTGGTTTGACGCTGCTTCGATCGAACGAAATCGTACCGGACCAACAGCGAAGCCAGCTCCTTTCAAGCTTCACTGCGCGCCTGCAGAGCACTTCGCCCAGGACATGCTCTGCAATTTACAATCATTGAGCTCTCACTATCCAACCATGGCATTCCTGCACCAAGCTGAACCCGCTCAACATTCAAGCTTCCACAGCGGATGATCAATCCTCGGCTCCAATCGTTGCGAGCTTGCGAAGCAGCCCGGCTGATGCTCCATGCTGATAAGCCTGGGTGCCAACAATGGATTGGTCTTTCGTGCTGTAGCGGCTCGACAGTGTGAAGTCTTGTTTGAGCTCACTAAATCCGGCACTGAGAGCGAGATCTCCGCGGTAATCCATGCGGACGTTATTGACAGGACAGTAGCCAATAAAGGCATTTTTCGAGACGACCGATTGAGCATAAGGAAAGGTCGCATCTCCTGGAATGCCCCCACGGAAGTAAAGAGGATACAAGGGATGAGAGCCATCCAATGTCGCGGAAAAAGCGACGAATGTATTGTTCTCGATATCGATTGAAAGTGGCCGCGAATCGACGATTCCTTCAGCGGCGTAGGCAATCGACATGGCATTGGACCCGCCACCCGACTGGGTCTTAGCAAAAATATTGTTCTTCGCCACGAGCACTCCACCGTTTGGTATATCGAGCAGATAGGCTTCCGCCTGCGCAAAACCATCCTGCGGAACACTTCCTTGAAAGTAATTTCCGATCATGATGTTTCGCTGCGCGCGTGTTTTAAAAGTATGGCCGTAGATCGCATCATGCGTCCAGGATCCCGTCATCTTCACGGTGAAATTTGGATCCACCGAGCTTGTTCCGAGATACGCATTGTGGGCCGGTCCATTATCGCCTCCGTTATCAAAGAGCTCGATGTTCTCAAGCGAAAGCGTTCCCGCGGTGCTTCCCGTTGAAAAAATCCCATTCACGCCGCCGGGGACTCTTCTTCCACCTGAAATGCGCATATTTCGCAAAGTCGTGTTGCCGATGATCTGCTTTCCGTTCGCATCCTTTCCACCATTTCCGGCCCCGTTGTCGTAGACCAGTCCCTTGTAGACGATCCCATTTGGGCCGAGCGCAACATCGAGATTGCTAATGGTGAGATTCGTGCTGCTCAGAAGATAAATCGCACCCATATTGGTCGCGTAATCGCCTGGCCCCTTATCGTCGCGTAAAATCACGGGCCGAATTCCATTCTTCTCAACGCCTTGGATTGTGATGTGATCAGGAGTGTAAGTCGGGACCGCTTGGCCCGAGATGTAAATCTCATGTTGAGGTTGAATGACGATGTTGTTGTTCAATCCTGTGTAGACGGCAGGATAAACAAGAAACGTATCGCCATTCTTCCACAAGCGAAACAGATCGATATGTGGCGTATTGCCAAATGGACCGCAACCAGAGTTCGCCATGGTTTGAAGCTGAGCCGGCGTATAGCCTGTCGTGTTGCTTGCCGGCAGCCAAATCTCCTGACAGCTCGAGCGGCTGGCGAAGCTTTCATACACCGCAACCACGGTGTCGGCACCATTGATCAGGCGGTGCTGCTCGATTCGAGGAGCGAGATGATCACTCGCTAGCGCCGAACGGGCGGGTTGCACGTAGCCAGCGGCCCAATCCCATTGCTTCGGATAAACTTTGGCCGAGCAAAAAGCAGTGGCCGCTGAAGTTGTGAGAGATGAAGTCAGAACCCCACCAGCAGCAGGAGGTGTTGGTGTTGGTGTTGGCGTAGGAGTTGGAGTGGGTGTAGGTGTCGGAGTCGGTGTTGGAGAAGCCACAACTGCAATGTCACACTCTTTAACTGATCCTTTGATTGGATCAAATCCAAATGTCGTATTGTTGCAGACAATAGCGCCCGTAAAATTTTTAACCACCCATGATGAACCCTTGCCATAACGAATAGACGTAGCGGCTTTGATCGCACAGGACCCACCCTCCGCTGCACATTTCGACCAATTGTAGATGGGTTGGGTTGGAGATGGAGCTGACGAGCCGGCGACGGCAACACTGCATTCTTTCACTTTTCCCTTCACTGGGTCGTAGCCGAAAGTTGCGTTGTCGCAGACAAAGCGACTTGAAAGGTTTTTGATCACCCAAGATGTACCGAATCCATAGCGAACGGACGTCGCAGCTTTGATCGGACAGGTGGCTCCTTCCGATGCGCATTTCGACCAAGATTCGGACGTGTCGATAGCATTGGCGCTTGCCCCCAGAAATAAGACCGTGCCCAAAAATAAGAAAAATAACTTTGCATTGACCATCATACGTTCCCCCCCATCTCTTGCAAAAGCCCCTAGCAAGAGTTCATAAAACCCAGGCGAGAAAGAACAGGTCGCAATCACTTTTGTTAGCATTCCCCTTGAACACTTCGTGAGCGCAAACCGGTGGCAGCATATTCCATCCCCCGTAGGTGTATCCAATGAGGTCTTGCAAGAACTGGTGCCAAAGATCTTTGGCTGCCTAACCTCGCGAAATTTCAGCACTGCCAACTCATAGATTTTAAAAAAGTGTCGAGCTTAACTTTGACACTAATTAAATTTACCCAGTGAATTCGAACACCTATTAAAACTATCAAGATTGTTGCGATCGTTCAAAATTTGAGCATTTTTAAACTCTTAAATTCGAGATGAAGTCGCATGTCTGCGCCTGCATTCAAAGCCGGTGGTGTCAGCGAGAAACAGACATTGGTCGCGCTCCTGACTCGAAGAGAGGGTGGGTTTTTGAAAACTGTGGAAGAATCAAAATACAGACTTCATTTGAGGATTTCATGAAAACACTTGCTCTCATCATCATCATCACGTCTTTGCCGGCAATTTCGTTTGCAGAATCAACCTGCACTCAAACTTGGCCGGATGTTTTGACGAAGGTTCGCGACCTTCGAAAGCTCAATGATTGCAGTCCTGAATACACGCTGAAAGAATGCCAGACGAATTTGGGGCTTGTGGGTGGCGCCGCCGCCGGTGCGGCGGTCAAATCGAAGCTCCCCAAAAACACCGCTCCCACTTCTTGCGGCCTTTTGGGCCTGCGCTTGCCGAATGGATCGCCGCCGAACTCTTTCGTGAGCTTTCTTGTTCAATCGCAAATGCCATACTCTTACGCGGCTTCCTCTTGTTTTAAAAATTTCGATGCGGAAAAAAAGGAAGCGCAAGACGTGATTCGCGAACACCGCGAAGCGCTCCAAAAAGAATTAGAGGCCGCCGAGAAAGCCAGTGGATCTTCCTTTTCGAAAGTCGCGAGCAAACACCCGGCACTGAAGGCCTTGCAAATCCAAAGATCCACCGCGATTCACGGTTATATGGATTATGTCGGTGGCCCCTTGCGCCCCAGCGATCTGAAAGAAGCGGTCGCGAAGCTGGACCAACAAATCGAAGATTACATCCGAAACTATCCCGCAGCTTCGGCCGACGCCCGCGAAGAGCTGCGCGCCGTGAGCGATGCGATGGAACGCGGCTACGCCACCGGCCGCCCGGAAGATGCCGTGGCCGAATTCGCGGCGGCGCGTGCCGGTAAAGGTGCAAACGCCGGAAGAATCCAGTTCATCAAGGACCAGCTGGACAAGCTCAGTGTTGCGGAAGCGGCGCTCAATGGCTCGAGTTCTGTTTTGCCAGCGAATTTCGCCAAGTCTCTTGAAGCCGCGGCCCAAGACCTTCCCGACGCCGAGCTCAGTCGAATCGCCGCCATCCGCATGAAATTCGCCGAAAAATTTCCCAGCATCACGATGTCGCGAACCTCTAAGCTTGCCATCAACGGCTTCCGAACTGAATTTGACAAGGCCAAGAAAAAGCTGATCGCCAAACCCAAAATGCTTCGCCGAATTCCCCTGGTGGGAAAGGTCGCCGGTGGTCTTGTTTCCGCCGCCGTGTCTGGAATCACGCTCGCTGCCGAAACTACCAACGAGGGCCGAACCGATGCCTTGTCCGACATGGTCATGGCCACCAATCACGGGTGCGACGCCAAGTATTCGGAATGGGCACCGATTGATGAAGAATGCCGCGTTCCCAAAGAATGGAACTCGGGCACGGCCGCATTTGTTGAACTGGATGAAGCGAGCCTCAAGGTCGAATTGAAAAACGATTCGAGCGGAGACCTCTGCAAGCAGATCTTAGATATGCACAAAAAATACTTTCCGGCTGGCACGAAGGCCTCTTGCAGCGGGAGCTCGGTGATCATTAAAGATGATTCCGCTCGGCAAAATTACGTTGCGTCCTGGGACGCAACGGGCGCGCTGACTACTTTTAAATTCAACGGCGAATACAAAAACAATCGCGGCTACACCATGAATTTCAAAGACGGATCCATTTCGTCGATCGAACACAAAGGACCCATCTTCAGCGGCAGCATCGTGGGTGAAGATCTGAAGAACAATCAACACGCCGCGGACTTTGCCGAGCATTTCTCAAGGACCAGCGCTCGGGTCATGGAGCTGCAGGCCTGCTGCATGGGAAAAATCTCAGACTCGCGCTGCTCGCCGATCGAAGGCCGTCAGAGCGCTGGCGGCGCTGGCGGCTCTGGCACCTCAACCTCGCTGGACGGCGGAGCTCTGTAAAGGAACGCTCTGCCGGGTTCGCCACTTCGCCTGTCGAGAACGGCCGCGTCGTTGTGAGTGACTGGCAAATGCGCGAGTCCAAATTGAGACTGTGCTACGGATTGAATCAAGAATGGGACCGACTCGCCGAATATCATCGAGCTGGAACCGCTCATGAGGAGCAGACCTGGCAAGAAACGGGGCTCAGTCTGCGGTACAGTTTTTAAATGCTCTCCGTCCAAATCCTTGATCGCAAAAGATCGCCATCAAGAGTGGTCTTTCCGTTTTACATCCGCCTTGCCACTGACTTTGTGCTTTCAATAAATTCAGCGTAATGAGTGTGCCTTGGTTAGAACAGTCGAACACAGGTTTTCGACTGGTTAAGATTCCTCTGCCTTTAAATCCCATCTATCCAAAACGCCCAGATGCGATGGAAGGATTAGGTTGTTGACCCATCAATCAGATCATTAAATAATCAAACTGGAGTCAATTTATGAAAAGCCTGATATTTATTTTGATGCCGGCATTTATTGGAGCGTTTGCTTCTGCGCAGTCCGTATCTTCGGGCATTTTATTGGAGGGTCCAAGAAACTCCTTAGCTGTCTCGGTTTTGATGGATTATCAGGCAAAGCGATCCAACTCAGATTTAGAGGTTGCAAGAGGTCCTAATGGCACTCTGTATTACAAAACCCAACTCCTGGGCTCGATCAGCAAAAAAGCAACTATTGGCCAGGTCAATGCGGCTCTCGCAAGTGTTCACGGCCGCATTGTCGTTATGTACAAAGATAATGCAGTGATTACGATCCAGGTGCCGGATCCAGGAAGTCCAGAAAAGCTTGATAAAATTGCCTCTCAGTTAGATTCCACTGGTGTGATTGTTGGGGCCGTTAAGATGTATGTTGTGCAACCGATGGGGAATTAAGCCGCTGAGACTTATTTGAATAAAACCACTTGGTATCTGACTTCACTTTTGATCGCGAAAGGCCACTTTTAAACAAGGTCTTTTCATTTCACGCAAGCAGATGCTCTCTATTCACGCCTTCAGAAAATTCAGCGTGAAGAGCGTGCCTTCATTCTCCTTAGAGAAGATTTGGAGGCGCTATATCAGTCGAACACAGGTATTCGACTGGCTAAATTCCACTGCCTTTAAATCCCATCTATTCAGAACGCCCAGATGCGATAAAAAGATTACATTGATGACCGCATACAGAATGAACCTCCAAATCTATTTAAGATATGCTCATCTCTGATGAAAAAATTCGAAGTTCCATCTGTACCTCGAATTTTATAAGTCAATCTATTTTATTACGGTTGAGAGCAAGTGAAATTTTCCCAAATGGAAATCGGCGAAGAGCCAGAACTGCTATCCTTTTTAGGGTACGGTCGAGGTAAAAGAACGCTTTCATTCTTTGAGGGATCGGCAGGGAAATTTAAATTCACCATGGCATAACTCAGTCCCCAATATCGAGTGTATCCAAAATTGGCTAAAATTCCATCAAATGGCGACCATGTATGATATGGGTCCGAGGATGGGCGTATCCAGGCGAGATCTGTAAAGTTTGTCGATCCTATGCGACTAAAAAGATAACGTTGGTCGCCCACTTGCTTAGGATCAAAATAAAATTCATTATTAGAACTAGAACATTTGATAAATCCAGGCGAAACTTTTTGAGACACTGCCAAACCATGACAGTCATCGGTTGCAAATAAACAAGCAGTCAATTTTCGCGCATTTCTTGAATCGGCGTGCCCCATCGCGTCGCGAAAAACCTTATAAATAGACTCATGGACCCAAGCAGCCGCGATATTCGTATTATTTAAAAGGTGAGAGAAAACCTGACTGTTGATCATCAGTCGATCGTAATCTCCGTCATAAAGCATCATACCTTCAAAGGAGCATCCGGTCTTTCCATATTTATTGAGGGCATCACTAGGAGGTTGAATTGAAACGCCACCTGGCAACTGCTGGGCATTCTTTTGGATGGTCGATATTGTAGGCAACAACTTCTGGTAGAAGCTTTCATCAATTGATTTCAATTTAAGGAGCGCTTTGGAGATTTGGAGGTCAACATCTTCCGAGTTGTATGGAATGTTCCAACCTTCGATTTCTCTGGCTTCCCATAAATCCAGTAACTCCGAATCTTGAATTTTACCAGCTTGATCGCGGCAAACAAAGGCCCCGCCACCGCCAGTCGAAGCACCGCCATCGGCAAAGGTACACAGACTCGAAAGTATAATCGCAAAGACAATTCCAATAATTTTGATCATGTAAAGACTCCTATTTTTTTAGTTAAAGATAAAACTCACATAATTCAAGAACTCTAATGACGTCATAATGGAGTATTTTGCGACTCGATTGTTTTGCATAGAATTTTTTAATAAAATAGTTCTCATTTTTTTAATAAAATATTAAATGCTTGGGGTTGAACTATCGTGAGGCACAATGAAAGTTTTTGATTTTGAGAATTATAAGGATTTTATCAAATGGCAAATTGGCGAGAATACCAACATCTCTGGATATAAAGGACAGCTGGCGCAAGCTGCAGGATGCCAGCGAGCATATATATCCCAGGTGCTAGGATCTCATGTTCATCTCACACCCGACCAGGCAGTTGGTTTGGCTGAATTCTGGTTATTACAAAACTCAGAGAGAGATTATTTCCTTGAGCTTGTAAACATAGATCGAGCTGGCACCATGGCTCTGAAAAAAATTATTATGGATCGGCTGCGAAATCTCAAAAGCAGTAATGACACTGTCACTGGAAGAATTCGCAAACCAAGTATTGAGGTGGCTGCTCTGCAAGCGCAATATTATGGATCGTGGCATTACTCTGCTATTCACATTCTTTTAACAGTCTCAAATTATCGAACCATTCCTAAAATTGCAGAACGTTTAAATCTTTCGAAATCGACTGTCATGGCGGCCCTTGTAGTTCTTGAAAAAATTGGATTGGTCGTCAAAATGGGTGAAGCTTGGCAAGCCGTTTCTTTCGATTTGCACCTTCCAAAGGGTTCGCCTTTGAATTCGAATAATCATATGAACTGGCGTGTTCAAGCCATACAATCTTCTCACGTTTTCGATTCTAACGATATCCATTTTAGTTCAGTCTATTCAATGAGTGAAATGGATTTCCGGAAATTGCGGAAACAGATTTTACAATTGATCTCCGATTCTAGGGAAATCGCATTGGCTTCAGATGCACAAGATGTCTTTTCATTCTGCTGTGACTTCTTCAGGGTCTGACAATCAGACACTTGGTATCTGACTGCACTTTTTGTCACGAAAGACCGCCCTTAAAAAAGGTCTTTTCATTTCACGCAAGCAGATGCTCTCTATTCACGCCTTCAGAAAATTCAGCGTAACAAGCGTGCCTTCGTTAGAACAGTCGAACACGGGAGTTCGACTGGATAAATTGTGCTGACATCATTAAAATCGATCATAAAAGCCTATCTGAAGCAGATTGACTGGACTCGAGACCAAAGACCCTTGAATTCTATAGGAAAATACCGAAATCATAAGTATGAAAAAAACAAGAATATATTTATTCTTATGCATATTTGTTTTTATTTACCAGTCCGTCGCTTTTTCCCTTGGACCCGCGATCGAGGATGCCGTTGCTTGCTTAAAATCTGCCTCCTTAGATCAGCAGACTGTCCTTATCAACTCTCAAACAAACGGCAAGGCATCGATGTTTTATCTTGGTCAGTCTGGAGCTTTTCGAGTCACTTCTCCGCTCTATTTCAATTCCCGTGAGATAAGTTACTATTTTATGAATAACAATAAAGACACCGGATCAGATGGTGTCTGTATGAGGTGCACGAAGGGCAAGTGCATACTTGCCACCGACTGGAAGAAGACGCCAAAAGATTTTCCATCTGATTGCGATGATATAAAAAGAACGGTTGGTTTTAGAAAAGTAGAAGTGGCCGATTCGCGAAACAACGGAACCCAGCCGGGGGAGCTTGGCATTTCGGAATTCGTCAGCGTTGCGATTCTGCAAATGGAAAGTCCAAAAAATCTAGCGGAAGCTCGCCAATTCAAAGATCATCTCAATACAATTAAAAATGGCTGTAAAGCCTTAGTTGATGGACACCGGTCTATGGATCTTAAAAATGGCTATGGAGATGATATTGTCGATGCACTGGAAGCCCGAGCAAGTGAGCTCAAGAAAGATTTCAAAATTTCGGTGTGGCCTGAATCAGCCTCGAACGACAATAAAAAGACTAGCGAAATCTCTGCTACCGGTTCTCAATAATCCTCGAGGAAGTCCGAGGATGCAAAGCTCAACTGGGACTGCGGCAGCATCAATGTGATGGCGTCTATATCATCATTTCATTTCTGTACAACCTTGGAAGCCTCGCCTATCCTTTTCTAACGGAGATGCCGAGATGATGAAATGGACTCTACTGATTTTTCTATTTGTTTTTGCAGGATGCGCTCACCATCCACCAACCTCGGCAACTGAAACCAGTCGCGAGCCTGCCCAAGCTCAAGGGACGAATGTCACCTTCAGCTGCCCAAGGGGCGCCGGTCCAGGTCGTGATATTTACACTGTCGCGCCTTCGGGCGAGGTGAAATACGAGGTTGCCAGCAATGGTGTTTCTATGGAAATTCGCGGACCGTTGACCAGCGGTTGGATTTCAAAAAACGTATTGGCAATCAGCGGACGTTGGGAATCTGACATTGTTTGCGGCGGAGACTCGGATTGTGTCTTTCATTATTTTTCGATCTTTCTCCACCAAAAAACGGGCGCCGGCACGGAAATAACAACCCACTATCGGTCGCAAGTCAAAACCTGGAGCTCAGAAACCAATCCAATCTCCTGCCAAATCATCAAGTAAGAGCCACAGGATTCTCAGCTTCTGACTGAACCTTGTCAGTCTTAAAAATTTGTCAGGTGCCGGCACTTCGACCTAGCCATAAAGGCTGATGCGACAGAGCTGTAATCAAGAACTCGGTGCTATCGTCGAATTTCTGAAGACGAAGTCTAAATCTCAATCGGCTCTTCTCTACGGTTCCCATGCCCGCAGATCATCAGGTTCGCGTCAGTTCGCCACAATCAAGTCATAAATCCAAACACAGTTTAATTGTCGAAGCATTTATTTTTCTATCTGCATTAAACGAACAGGATCTATAAATCTGAGAGGTAAAAAAGAAAGATAAATTGGAGGTTTCACTACGAAACCTCGTCTTATCAATAACTTATAGCAAATATTAGACCTTAAAAGCAAGCCTTATACTCTACTGCGAAACATTCTTGTTAGCCTCCCGATAATCATAAAGACTGACAACTTTCTCCATGATCCCTTGATCGTTCGGGATGAAATCAAGCCCCTCTGTTGCTCCTCTCTCATCAACGCCAGCCAGCCGAATATAACGTTCAGCAGTTTTTAAATCCCTCCAACCACATATTTTCATAACAGTTGTTGAAGGAATCCCGCGCGATATAAGATGAGTTGCAAAACAAGCTCTTAGCGTATGAAAGCGAACTGGTGGAATTCCAATTTCGCGGCAAAATGCTCGAAGAACTTTTGCCTGATAACCTTCCTTCCAATGACTAAAATGCGGCAGAACAAATTGTCCATGCTCATCCGAGCCATAATTGTGCTGCTTCTGTTCCATCAAGATCATGTATAGCTCGCTTGAAACAGGAACGTTTCGCCAGTATCTGGCTTTTAACGGTCCATACTTCTTGAGTTTCTTATTCCATGATCTTGTAAGTCGGATCAGCCCAAAGTTTCTTTCATGCATTGGCAGAGTTTTTTGGCGCTGAGCTTCTTCTAAAGAAACTAAATCCATGTCCTCATGCCGTAGCCCATACACTTCGCCATTGCGACAGCCCGTTAGAATTGTCACAGCCCAGATCGGATACCAAGGATGCTTTCGATCTTTCGCTTCACGAAGCAAAGTTCTAATCTGTTCGTGAGTCAAAATCTCTGGTAGCTTTTCAGGCTCCTTCTTCGCTGTATCCAATCCAAACACCGGACTATGATGAGGACCGACAATTAGTCTTTCATCGATACCCCAAAGATAAATCAGATTGATCACACTTTTGAGTTTTCGCTGATAAGACGAATTTTGACCAAGTTCTGCGGCTTGATTTAACAACAAACGACCATCGCCACGAGTAATCTCTGAGGCTGGTCGCTTGAGCCATGTTTGCGTCCATTTACGAGCAAGCTTTGCATAATCCCAGACTGTCGATTTTGAGTAACGGTGTGAACCGTAAAGCTCGTGAAAATCGGACCATCTTTGAATGATGCTATCCCAAGTGAAACCTTGATTTTCAAGTCGAGCGATTTCGGATGTGACTTGCACAAACTGAGTTCGCTCTTCTTTTTCAGCTTCTTTCTGGGTTTTAAATCCTCCACGTATTCTTTGTAATCGAATCTGTGGATTTCTCTTGCTGCGAATATTAATATAGTAACGCCAAAATGTTTGACCGTTTTCATTATAAGAAAAAACAGACATTGCTACCTCCTTTATGCTTCAGAGCATTCGATAAGGTAAGCAAGCTCTTTTCTTTTGAAATACAGTTTACCTGAAAACTTACGTCGTCGAATTTTTCCTTGAGAAACCAATTTGTGAATTGCATTCACTGAAGGAATTCCATTTGACCTAAATTTTCGTAAATAAACTGCCGCTTCTGCTGTAGATAACCACTCCAAATTTTCAAAGAACAAATTACTTCTTACCTCTGAATTTACCTCGTTTTCCTGGCTGTTTCCATTCTCTTTTCTCTCTCTTCTTACCTGTGTCATATATATTACCTATTCTATTAACACCTCTCCCGCCCGCCGCCGTTGTACCGTCTTCCTGACCACTTACTACCGTTAAACATCTTTAGATGTAGGGAGTGAGTGGTCAGGAAGCTTCAGAGGGACAACCAGCGGCGGGCGCGGGGTTTAATTGCTTAATTTGCTTGAAGAAAATTTAAAAAGTTGAAAGCAAATTGTTCGAGCCAATAAATGGTAGGGCTACCAGTTTTTTAAATCTTCGCTTCTGCGCTTTGGCCAGTCCGTCGATCCAAGATATCCACACCAATTTTTAAATGAAGTGGGTTTTCCACATGCATTAAATAATCGGTTAAAGGATTCACCTCCACCATCAAGCGAATCAGAAAATAGAAAAAAGTTTTCACCGAATCGTTTTTGTTTTTCTGATGTTGGTAATAAGTTGTTTTGATAGAGCAGTCGAATCGTTTCAGATAACCGACCTGAATCGCAAATATAAATCAATCCATCCAATTGAGTACGATCCATGTATTTACCAAGCTTACGCAAAATTCGTTCATCGCTCTTTCTGGTGCGCTCAATTTCAAAAGCGATACAAATAGTATTTGTCGTATCGGACTTTGGAATCGTCAGTAAAAAGTCTGGCCGAAGTTCATAATCCGCATAAGCTAAATTCAAGACATTTTTTGCAAATGAGTCGCTTAAAATTTCGATTTCACGAGTCATCTTAGCTTCTGGATACAATCCTTTGATTTTCGCTATCCAATACTCGCACCACTGGTTGTGAAACAAATCCTGTCTTCGAATCAGCGGCTGCTTCAAATTTGCAACAAGCTGATTTGAAAATTCAGCAGCTTTTGAACGATTCGGTAAACTTTGCGAAACCATATAATAGGTGCCTTGACTGGAATAATTAAATGATTCGATAAATCCTTTTCTTGTTAAAAGCTGTAAACACTTTCTTAAGTTTCGCTTCGACATCTTTGGCTGCACGATTCGTGAAAGCACATCAATGGTTAATGGACCGGATTGCTGAATGACCTTAAAAATGTCTTTCCCTCTTTGCGGTCGCCTAACGGTTGTCAAAGTCATTGTTCTAGATTCTCCATTTGTAACTGACTTCGAGCCGCTTTCTTTACACCTTTTGATTTCAAATCCATCAATGCTTTGATTGCAGATTCGATATCTATTTCCTTTTGCGAAGCCATTAGACGTAATGATTTTCTGATATTCGTATGTTTTGCTTGTAAGGCTCTAATTTCAATTTTCCCAGTACCGATGAGTTCATTTACAACATCTGAATAATTGATGGTGCCGTTCACAAAACCTTCATTGGCCTCATTGGTTAAGTTTTCCAATGCAGACCAAGATTCATCACTTAATACGATTTGAATTTTCTTTTTCATTATCGAGCACCTTTCTTAAGTTTGGGTTGCGGGATTACAAACGGACTTGGTGGCAAATCGCCAAAGTAGATTTCAGTTTGCTTTGCCATCTCATCGCGATCTTCAATAACTTGTTGATGAACAAAGTAGGACGTGATCAGCCCAAGCCCTAAACCAATGGTCGCACCAAGACCAACTTCCTCAGGGGAAAGATTTCGGCCATTCGCACCATGTGCTGCATAAGTTGCGGCCGCACCAGTCAAAGCTCCGGTAACAGCCCCAAGCCTAAATGATTGGTCAAGCGTCGTGCATGATGTAGTTAAGGCCACGATAGGGCCAATTAGAAATATGCGTTTCATTTCGCATTCCTCCTATTTTTAAATAGTGTAGGAGTGGAAAAGTGGGATGGGTTAAGTCGAATTAGTTAGTTTGTATTATAGCTCGAGCGTCTTTTATCTTCAGGAACATTAGTTTTGGGTAAGGCGTTGCTCCCTCTATCTGATTTAACGGTTTAAAATCAAATTCTAAATAAAAATTCTCTGCTCTTAAATCTTTAGCGTCTACGGTGATAATACTAACAGCAGAAATGTTTGAAATATCGGAGGCCGTTGTCAGTGCCATGTGCATTATTTTTGTTCCCAGACTCTGCTTTATTATGTCCTTGTGTCTTGCTAATCTTCCTATGTGTGCTGTGCCGATCTGTCGGTAAGGATAATTTCTTTTACCACTGCCAAGTGGAAGCTGAGCGTCCCTAGAGATTGATCCATTGTTTATGGTGTAAAAGCCGCCCACTTTAGAACTATCGTCAATTACTAGGTAAAGCTTGGTAATATCCTTGTTGTGCTCATCCGCAGCATCGTTCAACAGGTAACTATTTAAAATTGGTTGATCACACTCAAAATTAGAAAAATCCAATTTGCCGTCGTAAAGAATTGATTTCCAACTCACTTTACTAAGCCTTTTTTCTTAATTCCAAGAATTTTGCGCGAGCTTTTTTAATTTTCTCAGAAGGACCTTTATCGTCATCAAGATCTTTAACAATTTTATCAAACTCAGCATCACTCACAACAAAGTGGCCATTGCTGGCAGATCGTGATCTATAGCTTTCTATTAACAGACTAACCATATGTGAAAAAAACTGTGTTTCTGGCTCCGTTTGAATTACGTCAACAATTGACCGTTGATTTTTATCTTTTGGATCTAATGGTGCTATTAAGAGCTGACGAATTTGAGGCTTTGATATTGAATTTTTAACAGCCGCATCTACGACTTCTTTAAGGCGATGTAGTCTTAACATTTTACTAGAATTTATATCTTGGGCTGAGGATTTCCAGTTGCGTATTGTTTTATCTGCGACATCTAAAAAATATACTAAATCTCGCTCTTTTATATCTGCGCTCATTTCAAGATCACTAAAGATATGAGCTACATCTAAACCATTTTGATTTAAGTTTTTTGCTGCCACGGCTTCACTCCTAGGTACTTGTTGCTTATCCATGTATTACTCCTATCTTATCGTCATTTTACGGAAAAACATTACTAGTTTTTCCGTACTTGGACTATGGTTTTGCCAAAATCAGGCCATTTATGCAAGCCCTATATTTGATTTGGCAGACAATCACTGTAAAATTTCGGTACATATAGCGTAAATTTGATCTAATACGCCATTTTACCCAATTAGTGTCTCAGTTCCGGAAACCGGATCTTAAACACACTTGAGGCCCCATGAGGAGTCTCCTGTCCGTGTGCAATCAAGACGGCCCCAACTCCCGTTGGAAGCGTCTTAAGTAGATCAGGAGACGCTCGAAATTGATGAGCGTCCCTAGTGGTTCCTTCACCCACGATTTCTGCTGAATCGATTTCTTTTGCGTTCGTGATTCTTTGGGTTGTTTTCTGAATCTCTTTAGTGCCAAAACACCGCGAGAAAAATTCGGCTGAATCGGGATCGTTGATTCTCAAAACAATTTTAGTGGCCGCATTGTCCGTGATTCGATTTAAAAATCCCTGTGATACTTCCATTACATCCCCAATACTTTGATGCGAAAAATGTAGTGCAAATTTCGCAGAACGTGCTTTTGAAATCAGATCCGCAAATTCAGGACAGGCAAAAGTCGCAAACTCGTCAAGGTAAACTGGAACGAGCTTTCTTGGTTTTGCCTGCCCTCGTTCCCTATGCGCCGTTCCGGCCAAAAAATTTAAATGATTGATAAGAAGTTTTCCGACAATTCCTACGATCTGCGGAGACATCAGGCTTTGTAATCTAAAATAGATCACCTTATCTTCGCCAGCCTTAGCAATATCAATACTTGGTTTTTCGTTTGGCGAAAGAATTTGGCTGAGATGCCCAAGAGTCAAAGACTTGATTTGGTCTCTGAGCCCCGAAAGATCTTGATAATCTTTTATTGCTAAAGCTTGCGGAAAGTCTTTGCTGTTAACAAATGACGAATAAGATTCTGGTGTCTCTAAAATTTTGGAAATTTGGGTAAGATTTGGATTTTTCTCGTTTAAATCAAAATAGTTCTGAAATATACGCTGCAATGATGAAAGCGCTTTTGATTTATAATATTCTTCACTCCAAGTCAGCGAAGAAAATAATCTTTGTGCAGACTCTAATGGCGATCCAGCTTTGAGCGGATCATAGCATTCTGAATTCGCATCCGTGAGATCAAACACATGAAGTCTTTCATTTGGGACCCATGCATAAAGAGCTTCTAAAAAAGAATTGTCGCCCTTAGCATCTAAAATAATACTTCCCAAACCACGATTAACATCTTGCCTTAGAAAATTTAGAATGACGCTTTCGGTTTTACCAGAACCTGTGGCTCCTAAAATATGAACGTGCCGAGTCCTAATGACATCAGGAAGATAAATAGTTTCATCCAGTTCTGAATCTTTGCCCATTTGCACTGAATCTTCTGAACTTGTTCTAAGGCTTAAAGGAATTTCATGAACTTGCTCGAGACGTTTAGTATTCGTTTTTCCCCAAGATGAAAAATATTTAAAAACTAAAATTAGTGAAAATATACAAACCCCAAGAGCAACTAACGCAAACAAGACAAAATCTAACCTTCGCAAATCAGTAATAATTTTATAGAGCCACATTCCCGCAATACCCATCGGCACCAGCAGTAAAGTGGAGTAATTTTGATCTTTCATTATCTTTGTCCTGGAAAATAATCTGTTAGTTCCACAAAAAATTCAGTCATAGGTTTTAAAGTCAAAACTTGAGCTCTGTTGTGGGCCACACTTGCATCTGATTGCAGCTCTTGCATTAAACCAGCCGCTACGGCTCGAGCCACCAAAGTTTTAAAATCTCCACCGTCAGCATCAGCATCGACAGAATTTGGGTTGTTAGCCGCTGATCGAATTGCAGCCCGAGCAAACATTCCTTCTTTTTTTATCCCATTTACGCCATAAGTTCCATCGAGGCTGAGTGCACGCGCTGAAATGGGAACAGCCATTTCAATCTTTCTTGGGTGTCTTACAAACTTAAAGTTTATTGTGATTCGACCTGATCCACTTTCTGGACTCGCGTCGCCAATGATTGTTGCGCCCATAAACTCATTGCCTAAGCCCGCGTCCATCACTTGAACATGAACGGGCGCATTCGAAAAAGTCTCAACAACATTCATTAGACGAACTTTAACCAAAGTACCTGGGGCTCGTTTTGAAAAACCATAACCTGATTTTCCACCTGAATAGTTTCCTTGAGGATTAAAATGTATTATCTGCGAATGCTTTTCTATTCGATCATTGCTGGCATCAACCCTTCGTCTCTCGGCTGGCCTAGCTGGTGCGTTGATTGAGTTTTCAACTACCTTGAAAAAAACAATAGCGCAAATTGGAATTAGAAAAAATACAGCTACGTCTTTTGCTAACAATGAAAGTTGAAAACGTGGTGTCCCGCCTGGGTAGTCTTCTTCAATCCAGCGTTTGAAAAGCCGCTCTTTTTGTTTTTGAAATGTTTGATTTGATTTCACTATCGACCAGCTTTCAGTTTTTCTGTAAATGGTTTAGCTTCACCCTTAGTAGGGACAACAATGCCGACATCCTTCAAATCTGCTGGCACGTTTGGCTTTGTGAATATCAATCTTGCTTTGATATGCGAGTCTCTTTGAGCCTCTTTCCGTTCAGACCAAAGCTTCGATGGTGAAATCACCTTATCTTTGTATTTTAATCGAATCAGATCCCAGCTTGGTGAGACTTTCCCAGTTGAATCAGCCGCGACAATGAAATCGACTGTTAGATAGTCTTTTTTGGGATCGTAGCTCAAAGACGTTACTTTCACGCCTTTTGGATATTTACTAGATACTATCGGTGTTTTTGAATTTTCGGCGTTTGGTAGCACTGGCGTATCAAATTTCTTATAAAATGTTGGGTCCGATTCCTCAGAAGCGGTAAGAATAAATAATTTTGTGTCTTTTGCTTTGAAATACACAAACATATTCGTTGTTGCATACGGAGTTAATGGTTTGATGATTATTGATTTGCCTAGACGCTCAACTAAAAACAAATTTTGATCACCTAGAACCACTTGAGTAGGACTTTCTTCAAATTCAAGAATTGAACTAAAGCCCTCTTTCAAAAATACTGGGAAAGCCGTTGGAGTGGCATTAGCAGCAAAGGCCACAAACGGAAGTACAATTGCTATCCATTTCATAAATTATTCCTTTGTTTAAATGTTAAGTCCAAATGTGAGTTAATACCGAACTGCGTTTCGAGCTGCTTCTTTACCAGCTTTGTATTTGGCATAAGCTCCCGACGCCCTTGATACAGTTTTTGAAGCCGTCGACATGGCAAAACCTTTTGGATTTGTCATCGCTACTGCTTTTAATGCTCCACTGCGAAGAGTGTCACCGACACTCAAACTCACACCTTCAGAAAGTTGCGAAACAATAAAGGGAGAAAACAACAGCGCAATTGCGATAATCAAATTCAATGTAACAATAGTGACCAGGTTACCTTCCACAGAATATGAAGCCGCAAAGGGAAGAGCTTTCAAAAAAGCCGAAAGTACTGACCAAATCACTGGCCAGCAAGCCACTTGGAACATGGATTTAAAAAGTCCTTTGGTTATTCCGCTAGAGGCTTCAAATAATGTCCCTAGAATCAGAAACGGTCCCAAAGCCACCAATAAAAACCAATAGAAATGTTGAAATGCTAGCAAAAAGAATCGCGCAACAATCAAAATTATAAAGCTCACGATAACAAGTGATCCGATCAATAAATCACTTCCTAGATTTAGAAGTCCTTGAAGATCAAAAGAATAGGCTTCAGCCCTTTTGGAAGCTGCTTCTAGAACCATGTCAATTCCAGTCATATCATCAATTGATCGGGCTACTTCAACGCCCAAGATTTGACTAAATTCCGCAATGGTAGGAAACGTCACCAACAACAAAGCCACCAAAACCAGTCGCTTTAGTCGCACCAACACTGCACCACTCAATCCAAGATCAGAGGTATAGCCCAGAGCCACCGATACCAAAAACAATGGTAGAAGCATTTGCCAGCTTAAATGACTTGTATGTTCGTAGATCTGCCTAGCGATTGGCAGAAGCTTTTCATATTCTTCAATCGCGGGTACTGAATATTTCATCGAGTAGTTCCTTTTCTTAAAACAACATCAGAAAATTGTGATTCCTTCTGACTTAGATTTGCTGAAAATGATTTGAACGAGCTTCCGCGAGTAACGACAGACCGAGTTTCACGCTCATTTCCCTCGGCCAACATTTGCGTCAGCAGGCTTGTGATATGACTTTGGATCACTTGTGACTGGGATTCCAAAGCAATCAATGTACCGACACCCGATGCTGTTAGCTTTTGAGCCACCCCTGGCGATGCATCTGCACCTCGACGTTCCATTTCTTTACCCGAATTAAAAGTTGTTGCTGTTTCTGGCCCCACTCGCGCCACCAAATTCATAGCTTTGGCGAGTTCATTTTCAATCTGATCATATTTTTCTGAGCGGTATTCCTTAGGTATCGTGTGATAAACAATTCTGAGCCGATTAATTGCTTCACGGGGATCTTTCCATTTATCCCAATCTGATGGGCGAACGACATCAGCAATAGTTCTGATACGATTGATGCGATCTTTGATTCCTCTCATTTCATCGTTCATAATCTGACTTTGTCTTTGAAGTTCATACATCGTATGCAAAGTATTTGTTACGATCTGCGCTAACAAAGGAAGGTCACCACCAAATAGATCTGCTCTTGCTGAAAATGGCAAAAACCCTAAAATAAAGACTATAAATATTTTTCTCATGCCGTTTCCTTTCTGATTGATATGTTTTCTGTGTTCGCGAGTTTGTAAAACTCAGGCGTCGGATAAAGTCGAAAGATCTGGCTCATCGTTGGACTTAGAGCAAAAAACTCAGAATAGAATGGCTTTTTAGACGTTACCGATAAGGCTCTTGAAATATCCGAATCGGGCAAATCAAAAGTTTGCTTTAAAAATTCGGCAGCAGCTCCATTTTGCAAGAATATTTTGGTAAAGCTATTTGTAAAAATCATTTTTGCAAATGCTTCATCGCCATAGTCGGCCAAGTTCTGAGTGATTGAAACGATTCCTGCTTTGTATTTTCTAAGTGTTCGATACATTTCTTCTAAAAAACTTTTACTCTGTGCAAAGAACCGCCAGACCTCATCAAAAACAATCAACGTTCTGGGATAGGTTCCCTTTAGCAAATCGCCCCACAACAGTTCAGATAAAAGTAGAATCGCTGTACGCTGAAGAACTGGGTCTGAGTCCAATTCTTTAAAATCAAACGCAGTGACTTGCGCTCCGATGACTGATTGCAGGTCTTCACGAATGGGAACCAGATCTAATTTTAAATGCGGTTTCAACCAGTGAGCTATGTCTTGATAAAAACGCTCGGGCTTTTCGCTCGCAATTCGAATTAGATCGCCAAGTTTAAGATCTGTCCCTTCGACATTTCGTAGTAAATCATCAATCGCGACTCTGTGGGAATGAGTAATATGACTTCCTGACCCGCATAAGGTTTCAATAAACGTCCTATAAAAACCTGATCCATTCACGGGCCTCAGTCGCAGAAAACTGGCAAGCAATCCATGGGCCTCATCAACAGTTAGAAGTTGGCTTTTACCCCCGTTGGATTCAATGATTCGCCGATAAGAACCACCAATATCAAAAATACAAAGCCTTGTCTTTGGTTCATCCTTTAACATCGACGACAAAATCGCATTCATTAAAAAGCTCTTCCCTGAGCCCGAAGCACCGCAAATAAATGAATTAAAATTCAAATTTTCTTTTGAAAATAAATTCAGGTGCGAAACTTCATTACTTCTGGACCTTAAGGCCAAATTCGATTCATCATTTGATCGTGAATAATCATGAAGCAGCGGAAGTACATGAGCCAGGTTTTCAGAAAGAATCGGAAGTTTTCTTATTCCCATAACTTTTCCGCCAGGAAGGTGGCTTGCAATCACGGGCAAACTCCCTAGTCCTTCAGGATACAATCCGGCATTTCCTATTCCCGAAACGACTCTTTCAAAATCATTGGCTTGATCCAATGTGTTCTGACTGGTTCCCGATACAGTTAAACCAATTGAAATTTCAAATAATGTCTCTTTTTCAACAAGTATCCTCTCTAAAGTCTCTTCTGACGAACTAAGGACCGAATTGGATTCGATATTTTTGACCTCCAGCGAACTAGTGACTGATAATGCATGGCTGACTCTTCTTTTGGTTTCTAACTGATTCTTAATCTTCTTTCGATCAGGAATTTGAATCTTAATCGATAAAGTAAAAGGAGCCTCACTTTCAAATACGGGCTGCAAGCAACCCTTCCATGTTACTTGTGGCAGTTCAGTTAATGATAGGACTCGAACTGTATTGCCGTCGGCCTTAATCGAATCTTTATCCCAAACAATATCTGGTAATCCATTTTTTAAAACCTTGTCTCCAAAAATAGTTGAAAGATAAAACCTCCATGTGTTTTCAGTTAAAAGCGAAGAACTAAATTTCAACTCGCTCAATACAGCCTGCAAATGAGAATAGCTTTCTTCTTTTTTAACTTTCTCAAAAATTAGAACTTTGGTCTTCAGACCAGCAATTTCATGATTGATGCGATTGCGAAAAATCACGATCTGACCATCAAATGAATTTGGAAGTCTAGATAGCAGCTCAGACAGTTTTTGAAAGAATCCATCGGCCTGGGGGCCATCAAGATTTTCTTCAAAAAGACCAGTCGATAGCGGCTCCATTTCAAATGACTTAAAAATTGATCCGTCATTGGCCTCAATAATTCCGTCAGAAATCCATTTCGACTGAACTATGGTTTTGGTTAACGAGTACTTTCTCACTTTACAGCCTCGCTTGGTTTTGGATTTCGTCCAGCGTGTCCAAGATAGATGTGTGGTTCGATAACAAATCGGGCTAGCAGTTCCAAATGTCCATTTTTTTGCCCATGCGATATGATTCGCAAAATTGCCAGTGATCCAAGGCCAAGCCCCCATGAGATAAACAAAGGGGCTTGCAAAATGTTTAAGATGACATTCGATCCGGCTAAAATTGAAAACGCGGTCACTATATGGCTGACTTCGAATCCCCAAAGCTGTGATCGATTCATATTGCTAGTGGGACAATTCTTCATCGAACTGTCCTTTGAATAAGATCAACAATACTTTGGGCGCCGAACAAAATCGTCGCACCCGTAACAGCATAGACTAAGTGCTGCTTGGCATTGGGATTTCCAGTGAAAAAGCTAAATGCAGCAAATCCAAGCCCTAAAACTGCAAAGATCGGCAATATTGATCCAATCAAAACATTCTTAAGCCCCATCAATGAAGACTCAACCGATGCGTGAGCAAACGGTGCTATGGCAATTAAAGCTATAATTAGAAAAAATTGTTTTTTACTCATGTGTTTTCTCCTCGTTGTTGTTTTGAAATTGAATGACATATCTTTGACTTGGTAACATATAGAGTTCAAAACTCAGCGAGCCTCCGGATTTGGATGCCCATGCACGTCCGACACGGTTCCAAGCAGTCTTTTTTTCTGGGGTACCGCTTTGTTTCGTTTCATATTCTTTTGCGACTAGGATATCGAAAAATCCTACACTCATAATTCCTCCTCAGCTAAAAATAGCTCTGTTAAATCGGGTTCATTTCTTAGTGAAAGTTTGCCTATGGACCACAAGTAAAAGTCGTAGCAATCAAATTTCATGCTCGTAGGTCAGACTGATTTTTTGCCTGACCCCATTGAAAAGACTTTTTTGATTTTGGATGTTCGTAGGGAAACTCAAGTTTATGCCATGATCGATAACGATGATCAGAATCCGGTGAATAACTGCATTCCCAGCAGTGAGAATGCGTCGACAAATGCTCGAGTGATGGCGAACCACATCGAGGACAATGACTGAAATACATAACCTCTCCTTTTAACGCTGATCCATTCAGCGTGTTTCTTTCAGCTTTCTAAATTGCAAAAATTAAGTGAGTTTTGTGCCACTCTAGGGAAACGCGATAAGTGGTTGAGAATTCAAAGAAACCTAAAAACGAGTCTATTTTTGTAGACTCGTGATTGTGAGTTGAGTCTACTTTCCGAGACTTTTTTTGAGACTTTACATTCGTGAATTAAGTTAAGAACTTGTTAAGCAGGATTTAAACCCACGCCAGAAAATGTCTCGCTGCTTCGCGTGAGATGTGAAATTTGCAAACCCAAAAGTATCTAAAGCGATATATCCATTTTTGATTGGCATGCAGTCTATTTATAGAGACTCACATTTTTTTGTAGAGACAATAATTTATTTAGGGTATCCCCTTAGATCAGAATCTAGGAGGACACGTCCCTTGAAAACGGCCTTTAAGATCTTACTAGTTGAGGATATGGAGTCATTCAGAACAGCAGTATCGCAGATGCTGGGGGTTTATAATGACATCGTCGAAGCTGACTCACTCAGCGTCGCCAGAAAGCTTTTGCAAAAAGAATCTTTTGATATTGCTGTTTTAGATAAAGCCTTGCCAGATGGCGATGGAATCGAACTTTTAACCGAAATTAAAGCCACCTATCCAAATACGATTGTTATCATGTTGACCTCAGATGCCGATTTCTCTTCCGTCAAACATTGTATGGCCAGAGGTGCCGATGATTATGTCGTTAAGTCAGAAAATATCATTCCAGATTTGCTCGTTCGCATTCCCATTGCAGTGTCAAAGGCCGCATCCACCCGTCGACTTCAGAATTTAGAACAGCTTGTTCGAGACGCCTTTCGTTATGAAATCGTCGGAAAGTCACCTGCTACAATGGAGCTTAGAGAACACATTTTGAGTCTAAAAAACTCTGGTGCGAATATTTTAGTAACTGGCGAAAGTGGAACTGGAAAAGAGCTTGTTGCTCGAAGATTAAATTCAATCGAAGAAGATAGGAACCGACCATTTGTAGCGCTTAACTGCGGAGCAATCGCTGAAAATTTGATTGAAAGCGAACTCTTCGGTCACAAAAAAGGTGCTTTCACCGGAGCTATGCAAGATCGAGCTGGCAAATTTGAACAAGCCAATAACGGGGATCTTTTTTTAGATGAAATTGGTGAACTACCACTATCAGCTCAAGTTCGTTTACTAAGAGCCATTCAAGAGGGCGAAATCTGCCGAGTCGGAGACAACCGCATCATTAAAGTTTCATGTAGAATTATTGCAGCTACGAATAGAAATCTTGAGTCTATGGTTCGGGAAGGTAAATTCCGAGAGGATCTTTACCACCGACTTAACGTAGTTCGTATCTATACGACACCATTAAGGCACAGGCTCTCAGACATTACAGATCTGGCAATTATGTTTACGCTTCAAATAGGCGGAGCCAATTTTAAAATTAACGATCATGCAATTAGAGGACTAAAAGACTATGACTGGCCAGGAAATATCCGTGAACTGAGAAATGCAATTGAACGCGCCGTCATTTCAGCCAAAAGAAGAAAATCGAATGAAATAATCTACGATGATGTTCAGGTTCAAAATCCGCCAGAAACTATTTTGCAACGGATGAGAAAGCTAGAAGCATCACTTCCGCTACAAATTTCTGACTTGAGCCCAACTGCCTTCAGAGAATTTATGGAATGCATGGAACGTGAGTATTTAAAAACTGCAATAGAACTTGCTGGCGGCAGTGCTTTAGAAATATCCAGTCGTCTAGGACTGGCCAGAAGCACGACATTTAAAAAACTAAAAAAGCTTCAGATTACCGAGGGTAGAAAATATTCTGAAGAAAAAGAAAAGATCGATTCAAAAATAATGGGGTTGCCGCAACGTCTTATGTAGCGGCATTTTTGGGAGGGGTACATGAAAGAAGCTAAAGACATCATTAAGATGTTAGATTTAAAACCATTGCCTGAAGAAGGTGGTTATTACCGCGAAACTTATAGAGACAAAGCTGTTTTATTGCCTGCAAAGTCCTATGGAATTCCTGCTGAGTCAGTTAGAACAATCAGTACTGGGATCTATTACCTTGTAGTTCCAGAAAGCTTTTCGGCTTTGCACAGAGTTAAAAGTGACGAAGTTTTTCATTTTTATTCTGGCGATCCAGTAGAAATGATTCAGATAGATCAAAATGGAAAGCTTACTAAATATGTATTGGGTGCAGATATTTTTGCAGGTCAAACACCGCAGGTCGTGGTACCTCGAGGAGTCTGGCAAGGACTTAGACTCAAGAAAGATGGCAAATGGGCATTAATGGGTACGACTGTAGCCCCTGGATTTGAGTTTGAAGATTTCGAGGTCGGATTTAGAGAACCAATGATTCAACAATTCCCACAACACAGCAGCGACATTATCAGATTTACGAGGGAGCCCAACGAGAAGGTGCACTAATGACCTTCGCAAAAAAGATATTCATAGCTGTTTTTCTATCGACGTTAACCGTGGGATCGATTCTAATTTGGGCGTCATATAAGTACACCATCAATCGGTCTGAAGAAGATTTCGTTTCTCGTTACCAAGTTTTTTCAAAAGTTTTGGCAGATACTTTAAATCGCTTAGACACTAGCACTGAAGCTTTAATGTTGAATGCCGCCAAAGTCGTTGTTGAACACGATGAAAAACATGGACTGCTTTCAACTGAAAAATTAAGAAGCCTTCAGAGTGAACTAGGGATAACTCACTTATTTATGATTGATCGAAATGGAAAGTTCACTCGATCTACCAATGACGATCCAGCAGGAATCCCTAATTTGTTTTCCTTTTGTGAAAACTATCGAAAACTAGTTCATGGAAATTTAAATGTTGAGGCTACACCTATCATAAAACCGAATCCAGAACCGAAACCATTCAAGTTTTTATCGATCCCAAACAAAGATAGATCAAGAATCGTTGAAGTTGGTGTCCGTGTTGATTTCATCGCCAAAACATTGGCTGAGGCTATAAAATCTGACGTGAATGTTGCCGCGATGTCACTATATGCACCTGATGGAACGCCATTTGGAACTTACTCAAACCAAAACGTGGTTTTTGAAAGCAAAAAAGCACTTTTACCAGAGACTTTTGAAAATCCGATCATGCGAACCAACGAAGCCAGTTTTTTTACAAAGGTGACATCTTCACATACGAAATGTTGTCAATGTGACGCTTCTGGAACGTCTAAAAATGGCGAATACTATTATGTATTGGAAAGTAAAGTTTCGCGAGCCGAACTAAAGGCGGTTCAAGCCCGTGCCGGAGTTTTATTTCTTATGATTGGTTTTGGAAATGGACTTTTATCATTTATTCTAGCAAGATTACTTTCACGCCGCTTAGTTAGAAATATAGAAGTCGCGGTCAACAAAGTACGACGAATCAAAGACAAAGGTGACTTAAGCGATAGAATTAAAATGAATCGTGGCGATGAAATTTCATTTTTGACTCAAGAATTTGATAGATTGCTGGATTCTCTGGAAGATTCACAGAAAAAACTAGTTGAAGCCGAGAAAATTCAATCAAAAATGGAATTAGCGAAAATCGTTGCCCACAATATTAGATCACCTGCTATCGCCATTGAAATGATGATCCCTGGCTTGATAACCGTTCCAGAGCGCATGAAGAAGATTTTAAAGAATGCAGCTTCAGAGATTCGATTGTTGTCTGAAAAGCTAAGAACGCAATCAGGTCTTGTTACTGAATGCACTGATAGCGAACTAGATACGGATTTGGTCCATTTGCCAATATTTATAGAGGAACTAGTAAGGCAAAAAAACTTAGAATACTCGCAGGATAAAAAGGTCAATGTTGTGAATAGCCCGGCCGATAATTGCCAACATCTTTACGTAAAGGTCAGCTCTGTTGAGCTAAGATCAGTTCTTTCAAATTTAATAAACAATTCATCTGAGGCATACGGTGATGTTCGTGGCAAAGTTGAAATATCTGTGACCAAAAAAAGCGATCAATGCGAGATATCGGTTAAGGATTTCGGAACCGGAATCCCACAAGAGATCGTTTCAGATTTGGGTAAGAAAATGCTCACAACTAAAGACAGTTCGGGCAGAGGAATTGGACTTTTTCATGCTTTTAAAGTCGTTGATTCCTCGGGTGGATCGATTTTGATAAGCTCAACGATTGGCATCGGTACGGAAGTTAAAGTCGTATTACCCACTTACACTTTACACTCAAACAAGAGCGAAATATCTCTACAAAAAGAGACTAATTTGCAGGCACTTTCGTAAACATTGCATTGCGCTAATTTGCAGGTTTTTGATTATCGGATTCAAGTTAGTTACTTTACCATAAAAGGGTCAAAATCAGTTGTGGCTTCAGCAATTGCCAGAAAGACGAATGAGTAAAGCAATAACAAAAAACGTCGATCTGTAAAATCTGAATGGCAGAAAATATTTGAATTAGTCTATAACGGGTGGGAAATATGAGTGCTAGAGAAGCATTAAAAAAAAGAAGTGCACAATTAGGATATAGCCTTGGCTATGGAACAAAAAGACATTTTGCTACCTATGATATTGTGGAAAAGACTCCAGCGTTTTTCGGAGTACTTTCATTTGCAATAGGAATTACATTTTTAATCTACAAGAATGACTCTCTAGCTACTTTTATTGGCGCATCATCTTCCGTAGTTGGCTTTGCTCTTCTATATCTTAATGAATATTTAAATGAAAAAGATAAATATATTACCACTGGCAAACAACTCAATATTCTTTACAGCAAAGCGTATTCAATTTATGAAAAGTCAAAAACTTGCCAAGACAATGAAATTCACAATCTCGAAAGCGAGCTCGACAAAATTAATGATGAGTTTCAAAAAATCTCCATTCATAAGCAGGTCTTTTTTAGTAATGAGTATGCACATTTTAAGCTTTTTGGAGAATCGCAACCAGATTGGTTTGTAAATGAATTAGGGCTTAGTTTCTGGAAAGATAAGATTCCGGCCATCTGGCGGATATATGGAGCAATTATTTTTACTGCCCTCTTCATTTGGGTTTTGTTTAAATATAGCACGATTTTAAATTTAAATGAGTTTTTAAGTGTTTGTTAAAAATGAATTCCCAAAATTTCTTAACAATCTTCTTCTTAAAAAAGAGGAGGAGATGCTAACTACCTATAAAGGTGTAGTTAGAAAGCTGAATCAGATCTACTGGAAATCTGATTCAGAAAAAGACAATGCAAAACAAGTCGGCTCTTATGGGCGCTTTACCGCCATTGATGGATCAAGTGATCTTGATATTTTGTTCGTCCTGCCGGATGAAATATTTATGCAGTATGATCAACATGATAACAATGGGCAATCTGCTTTACTTCAAGATGTTAGAAATGCTTTGCTGGACAAGTACCCGGATAGCGATATCAAAGCAGATGGCCAGGTAGTTGTTTTTAATCATTCAAATTATGTAATTGAAATAGCTCCATGTTTTTTACAGAACGATGGAACTTATAAACACGCAGACACTAATGATGGCGGATCGTGGGGAACAACCGATCCCAAATCTGAAATAAAAGCAATTGATGATTTGGATACAAAATCAGGATCTGCTTTTCGAAATTTGTGTAAAATGACTCGGGCGTGGAAGAACAAGAATGGCGTACCTATTGGTGGTTTTTTGATTGATACACTTGCATTTAATTTTATTACCGACAAAACTGAGTTCCATAATATCCAATATGATAAGTTTTCAACACTCTGCAAAGAGTTTTTTGAATTTCTTTCTAATCTAAATGACGACCAAGATTACTGGCTAGCTCCTGGTAGTAATACCCGAGTTTATAAGAAAGGTAATTTTACCGCGAAGGCAAAGAAAGCGAAGAATAGATGTGACGACGCCATTAAAAAAGATGGTCAAGAGTCAGTTAGATTGCTTTGGAAGAGGGTATTTGGACGTCAGTTTCCTAATAAGGAGGTCGTTGAGAATTCTTTTACCGAAGCTCGGTTCAGGGATACAGAAGAGTTCATTGAAGATCGTTTTCCTGTCAGCATTAAAGGATCACTCACGGTTAATTGCCGTGTAGCACAAGAAGGATTTCGCGAAACACTTTTAAGAAGCCTATCAATTTTAAAATCGAAATACAGTCTTGAGTTTTTTATTGAATCAACTTCAATTCAAGAGCCGTATGAGCTTTATTGGAAAGTGCTTAATATCGGACCAGAGGCAGAAAAAAGAGATATGATTCGTGGTCAAATTGTGAAAGACAAGGGACGTTTTATCCGCAAAGAATCAAGTACATTTAAAGGTGAACACATTGTAGATGCTTATATTGTGAAAAATGGGTTCGTCGTCGCAAGAGACACCATTCCTGTAAACATCGCTGACTTTTGAACGTAAAAATAAACGGATTGGCCTCTGTATGACTATAAAAATCAACAATAACATCAGTATATGGCGAGAGTTCAATCCATTCGAATTGGCATCAGATACTACTTTTTATTCAAATGACCCTAACCGAATAGCAGCGAAATTGGGTTTTAATAAAGAACGTATCGCTATTCAAGGTCGATGGTTTGATGTCATCTCTTTAGGTGAGTTAGTACGTAGTCGCAATAAAAACGATGGATACTTTAGAGTCATTTACATTCAAATAAATATGGAAAACGGAGAATACTATATTGGCAAAGCCAATCGTCCCAAATGGTCTGAGATAAAACGTTATCAGGGCTCTGGATTGAAGTTTAAACAGAAATTCAAAAAAAGCCATAGAGAGTTCGCTAGATATTTTATTGCCCTTTGTAAAACTCAAGAGGAAACAGAAAAACTTGAGGCTGAAATAGTGACGGCAAGTCTTTTGGAGGATGAAAAGTGCCTAAATTTGATTGCTGGTGGAGGAGGAACAACGAATCACCCATCAATAGCTGAATCAAGCGAAAAGAAACGCGAATATATGAAGAAGCATCCAGAACGATTTAAGCCGATGTTAAAGGCCGCAAGGGAAGCTTTCATGTCTGGAGATACGGCTGCATTAAGAGCTCGTTCCCAGCGAATTAAAGATGTGATGAGTGATGAAAAGTATCGCGATATGACTAGGAAGCGACTAAAAGAATGGAAAGAGAAAAATCCGGAAGAATACGCAGAAGCGAGAAGGAAGAATCGAGAAAAGATCAAATCATCAGAAGTTCAAAGAAAACGTCAAGAAAGTTTAAAAAAATGGGTTGAAAACAACCCCGAAGAGCATAAAGAATGGCAAGAAAAACTGCTCAACTCTCGACAAAGTGAGAACGCAAAAAAAAAGAGAAAGACTTCTCTAAAAGAATGGCGGGATAAAAATCCCGAAGCGGCTGCAGCTAATGCAAAGAATAGAGCGAGTGCCGCTGCTGCTAAAACCAGTAAAAAGGTTTCTATGCTTGATCTAGAAACTGGAAAAGTGATTAGAGAGTTTTCCAGTGTCCACGAGGCAGCACGCTGGCTGGTTAGTGAAGGAATTGCTAAAAACACAAACTGCGCATCTTCAATTAGTAGCGTTTGTTTGCGGAAGCCATGCACAACAGGGTATGGCTATCGGAAAAAAGCGTATGGGTTTGATTGGCATTTTTCCGAAGATATAAAAAAATAATTTTTATGATTGAGGGCGTTTAAAATCGTCGAGTCAAAACGGCCTAAAAGAATTCAATTACAAGAATACTAACGAAATCTTTTAGCCTCCTCTGGAAATATTGAAATCGGTTTCCAGTCTGTACATTTCAAATCAAGAAAATATTTAAAACCTACGTATTTATCAACAATGTCGGATACTTACGATGGCTATTGACATTTTTATACACTCGTATACAATAGAAATTATACACCCGTATAAAGCAATGAGGACTTAGTGAAGAAGATAAAAAAGGTTAAGTCACCAAAAATAATTAAAGATACAGTAGATGTTCGCGAACAACTTCTTGCGATAGGAACTTATCATTTCTTAAAAGAAGGTTCAAAAGCCATCAGCGTTAGAAAAATTGCTGAGGAAAGCAAAGTCAATTTAGGTTCTTTCGTTTATCACTTTGAAACTAAAGAAAAGTTCATTCACGAGCTCATTCGCATGAACTACGAAAGCTTCCTGACTAAATTCAATTTAGAGCTGATTCAAGCCAATCGGTTGTCAACTGAAACGGAACGACTGCAGTTTCTATTTCGTCAGATGGCAAAAATAGAGCCTGAATTTTCAGATTTTATAAGTCGGGTTTTCATGGAAACTCTGCAGGGAAACACATATCTAATGAAAATCTTTGCCAAAAATCCGCCCAAACATGCAATTGCAATTATTGAAATAATCAAAGCTGGGCAAGACAAAAAAGAATTCAGGCAAGATCTTGCAGCATTTGAATTGATGTTTTTTTGCATGGTTCTCACATTCATCCCACAAGTGCTTATGAGACGCTTATTGGTTTCTGGCGCGGCTTCGCCGATTAAATTTATCTTTGATAAGTTTTTGAAGCCAGAATCTTTCGAAAAACGTCTCGATATCGCTTTGAAAGGAATTAAAAATGCATAGAATATGGTTTCTATCGATAGCTATCACGATAAGTTATCTCCCTTCAGCGTATTCAAATTCGCTGACCCTGGAAGAGGCGATAAAAAAATCTAAAGAGAATTCCCTGACTATTAGGGCTGCCACCTCCAGCGCAGATGGTGCTCGGCTCAAAGCGGAATCAATCGCCTCGTCGAGGTGGCCACGCCTTTCAATAGATGGCACTTACAAAAATCAGTCAATTGTTCCAGAGGCCTCCATTGGTCCAAACAAAATCAAACTGAGCGACAATGTGAACTACACTATTGGGCCAACAATATCATGGACAGTTTGGGACTCAGGTCAGAAATCTAATTTAGAAAAAAGTGCTGGCGCCATGGCTGATTTAAAAATGTCGCAGCAAAGACTAGCTGAAAAGCAGATCGTCTTTAATACAAAAGTTTCTTATGTCCAGTCTGTACTTTCTTACGAAATCAAAAAGAATTCAGAGCAAGTTCTGAACTTAGCGCAAATTCAAAGTAAAGATATTTCTAACCGATTCAAGTCTGGCTCAGCAAGTAAGCTTGATTTCTTGTCTTCACAGTCTGAAATTTCAAATTATCAGCTCAAAAACACACAAGCCAATTCTGAATTTGAATCATACGCCGAAGACCTAAAGTATTTTACCGGTGAATATGAAGGCAATTCGCAACTTGAAACTCTTAACGAGTTAATTGGAAAGTTTAAAGTGCATGTCGAGCGCCACTCGACTTCAATTGAAAATCATCCTCAGATACAAATTCAAACAGCTGCTCAAAAGTCTGCGCTTGCGCAGGCGGATGCCCAAAAGTCCTTAAATCTGCCGACAATCAATTTGCAATTAAGATCGTCGCTGGACTATCCGAATGGCCCAACTCTCGAACAAATCAATCAAAACTCAGCCATGCTTAGTTTAACTTGGTCACTATTTGAATTTGGTGCGACAAAAAAATCTATAGCCGCCTACGAATCAGAGGCCAAGTCAGCAGAATTACAGCGATCCGACGCCGCAAAACTTTTGCTCAAAGATCTGGAAAAGGCCGAGCTGAAAGCAAAAAGTTTAATCTCGCAAATTGAAGAAGCGATTCGATTGAGAGATCAGCAAAAAGAGCTCTCTAAGTTAAACTTTGACACTTATAAAATTGGAAAATTAGGTTTTTCGGATATTCAGGCCGCCAATATTAGGCTTTTAGATGCCGAGAATCGGCTGTCGTCACTGCGAGCGCAATATTTGGTTCAGATATTTACTATACAATTTTTAACAGAAGGTGGTCAAAATGAATAAACGAGCGCTAATCGGAGTGGCTGTGGTTGCCGGGGCAGCTTTACTTGTCTATTTCAATTTCTTTCATAAATCGACATTTGAATTTGCCGGTACAGTTGAAGCTACCAAAATTGACCTTCCTTCAAGATTGTCGACAACAGTTAAAGATATAAAAATCAGCGAAGGTGACATCGTTAAAAAAGATCAACTCATAATTGAGTTGTCTTGCGAGGATATTGAAATATCAAACAAGCTTGTCACTGAAAATTTTGACCGAGCTATCCAGCTTAAAAAGACTGGATCGATTTCTAAAGAAGTCTTCGATTCATCTAAGAACAAAAAAGATGAATCCGATTTGAAGCTGAAATGGTGCCAGATTCATTCACCTACAGAAGGTACAATTCTAACAAAGTATATTGAACCAAGTGAGTGGGTAAACCCCGGCTCACGCCTATTAACAATCGCAGATTTGAAAACTGTTTGGACCTATTTCTATGTTCCTCAAACTTCAATTCCATCATTGAAAATTGGAACGAAAATTAGTGCCAAAAATAATGAAAACGGCAAAACCTACTCGGGAGTTATCGTCAAGATCAATGAGGAAGCAGAGTTTACTCCCAAGAATGTGCAAACCCAGTCAGAGAGAACAAGACTTATCTATGGAGTTAAAGTTCGTCTAGAGAATGAATCTGGTGAACTGAAGCCCGGAATGACTTTGGTCACCGATCTCAATTTGAAGGATTAATTTATGAATCAAGTCGGTTTGGCTATCAAAGTAGAAAATTTAGAGAAGACTTTAGGTCCAAATCGAGCCTTGAAAGGTATCACCACGTTTTTTGATCATGGAACTATGCATGGTTTGATTGGCCCTGAAGGCGCAGGTAAAACAACTTTGTTTCGTCATATCATTGGCCTACTTAAGGGAAACAAAGGCTCTATCACCTATTTCAGCGGTGAAAATTCTATTGAGTTTAGTTCGATACGATCTTCAATTGCCTATATGCCTCAGCAACAAAGTCTGTACGCTGATTTATCGATTTATGAACATCTTCTATTCTTTAGGGATCTTTATAAGTTATCGGAGGATATATTTAATCAACGGAGCCAACAGCTTTTGGAAATTACACGCTTGGATAAATTTAAAGATCGTCCAGCCGGGAAACTTTCAGGCGGCATGTATAAAAAGCTAGGACTTATGTGCGCGCTATTGCAATCGCCTAAGATTTTACTTCTTGATGAGCCCACAAACGGTGTTGATCCAATTAGTCGTAGGGAGTTTTGGGATTTGCTTTATAAACTGCGCGAGCAAAAGATTTTGATTATCGTAGCCACGGCTTATATGGATGAGGCCGAACGATGCAGTAAAGTGCACTTACTCAATAACGGCAACCTCATCGGCACCGGATCTCCGGCCCAACTCTTAAAAGAAAAAAATGTTCGATCTTTTGATGAGTACTTCTTAAAGCAAGATGAGGTTCATCATGACTAACTCAGTGAGTGTTAAAAATTTGAATGTCAAATTCGGTGATTTTTATGCAGTCAAAGATGTAACCTTTGATGTCAAAAAAGGGGAAATATTCGGTTTTCTTGGCGCAAATGGCGCTGGCAAAACGACGACCATTCGAGTGCTTTGCGGAATTTCACAACCGACATCTGGATCGATAGAAGTTGCAGGCGAGACATTTCTAAAAGTAGGCGTACAGCTCAAACTTAAGGTTGGATATATGTCACAAAAATTCACCCTTTACGATGACATGACCGTTAATGAAAATCTGGATTTTGCGGGTCGCCTGAGGTTCCTCAGCGAAAGTAGAATTAAAGAGCGCAAAAGCGAACTATTAGATTTCATCGGTTGGGCTCGCGACTTAGACATGCTTGTTAAGGATTTGCCAGGCGGACAGAAGCAGCAGGTATCTTTGGTGGCCTCTATGATTCACGATCCAGAAATTATATTTTTAGATGAACCCACAGCTGGGGTCTCTCCGGCCTCACGAGCTCGATTTTGGGAACTCATCAGAAAGCTTTCTCACCTCGGGAAGACTGTCTTTGTAACGACCCATTACATGGATGAGGCAGAACAGTGTGATCGAATTGCTCTCATGAGATCTGGTGAACTTGTCGAATTGGATTCTGCAAAAAATTTGAAAACTAAATACTTTCCTTCCGGACTTTTTGAGATCGAGCCTTATGAGTCGAATTGTCTGAATACATTGCTGAGCCTTAAATCAGATGGGGTGCTGAGTCTTGTTGAGCCCTACGGCATGAGGTTTCATGCCGAATGGTCTAACAATGAAAAGAAGAGTTTATTCTTAACTGAGCTTAGTAAGCTGGGCCGAATTGCTGAAATTTCACCTTCACTCGAAGATGTCTTTATTCGTGTTGTTGAAGGGAGAAATAGATAATGGAAAATAAATTTCAAATTTCTCGCGCCCTGGCTATTGCAAGAAAAGAGTTTGCTCATATCCTGAGGGATAAGTTTACGATTGCAATGGCACTGGGTCTACCGCTAATCGTTGTCTTCATTTTCGGTATAGCAATAGAATTCAATCAAAAAGACATTCCAACGGCGATTTTAGATCAGAGCAAATCCTTTTCTTCGCGAGAGCTCGTAAGAACGATGAGTAGCTCGAACTATTTTATAATTGAGCCCGTCCGCTCATTTGAGGAGATCTATAAAGTCCTGGAATCCGAAAGCGTAAAAGCTGCCATTATAATTCCCCCTGATTTTGAAAAGAACGCACTGTCAGGCCGCGAAGCAAAAGTACAAGTCCTAGTGAATGCAGCTGACAATGCAGCTGCCGGATCAATTTTAAGTTATCTCGGTCAAATAAGAGTTTTAGCCAATACAAAGGTTATTGGTGAACGAAAACCTGTTGGAGTTAAAATTGAATCTCGATATTTATTTAATCCGGAACTGAATTCTAAATGGTTCACCGTTCCTGGTCTTGTTGTTTTGATCATGGCAATGATTGCCATCTTGCTGACAGCGCTGACGATTGCCAAGGAGTGGGAATTTGGTTCCATGGAGCTTTTGCTAAGTACACCCGTGCAGCCGCTCGAGCTCATTTTAGGAAAAATTACTCCATATGCGGTGCTTTGCTTGTTCGCAACACTCCTTGTTTTCTTCACAGCTATTTGGGGTTTTAAAGTGCCGTTCAATGGCAACTTTTTTGTCTACATGCTTGGCTGCGTTTTATTTTTAATTTCGTATCTAGCCCAAGGCTTGATGATTTCAGTTATCACTAGAAAGCAAATGCTTGCGATGCAGTTTTCAATGATCAGTGGGTTACTGCCAAGCATGTTGCTTTCTGGATTCACATTCCCAATTGAGAATATGCCCAAGTTTTTCCAATATCTGACGTTACTACTACCTGCTCGTTGGTTTATGGAAATCTCAAGAGAAAGTTTCCTACAAGGCGCTACTTTCTGGCAGATGAAGACATCTTTTGGGTGCTTAACTGCAATCATGATTTTCTTTGTTTTTGTATCTTTAAAAAAATTCAAAAAGGATCTTGAGCCATGAAGTCTCGATTCAACATAGCCAAAGCTTTCTTCAAAAAAGAAATTCTACAAGTCCTTAGAGATCCTCGGATGAGAATGGTCCTATTCCTGGCCCCGCTTATTCAATTGACCATCTTTGGAATTGCTCTATCGAGTGAAACACGAAACATTCGATTGGCCGTTTGGGGACAGAATTCAGATGCCGACGTCCAAGATATTTACAAACGCGCCCTGAATACAAAATGGTTCATTCCTGCGCGTGTAGAGGGAACTGACCCTTTTGAATGGGTTAAATCCGGAGCAGCAGATGCCGTCATTGTTGCACCTTACGAGAGTTTACTAAAAGGCGCAGAAAACAAGCAGAGAAAGTTACAGCTCTTAATCAATGCAAAAAATAATTCACGGGCACAAGCGATTGAAAATTACGTCAATGCGGTCGCTCGCGATGTTCTCAATTCAGACAAACCAACCCAACAATCCGGAATCCTATTTGAGACCAGGGCGCTTTATAACCCTTCATTTGAAACGGCTTTTTTTATGATTCCAGGAGTAATGAGCATGTTGGTATGCCTTGTAACTATTCTGCTAACAAGTATGGGCGTCGCCAGAGAAAAGGAAATTGGAACCATCGAAACTTTGACTTCCTCGCCAATTGATTCTTGGGACTTGCTTTTGGGAAAAACTTTGCCATTTATTTTTTTGGGGCTATTACAAACCGTATTGATTTTCTCTTTCGCAGTTTTTGTTTTTTCACTTCCAGTTCGTGGGCCACTTTGGATGGTTCTAGTTTCAAGTCTCTTGATGATACTGGCTACAGTGGTCATTGGTATCCTCATTTCCACTATTGCAAATAATCAACAACAGGCCATGCTTGCAGGATTTCTTTACCTGTTTCCTTCTTATCTTTTATCAGGACTGATGTTTCCAGTTGAAAATATGCCGATTTACATTCAGCCATTTTCCTACATCAATCCCTTAACCCATTATATGGGTTTATTGCGAAATATTTTGTTGGTCGGAGGTGACACTAGTTATTTTATAAATCACTCGGCGGCCCTTTTAGGAATGATTCTCTGCTTGGGGTGGATTGCCCTGAGAAGATTTAAACAAATGGTTGCTTGAGTGTTTTTGAAGAAAAGTTGGTCCAGCTTAGCACCGCAGTTGTCAGTTTTGGTTTTTTTCCTCTGCTTAATTGCTATTCCAGACGCACATTCCGAAGAAGAAATTAAACCTACCATAAAAGATAATTGGGCACTTTATCGAATCGCTGAGTACAGGCCCAATTATTTCATTTACGGTAAACCTGATACTAAAGTTCAATTTTCATTTCTGTTTCCTATTGCTAAAAACCATCCTCTGTTTTTTGGATATACCCAGCAGATGTTTTGGGATTTAGGCACTAAGGACTCAAACCCATTTTCAGATATCAATTTTAATCCAGAGTTATTTTACGACCTCAATTTTTCCGAATTAAACCAAAATGTAAGAATTGGGTACGCTCATTTATCGAATGGCAAAGAGGGTCTTAGCTCTAGATCTATTGACTCAATCTTTTTCGCGTCAAAAAAACCTTTTGAAATTGATTTTTTCAAATTTGAAACGGCATTGAGGTTGGATCTCTATTTAAATCCCGATGACACTAATAAAGATATAGTTGATTACCGGGGCCCAGTTACTCTTCAAATTTACTTCAACCGCTTAGCTGAAAAAATATTCTTTTCTGAAGAGGCCTTCTTAGATGTTTCCACTGGCGGCAAGTTTTCAGAAAATTTTAGTAAAACGTCCTTTCGACTCAGTTTGCGTTTTAAACCGTTTGATAACGGAACAGCGCCAAGAATATTTGTTCAGTACTTCAATGGATATGGTGAAAACTTGAGTGAATACAATATTAAGAAGGAATCTTATAGAATCGGCATTTCTATAGGTGGTCAGAATTGAGTTTAATTTTTCGTGGATCAGAACTTCATTTTCAAACGTGGGGGCATTTATGAAGTATTTCATATTTAAATTTGCATTTATTTTCGGAATGAGCGCGTTTGCGACCGGGAATGATAGTCATGAAAATTCTACTGTCGTTGTAGAAGCAATTAAACTTAAGAATCAGAAGGGCAAGATTTACGTTTGCCTGTGGAAAGAAAAGGACAATGGATTTCCAAAATGTGATTCAAAAGCCAAGGCAACTGCGATGAAAATCGTAGATGCTACTGATGCGAAAACGATATTTGAAAACATCACCAACGGAGAATACAGCATCAGTCTTTTTCATGATGAAAATTCTGACGGGATAGTTCAAACTAACTTTATAGGCATTCCCAGATCAGGAGTGGGTGTTAGTGGCGAATTCACAAAACCACCGAGGTTTTCTAAAACTATGTTTTTGTTGAAGGGTGAATTAAACCTAAAGATTGAGGTAAGATACTTGCTCGATTGACTCAATCTTTAGGTAAGAAAATCTTCAGACCGTAAAAAGGTTCATTCTTGTCCCGCGACAAATAATGCTTACTTGAACTTTTTAGCCTCCTCTGGAAAAACAGAAATAGGCTTCCAGTCGAGCTTAATAACCTTATGGGACGCCTTCTGAATCTGGTTCCAACAAGTACGAGACGAACAGTCCTCCATCTTGGAAAAGCTAATTCCTAAATCGACTAATGCTGCTGCGATGATAAGTTTGATAAGAATGTTATACATAGAGCCTCCTATTTTTTGGCTAAAGCTTTGACCATGGTTAAAATGGAATGCAGAGCCGGATCATCGAGCAGATCAAGCAGCCGTGTGATTTCTGCGATCACTTCATCTGCAATAATATCAGCTTGAACAATTTTGTCGAAATCAGAACGTTTGTACCCAAGTGATCGCAAAATGTGATCAACTTTCAACTCAGATAGATCCGATCGCCCAGCTTCGATGAGACCGAAAGTGCATTCTTTAAAACCGCAAAGTTCTGATGCTTGATATTGCGAAATGCCGCGGCGTTTTCGCAAAACACGAATCGCACGAACCTCTTTTGTTATAAGTTTATAAAGATTACGTCTCGGTTTGCGAGACAATGTTCGTTCCAGATTGTAGGCATCAATTTGAGCTAACGCTTTTTCTGGTGAATCTTGAAACCTTTTAAATTCCGACCAGGTCATGCCCATTTTTTCAATGAGCCTCTTAAGTCGATCTTCAGTATAGTTACATCTTCCATTTTCTAGCTGCTCAAGAGCTCTTATCGAGCAAGAGCAACGTTCTGCTGCCTGCCGACGGTTAAGCCCCAGAGACAACCTTGCGGCCTTAAAGGCCACCAAGGTCTTAGTTATCGTTTTTAATGACGAGCGGTTTAGTTGCTCTTCTTGCATTTTACTCTCCTTTCAAGAGTTTGATTACAAGAAGCAGTCTGTTCTTTATTAAAATTAGGATGTGGATCTACAACGAGCTGGCTAAAAATAGCCATTTTGCCAGCGACCTAGTATGAATGATTTTCGATACTTAAATGTTTATCCTGCTATCTGCGATAGCGAAATTTAACACAAGCACCAAAAGCCAAACGCAAGCCATTCATAAGCCAATTCGAGGCTGTGAACGGCAGTTCTAGGCAGGTTTCAAAAGCAAGGATTTGCCCTTATCGGTGTCTCTAAGGCTTTAATTTGTTTTTATTTTTTTAATTTTCTCGAAAAACCAAAATTTCCAGGTCGGAAATTTGGAGGTGACGGACGGAATTGAACCGACGTAAACGGTTTTGCAGACCGCTGCCTAACCACTTGGCTACGTCACCCCTGTATGCAGAGATCCCCAAGTTAGCGACGGGCTGAAATGAAGTCAACGCCAGATATCTTGCGGCGTTACTATTCTCCATTTTTCGCCCTTATTTCATGCACTTCATTGCATTTCAATCTCCCACAGGACCCGCATTTTCGCCTCTTCTTTACAGGGAAATGCTTCGGATCGGGGCACTCGCAACCAGGAGCTGTCCACAAGCACACTCTGTGGGCCTTGACGGATGCTGTGAAGCGCCGAAATTGAATGCGGAGGTAGTTATGCTCGACTTCCTAGGGAATGCGTCTTCAGTTATTATTACGGCCATTATCGTGGCTGGCTTCTTGGCGATTGCAGCACTGGTGTTATTTGAAGTTGGGGCGATGATCCTGTTCTGGATCCGACATTCGCTTTCCGATTCAACCGGCGAGCGATTCCCAGGCGCCCCCAGGCCGCATCGCTTGAGCCGTCTGCGTCGGCACTGAGGCCACTGAGATTTTCAGTCTTGCCTGATTCATAGCCTTTCCAAAATTCATCGCAATCGATGATGAGTGATTTGATTTTACCTTTTCAACAGCGATAAAATCTGGTCATCGAAAGTCAAAAGAATCCGTCAACAGAAAGGCCTTCGGCATTGTCCATTTCTCTTCACCTGATTCGAAAACTTGAGATTTCATCCCCAACCCAGCTTGGCCGCCCCGCCTTTATTTCGGCGGCCAGCGGTTTGGTGCTGCAAGATCAGACATTCTTCATCATTGCGGATGATGAGTTGGTTTTATCACAGTTTTCAATGAATCCAGCCGAACCCGGATCCTGGATTCAATTGTGGGATCAAGCATTACCCCTCTCGCACAAAGAGCGAAAGAAAGCCAAACCTGACTTGGAATCTTTATTGAAACTTCCAGAATCAATCTTCGGACCATCTCATTCATTGCTAGCAATTCCCTCGGGCTCAACCACGAATCGAAACACGGGAGCTTGGATTGAAAACGACACGATCATGAAAATAGACTTTTCAAATCTTTATCAACACCTGCGGACCTTGTTGCCGGAACTGAATATTGAAGGCGCCGCGATTCAAGGAAAGGAACTTAAACTTTTTCAACGCGGGAATGGGTCGCTTCGACAAAATGCCGTGATCAATCTCAAGCTCGATGGATGCGCATTGGAGATGAAAGGGTCTAACAGTCTTTCGCGCGAGTGCTTTTCGAGCCTGATCCCGATCCATCTTGGAAAATTACGAGACGTCGATCTCAGTTTCACGGATGCGACAGCTGATCATCAAAACCGAATTTGGTTTTTAGCCGCCTGCGAAAATTCGAATTCAACCTACGATGATGGACTTTATGGCGGAGCGATCTTAGGCTGCCTGAATTCAGATCATGAAATTATTTTTCAGGAAGAGATCGACTCGCCCGTGAAACCCGAAGGACTTTGCCTGGATCCAGATCATCAATATTTTTATGTCGTGACCGATGCCGATCAAGAAACAGAACCGGCATTGTTGCTCAAAGGAAAGCTTCCGGAAGTTGCTGTTTAAGAACTTTGGCTGTTTGGCTTTGAATTGACTGAGAGAATGCGCTTTGCACTCCAGAAAAAAAGAAATCCCGAACCAAGGGTTCGGGATTCCCAAATCAAACCTGTTCTTCCTTGAAATTACAGATCTTTTTCAGCCGGTTTCACGGCTTCGCTGTCTTTCGAGTGCTCAATGCGATCGCCCGCATTTGAAATGCGTTGACCCGTTTTCGTAGCGCCCATGTCCGTTACTTTTTGACCCACTCGTTCAATGGCATCACCAACTTTGTGAGTGAAGTTATCTTTTTTATTTTCCATATACACTTCCTTTCAATCGAGGACCAAGTTGCGACTCTCGGAAGCCGAGAGCCAATTCCATTAAAATTTCTTCGAACCAAATCGTTCCCCCTTGAAGGGGCTTTGCCTTTCATCTCGACCGTGAATTCAATCCTGAAATCAGGAATCGAACCCACCACTCGCTATTGCAAATTACCGTTGCAATGGCTCGGTCGCCGCTGCCGGAGCGTCTGGTGCCCGACCGCCAATCACCCGAGTGTACGTGAGAGTCCAAATCAAGGTCGCCATCATCAACAAAACGACCGTGACCAACAGATAACCAGAACGCCCACGCTTGGCCGAATTCCCGTAAGGGTTTTTCGTGTAAGTGTGTGGTGCAGATTGAGATGACATGCAAAGCCTCCTTCAAGTGTGACGAATGAACTGCGATCTTCCCCTGATTTAGAACTAGACCGCAGTTCGAACCTTGTCCGTGCTCAGCATTTCAACCAGCTGCCGCATGTCGTGTCGTTTCGAAAGAACTCTTCGAATCGAGAAATGTTTTTTCTCGCGGCTCGACAGCGGCAGGGTCGATGGGTCGTGCGCGGACAAAACCACAACGGGTGTTCTGGATTTTCCCAAGGGCATGCGATCATCCAGATCCATTGCGTTGTCGACCTCTTTCAGAGCCTGAAAACCACTCATACCAGCCAGATCCCAGTCTAAAACAACCAAGCCGTATGAAGAGTCCAAAAGTTCGTTCATGGCATCGTAAGCACTGGACACGCAGTGCACTCGGGCGCCATGTTCCTTCTCCAAGCTTGAGGCCAGCAAAGATGAAAACTCACGATCATCGTCGACCAGCAGCACTCGCATGGGTTTTTGTTTTGAAAGCTCTGAAAGATTTTGCATAAAAACTCCTTAAATACTTTTTAAATTCATCGTCTTTCGTGACGACGGACTACGGCAGAATCTTGGGCGACTTGCGTCCTGAGACCAAATTAACCAAGAAGCTAATGACCGCCAGGATCAAAAAGACCAACAGAAGCAAACGTCCTGCTTCCATGGAAACTCCAGCGACTCCGTAAGCACCAAATAAGATGGCGACTAGACCTAAAACGAAAAATAAAATTGCAGCACGTAGCATATTGTCTCCTTTGCCTGTTTGCAGATTTACAAAGGCAAACGCCCTGCCAAGCGCTTAAACACCGTTATTTTACATTAGAGAATTTATATACCGTGTTGATGCGTTCGTATTGGCCTCACATGGGGCAATGTGACCGTTGAAAAAAAGAAACTTGCGAACTTCCAAAAAAAGTTGGTACAAGTTTTTCACTATGGCAAAAATACTCATTATTGACGACGATATTGAACTAGCAGAAATGACCGCCGCCTTCTTTAAACAGAAGTCGCACCAAACCACGATCTCGGACGATGCCGAAGCCTCTTTGAATGCCTTGTTGAAAAAAAAGGTGACGCCGGACTTGATCATTCTGGATCTGAAGATGCCACGCCTGTCAGGGGTGGAATTGATGGAGCAATTGAAGCAAGCTCAGATCCACATCCCCGTGATTCTCATCACTGCCCATCGAGATATCGAAACAGCGATGAGTTCGATTTCCGCGGGCGCGATCGATTACGTGGTGAAGCCACTGAATTACTCGCAGCTGCAGATTTCGGTCGAGCGGGCTCTGCGATTCCACCGATTGGAGACCGAGAACCAAGTTTTGAAATCGGTGATTCAACTGAAAGAAGGCAGCAACCTGAACGAGATCAAAGGCAAAAGCCCGCGCTTCCTGAAGGTGCTCGACCTGGCTCGCCGGGTGGCAAAATCTCAAGCCAACATTGCGATCTCGGGTGAAAGCGGAACCGGCAAAGAGGTGATCGCGCGCGCGATTCACCACATGAGCAAAAGAAAAGATGGACCTTTTATCGCCATCAACTGCTCGGCCATTCCTGAAAATCTTTTGGAAAGCGAACTTTTCGGTCACGCCAAGGGATCCTTCACCGGCGCTTCGGAAAAGAAGATCGGTCTTTTCGAAGAAGCCGAAGGTGGCACCCTTTTCTTAGACGAGATCGGCGACATGAGCCTTCCCCTGCAGGCGAAGCTTTTGCGCGTGATTCAAGAGCGAAAGGTCAAACGCATCGGTGAAAATCAAGAGCGCACACTCAACGTTCGCATCATCTCGGCGACCCACCGTGATTTAAAAGCGGAAGTGGCGAAACATCGCTTCCGCGAAGACTTGTACTTCCGACTGCACGTGATCCCGCTCAACCTGCCACCGCTGCGTGAACGCAGTGAAGACATCGTGCCTTTGGCTGAATTTTTCATGCGCAAATACGTCTCATTGAATGACTCCCCGGCTCGCGGCTTTTCTCGGGATGCCATCAGCTGGATGCTCAAACATCCCTGGAAAGGAAACGTGCGGGAGCTCGAGAATACGGTCGAGCGGGCCGTGATCTTGGCGCAGGGACCACAGGTCGAATTGGGAGATCTGACAGAGCTGACGGAAGGAACATCCGAAGTCGCCGGAACCGAATTTACGACGTCGGCCCAGCAAATTTCTTCGGGGCCGGTGAAACCACCAATCACGGAGGCTTTGGGACAATCGTGGACCCTCGAAATGGTCACTAAAAAATACATCATGGATGTGCTGAAGAAAAATCATGGCCAAAAAGATAAGACGGCCAAGGAATTGGCGATGGATCGAAAAACTCTATATCGCAAATTGAAAGAGATTGAAAATGAACAGCCAAGTCCACTTGCCAACTGATGACCTCAGACAGCAATACATTCAACGCCGAAAAACCGAGCTCGGCACCTACTTGCAAGCTTTGCGCGGCCAAGATTTTGAAACGCTTCGCCACATCGGCCACCGCATGCGCGGCAATGGCGTCTCGTTTGGCTATCCGGAACTTTCCGAATTAGGCGAGAAAATCGAAGCGGCAGCTAATAAATCTGAATTAGCAGATTTGCGGATTCTTTCTATCGAGTTCACCAATTGGGTGGACATGCAGACAGGAAACGGACGCTCTCGATGACCGATCAGACCGCGGCCAAGCAACGCTTTCTCAGCATTCATCTTTTCATCGTCGCGATGATTTCGATTCTTGCGCTGAACGCTTGGTATCTCTACCGAAATTTTGAAACTATGACCGAGCAAGAGATCTGGGTTCGCCACACCGGCGAAATCCTCAGAACCCTCGAACAAGTGCAAGGTTCGATGATCGATGCGGAAAGCGCGGTGCGGGGATACGTCATTCTTCACCAGATGGACGTGCTGGAGCCCTACCATACTCAAGCGGTGATGGTCTGGAAGCATGTGGATCGGCTGCAGCAACTGACCGGCGACAATCCAGCTCAGCAGGAAAACATTCTGGCTTTGCGCGAATTGATTAAAAAACGTCTCGAGCCCTTAGATGAACTCACGCGTTTCGAAACCTTATCTCCCCAAAGGCGAATCGACAACTTTGCGGTTGGCTTTTTGCGCATGAACGCCCTGAAAGAGCAGTTGCAAAAAATCCAGACGACCGAAGAGGCGCTGCTCGAGCAAAGATCGATCGATTCGCTGCGCAGTCGAACCTTTTTTCAATGGAACGTCTTTGGCTCTTTTGCACTGACCCTGGCATTAACTTTAATCGCTTACTGGTTGGTCCTTTCCAATGAAAAACGCGCGGTTGCAGAACTGAAAGAAAAACAGCTGCAGTCCTGGATACAATCTCAAGTGAATGAAATTTCACAATTGATCACCAACAGCGCTCAACTGAGCCGCGCCTGCGAAGAGACCTTGCAATTTCTCGCCAAAACCTGCGGAGCCCTGGCCGGAAATCTTTATCTCAATGAAAATGGCAAATTGACCCGCAATGGAAGCTTCGGGGCAAGTCTGCAATCGGCCCCCGAGCAGATCCAGGGACAAACACTGGTGGCTGAAGCTCTAAAGAAAGACCAGATTTGGGCCATTCAAGACATTCCGGGCGACGCATTGAAAATCACCTCAAGCTTGGCTGAAGCCACGCCCGCATCGTTGATCTTTATTCCCCTTCGCTTTCAATACGTTCCTTTGGCGGTGATTGAGCTCGCCTTTATGCACCCGCCTTCAGACGATATGATGAAGCTCTTTGATGAGCTGCGCGAACCAATGGCCGTGAATCTCAATGCGGCCGCCAACAAAGCGCAATTGCAATGGCTGCTCGAAGAAACCCAGCAGCAAGCGGAAGAGCTGCAGACGCAACAAGAAGAACTGCGCACCAATAACGAAGAGCTCGAACAACAAGCACGCGCCCTCGAAGCACAGCAAGAACTGGTCAATCACCAGAACGAAATGCTCGCCACCTCGAAAGCGTCCCTCGAAGTCAAAGCCCAGGATCTGGAAAAAATCAGCCAGTACAAATCAGACTTCTTGGCCAAAATGTCGCATGAACTTCGCACGCCACTGAACAGCCTTTTGATCTTGGCGACCTTATTGATTGAAAACAAAGAACGAAATCTCACCGATCAACAAAAAGATTTCGCCAAGACCATGTACAACTCGGGCAACGATCTTTTAAATTTGATCAATGACATCTTAGATCTCTCTAAAATCGAAGCGCGCAAACTGAGCCTGCGTTTCGAAGACTTTTCTTTAAGCCAATTCTTCGAACGTCTTCGCCAAACCTTCGAGCCGCAAGCGATTGGCAAAAAAATTGAATTTCGCATCGAGATGGGCGAAAACGTGCAAAACCTGACACTTCGTTCGGATTCCTTGCGTCTTGAGCAAGTGCTGCGAAACTTTCTATCAAATGCCATGAAGTTTACCGAATCCGGTCACGTCGCGCTCAAAGCCCAATTGCAAGACGGAGACGCCAATCAAATTCGCATCACGGTGCAAGACACCGGCGTCGGTATTCCGACCAATAAACAAGAGCTGATCTTTGAAGCCTTTGAACAAGCTGATGGAACGGTCAGCCGCAAATTCGGCGGTACTGGCTTGGGTTTGACCATCTCCCGCGAACTGGCCTCACTTTTGGGAGGACACATCGAGCTTTCCTCGCAAGAAGGCCGGGGCAGCGAATTTTCATTGATCATCCCGATTCGCGCGGCCGCAAAAGCGGAACAAACCGGTCTGATCCAATCTCCGGCAAGCCCCTCTGTTAATTTTAAATCTCCGACCACAACCCATGCCGCGCCGGTTGCCCATCAAGACATGGGTGAGCTCACCAAAGAAGCTTTGAAAAACGTCACTGGCGAACGCAATACCATTTTGATTGTCGAAGATGACCGCGTCTTTCGCCAATCCATTTTGGAAACGGTCCGATCTTATAATTTTGAAGCGATTGAAGCGGACTCATCCGAAATGGCGCTGCAAATTCTGCAGGCGCATGTACCGACCGCCATTCTTTTGGATATCAAACTGCCCGGCATGAGCGGCCTGGGATTGCTTGAAATGGTCAAGCAAAACCCCAAGCTTCGCCACATCCCCGTGCACATGATTTCGGCGCTTGAGTATCAAAGCAACGCGCTTCGCATGGGGGCACTGGGATACCTTAGCAAACCGGTGACCGTGGATAAGGTTCGATCGGCCCTGAATCGCATCGAGACGATGCTCGAAAAGAACGTCAAAAATCTGCTGGTGATCGAAGACGATGATCGTCAGCGCGAAGCCGTGGCCCATCTGGTGGCCGGACGTGATATTCAGGTCTTACTGGCGCGCACCGGGGAGGAAGCACTGAACACCGTCGGCAGTCAGTCTGTCGATTGCATCATTCTGGATTTGAATTTGCCAGATATGTCCGGTTTTGATTTCTTAGAAAAGATCAATTCCCTTCCGGTTTCGGTGCCGCCAATCGTGATTTACACCGGCAAGGACCTAAGCCGCAGTGAAGAACAAAACCTTCGCAAGTACTCGGAAAGCATCATCATCAAAGGGGCGCGCTCGCCCGAACGGCTGCTCGATGAGGTGAATTTATTTTTGCACCGAGTGGAATCTCTTTTACCTCAGGAAAAACAAGACATTCTGCAACACCTGCGAACTCAGGAAAAATATTTTGAAGGCAAAAAAATCCTTCTGGTCGATGACGATCTTCGAAACGTTTTTGCCCTGACCAGCGCCTTGGAAAGCAAGGGCCTGACAGTTCGCATCGCCAAAAACGGCTTGGAAGCATTGGACTCTCTCAAAAATGATCCGGATATTGATTTGGTGCTGATGGATATCATGATGCCGAAGATGGATGGTCTCGAAGCCACCCGTCGCATCCGGGCCCAGAGCAAGTTCCGGGAACTTCCGATCATCGCCCTAACGGCCAAGGCAATGAAAGAGGATCAAGATCAATGCATCGAGGCTGGCGCTAATGATTATTTGGCGAAGCCTTTGAATTTGGGAAATCTTTTATCCGTCATGCGGGTGTGGCTCACGCCAAAAGGAATCTTTTCATGAAGATGCTAGACCCGCTTGAACGACATCTTTTTCTTGAAGGTGTATTCCTGAAATACGGATATGACTTCCGGCACTATTCGGAAGCATCGTTCGACCGCCGTCTTTTGGCGATCCTGGTGAATGAAAGATGTGAATCTCTGCTGCAACTTCTGCAGCAAATCATCAATGATCGCGAACATTTTCGCCGCGTCCTGTCCCAATTGACGATTCGCACGACCGAATTCTTTCGCGATCCTTTGTTCTTCAAAACGATTCGGGAGAAGGTGTTCCCATTTCTAGCGACATATCCTTCGTTGCAAATTTGGGTTGCGGGCTGCAGCACCGGAGAAGAGCTATACAGCCTTGCGATCTTGCTGAAGGAAGAAAAGCTCTACGAAAAAGCGACGATCTTTGCGACGGACATCAACCCACTTTCGATGCAAAAAGCAAAAGAAGGCATTTACGACAATCGTGTCGTGCAGGCCTTCACTAAACAATATATTGCTTCGGGCGGAAAAAATCCGGCATCCAATTATTATACCTCGAATTACGGCTCGGCGATTTTTGACTCTTCATTGCGAGAAAACGTTGTCTTTTCAGAACACAACTTGGCCACCGATGGTCCGTTTGCCGAATGCCAACTAATTTTGTGCCGAAACGTGCTGATCTATTTTAACCAGGATCTGCAAAATCGTGTTTTCAAGCTTTTTCAAGATTCATTAATGGAAAAGGGATTTCTTGGCATTGGGAGCAAAGAAGACCTTCGTTTTTCAAATTCGTATCCTGCTTTCCGCGTCGTCGATGACAAGCAACATTGCTACCAAAAACGCGCGCCGCATGAAATGATAACTCAGGGTCAGACCCATCTCCGCGAAAGGATCACCTCGTGACGGAGGCCAGACACTTGATCGCAATTGGAACATCAGCAGGCGGCGTTGAGGCGCTTCGCTTCCTATTGACGGACCTGCCGGCCCGGTTGCAAACGCCGATCATTGTCACCCTTCATTTACCGGAACATTCCGAAGTCAGTTTTTCAAAATTCATCGATTCTCGGCACTACGTTGTGCGCGAAGCTCAGGATAAAATGAGCATCGACGAAGGGACGATCAGCTTTGCACCACCGGGTTATCATCTTCTGATCGAAAAAAATCGAACCTTCTCGCTTTCCCAGGATGAACCGGTTTATTTTTCTCGGCCTTCGATCGATGTGATGTTCGAATCTGCGGCCGCCGTGTATCGCCGCCGATTGCTGGCGATCCTTTTGACCGGCGCGAACGAAGACGGCGCCCGCGGTCTTTCCACTGTTCACCAATTGGGTGGCAAAACAATCGTTCAAGATCCAAGCGACGCCCAGGCCCCGACGATGCCGGCGGCAGCGTTGGCGCTCTTTCATCCTGATAAAATTTTATCGTTAGGGAAAATTCGGGAAATGCTCGCGACGGGTGTTTCCGGAGAGGAGGCTTCGTGGAGAATTTAACCCCGACGGATGTGCTGATCGTCGATGATCATCCCGAAAATATCACGGCCCTTCGATCTTTGATTGCGAACGAAAAGGTGCGCATCCATTCCGCTTCAAGCGCCGACGAAGCCTTGGAGCTTTTGGTGCAAAAAAATTTCGGTTTGGCCTTACTGGACGTTCAGATGCCGGTTGTCAGCGGATTTGAATTGGCCCGTTTAATCCGCGGCGTTCAGCGCTACCGCAATCTACCGATTATTTTCGTGACCGCACAGGCGCAGGACCAGGCCACGGTTTTTGAAGGTTACGAAACTGGCGCCGTCGATGTTTTGTTCAAACCCCTGAATCCACACACGGTGCGAAGCAAAGTTCGCGTCTTCGTTGAATTGGACCGGCAGCGCCGTTTGCTCGAAAAACTTAAAAAGGATGCCGAGGCCGCGACTTTCGCGAAAAGTCGGTTTCTCGCCAACATGTCTCACGAGATCCGCACACCTCTTTCGGCAGTCCTGGGATTTTCCGAGCTTCTGACCCAGGACGATATCCCGCCTCACGAGAAGCAGGATTTTGCATCCGCCATTCGCCGCAATGGGGATCTGCTGAAGCGCTTGATTGATGACATCCTGGATCTTTCAAAGCTCGAAGCCAATAAGATTGAAATTGAAAGCATCAAATTCGATCTCTTGGACCTCTTGATGGACGTCGAAAAGACGCTTTCGCTGAAGGCTTCTGAGAAAGGCATCACGCTGAATTTTCAGCTTCCCCAAATGATTCACCAGTATTATTGGGGCGACCCCAGCCGCATCAAGCAAATCTTGCTGAACCTCGCGGGGAACGCGATCAAGTTCACCAACCGGGGTTCGGTCGATGTGGTCTTTGATCTGCAGTCGCTCGAAGGAGACAACGACAATTTGCGCATTCAGGTGAAAGACAGCGGCGTCGGCATGAGCCGCGAACAGGCCGCCCGTCTATTCCAACCCTTCACCCAAGGCGATTCGTCGACCTCTCGCCAATTTGGCGGCACGGGATTGGGGCTTTCGATTTCTCGGGAAATCGCGCGCGCCATGGGTGGCAATATTCATCTCGTCCAATCCGAAGCGGAGGTGGGTAGCATCTTTGAAGCCAATCTCACTTTGCGCGTAAATTTATCTCACCACGCGCAAAATGACCCCGAAAGTCTCAAGCCCGCATTCACTCCGGCACCAGTTTGGCTCAAGGGCGAGCAACCCAAAGTTCTGGCGCTCGATGACTCGAACGACAATCTGGTTCTGATTCAAATGTATCTCAAAAATCTCAATCTTGATCTTCGCATCGTGGATCGCGGGGCGACCGCGCTGAAAATGTTGAAAGAAGAAGATTTTGACATGGTCCTGATGGACATCCAAATGCCCGAGATGGATGGTTTCGAAGTCACCCGCCAAATTCGCGCGCAGGGATTTCAAAAACCGATCATCGCCTTGACGGCATTCTTCAATTCCGAAGATTTAAGCAAATGCATCAAGTCCGGATGTGATGATGTTCTGACCAAACCTTTGGATAAGGACGAGCTGGTGCAGAAGGTTTGCACTTACCTGTCGCAGTCCGGAGCGGTCATGGACACCAAGGGCGAATCTAGAGCACGCCAGTCCATGACGAAATCCGCTGACGGCCCTTCCGTTCAAGGCTAGGCGAATTTCACTCAGCGTCGCGAGCAACTTTCACGCGGCTTGCACCTTAAAATATCCTAGCGAATGCGAATGTTTTTTTGAGCTCGTGGATACTTCATCTTCATTTGCTCGAGCGCTTCAACGATCGCTTTTATGGTGAGGTAATCTCTGTACCACTTATGATTGGCGGGAATCACTTGCCAGGGAGCATGAGCGGTGCTTGTCTTATTGAGCATCCTCTCAAACACCGATTGGTACTGGTCCCAGTATTTTCTTTCCGTGATGTCCGCTTCGGAAAACTTCCAATTCTTTCGACGATCTTCCAACCGTTCTTGCAAACGTTCTTTTTGCTCATCCTTAGAAATGTGCAAAAAGAGTTTCAGCACGACCGTGCCTTTCTCGGTGAGCATTCGTTCAAAATCATTGATGCAGGCATAGCGTTTTTCGAAAAACTGGGGATCCTTGACGATTTCATCCGGCAGATGCTGCGCCTTCAAATATTCGGGATGCACCTGCACCGTGGTGACTTCTTCGTAATAAGAGCGATTGAAAATAGCCGCGTAACCACTTTCGGGCAAACAGCGATGACAGCGCCAAAGAAAGTCGTGACGAAGTTCCTCTTCCGAAGGCTGCTTGAAAGAGTAAACCCGCATGCCTTGCGGATTGGCGCCAGAAAAAATGCGCTCAACCGTCCCGTCCTTTCCGCTGGCATCAATGCCGTGAAGAATGATCAACAGCGAATAACGGCCGTGCGCGAACATCAAGTAAAGAAGGTCATACATTCGAGCGAGATATTTTTCAGTTGCCGATTTGGCTTCATCTTTGTTCTGAAAGGAACCCGAGTCGTTTGGATTTATTTTCTTGAGCTTCAAAGTTTTCATTTTCAAATTGTCCACGGTTTCAGGATCGAAATGCAGCTTTGACTCGGGGCGGATTTATCGTCCACGCCAAAATGTTCGAAGCTAGTTTCCGGAATCGCGCAATCGCCACTGACGTTCGGTGATCAAACGGGCGCCACGTTTCGAGAGGATGTAATTCCATGCCCATTGAGTGATGACCGCAATCCGGTTGCGAAACCCGATCAAGAAAAAAACATGAATAAAGAGCCACGCCATCCAGGCAAAAAATCCCGTCATCTTGAGATGTTTGGTTTGCACGACCGCCCGATTTTTCCCGATGGTCGCCATGATGCCCTTATCATGGTACTTAAATCCCGGACGAGGCTTGGCATGATGGGCTGCCAAAATGACCCGTGCGGCGTGCTGACCTTCTTGAATGGCCGCGGGTGCTAGACCTGGAACGAATTGCCCCGCGCTTATTTCGACGGCCGCCATATCACCAATCACGAACGCATTTTCGAATCCGGGGATTGAGAGATCACTTTGCACTTTCACTCGACCGGCGCGATCTTTTTCAATACCGGGTTCAATTTGAATTTTTGAGGCCTGCACACCAGCCGCCCAGAAGACACAAGCGGATGGAATTTTCTCAGTTCCGATCTGCACGCCTTCTGCATCGATTTTTTCAACCCGCGCCGAAGTGCGAACTTGAACCCCGAGCTCTTGCAGAGACAGGCGCGTTTTTTCAGAAAGATCCGGATCAAAGGCCGCCAGCACTCGCGCGCCAGCTTCGATCAAGATCACTTGAGCCTGGCTTGGATCGATGCGTTTAAAATCGTGCACCAAAACCGTGCGGCTGATGTCCGCGATCGCGCCCGCCAATTCGACGCCGGTGGGACCACCCCCCACGATCACGAAATTCAAAAAGGCTTTTTGCTTTTGCGGATCGATTTCATTTTCCGCATTTTCAAATGCCGATAAAATTCGGCGACGAATCTCGGTGGCTTGCTCCAGTGTTTTCAAACCTGGGGCGAACTCTTCCCATTCCGGGTGACCGAAGTAACTGTGCTGGGCGCCGCAGGCTAGAATCAAATAGTCGTAAGGAATGGCGACCCCTTCTTTATCCGAACGAACAAGCCGATTTGCGAGGTCGATGCCGGTCACTTCGCCCCAATGAACTTCGACATTCGAGATATGCGAAAACTGACTGCGTATCGGGACCGCGATGTCGCCAACATTTAATCCGGCGGTGGCGACTTGATAAAGCAGCGGCTGAAATAAATGATGATTTTTTTGGTCGACTAAAATGACAAAGAGGTCCGATTGATGAGCCAAGCCTTTGGCCGCATTCAATCCCGCAAAGCCTCCTCCAACAATCACCACGATCTTTTTTCCGGTCGCTTCCGGCGGGCGCAGTATTTTCATACACCATCCTTTGACTCATCAGGCTTACCACGCTTTGAATTTCGGCGCATGTCTTGCACACTTTTTCAGGATCAATGATTCAAGGAGGCGAAATTATGCAGCAAGACAATAAGCCAGATAACACACATTTTCCATCGCTCGGAAAACCGAACCGTCGCGATCATTATGGATATGAAAATCAAGCGCAGGAATTTATCAATGAATTGGGCGAAGAGGCACCTGCAACCGCCCAACGGGGCAAACAGCCCGCTGATCCGAATGAGGAGCCCCATTCTTTCAAATACCGTCAGGTCGACACTCCATCAAAGGGTTGAGCCTGATCCATTTTTTCGAAAGCGCGATTTCAAAATCGCGCTGATTTTCTAAATTCTGACTTTTGGTTTTATGAATGTCACATAGCCTGAGCACGCAGTGCCCGAATCAAGTCTGACCGTTGCCGCCAATTTTGCCGAAGCCCCAAAACAATAAAAAAAGAATCCCGTCATAAATAACCAATCCCACAATGCACCCCATAACAGTGGGGCCTGACCAATATTCACCCGTCCACAGGCCAAGGGGCTTTAAGAGAAAGACCAGCGGCAGAAATACAAAATATGACAGTGACAAAAGATTGGTGAAAAAAACCGGTAGCTTTGTCGAGGCGAAATGCAAAATTCCGAGAGTCACTGCGATGTACAACGAGAAAAAGATCGGCACCCGAATCGCTAATTTTTTATTCATAGATCTTCAGTACAGACGTCTCATTTAAAACTGTCAATTGCCAGGCCTGCCGCTTATGATTTTTAAAGATCACGGAGGATCCCATGAAAACCATCATCACCACATTCGTGCTTTTAGCTTCTTCATCCGTCTGGGCAACGCCCATGTACCGAGTCCAGAGTCAGATTTTTATGAATGGGAAATTGTTGTCCAAGCTGAGCATTATCACCCAAGCCGGCACGATTGCCGAGATCAGCCAATCGACCGATCAAGATCCTTCGGAAAAAATGCGCCTGAGCGTTCTTCCTTCAGACGTGAGCAATGAGAAAATCAAGGACGGGATTTTAATGCAATTTCAAGTCGATCTCTCTTCAGGCTTACGAACTTTTCATGTCGAACCCCAGGTCATCGCTCGACCGGGATCGGAAGCTCTGATCACCGTTGGTTCCACCGTGGATCACGAAGAGTTCACCATGAAAGTCATCGCCACTCGGGAATAGAATCTTCTCCGGATACGGGACTTGAAGGATTTGCCACAAGCCCTTGAAAAAAGGCAAAAAAAAGCCCCTTCTTTCGAAGAGGCTTTTGGATTTTTGATTTCAAATCAAAAACTAGTAACGATTGCCGCGTCCGCCGCCGCCGCCACCATAACCGCCACCACCGCGATTTTCGCGAGGAGCCATTGGCTTAGCTTCAGACACATTCATTTGGCGTCCGCCGAAATCAGCACCGTGCAATTTGCCGATCGCTGCTGATGCTTCTTCTGCAGAAGACATCTCAACAAAGGCAAAACCTTTGCTGCGACCAGTTTCGCGGTCAGTGATCAACTTTGCAGAATCAACAGTACCGAACTGTGAAAATGCATCGACCAAAGACTCTTCAGTAGCTGAAAAGGGAAGATTGCCGACATATAGTTTTTTACTCATGATAACCTCCTTAAGGTTTGAGTGCTCGTCAGGAGGTATGGACTGAATTGCCTATAGACTCGAACGAAAGCGTTAACTATGACTGAAACCATCCTAACACAGGCTCCGGCAGATTGATACGGCAAACCCTGACACGGCCCCACTTTTCCTGGTTAAATCGCCGCCATTCCAAACTTATCCAGTAATTCTAGCGACATATCAGCTTATTGAATGCTAATCTAAGAGCCTATGAATGATGCTTTTTCGACCGAATCCACTGATTTAGACCTGCAATGGGACCCTCAGGACCCGACGTTATCCGAAGAAAAATTTCGCCACTTTCTGACCCAATCGCAAAACCAGGGCTCCCCTCATCTCGGGCGCGAGGTTGAGCTTTGGTGCTTGATTGCACGCGCCCAGGCTGAACAGAAAAACCTGAGTGCTTCACGCGTCTCCTTGAAAGAGGCCGAGCGCCTATTGACCGAGAATCAGAATCTGAATTTGGCAACCGCCAAAATCCGGTGGCTGCTGGAATCCGGACGTCTCAGTCTTTTGCAAAAAAGTCCGACCCATGCCCGATCTTTCTTGGCAGATGCATGGCAGTTGGCAACGCAAGCGAAGGAAGATTTTTTTGCCATCGACGTTGCCCAAATGATGGCCGCACTCGAGACTCCGAAAATGCAGCAAGAGTGGGTGCTGCGGGCCATTCGCATGGCCGAAGAATCGTCGCAGCTTAAATCCAAAAGATGGCTGGGAAGTCTTTATTCCAATCTGGGCTGGAAGCTCTTTGATCACCTGCAGTTTGAGAAGTCTCTGCAATTTTTCGAGAAGGCTCTGAGCAACTATCAAAACTATGGTAGCGCTCATGATATTTTCGTCACCAAGTGGTCAATCGGTAAAGTCTACCGAAAGATGAATCGAATCCAAGAGGCACTGGCGACTCAGCAGGAACTGCTGACCGCCAAATCCCCGACCCCATTGCCAATGGGACGCCTGTATCAAGAAATTGCTGAATGCTTGCAGACCCTGCAACGTCCAACCGAGGCTCAACCCTATTTTGAATTGGCCTACCAAGCCCTGCAACAGGATCAGTGGGTGCAAGACAATGAATCGGAAGAGCTGCAAAGATTAAAAGCCATGGGCAAAGTGAAAGACCGAACTCAATCTCAATCTTAAAGATTGGGGAAAATAAAAAGCCGCCACTTTTCGGGTGACGGCTTTGGATTCAAAGCCCCGTTGCTCTCATCAACGAAACTTCAAAAAATTTTATTGGCAAAAACTGAGGGAGCCGACGATCGCTTTGATTTCGGTCAACTTCTGGTACTGGCTATTGGATTTGATCACGGACCAGTAAGCTCCACTTCCCAAAATGATGACTCCTTTACTCTTCACTTGGTTTGCCAGAATGCGGACGCCGCAATAAAGATTTTTATATGGATCCAAAATCGTTTTATTCGGATCGGTGGCCGATAGATACTTATCGACACTCCAATCAAACGCACAGAAAGTCGCCCACTGGGTGTCTTGATAGGACAGCTGCAACAAGCCTTCGCTGTAAACCGCAAGCCCCGTCACTGGATCGATTCCCATCGTTGATTCTTGATAGCGGGAAACTGGACTAAATCCGCTTTCAAATTTTGCCATGGCCGCAATCAATTGCCCGGCCGCATTGATTTTTTGATTTTGCGTCAGCGTCGCGTAGGTTGGACAAAACTGCGAAAAGTCTTGGGCCGTCAGCAGAGCTTTGGCCTCACCATTGATGAGATTGAACAAATAAGTGCTCCACAGTTTGGCCTGCGGCCGGGAAGCTGCTTCCCAAGCTAGCGTTTCAAAACTTGCCGTTGGCAAGGTTGAAGTCGGCGGGACCGTGGTGGTCGGCGTGGTCGGGGTCGGCGTCACCGGTGCCGGCAGCGTCGTCGTGGGACTTCGCGATAAGGTCGTCGTGGTCGTTGAAGTTGTGGGCGTCGTTGGCACCCGAGGTGGAAGCGTTGTCGAAGTCGTCGAGCCAGGTGACTGGGACGATTGATTTGATGAATCCGATGGAGTCGAAGAGGATTTTTGTTGGCAGGCACAGATCAACATCAAAGACAGCAGGCAAGCAAGGCGCAACAGCTGAAAGTTTCGAGCATTGAGAAGTGTCAAGCAGATCTCCAATCAGTTTTAAATATATTTTTATTTACATTAGTAACGAAAGCGCCATCCGTAGGAGGAGGGCATTGGATGGCGCTTTCAAGAAGTCAGGAAAGAGTTGAAACAATTAAGGACAAGTCGCACCCGGAGTGCTCGGCGTCGTCACGACGGGAACATCATTCGTCACCACCGGCACCACAGTCGCCACCAATTTCGACGTCGTCGCTCCATTGGCGTTCAAGATCGAAGCGCTGTTCTGGCTGGTCGTGCCGGTCGCATAGTTTTTGTAAGGCAAGCTTGGATTCGAGAAGCGGCCAATTCGAGTCACACTTCCGTAGGCCATGACCGTGCGGAAAGCTCCCGAGGAATTGACGTAACCGTCCGAGTGTTGCAAACCGACGTTATGTCCAAGCTCATGCGTGAACGAAAACTGACTGAATGCAGAGACTTTGGTGATCGTGAAAGCGGTCGAAGAATTGGCTTTGATGTAACCGATTCCCGCAACCGTGCTGCCCGGATAAACCGCGACCATCGAAACTTGATCGGCACCCAATCGGGCGCGCTCGGCGTGAACCTCGTCCCACAGACCATCGGTCTTACCGGCCAACGAGGAAAGATCTCCGGACCAATTGCTCGTTTCATTTTGTTTGACCGGCATCACGCCCACCAAACGAACCGCGAGATTGACTCCGCTATCGGTGAAGATCTTATTGGTATTGGCGATGCCCGTTTGGATCAGTGCCAGGATCGCGGCTTCCCCGCCGACCGCCGCTTTGGCTGAAGGCGTGTAGGCCACCAACATGTCAATCACCGGAGTCGCCGCCATCGCCGTCTGCGTGGGCTCGGTCGTCGTCACGTCTTCAGAAGCTTGCATGGGAGGAGCAACCGCCAAGCAAGAAGACTCGTCTTCTTGATCTTCGGCCGTTAATTCCTGAATGGAATGAGTTCCGTCCCCATTATAGGTGATGTTGTAACGAGTGTTCCCACCCGTGTTCACTTCGGCGATCATGACGTCTTTTTGAACCGCAATCGCAACCGTGCTTAAAGGCTGGCCATCGATTCTGCCGCTCAACACGAGATTGTCATTTGAAAACTTTTGGATTTTTTCTGTGATCACTCTAAAATTCTGATCACCAAAAAGATCAAGCTTCAAACTTCCCTTGCCGGCCTTGAGATCGCTCTTCAGGGCCTCGGTATTCACCTTAACTGTGCGCGCACGCAAAGATTTATCGCTTTTCATCGCGGAAAGATCTTGAGATGTCGTCACATCTTCAAAATATGAAGTCTGATCCAAAGAAGCAGAGCACATTGATTCCGAAGGTGTTGGTGAGGTTGATGCGGACTCGCTGCCGCCGCCTCCGCCTGACTGGTTGCAGGCTTGCAGGAGAAATGCAAATATAACTAATGCTTTAAAACGATTCGCCACGCGAACTCCTTTCCAAAAACAAAATTTCTTTTGGAAATCCAGAGTCGCACAGAACCGCTCCAGATGCGGCTTTCGGGGCGTGATTGTAATGTTCTGTAATTTTAATCTAGACCTTAGGCTGAAAGTAGACTGAAAAAATCGGAAAGAAATTGCGACGAAAGAATGGAAACCTTAACTTGGATGGCAGAACAATCACCACCTTATTCTCTCACGCATTTAAAAAAAGGAGGTTGTATGATCAATATTCTCATGATCGAAAACGACATTGAAAATGCAAAAATGGTTGAACAAAATTTTGGCCGTTCGAAATATCAAATTTTTCGCATGACCCACGCTGACGCGACTTTTGAGAAACTGAAAAATCCCAGTTACCACTTGATCATCGTGGATATGGACCAGAACACGTCGGATTGCTTGGACTTGATTTCGCAATTGAGACAAGCCAGCATTTTAACGCCCGTCCTGGTCCTGAGCCTGCAAAGCGGAGTGGAAGCGCTGATGCCCCATTTGGCGTCGAACGAATTCGATTTTCTACTGAAGCCCGTGACGATGATCGAACTGAAAGCTCGCGCCAAAGCCTTGCTGAAGAAAAATTCAAGCCTGCTTGAAAAGTTTCATCTGAAATCAGCCGGCGTGATTCTGGATTTGATTTCGCGTCAGGCTTATCGCGACGAGCAAGCCATCGTTTTGCAAAACAATGAATTTGAATTGCTCGAGTTCCTGATGCGAAACGCCGGACGCATCATCACGAAGACAGAAATTTTGGAAAAGGTTTGGAACTATAGTTTTGATCCACAGACCAATATCGTTGACGTCTTGGTATGGAGATTGAGATCCAAAATCGATCGGCACTTTTCCAGCAAGCTGATCCAAACCGTTCGCGGAGTTGGCTACACCTTCCGCCCGATCGAAAATTAATTATTCAGCACTCACCACTCCGCCTGCATCATCTGAACTTTTCACGATGATAAGGGCGGTCCACATTTACCGGCGCAGGTGACATGGATCAATTCCAATCCACATTTGCCGCCACGGGCGACATGGATCATTGGCGTGACGGTGGATTGAGGTGGCCGAGATGGAATGGAATCGGGTCGCGGCAAAGGGCCGCAATCAGAGTTTTCCATAGATCGCAGAAATGATTGTTGATCCATCCACGATCTTTGCCGTTGGTAAAGAGTGTTATCTTGGATTCAAGATATTGCATCGTCCCGACGGTCAACATCGTGGATGAAGACTGTTTTTCTAGACCCAGTCAGAGACTTGGCCAATACTTCGCAACGCGAGACTCGAAATCAATTTTCTCTTTCCAATCCTTGAATAGGACTTCGAAAAGGCCACAATTTTTTTATTTCGCAAAGATCTTTATTTGGATGGTGGAGATTTTGACTCTTTGAGCTTTGCGGGATTGAAGAGCTTGACGTTCAGGTGATGATTTTTATGCATGTAAATTCCGAAGAGCATTGAATTCAGAACCTTGTAACCGACACTGTGATCAAGATTGATGATATCGAATTCTTCCGAATTCGCGCGCGGCCTGTGCGTGACAAAGTTTCCGTGCGCCAGCGAGACCCAGGCCGCGATCGCGGCAGGCAAGTAATACAGAGCGAAGGCTTGTGGCCCCAGCAGCAGATACCAAAAACCAAGCTTAGCCAAGACAGACGAAAGCCAAAAAGCGGTGGTCCAAGCCCAGACGCGACGGCCGGCCACACGATCCAGATCCGCATTGCGAAAATAAAAATACATCACGCGAAAGTACACGCCGCGATTCATGGTGAAAACAAAACGAATCAGGCTCTTCTCGCTGGGGCGGTGCGGATCCAACACCGGATGGTCGGGATACCGATGATGAATCATGTGCCCCTCTTTAAGGCCCCAAAATCCGTACAGGTGAATCAGACCCATCAGCTCACCGACCGGAAAGTTCAGCCACCGGGGTTTGAAATTGTCGTGGGCGGCATTGTGAATGAACACACTGGAGAGAAGACCGACATACAAACTGACAAACATCAGTCCTGCAGTCTGAAGGATCGAAGGGTGAAGTGCCGGCCAGGGCAAAGGGCGAAAAAAGAGACCGACATCAAGCGCGGCGAATAGCAAAAGCTGCAGCAGGAAATAGCGATAAAGATGATAGGAATCTTTTGAGAACCGCCCCGGAACCTTCCACTGCCCGTCATCCGCCATAGTTCACTCCGCAAAGAGTTGCCATTTCTTTTGCCAACCAGAAAATTTGCGACGATCCAAGGTGGGTCAGAAGTATCGCGACCCAAGCGCCGTTTTCAGTCTTTAAAAATCGAAAGGCCTTGGTCAGCAAGTAAAATGCGGTCATCCAAATCATCCAGCTCAGAAACCAGAACACTGGAAGCCAAATGATTTGATCCCACGAAGTTTGCGCGATCGGCAGCGTCGGCGCCAACCAGCGCAGCAATTCACGCAGAAAAAGCTCGTGAAAGAAATAAATATGAATCAACACCAAGATTGCGAGCACCCCGCCGGCCACCCACATCTTGCGTGTTTGCTTCCAGATCGGAAAAAACACCACCTGAAACAGAAACTGCGCCATGTAAGTCGATCCCCGTTGCCAGATCTCCAGCGGAGATTTCGCCAGCACCAGAAAATACGTCGCGTCCGCCGCCCGAAACCCAAACATTCGAAGCATGCCGCTCACACAATTCAGGGCCGCCGTGGCGAAGATCACGAAGGTCACATACTGTAAAAGATGTCCCAGCACCGGAATGTCAACCGGAAGGCTTGGGACCGTTAATAGCAATATCCAGAATAAAAGTTGGGCGAAGATGATTTGCATTAAGCCCGACACCTGAAGCGAACGGATTTCCCATTTTTTTTCAGCCAAAGTCAAATCCGTCGGCCAGGGCAAAGGAGAAAAAAGCTGCAGCGGATTCAGCGCCACCGATAACGAGATTTTGGGCGCGCGAAAGCTTTCTCGCAAAAAGTAAATCAGCAGCATTTCCAAATGCAGCACCCAGAAAAAACGGAACAGTCGATAATCTTTGGCCAGCTCGGCGTCTTTTCCCAACCACCAAAGTAAACCGACGAAAGTGAAAAGAACCACGAGCGCCGCCACGATTTTTCGCGTCCACAAGGACCGGGGCCACGATAGGGCGACCGTGCAAATCACGACGTATAGAACCGGCGCCAGAACAATAGGCCTTTCAATTTTCAGCAAGTAGCACGGCACCAGCCAAACGATCACGAATAGAATTCGGTGAAAATAAACCCTGATTTGGTGCGGAATTACAAAACTGAAATAAAATCCAAAGAACAAAGTCGCGGCTCCCCAGTAGCGATCTTGCGCCAGAAAAAAACGACTCCAATCCGGCTGCGGCCGCGCCCAAACCGAATAGCTCAGCCAAGAGTTCAGAACTCCCCAAACGAGCGCGAACCATAGAAATCCAGAACCACGGCTCAATTTTTCAATGCAGGATTTTTCAAATGCCAAGAATTTTTGCTCGAACGCCACGGGACTCATCAAGCAAGTTTAGGGTGAGAATGGCAATTGCGCAACCCAGGACCTTCGTCCAAGTATCTTCTCTGATCGAAGTGAGCTATATCTAGAAACGATGTCGATCCGTCACCAATCCCCTTTTTCCAGAGTGAGAATTTCCTGATGGCGACACCGGCCTGGGAGCTCAACTCGTTTTCAAAACTGCAAGCTTGGAACGAGGCCAGTAATCAAAAGACTTATCAAGAACTGAATGCGGATCTGCAGAAGCTAGCCGTCCCGGCATCCCGGATTTGGCTGCAAGAAGATCAAGGCGCTTACCAAAGCGCTTTGTGGTATCTCAAGGCGTGGACATTGGGTCGCACCCTTTGCCTGATCCCAAAATCTTGGCCCGCCGCTTGGAAGCAGGACATTCAACATCGTCTGCAAAAATTCGAGACTCAGATTCCGAACAATTGCTTTTATCTGCTGCCGACTTCGGGCTCGACCGGGCAACCCAAACTGGTCGCGGTCTCTCGCGAAAACTGGCAAGCGCTGCTGCAAAGCCTTTTGCCGATTTACGTTTGGCAGCCGTCTTCGCGGGTGGCTTTGACGTTCGAGGGCGGCTTTGACCCTTTCATCGCGATTTTATTTTTGGCGTTGTCTCAGGGCGCGACCTTGTTCCCACTGGGCGATGCGGATCGCTTTAATATTTTTTCATTCTTGCACCAGAAGCAAATTCAAATTTGGTCCTCGGTGCCAAGCCTTGCGCAAATGAATTGGTCGCGAAAACCGGCTTGGATTTCCAAACTTCCTTCGCTGCGACAGACGCTCTTTACCGGCGAGACGCTCTCTCCTGAACTGTTGCGCCTGTGGAAAAATTTGGCGCCGTCCTCGCCCATCGAAAATCTTTATGGCCCCGTCGAAACCACGGTTTGGGCGACCCGGCATGTTTGCGAAGAAGCGGATCTGCAAGCGCAATTGATTTCGATTGGTCAACCTTTGGCCAGCGTGCAGGCCTCGGTACAAGCGGGTGAATTGGTAATCAAGGGATCCCAAGTCGCTTTGGGTTACCTCTCGGCAAACGGGATGGAGCTATTTTCGGGCTCCTACCAGACTGGTGATCAGGTCGATTGCAAAGAGGGTCGTTATTATTTCAAAGGCCGCTTGGATCAGCAGGTCAAATTGCGCGGTCAAAGAGTGGAACTGGAAGCGATCGAGAACGCGTTGCTGATCGCAACCAAAGAGCACGGTGTCTGCCTCGTGGATTCCGCGCAAAATCTTTGCTTGGTTTTGCCAAAGCCCCTGAATCTCGAGGCTCTCTTTACGCATTTGCAATCTCAGCTTCCGGCATCCCACCTTCCGCGACAGTTTTATATTTGTCCAGCATGGCCACTGACCGCATCCGGAAAAATGGATCGGCAAATTTTACTGAAAAAAATCGAGGCGCAAGAACTGCAGAAACTGAATCTGCAAAAGGACGCCGGATGATCATCCCTGATAAAGCATTTGCGCCCGCACGTCCCTTCTTTCTTTATTCAGAGGCGGAAATCGAATTTTCCGCCCGGCAAGTTTCCGAGTTTTGGAAGAGCTGGAGCCTGCTGGGTTTTGATCTTTTCTTTTCGGTGAAGGTCAATCCCAATCCACATCTGCTCAAGATCCTGGGGCGCTACGTGCAAGGTTTCGATGTGTCATCGTTGGCCGAAGCCAGGCTGGCTCGTCACAATGTTCCTTCCGCGGCGCTGACATGGTCGGGTCCCGCCAAAACAGATTTTGCCTTTGATCAAGTCGCTGATTGGAATCTTCGCTGCTTCCATCTGGATTCGGTCGACGACTGGACACAGTTTCGAAAACGAATGCCCGCTTCGACCGCTTATTCTCTGAGACTGTCGAGCTCTGAAATTCACAGTCAGAAGTTGGGCTTTTCCAAAGCGGAGTTGCAAAAACTGAAGCAGCTTGGCGGGCCGCCATCCCCGGCCGTGCACAGCTACTTGGGACGAGAAACATTTTCTGCGGCGTCCATGCAAGCATTCATTCAGCGGCTTGATGAAGCCATTGAATCCGGCTCTGTCATTGCCACGCCCGAAATTTTTCTGGGGGCTGGTCTGCCTTCCGCCCGGCTCTTATCTGCGCATGCGGATTCACTCAAACCAACTCAGGCTCCTTCGCGTGTGTTGCATTTGGAATCGGGTCGTGGACTGATTCAAAGTGCGGGCAGTTACGGCACGCAGATTCTTTCACTCAAAAAATCCGAAACCGGCCGCAGCGCCATCCTTGACGGTGGATTGCAGCACATGGCCACGCATTTTCTATCTCCCCGTTACAAAGCGGAAGGTGTGCAGCTGCGATTTTTCCGTGCGGGTCAGGAGCTCTTAGATCGCAGTGATCTCGTTTCATTTCTGGGTTCACTCAGTCTGTGGCATGACACGATGATTGAGAATGTCATGGCACCCGCCGATTTGCGTCGCGGAGACTGGATCGTCGCCAGCCACATGGGGGCTTACGGATATGCGGCGGCCTCGAATCAATTTTTGGCTCCGAGCAAAATTCAGGAATGGCTTCTCGAAAAAAATGGCAATCTTCAGGACATCTCGGCACCGAATCTGGTTTCATACCAAGAGGCCAGCCGATGAGTCACCCACCTTTGTTCGTTCGTCAATTGTCCCTGTCCGAAACTGAAGGGCTTTCGACTTTGTTCCGCAAAGAAAGAAATCCTTCCTCTCAGCTTGATTTCTGGCAAGAACGCGGCGATCGATTCTTGCGGATCTACGATCATCATCGGCAGGGACCACCTATTTTCTGGGGTGCCTTTCAGGAATCCCAATTGATCGGCGTGACAGGCGTGATTCCAACACTCGCTCAGAACCCTTACACCGAAAATAAAGGTCAGCTGCACACGGATTTTTTTGTTTCACCTGAGCACCGATCGCGAACCGCGAGCGTTCAGCTGATTCTCGCCTTCAAAGATTGGGTGGTGGCGCAAGGCTCACAAACACCTTTTTTCTTGGGCGTAGAACACAATTGGCTGGGGCTTGAGGCTTGCAACCGGATCGCGCAAAAATTCAACTGCCGCTTTAACTTCCCTTTGCAAAGCACGCTGACCCAAATATTTTTAACTTCCAAACCAAGCTTTCCCGCCTCGACAGAAAAGCTTCAAAGGGTGCGACTGATAGACGCACCCCAAAGCTTGCAACAGCAGTGGATCGAAAAGTACGGGGACTCTCGCAAGCATCATTTCCTGTCTCCCATTGTCACATCCGAGACCTTGCAAAAACTTTTGCATCTGGATCCAGAGGCCGAGCTGATTTGGCTCGAGGACCAAGGTGAAATTTTGGCGGGCACTTTGCTGTTGGATCCTTCCAGCGCACGCAAATTTCTCTGGTCCGGAAAACCAAACCTGGTGATCGCGCGTCTGCAGAAATTTTCACCTTCACCTTTTCAAGCGGGATCAGAGATTCGCATGGGGTTGGTCAGTCTGTCGCTGGGTGAAGGAGCAAACCTGCGCCAAGTCTTTGAAGGCCTGATGCACCGAGCTTGGGAGCAAAAATTTCACGCACTGGCCTTTCGCGATGAAGATCAAAATTTGCTAAGGGAACTGTCCTTAGATGTTTTTCACTTTCCGCGTCGGGCCCTGGTCGCACACGGTCCCGAATTTTCACGGGCCGCTGAATTGGAGAAAGACCTTCAACAAGGCCGCTTGTCGATTCGCATGGAGACCACCTTTTTATGAGCCGCCTGATCTTTCTCAATCTTGCGATTGATCAGCTTTGGGACCCACAGAATAATCTCGCCTCGCTTTTCCCCGCGCGCATTCCAGAGTCCGAGCACCTGGTTCGACTGAACGAGAATCTGGGGATTTTTTTATCCAACTTGGGCGATCAGGTTCTGGCTTACCAGAAAACCGCTGGCTTTCACGAATTTCTGGCAGAACGAAATTCCGATTTTGGAAACTTGATTGAAATCTCAAAGCATCCTTTCGATCAATCGCATTGGCTCAAGGAGACACTTCGCCAACTGCAAGGCACTTCGAAATTTTCAGCGCTTGTCAGCGCTTCCCTTTCATCGCTCGAAGAAGCTCTTCTTGCCCAGCCTTCTTTAAACTTTCAAACTCATCCGGCTCTGTCGGCTGAAAGCTTGGCGACTTGGAACCGAAAGACTTTTCTTCTCAAGCTTTGTCAGGAACTGACGATCCCGGTGCCACCGACCGAGGTGCTTTCACAAAAAAATTTGGTCCAGGGAGCGCACCGAAAATTTCTCGAGCCGCATCTTCTCAAGCATGACTTTGGCTCGGGGGGAGCAGCCAATTTTGTGGTGCAAAATTCAAAGGATCCAAATTTCACCATGTTACAAAGACGCCTGGATCCAAAATCGTCGTCCCAGTGGCTTTTGCAAAAGCAAATACCCTCGGCTTTCGAAGGCAGCGTCTTTGGCTGGGGAAGCGAGCCGCCAGAGACGGCCGAGGTCTCTTATTCACCTCAGGGTCTTTCTTACCGACATCAGTTCGCGGTGGATTCGAAAATTCATGCTCAAGCCACTTCGATTTATGAAAAAATTCAGGCCGCCATAGCCGGCCGTGGTTACCAGGGACCGATCGGTCTTGATTTCCTGATTTCCAAAGAAACGGGCGAATTTTTCGCGATCGATCTGAATCTTCGACTGACCAAAACTCACGTGTTGGAAAGAGCTCTGCAAAAGCTCAACCTGGACCCAAAAAAAAATATCTCGCTTCGCCATCGCTGGAAAAGTGCCGAGCCATTGAAATTCACATCTTGGTGGCAAAAATGCCGACAGGCTTTCATCCTGGATCGCAAAGGCGAAAATTCCGAAGGCCATTCCCTAATCCCCTATTCCGTGGCGGGTCTTGAATCGCCGGGATCTTTGAAAGAAATCTCGGTCTTTATTTCTCGCGAGGGGGAAGACGCCGCGAAACTAAAAATGGTGGACCTATGAATCTATTGAATTACCCCTGGACGGAGCGGGACCAGGCCGGCCGCGCGGTTTTTATCTACGATCTTGATGAGCTTCGCGCGCAAGCAAAGCGCGTGCACCTATTTCTGCGCCAGTTCTCGGCGCGCAGTGAAATCGCGTTTAGCATCAAATCCAATCCTCATCCAAAAATTCTGGCCTGCCTGATGAACGAGATTTCAGGCTTTGACGTTTCCTCTGAGTTGGAATTGCAGCTGTGCCGCCGTTTGGGAATATCGGGATCGCGAATTTCCGTCTCGGGGCCCGGTAAAACGGACGCTTGCCTCAAGCTGGCTCAAGAAATGAAAATCCAAGTTCTGCAAATTGATTCACTGGATGAATTTCAGGTGGCGCAGCAAATCGGCATCGAGAACCTGAGCTTTCGCATTCACGCCAATGATATTTTCTCAACCAAGCTGGGGATGAGCGAAAGCGAAATCTCGCGGGCCTTGAATTCGTTTTCAAAGAAGGCGTTGGGTCTTCATCTGTACCTGGGGCGAGAGTCTTTTTCCTGGAAGCGCTTGCAGGATGTCTCGCTCTCCATGCAGAAGTGGTTTCAAGCAAAGCCGCAGTCGTTTGTCGATCAGCCACATCTTTTCATCGGTCCGGGCATTCCGGGCCAGTGGTCAACGGCCGAAGCCCCCAGCGAGCCCGCATCCAATTTGCCAACCACTTTCGAGCTCGGCCGCGGGCTGGTTGCCAGCTGCGGATATTACGCGGCCCCGGTTTTGTCGCGCAAACTTTTGGATCGTGGTGGCGAGGCCGTCATCATTCACGGCGGCCTTCAACATCTTGGCAGTCCCTTCGTGACCTTCGCGCAGAAAGTGCAAGAGTTAAAAGCTCAGGTCATCCGGCAAGGACGCTTGCTATCTGAAGAGCCCGGTGAGTTTCTGGTGGCGGGATCGCTGTGCTTGGGGCACGACATCCTTCATCCCCGTTTGAAACTGCCACGAAACATCCAGCGCGGCGATTGGATCGTCTTTCCGCAAGCTGGAGCTTACGGACTTACGGCTGGCGTGCCATTCTTTATTGGTCAAGACTTGCCGAGCGAGGTTATTTTTGAAAATGGGCGCTTCACCGAAAGCACCCTGACAGATTTCAAGCTTTATCAGGACAGCTTTGCTTGAGGGAGAATCCATTGTCACAAATTGAAAAACTGCGCAGCATTCTCATTCAAATGAACATTCACCCGCACATTCATTCCATCAAAGACACCGACAATCTCTTCACCTCAGGAGTCCTGGACTCGCTGACCCTGATCCAATTTGTCCTCGCCATCGAAGATCAGTTCCAAATCCGCATCGGCAACGAAGACATCAGCTACGAGCAGTTTCAATCGCTCCAAAAAATTTCCGCTCTCCTCAAAACCAAATACGCCGCCTAAAACAGCGCGCATTGCGCTTTCAGCGCACGATCAAAGGATTTGGTTTGAGCAGCTTGGTTTTAGAAAAGACCGGATTGAGAACTGGCCAACGTGTCCAAACTGATTGCCACCAGCGAATGCAAGACAGCGCCACCCATCCAAGATTTGTAGCGAAGCGAAAGCCATCCTAAAACCAGACCGGCGACGATGGCGCCAAAAGCTTCAAACACCGGCTTGTGATAATGAATCATGCAATAAGGCACGACCATGACGGCAATCGCCAGCCCATCGGACATGTGCCGGCGCAAAGTGAAGATCAAGTATCCCCGAAAGAAAAATTCCAGACAGAAAAACTGAAGCACGTAAGCGGCCTCCCACAGAAGAAAGTTCGTGACCGAATCTTTTGCCTCCGGAACGAAGGGATAAATATTTCGGAACTCGGGATGTCGAGATGCCAGATAAATCAAGGGAGTCATTAAAAGATACAGGCCCAAATAGGTTTTCAGGTGAGACCAAAATCCTTGAAACGAGAATCCATGTTCTTTCAAAGTGGACTTGGCGACAAATCGAACCGCCAAAGCAGGGATCACGAAATATCCAATCAAGCAGCTGAGCGACCATAGCAATCCAGCTTGCATGGAAGGCATGTGCCAGCCAAAACCTTCGCCGTCCAACCAACCCTGGGCACGCGGCGGAATCGTAAAGAATTCCATAATTGTTAAAACAAAAGCGCAAATCAGCAAGGCGACGATCGCTTCATAGGAAGCGGTATTGGAAACCGACTCACGAGGCTTCATGGCGAAACTCCTTGGGGTATAAATGAGATCTTCACCTCAGGATATGCAAATCGCTCCATGATGCCAATGACTGTCAAAGCTCATGCAGTCAGTCATGTTCCCAAAGTGGAATGAGAACGGACTTTTCTCCTCGCAACTTGCTCCAAATCTCTCAATCACGATGGCTTTGATTTTGAAAGACCGGTAGCTGATGGAAATTTTTGAAAAGCATTCCATTTGGCTTCGCTGTGTTCATTGGCTGAACGCTCCCTTTCTGGCGCTGATGGTGTGGAGTGGAATTTTGATTTATTGGGCCAATGATGTCTACCCAGGCTTTTTCCCACAGAGCTTCTACCACTTTTTCCATGTCGATCATCGCCTGGCCGAAGGCATGCAAGTTCATTTTACGCTGGCTTGGTTTTTCATCATCAATGGTCTGCTTTATCTCACTTACGTTTTTGCGTCGGGACATTGGCGTGAGCTCTTTCCGACGGTTCAAAATTTCCGGCAACTGCTCCCCACAGTCTTGCATGATCTGGGTCTACGTCAAACGGCGCCGCCGCAGGGAAAGTTCAATGCCGCACAAAAAATCGCCTACACCGGCGTGATTGTATTGGCCGTGATCGAAGTCGCCAGCGGATTCGCCATCTATAAGCCGGTGCAGCTTCGTTGGCTCAGCCTGCTCTTTGGCGGTTACGAATGGTCCCGCCGGATTCACTTTGCGGGCATGATCTCCTTTGTTTTATTTTTCATTCTTCATTTCATCCAAGTCTTGCGCGCCGGCTGGAATAATTTTCGTGCGATGGTGGCAGGCTTTGAGGTTCAATCCGATGACAAAGAATAAACTTCGAAAGCGAAGTCTCAAAAGCTTCGCGATTTTGACGCTGGCACTGTTGGCGCTCAGTTACGCCTGGGAATTCGTCCACCATGATGTCGAAGATGAAGGAATATCTCCGTTCTTCCATGACGCCTTCGAATGGAACGGAAAAATCTGGCAAAAGGTTTTCAGTCCCGAACGCCAGGCACCGGAATTTTCCAAAAGACCCCGCGGGTCCCCCGCGCGCGTGAATGGAGATATTGGTTTACAGAGACCCATCGACATTTCAAATTGGGCTTTGGACGTCATCGTCGATGCAGATAACGACCAACCCCGGCATCTTAAAATCAAGTTGGACGAGCTTCGGACTTTGCCCCGGGTCGAATCCACCATCGAATTCAAATGCATTGAAGGTTGGAGTCAGGTGATCTCCTACGCCGGCGTTCGCTTTTCGGATTTTTTGAAACATTATAAATTGGGTTCGCACGCCCTGCACGCTTGGGAAGATGGAAAAATACCGCCGAATCGCTTCATGTACGTGGGCCTGCAAACACCCGATGGCGAATACTATGTCTCAAATGATATGGAGAGCATGCTTCATCCACAAACGCTGCTGGCTTACGAGATGAATGGCGAAGCGTTGACGGCCGCCCACGGTGCTCCTTTGCGTTTGATCATTCCTGTCAAATACGGAATCAAAAGTTTGAAGCGCATCGGACAAATTTATTTTTCAGATCAAAGGCCACCGGACTACTGGGCCGAACGCGGCTATGATTGGTTTTCAGGGCTATGAAAAATAGAGCGGCTATTTCTTATTCTTTTCGAACAAGGGCAGATATTCACCGTACCCGCTTTCTTGCAATTTATCGACCGGGATGAATCGCAGAGAGGCCGAATTCATGCAATAGCGAGTGCCAGTCGGCGCCGGTCCGTCATCAAAGACGTGTCCCAAGTGCGAATTGGCGATGCGACTGCGAGCTTCGGTTCGAGTCATAAAAAGCTGCTTGTCTTCTTTGGTTGTCACCGCATCTGGCTTGATGGGTTTGGTGAAACTGGGCCAACCAGTTCCGGATTCAAATTTATCCTGTGAACTGAAAAGGGGCTCGCCCGAAACGACGTCCACATAAATCCCGGCGGCCTTCGAATCCCAGTACTCGTTGTGGAAAGGACGTTCCGTTCCTTCGTGCTGAGTGACTTCGTACTGCAGCGGACTGAGCTTAGTTTTTAAAGCTTCTGCATCAGGCTTTTGAAATTTCGATCCGTTCCATGCCATGGCTGAAAAACCTCCGAAAATGAGAGAGAGAAAAACCATCGTTTTCATGCGCGCATCCTCTCACCAGCGCTCCATTTTGACCATTGCTTTTGCAGTGTATTCCATCAGCACGGTCACGTTTTGGACGTGACATGTTGCCAGTCAACTCGAAATTTATAGATTCGTGATGTTTCAGGAACATGTCGGGCTGAATGCCACGGACAAAATTAAGCACGGCTTGTGCAAGTCTCCTGTTCTGAGGCGGCGTTATTTTTAAATGACATATCTGTGTCCCAATTTTGCCACCTATTGAGGAAATTCAAAGATGAAGTCAGTGGAAACCAACCAGAACACCCGGCACATGCCGAAAATTTTTCATTCCAAAATTTTTTGGACGGTGGTGATTTTAATCCTCGTTGTCCGTGCGGTTGCACCCGCTTGGATTTTGAACAAAATCAATTCGACGCTTGCCACGATTTCACCCTTGTTCATTGGTCATATTTCTGATTTTGACATTCATCTGTATCGCGGCGCTTACAGCTTGCAGAATCTCGAGTTCCGCCTTCGCGAACACCCCGAAGAAAAGTTCTTCATGGCGCGCGATATCGACATATCCATGTCATGGCGTAAAATTCTGGAAGGAAAGCTCACGATGGACATCCTGGCCGACAAAGCCAGCGTGCTCTTAACCAATCAAGTGATGAAGGCATTTCAAGAAAATTCAAAACAAGCCGAAGCCGACTCAAAGAAAGTCGCGAGCCACATTTTTCCGGTTCGCATCGAACGGGTCGATGTCCGCAATTCTGATTTTCAGTTTGCAGATTTGCTTTCAATTCCCGAAGCCGAGCGTTGGAAGATGACCGGCATCCAGGGACGCATGAGCAATGTCACCGCAACCAAAGAAGCGCCGGCAAGCTTGTTGACCTTGCAAGCTTCACTGTTTGGAAGCTCTCCGGTCAAACTGGTGGCCACTCTCAATACGGTCGATCAGCCCATTGCGTGGGATACGGACGCCGAGCTCAAGGGCTTTCAGCTCTCCAATGCCAACGGCTGGCTGAAGAAAAAAATGCCGCTCACCTTCACCTCGGGAACTTTGGATCTTTTTTCAGAAGTCCGCTCGCAGAATGGACGCATTGAAGGTTACGTGAAGCCATTCGTGCACAAAGCGGATGTGATCGCTCAGGGCGAATCTTTCATGGGGCTTAAGCATTTCGGCATCGAAATCACGACCGCCTTGGCAAATTTAATTTTGCGAGACGCGAAAGAAAAAACGTTGGCCACCAAAGTTCTCTTTTCCTATGAAGCGGGAAAATTTCAGGTGAACTCGGCCAAAGCCATTTCCGAAGCGATCAAAAATGGATTTTCAGAAAAATTAAACGAAGGTCTCGACAACGAAATTAGCTTGTCGGATCGAAAACTAACACCAAAGGAAAAACCATGAAAAACAAAGCCCAGAACCTGGTGCTGACAATGGCACTGATCGCCCTTGCCGCTTGCTCTTCAAAACCAAAAGACATCAAAAATGCCGAGGACAAAGCACATCCGAATGTTCCGCAAACCAGCATCGAAGCCAAACAAGTGGCCGCCGAACAAGAGGCTCCTTACGTTACCGAAGTCACCTTTAAAAAAGGCTCCGCGGAGATCACACCGGAAGCGAAGCAACGTCTCGAGACCATGTTCCAGCGCATTCACCAAGCTCATAGCGTCGAGGAAATCAAAGTGGTGACATGGGCGGATGAAGAGTATCCTTCGACGTCCACCAAATCCCTTTCCAAGAAAGAAAGAGATGTGGCGGACAATCGCAATAAAGAGCTGAAAAAATATCTCACCAACAAAGATGCAGACATGAAGGTGTCGACCTACAATATGGCAGAACGGCCCAATGCTTTCGAAAACTTTTTGGGCACAACCGACACTCGCATCAAAAAATCTCTGGAATCTGCCGGCATTCCGACCACGGACACCAAAGTTAAAAAAGGTGCCAAGGCTTCAAAATCCATCGTGATGCTGATCATGAAGGAGTAGTTTGTGATATTTCAACAGCCACCTCGGACCCACACTGACCTCGGGAAAGCTCGTCGGGTTGGCTTTGAAATCGAGTTCGGTGGTCTCCCGATCGCGGAGGCCGCCCGAATTATTCATGAACTTTGTGGCGGCACGATTCAACCCAAGCACCAGTACTCGTGCCAAGTGGTGCAAACGCGCTACGGTGACTTTACGATCGAATCGGATTCGCGTCTCTTATCCGAATTGAAATACGAAAAATATCTTGAGCAACTGGGCATCGAATCGGGTTCGGTTCTTCGCGAAGGGGTCGCGAAAATTTTTGAACGCCTTTCGGGGACTTTGCTGCCAGTCGAAATTGCCATGCCACCCTTGCCGATCGGCGAGCTCGAGATCGCCGACGAGATTCGCCGCAAATTGCAAGAGCATTCGGCCCTTGGGATTTCGTCTTCGATCTTTGCGGCCTTTGGAATGCAGATCAATGCCGAGGTTCCGGACTTGGAGGCTTCGACCATTCTGGCTTACCTGCGCGCCTTCTTCGAGCTTTACGATTGGCTTTCATCAGAGACCGATATCGCGCTCGCCAGAAAGATCGCCCCATTTATCACACCTTTTCCAACGACTTATCAGAGAATGGTGTTAGACCCGGCTTACAATCCGGATTTAAAATCTCTTCTTTGTGATTACCTGGACTTTAATCCAACCCGCAATCGCCCCTTAGATCTATTGCCGCTCTTCGCGCATCTCGATTCTGAGCTTGTCTTTCAATATCCTGTCGAGAAAGAATTAGTGAAAGCGAGACCGGCGTTCCACTATCGACTTCCGAACAGCGAAATAGATGATCCTTCTTGGAGTTTCGCGGCGGAATGGAATAAGTGGGTGGAAGTCGAGAAGCTGGCGGAAAAGAAGTTGCATGAAAGCAGATCCCGAGATGAAAGGTTCGCAGAAACACTCTAGGCCCCGTATCGGCGTCACCGGACCCAGCCGAAGTTCTTTGCCGGCTTGGTACTTTATCCGCTTGTCCGTCTGGCTGGCCGGTGGATCTGCCGTTCGCATCACGCCCTGCCGCCCCCTTCCCCAGGTTCCATTGCAGGGTTTGATTTTGGGTGGCGGTGCCGATATCGATCCGGTTCGCTACAAAGAAAAAGTCATCCCGACATTCAAAGAAGCCTCGCAACAGGCGCGCCATAAAAATTTTGATTTCTTCTTGATCGTCTTCATCTGGCTTTCAAGGAAGCTTTTCAGTCTCGAGTTCACGACGCAGAAAGAAGATAAAGAACGCGATCACTTGGAATTCGATTTGATGGAGCAGGCGGTTCAACAAAAAATTCCGGTCTTAGGAATCTGCCGGGGCGCCCAGCTGATCAACGTTTTTTTTGGTGGCACGCTTCACCAGGACATCGCTCATTTCTACGTCGAGCAACCCATCTTGCAAACGCTGCTGCCAAAATCGACGGTGCTGATCGAGGCTTCGAGCCATTTGCACTCGATCATGCAGAGACGTTATTTACGGGTCAATTCTCTGCACCATCAGGCCGTGAAGACTTTGGGAAATGATCTGCAAATCACGGCCTTCGAACCCAACGGAATCATCGAAGGCATCGAACACACCAAACTGCCGTTCGTCGTCGGCGTGCAATGGCACCCCGAATTTTTACTCACCTTTCGAAGGCACCGAAGACTGTTTAACGAATTGGTCAAATGCGCCCGACAAGCAAAGCCCTTAGTGTTGACTCCCTGCCAACATCATAAAATTGGAATCGAACGACCGTCTTAGACCTAGGCGCCAAACACGGCGCGAATCTTCGCGGCCGCGTCCTGAGCGGCGGCAAATGCGCATTCAAAACTTGGATTGAGATAGTTGTCTTGGTTGGCAAAGACGATTCGGTTGCCAATCTGCTGACTGGCTTTGGCCGCTTTCCCATTCGCAAGGCCACCCACTTCCGCCAGCGGCAAAGCATGGCCCCAACGGGTCATGCGAATGCCATCAATATCGGATTCGGTTAAATTCAGGCTCGACAGCACCTCGGGAATTTGTGACTGGATTTGCATTTTATTTTTATCATGCGCTGAAGGGCTGAATAAAAACTGGCGAGCGCCATCGTAAGGCAAAGATTTATAAACCGTGATCACGCCCCGATCGGTTTGGGGCTCGGCCGCCCAAGAGCCAAAACAAATATCGGTGAATTCCCGGTCACTGGGGCTCATGGCGTAGGGCGCTTCGGGAACCTGTCCCTTTAAGCAATACATTTCGTAAGTGGGACTTTTGATTTTTTCTTTGAGCAGAATATTCGCCACCACATAGGCGCGGTAATTGATTCCGTCCATCGCTCTTCGCTGATCATCCGGCATCTCGGCAATCAATTTGCTGGCCACCATCTTCGGCCCCGCAAACACGCAAGCCTTGGCCTGCAGGGATTTTAGAACTCCGAAACCATCTTCATACAAAACGCGAACGCCGTCCGCATTGGTGGCGATATCGATCACGAAGCAACCACTGCGCATGCGCTCGCGTCCCACCTGCTTCACCAAGCGTTGATAGAGCTGCTCGGTGATGGCCGCATTCCCTCCGGGCAATGCCAGAATCGTGTCGGTTTCGCTGGTGATAAAGTTCAGCATTTGGGCAGCCGATATTTCACCCAAAGTGCCGCAGAAAGAAGACCATGCATAAAGCTCGAGGTACTCGCGCACATGCGGATGCACGCTGCCGAACTCTTGCTGCAACCATTGATTAAAGTTCATCGAATCCCAGCGCGCAAAATCTTCGGCCGAAATCGCCGAGTCATCGAAACGTGGAATATCGGGATACTGCTCTTGCAAAATGCGACGAAAACTTTTTTGCACTTTTTCAAAATCCGCAACGAGCTTACTGTCGGTTGCACCTTCCCAGAAAGGTTTTTGCACGTGCCCTTGATACAAAACGGCCGTCTCATCGCCGTGCTCTTCTTTGAGCGCCGAGCCCAAGGACAGTTCATTCAGGAAACTTTCGACATCCGAACCTTGATCCGGCTTGACCAAATAGGCCGCCCCGATCGAATACGTCGAATCCCCGATTCGTTCCCCTTTGGAATTGCCACCAAATTGCGGAGCGCCCTCAAGGACAATGGGGTTGAGGTCCCGCAAAAAATAAGCGGTGCTCAGTCCGGCAACCCCGCCCCCGATCACGACCAATGGGACGGATTCACTGGCGGCCGGGATGCCACCTTTGGAACTGATGTAGACATCTTTATTCCACAAAATTTCGTGCGGCCGCGTGATGTCGTCGCCATTAAAGTCAAAGCTGCTGACGCTATCGGCAACACCGATCGGATTGGGGGGCAGCGCGGCCGAGCGACTGAGGCTGCGAATCAAAGCCTGCGATGGCCGGGGCAAGGCCGAAACCATGGAAAGCAGCAACGAGCTTTGCAGAGTGCCCTGCAGAAAATGACGTCGGTTCATAGAGATCCCCCATTTAAAGAATCAAGGTCTTATGTCGGAGCGAGCAAAAGGTCAAAAAAATGGGAAGATGAAAGTTTATTGAGAGCATCCAGACCAGCGCATTAGAGAACACATCACCCGGCTGGATCGTCACCCGTCGTTCAAGATCAGCTCGCTTTTGGAAACGCTTCAGCATTCAATTCAGGATATTTTGACCGAAAGTTTGGCACACGAAAAAGCCCAGCTTAAAAACTTCCACAATTTATTGAAATGAGTCGAAGGCAAATCCGTCTTTTTAGAAGAGTACGCCCGCGAAATGATCTGTGACGAGCAAGCGCACATCGCTGTCGTCGAAAAGATGCTGCGCAAACCTGAATAGAACTGTCTCACTCTGAGAAGAAGCTCAGAATGAGACGTCGATGCACTAGACGAAATCGCTCGCGCAGACAGTTCTAAATTCCAGAGAAGCGTTTTGATTGAGATCAGCCTGGCCTCGTTCTTGAAATGAAGGAATTCATACAAAGAGGGGTCAATGATGAAACGACTGAACTGGAATCATATCAAGGCGACGGGGATGATTGTCTTATCCCTAGGGTTTATGTCCCTAGGTTTTCAAAACTGCTCCAAAGTTGGCGTAGCGGACTTGGGAAGCGCCGGCGATTCAGCGAAACTTGATAATAGCGATTGCGCGGGATGCACGGTCGATCCTTCAGGTGACGGTTCAGGCACCCTGCCAGGCAATGACAGCAGTGGTAACAATGGAAATACCAATAGTGGCAACAGTCACAACGGCAATACCGATAACGGCCAGCCAAATAAACAACCGCTCAGTGAAGAGGCCGTCGCCGTCGCCGAATGTCTCAGTCATGAGGGCGTGTTTCTTTCAGGCCCGGCGGTCCAACACACAGGCGGAGACACCCAGGTGCGCAGCGATGATATCACCTCGATTTCATTCGTCGGCGGAAACTTGAAGCTTGTCGGCAAAACTGCCAATGCCAAAGCAGGCACAATTGATACAGTCAACGGAAACGTTCTGCTCTGCGGAGTTGAAGTTGATAATCTTTTAGGTGTAAAGGGAAATGTCGTCATGGTGAACTCGATCGTTCATAACCTCGATGGCGTGAATGGCTATGTTCGAGCAAATGCAGCGAGCGAACTGGGATCGTATTCCAACGTCAACGGCACTGTACTGCCACTTAAATAGTTCCAAAGTGCAGTTCTAACTGAACGCAATAAAAACAGGCGAGGACCCCTCGCCTGTTTTCATTTTCATCACTGTTGATATTCGACTAAGAAGTGGTCGGCGGTGGAAATCACATGAAACAATCCATCGATGGATGTGAATTGATAACTGCCGTCGGCCTGATTGGGATGAAACTTTTCGTTCAAGCCCAGAGCCTCGGGTCCGAAGACTTCATAGGCAATGCGCTGGGGCGATAACTTGGAATGGGGTGATTTTTGAATGATCACGGTGCAAGTGAAATTATCCGCTCCCCGATCGGCACAGATGTAATTCAAGATTTTGCCTTCATTGGTGATCGCCTTACCAGGTCCCATCACCGAGCTTTGCACGGGCACATTCATGTCGGCCATCATCGTCCGAGCGTCGGAATCGGATTCTCCGGTGTGATTGGCGATATTGATCATGCCTTGCATGCCAAAGTACTGTGCCGTCGTCAGGGCCATCACGGATTGCGCGGATAAAACAATCAGACCTAAAATTCCGTTTCGCAAAGCTGCCTTCATAAAACCTCCATGTCCCTTCAGCCTAGACCGCGAAAGAAAATCCCGTCAAGCGGCGAGCAAGGATGCCTTAAACCGAGCGACTCACCCACCCATAGCTCATCAGCCGGGGCCTTCGCACTGCCGCCATGCACGGATGGTGTCGAGTGCGGTGTTGAAATTCACCGGGCCCGGCGGTAAATTTGAGCTTTGCATCAGGAGCCAAAGATGTGGTTATGGAATCGGGCCGAAGCGCAACGTATCGATCGCCGCACTCTTGATTCAGGAGTTCCAGAAATCGAATTGATGGAACGAGCCGGACAGAGATCTGCGAAAAAAATCCTGTCCCTTTTCCCTAAGATCCGATCCGTCATCGTTCTTTGCGGCCCCGGCCACAATGGAGAAGATGGCCTGATCGCCTCGCGAGTTTTGCAAGCAGAGCTCAAGCAGCGCCATTCTTTGAAGGCTTCGGTCACGGTTTTTCGCTTTCCGCAAGATGCCGATCGCTTCCTTCAACAAAATCTTCATGCTGATCTTTGGATCGACGCCATTTTCGGCATTGGACTGAATCGAAAGATCGAAAAGCCCTATTCCGACATCATTCAGAAACTGAATCGGCATTCAGGCTCTAAAATCTCGTTTGATACGCCTTCGGGGTTGGATGTCGAAACCGGAAAACCATTGGGGGTTGCAGTTCACGCAAACTCCACACTGACCATCGGGCATCCGAAGCCTGGCTTCTATCTCAATCAAGGCCCGCGCTTGGCTGGTGCCATCCACTGCATCGATATCGATTTTCCCAAAGACATCGTCCGCCACGAAGCCCGCAGCACTTATCTTTTATCTCGGCGCTTGGTTCAAAGATGGCTTCCCACTCGGCAGCCGACAGATCATAAAAGCCATGGCGGAAGCAGTTTGATTTGGGCCGGTAGCAGCTCCATGCCCGGTGCCGCCACTCTCGCTGCCAGAGCGGCCAGCCGCATGGGATCGGGTTATGTTTACGTCACCTGCGCCGCTGCCCTGCAATTTCATCCCGAGGCGATTTTGTGGAAGAAGCAAGATTTCTCTCACCTTCGCGCTGCCCTGATCGGCCCGGGATTGGGGCTTGATAAAAAAATAAAACATTATCTGCACCAGCTCCATGATGCGCAAATCCCGGTGGTGATTGATGCTGATGCCTTGACGATGGCGGCACGCTTTCAAATGAAACCGTTTGCGGAAAACTGGGTGGCAACCCCGCACGCAGGCGAACTGGCCCGCTTGCTCGGTTGCACGGCTGCAGATATTGAAAGTGACCGGCTCAAGTACGCAAGGCTTGCGCAAGCTCAGTGGGGCGGAACCTTTGTATTGAAGGGATATCACACGGTGGTCGCGACCGCAGAAGTCTTGGTGGTTATCCCGACCGGCAACGTGGCCTTAGCCAAAGGCGGCAGCGGTGATGTCTTAGGCGGAATGATCGCCAGCTTGATGGCCCAGGGACTTTCGCCAGATCGGGCCGCATTGACCGCGTGCTATCTGCATGGGTGGATTGCCGATCAATGGCTTCGCGATCAGAAAGATCACCTCAGTCTCACACCATCGGATTTGATCGAAGCCATCCCCCACGCACTTTATCGATTCCGCAACATTTGAAAGCGGCTCTCGATTAATGCTCTCGCAGGGATTCACTCATCTCTTTTAAAATTTTTCGCGATTCGCGGTAGTCTTCTTCGGTTGCGCGGCGAAGTCCCGAGCCATTGCTGAGCGCTTTGAGCGTGACTTTGCCTTCCGGCGTGGCGATCCACTTTTCAATCGCTTTGATCAGATTTTGTTTGATGACGGGATCTAAATCTTTGCGAAACACCAAGGCATCATTGGCAAGCGAAACCGTGTAATCCAGGATGCGAATCTTCTGCCACACATCGGGATATTGCGTGGCCACCAAGCGGCGCGCGTCCATGGGCTCGCCATTTTTTTCGGGTAAGGCGTAAAACGTGGTCCCGACATCGACCTGTTTTTGATAAACCATGCTGACGACCGAGTCATGCTTGCCCGCGAAGACCGCTTCGGCCGGCTTGATGTTTTTCATTTTCAATTGGTAGGCCGGTAAAATGTAACCCGAAGCCGACGTCGGATCGACATAAGCGATTTTCTTGCCATTGATATCTTCCAATTTTTTGATCGGAGAGTCCGCGCGGACGATGAATTGACCTTTGTACTGCGCCTGACCGTCGATATTCAACGTGATGAATTGAACTTCGGCGCCATACTTTTCTTCGGCCATAAAATAATTGGTGGTGTTGAGATAGGCGATGTCCACGCGCTTGCTGCCAAGCGCTTCGACAACCGCCACATAGCTGGTCGGAATGTTGACGTCAAAAGCGTATCCTGTTTCTTTTTTGAGCCAATCCGAAAGTTCGCTTGCACTGTGCATCAGCGTCTTGGTGTCTTTGCTCGGCACCAGGGAAATGACGATGGGGTTCTGGGAAGTGCCCTTTTCACTTTTGACGGTGCAAGCAGCCACGATGAAGCAGGCTAAAATCAGAACGCAATTTTTCAACATATCCACACGACCTCGGCTGAGGTGTTTGAATACCTGACTGTCGGGAAAAGTCAAAGCCCGCTTGCAAAGGGGCTTGAAAGGACACGATTTTTCGCTGGGTCTTTAAAAGCCGTCGGCGCGACCCACGCTTCTATTCCCGCCCGTTAACGGCAGTCCGGCCTCGAGCTCTTGCTCTTTTTGAGTGACGGTTCGTTTTCGATCTCTGGGTTTTGATGAATCAACCGAATTTGACACGACTCTGAGTTTTGGTTTTGCACTTCTAGCTGCACCAGTCGAATGGCCTGGCGAGCGCTTCTTGGCTAAGGTGTTTTCCTTTTCTTGAAGAACCGCTACGGCTTTACCCGCAGCGTCTTCGCCGTACACCAGATTTTGCAATTCAAAAACCATGTTGTTCAAGAGGCTTGCTTGGCTCGACATCTCTTCAGAACTGGCAGCGACTTCTTCCGACGACGAGGCATTTTCCTGAGTGGCGCGGTCCAGCTGATTCATGGCCGTCGTGATTTGCCCTAAACCGGCTGATTGCTCATGGCTTGCAGCCGAGATCTCTTGATTCAAATCCGCTACTTTCTTTACGTTCGTGACAATTTCCTTCAAAACCGCGCCGCTTGTCTCGGCAATTTTTGCGCCGCTTTCCGAGCTCTCCACATTCTCGGTGATCAAGGCCGTGATGTCCTTGGCCGCCACCGCGGATCTTTGCGCCAGGGCGCGAACCGCTTCGGCGACAACCGAAAATCCTTTGCCTTGCTCGCCGGCTCGCGCCGCTTCGACCGCTGCATTCAATGCCAACAGATTCGTTTGAAATGCGATGTCGTCGATGACGTTGATGATCTCTTCGATCTTTTTTGATCCCGCCGCAATCGAGGACATGGCTTGAACCAAGCGCGCTATTTCCTTCTCGCCTTGCTCGGCCGTCGCTTGGGAATTTTGCGACAAGGCGCTTGCTTCCTTGGCATGATCAGAATTGGTTTTCACCATACTCGAAAGCTCTTCCAATGAAGCCACAGTTTCTTCCAACGACGAAGCCGCCTGGGCTGAACCATTGGACAACGATTGGCTCGCACTCGACAGCTCCTGCCCCGCCGACGAAGTCTCGCTGGCCGAATGCGAAATTTGCGTGCTGATATGGGTCAGGCTGCGCGACAAAAAAGTCGCGAAGAAAAAACCAATCAGCATCGAACCGATGAATCCTAAGCACACGAGCAAGGCCGTCATGGTATTCCCCAATGATGCTTCCTCTTGTGCTTTTTTTCTCCAGAGCTCCCCTTGATTTTCATGAAATTTGATCAGATCCGCGACGCCCTTTTCGACGCCTTCATGATGATCCAGGACATGGGTGCGGTATTCGACATCCAAATCTTTTTTGCTGGTCCCGGCTTTGGCAAGCCTGAAAAACTGTTCGGCCTGAGCGTTATAATCCGACCAAGCTTTGGATAAAACATTGTAGATGACTTCCTCACCCTCAACAAACGGCACCGACGTGTAATCCTTGTCGGCCGCAGCGAAAGTGGCTTTTGTTTCAGCGTATTCCCTCTCCAGTTTGGTGATTTCTTCCGGCGTTTCGACGACAAGCACCTGCAGGGCAATTTGGTTGGCTTCCTGAGTCTCGTGCACCATCTTGGCTAAAATATCCATGTTCGCAAGGTTGACGGTGGCGATGTGATCATAGTTGGTCACCACATCTTTCAAGGTTTTCCAGCCCACCCCACCAACCACGAGCAGAAGAGCCGCGATCAGAAAAAAAGACGACAGCATTTTCCATTTGAGACTCATTTTCTTCAGCATAAAAAACCCTTCCTGGAAATCCGGAAATCAGCCATGGCTCTAGATTTATCGGTTTTTCCAGAAGTCGTTTGAGTCTCGATTTCGAACTTATTAAAAACTTGAAATTCAAAATAAAAAAAGCCTCTCGGCGAGAGGCCTTTTTTGACTTAGGTCTATGCGGCGATCGGAATGTTATTTCAGGCAGTTATTCTCGGTTTTCATTTCAACGATCAAGTGAGTGTCTTTCGAAATGTCCACGCCCTTCGCTGTGTTTTTCAAATAGTCAATGGCCGCAGTTTCCAGAAGAATGCTCTTTTCTGGATAGACCTTCAGGTACTTGCCGGTGTCGTTCGCAAACGTTAAGAATTTGGCCGTTGCTTTCTCACCTTTTGGACTGACCAGCAAAACCATGTGCACTTTGTTTTTTTGCGCTTCTGCCAAAGCATCGGTAATTGTTTTTCCGAGTTCAGCCGACAGTGGCATAATGGCATCAGCTTTCAAAGCTTCCAATCGCACCATCACCAGATAAGATTTTGGGCTCGCGAAAAAACCAGCATTGTTTTTAAAATCAATCAATTGCGAAAACTGAGATTTCAGAGAATTTGGTTTTGCATCGGCAAGGAGCTTTTGCAGCTCATCCACAGTATTACAACCGGACTGCACACTGACGAATCCAGGCTTTGTCGAATCCTTATCTGCCGGTTTCGAATCTTTCTCGCTACCCTTATCGGCTGCCGTGCTTGAATCTCCGGAAGCAGTCCCCGTTGTGGCGGCACCAACGGCTTTTGGATCGTCCTTTGTTCCCGCTTTATCGGAACCTTTATCGCCAGATCCATCACCTTTCTTGTCTCCGGAAACGTCTTTCTTGTCGTCTTTAGCTGGCGTCGTGTCCGGGGTCGCAGCCGCACCCGCATCATCAGAGATAACCTGAGTGTTCGAGGTTCGCGGCAGGCCGATCAAAATTTCGCTTTGATTCAGCTTCGACTTTTCAACATTTGAATTCGTCGTCAGATCTTTTTCTTCGATTTTCAAACCCAGCTTCGAATTGGAAGCTTTTTGAATTTTCAAAGACCAGGCTTTCGCATCCGTGACATATGGCTTTAAGGCTTCGTGAACCACGAAAAGATCCAACTGCACGAGCTTTTTCTTACCCGCGGTCTTAATCAAATCGTCGGTCGTCCCTTCGTCTTTGGTCGTCTGACCCGAAGCCAGGCTGTCGATGGACGCGATTTTTTTATCGGCGCGCAATTCCGCCAGCTTCAGGCTTCCATCTTCGATCAGGATGACGCCTTTGGCATGATCGTAAGATGGGGTTTTCAACCACAAGACGGTCAACAAGCTGGTGCCTGAATACTCTTGAAACTCTCCATTTTCCAAAGCACTTTGAATCGTGATCGAGTTTGGATTCTGGCGAACCGGGTGATTCAGTTTTTCGCTGAGAGCCGGCTGGAATTTCTTGAGCTCTTCCAATTTGGTGGCCTTCATACCATCGGCGATTTTCATCACATCACCTAAAACCGAATCGACTTTTGCTTGAATCTCGCTGGCCTTGGCGTCAGATTTGGCATCTGCTTTCACATTCAATTCAATCAATGCCGTCGCCAGAATTTGGCTGTTCGGCGTTTCATTATCTTTCAGCATTTTCAATAAGGTTTTGGCTGATGGGCTGTTGTCAGATTTTTCCAAGGCCGAAAAGTCCATGCCTTCAACCAACGCCGAACTTTTATTTGCAGCATCTGCTTCTTTGTCCTTCTTAGGTGCGCACTGAACCAACAGGGCGACCGCAGCCGCGGACAATGCCGCACTCATAAACGCCAGTTTTAACTTTTTCACAGCCGATCTCCTTCAAAAATAAATGATGACCCTCTTCTGCAAGAGCAAATCCTTGGCCACCCAGGCGTGCATTCAAATCGCATTAAAATGCATTTCAAATCTCAAATGTCTTATAATGAGACGCTTTCCTGAAGCCCAGGCCGTGAGGCCTTATTTTGGCCCACACCTGTCAACAACTCGTGCACAATGCTTCATGACAGATAGACAGCGATCCCGCGCCTTCGATAAAATCATTTACGACCTTGGCAAGGAGCGCGCATGGCCCGGCATAAAGTTCGACATGGATTGGTTTTAACTGGCGGCGGAGCGCGCGCGGCCTATCAAGTCGGCGTCTTAAGAGCCATCGCCGACATCACTCAATTTGAAAAACATCCCTTTCAAATCATCTCGGGATTTTCGGCCGGCGCCATCAACGGCACCTGGATGGCGAGCCACACTTGCAACTTTCAAAAAGCAACGGCGCATATGTGGGACGAGTGGTCCAAACTCAAGCCCGAAAGCGTTTTTCGCACCGACCTCCCTTCGGTCTCATCGATCGCCACCAAATGGCTTCGCGATCTCGGGTTGGCCGGCATGAAGAAACGCCAGATCACTTACCTGCTGGACACTTCGCCCTTGAAAAAATTTGTGGAAACGAAAATCGATTTTCACAATTTAAATGAAAATCTCCGCTCGGGTGAGCTGTACGGAATGTCGGTGACGGCGACTAATTATCACACCGGCCACTCGACCGCATTTTTCTGGGGCAACGAACAGATTCGCGAGTGGGAAAAACTCAATCGCATCAGTCGTCGCACGGAAATGGCCGCGAAACATGTGATGGCATCGGCCTCGATCCCGATTTTTTTCCCGCCGGTCAAAATCGATGGCGCCTATTACGGCGATGGCATGATTCGCTTGAACGCGCCACTGAGCGCCGCCATTCACCTGGGATCAGACCGGTTGATGGTGATCGGAATCCGCGGCCCCAGTTCGACCTCTGAAGCCAGCAATAAAAGAACGACTAATATTTCCCTAGGTGAAATCGCCGGAACGATTTTGAACGGACTTTTCTTCGACGCGCTGGATGCGGACCTCGCACGAATGGCCAGGATCAATCGCACCCTCAGTCTCTTGACCGAGGAAGAAATTGAAAAGCATCCCGATCAGCTGCGCCCCATTCCGATGATCTGCTTAAAGCCCAGCCAAGAAGTGGCTTGTCTCCCTATGCAGGAGCTCTCGAAAATGCCTCGCACCCTGCGCTTTTTTTTAAAGGGCTTAGGCTTAGCCGAGCAAAAAGGCGCCGACCTTCTCAGTTATCTCGCGTTCGAGCCACGTTATCTCAACTCCCTGCTCGAGTTGGGTTACGAAGACACCTGGAGTCGCCGCACGGAAGTCTTAGAATTTTTTGAACCTTCGAATTCTCCGGTCAAACCCAAATCTGCGCCGGCCGGCCGCGAGCTTCATTTCTAACAGCCAAGACTCTTAGCGACGCGGCATGATTCAGCGACACCGGCCGCAAAATCAGATTAACAATGAAACATTCTCTTGTTAGAACAGACCCATGCGGAAAAATGATATTTTTCTCTTCTTGGCTTGGGTGCTCAGTCTGGTCGCGACGCTGATCAGTTTGTTCTTTTCTCATTTTATGAATCTCACCCCGTGCGTCTTATGCTGGTACCAACGGATCTTCATGTTTCCCTTGGTGCTGATCTTAGGAGTCGGTTTTTCAACCCAGGATCGAAAAAATATTTTCTACAGCCTTCCTTTGACCGGAATCGGTTGGGCGATCTCGATCTATCACAATCTTCTTTATTACAAATGGATTCCGGAAGCTCTGAGCCCTTGCTCGGCCGGCGCCTCGTGCACCGAAAGGCAGCTCACGCTTTTTGGCTTCGTCGGCATTCCGCTCATGTCGCTGCTGACTTTCACGGCGCTCTTGATCTTGATTCTTCTTCATCAAAAACAACAAGGATCTTGCAATGAAACGAAATAATCTCATGGTTTTGGTCGCCCTGATTTTGGGTGGAGCTTTTATCTTGGCGGTGCTCTTCCTAAAGCCTGCGACATCGACGGCACCCAGCGAGCAATCCCGCGTACCGGCCGATAAACTGATCAAGCCCTACAATCACACACTGGGAAATCAACAAGCCAAGGTCACGGTGGTCGAGTATCTGGATCCCGAATGCCCAACCTGCGCGGCCGTCAGCCCGATGGTCAAGGGCTTGATCAACGACAACAAAGATCGCGTGCGGCTCGTCGTTCGTTACATGCTCTTTCATCACAATTCAAAGCCTGCAGCCTTAGCGATTGAAGCAGCCGGCAAGCAAGACAAGTATTGGGAAATGCTTTCGCAGCTCTTTTATCGCCGCGACTGGGCCGAGCAAGAAACTCCGCAAGACGCATTTTTCGAGAAAGTCGCTCATGATTTAGGATTGGATATGGCAAAATTCAAAGCGGATCTCAAAGATCCCCAGCTCCTGGCGAACATCACGGCAGACGCGGCCGAAGGCCCCCTGCTCGGCGTGCAGGGAACTCCGACATTTTTCGTGAACGGCATCCAACAACAAAATTTTGATTATGATTCTTTGAAAAAAGCGATCGACGACGAGCTGGCCAAAAATCCGTAGCTCGCGGGCCTATTCGACGCGCGTTTGACTGAGCGAAACGCGGGCTTCCACTTGCGTGCCGGTCGCCTTCTGATTGGTCGGCGTGATCGTCACCCGGCCCTGAACCTGCGAACCTTGCACTTGACCCGATCCGGGCGAAATTTTGATCGCCTTCGAACTGGCGGTCGAAATCACCGGATTTAAATCTTCAATGGGCTGCTTGACGCCTTCCCGAACAAAATCCTCGATTTGCTTCCCGCAACCCGACAAAGCCAAACCTGAAATCAGTAAAAAAATCACCTTTTTCATATAAAGACTTATCGGCCAATTCTAAAAAATCCTAAACCCCATCTCATTCCGAGACAAACCCACCCAATCCGCCCCGTTCCCGGATCCCGTTCCCGGATCCCGTTCCCGGATCCCGTCCCCGTTCCCGATCCCCCTTAACACGTAGGCAAGAAAAAAAGCCCTGCCATAGCTCCAAAGCCAAGGCGCGACCGAGGAGCGCGTGCTAAAAGCACGCCGACGACCGAGCAACGCAGGATTTGGAGTTATGGCAGGGCTTTTTTTTTAGTAGTGCCAGCGGAGGACGGAGTACGCTTCGCCGAAGCCTTCGCGATAAGGAAGACCCGCAGCAGGCGCGCTATCCACGCTTCCCGCTTGGAAGAGATGCAGACGATAACCCATACCGGCCGAGAAATCTCGACGCAGGTAATAGTTCACGAAGCCTGAAATTTCAGTTTTGGTGCTGGAATCGAAACCAGAACCGTAAAGCACTTCACCGCCCGTGTCCCATCTTTCAAAAAGTGGGAACGCGATGCCGAGACCCAATTTCGCCAGATCATATTTTGGCGTGTAGATCAATCCGGCGGAAGAGTTTCGGTACATTTCATAACCAAGGATCGCCGAGAGCTGAGTTTCCTTCAAACCTGAAAACCAATTCCAAGCAAACTTCCAACGATAGTTGTACCGAAGTTCCGCCTGCATGGGTGCGGCATCGGCACTGCCTTTGTTCACGCCCATCACTTTGGTTTTAAAAATTCCCTCTGCTCCATGATCGCCAAACCAGTGCTGCATGCGAAGTCCCATCATCAAAGCGACTGGCTGCTCGGCATTCTGACTGACCTGTTCACTCGAATACATGGTAAAGCCTGCACCCATGACTTCCAGCCTCGAAGAAGGATAGCTGCGATTGAGATAAGTCGCCTGTGCCTCACCATCGGTCTTCATCGTCGAAGACGAATCGACATTGGCAGGCTTTCGCGGTGGTTGGGCGACGACCGGAGCCGCTTTTGCCACCGGTTTTTGCGAAACGTAAACATCGGTCTGCGAAGCTTTTTCGCTTTGGCGACCGTACTTATCAAATGCCATGACCCGAGCTTGATAAACGCCCTGCGGTCCCGCTTTCCAGCTCCACTCTGAGCCAGAGACCTTTTGGCGCTTGATCACTTTGCCTTTTGGGTCAATCAATTCGACTTGATAAGCTTTGGCATCTGCAGATTTCTCCCAGGCCACATTGACTTTCTCATTTTCAAAGACACGGATTTGCTCTTCCGCCAATCGCGGCGGCTGAGCTTTCTGCGGACGAATGACCGTCAGTTTCGCAATCGGTCCGCTGGACGTGATCTCGTACTTTTCGTTCACGCCCCGCGCTCGGAAATAAACTTCTCCCGCATGCTGAAAGCTCCAGGTGATTTCCCGCATATTGGTCCAATGCACGCGCACCTGATCCGCCGGAAAATTTGAATTCGAAGACATCTCGATGACGAACGCTTTCAGCTCCGGAGCCCCGTCAAGGGTCGCCTTCACCTGAATCTGCCCGCCTAACATCAACAGCGATTCTTGACTCAGTTTCACCACGGGCGCTTGATACGCCAGCGGATGGCTTTCAACTTGAAACAACTCGACGGCGGACCAATTTTGTCGATCATTGGAAACGCGCCAGTAATTCGTTCCCAGATAGACCGGTCGGTGTTGGTAAGAATTCTGATTCTTCGTTTCAAAAAATTGAACGGTCGATTCAAAACCAGCCGTTTCCGAAATCTGTCCGTACATCTGCGGCACCGGCTGATTGGCCTGCCATTGCAATTGCACCGGAAAGTCCACTTGATGACGACGCTCCACTCTCTTCTTCAAAGAGTTTTCTTGGCGCTCGTAAAAATCGTACAACTGATCGGTGTAAGAGTAAGTCTCCGCCTGCGGCATCGGACGAATCTCGAGCTTGACGGGCTCTGGAGGAGCCGGCGGTGGTGGCGGTGGCGCTTGAACCACCGGAGGTGGCGGTGGAACTTCTTTGGGCGCGGGCTGTGGTTCGACCACGACCGGAACCGCACTCTTGACCTGCGGCTTTCCTTTAGTCACCCGAATTTCCGGTTTCTTATTTTCAGCCACGACGACTTGCACTTCTGAGCCGTCGCCTTTGATTTCGGTGATTTCATTCGCGATCGAAACACGCATCGAGCCATTCACCGAAAGTTTGAAATTACCCATGCGCAGATTGGGAACCTTCACACCCTTGATATCATCGAATTGCACCAACGTGTTCTCACCAAGATCGACGTGACCGCCGTCTTTCAACTCGACTCGCGAGCTGGATTGAGCACCGGTGAAGACGCTATCGCCGACACGAATTTTTTGCGCCTGATGAGCTTTACTCCACGCAAAACTTTTCATTGATTTGTGACGAGTGTCGTTTTCAAAGCTAGAAATCTGACCAACCAGTGGACGGCTCACGTCTTCGTCTTTTGAGCCCAGCAATCCAAACAGAGTGTCATCGATCACCAGGTAATACAGGCAAACGATGATCAGCACCAGGGCTCCGCCTAGCAACTTTCGATCTGTTGAATTCACGAAATTTTTTAAGTTTCCACTCATACTGAACTTCTGTTCGGTATTGAGAAGGAATTAATTGAGAGGGAACGCTAGAATCTCGCCTTCAGTCGCAGCACATGATTCAGAATTGTGTAGATTCCCGACCTCATGTGAAGAATTCGCGACGATAAGTTCGGATAGACTCGACAAAAGACGCAAGGCCAACAGCCAGGCCAGACTCTTCAAATGAAGGTTCTGGTCTGGCCGCCTGATTCTCAAACTTATCGAAGCACGGGTCGATTTCGACCGGCGATCATACGGTAAATGAAGAGAACAACCATCGCTCCAAGAACGGACATCAGCATTCCCGCTGGTTCGCCTTGAGCATACATGCCCATGCTTTGTCCAAGCCATGAACCCAACCATGCTCCAACGATACCGAGCAAAGCTGTCAGCACGAATCCCATTGGATCCCGGCCAGGCATTAAAAAGCGAGCCAACAATCCAACTACTAAACCGATTACAATTGTTGCTAATACACTCATGAGTACCTCCTGACTTTAGCTTGAGCAAAGACGCGGCCAGAAAATGCCAGCGTGAACTGCAAATTAAGGCAGGTTGGCATGGCAAAACGCCCCACATGCGGCCCTTTGAATCAGGCTTGTGGATTTTGCGGGAACAGAGCTAGAATTGCCAAAATGCAGTGGATAGAAATTTTAAGCTCCCAAACAACAGAACTTCAAAAACTTGGACAAGAACTCGGAGTTCATCCGCTCGTGCTCGAAGACTGTTTTCATCGCGACCAAAGAGCCAAGCTCGAAGACTATGGCAGCCACCAGTTCCTGGTTTGGTTCATGTGCACGCAAAACAAGTTCTTTGAGCTGCAATTTTTAATTTTCCCGGACAAGATTTTATTCGTTCCCCATGAAGCTCCTCCGAATGGCGCTCCTTGCTGGAAGGATTTCTTTCAACTGACGGACGATCGCCTGCAGGAAGTGGCGCAGGCTCTGTTCTACGCTTTGGACCACGCAATTGATCTGAGCTTCAACGATCTTCGAAACCTCATCACCAAGATCGATAATTTTGAGCAAAAACTTTTCAAGGGAAATACGGACTTAAAAGCCGTGCTACCGATTAAGAAAAAACTAGCCGGCATCGAACTGCACATGGGCCACCTCCCCTTGCTTTCGCAGCAACTGACAAATTTGTTTCCCTTGAAAAATGATCTGCGCTGGAAATTCCGTGATTTGCGGGATCACTGCCAGCGCCTGCACGAAAGCGTGATCTTTCAACAAACCCAGATCCTCAGCAATTTAGAACTTCACTGGGCGATGGCGGCCCAGCGAACCAATCTGCAAATTAAAAAGCTCACGCTCTTGGCCAGCATTGCCGTGCCAATGACCCTTTGGGCTTCGTTTTGGGGAATGAATTTTCAAGTGATCCCATACAGCAATCCTTACTTCTTTGCGTTCGCGATGGTCTTAATGTTCGGCACCGCCATCGGCACTTTCATTTTTCTCAAACGCCAAGGCTACTGGAGCGACGACTAGGAACAAGGACTGTTTCGCGAACACGGTCGAGCTTCGCCCATCTCAGTTCCAATGAGCCAATTCTGAAAAAGGACGAACGCACATCTCTTTCGCCTCGCGGATATGATCCGCATCGATCTGCTCCTTAAGATTCAGGTCCGCCAGCGTTCGCGCCACCCGCAAGGCCGCCATCTTTCTTCGCTGCGAAGTCTGCTGCTCAAATTCAAACGCTTGCAAAAGCCCTGGCGAGAGACCCTTTAATATTTCAACCGCGGGTTTGCGGCTGTTGGGAAAAGTTTGGCAAAAGTCTTGCGCCTTTTTTATTTTTTTATAAAGGGACTTGCCGGAAACTTTCAACTCGCCGATGCCGCGGGTGAAGTGCAAAATTTCAAATCGGTCCACCAAGGGCCCCGAAAGCCTGCGGCCGTAACTGCGACAACGGGCTCGGCCCAAGCCGCAATTCATGCTCTCATTCTCGAGCGGTGTCCAATTGCCGCAGGGACATAAATTGGTCGTCGCCAGAATTTGCGCGCGTGCCGGATACTCTTTCAATCGGCCATTGCGAAACACGCGCATCTTTCCTTCCTCGAAAGGCTCACGCAGGGATTCCTGCACCTGCGAAGAAAACTCCAGCAGCTCGTCCAGGATCAACACCCCGCCATGAGCTCTGGAAATTTCACCCGCAAACGGCACGCTGCCACCACCAATCATCGCCATGGTCGGCGTCGAGTGATGGGGTTTCACCACCGGCCGCCAAGTGAGTTCCTCGCCAAACTCGGAGTGAACTTTCTTAAGCTCATAGAATTGCTTTTCCGAAGGCGCACGCAAAAAGCTTGGCAAAGCCTGAGCCAGGGTGCTCTTCCCGCTCCCCGCGGCGCCCGCCATCAGCGCCGAATGCTCACCGACCGCCAGGATCGCAATCAGTCGCGCCTGATCTTCCGAATAATTTCTTTCAAAGGCTTCAAGAGGCCTGATAGGAACATCCTGCTGATTCGAGGCCGCCATTTCGATTGGCGTCAACAAATCTCGCAAGCTCGGCACGATTTGTCTTCGAAAACGCGTCGGCCTTTCAGATTGAATTTGCCCGGTCATCAAAACCCGTCCGGGATCTTGAAAAGATTGCGCCAAATCTTCCGGCTCGAGAACTTCACCGGATAACGTGAGCTCCCCGTACAAGAAAAGATCTCGACCGAGGATCGGCGCTTTGATTTGGCCGGACTCCCACAAATAAGCTGCCGCCACCGCAAGCTCCAACCCCCGCGATGTTTTCTTCAAGTGACTGGGTCTGAGGTTCACCAGAATCTGCTGCGCGACCGGAAACTGAAATCCAGCGGCCTTGATGGCGCTCTTGATGCGCATCGCACTTTCTTTGAGATGTTGATCCGGCAAACCTAAAAACTGAATTCCGGGAAGTCCCGGCCAAAGTGTCAGTTCGACTTCGACAGGAACCAATGCATTTCGATCTTGAATCAGGGATTGAACTTTCATCATGCAATCGCCCAATGCAAAAACCAATGCCAACATGAACGGCGCATGATTCGCTTTAAAAATATTCCGCGCATCCGATTCCCGGACCGACCACCAATCTTCCGCACGGGTCGAAATCTCATACAACTCGTGCCCTCGCGCAGATCGGGACCCCACTCATCCACGATCTTGACCGTTGGTATAGAGCAGCAATTTTAATTAAGTTCCATCTTTTAAAAGATTCCTGTTTCCGAATCGGAATTGGAATTGGGGCTTGGTTGAGCGCGAATTTGTGGTCGCAGAGCTGCAATGGATTTATTTAAATGCTGCTTTATTTGATTGCGAATCTAAATAATCGGGCTCGTTCGGCAGAGAGTTCTGTTGTCGGCGAACTTGGGTGGCAATTCTTTGAGCCTGGGTTTTCGATAGTTTCAGACCTGATTTGCAAAATCCCATCAGAGATTTAAAACCATACCGGACGTAAAATTTATTTTGGTCTATGTCGATCAGGATTTGGATCAGTCTTTGCTCTTGCAACAAAATATTTCTGGAAAGATCCATGGCTGCGTTCAGCTGATCCCGAATCGTTTTAGCATCTTGATAAAATAATTTATGATGTCCCATTCAAGCAGGTCTTTGCAATATCAGTGCACCAATCAGTCCTCGTATAGTCAGTAGGATGTTCCGCCTTCGGATAGGGGGCCTAAAACCGGACACTTCCTTTGATCGAATTGGAAGTCCCATTGAGGGAAACGGCCGGCTCTAGGCTTGGCAACGATCACAGGTACAGTCCTCTGCTTTTAAAGATTTGGAAATGCAAAAATGAAATGAAGGCTACATAAAATCTTGGATTTCAATTTCGTTTTGGCTTTGGACAATTCTTACGGAGATGGAACTTAATTAAAATTGCTGCTCTATACCAACGGTCAAGATCGTGGATGAGTGGGGTCATGGAGATTGAGAGCCTCCCTCAAACTAGGTGCAAGTTTCGAGCACGGAAAGACCAAAGCGCGCTGTCGGCTCTTCGCGTGATCCGCTACCGGTGCTGGTGGGGCTAATCGATATCTTCGAGGCGTGAGAGTGGATGGTGTTCGTCGACGGTTTTCACCAGGTTTTGAGTGGTGACGTTGGTGTAGATTTGCGTGGTTTGAATGCTCGAGTGGCCCAAGAGCATTTGGATGCTGCGAAGATCGGCGCCACTTTCGAGCAGTGCTGTTGCACAGCCGTGACGGAAGCGATGAGGACCGACGGGTTCATCAAAGCCAGCACGCTCGGACCACGCCGCCAGCCAGCGCCAGATATCGACGCGCGAAGGGCGATGCCCGCGATCGTTGACCAGCATGGTGCTGCTTTTTTCTTTCAGTAACGATTCGCGGATATTGAGAATGTATTCGTTCAACTGAGAAGACAGCTGATCGGTCAAAGGCACCAAACGTTCCTTGTTCCCTTTTCCCAAAATTTTAAGCCAGCGATCGGTCTCATTGTAATCTTCAAGATTCAATCCAATCAGTTCACTGACCCGGCAGCCCAATCCGAATAACAACATCAAGGTCATTTGGTTGCGCTTGGCCTTGTATATGTCTTCGACTTTGCTAGCTTGAAGCAGCTTTTCGAACTCGTCCAGGCTCAATGCCTTTGGCAAACCCACTTTGACTTTCGGTGGACGCAGCTCGCGCAATTCAGGAGCCTTCATCCCGCGGCTTTCACAAAATTTATAATACGTCCGCAAAGATGAAACCACCCGTGCCTGAGAGCGCGGCGAGAGTTTGTGCTTTTTCATGTACTCGTAAAAGCCCGACACCGGTGCCTGTGAATGTTCGTCCTCTTTGTACTGGGCATATAGTTCGAGATCACGGCGATATGCCATGACCGTGTTTTGCGAGCGTCCGCGGACGTGTTGCAATTCATCAAAAAATTCGACCCAAAGAGGAAGTAATTCCATTGCAGCTTAGGAGACAAAAATTCTTCCTCTTTGGCAATCGATTTTTACATCTCCACAAAACAAAAAAGCGAGAGGACATCTCGCTTTTTATTCAAGTTTTACTTTAAGTTTTGAATCCGAATCAGTAAGTGGTGACCGATCCGCACGGAACTCCATTCACGGTGAGCATACCATTGAAGATTCCCATTCGATTCCCGGTCGCATCTCGTTGCAGACCGTTCGTGTTGTAGACCGTAGCGCTCGGAACCATCAAAGTCATACTTGCTGGTCCAGAAATCGTCAGGTTGAGGCCACTCATCGCTCCTGACCAGATATTGCCCGTTCCTTGCACACTGTAACTTCCCACCGGAGCACCACACAAAGTTCCCGACAAGACTTGCAGACTTCCTGAGACCGATACTTGTCCTGAGTAATAATAAACAGCTTCCGGATTGCTCAAGTCCATACCGGTCGTAGCACCGGATGCACCAATCGAAACGATGGCCGACAGATACGAAGTCGTGAACTCGACATTGTTCAAAAGATTTCCCATCGGATTTGCGACCAACTGACCGTTGACACACATCATGCCACCGGGTTGGACTTGACCGACCACGCAGTTTTGCACGATTGGTGCAGGCTGTGCGGGCGCGCTGTCGCCTTTTTTATTGCAGGCCACAAGGGCGGTCACGGAGACCGCGGTGAATAAGATTGCTTTCATTATATTTTTCATACGGCCTCCTTTTTTTATTCTGCCGAATCGACGACCAATGGTTGGAATGCTTTTGCTTTGTTCAATCCCGTGAAAGTTCCCAATTTTCTCCATCCCCTTGCCGGCTCTTCGGGCTGATAAGGATGAGTGCTCTTAGGCGTATAGTATTTCGATTGCGTCGGAATCAGAGCCGAAACCGGGTCCAATTTTCCATCCGTTTCCCAACCGCCCGGAACCAGCAAGGTTCGGCAGTCATAAGGACCTGCAGTGATGTACCAGCATGGAATGTTTTGCTGATTGGGATAAGCTTGATTGTTCGGATAGTTCTTAAACCAGATCGATCCTGAAACTTCCGCAGCTCCTAAACCATCACCTTGATCGATGGCCTTATCAACAACCAACATGATGGCGCCGTAAGAATCCGAAAAGAATCCGTGAAAAGCGGGAGCGCCATTCCAGGTAAACCAGTTGTTGTAAAAGGCGTGGTAATAATTAGGGTACACGGTTCCACTGCCAGGATTTTGCTGGCTGTCGGTATTGAAATGTCCTGTGTAGTACTGACCGTTATCGTAATAACTGATGTAGACATCTCCACCGTACTGATTGGTTGCGATCTCTTGCAATTTTACGCTGATGCGAAGATCCGTTGGTGCATTCAGCGGATGAGTCGCCACGTATTCCGTCAGTCTTGCATTATTGCTATCAACAGGTGTCAGTGCGGCCGTTGCTCCGGCAGCGAACTCGGCACCCCGAGGTCCGTCAGTGTCCCGAGGAACAACGACAGCTGGTGGAGCATTGTTTGTCGTGTCTCCACTTCCCCCTGTATTGGTGTCGGATGCAAACCCATCGCTTTTCTTCGCGCAACCGACCCCAAGAAAGAGCGCCGCTGTCACCATGATGACCGCCAGCCCTTTTCCAACCACTTGGTTTTGCGATTTCATAACCTCTCCTTGCATTCAAGAGCCTTTGCTCTCACAAGGCTCTATTACAAGGCCCATGCCGAACTTCGATTGTTTTCCGCAAACTCTTGAATTCGCTTTGGTCTTTAAAACCGATGTCTCACCCTGAGACTGTTTTTTGAGAGGGAAACTCGAGAACGGCCCGCGATTTTTGTCACGCACCGAAAGCAAAGGCATATCCAATGCTTACGTTGAAAATCAGCGATTTTTCTTTGAAACCGATGTTGGTCGGACCCTGGACTGACCAGTTCATAGACAAGTGAAAAATCGTGTTTCATTTTGAGAATGCACGCTTGAAACCTTCAAAACTAAGACGATTGACCGATAAAGACTATAACCATAAAGGACGCAAATGACTCCACATCCAGCATTGATTGCCCAGGAAATCAAAGAATACCCATTCTTTGCGTCTTTCGACGAGGCTTTGTTGCTGCAGGTTTCAACCATGGTTCGCGTCGCTGATTTTCCGGCAGGCCACGTCCTGCTCGACATCGAGCAAATAAACGACAAGCTTTATTTTCTACGCGAAGGCGTGCTGGAAATCTTGGTCGATGGCGAAAAAGTGAACGAGCTCACTCGTTCGGGAGAAGTGATCGGCGAAATGAGCGTTCTCTCTGGAAAACCCGTCAGCGCCCAAATCCGCAGCCAAACGCCGGTGAAATGCTTCTGCATTGCCGCTGAAGATTTCGCTCACGTTCACCCCGCCCAAAAAGATCGATTTCAATTTCTGTTGTACCGAATCTATTCAGGCGTCCTGACCGATCGCCTGATGAAGACAAATGAAAAAGCCAAACTGTACGAAATCACTTCTCGCGAACTGGCGACCAAGAAACGAGAGCTTGAAATGGTCATGTCGGCGCAGATGAATTTCCTGCGCGCCGAAACTTCGAAGAATCAGAAAAAGGTTCTTTTGCTCGAACCCAACAAGAAGCAACAAAACATCATCAAGACGGCCGTCGGCGGCACCGGCGTGCAGCTCTTGATCACCAATACGGTCGAAGAAGCACAAGCGGCCTTCAGTGAAAATCCCGACGTGATCATGTGCGATGAAACCTCGGCTGAATTTTTAAACTGGTCGCGCCAGCAGAACTTTTCCGGCGAGATGGTTTTGATCGAATCTCCGGAACTGGATTTTCAAAAGCTGCTTTCACTTGGCTTCGTCCAAAATGTCATTTCGCGCGCGCCCGATGATCGCGCCGGCACGGCCAAAAGCCTGTTGACGACTTTGACGAAGATTTTGCACAACAACTATTTTGGCCTCGAAAAGTACCTGGCCTGGGGAACGGACATTCAAAGCAAGAAGATCGCAAGCTCGAAGGACCGCGAAGGCTTGCGTGAAGAAATGCTCGCGCATTTCAAAGGTCTCGGCATTCGCGGCGCTCTTTTGGACCGCGTTCAAGTTGCCACCGAAGAAATGATGATGAATGCGATCTACGACGCGCCGGTGGGAGTCGACGGCAAGTCTTTGTACAATCACTTGCCGCGCACGACCGAACTTCGCTTGCATCAAAATCAACAACCCGAACTGCGCTTCGGTTGTGACGGCAACATCCTGGCTGTCTCAATTCAAGACCCTTTCGGCGCCCTCCCCCGCGAAGTCATCATCAAATACCTGCAAAGCTGTTATAACAACCAAGCCGGCATCATGAACGCCGACAAGGGCGGCGCCGGCCGCGGCCTGCACCAAATCCTCGAGTCCTGCGATTGGACCGTCTTCAACGTGAAGCCGGGCGAAAGAACCGAGGTCATCGGTCTCTTTGATATCGACCAGAAAAGAGACGGATTGCCGCAGTTTCACTACTTCTTCGTAAAGTGATTCTGAAGACTCCGGAATCTTGCAATTATTTTTTAAAAAGTTCTCAAGATCTGACAGAAACGACCGATCTGGTATACATATGAGAAATCAAGTTCAAATTTCCGCCCCACAAATGCTAGCAATCGGTGCCGTTATTTTATTTGCGTTGCGAGTTCTGGCTCATTTCTGATCAAGGCCAAACGCTTTGATTCTGAGCTCTGAATTTCTGCTTTCGGATAATAATGTTCCAGGATTTCTTTATAATCCTTTCCCATTTTCCCCAAAGCCCGCGCTCCCCACTGACAAAGCCCCACGCCATGACCGAAACCTTTTCCCGTAAATAAAAATCGATCCCCCATTTTTCGAGCCTCGAAAAAAGTGCTGCGAAGCTGGTCAAAACCAATCGCCGCGCGAAACTCGTGCGCCGCCATTTTCGTTTTTTCTCCGGATTGCCACTGAAGCTCCATCTTTTGCACCCGCTCGTCCGGTCCCGGCCGAATCAAGCTAAAGTTCACCAAAAGCCCCATGTCTTTTTTCAAATACTGTTTAAGCTTGGCCGACAATCCCTGATCTTCAAGCTCGAGATTCCAATTGCGCTTGGCCACCCCGGGGCAGGACGCATCAACCGCAATGCCGGCGGAAACGCCATATCCCCAAACATCTTTGGCATTCGAAGTCTTGCCCCCGCAGTCTGAATGGTAAAAGGCTTTGAGCGTTTTTCCATCTGGTGCCAGCAGCACCATGCCTTCCGTTTCCTTGACCGCGACTTTGGCTTTCGAGACCAAGGCGCTCTCATTCGGCTCATTTCCGATGTGCGTGAAAACCTGATCAAGCACCGTGCTTTCGACATGATAAAAAGATTTGGCTCGCTCCCGCATCGTCACCAGGGCGTATGATCTTGCCGCGATGGCCTGCGCCTTTAATGTTTCAAGCGGCCACGACAAAGGCATTTCGCTCGCGATCACGCCGACCAGATAATTTTCCAAGGGCAGAATGCCGATGACATCGAATTTTTTTCGTTTTTGCGGAGCCAGGAAAACTTGATTCGGCAAAAGCTTTCCGCCTTGTCTGAGAGCAATGCCCTTCATCGCCAGGAACGGCGTCTCGATCACTTCGAAGGCCCCGGAACGCGTCACCTTCCAACCGTGCTCGAAGCGCTCGATACGGATGGTTTGATGTCTGGGAATGGCAACCTTTTCAAACGCGACTTCGCGTCCGTGAATCTGCACGCCGATGCCTTCCAGTTCCAGCACTTCGACGGAAGCCTGCAAGCGAACGCGAATCGGGGGATTATCAAAGGCCTGAGCCGCAAGTCCTAGACCTGCGACCATAAGGGTGAGAACGAAAGTCCATCGAAACACGCCGGCCACATCCTTGTTGCTCGAGAGTGAATTCAAATTGAAAAGCCCTCAGAAAAGTGCCTTAAAAGCAGGCATCCTTAGGGAGGGCTTTTATCAAGTGCTAGACTTTGAGATTACTTGATAAATGGCTTGAGGACATCCATTGGCAGCGGAAAGACGATGGTACTGGACTTATCGCCAGCAATTTCCGTCAAAGTTTGCAGGTAGGCCAGTTGCAAGGCCGATGGCGACGAAGCCAGGGCATGCGACGCGTCCGCAAGCTTTTGGGCCCGCTGCAACTCTCCTTCGGCACTGATGACCTTGGCGCGACGTTCTCGTTCCGCTTCCGCCTCGCGCGCCATCGCTCGCTGCATTTCTTTCGGAAGATCAATCTGCTTCACTTCCACCGCGCTGACCTTCACGCCCCAAGGTTCGGTCTGACGATCCAGCATGCCCTGCAAGGTGTGGTTGATTTTATCCCGCTGAGACAGGGACTCGTCCAATTGGTACTGCCCCATCACCGAGCGCAATGTCGTTTGCGCAAGCTGGCTTGTGGCAAAGTAAAAATCCTCGACCTTGGTGATCGCCTCTTCCGGTGAAATCACTTTGAAATAAACGACCGCGTTCACCTTCATCGACACGTTATCTTTGGTGATGACGTCTTGTGGTGGAATGTCCATGGTGATGGTTCGCGTATCGACCTTCATGATGCGCTCGACGAGCGGGATCAAGATGATCATCCCCGGTCCGCGCACGCCGACCGAGCGACCGAATCTCAGGACGACCCCGCGCTCCCACTCGGACAAAATTTTAACCGCGCTTCCTAAAAACAGGATCGCAAAAAAGATGATGACTCCGAACGAGCCAATAAATTCCGTCATGACAGAACTCCTTGTGAATTTTTGATTTTCTGAACTTTATAAACCAGCCCCTGCCGCGACAGCACTTGGACTTTGTCGCCGACCTGCAGGCTTTCATTTGATTCGAAACTCCAGATCTCGCCCTTGATTTCCAACTGACCCGCGGTCTCCGTTTCCATGCGCACGACCACCGCTTGTTTTCCCAGATGGACCGCATCCAAATTTTTTCCGCCGCGGCGATAGGTCCGCATGGCGAGAAGCCCTAGCCCAATGAAAACGGCGCCAAGGCAGATCGAGACCGTCAATATCAAAGAAAGCGGCAGAGCATAGCCCGTCAGGCTGGGGTCATACAAAAAGATGCTGCCGACCACCAAGGCAACGATGCCTCCGATGCCGAGCATGCCAAAGCTTGGCACGAAGACTTCGGCGATTAAAAAACCGATTCCGAGAATTAACAAGGCCAGGCCACCCCATTGCACATCCAACTTGTGAAAGGCAATCAGTGAAAGCACCAGACCCATGCCGCCAATCACGCCGGGAGCGACAAATCCGGGATGCGTGATTTCGAAATACAAAAGTGCCAGCGACGCCATAAACAAAAGATAAGCAAGCTCTGGATCGGCGATGAGATTTAAAATTTTATAGCGAAAGTCTTTTTCGTATTCGCTGATGGGACCCGTTTGCACTTTCTGGTCCGCTGCTTCCTGAATTTGAACTTTTCGCCCTTCACTCTTTTGCAAAAAATCGGCTTCGTCTTTGGCGTAGATATCCAAAGCTTTCATCTGAACGGCCTCTTCGCTGGAGATGGCTTTCGCTTCAGTGACGATGTCGCGAGCAAATGCTAAATTTCGGCCGCGCAATTTGGCGAGCCCCTGCGACCAGCTGACGGTGTCATTGATGATTTTTTTTCGAAGATCATCAGATAAACTCTGCCCTCCACCCAAGATTGGTGTCGCCGCTCCCACGTTCGTGGCCGCCACCCCACCATTGACGTGACAAGCCTGTAAAATCAAGGCGCCCGCACTGCCCGCATGCCCGCCACTGGGAGTGATCAAGCAGAGGTAGGGAATCTTCGAAGCCAGAATCTTTTCAACAATCAATCGTGTCGCCTGCAGATCCCCGCCGGGCGTATTCATACGAACCAAGAGCGAAGTGCAATTTCTTTTTTGCACTTCGGTTTCGGCGCGCTCGAGATAATCTTTGGTCGCCGCCGAAATGATCCCATCCACCGTCACCGCAACGGTGCACACCGAGGGTCCCAAAGCAAATGCCGCGCTCGTGAGCGAGCACTGAATTCCGAACGCAATTAAAAGTGGGATTAAAAATTTCATAAAAGTCCTAAAGACTTCATCACGAGCTTGAGATCATCCCAAGCCTGCTTTTTCAGTTCTGGTCTTTTCAAAAGTTCTTCTGGCGAGTGAGTGAGAAATTTATGTTCCGGTTCTTTCTGCAAATTTTGAAAAATGTTTTTCGAGAAAGATACCACACGATCAGCCGACATCACTGCGACTTGCAATTCGCTGGCAGAAGCCTTGTCGGCAAAGAGCACCGTCACCTGCTCGCTGGAAAGCTTCATCGCTTCTCGCATTTTATGGAACAGCTCACTGGCCGCGGCACTCAAGGCTCGTTCTTCAATAAAGAGAACCTGAGGCGGCTTGACAACCGGTTCCTCAACGATCGCTTCCGTCTCAACGGGAGAGGGCATCTCGGGCAAAACCAAGGTTTTGAGACCCAAAACATTTTCCAAGTACCAGAGATAATTTTCCACAAGGCCGACTTTAGTCTTTGGACGGACTGAGGTCCAGTTTTACAGAATATGACTCAAAGCTATACAAGACCTGCCGATAATAAGGACATGGAAATCTTTCGCTTTAATATATTGCCAATGGAAGACATCGAACGCCGCGAAGCCTTTGTGGAAGCGGTTAACAATTGCCCGCACTGTGGCACAACTCTCGAATTTCAAGTCGAAATTGACGAGAGTGAAAACCGCCTGAAAGAAGATGGCCACTGCCCCAGCTGCGCCGTCCACGTCCGCACCGAAGTCCACGACATCCAGTAAGATGATGAAAGCCACCGCCGATTCGGTGGCGCACACTCCCTTCAATCCAAGTGAACTGACATTTCGCTTTTAGAATGGATCTTTACTGCCCGATTCCGCGATCGTCTTCAGATCAATCGCGGGATTGCTGACCTCGCTGTCGTCGTCATCTTCGTTGAGCTGCAGTAAAATTCGCTCGGCCAAAACCCGATTGAAGCCTGGAATTTTCACCAGATCTTCGACCTCGGCCGACTTGATCGCCTGCACGTCGGGATAGACCCGCAACAATTCTTTCTTTCGTTTCTCTCCCAAGCCCACGACGAAATCCAGCGAGCTCTCAAGGCTCGTGGCCTCGCGAAGCTTGCGGTGATAGGTGATGGCGAAGCGGTGGGCCTCGTCGCGAATGCCGACCAGAATGTGGTGGGCTTCGGAATTATTCTTGAACACCACCGGATTCTGCCGGCCCGGAATGTAAAATCGCTCTTCCGTGCTCATCACTTCCGAGTCTGAAAATTCACCCTGCACGCGAGCTTTCGCTAGGCCCACGACCGGTACGTCCCCGCGCCCGATTTCTTTCAAAATTTTCACCGCGGCACTGAGCTGACCCTTACCACCATCGACGACGACCAGTTGCGGATCATCGTATTCGGTGTGACGAAACCGACGCGATAAAACTTCTTTCATCGAGGCGAAATCATTGGATCCTTCGACGGTTTTGATTTTATACCGGCGGTAATGTTCTTTCGACGGCACGCCATCTTCGAACACCACCTGGCTCGCAACGCTTTCCGCGCCCTGAAAGTTGGAGATGTCATAGCACTCGATCCGCAAAGGCAGATTCGGCAGACCCAAGCGCTCTTTGATTTCTTCCAAGCCGCGACGTTTTTCCTCGGACTTGGTGACGTACTTATCAAAGTGCGCCTGCGCATTCTGATTGGCCATCTCGACCAACGAGGAAGCTTTCTCACCCGTAGCAAAGCGCACCGTCACCTCGGCCCCCGAACGCTCTTTCAAGACCGCTTCCATCAGCTTCATCATCTCGGGCCCGACATCCACGGGCAGCAGCACTTCTTCCGGAATGATATTGTCTTCATAGTACTGATTCAAAAACGAAATCAGCCATTCACGCGGATCTTCCGAGGGATCGTGCGGATCGAGCATCGGAAAATAATGCGCCCTCGTTCCCAACACCCGCCCCTGTCGCACGTGAACCGTCTCGATCAAACAGCCGCGATCATCACCGAAGAATCCGATCGCGTCTTGATCCTTATCGCTTGTCGCATTGATGACCGATTGTTTTTCCAGAATCGCCTTAACCGAAGAAACCGAATCCCGCAAACGGGCCGCGACTTCAAATTTTTCTTCACTCGCCGCCAGTTTCATTCTTTCGGTCAACTGCTTGATCACGCGCTTATCTTGACCGCGCAGAAAGTTCTTCGCACCTTCGACTTCTTCCCGGTATTCTTCTTTGGAAATCAAATTCACACAGGGCGCCGTGCAACGGCCGATTTGGTGGGTCATGCAGGGCCGCTTGCGCGTCTTAAAAACCGAGTCCGTGCAGTCCCGAATCTTGAAGGTGCGATTGAGAAACTTAATCGTCCCCTGCACCGCAAGTCCGCGTGTGTAAGGTCCAAAGTAAAGACCGCCGTCCTTGCGAACTTTGCGGCTGAGATAAAGTCTTGGATAATCATCCGACCACGAAAGCTTGATGTAAGGATACGCTTTGTCATCCTTCAGCCGAATGTTGTATTTTGGCCGATGCTTCTTGATCAGCGAAGCCTCGAGCAAAAACGCTTCGACCTCGGTCTTTGTCAGAATGTATTCGATTTCTTGAATGTGACTGACCAGCACGCGCGTCTTCGGCGAATGATCCTTGCTATCCAAAAAATAGCTGCGAACCCGGGCACGCAAATTCTTGGCCTTCCCGACATAGATGATTTTGTCGGCGAGATTCTTCATCAAATAAACCCCCGACTGAGTCGGAAATTCTTTGACCTTCTCTTTCACTATTTCGAATTTGGCCTGAGATGCAGAAATCGCCATGGACTGGTTATCTCATGGCGATTTTGAAGTTTCAATCTATTGGGAAATTGGATTATGGAGCGCCGGTGGATTTCGCAGGTTTTTGTGAAGCGGCAGGTGCGCCTGCGCCTTCGTGCGCTTTTTGGTAAAAATCAACGCCTTTGAAAATGTCCGTGCTCATGCCGGAGAAGATCTCTTGTTGCAACTGTTCAGCACTGACTCGTTTTTTCGCTTGTCCGACCGGCTCTTCACATCTTGCTTTGGCAACACAAAAGGCTTGCGAGTTGAGCATCAGCCCCATTTTCGCGGCAACATATTGTCCGATGTCATGCTTGTCGAATTGACGTCCCATATCCGCAACATCAAATTTAATATTCCACAGATCTTCTTTCATCGTGTTCGCATGCTTCTTCAAATTATCCATGTATCTTTTGGCTTCGTTCTGCTCGATTTTAGCCTTGCGATCGGCTGCCGCTTTATCTTTAGCCGCCTTTTCTGTGTTGAAATCTTTTTCATCTTTTTGGGTGCTTGAGTACTTTGTGTCTAAATCTTCGATTTTAGCTTGGTAAGATTTGATGCTTGCTTCCGCTTTTTTGATATCATCTTTAATATCATTTTCGCTGTCTCCAGCATTGGAACAGGCCTCGCGGTCATTCACACATGCTGCCAATTTTTTCCCAAGATATTCTTTTCTTTTATTGAGAGTGTTGATTTGCGCTTGGACATCTTTTTTATCTTTTTCAATGCTGGCATATTCCTTTGGAAAGTTCGTATCAAAAAATCCTGCCATTGAAACTTGGGCGAAGAGTACCAAAGAAAAGGAAATTAGCGCTGGCTTCATTGTCTTTCTCCATCCGTGGAAAGGGCGATAACCCAAAAGGAAACATAAGTTCCTATTCCCATTGTTATTCGAAATATTTGGGGGGACCAAAAAAAAAATTGTCGGGATCAGGAGAACTCGACCAATATCCAGAGGAGAAATTCAAGATCCCAGCGTTCAACGGCAGGATCTTGAGTCAAAAAATCCTATTTTACATTGACGGTGATGGTCTGGCTCATCTGTGGTCCAAAAGACCGATGGGCCCCATCCGCAAATTGCAATGTCAGGGTGTGTTTTCCCGGCGGCAATGTCACTTTGGTTTCCATCTGGCCTTTTCCGAAGTGCATGTGTTTGTCATCGTTCGGGATCGGCTGTCCCGCCGGCGCGGCCCCTTGGTCGATCAAAATATGGTGATGACCACTCACAACTTCATCCGGCGCTTCGCCCGCGGGGCGAACCTTGTAGCCTTCAACGCCCATTTTCACGGTGAAAGTTTTCTCGACGGTTGCACCATTTTTAGGCTCAACAAAAAAGACTTTTCCCTTTTGAATCGCGCCAGCTGTGCTGCTCCCCTCTTTGGCTTTCGCGGCTGGATCCATTTTCGCATCATCCCTGGGATGAGCCGCCGGAGTGGGATCGGGTAATGATTGAGCGAGAACGGAACCTGCAGATAAGAGCAGAAGCAAAAGCAATGATGATTTCATTTTCAAAGGCCTTTCCTTTTATGATGGTTGCTTAAACGGTAGCACTTTCCCTTCAACGACGTCATCCGACTCTTTTTCAATACTGCCCCCAGGTCGGATGTTCAGTTCTAAAATCTGCAGGCGTTTGACTTCGTCACGGATCTTGGCCGCGTCCTCAAAGTCCAGGTTGTCCGAAGCCTTCTTCATTTTCTTTCGCAAAGTTTCAATCTCCTTCGCCAAAGCGCCCGGCTGTCCCGCGTACTTCTCAAACAAGTTCACAACTTTTTTAGGCTCAAGGCCTATATGAGCTGATGGGTTGCCATCAAAAAGATCGCCCAATCCCTCGCGGATCTTCTTCTGAATCGAAGCCGGAGTGATATTATTCTTCACATTATACGCCGTCTGGATGGCCCGACGTCGCTCGGTTTCCCCCAGCGCTCGAGTCATCGAGTCCGTCATCTTGTCAGCATACAATATAACGCGCCCATTCAAATTTCGCGCAGCCCGCCCGATCGTTTGAATCAAAGAACGCTCGGACCTTAAGAATCCCTCTTTATCCGCATCGGTGATCGCCACCAATGAGACTTCGGGGATATCAATCCCCTCTCGCAAAAGATTGATCCCGATCAAAACATCGAAGACCCCCAGCCGCAAATCACGCAAGATCTCCATCCGCTCGACGGTGTCGATATCGCTGTGCAAGTACTTCACTTTTACGCCCAGAGACTCGTAATACTCGGTCAAATCTTCGGCGCTTCGTTTGGTCAAAGTCGTGATCAGCACGCGCTCTTTTTTCTTCACCCGATCGCGAATTTCCGTCAGCAAATCGTCAACCTGAAATTTCACCGGTCGCACTTCGGTTTGTGGATCCACCAGTCCCGTTGGGCGAATGATCATCTCGACGATCAAGCCTTCAGACTTTTGCAATTCATAAGGTCCCGGCGTTGCCGACACGTAGACCACTTTGTCCATGAACGCTTCGAACTCTTGAAAATTCAGGGGTCGATTGTCCAGAGCCGACGGCAAACGGAAACCATGATCCACCAAGGTCATCTTTCGCGCTCGGTCTCCGCGGTACATTCCACCAATCTGCGGAACGGTGACGTGAGATTCATCGATAAAGGTGACAAAATTTTTCGGGAAGTATTCCAATAATGTCGGCGGAGGCGCCCCGGCCCCACGCCCTGTCAAATGCCGCGAATAGTTCTCGATGCCCGAGCAAAATCCCATCTGTTCCATCATCTCGATGTCGTACAAGGTTCTTTGCTCGATCCGCTGCGCTTCTAAGAATTTCATTTCTTTCTGAAAGGTCTGCAGCCTTTCACGAAGCTCATCGCGAATGGTGCCGATGGCGCGCTTGATATTGTCATCGCCCGTCGCATAGTGCGATCCCGGATAAATACCGATCTGGTCCAGTTCCTCTAAAACTTGACCCGTGAGTGGATCAATCCACGCGACTTTTTCGATATAGTCCCCGAAAAATTCGACCCGCACCGCGCGCTCTTCTTCGTACGGCGGAAAAATCTCGACCACATCCCCGCGCACCCGCACGGTTCCCCGCGAAAAGTCCACGTTGTTTCGTTGATACTGAATTCGCACCAGTTCGCGCAGCAAGTGATCGCGCTTCATCTCGGTGTTGTTGATCAAATGAATCATCATCCCCGAGTAAGCCTCGGGACTGCCAAGACCGTAAATGCAGGAAACGGAGCTCACGATGATCACGTCTTTGCGGTCAAACAAGGACCGCGTGGCCGAGTGGCGCATGCGATCGATCTGCTCATTGATCGCCGAATCCTTCTCAATAAAGGTATCGGTCGTCGGAATGTAAGCTTCCGGCTGATAGTAATCGTAATAGGACACAAAGTACTCGACCGCATTGTGCGGAAAAAGCTCTTTGAACTCCATGTACAACTGCGCCGCCAACGTCTTATTCGGTGCCAGCACCAAGGCCGGCTCATTGAGATTGGCAATCGTATGCGCCATCGAGAAGGTCTTTCCCGATCCGGTTACACCCAACAGCGTCTGATGATTGAGTCCATTTTTAAAATTCGACAAGATCTCGGAAATCGCCTTGGGCTGATCACCTGAAGGCTTAAAATCCGAAACCAACTTAAACAACTTTTTCTGTGACATCCAACCGCCTTATTTGGCGACTTCCCACTCGGATCCCTGAGGTGTGTCGCTCACAGCAATTCCCATTTGAGTTAACTGATCTCGAAGCTCGTCGGACCGTTTAAAGTCCTTGTTCGCTCGTGCCGCCGTCCTCTCAACCAAGAGGCCATCGATTTGAGCGCGAACCAAACCTTTCTTCTTTAGCAGCATATCGTCCAAGGTGACCAGGAACTCTTGCGCAGGCTCTTCAAAAAGGGACAAAAGCTTGCCAAATCTCAAAATAAAGTTCTGTAAAGCGACAGCTTTGCCACTGACCGCCGGATTCGTTTTCATCCCCCGTTTCACCTGCGAATTAAACGCTCGAACCACTTCAAACACCCGCGCAAAAGCTTCGGGCGTATTGAAGTCGTCATTCAAAGCTTCGGTGATTTTCGCCCACGCCTCGGTCGTAATTTTCTCAAAGCTTGCTTCCGGTTTTGTCTCGCCCGCCGCCAAAGAATTCGCGGTCGCCAAGGCAGAATAGATTCGTGCCAGGCCATGCACCGCTTGCTCGATCGCGTGTTCGCTGAAATCCGAAATCGATCGGTAATGAACCGACAGCATCATGTATTTCAGGATCTCGGGATTGAAATCATCCATGAACGAGCGCGCCGTCTTGATGTTACCCAAAGACTTGCTCATCTTAGCGCCCGAGAAATTGATCATGTTGTTGTGAATCCAATATTTGACGTAATGCTTGCCGCTGCAACCTTCGGACTGCGCAATCTCATTTTCATGATGAGGAAAAACGAGATCCAATCCACCACCGTGAATGTCAATTTGCTCACCTAAGATGGATTTCGCCATGGCCGAGCATTCGATATGCCAGCCCGGGCGCCCAGGTCCCCAAGGTGATGGCCACGAAGGTTCATTCGGCTTTGAAGGCTTCCACAAAGCAAAATCCAATGGATCTTTCTTCTGGCTTCCCATTTCGACCCGCACGCCAGCCTTTAAATCATCTGGATTGCGATTCGATAATTTTCCGTACCCATCAAAAGCTTTGATCGAATACAAAACTTCGCCGTTCACGTCGTAAGCTTTGTTATTTTCGATCAACTGACCAACCATTTGCAGAATCGAGTCCATGTGTTCGGTCACGCGCGGATTGTGATCTTGCTTGCGAAGTTTCAGTCGTCCAAAATCTTTCTCAAACTCGACGATGTATTGCTCGGCGACTTCGTTCGCACTTCGCCCCTCTTTGATGGCGCGATTGATGATCTTATCGTCAACGTCCGTATAGTTATACACGTAGGTGACCTTGTAGCCGGATTCTTCAAGCCAATTGCGAACCAAATTATAGAAAATAGCACCGCGGAAATTTCCGACATGCAAGAGATCGTAAACCGTGGGCCCGCAGCAGTACATTTTCACGTGCTTCGGGTCATAGGGTTCAAATTTCTCTTTTTGACGGCTCTGCGTATTGTAAACAACCAACATAATTTAAAACTTTCCTAAACACTGATCCACTCGCTTCAGCAGCGAGCTCTTCGACATCAACGGCACCAAAATTTTAAGCTCCGCTCCGTGCGGCTGCCCGATGACGGCCACCCGGATCGGCTGAAAGAGATTCTTCCCCTTCGCCCCGGTTTTTTCTTTCACCAGATCCTGAATTTTCATGAAGCGCTCTTCGCTCATGTACGTTTCCGTTTCCGCCGAAACCAATTCCTTCCACGCGGCCAACACCGCACGCGTTGGCTCCCAGGTGAACACTTCATTTGCTTCCGGCAAAATCTCGTACATCGCATCCGACAGCGGTCGGTACAGATTCACGCTATCGGCCAAGGTCTCCATGTAAGACTTGAAAGTGGCGACACTTTTTTCCTGCCACATGGAATCGTTTGGCAAACCGAAATTTTCCTTCGCTAAAAAAGGCTCGATCATCTTCCAAATTTCAAGATTCGTGTGCGCTCGCAAGTGCTGAGCGTTCATCCATTTCAGCTTCACGGCATCAAAGATCGCGCCGGCCGGATTCACGCGGGCCAGATCAAAGCCCGAGATCATCTCGTCCATGGTCAAAATCTCTTTGCCGTTGGCGTGCGACCACCCCAGAAGCGCGATGAAATTCAAAAGCGCTTTTGGCAAATAACCCTCGATTTTAAATTCATGACAGCTGGTTGCACCTTTGCGCTTGGAAAGCTTCTGTCGGTCTTCATCCAAGATCAACGACAGGTGACCAAACTGCGGCTGCGTCCAGTTCATGGCTTCATAAATCATCATCTGGCGAAGCGTGTTCGGCAGATGCTCTTCGGCGCGCAAAACATGCGAAATCTTCATCAGGTGATCATCGACCACGCAGCAAAAGTTATAAACCGGCATGCCGTCGCTGCGCAAAAGCACAAAGTCCCCAACCATGTCGGAAGGAAATTTAATCTCGCCACGAATCAGGTCGGTGAAGATGTAATCTTTTTTGAGGTTGCGAGTCTTAAATCGCACCACCGCTTTTTCGCCGGCCTTGATTTTCGCCAAAGCCTGTTCCAATCCCAAATTCTCATAGGGACTTTCGACGTGCGGCTGAGCGTAGCCTTCAGCTTTCATCTTCTCGCGCTGAGCTTCCATCTCTTCATCGGTCATGAAACAGTAATAAGCTTTTCCAGAAGCTAGCAATTCGTCCGCCACCTTCTTATAAATGCTCTGGCGCTGACTTTGTTTGTAAGGCCCATGGGGTCCCATATCGCTCAGACTTTTTGGATCCGGACCCTCGTCCCATTGAAGTCCCAGCCATTGCAGATCCTCGATCACCATCTTCAATGATTCTTCCGTCGAGCGGGCTTGATCCGTGTCCTCGATGCGCAGGATGAATTTGCCATTGTGTTTTTTGGCGAACAGATAATTGTACAAGGCCGTGCGCGCGCCACCCACATGCAGGTAACCTGTCGGGCTCGGCGCAAAACGAACGCGAACTTCTTGAAAGGACATCAAAAGCCTCCAGTTGAGGAAAGCCGCCAGTTTATCGAAATTTCCAAGGTTTGAGGACGCAAAAAGAAGGGACGCAGCCCGATGGCGCATCGCCCCCCGCAAGCTACCAAAATCCCACAACTTCACCAGGTTGAGATCATTTCGACATCCATTTCTTGTCGACTGATTCGTAGACAAGTCTTGTCTACGAATCAGTCGACAAGAAAGTGAGTGAAGACCCCCGTTTGAGTGGTCCGAGTTAGACAGGCACGCACAGGAAACACTGCGCCACCGACACCTGTCACGACAGCTTTCTTGGTTCGACACGCGAACCTTAGAAATATGAGCTCTTCCAAGATCGCCCGCGGAATAGCAAGCACCTCGAGGACACTCCAACCCAAGGAGCGCCGAGGGAATAACTATCACCAAGGTGGCGGCGCGAGGCACGCAAACTTCGCAACAAAGGTTCGCCAAAAAACAAAAGGCCCGATCCGTGGATCAGGCCTTTCAAGAATGATTCAAAATTTTGAGCAGCGAGTTTAGCCCAGACCGAAGATCTGACGGACTTCTTCTTCTTGAGTTAAAGCTTCATTTTTCACGGCCAATGTCAGTTCCTTCATCAGAAGGCCACGAGCATTGTCGAGCATCTTGCGCTCGCCAAAAGACAGCTCTTTGTCAGCCTTGAGAAGGAATAAATCGCGCAGAACTTCGGCGATTTCGTAGACCGAACCGGTTTTGATTTTTTCCATGTATTCGCGATATCGACGATTCCAAGTTTGGGTGTCGATTTTCACATCTTTGATTTTCAAAATCGCGATGACTTTACCTGCTTCTTCTTCCGAAATGATCGGACGAAGACCGACTTGAACCACGCTGGATTTGGGAACCATGATTTTCAATCCTGTCTCCAGGATTTGAACCGAGTAAAACTCGAGCTTAGTGCCCATGATTTCTTTCACTTCGACGGCTACAACTTTGCCGACGCCATGACCGGGATAAACGGCATGATCACCGACTTTAAAGCCCGCAAATGCAACTGATTGCGTTTTAATTTCTGCCACGCTATCAACCTCCGACACTCATCCACCGACTGGTTCCACTCGACAACCCCACGAATACCCGCATCCAGACGATTTTTGAGCCACAATATTTATAGCCGATTTGACACAAGTTATCAAACCATTCGCGGTCCGTTAGGAAAGATTTCAAAAGAAAACGGGCCTCCTGATGGAAGCCCGTTCTTATTTTATTTCAATAGCTTATCGAGTCAGCTTAAAGCGCTGTGTAAACCAAAGCAAAAGGCTGTTTGCCATTCTTGCCCATTGGAATCTTCGTGCCTTTGACGCTGATTTGGTAAGTGCCATCTGCCAAACCCGTCAACTCTGCGACTTCATTGTTGTTAATGGCATCTGTCGACGCAAACGCAACGGCGTCCGTCGCCGCAACCGCGCTGCGGGCGATCGATTTAACTTCCAAATCCAGATTGTTCACCAAAGCTGCACCAGCTGAGGGCGTTCCTGGAGCATCTGTGTAAACCAGATTCACCAAGAGCTTGCCGTTATGCACTTGCACAGTTGTGGTGTAAGCCTCGCCCTGAGCGACATCGGCTTCAACAAAATGAGTTTGCGCTGCCAAACCAGCAAGCTTTGCCATGTCGACACGGCCATAGCCTTCATCCGAATTCGGACGTCGCGTTTGGAATTCCTGTGTTGCTCCTCCGCCGTACTGGCCTGGGAACATGTCAGTTGCCGTGTGAAGCATGGTGGCCTTCACCAAGGCTGCCGATGGATTGGCGATATTAAATTTTTTCACCAACACTTCGCGAGTAACCGCTGCCGCACCTGCGGTCAGAGGAGTCGCCATCGAAGTTCCGCCGGAATAGACGTAGTCTTTATTGTACTCGCCCCACAAGAGTTCGGCTGTTGGCATGTGAGAGCGGGTCGAAAGAATGTTCGTACCTGGAGCCACGATCTCGGGCTTGGTGCGTCCGTCTTTCAATGGACCGCGCGAGCTGAACATCGCCATGCCATCGATATTATCGGAAACTTTCGAACTCCAGATGGGTTCTGCGCCCCATGAATCGGCCGCGTTTCGCAATTCTTTGACTTGCTTTTGGATTCCGCCTTGAGCGAGCAAGTTTTCAGAAGCGCCAACGGTCAGGATGTTTTTAGCTGTTCCCGGAGGACCCACCGAATTTGGATCGATGCGGCCATCTTTGTCTTTATCCACGCCCGAGTTTCCAGCCGCGTAAATGACCAGCATATCAGGGTGATCCCACATGAACTGATCCACCTGCTGAGCCATCGCCTCGTAAGAACCGAAGATGTCTTCGCGAGCGGCACCCCAAGAGTTGCTGTGAATGCGCGCGCCTTCATCGTAAGCCGCTTGAAACAACTGCGCCAATTTTGGTGGCACGGTCAGGTTGCTGATGATGGGAGACCACATGCTTTCAAAAACGACTTTCGCATCGTAAGCGGCACCTTTGAGCAATCCGCCAGAAGGAACGCCACGACCCAAGACCGAACCCGCGACGTGCGTTCCGTGTCCCATCGGATCGTTCCATGCGCCTTTTGAACCGATACCAACGCCAATTCCTTTCGCCACCGCACCGTTGAAATCAGTCGCGATGGTGCTCATGTCTCCGGTGTCCAAACCAGTATCAGCGATACCGACGATTTGGCCTTGGCCATGATAACCTTGGGCCCAAATGGCATCCATGTTCATGACTTTGGTTCCAGTCTCATAACCGTTCAGATCGGTGTAATCACCGGCCATCTTCGGTTCGTCATCGCTGGTGACATCATCTTGCAAACTGATGTGCAAAGGCTCGAGCTTCACCAATTCTTGCACGAACTCGACACCTGGCATTTCGGCAAGGTTTGCGAGCAGGGTTTGCTGCATTTGCACCGACAATGTTGAGCCCGTGTGATCGATCACCTTGAGATTTGGATCTTGAGTTTGCAGAGCGTTCAAAATGTGCTGGCTGTCTTCAGTCGAGAAAGTCAGGATCGCAACGTTGATGCTTTTGGCGCGTGAGAAAACGCTCAGTGGCGGAAGCGCGCTGGAAAGTTTCACCGCTCCTTTATAAGGAATGAAAGCATTGATTTTTCCGTTGTGGGCGAACTGCGAAAGTTGAGTCGCCGTTGCGCGCACGATCAAGGCGTCATCCGGAATGTAGCGGAAAACTTGAATGCCTTGAGCTTTCAGCGCTTTCTTATCGGATTCGGTGATCGCATTTTTAAATTGAAGAACGTAATCGTCCGTCAAGTGGTCAAATGCGACCGTGATGCGGTTGCTGGTTTTTGGATCGACGTCTCCGTTGTGAAAACGAAGCAGGCTTCCCGCCTGTGACACTGCTGTCGAAAGAAGCAATGCCGTGATAGTGAACAGTCTCATGATTCCCCTCCATGATCGTGAAAACACAACCTTGTATTTTCACCTTTCGCTCAAAATCAGAGCATCAAAGAAAAAAATGATAAAGAGATTTTTAACAAAAATATTTTTATGGGATTGATTTTCGAAACCAATGGGACAAAGTCGCAACGCTCTTTTATGCGATGCTTGCTAAAGCGGCAGGGCCATGAGCGCGCAAAAGTTCTTCACGCAAGCTTAAGTGAGCCTTATCTTTTAATTGAGGATCTTTTTGCAGAATTTCGAACGCCGCACGTCGCGCTTCTTCAAGGATCTTAAAATCTCTGACAAGGTTGGCCATTTGAAATCCGGGTAAGCCCGACTGACGCGTCCCGAGAAATTCTCCGGGGCCCCGCATCTCAAGATCAAACTCGGCAATCTTAAATCCGTCCGTTGTTTCTTCCATCATGCGGGTGCGCGCACGTCCCTCTTCACTGACGGCATGTCCCATCAAAAGAATGCAGTAACTTTTGTGGCTGCCCCGTCCCACGCGGCCGCGCAACTGATGGAGCTGAGACAATCCGAAGCGCTCGGCGTGTTCGATGATCATGATGTTGGCGTTGGGAACGTCGACGCCGACTTCGATGACGGTGGTGCTGACCAGAACCTGGATTTCGTTTTTGCGAAAGAGATCCATGATCTGATCTTTTTCGGCCGGCTTCATTTTTCCATGCAACAAGCCGACTTTGACATCCGGAAATTCGGCTTTGATTTTCTCAAACTCTTCGACCGCGTTTTTGAGATCGATTTTTTCGGACTCCTCCACCAGTGGATAGACCACGTAGGCTTGTCGGCCTTTGGTGATTTGCTCGCGCATAAAGCGCATGGCATCGGGACGTTTGTTTTCAAAGACGGATCTGGTTTGAATCGGACTGCGGCCCGGCGGCATCTCATCGATGATAGAGACTTCGAGATCTCCGTAGACGGTCATCGCCAGCGTTCGCGGGATCGGCGTCGCCGTCATGACCAAAAAGTGAGGCGATGCGCCTTTGCCTTTCAATTTTCCACGCTGCTCGACCCCGAAACGGTGCTGTTCATCGACAATCACCAATGCCAGATTTTGAAATTGCACCCAGTCTTCGATCAAGGCGTGAGTGCCGATCAAGAGCTGGATCTTTCCTTGCGACAGATCTTCGAGAATTTTGGCTCGTTCCGAAGTTTTTGTTTTTCCGGTTAGAAGAGCGGCGTGCAGCCCCAGAGGCTCGAGAAACTTTTGCGCGTTTTTGAAATGCTGCTCGGCCAAAATTTCGGTCGGCACCATCATGCAGGATTGGTAGCCATTATCGGCGACGAAAGCGGCCGCCAAGAATGCGACCATGGTTTTACCGCTCCCGACATCCCCCTGCACCAAGCGGTGCATGGGGTGAGGCTTCATGAGATCCGCTTGAATTTGCTCGAAGGATCTTTTTTGCGCGCCGGTCATTTCAAAAGGCAGACTCTTGATTAAATCTTGCACCAGCTTTCCTTTGTTCGGCAATGCGATTCCGGCCTCTCGCTGCAGGCCCATTTTTTTCGAGGCCAGATAGAGCTCGAGCCAGAAGAACTCTTCGAAAATGATCCTTCGGTGCGCTGGGGACTTCATTTCGCTTAAGGCTTGCGACAATTCGGGAGATGGTTTGTGCAACATCTCGAGCGCCGCTTGTCGGGTGATGAGATCGAAATTTTTCATCAGCTCTGGCGGGAACTGCTCTTTTCGCCAGCCGCCCTTCGGGAGTTGCTCCATCGCCAGGCGAATGATCTTGAGCATTTTGGCCGAAGTCAGCGTTTCGATTTCGGTGTAGATCGGAATCAGTACGTCCTGAATTTCTTCCTCGGGACTGTATTCGCGAATTTCGGGGTGATGAAATTCCATGCGTCCGCGGTAATCGATCACTTTGCCGGTGATGCGCACCTCGGTGCCCGGGGTGAAGCGCTCAAAATACCCCTTGTAAGGAACGCGGAAGTATTTGCAGTGGATCATGCCGGATCCGTCGCGAATGACGATGTCGTAAATTTTTCGTCTCGAAGCACCCATCGGAATGGCGTTCACCTTGACGACAAATGCGCGAAGGCTCACCACATCGTTCAACTTGAGACTTTGGATATTGCGGGCGGCCCGGCGATCTTCGAAGGCGCGAGGGTAATACTCGATCAAATCACCAACCGAATAAATGTCTCGTTTGGCTAAGAGCTCGCCCAGCTTGGGGCCGACACCTTTGATGTACTGGACATTTGTCCCAAGTTCTAATGACATGGCGTCCGACATGGCACCAAAGTTTTAATTTTTTGTCAAATGACTCGACGATGGGACGTTCGAAAGTGAGAAGATCTGCCCCCAAGCCGTGCCTCGTGGCAAAATAGAGAGATGGAAAACAACACAGGGTTCTTCAAAGTTCGCATCAGCAGTTTGATTCCGGGAAAACCTTTGACCTTCGATCTTTTTCTTCGAATCAACAATCAAAACATCGTTTACGTCCGCGCCGGCGATCGCCTGGAAAAAGATAAAATTCAGGCTTTGCAAGTTCGCGATTCGGGAAATCATTTTTTGGTCAAAGAGGAGGACCGAAAATCCTTCAAAAATTACGTGCATGACCAGATGATTTCGGAAGACTTGAACGTTCGCGAAAAGGCCGTGCTATTGCGCGAGTCTTCGATGACTTTGGTGGAGGAGCTTTTCGAGCATCCCGATGTCAATAAAGCTTTGGATGGCGCCCGTCCCGTCATCACCCAGTTTGTCGAATTTATGCAGGCGGAGCCCGAAGCGATGGGACATCTGATCTCACTTTCGGGACATGATTTTTACACCTACAACCACTCGTTGGATGTTGGCATTTACTCGTTAGGCCTGGCCGAGGCCATGACCTATGGTAAAAAAGAATTGGAAGAAATGGGCATCGCGGCCCTTTTTCACGATGTCGGCAAACGTCAAATCAGTTTGGATATCTTGTGCAAAAAAGGCGGTCTGTCCGATGCGGAATGGTCGCAGATGCAAAAGCATCCCCAGTACGGGCTTGTGATCTTGAATCAAAATCACACGGTTTCAGACGCGGTCAAAGCCGCTTGCTTCGAGCATCACGAGTCTTGGTCCGGCAATGGTTATCCGCAAAACTTGTCCGGCCAGGAGATCCACCCTTTCGCCCGAATCGTCGCCATCACCGACACCTACGACGCGATGACGACGCAGCGATCTTACAATGTGCCGATGAAGCCTTTCGAAGCGGTCACCATGATGAAGGAAAAATTGGCGGGCCGCTATGATCCGGATATCTTAAAGGCCATGCACTCGGTCCTTTTTAAAATCAACGCCGCATGAAGAAAATTCTGATCGCCACTTTTTTGATCGTCGCCGCTCCATGGATAGCGAATGCGCTTGAAGCGCAAGAACCCACGAGTCTGTGTGATCGATTTTTGGGAGGCGCTCAGGAATCTTGCGTGAAGAAAATCACGGAGATGAAGCCTGATTGGTATCTGGCTTCGGTCTGCAATCTGCAATTTGATGATAAGATTTTTTTCGATTGTCTTTCATTGGGCACAAAGCATAGCTTTTCGCCATCTGCACTGGAAGCCTGCACCTCCGCAGACCTGAACGATGCCGATCGCATGACTTGCATTCAAAAAGCCCACAGCTCTTTAGCGGATTCTTTTCAAGCCGACAAAGTCAGTCGCAAACCGGCCAGTCTGCCGGCGAAATCAAAACACAAATAAGTCTATTTCGAAGAATCGCGGGTTCTTTGATAGCGATTGATCAAACCATCGGTATTTTCCACGGGAACGGCTTCTCGATGTGACTCGCCCAGAACGTATGTGAGGCCCGCAAAATAAGTGAGATTGCCGTCTGATTTATGCAAAGGGCTCGCTCGATTCGCCGAGATTCGATAGTCCGTCCAGGCTGTTCCAAGATACAATGAAGCACGACCCGAGGTGAAAGACTGATAGTAGGAGATCTCGTCGCTGAGCCATCCTTCGCGGGCCTGATAGGCCCAGCGATCCGATCGCACTTGGTTTTCACCGACGTCATAATACACGGCTTGCAGCTGTCGCGAGGCCGAACGCACCGTGAACGACAGCTCCCCGACGGAATGTCCGGTTTCGAACCAGCGGTACTGCGCCCTGCCTTCAAAAATAAAACCCGACGTTTTTGTCAGCTGAAAATCTGTAGAGACAGCCTGAAAAATCGCGCCCTTGAGTTCCCAGTTTTCTGACCACCGCTGCACCAACTGGGGTCCCAGATAAACCAACCATGGAATGTCACCCATCCCTTCGCGGGCCCGGTTGGTCGAAGAGTCCAGCGCCGGATAAACCCCACCCGCCATCTCAATTGAAAGCTGATCCTTTTTTAAAAGGTAAGCTCTCGCCCCATCGCGATCATCGGCCCGCAGAATCTCGCCTCGGTATTGAAAAGTGGGAAACGGCAAAATCAAATCACTGAATTGATTTGAAGCCGGGTACTGCTCGTAATGAATGCCGCCAAGACCTAGACCGTACTGCCAAAGCGGCGGATCTTCGTTTGCGGCAGCAAGACAGGAAAATGAACAAAAAAGGACAGTGATCATTTTCCAAAGAAGACCAAGTTGATGAAACATTTGGAAAGCCTAGAAGAGACCGGAAACAAAGGTCAAGTTTTTGCGATGACAGCAAAGGGATCTTTATTTCTTTTTTGTATCGCTCGAGGCCGCCGTTGTATCAAACGAAATCTTTCGCAAGTAGTGGTTGTCGTATCCGCCTGGATTTTGCAGCAAGTATTTTTGGTGTTCTTCTTCGGCTTGGTAGAAAGGGCCTGCGGGCTTGATTTCGGTGACGATGGGCTCTTTCCAGGCTTTGGATTTTTCCACCTTGGCTTTGAATTGCTCGGCGATCTTTTTTTGTTCTTCCGTGTTGTAGAAAATGGCCGAGCGATACTGTGTGCCGTGGTCATTACCCTGAGCATTCAAAGTCGTGGGATCATGCATTTTGAAAAAGAGATCCAGGATTTTCTCGTAGCTGATTTGCTTTGGATCAAATTTGATTTCGACGGATTCGGCATGGCCGGTTTTGCCGGTGGTCATGTCTTTATAGGTTGGGTTCACCGTGGTGCCGCCGGTGTAACCGACACGCGTTTCCACCACGCCCGGGGTTTTGCGGAAAAATTCTTCGACTCCCCAAAAGCAACCGGCTGCTAAGGTTGCGGTTTCGGTTTTGATTTGGGATGGAGCTTTGTTTTGCGCTGGTGCCTTGCCTGTGGCCTGGGCCAGAACATGCGCCAAGAAGATCACCATGATTAAAATGAGGTTCTTGAGATTCATAATGCCGCCTTCTTCCTGTTTGAAGCGCTGGATCTCTCGTTATCAAAAACAGTTTGAGCGCGCTTGAAAAGGATGGTCGGAAGGTATCACAGATGGCTTGGATCTTTGAGCACATCCTTGCTGAAAGATGACATGCACTTCATCGTCAATGCTTTGTGTGCGATTGCAGGAACCGGCCTGAGGCTTGCCAGGAATTTATGATTCGCGACAATGCACGACCGCCGCATTTCATCCTGCAAGGTTTTACGCTGGTCACGGCTACTTGGACTTGGTGAAAGGAGTGGCCGTGAGCTCCATGTAGCCGCCGGCGTAATTGGCGGCCTTGTTGAAGCCGAGTTCACGCAGAGCCAAGGTCACGGCGGCGGATTCGATTCCTTTGTTGGCGATCACCAGGATTTTTCGCTCGGGGGTGATGCCAATGGATTGCAGCTTTGCTTTGACGGATTCGTTCACGAGGCCATTCTTTTGAAAGAATTCGGTCCATGGGATGTTGATCGCGCCGACATCCGGTGGCGGTTTGGATGAGGGGGATGCCGCTTTTCCGAGATACTCTTCGGAAGGGCGAACATCGATCAGCACCGTTGCCCCGGGCTCGGCCCTTGGGGACATCATGGCGTGAACCCATTCGGATCTTGAGACCAGCAAGCTTTCATCCAGCACGGGCTTCCAGATCACTTTGGGCTCGCGCGGTGGGGCTTCCGCCGATGTTTGCGGCATAGAAAAATAGTCGGTACTTGCAAATTGCACATTGGGGATGCCGAGGTATTTGAACGTCCAGGCCACCCGTCCCTCTTCACCGCCACCCTTCGGTCCGCGACCGACGACGACCACCGGAGTTTCGGGAGAAATTCCTTTGCGCGCCAGATAGCGGGCCAAACCGAAAACGTCTTTATCGATCAGGCCAAAGAAGGGCGCTTCCCGCTGCGTGAAATCTTCCGGTCGAAGGTTGATGGCACCATTGAGATGCGCCATCGAATATTCGAAGGCGGGTCTGGCGTCGACCACCACCGTCTTGTCGGTGATTTTGATTTCTTTGGATTCAGCCTCTTTCACCTGCGTTGGAACGGTTTGATACACTTTGGTCGGCGCCTGCTGACAGCCGACCACAAATCCCAAAGACAAGAGAAGCAGAATCAGGTTTTTCATTATTTGAACTTCATGGTTGGGAACAAGATGATATCGCGAATGCTCGGACGATCGGTCAGGATCATCACGATGCGCTCGATCCCGATGCCGACCCCGCCCGTTGGCGGCATGCCGGTGTCGATGGCGTGAATAAAATCTTCGTCCATGGGCTGCGCTTCTTCGTCGACCACGCGCTTGGCTTCTTGCTCTTTCAAGCGCTCGTACTGCTCTTCCGGGTCATTGAGCTCGGAATAAGCATTGCCAATCTCCATGCAGGCCGCGAAAGGTTCGAAGCGTTCAACCAGGCCTTTTTTCTCGCGATGCGCTTTTGTCAGCGGCGAAATATCGACCGGGTGATCCATGACGAAGGTTGGTTGCCAGAGATGCTCTTCGACGGTCGCTTCAAACAGGCGAACCAACATTTCACCACGGGACACCTTGGCTTTGCCGGAGGCGGTATCCGCGACCTTGCCGTAGACATCAGGATATTTTTTAAGCTCTTTTAAAAGATCGGTGTCCGAAATTTTATCCGGATCGACCTGCGCATATTCGCGAATGCCATCCATGATGGTGAGACGGCGCCAAGGAGGAGTGAAATCCACTTCCTTGCCTTGATAGACCACCTTCATGCTGCCGTTGATCTTCAAAGCCAGCTGCGAGATCAGATCCTCGAACTGTTTCATTTGGTAATTGTAATCGGTGTAAGCTTCGTAGAATTCCAGCATGGTGAATTCAGGATTGTGCGAGCGATCGATGCCTTCGTTGCGGAAATTCTTTCCGATCTCGTACACTTTTTCAAAACCACCGACGATCAAGCGCTTCAGGTAAAGCTCGGGCGAAATTTTCATGAAAAGCTTCATGTCCAGCGCGCGATGATGAGTCGAAAATGGAAATGCCGCTGCTCCACCATAAATCGGCTGCAGAACCGGTGTCTCCACTTCGAGAAAGCCGCGGCTGTCGAGGAAATTGCGAATTTCGCGGATGATCTTCGATCGGGTTTCAAACACGCGGCGAGAGTCGGCGTCGGAAATCAGATCCAGATGACGGTGGCGGTATTTGATCTCGACGTCAGCGATGCCGTGAAATTTTTCCGGCAAAGGCTCGAGAGTCTTGGTCAACAGCGTGAACTGTTTGGCGTGCAACGAGAATTCACCCTTTTGCGATTTGAACACGTAGCCTTCGATGCCGACGATGTCGCCGAGATCGATCAGCTCGAACGCCTGACGATCTTTTTCCTGCAGCTCTTCCAGCTTGATGTAGATCTGCAAAGAGCCGGTTTGATCCTGGACATTGAAGAACGCGGCCTTTCCCATCGAGCGCAGGGTCATCAGACGACCGGCGATGCGATAGTTGGTGTCGATCATCTTTTCACCGGTATTCAGCTTTTGCGCATACTTGGTGATGAGATCCGAGATCTTAGCGTTGCGATCGAAAGAGTAAGGAAATGGATTGATCCCCTTTTCTCTCAAGGCATGCAGTTTTTTTCTTTTCTCAGCTCTCAGTGGATTGTCATCACCATGGGACATGCGCAACTTCCTTTTCTTATATTTCTACGAACCTTTGGTTCGATGATTCTACGAACCTTTGGTTCGATGATTGCCCGAACCTTTGGTTCGAGGATTACAGAGTTTTCCCAGCGAACGCGTCTTGCACCTTGTTCAAGAGCTGAATCGCTTCGGTCTTTGGACGTTGGAAAGCGTTGCGGCCCATGATGCTGCCGAAGGCTCCGCCCTGTGCGAGCTGAGTCACTTCACCCAAGATTTCGTCGGTGCCTTTGGCTTCGCCGCCTGAGAAAATCACGATGCGCTTACCAGCAAATGACGATTGCACCACGTGCTTGGTTCGATCCGCCAATGAAGTCACTTTGATGCCCTGAGCTTCGTAAACCTTGCGGGCCGCATCTTGTTCGATGTGTGCGGTTGGCGGCTTCACCTTGATGATGTGCGCGCCCAATTGAGCCGCAACATGCGCCGAATAAGCAATCACGTCGATGCCGGTTTCGCCTTCTTTGGAAATTTGTTCGCCACGAGCGTAAGACCAGATGACAACGGCGAGACCCGCTTTCTTGGCTTCAGAGGAAGCGTGCATGATTTCTTCGTACATGTTTTTACGCTCGGAGCTGCCGGGATAAATCGTGAACCCGATTCCGGCACAGCCCAATCGCAAAGCATCGTCAACGCTCGAGGTCAGCGCCGAGATGGGAGATTTGTTTCCGTACAAAGTATCCGAGTTGTTGATTTTCAGGATCAATGGAATTTCACCGGCATAATCGCGGGCGCAAGCTTCCAACGCGCCCAACGGAGCGGCGTAAGCGTTACAGCCGGATTCGATCGCCAATTCAAAGTGGTAAGCGGGATCGTAGCCATCTGGATTCTTAGCAAAAGAACGCGCGGGGCCGTGCTCGAAGCCTTGATCGACCGGCAAAATCACGAGCTTGCCAGTGCCTTTCAGGCGACCGGTGTTCATCATTCGCGCCAGGTTCGTCAATACGCCTGGATTGTCAGCTCCGTACCAGCTTAGGATCTCTCTTACTCTTGGTGTCATGCCCTGTTCCCTCTCCTGAAATCGATCAATGTTCCGTTTGTTGCTCTGTCTGTCATCGCTCTGTCTGTCATCGCTCTGTCATCGTCGTTGGCAGTTTTAACTGTATTTGAAGTTCGAAACAGTATTGTCTTTTAGCTCTCAAATCAAGGTGCTGGTTGACTTTTCCGCTCGGGGGAGAGACTTATTGGAGCCATATGTCAGACATTCAGATCACAATCGAACAAACGCCAAATCCTGCGACTTTGAAATTCAATCTGTCTCGCGCCATTATCGAGACGCCGCATGATTTTCCCAGTGCTCAAGAAGCACACAATTCGCCACTGGCTTCAAAGCTTTTTGGCTTTCCTTGGACCAACGGGGTTTTTATTGGCCCGACATTCGTGACCGTGACCAAGCAAGACTGGGTTGATTGGGATATCCTGGCCGAGCCGTTGGCCAGCCTGATTCGTGAGCACATCGAGCGCGGCGAACCCGTGTATGTCGAGCCCCAGTTTCAAGCTTCGAATGAAGATGACGAAAATGACTCGCCTCTCATCAAACAGATCAAGCGCATTTTGAACGCCGAAATCCGACCGGTGGTCGCGATGGATGGCGGCGATATCACCTTTGCCAATTACGACGATGGCGTTTTGGCCATTCACATGAAGGGCGCTTGTGCAGGTTGCCCGAGCTCGACCGCCACTTTGAAAGAAGGCATTGAAGCTCGGTTTAAAGAGCTGATGCCCGAAATCAAAGAGGTCATCTCCGTCTAAAAAGGATTTTCCACCGTGAGCATCGTCATCGAAGCGCGAAAGCTGTCGCGCGTCTTCAAGTCTTATGAAAAACCAGAAGGTCTGTGGCAAAGTCTGCGCGGCTTTTGGGATCGCAAGTACGTCGAGAAGGTCGCTTTGGCGCCCACGAATCTGCGGATCGAATCCGGCCAAATCATCGGTTTGGTTGGCGCCAATGGCGCTGGCAAGACGACCTTGCTGAAAATGCTTTCTGGTTTGATTCATCCCAGCTCCGGCACCGCTTCGGTGTTGGGTTTCGAGCCTTGGAAACGCGATCCCAAATTCTTACGCCGCATGAGCATTCTGCTCGGTCAGAAAAATCAGCTCTGGTGGGACATCTCTCCGGCCGATAGCTTTACCTTGCTCGCAGAAATTTACGATCTTGATAAAGTGGCCGCCAAAAAACGTGTGGCCTCGTTAGCCGAGATGCTCGAGTGCACGCACGTGCTCAACACTCAACTGCGTCGCCTTTCTCTGGGTGAGCGCATGAAGATGGAAATCATTGGTTCCCTTTTGCACAGTCCGGATGTTTTATTCTTGGATGAGCCCACAATTGGTCTCGATATCGTCGCGCAAACCAGCATCCGCAAATTTTTAACGGATTACGTGCGCGACAAGGGTCCGACCGTGATTTTGACCAGTCATTACATGGACGATATCGCAAAGCTTGCCGACCGCCTGCTTTTGATTTCGAAAGGCAGCATCGTTTACGACGGCACCGTGCAGGGCTTCGTGAACAAAACCGAACAGCTGCAAAAAGTGAGTTTTTCGATCAGTGAGCCCCTGGCGCAAGACCTGCCGCTGCTCGAGCAACTGATGCTCAAGAAAGGCGATCAGGTTTTTTCATTCGAGATCACGCCGAAGACGCTGGCTCCGGTGCTCTCGAAAGTGACGGCTTTATCCGGCGTGCAAGATTTAAAAATTGAAGAGGCGAATTTTGAAGACATCATTCACCGGTTTTTGGAGAAGGAATCTCGCGTTCTTTCGCCTGGCCATACTCAGCAATCTTGAATATCGCTTCAATTTCCTGACCGACGCGATCTTGCAGCCCTTCATCACCGGGTTGATCGAGCTCACGTTGTGGATCGCGATTTTCGTCAATGCCGCAGGCCCGACCATCGCGGGATTTACGAAAGAATATTATCTTTCTTACGCTTTGTGGGCGGCCTTCGTTTCCCGTATCACCGCCAATTGGATGTACGAATACCGCATGATCGAAGAAGTCGATAGCGGCAGCATCAACGGTCTCTTGGTGCGACCGATGAGCTTTTTTGAATATTACCTGAGCCAGCTTTTGGGATATAAATTTATCATCATCTTTTTTAGTTTCCTGGTGCCCTTGATCCTGACGTGGTGGATGGATTTGCCGACGGATTTCTCGAGGCTGCCGCTCACTTTGCTCTTGATTGCGTATTACCTGGTGCTGGTGCAGACGATCAGCTTTCTGGTTGCCTCGCTGGCCTTTCATTTGAACCGAGTTTATTCGATGACCATCGCGAAGAACCTGGCTTTGTGGGTCTTATCGGGCGAACTTTTTCCGCTGGATCTTTTGCCCGAGCCTTATCGCACCTGGGTGCTGAATCTACCTTTCGCCAATGCGGTTTACATTCCTGTCGGATATCTGACGGGACGGATTCCGGTGGAGATGGTGCTGCATGGGTTTCTCACGACCACTTACGGCATCGGCGTGATCGGCCTGATCGCTTACAGCATTTGGCGAAATGGTTTGTCGAAATATGCGGGGACCGGCGCATGAAGACTTTGAAGAAATACTTTCGTCTTTTTATCGCATTTTTTCGCGCAAGCTTCGTGGCTGATCTTGAATACCGCGCCAACTTCGCAACGCGAATTCTGACCGACGTCATCTGGTACGCGGCCCAGGTCATCACCTTCGAAGCTTTGTTTCGCGTGACGGATAAGATCGGCGGCTGGAATTTGCCGCAGACCCGTGTCTTCTTGGGCATGCTCTTTTTCGTTGATGCGTTTTACATGATTTTCTTTAGCGAAAATCTCGATCGCATGTCCGAGAAAGTCCGCAAGGGCGAGTTGGATCTGCTCTTGGCAAAGCCCGTGAATTCGCAGTTCATGATCAGCTGCCAGCGCGTGAACACCGCAATCATCGGCAACTTGATCTTGGGAACCTCGTGGTTGATCTATGCTTTGATGGGCCTGCCTGACTTTAGCTGGCTGCGACTGTTGTGGCTGATCGCGCTGGTGCCGGCGGGACTTTTATCATTGTACTCGATTCGCTTTTCGTTCTGCGCGTTGGCCCTGGTTTTCACTCGGGCGGACAATGTTCAGTATCTGTGGTTTCAACTTTATCGGCTGGGAATGCGCCCGGATTCGATTTACCGGCCTTGGCTCAAGTACGCGATCTTAACGGTCCTACCCGTCGCCGCCGTCGCCAGCGTGCCTTCGCGTGCCTTGTTGGATCCCCCCAATTTCGCGCTCTTTGCGTGGGTCGTGATTTGGTCCGGAGGCCTGCTTTACCTCAGTCACCGATTCTGGAATTTTTGCCTTAAATTCTACGGCTCGGCCAGTTCTTAGCGGCCGGGTGACCGCGGTCTGACTTCTTGAAGCTATAAATATTTTTATTTGGGCATGGCTTAACGATCTCGGTACGAATGAAGGACCAAAGGAGATCGAACCATGAAAATCACCGGCCTGATTTTGTTTTGTCTTTATTCTCTGGCAAGCTTGGCGCAACAAAATGGACTTTCCATTCCGCCGCAGGCGGATCTCTCCCTCGCACCGGGCGGAGTGGCGGCGAGAAATTTTCCGGCAGTGCAGACGTCGGTGCGCGCGACCGAAAAACTGGATGCGACGACATTTGATTTCATCCACGGCATTTTGGCTTCGGGTCGAATGCACGAAAATCTGAAATGCCGAGTCGAGGTTCACGCCTTGAAAGAAGAGCGAAAATTTTCGACCGGCACCCAATTGGTTGAAGCATTGGAGATCGAGCTCTTCACCGATCACTTTGGTCCGCGCTCGGTGAAATTCAGCTTTCCGTTGGGCTCCCGAATGGGAAGACGAATCGTTAACAATGAAGCGGCCGGCCCCGTCGAGGAAATCAAAATCGAAACACCGGAACCAAATGAGAATTGGTTTTTGTTTCAGCACGACGGCAAGCGCCTGGTGTGGGCTGAAATCGGAAACATGTACCAGTTTGCGCCCTGCTTGCTTCGCCATTGATCGGCAGTCTTTGCCAGACTGGACGTGGATCAAGGTCTACATTCGGTCCAGTCTATTACCGTTTTTACTCTACTCCTTTTAAAATATTGTCAGACGACAGCAGGATGCCGTCGTCGCAATCTTGAAAGGAACGAATCCATGAAAAACACCACCCGCGCCGTTTGGCCGGCGACCTTTTTGGCTTTGTGCTTGAGCTCTCACGCGATGGCCAACTCAACAGAAGCGGCGACCTACACGACTCGCAGCTACTCGGCTCCGCACGCCATGGGCCTGCAGCGCACTGAAGCGAGCCGCGAATTTTTAAAGAGCGCTCGCCGCCAATCCTTCGTCGACGTCACGCCCGTTCCGGGGAAGTTCTCACTGCGCGCGAAAGCGGGTCCCGTTGAAGATCAAGGCTCGTGCGGCAGTTGCTGGGATTTTGCATTGACCAGCACTCTGCGTGGATCTTGGATGACGGGCGCTGGACAAGATCCAGGTCGATTGTCTTTCAATTATCTTTTGAACTGCGCAAAAACCATGGATGGCTGCAACGGTGGAGACTTTCCAGCTGCTGATATGTTGGTGAATCCTTTGGGCGCCCCCGCTTATGGTTCCGATGGCGCGTACACGGCGGCACAGGGCCAGTGCCAAGAGAAACCCGTTTTGGCTTCCAGCGTTTCGTACAAAATCTTGGGTTCAGATTTAGGAGCCCACCCGGAAATTCCCGCTCCTTCATTTCGTGATATCGCTTACGTGGTCGGCGTCTTGCACCAACCGGTTTCCACCGATGTCGCAGTTGATTTCCGCTGGCAAATGTATGGCAGCGGCGTTTACAACGGCTGCAGCAGCAACATGACCGAGAGCGAACTCAATCACATGGTGGTGATCGAAGGTTACGACTGCGAGTCCGCGGTCGATGCTTCAGGTACCTGCCAGTTTGATGCGAACGGAAACTTGCCACCCGGAGTGGGAACTTGGATCATCCGCAATTCTTGGGGAACATCATGGGGTGACAAGGGTTACATCACCACCAAGGCCACCGACAAAAAAGGCCAACGCTGCAACGCTGTTGCAACCGACGCTCTGTATTTTGATTTGAAATAATTTTTGATCGACCCGATCAACAAAAAGGCTTGGAGGATTTCTTCCAAGCCTTTTTTCTTCTTCGCACTTTGCAATTCTCATCTCATCTCATCTCATCTCACCCATCCATGATCTTTGCCGTCGGTATGGCATGCTATCTTGGATTCAAGACATTGCGCCGTCCCGACGGTCAACATCGTGGATGAGTGCGAATGGGCAATGAGGTCGCAATCCAGCGATCATGCATTCAATCAGTGTCGAGATAGATTTTAAATTGAGAAAGCGGCTTTTAAAGAGTCCACTCGAAAACGATTGGCAGCTGCACGTCGGGGTGCAGGCTTCGGTGCACCGGACAGGTCATCGCCACGTGTTCTAATTTTTTGCGGTCGTGATCCGACGTTTTCGCCGGTAGCTTTAGGTACACCGCCAGCCGCTCGATCTTTCGGGGATTGGCGGACATTTCTTTGGTCACGCGATAAGTGGATCCCTTGAGATCCACCCCGTCTCGTTCGGCCACGATGGCCATCGTCGTGAGAATGCAGGTAGCGAGTGCCACACCCACCAAGTCTGTCGGCGAGAACGATTCGCCTTTGCCGGCATTGTCTTTTGGAGCATCGGTCGAAAGCTTAGTCCCCGAAGGACCATGAGTCGTCTCGCAGTGCTTTTCGCCGAGATAGACACCTGTCATTTCAACCATAAATCCTCCTTCAGTTTACAATCGACAAACTCAAGCTACCAACACGCTCATGCCAGCGACACGCTCGCGCGCTCGGCCTACTCAAAGCACTGAGCTTAATCAGTGCCAAGCCTTATGCTCGGCACTGACTGGAGACCGACTTACCAACCCAAAATGTAGGCGAACATCAATGGCGCCACGATGGTCGCATCGGATTCAACGATGAATTTTGGCGTGTCGATTTCAAGCTTGCCCCAGGTGATTTTCTCGTTTGGAACCGCGCCTGAATACGAGCCGAAAGAAGTCGTCGAGTCTGAAATCTGGCAGAAGTACTTCCAGCATTTCACGTCGGTGTAGCCCAAATCTTGGTGAAGCATCGGCACCACGCAAATTGGGAAGTCACCGGCGATACCACCACCGATTTGGAAGAAGCCAATGTCGGCTTTTTTCGAAGCAGACATGTACCATTCAGCCCATGAGGTCATGTACTGAATGCCGGACTTCATGGTTGTCGCTTTTTTCAGTTCGCCTTTGATCAGGCAGCCGGCAAAGATATTACCAGTCGTCGAGTCTTCCCAACCCGGAACAACCATCGGCAGATTTTTTTCCGCTGCAGCCAAAAGCCAAGAATTTTTTGGATCGATTTCGTAATATTTTTTCAACGAGCCGTTCAGCAAAATTTTGTAGAAATATTCGTGCGGCAAATAAGATTCACCCTTTGCTTCCGCTTCCTGCCACACATCCAAGATCGCATCTTCAATGCGACGAATGGCTTCTTCTTCCGGAATGCAGGTGTCGGTCACACGGTTCAGGTGACGATCCAAAAGTTTTTGCTCATCTTCGGGAGTCAAGTCACGATAGTTCGGGATGCGCACATAGTGAGAGTGGGCCACCAAGTTGTAAACGTCTTCTTCCAGGTTGGCGCCGGTGCAAGAGATCGCGTGCACCTTGTCCTGACGGATCATTTCCGCCAATGACAAACCCAGTTCGGCCGAGCTCATCGCTCCAGCCAGAGTGATGAGCATTTGACCGCCCTTATCCAGGTGAGTTTTGTAAGCCACAGCCGCATCCTTCATCGCTGCCGCATTGAAGTGGCGATAATGATGGTCGATAAATTTAGAAATGACTCCGTTTGTGTTGTTCATTTCGATTTTCCTCATTGGTATCCGCGTCTTTTTGAAGCGCGGGTCTTAAAGCAGACGATGGCCTCGTCTATGGCATATTGGAAGGCGCTTAAGGTAATGGACGCCGGGGGCTCTTTGCAAGAAATTTATTGATCGCAAGGCCGCCGTTTTCCGGAATCCAGAACGTCTGAATTAGCCGTTGCCGAGGCTTTGGCGGAGGGATTCTCGAAAGCTTTGTCGAAGTGCCGAAACCGAACGGATCGTCTGAGCTCGGCACCAATGAATCTGGGGCGTTTTGTGGTTATTTGCGGGCGCCGACGGCTTTCGAGAAAAATCCGATGTCGGTGCGCACGTCGTGGAAATCGGCGGCTTTTAACAGCCCCTCGACCGGGTTTTGCAGATAATTCTTATAGAATGGCTCATGAAAATCGACAGGGAATTGTTTCAGGGCCCACTCGAAATCTTTTTTGTCTTCGCTTTGCACCGAATCCACCAGACCGTAAAAACCACCCGGCTTGAGTGTCCGATAGCCTTCCTGCAGGACAAGCTTGCGCTCGCTCAGCGGCAGCTCGTGAAATAAAAAGCAGGAAAAAATGGCGTCGAATTGCTGGTCTTTGAAAGGCAGGTGGGCCGCATCGGCCTGCACGAAATCCAATCGTTCAAATTCGGCCAGGTTCTGCTGCGCTTTTTTCAGGTAAGGATGTGACACATCCATCACCGTGATCTTCGCTTTCGGGAAAACCAATTTCACGAAACGGGTCAATCGCCCCGTTCCCGCCGCCACTTCGAGAAAATGCAGGCCCTCGCCTTGCGTGTAAGGAAAATGCGCCTTCATCATTGGCAGAATCAATCGTCGCATGGCATCGGCCGCGCCCGAGAATAAAATTTCAACCTGGTGCTCGTAAAGATCCGCACTCTTTTTCGTGAGATAGCCGCCAGTTTGAAAGTGATAGTTGCGTTGAAAGTAATCGGGCACATCACGCAGATATTCGCGAGCTTCGAGATCAAACTCGTGCGCCCGGCTGGACAGTCGGCGCTTTTGAATGGCGATCGAATCAAAAAGGATGACCGGCATTCGCTTTAAAAACTCGCCCGCCGTTTCGGTTTTCAAAACTTCGGCAGGATAAATTCCTTGCGCAATATTCTGGGCATCTTGTTTGAGCAATCTGGAAAGATCTCGGACCAAACGTCTGATATTGCCGCTAAATTCTGGCTGACGGGCCCGGGCATTTTCGTTCACCGCCATGAGCATCAAACTTTGTGAAAGGTACGCCAACGAGCGTGCCAGCTCAAATCCATACAACCCGTTTTCAACAAGGGGTTTCGGAAGGCTTGAAAGAACCGTGGTCATCAAATTGGATCTATCCATGCCCCTTAGAGTAGGCAAAAGGTCCAGGAAGGTAAAGAAAGTCTAAACGGATGGTCTAGGTCTTCTGCTTTTTCGCAAGCCGATATTGCTTCCAATGATGTCGAATCACAACCGCACTGAAGCCAAGACCAAAGAGCACGACAAAACTTGTTAAACCGAAGAATAAAACGATACTCATTGAATGGATCCTGTCTCGGCTTCCGCTTCTGATGGCGGAGGCACTGATTTGATTTTTAAGATGGGTTCAAGCGCCTGTCGCACCACCCATGAAGCCATCACCAAACCAAAGTTTCCGGTCACGAAGCTGGCCGTTCCGTAAATGCGATTTCGCTTGTCGCAGGAATGCAGATTGTTCTGACCTTGCGGACAGACGCACTGAAATCCTTTGCCCTGATCGTAATGCAGCTCTTCGGGCATCATCGGGATCTCGGTCGAGAAAACGCAGGGAATATCAAACTTTCCCTCGCGCGGAAATTCGTGACGTGAACGCAGAATCTTTCTCACCTGATGCGCCAAGGGATCGGTGTGAGTTTCCGCGAGATCTTTCAGTTCAACCGCCAAAGGATCCAAGCGCGCCGCCGCGCCGGCCGAAGTAATGACCGGAATGCCAAGCTTGCGGCAAGTCGCGAGCAAATGGCATTTAGCCGTGAGATTATCGATGGCATCGATCACAAAGTCCGGCTTTTCCGCCAAGATGGTCGCCGAATTTTCTTCGTTGTAAAACAGAATGTGTTCTTTGATCTGCGCTTGCGGATTGATTTTGCGCAGACGCTCGGCCATCACCGCCGCTTTCTTTTTGCCGACCAAGCCCTGCAAAGCGTGCAGCTGGCGGTTGGCGTTGGTAATGCAAATTTCATCAAAGTCGACGATCGTCAAGCGACCCACTCCGGATCGCGCCAAGCTTTCGGCCGCCCAAGAGCCAACTCCGCCCAAACCCATGACGATCACGTGAGTGTTGAATAATTTTTCCATCGCCGCATCCCCGACAAGGCGACCCATGCGATCAAAACGGCGATGCATGACGTACTTGTTTTCACGCGGCTGTTGCGTGACAGAATCAAAATTGGAATTCGAATCAGGATTCGGATTCAGACTGACGTTCGGATTGTTTTCCATGCAGCAATTTCTCGAGGTTTCGGCTCGAGATGTCAAGGATTTCCTCGGGCGTGAGATCCTTGATTTTAGCAATCATTTCAGCGACATCCCAGAGCGTGGAAGGCTCATTCAAATGGCCTTTCAAACGTGGTGGGGGCTGATCGGGGCTGTCTGTTTCAAGCAGCATATTTTCCAGCGGCAAAATCTCGATCGCCTGATGTAATTTTTTATTATCAGGACGGCAGACAGGTCCGCCAATTGACAGAAAAAATCCGCGTTTCAGATAAGCCTCGGCTTGCACGGCCGAGCCATTGAAAGAGTGCACCATGCCCCCGCGCGCCGGTACTCCGTAAAGATCGAAAACTTTTTCAGCTTCGTGGAAGGCCTGAACCAAATGAAGCACGATGGGCTTTGCCGCCATGTCGGCAAGCTCCAGCTGCGCTTCAAAAATATCGACCTGACGAACGAAGGAATCCTTCATGATGTTGGGGCGAAGATCCAAGCCCAACTCGCCCAAAGCTTCGGCCTGTGGCAGCTCGCGCGCCAATTGGTCCAAGGCCGCTTCACATTCAAGCTCGGTGTGATCCGCCACCCAGTAAGGATGCAAACCAAAGCACAGCAAAATTTCCGGATGATGAGTTTTTAGTTTTCGCTGCCGACCCCAGTCTTCGGGTCCGACCCCGCCTTGCAGAAAGCGCGTGATGCCACGACTTTTTGCCGCCGCAATAAAAGACTCGACTTGGGTCTCGAGCCGCGGGTCCGACAAATGGCTGTGAGAATCAATCCAGGTTTTCAGGTTTTCAGCTTTCAATATTCAAACTCCGCTTTCCTCGACTTGAGTATTCACGAATGAATTCCGATCTAATGTCGAAGATTTTGACATGACATTCGCGAGGAGTTCAAGGATGAAAAAAGCATCGACACAAGATCAAGTATGGCTTGGATTTGACATCAAAGTGCAAAACGGTCCGGTGCTGCGTCCACAGAAAATTCAATTCTGGCAGGAAGATCAATTTAAAAACTCGCAACCTGAAGAGCCCTTCCATTATTTTTCTGACGCCTTGGCCGGATTGGCCTTGGTGCATTTGAATCAGAATCTGAAAAATCCGTTTGCGGCTCCGAAAATGAATTTCCCCTTCTGTCACGAAGCATGGTTGGCCTTAGAACCCCACCGCGAATTGTTCGAGCGCTCGCAGCCCCGCGTGGCGGCCCTGCGCAATCATCTGAGCCCCGCATCAAAATCTTTGACGGATTATTTCGAGCGAAACTTCACCGACACCCTTGAATCTTCGCTGCACCCTTGGGGCGTGGATCTGAATCATCTTTGTCATTTGGTCGAAGCGATCGATTATCTCGAAACCAAAATGGCTCAGCCGCTTTTGTATAACTTTAATATGCAGTTTTCTCGGCCCGTGGTCGAGAAGCTGCACTATCTGCACTCGCTTCTTTTCAATCTGCGCGCGATCGTCGCCGTGGATTTCAATGCCCACAGCCAGGATCCGGCGCACGAGGCCGTCAAGGTGGACTCGATCACCGATTACTTAAGCAAAGGCGAATACGTCGCGAACGATGCGCTTTTGTATTACATGTTCAAAAAGCAAAAAAATCAGATGAAGCCTGCAGCCTTTGAGTCGCTCGAAAAAGCGTTCAAGACATACTCGCACAACGGGTATTGCCTGATCGAAGCTTTGCCGGCGAGCTTTCTGTCGTCGATGAAAAAAGAAGAGCTCGAAGAAACCCTGTACATCGCGCAGATGGACTGGTTGCTTGGCACCGACGGCGGCCTTTTGTTCCGCATTCGCGAAGAGCTTTATGGCTTAATCGAAGGCTACGAAAAAGTTTTCTGGCAGGACGCCACCCGCCCCACCAAACAACAGCAATCTCACCTGAGCGTGAGCTGCCAATTGGATTTGGAAACCTTGTACCCGTCTTCCAGCGTTGCATAGCTCATCGCTTTGCACACCCTATCCATCCACGATGTTGACCGTTGGTATAGCGTGCCAATGAAGCGCTTGGCTATCGGCAGTGTCAAACTCGCTGTTTTTAAGATTTCACTTGCGTTGTTTTGAAGCGAACCCACAGGCGATGCATCAAGAAATAAAGAAGAACCAGTCCCAGGAAAATTCCGACGTAGACTTTGAATTTGTACAGCGTCGCAAGGATGGGTTCTCCGAAATGATAGACCAGAAGAATTTGTGTGGGCACGCTGATCACGACCGCCAAGCCATCGACGATCAGAAACGCCAGGGCCGCAAAGCGACTCATGCCCAGGAACAGATGTGCGGGAAAACGAATGCCAGGAGTGAAGCGGAAAATGAAAGCGGCATAAACGCCGTACTTCATCACGAAATGGTTGATTCGCGCCATCACCGGGCCTTCGAAGAAGCCATTGAATCGCCGGATTTTCATGATCTTTCGGCCGAAGGTTCGCCCCAACCAGAACACCAGATTATCCGCCAACAAGACCGCGAGTGAGACCACCACCGCAGCTTCATAGCCGCCAATCACTGGTGCGCCAGCATAAGGAGGCGGAAACATTTCGGGATTTGCACCCATGTACGCAAGCACGCCGACCGAGATGATGGTGACTTCTTCCGGCAATGGAAAACCGAAGCCGCTTGCGATCATCATCGCGAAGACGCCAAAGTAGACCATACCAGGTTGGTAGGCATATTGAGCAAGCCATTGAAAGATCGGTTCATGTCCGAAGTGCATCGTGAAGAAAAGCCTAGCAGCTTTTTCGGCGGTTGCAGACCTTCATTGCTCTGTGCTATCTCGCTTTCAGTATGAACCTAGAGCAGTTGCGCGGAAAAAGTTATGGCGTTGAGCACCTTCTGGCCTCGGACTCGGGCCCGCTGGTCCAGGTTTTGGCAAATCAAATGCCTTTATCACTTGCGCAGATTCAGTTTTTGCTTTCTTTCGGTTCAATTTACGTCAAGGGCCAAAGATGCCTTGAAAATATGCAAATCGAATCTGGCTCCTATGTTCGCATTCACCAACACCCGCGCCGCTTTCCGCTTGAGCAGTTTGTTTGGCCCGCACAAAAAGTTTTCGAAGATGAAGGCTTGCTCGTCATCAACAAACCCTCGGGCCTGCCGGTTCACCCGACCGTTGATAATATCAAAGAAAATTTAGCGAGTTTGATGGAAGCGGCGAGCGGGCATCAGGTCTTCGTCACTCATCGTTTGGATGTGGCAACGTCGGGCTTGATGATTTTTGCCAAAACCAAAAGCGAACAAACCCGCATCAACAACTGTTTGATGAACGGAGAAATCCGAAAATTCTATCGCGCACGCGTGCACGGCGTGAGTGTGCCGTTGGGTGAGATGGTCCATTATATGGAGCCTTCGCCGCGCGCGCCGAAAACGGTTTCCGCCATCGAGCGACCGGGCTGGCAGGTGTGCCGGCTGAAAGTGATCGATCAAATTCAAACCGACGAGAATCAATGCGAAGTTTTGATCGAGCTGATCACGGGGCGCACGCACCAAATCCGCGCGCAACTCGCCGCCAGTGGACATCCGATCGTCGGCGATCGGGCCTATGGCTCGACGGTCCAGCTGTCCGAGTTTGAAAAGATCTGTTTGCAGGCTTACTTTCTCGAGTTTCCGCTCTCATCGCATGAAAAAAAATCATTTCGTCTGTCGCACGCGCCCTGGCAGAACCCGCTGCCTTTGATCTAAACGCAAGTTCATTTGCTTGAGCCTCACAACTGGACCAAGGCCCAGGCTTCGCGCTGGAATTTCTGTCGCATTTTCGAAATTTTGTTGTTGTAATAGATGGTGTAGTCCATTCGTTAAAAGAAAAGTGTTCTCAGGGACTTAAGGAGCGAGGCCCATGAAAAACTTCATGATTGCGCTAACGTTGTTAGCATCTTTATCTTGTAGCAAGGTCAATTTCAGCAGCAACAGCGGAGGTGGTGGTGACAATCCCGATCCAACACCGACGCCGCAAAGCACGGACATCAAGTGCGATGTGTATCTGAATGACCATCTTCAATCGGTGACGATCACCCTGCCCGGAACCAATCCGACAGTGACCGCAACCTGCATTCCGAAAGACATCACCTACACCTGGAGCGTGACCAAAGACAACACTCCGGTGACCGTGAATGGCTTGCTCGGAGCGGGTTCCGTCCCCGATCTCACCAGTCTCGGGGTTGGCACTTACCGCCTCACCTTGACGGGAAGCGCGCAGAACATGACGAGCTATTCGAACAGTGGCTCGCCTCTGGTGGTGATCATCAAGAGCACGACGCCGGCGCCGACACAATCGGTGACTTGCGATCCTCGCTTGAACGGAAGCCTGACTTCGATCACGTTACCGGCGGGTTCGGCGAATCCGACGGCGACCGCCAACTGTCAACCGGCTGATGCTTCTTGCTCTTGGACCGTGACCTTGGCTGGCACGAACGTGAACATTCCAGGAATGAGCAGTTGCTCGGCGACTCCGGATTTCTCGGGTGTGGCGGCAGGAACTTACAGCATTTATTTGACGGCGAGCAAAGCGGATTACAATCCGTACCTGACGACGACTCCGCTGACCGTGATCATTCCGGCGAAAACATCAAAGCCTGTCACGACAACCAAGACCGTGACCGTGCAGGACAATCAATTGGACGTTCAGTTGGTCATCGACGATTCGAATTCGATGTTGGCGGATAACCAAAAGCTGGGTGCCCGTTTGCAAAATTTCGTGAATGATCTTTCGGCGGCCGGATTTGACTGGCAAATGTGCGCCACCGTCACGCGCGCGCAGCAGATCAGCTCGAGCGATCCAACATTGTACTGGGGCGCTTCTCGCTTCTGGATTGGCAATGGCGGCGCGTCTCCTTGGATCTTAAAAGCCGGCACCGCGAACCTGAACCAGATTTTCCAGAACACGATTTTGGATATCGGTGCGGGCTGGGCTGGATCCGATGACGAGCGCGGCATCAAGGCCGCTTGGTGGCATCTGTGGAATGGCGATATCAACTATGCCGATGCATCGGGCTGTTATCGTAAAGAAGCGGGTCTTGCGACCCTGATCATTTCGGATGAAGACGAGCGCTCGGTGGGTGGAGACTATTCACAAATTTATTATCCTGGCGAGTGGAAGCCTTTGGAAGATGAAGATGCACCGATCCATTATTACTCTTTGGTCCGTGAAGTGTTCGGGCCGACCAAACGTTTCAACGTGAACTCGATCATCGTGCGACCCGGTGACACCGCTTGTATGGCGGCACAAGACGCAGCGGGATCCAAATCGCACTATGGCACCAAGTACAATGAGCTTTCGATCATGGCCAGCGGATCTGTCGGCAGCATCTGCGATTCGGATTACTCGGCCAATTTGAAAACGTTCAAAGACCAAATCGTCAATTCGATGGGCTCATTGCCGCTCGAGTGCGCGCCGGTTGGCGGTCAAGTGACCGTGACGGTCACACCCAGCATGGCGGTCACCACTCGTGTTGATGGTTCCACTTTGTATCTCAATCCTAAAATCCCGGCTGGATCGACAATCAAGGCCGATTACCAATGCCCGCTTTAAGGAGACATGAAATGAAATTCTTGATTGCAACTCTTTTACTTCCACTGGCAACCCAAGCAAAATCTGCTCCCAAAGCAGCGGCGCCTTCGGCCGCGGCGGCGGCCCTGGTGAGCTGCAAAGTTGCGGAACCGGTTCATTGCAAAGACTGCGCAAAACGCGTCCCCGTCTCTTGCGAAGAGAACTCGGCCGTGGGCTCAATGGAGCTTTCGATGAAGCCCGCAAAGATTCAATGGCAGGTTTCAAATCCAAAAAATGGAACCGAGAAGATTCTGACGATGGACAATAAAACTTTGTCGTTGAAGGATCTGCAAAACGCCAAGGATCTAAAATCCCTGGCGAGCAAACAAAAAGTTTCGGTGACAAAAGACGAGACTGTTTCACTGGCCGGAATCCAAGTGGTCAGCGGCACCGCCCTTTTCAAAGCCCAAACGGGAGCGGCGATTGCCATGAAACTGAAGCCCCAGGATCCACAACGCGCCATCGCCTCTGACAATGCGGGTGTGCGTGCGGGTGGCGTGGGTCGCGCATTGAAATTGAAAGATCAAAAATAAGGAGAGTCCATGAAACGGTTTAAATTATCTGTCGCCCTGCTGTCTTCCGGCTTGATGGCCTACTCCCCGGTCACGCAAGCTTCGATGAGTCTGCAGGACAAAAAAGATTTCAACGCCCACGTTCGCGAAGTGACCAAGCTCACCTACGGCGATCTGATCAGCCAGTACGGTCCGCTGCTTGAAACAACTTCTCAGGCGCAACTGGACTCGTGGAAAGAGCATTTCGGAAACCGCAAGCTTCCGCAGGTGCAAGCGCAAATGGTCAAAGGTAAAAACGGCAAAGAAAATCTCAAGCTCGTTTACAACGACATGGGACAGACCTTGACCATGACCATTGATCCTGAGAACACCGATTCTTTTGATATCAACGGAACCAAGTTCGCGCTTTACGAACTTTTGGACATCCCGGGTGTGATCAAAAAAATGGCCGAGACCAATAAGAAGATGGTGGGTGTCGTCGAATCCCTTCCGACGGATCGCGCCCCGGCTTCTCAGCGAACGCCGATCGTCACTGTCGATCGCTTTGCGCAAATGAAGCCCATCGAACGCGTCGAAGTTTTATCGCTGATGAATCAAGCCGCGATCGCTGCCCAGAATGTACTGACGACCGTTGACGTCAAACCGGCAGAAGCCAAAAAGACCTCGCAATTTATTTTGCATCCGCTGATCGCGTCCCAGCTTGCGTTTGCGGAAACAAAAGAAGGCATGACCTGCGTGGTTGCCGGCTACCTCAGCACCTATCACCCTGACAAAGAAAATTCAAAGCATTTGGCCTGCGATCCATCGTCTCAACAGAATGATGGTGCAAACGAAGCGTGTCGAAAAGATGCAGAAGCGACACACTCGAAAGGAAATTGGGTTGCCTGCAATCCCCTGGTCCATGGCGTGCGCATGGATGATAAGCCTGGCCTTCCATTTTGTGTGAATTCCTCAAATCAACCGGACTTTACCAATTATGCGACCAAAGAATGCAATCGCATGAGTCCAATTGATGATCCGAATGCGAAGACTCGTCAGGAAAAAGAGGCCTATCGCCTTAAAGCCTATCGACGAATTCTTTCAAGCTATGCGTTTATCAACATGAAAGGCCGCGAAAAAATTGAAGCCTGCTTTATGCCGGACAATCGCATTAAATCCGAGCGCTTCTGCGAAACGATTTTTCGCGATCATGTCGACAAGTTCAATCAGCTGATGGGACAGGCCCAAGGCGTTTGTGCTGATGCGAAACAAAAGACGAAAGATCAACCGCTGGCTTGTGATGAGTTGTTATCGCGAAAGCTTGTGGTTGAGACGGCCGTCATTGGTTACGGTCCGATCAAAACGGTCGACATCGGACAGCAAGGTGACAGTTGCAAAAAAGCTGGCGGCACTTATGGTCCTGAAAAACCAGAAGGTCCGGGCGCGGTGGTTTGCAAATGTCCAGATGGCAGCATTTCAAAGCAAAATGGAAATGAGTTTGCGAAATGCCCGGCCACTGCGGCTCCTCCGGTTGCGCCGACAGTTCCCGTGATTGAGAAATCGACATGGGCGAAAAAAGAGAAGAAAGACGATGGTCTTTGCTCGGGCGGTTGGATGATTGGATGTCTCGGTCTTGGCATCTTGGCCATTTTCGGCATTTCGAAATGGTTTAAAAAGGATCCAAAGCCAACGACTCCTGTGGTGACTCCACCGATCGTGATTCCTCCACCAGTGATCGTGACTCCAGCTCCAAACGAAGGCACCACGACACAACCGGGCTCACCGAATAATGGTGGTGTTCGTCAGCAAGGAACGCACTAGTTAGTGTAAGTCGAAGGAGAAATCCTTCATCAAAATATTGGCCACCGGATTTTGAATTTTCCGGTGGGCCGAGATGAGCCAGAGCTCTTCGTACTTGGTCCCCAGATCCCCGATTTTCATCAAAGAGCCGTTCGCTAATTCTTCGCGGACGGCATTTTCCGCCAAAACAACCAAGCCCTTCCCGTCCTGAGCCAAAGCTTTGAGCAAGCTCGTATCCTGCGTTTCCGCGATCATATCGACGTGCAGTCTTTCGGCCTCGAAGAAATGTTCGATCTCATTGCGCACGCGACTGTGGATGGTTGGAAAAATAAAGGGCGCATTGCCGAGACTTTTCGGAAAGTCTTTTTGCAGATACTGAAATCTCGGTGCCCCGACCACGATCAGGGGAAATTTGGCGATGGATTTGGCGTACAGTTTTTCCGTCGTCATCGAAGGTGGCGAAGTGTTGGAGACGACCAGGTCCAAGCGATGGTTGATCAAATCTTCCATCAGCTCGGGGCCTTCGCCTTCCAGTACTGCAATTTGACAGTCCTTAGTCTCGAAAGCTTTGACCATCATCGCCTTGATGAGATTTTTGGGAATGCTATCCAGAGCGCCGACTTGCACTTTGACCTTGCGCGCATGTGGACGATCATTCAACGCATCCACCATCTCATCGCCTAAGCGAAAGATTTCATTGGCATAAGACAAAACCAATTGTCCCATTTCTGTCAGGATCAGGCTGCGATTTTTTCGGTCAAAGAGATTGTGACCCAGAAATTCTTCGAACTGTTTCAGCTGCATGCTGAGCGTTGGTTGCCCCAGACGAAGCTTCACCGCGGCTTTGGAAATGCTGCCTTCGGTTGCAATCACTTTGAAATAAAAAAGGTGATGATAGTTCAGCTGGTTCACGGTCGTGATCCTGACACCGAGCCTAGGTCCTGTCACATGATAACACTCTGTCGACATTTAACGCCTTTAGCCATCATTGAATCCACCACCTTCTCTCTTGTATAGATTGAAGGCTCTTGAAAACCACCCACCCACGAGGCATCTCCATGAAACTGAAACGTTTCCTTCCGGCTTCCAAAGATTTCACCGCGGCGATTTTCCTGACCGTCCTTGTTGCACTGACCGGTTGTCAGAACAGCAGCAGCGCCAGTCCCGAAAAATCAGCGGTTCCTCGAGATCGGCTGACCGTGATGACTTACAATGTGGAGAATCTTTTCGACACCAAACCCGACGCCGATCGAGATGACTTTACTTACTTGCCTTTGGCGCTGAAGAAAACGCTGCCGAACCAAGCGGAAAATTGCAAAAAAATGGGAAGCCCCGGTTTCATCAAAGAGTGCATGGAGCTTGATTGGAGCGAAGCCGTGTTGGACACCAAACTCACTCGCCTGGCCAATTCCATTCTTTCCGTGAACGGCGTGGGTCCCGATATTCTGCTGGTGCAAGAAGTTGAAAATCAAAATGTCTTAGACATCCTCAATCAAAAATACCTGACAACCGCGCATTACCAAACATCAGTTTTGATCGAAGGCGAAGACGCGCGCGGCATCGATGTCGGCGTGCTGTCACGTTTGCCACTGGCCGAGCCCGCGAAATTGCACTTGATTGATTTCACTCCGCCACCCAAAAAGCTGGATGCCAACGGCAACGAAATTCCGAGCGATTGGAAACGTCCCCTCACCCGCGGAATCATCGAGGTTCCTTTGAAATTACCGACGGGCGAAACGCTTTATGTCTTTGCTTTTCATTTTCCTTCCCAGAGCAATCCCACTTGGCAGCGTCGTGATGCCGTGAACATGATGAATAAATTGATCCAAGCAAAGGGCCCCTACGCACTGGTCGTCGCCGGTGGTGATTGCAATATCACGGCAGCGGAAGAAGCAAAGAACAAGTATGTCCACGATATCTTGGGAAAAGAATGGACCGTCAGTCACATTGCGGGCTGCAAAGACTGTCTGGGGACTGAAGCCTTTTTTGAAAAGAACAAATCAACAGGCGACACGAAACTGAGCTGGAGCTTTTTTGATATTCTGCTTTTCTCGCCGGCTTTGAGCGGTGGTGGCGCCTCTTATCGGCTGGATACGCAAAGCATCCGCGTTCAAAATTCTGGCAAATATCAATTGCGTCTGGATCCGGACAGCAAAGGCGTGATGGTCCCCGCCCGCTTTGATGCCAATGCACCTGTCGGCGTCAGCGATCATCTGCCGATGTACGGCGAATTGATTCGTCAGTGATTATGACTCAGGCGAAGATCGAAAAGACAACGCGCAGACCGCCATTTTGAAAGGGCCACTGGCTTTCGATTTTCATTCCGGGTGGAAGCGAGGCTTGCTTTAAGGTCCGCGTTTGATTTTCTCCGAGCAGCAATCCGATCCTGCTTGGACGGTAGACGCGGTTGATCTGCGCCAAAAGCTCTTCGGCGGTAAAGTTCGCCTTCAATCTTTCACCGTAAGGTGGATTTGAAATCACCCACACAGGCGAGGATGCATCGGTGGCCGGCGCTTGAAATAAATCCTGCGTTTCAACCGAAAACGGTCGTCCCAATTGCGACAAACTGTTTTGGGCTCGCTCTGTCGAGGCGGCGTCATTATCGGCCGCTTTCAATTGCGAAAACAGACTGGGTTGCGGCGGATAATTTCCAAACAACCCACTGCTTTTCAGAAGCTTCGGCGTTTGCGGCCATGACAGGAACGAGAAATCCTGACGCTTCGAAGCTTGAAACAAGGTTGAAGCCTCGCGAAGCAAAGTGCCGGTGCCGCACATCGGATCCACCAAGTCGATCGTCTGAAGTTCGGCGGCCGAGCGCTCGCCGATCATTTTTCTTAATACAAATGCGGCCAAAGTTTCTCGTAGCGGAGCCTCGCCCTGAGAGACACGCTGGCTGCGCTTGTGCAGATGAGATCCCGTCGTATCCAGGCTGACCGAACACAGATCTTGATACATCCGGATGTACAATCTTTGCGGCGAATCTTCGTGAACCCCGTACAGTTCGTGCACGATTTCTTCGATGCGTTTTTCATTGTTCAATCGCGATTCGCTGGCCGCCACCTCGACGCCCAGATTTTGTCCCTGCACGAAAGGATCTTTGCGAAGATCTTTGAGAATTTGAAACAATTTGGGAAAATCGCGGACGCGTGATTCATGCAAGCGAAGCAAGACACGATTGGCCAGCTTCGAAAAAAAATTGATCTGCAAGCCCAGATGCAACGGCGCTTGCAACAGAATGCCGCCGGGGACCATCTCTAAGATCTCGAGAGGATCGCCATGCGCGCGCCCGTCCAAGCCGATCAAAAGCGGCCAAATCTCGCGAAGCTCCAGCTCGAGCTCGGATTCAAAATGAATGTTGCAGCCGACGAAAAACTTTCTCATAAATTCCGATCATGACAATGCTGAGCAAACAAAAAAGAGGTCCCATTAAAAACGCGATTTTAAGACCCCAGATATCCGTCATCCAGCCGACCCACATGTGCATCACGACCACAAAGAGACTGCTGAGCGAAACCGCCCAAGAAATGGCCTGGCTCACGCTGCGATGAAAGAGCTGCCCCAGCTGCACCATCATCAAAGGATAAAAAGGTCCCATGAAAAATCCCGAAAGCGCTAAGCCCAGCGGATGCACGTAAAGCCCAAATAGCAGCGACGTCATCGCAAGGCCAAGACTGCTCAGCAATTGAGTCTTAATCGAGACGCGTGGTGACCAGACCGCAAACAGAACCCGGCTGATCAACAAGCAAACAAAAAAACCCGCCGTGTACCACGAGCTTTGCGCCAAATCCGAATGGTACTCGCGGCGCATCAGCAAGGCCATGCGACTGGACACCAGAATTTCGGCCAAGACATAGGATGATAAGATCACGGCAAAATAAATCTGGGCGGCGCGATCTTGGGTTGGGGGGACACGCTCTTGCGGTGATTTCATTTTCTCGTTCAGCGGCGGTCCCCAGAACGTCAAAGCATAAATCACCACGCAGAACAATGCGCCCAGCACGAAACAAAATCTCCAGACGGCAATGTCAAACGGTGGTTTCGTCCAAGCGACAAATGTCACCAAAAGCGGCGCGATCAACGACGAGCCGGCATACATGCTATGCAGCCCCGACAAGATGCGGTTTTTCAAGGGACCGGTTGCGATTTCTTGCACCACCAACATATTTTGAATGACGCCCATCAAGCCCAAGCTGTAGCCAAAAAAGAAAATCCCAAAAATTAAGAACCAAAAGCTGGTGGCCACACTGAGCATCAGCTGACCAATGAACAAAGCCGCAAATGACAAGCGCAAAGCTTTCAGCGAGCCCCATCGATCAATGACCAGATTGCTGAAAAATCCGCCAAAAAAACCAAACACCGACGACATCGAGAAAAAAAGCGAACCTTGGGTATCGGAAACGGAAAACTCTTTCAGAATTTCCGGAAAGAGAGGGCCCCGAATGTTATCGCAAAGCCCCAGCAATATAAGACTGGTGTACGCAAGCAAGAGGACCTTGAGAGTTTTTGGCTGAAGCTGGCTATTTTTTAGGAGCATTTGATAAGTATTCTTTCATGACGCCTAACAAATTATAAATCATGAGCTTATCAACTTCTCCGAGACCGCCAATATGTTTTTCAGCGATTAATTTTGTAATATCCCAGCCTCCGGTCGGCTTTTTTCCCTTGTAAATGAGAAACAAGTAGATATCGTCCAAAACAAATCCCGCCAAGAAATTTTCCTTGAGCGCCTGATCTTTAATCACATCGCGGAATCGAGGGTACGCGGACAAGACTTCGGCTTGACTGAGCAGCCCCGAATGATCGCGATCATAAGTCACCGTGATCGCTTCCACAAAATGCAGAATTGTGGCCATCGAACGGATCTCTCCGGACTCGAGCATCCCGGTGCGGTGACGCGGGCCAATCGAAACTTTCAACAAAGATTGATAAGCTTTTTGAAATACCGTCTCATCGACGTTGTTAAAAAATTTAACGACGCCGGGAAGATTATTAAAATAGTCTTTCATCTCGGCGCGCAGCGCTTTCACGAAACAAGCTTCATCAACCCAAGGTCGCCCGAAAGCATCGCGTTCTTGCACCAGACAATGATTTCGGTCCAAACCGGCATAGATTTCGTCCAAGACCGTCTTCCCACCGGAAATGAGAAACGATAAAACTTCGACCAGCTCGCGCGGGTCCACCCACTCGTCACCGTTGCTATGAAAGACGAGCAGATTCGCTTGATCGAACGTTTCTTTGCCGGCCGTGGTTTTGTCGGGATCCAGAAAGCCGACCTTGCGGCCGAACTCGCGAAAGTTTTCTTCGATGTCCATCATGCGTTTTTTCGAAATTTTTCTCTTAAAAACTGGGCCGCTGTCCTTGTCGCCATAACCGCGAAGCGCAAATCGACTGAGCGAGCGCACGGCATTGAGCATGTTGGTGCCGACAAATGAAACCGGCGTTTGCGGTGACTGATAATCAACTTCAACCTTCAATTGATCATTGTGCAAAATCACATTCGGTGTATTCAGCAATTCGCGAAGGTCCTGCCAAGCCTGGTTGTACTCGGGACGATCCGTCGCCGGCACTGCGGGGAAACCTTGTGAATCGATGGTCTTAAAACGTTGACGTAAAGATTCCAAAGACTGATTCGGGCTTTCCTCGAAACTGCGATCGATAAAGACCTGCGCGGCTTTCCAGATATTGTATTCGGCCTTGAGAACTTTCAGGTGATCTTCGGTCAATCCCTTCACCTTCATTGGATCCGGTTGCGAGCTCTGCGGCTCGACGAAATAAGCGAGCGCCTTTCGGTAGGTCTGCTTGATCAATTCCGGCGAGAGCTTGGTTTGAATCAACTTTTTCTTTAATGCCTGGTCGATCAGGCTGTCCATGGCGGTCGCATCGAAGACTTTCTTTTCCTTCATCAAAGGAGCGTTCTCGATCAGCACGATCACGTCGTCCATCCATGTCAGCAAGACTTTCCACTCGGATGGCTTCTGAAACGGTGAGGCCATGATTTGGTAATGGTATTTCATGACGGCAACGTAACCATCAATCAACCAAGCTTTCGTGTCGGTCCAATCTTTCTGTGTTTGCAAATTCGTCGTGGCACCTAAGAAAAGAGTCTTCGCGCTATCGATCAATGGCATCCAGGTCATGATTTCATCAAACGCCTTCATTTCACCGACGAACTGTCGCAGGTGCCCCAAAAAGGTCAGAAAATCGCTCCATTGATATTGCGAGGTGGTGAATTTGGTGTTTTTAAAAATAAAGTCCGCAAAGCCCGTGATGTCCTTTTTCAGTGAGACCAGATCCTGCGAAACCGCGCGTTGCCGATCGGACTTTAGGGAAAGGTAACGGATCTTCCCCTTGAACAGTCCCAACTGTTTTTCGAGATCGCTTAAAAATTCAGAGAATTTTTCGAGCTCGGCACGGGTGACCACATCCGAAGAGCCACCGACCACCAGCATTTTGAGCTTCATGATGTCTTCTTGAAAATCGCTGGTGATTTTATTTTCTTTGAGCAGATAGGTGTTGAAAAAATCCTGCAGCTCTTTCGATTTATAGGAATCCGCTTTTTCACCACGGGTCAGGCGCATGAAAGCCTTGAGCGCCGACTGGACACAAGGCACGGTTGTTCCCAGACCATCTTCATCGGCCATGAACTTTTGCAATTGGACCGGAACTTCCTTTAGACATTGACCTTCTTTGAACTCGATTTTCAACGTCTGCGCATCGGCCGAATGATCCTGATTGCTTTTCAAAAAGCGATCGCAAGCCGTCAGTCCAAGTACGAAACACATCAGCATCCACAATTTAGAAGACATAACTGACCCCAAACGCGACCAAATCGTTGTCGGCATAAGAATGAAAAACTGTTTTTTCGGAAGGTGTTGCGGATTGAACGGCGACCAATTGACTGGTCAGTTGTGCGGCCCAGCGCTCTTGCCACTGATAAGCGACGGTGCTGCTCCAGAGATCAAATTCTCCGGCCGAACCGCGCAGGTAACGTGTGCTGAGACCTAGATTTTCGTGACGTTTGATTCGGTATTGATATTTGATCTGCGCCTGGGCGGCATTGCGAAACGGAAACTGCTCGATCTTCACTTTTTCCGCTTCGCTGGCTTGCGGACCGACGAGCTGCGCTTCGCCCCCATCGACCGATAACGTGGCTAAATTGATATCGACGCCAAATAATTTGATATCCACAAATGGGCTCACCAACGAAGCCGGCGAATATTTCGAATAAGTCCATTGGCTGTCAAACTTGGGCGCTTGCGTCGTTTCGCCCGCACCGGCGAGACCTAGGCTGATATTGGAAAATGTGTATCGAACCTCGCCGCTGACGATATTGTGGGTCGCGACCTTTGGCAGAACCTGCGTTTCGATCTTCTGATTCGGGATCAAAACACCTTGAAACCCCAATATCAGTTCGTTCATCGGCTTTTGTGCAAAAGCCGCCAGGGCGTGAACTCCTTTTTTTCTCTCGCCGACGAAAACCTGCCCAGCAAAACTTTGTTGGTAAATCACGTCGTTGACTTCGGGCTTTTCAAGTTCGTACTGGAATTGAACTTTTTGACCATTCACTTCGGCTTGCTGCGGAGGGGGGTTGAAATAGGGATTGCTCTGTTCAAATTGGCCATCTCTCAGTTCGTAGCCGGCTCCTTGATTCGGAATGAACAAAGGAGATCCGAACAAAGTCAGCCCCCAAGGCACGCCACCCATTGTTTCTTCGATGTGCAAGAACACGCCGGTCAGTCCCTGACTTTCGGTCTGCAGCGGATTCCATTTGAAAAGTGGCTGATAAAGTCCCAAACCAAATGTTTCGTCCAGCTGACTCCACCTGATTTTTTTCCGACCCACCGAGAAGATCTGCTGCTTCCAATAAAGCTGGCTGATGTCGATGTAGTTCAAAATCTGCGCGCCAGGGGCCATCATGCCGCGAGCCTGCGCTTGTAAGGTGTTGTCGATTTCGCTTTCGTTTTGCAGCCCGCTCAAAGTATCCAGGCCGGCGCTGATCAGCTGAAAGTCTTTTTTATCTGTGCTTTGGTAATCGGGGCTGATGAAACTGGCTTCGGACAATGAGATGCGCCCTTGAGGGCCCGCCCAAGCCATTCCGACAGCCAACGTGAGAAAAGCCCCGGAAAGGGCATGAAATCGCCAATTCATCTGAAGCTTCAACACTTCAAGAATGAGACCCTGCGACAGATCTTATCGGGGCCATAAGCCCTTCCCCAATTGGACTTCAAAGCCGGCGGGGCGACCAATCTTTAGGCAGGAGCGCGCTTTTGTCACTTTGGTTCAACTTGAATTCAATGACGGCCATTTATTTTGAAATTCATTGAAGATTTGCGTGGACCTCCCTCTCGCGCACTCTGGTCGCATTCAAGTCTTGGTGTCACCTTCAGTTTGGCGAATTGCAGGGCCGTCCCTTTCGACGTGAACCGGTGATATGGCGTGCCGGCAAAATTTTGTGGCGTGAGCCTTGGATCTGACGAGACACAAACGAATTTGTCATGACAGTTTTTTCGGCACGGCCCATTGAGAACCTCGAGCATCGAGAGACTTTTTCGCTTCGTTTTGGGCCAGTTTGCGGCTAAAATCACAGGCTCATGATCCAAGCTCGCAACAAGATTCTCATCATTCGGTTTTCCAGCTTTGGAGACGTCACCCAGGCGCTCAGCATTCCGTCCAAATTGGCGGAATTGGGTGGTGCGGCTGGCAGTGGTTCGACACCCGAAATTCATTGGGCCATTCGACAAGATCTCGCTCCCTTGCTCGAGGGTCACCCCTTCATTCACAAAGTTTGGACCTTGGATCGCAAAAAGGGTTGGCGGGGGCTTTGGCAGCTGATTCGCCTTTTGCAGAAAGAGCGTTTCAGCCATATTTTCGATGCGCACAACAATCTGCGCTCGCACGTGATCACCTGGTTTCTGCGTCCGCCACTGGCTTTCACGAGGGTTTTCGATCCGCCGCTTTTCACTCGCAAATCACAAAAGCGCTTCAAGCGATTGTTGCTCTTTCGATTTCGCATCAACCTGTACGAAAAGCCGTTTTCGGGTCAGCGCGATTTGCTGGAGCCCTTGCAGGCATGGGGATTGACGCGCCAATCTCCGCCAGCACCCCAACTGGTGGTGAATGCGCAAGCCTTGTCAGATGTGCAGGCGATATTGAACGACAAAAATTACCCTCGGTTTATCACTTTAGCCCCATCCGCAGCCTTTCCGCTGAAACGATGGCCTCTGGAACATTTTAAGAAATTGATCACTCTCGCGAAAGACGAAAAATTCGTTTGTCTGGGCGGCCCCGAAGATCATTTCATTCAAGAGCTCGTGGCGGTCGCTCCCGAACGGGTTTTGAACATGGCGGGCCTTTTTTCATTGCAAGAAAGCACGGCCGCGGTTTCGCTCAGCCGAGGCTTGGTCACCAACGACACCGGCCTTTTGCACGTGGGTGAGCAGTTGGGGAAAAAATGCGTCGCCTTGATGGGCCCCGCCCCCTTCGGATTTCCCTCTCGGGAGAGCACCAAAATCATGGAGATCAACCTGCCCTGCCGTCCTTGCAGCAAACACGGTCAGGGCCCTTGCGTGAATGAAAAGTTCCAACGCTGTCTGGTGGACATCACGCCCGAGCAGGTGAACCGAGAAATGCAATCATGGTTTTAATCGATTTTCTGGTTTTCATTCTGTACCGGTCGCTCTTTTTGCCAATGGCTGTCGGAATTTTGAAAGCTTTTTCTTTTGCGTGGCCCGCAAAAATGCGCGAGATGATCGAAGACCGTGCCCCGAGAAATTTTCAAGCTCTGTCGTCCCGCCCGCTCTGGATCCATGCTTCCAGCGGCGAGATCGAATACGCCAAATCCGTGGTCCGCGCGGTCAAAGAGCAGCATCCCCAAATTCCGATTTTGGTGACCTACTTTTCACCTTCAGCGAAGCGCTTGATTCAAAAATTTCCGGGCATCGATTTAGCGATGGCCCTGCCTTGGGATACGGCTTTTGAGATCGGTCGTTTCCTGGATTTCTACAAGCCCCGCGCCTGCCTGATCGCCCGCACGGATGTGTGGCCCGAAATGGCAAGACAGCTTCGAAAGCGCAAAATACCCTCGGCCCTTTTTGCCGCGACTTTGGTCAAAAACAGTTCGCGCACCGGGCTCTTGGCAAGCTCGCTTTCGCGGATTGCGCTCAACTCACTTTCGATTGTTTTTTGCGTCAGTCCAGAGGATCAAGAAAACTTTCAAGAGCTTGGCGTGCGCACAGATTTGCAAGTGGCAGGTGACACGCGTTTTGATCAAGTTTTGCATCGTCTCACTCACCCTTCGCCCGTCAAAAACGAGCTTCGTCCCCGACCGGAGACGGCAAATCCGATCTTCGTTTGTGGATCGACCTGGCCCGCGGATGAAGAGATTTTATTTGAAGCCTTTCGCGCGTGGTTTGACAAAGGGGGGCGCGTGATTTTAGCGCCCCACGAAGTGAACGATGAGCGCATTCAAAGCCTGCAAAAAACAATCGCGGCTCGCGGTTGGTCGGTGCAAACTTACCGCGAAGCTTCGCTCTGGAATTCACAAATTTTGTTGGTCAACCAAGTCGGCTGCTTGCAGGAGCTTTACACTTGGGGACACCTGGCCTTTGTCGGTGGATCCTTCAAAGACAAAGTGCACAGCGTGATGGAACCCTTGTGCGCGGGACTTCCGGTCTGTGTCGGTCCTCATCACGGCAACAACCGCGAAGCGCTGCAGTTTCAGCACGTGATTTTAAAGCCTGGTTTCTTTGCGGTGAACGTGATTCAAAATGCGTCGGATCTCCAATCTTTGATGGCAAGTTCACTTTCGGTGCCGGTTCCCGCAAAGCCACTTTTAGCAAAAATTCAGGCGGTTTCGGGCGCCACCGCCCGGGTCGTTCGTTGGCTGGCCGAAGTTCAAATCGTGAACTGATTTACTTTGTTGAGCCGCCCATCTCGCGCCCCTGTCAAAAAGCTCGACAGCGGGGTTTCTGAAAATGAGATAAAATCCACCGCATTTCACAGGGTTAGCTTTGGCTTTTGAGCCATCAAAGACTTTGATGGAAAGCATGATTTTTGAATCTCGTCCAAGACATGAGTCAGTTGCGCCTGTTGAAGCGAATGTTCTTCTGCCTGCTTTTGGCCATTGTCCTGGGTCTCGCACTCAGCGGCAACGCTATCGCGCAAGGCCAGGCTTCGGCCCCCCGTCGGTCCATGGCGCAACAACCGGTCACTCTCCCCCCTACCACCAACTTGCAAACCACGACCGCACCAGCGCCTTCCCCGGCAACCACGAAAACAAACAAAGGCGTTGAGGGCACATGGAGAATTCAACTTTCGCAGCGCCAGTCGCAGGAAGAGTTCAACCAGTACCAGCTGACCGAATTTCGCCTGCTCGCGGATCTTCGCTACCAGCCCTTGCCGAATGTTTACTTTTTGCTGGGTCCTAAATTCACTTACACCAACGGCTTTTTGCAAACGCAAGAGGCGAAGAACGCCAATCGCTCGGAGTGGGGCTTGCGCGAAGCTTCGATTCGCGGTGATGTGGATTGGTTTTCGGTGGGTGCCGGGGCTTTGGATCAAGCGCAGACTCATCCGTCCATTTTGTTGTACGACCAAACATTTCCGGCGCTGGAGATGAGCGCGCATTCAGATCGCAAGCAGAACTGGGTTTTCGCGATGGTTGCAGAAACGGCGATCCCTACCACCAGCAGTCTCTCGACCCAAGCTCGTGAATTCGAGAAGACTCCGGGTTACAGCTCGGGCTCTTTGTCATTAACGGCGCAAAAGATGTTGGTGGACCTCAAGCTGCGGGCCGGGATTTTCGAATTCCAGAATCTTCCCATGTCGGTGGCCAGCAAGTCTTCGCTTCTGGGGAACACCGCGATCTCCAGCAATGGCTCGGATTCGCAATTCGTTTACGATTATCAAGGGGCTTTTGCCGACACCTTGCTCAAGGCCAATATCACCAACCGCTTCGCGATAGGTGCCGTTGGAGAATGGGCGCAAAATAGCAAAGCGGAAAGCAGCCTCAGCCAAGCCAGCCTGCAAAGAGTTTTTTCGGACATTCGCCTGACGCGAAATTTCGACGTGACCCCGTTTTACGAATACTTTCGCATCGAGCCCGACGCCGTCGTGGCGCTTTACAATTCCGACACCCTTAACACCAACCGCGTTGGTTACCGCGCCGGCTTGACGGTGGGTTACAAACAGACTCTCAAGATCACCTTCTCGGGTGGCGAACGTGACGTGATTTACACCAGTCCTTTTCAGAGACGGGAAAAAACTTTGAATCTCAAGCTGGAGACCCTCGATGTGGCGATTTAAGCTTTTTTCTTGGGTGGTGACGACGGCTTTGGCGGGATTGCTGCTGGCGTGCTCAATTCCGGCGGCGGAAAATCGCGATAGCGCGCCCGTGGATGCCGGCACTTTCTTCATCGAAAAATCAGATGTCTCGATGACCGATCAAACTCAACACGAAAGCATTTCGCTTTCGACGTCGAAAAGCTTCACCTTCAAAATCTGCCTGAAGGACAATTCCCTTTCGAAAGAAATCATCAATCATAAATTCGTCGTCAGCGGTGGCGACAGCGAGCAGGAGCTGACATCCGATGCCACGGGTTGCATCCGCTGGTTGGAAAAAATCAGCTACAATCATTTGGCTCCAGCAAAATGGGTCGAAGTTCTTCGCACCGTCAAGGCCTTAGGCATGCACCAAGGACAAAGAATCGCCAAATTTGCATTGAACCCGTGGGAAGATCAGGCCATCTCCCTTCACGATAAAAAATTAAACCAACTGGTTCCGGCAGACCAGGCCAAGGAAAGCTTGAATGCGGCCACGGAAAAAGGCCTGTGGCTGGACGACGTGCGCCTGACCATCAGCGAGAAAGTTCCAGGCTCGGTGCTGGGAATCGAAATGCGTGGCCAGGCCTCTTTTTCGGTCACGAAAGCCGATGGCAAAAATGTTCAAGAGCCCATCAGCCGTGGAAATTTTCTGGTCGAATTCACTTTGATCAACACGTTGACTCAAGACAAAAAAGAAGTCCGCACTTTGCTTGGAAAAACGGAAGCCGTGCCAGCGCAGGTGGTGGGCGGCGCTTTGATCTTGCCGCAAGAACTGCAGATGAATTTGCAGGCGCTTTGCACTTACGGGCAGCTGCTGATGGCGATTCGGCTTGAGCCGCAGACCAAAGATTTGAAACTTGCGCCCTTCGAGGGGGTCTACACCAATATCGGTGAATGCGATCAGTTAAAAGGAAACTTTTTTGCGCGTCTGAAAACCCCACTCTCCTTGCAAAAGGAAGGGGCAAGAAATGTATCTGAATTTCTCGGCCTATCCGTCTCGGGCACAGGCTCTTCGGTCCAGCTTTCAAATGGCGGCAAGGCGTCCGCAACCACACCGACGACGATCAAGGCCACTCAGGCCGGGGCTTCGCGCGTGATCGTGAAAGATCCGCTCAATTTTAGCAATGTGGGTTTCAGCGGTCCGAACGCTTTTCAGCGAGAGAAAACTTTTTCCGTCACGGCCTGCTTTCAAGGCGCGATTGACTACAAGGCCCTGCGCGGTCACCGCTTTCATGTGACAAAGATCAACGGCAAGAGCCAGGATATCGACTCGTTGGATTCAGGGTGCATCACTTGGGATGACTCGGTTTCGTTTCAGTATTTGGATCAAGAGTGCTGGATTCAGAAAAGCTTTCAAATCAGCAACGAGTCTTTGAAAATGAACGAGACGATGATGTTGGACATCAACCCCTGGGATGAAAGTTTCACCAGCGTTCGCGACAGTCGCACCACCAAAGGACAAAAAGTCCTGCAGTGCGCTTCCGATAAGCCCGCCAAGATTGTGCTGAACTATTTTGATTTCGACACCCGAGATGTGAGCTACCCGATTGATCAGAACTTGGGAATCAAGGTGCAGAAAGAGGGTATCTTGCGATTGATGGCGCGATTGGTGCGGCCCTCTCCGAAATCTCCCATCGGTCTCGAGGAAACCTTTTTGCCACCGGGACAGTACAAACTTCGTTGGGCCATCGTTGACGGCCAAGTGAAAATCAAAGATCTCGACAAAGCATCGGGCTTCATTTACCAAGCGCAGGAAAAAGAAGTGACGCTGGAAGCCGGCGGCCTGATTTCGGAAACGCTGACCTTTGAAAGCGGCAACATCCGTTCGCTCGGAAATCTGAATCATATCTTTTTTGAGCTCGAACCGCTGCAGTCCACATCCAAAGTGGCGCGTGAAACTTATCAAGGCTCGGTCCTGCTTTCGGACCGAAAAGAGCCGGGCAATCTGGAACCGATGGGCTCGCCCAAAGACTCCGTCGTGCAAAAACTGATGGCGCAATTTAAGGACGACCAAATTCGCCACGAGACATTGCAAACCCAAATGTCGAGCAAAGAGGCCTTGGCGCGAAATACGAATGTGATCCTGACGAATCTCGCTCAAGTTTCCCCTCAATCGGTCCTGCTGCACGCGGTGACTGCGTCACCATCTGCGGACAGCATCTTGAATCGCTTCAAGCCGATTCCAGCACTGACGCCGCAACACCTGCAGGCCTGGCTGGAAAATGGTCAGCTCACCGCCGATCTCAGTGATCATCTCTGCTTTTTCTGGTTTTACGAGCTGCTCGCGAAAGAGGGCGCGGCTCCGGATGATTTACTGAAAAGCTATCAAAGCTGCAGCGCTCAGATGCGAAAGACCGCGAACTCGTTCTTAAATGTCGAATTTCGATATCTCGTGCGCAAAATCACCAAGCTTGAGGATTTGCCAACGCAGGTCGAGGACAAAGTCGTCGGCAATGCCTTCACCATGTCTTACGCCAAGGACTATACCGAGACCAAATCCATGGACATCAATGCCGGGGCCAACACCGGAAAACTGCTCAGCAAAGTGGGTGCGGTCAGCTCCAATGTTGGCAAGCTTTTAAGCCCCATCAGCTTCGGCGGCGGCGGTCGTTTGCAGTGGGCCTGGTCCGAAAAAGAAGGTGCGGCGAATTCCACCTCGGTGCAAAGCGCGACTTCGCTCTTGATGGAGAAATTGAAATTCAAGCTGCGCGCTGAGGAGTACGAAAAATGTGCGTTGGTGCAATTCAATCCGGCCGCGATCCCGGCATGGGTGCAAGCGAAAATCAAAGCTTCGCCGCAGCCCGAACAGACGCAGCAGAAAATGATGCGTGGTCTTCTTTTGTGTCAGGGCGAAGTGCAACATCGAGCCATCACCTTTCAGGAATCTTACACGGTCATCAACCAGAAGATTTACAACACCCAGGTGGTCAATCCGCATTCTGATCTGGGGCGACCGTTCTTCGTCGTCGTGCGCGGCGAGAAAGATTACCGAACTTTGTTGCAACTGATTGCGGGCGAAGCCCAGGTGCCCAAGTCCGCGGGCTTTGATTTCAATTCGAAGCAAGACTTGCAGCGAACATTCCTGCCGGCCTTCAGTCACTCGACCGCATTGACCTATCCGGGTCAGTTTATTTCCGATCGCTAGCATCGCTCAAGCCCGCAGCACTCTCTAAAAATCGAAGCGCGCGAAAGCCGAACCAGCTGAAACTTTCGCCGTCGACGATGGATCCCTGAATCCCCAGCGACATCAGCTCTGCTGACTTTTTGTGAAAGGGATAGGGTTCGCTGGAGAAAAGAAAATAAGTCGTCTGCAGATCAAAATCTTCGATTGCAAATTCAGGATACTTTTTCTCATTTTCCACCAAATAGGGTGAAGCGCCCAGAAATTCCAGCACCGAGGCGATGAAAGTGCCTTGCGCCACCCGCATCCAGGGATGTTTCCAGATGACGTAAATAAGTTTTTGATAGTGCACTGACTCTTTCCGAAGCAGCTTGAGCTCGCCAGGAATTTGGGCCCAGTTCCAAGTGTGTTTCCGGTGGGTCAGATGAAGCCAACGATCTGCGATTTTTTTCAGCGCGGGCGCTTGATCGGTTAAGATTGCCTCCATTTTTTCGATCTCGGCCGCGACTGAATCGATGGATGTCACATGCGTCACCAAGACAGGAACGGGGGATTGCTCTCGCATCCAAGGCAGGTTTTCTTCTTGATCCAAGATCAAAAGATCAGCATCCAAGGCTTTGATCTTCTCCCAATTTAGATCTTTTGTGCCGCCAACGACGGCAATGCCGGCAACCTGTGGCTTGGGATGAACGCAGAAGCGTGTCCGTCCCACAACATTGACGCCGCACTCAATCAGCATTTCGGTCCAAGATGGAACCAGAGAGATCACTTTCATTGCATTTTTAGACCAGGAGTGACGAGAGCCGTCAAGGCACTTGACCCCACCCCGCTCACTCGCCAAAATCAGCAGCCTATGAGCTCTACATATCACGCGATTCGTCTCTTGAAGAAAGATAACACCTTTAAACAAGGCGATGTCCTGGTGCTGTTCGGTGAACTGTTCAGCAAAGGATACGCCAACGGATTGGTTGAAGAAGCCGAACGTCGTGGCATGAAGATCGTGCGCACGACCGTCGGTCGTCGCGACAAAGACGGCCAGTTGCGCGCCTTGACCAATGATGAGACCGCGAACATCCCGCAGCCTTTTATCAATATTCCGCTGGAAGCGGGCTTCGACATGGAGCCAGACGATCAGGGACATTCACCGGTCGAGTATCTCAAAGACGTGAAACTGTCCGATTGGGAAGAGTTTGAGATCAGCAAAGCGAGCGTTGATTCGTCCCGCAAGAAGGGACGCGAGAGATTTCACAAAAACCTGCGGGCTTACCTGCAGGAATTGGAAACGCACATTCCCGCAGGCGCGAATGTTTTGTTTGCGCACCTGATGGCGGGTGGTGTTCCACGCGCGAAAATCATCATGCCTTTGATGAACCGGGCTTTGAAAGGTTCCGGCGATCGCTACTTGGCGAGTGATAAATTCACCAACTCGAACATCGGTCAGCTGTGTCTGACCAGCTTTCTTGAAGTCACCGCCGAGACCTTTCACTTTCTAGTGAATGAAACGGCAGCCCTGCGCGAGAAAATTCAAAAGTCCGGCGGTAAAACCTCTTACGTCGCTTACGGATATCACGGCACCGAGGTTTTGGTTGGCTCCAATTACGTTTGGCAGTCTTACTCGCCTTACATTCAAGGCTGGGCCAAGATTCGTCTGGAAAATTATTCGCGTGAGTTCTCGCAAAAAGGCATCAAGTGCTGCGTCTACAACTGTCCCGAGATTTTGACCAACTCGAGTTCGATCTTTAATGGTGTCGAAGTTTCGCTTTATCCTTTGCTCGGCGCTTTGAGAAAAGAAGGCTCCGATTCGAAGCGCGCGCAAGCGACCATCGATGAAGCGCTGACATTGTTAAAGCCAGAAGTGAAGTTGGAAGATGTTCTCAACTTCACGAAGACCTATCTGACTTCACCCTTGATTCGCGAACACTGCGTGTTTGAAAAATGGCCACAGCACAGCTCGAAAGATCAGCTGGAGAAAATGCTGGCGGCTTCGGATCAACTTTTTGATTGGCACAAAGATCCAAAACAGCTGATGACCTTTGGTCTCAGCGAAGTGGTGATTGAAGCCTGCGGCAAGGTCATGCTGTCCGACAGCCATGCCCCGGAAGCGCCGGTCGCCTGGATCAATCACGACGTGATCGCCAAGATCCACTCGGCGACATGATATGGGGGTGCAAGCCGGAGCTCCCTGGGAGCATGATGGACTGCAGTTTTACGGACTCAGTCTTTCCGGCATTCGCACCAGCCTGACTTTTCCCGCCTTGCAACTTTGTTTCGATGTGGCTCAGGGACTCCCCTTTGCCATGCAGATGAAAAAATTCTTTCTGACCCACGGGCATCTCGATCATTCGGCGGGTGTCCCTTACATCATCTCGCAAAAAGCCATGCACACCGAGCCCACGCCGGATTTTTACATGCCGGCTTCGCTGGTTGAGCCTTTGACCGAGATCATGCGCATCTGGGAAAGAATCGAAAAGCACGAGTACCGCTTTCACTTTCATCCGGTCAAGGCCTATGACCGCTTCGAGCTCAACCCCAATCACGAGCTGCGGGTCTTCCCCACCGTTCACCGGGTCGAATCCTTCGGTTACACGGTCGTGCACCGAAATAAGAAACTGCGGCCCGAGTTTCAAAACATGCCGGGAAACGAAATTCGCGACATCAAAGCCCGCGGCATCAAGGTCGACGAGATGATCGAGCACCCGCTTTTTTCCTTCACCGGCGACACGCAGATTGAATTCTTGGACCTCACCCCGGCGGTGGCCAAGTCGAAGATCCTTTTTGTCGAGGCGACCTATTTGGATGAGCGAAAGACGATCGAGCAGGCCAAGAAATGGGGCCACACTCATCTGGACGAACTGATTCCGCGGCTCAAAGACATCGAGAGCGAAAAGATCGTGATCATTCACGTCTCTAGCCGCTATTCCACGAAACAAGCTATCGAGATATTGAAGAACCGCATTCCTTCAAGCGAGCAAGACCGCGTGGTCCTGCTGCCGGGCCGGTAGATCGAGATTAGTTCCAGTCGTAGTAGTCGTTCGTGATACCACCGTCAGACGAAACTGTGTCTTTATCTGAAATCGTCAGAGTGATGGAATAATTCACATTGCCGTAATCATCTTCACACGAGATTAGGTAGTCGTAGTATTTGTTGCCACCTTCATAAACGGTCACGCCATCATTATACTGAACGCCCCCACGACTGATCAGGTTGTTGCAGGAATTTACATTTGTGGTCAATGAGGCATCTGCAGTCTCAGAGCTTCGGCGACTGTTTGAAGAGTCGAGTGTGTAAGTCGTATCAGTTACATTCGCTGTTAAAAAATAGACGCCAGTATTAGCAGGAAATGAAATGTTGGCATTTTTTAGAATGTTTTTTGCAGCGCCCCCATAGCAATCGGCCTGCTTTGAGTCAGTACAGTCTGTATCTGCCGCCTGACCAGGAAACCTGTATGAGATCGATGCTCGTTTGAAATAATAAGGTCTGAAGGTGACAAGGCTGCAAGCATCCTTGGATCCAACTCCGATTTTAAATTTCAGACTGGAATAATAAAGACGGCTTTCCGGAATCGAAATGGCGCAAGTCAGGTTCTTATTCGTACTGCTTGTAATGCAACTTCCTTCCGTCACCAATGCCGATGAAGCCGCAGTGTCGTACAGAGATTGCAGCACCAGGTAAAGTGGCGCCCCGGCTGTTAGATCCGAAGTGCTGCCCTCTTCCGTCGTCTGCAGCACGGTGCTGGATTTTTCCACCTTCGAGCACGAAAGAAGACCCGATGAAATCGCGGCAATGAACAGTATTCTCCCAAATCTCATAAGTGACCTCATAAGATCTTTTCGGAATATTGCCGCGAAATCTAAATCTGGGAATGCTTCGGAATGAGACGGTTCGAAAAAAATCTAGCGGCCGAAGAAATCTTCGAGGCTAGGCCAGATCCGGCGGACTTTGGCCTTTGTTGTTTGGAAATAGGCCAACCAGCCCTTGCTGGTGCGTTTGTTCCAATTGGCGGCCAGCTTGGATGCGAAGAAAACCGAGCCGATGCCCTGACCGACGTATTCGTCAGGAGGGCGCAAAGCGGTCAACATTTCAGGACCAAAGTAACTCTTCGTTAAAAGGCGCTCGCGCTCGGCCAAATCGCCGATGATGATCAGGCCCGCGACCTGACCCAATACGGTCTTATTGAGATTCAGCGTGGGCTCCTCATTTTGAGCCAGGCCGGCCGAACCGATCACCACCCAACCATCCTGAGTCACTTTTTTCAAAGAAGCCAAGATCGGCTTGGTGTCGTCCGTCACTTTCGCGTTCCAATGCATGAACAAAAAACTGGACGTTGGGCGAGCCGCTTCGATCTTGTCGGGAATCGCTTTCACGTTGATATTTCCATCCGCATCGTAGGGCGTGATGTTTTGAAATGAACAAGCCGCGCACTGTTTGATCTGCTCTTGCAACAAGGGCGCGAGCTTGGAATCGAAGTCTGCCTTGGTTCCGCCGGCGATGACGGCAATCGAGATCGGCGTTGTCAAGTAAGCTTGGGTATTGGCCCACACAGAAGAAAAGCAACCCAAACAACAACCCATCAGCACGGCGAACAAAAGGATCGCAATTCCTTTGAAAAATGACTTCATTTAAACCCAGCTCCAGTCTACTCTTGCATGAGTGCGGTGCCTATGATTTTAAAACCCAACTGGGAACAGGTTCAACTCTATTTTTCTGGCGACGAATACTTTCGAGACCTCATTCAGGCCATCGGTCAGGCCCGTCAGGAAATCATAGTCGAGTCTTACATCTTCGATATGGATCCCATTGGTCTTCGCGTGCTCGAAGCTTTGCGTGCCGCTCACGAGCGTGGCGTGCGCGTGCAGATCTTGGTGGATGGTGTTGGCAGCTTCAACTGGGTTCTCAGCTTGCAAGAGTATTGTCAGAAACATCACCTGATGTTTCGAATTTATCATCCTCTGCCGATTCGCATGAGCTTCCTGAGAAAAATTTCGTGGCGCTCTTTACGCCGGATTCTTTTTCTGCTCAAAAAAGCCAACAAACGAAATCACCGCAAAGTCATTTTGCTCGATCGGGAAAAAGCCTTTCTCGGGAGTTTGAACATTTCGCAAGTGCACACCAAGGAATTCTTGGGCGCGAGGGCTTGGCGCGACACCGGTATCCAAGTCAGCGGCGGACCGCTGGCACACTTGCGACGGGCGTGCATCGATGCGTGGGTCACCGCGAGAATGGAGAAACTGAATTTGCGTCACCGCCTGATCCGTTTTCGCAATCGCCAGAAAGCCGATCAGATTTTACGTCTGAACTCTTCCATGCACTGGCGCTACGCTTTGCTTCGCGATCTGAACCGGCGAATGAATATGGCCACAAACCGAATTTTGATCACCAACGCATACTTCGTCCCTCGCCGTTCCGTGCTTCGATCCCTGATCAAAGCGGCTCAACGAGGCGTTTACGTCGGTCTTTGCTTGCCGGCACAAACAGACGTACTGCCGGTGCGCTGGGCTTCGAGGTCGCTTTACAATCGTTTGCTCCGTGCAGGCGTGAAAATTTACGAGTACCAACCCAGCATCCTTCACGCTAAAACTTTGATCGTCGATGATTGGGCCACGGTTGGTTCCCACAATCTCAATCACCGCAGTCTCACGCACGATCTCGAAGTGGAAGCGGTGCTTGAATACAAGGACCGAATTGAAAAACTGAAAGAGCAATGGGATGCTGACATTCGGCAATCACAGGAAATTACGACTGCTGATTTAGGTCGCATGACGTGGGTCGATCGTTCGATGGCGCGGCTTGCTTACTGGTTTCGATATTGGTTATAAAGAGATATGAAGATTCGCGTTCTGTCCTACAATATTCATAAGGGTTTCAATGCCACGGGGCTCAAGTTCACTTTGCATGCCATTCGCCAGGCCTTGCGTGAGACCAATGCCGATTTGATGCTGCTGCAAGAAGTGGTCGGCGAAAACCGAAAGCATCAAGCCTCGATCGAACAGTGGCCAACCCAGGCGCAATTTGAATTTTTGGCGGATTCGGTTTGGAGTCATTATTCCTACGGGAAAAATGCCGTCTACACCGAACGCCATCACGGAAACGCGATCCTGAGCCGCTACCCCATCGTCAAAGAAGAAAACATCAACATCTCAACCAACGCCTTCGAGCAACGTGGACTGCTTCACTGCGAAGTGAATGTTCCCGAGCTGCATGATTGCTTGCATGTCTTCAACGTGCATTTGGATCTGTGGGAAAAGGGTCGCAGGCGCCAGCTCGAGAAAATCGTCGAGCGCGCCAAATCCCACGTGCCCCCCGAAACGCCCTTCATTCTCGGCGGTGATTTCAATGATTGGTCCGAATCCCTGCATCCACTTTGCGTTGAGCATTTGGGCGCCTACGAATCCCATTCGGCCGTTCACAATCGCTTGGCGAAATCATTCCCGAGCTTTTACCCTCAGCTTCCTTTGGATCGCATGTATTTCAAGCATTTGAAGATTGTCAGCAGCATGACCTTATCGGCGCGACCGTGGTCCGATCTTTCCGACCATCTTCCCTTGCTGGTCGAATTCGATATCGAAGAAGAGGTTGTGGATGTCAAAAGTTAAAATAGCGGTGACCGGCGGCCCTTCCGGCGGAAAAACCACGCTGATCGAAGTTCTGCAAAAAGATTTGAAGAGCAAAGTCACGGTCATCCCTGAAACTGCCAGCATCCTGTACCGCGGCGGTTTTCCACGACGTGCAACCCCGGAAGCACGCAAACACGTTCAGCGCGCCATCTACTTTACGCAAAAAGAATTGGAAGAGCTGATCGTCGGCGAAAGCAAATCACCCATGATCGTTTGCGACCGCGGCTCACTGGATAGCATTGCCTATTGGCCGAGCGACGTCGCGGATTTCTTAGCGTCGCTCGAGACCAGCATCAATGCCGAGATCGCGCGCTACGATTGGGTGATCCATTTGGATACGGCCGATCAGGACTCCTTCGATACCACCAACCCCATCCGCACCGAAACCCACAAAGAAGCCCAGGAATTAAATTTAAAGATCAAAGAGGCCTGGAGCGCGCATCCACAACGGATCATCATCTCTCACGAAGCCGAATTCCTGATCAAGATCGCCAAGGCCAAGTCCGTCGTCGAAAAAATCATGGCTGGCGAAAGCTTTCGCCAGATCAACGGCTCACTCTGAGACAGGCTTGAAAACCACGGCTGCCGACTTTATGTTTCCCAAGGACATCCGATAAGACATTAGTCCAGAACGTTCAGGGGGAATTTCAATGTCGACGCTCGGCCGCTTTCGCAAACCAGGTGGGTTTCAACAACTGCTGATTCTGATCGAGACCTGCGATCCAGCCAAACAAAAGAATCTTTTGCACCTAGTCGGCAGCGAAGACCCGGGTTGGGCGCATTTGGTGAAACTGAAAGCTCTGACCTTCGAGCGAATCATGTCATGGCCGGTGGAAGTTCTGATGGAAATCACGCCACCACTGCCAGATCATATTCTCGCCAACACTTACAAAATGGCCCAGCTCATCTCGACGCCCGACAAACCCGAGCTCCACGAAAAGTGGCTCAAATGCATTCCTTCAATCAAAGCCAAGGAAGTCCAAGAACTGGCCAGCTACAAACCTCTCACCGCCGCCGACCAAGCCGCCTCAGTCGTCAAACTGCTGCAAACCGTCCGCGAACTTGAAGCCAAAGGCCACATCCGCTTCTCAAACTTCGACCCAGCCCTAGAAATAGACATGCGAATCACCGCCTAAGCAACAATTCAAACCGCCCGCTCGGATTCGAATTAGGATTCGAATTCAGATTAGGATTCCGACCCCGATCTCATCTCCGTTCCCGTTCCCCAGAAAAAACCACAACCTAGACTGGAAGCCTCTGATAGCTCCAAAGCCAAGGCGCAACGACGAAGGCGTCCGCATGGACGTCGAGGAGGCAGCAACGCAGGATTTGGAGTTATCAGAGGCTTCCAGTTATTTGCGCTTGAAGAAGCCGGCTACTAAGTCTTTGAGATCGCCGTTGAGCACGTCAGTTTTCTTATTTTTCTGCATGAGGATCGAAATTTCCCGACGGGCCGCAAAGAAATTGCTATCGAGATTGTAAGCTTTCTCGAAAGACTTTTTCGCGTTCGTCGAGTCACCCTTGTATTTGTAGATCAGACCCATCACGAACGAATAAATCGCATCGTACTTTTCTTCCGGCGGAACTTGCAAAAGATCCATTTCGATCTCTTTGAGCAACGCGGACTTCACTCCGGCGCCTTGTTCGGCCATGCTCAGACGTCCCCAGATCATGTAAAGCTTTAATTTTTCCAAGTTCGAATCCAAAGATCCCGCCTTGGTTAAGGCTGCCATCGCCTGCGGGTACTGCGCCTTTTGCAAAGCCGCTTTCGCTTCTTCGAATAAGCTGGCGGCTTTCATCTTATCTTCGAATCCCTGCTTCGCAATTTCTTCTGCCATTTTTTGGCGATCGCCGCCTTGACCAAACTTCATGGCCTCTTCGCCGATTTGCACCAGCTGCTGATAGATCTTCTGCAGATCTGTATTTTTCGCATCCGGTGGCGAGCCCACAATTCGTTTGAATTCAGCATTGATGTATTGCGGATCCGAATTGCTGGCATTGGTCATACTGACCAGCAAATCCCAAACTTCCAATTTGTTTTTATTTTGAAACTGCGCCATCAGTTTGCGCAGGTTTTTCAGACGCTCGACCGGATCGCTGGATTCGGCTTTCTCGCCAAAGATCACAATCCCTTTTGCCAACAGCAAATGCAGCGCCTTGTAGGCTGTTTCCTCGGGAAACTTTTTCGAGTCCATCAATTCATTCAAAGATTTTCCGGTGGTGAAATGATCGACGAAACCTTTCAGGTGTAAAAGCAGCGGTGAAGATAAAATCGGATGATCCGGAGAATAGGTCTGGGATTTTGCCAGCGAGTATTCTCCCCACTGAACGTAATGGGCCTTCAACCACTCAAAATCAATTTTCGAAGCGATCCAATCATGCAAGAAAACCGACAGCGCATCGGAATCGACATAGGGATGAGTCAGCTCCACGTCGGTGGCGACAAAGTTCACCTTCACCGGCACTTCAACGATCGTGCGCGACAAACGGATGCTCATCTGATTGGCCAAAGCGATGTTAAACGCATGCGGGCTCAACAGATTTCCGTGAATCAGACGCTCGCCCAATTTTTTCGGACTGTTGCTGCTCAGGGCTTCTTTCAAATCATCAGGACGAATGAATCCGGCCTCGATCAGCAGATTTCCCAACTGGGTTTCTTGGTCCACCAAGTCCACGGACACGATGCGACCTTCGGAAAAAGAAATTCCCAAAACGTCACCCTTCAAGCCCACGATATTCAAATGCCCCGTCGCCAGCGTTTCCACCAACAGACTGTACAAATACGGCAAGTCAAAGCCGTGAATCTCTTCGAGCGCTTCGATCGCTTTTCGCTTCTCGCGCACGGTGACCTTCGGTTTATTGAAAAGAAAGTAAAGCGCCTTTCGTGGCGACACTTCTTCACGGACATCAAAAGTGTCTTTGACCTTCACCAGGTTCAAAGCGTCCTGAAGCTCGAAAGGCTTCTTTAAGAATGCGACCGCTTTCGTCGAGTGCAAAATTTCTTTGACGACCGTCGAATCGGTGAAGATCGCGCTCATCATGACGATATCCAAAATGGCCGGAGGAAATTTTTTACGAAGGCTTTCCACGAAATCGACGCCGCTACCGGAAGGCAGAAGGCAATCAACGAAGAGTGCGGCCGTCGAGTTTTTCTCGACGTATTCTTGGATTTCCAGCGGCTTGTTCGAAAGATAGGCTTCGCAGCCCGCCTTATCGAAAGCGGCTTTCAATGCAGGCCCGAGGGTTGCATCGTCTTCCAAAATTGCCACTCGTGTCTTGGCCATCGTGTTTGGATCCTCCAGCTCAATGATTCGGAAAAAATCGGGAGTTTATTGAGATGGCAGGTGTCGAAAGTCGCCTTTCAACACCTAGGTCCTGTCTTTATTTGAGAAATTTGAAATACTTGGCTTCAACAACGTCCATTTCCATGGGCTGCCCCTGACTGTCTTTCACGTCCGGTGGCTGCAGCCCGCCTTTGTCGGCGTACTCTTTCCCTAGCGTGAACAACACGCTTTTCTCTTCGCCCGAATCGTCGTTGTAAAATGGGACATAGAAGGACAAGACCTTACCCGTCGCCGGCAGAAATCCCTGAACCATGTTGATTTGATCGACGATGATTTTAGGACATTCGAAATATTGAACCGGCACCGCGCCTGCGGTCCCCACCCACTTGATCCACTCGCGGATGCCGCAAGAGTTGATGGACTTGACGTTCGCCAATTGAAAATCAACGGCCGGCGCACCCGCCAGACTGTGAGGGTTGAAATCCGCGTCTTCGTCGATGACTCCCGCCAGTGTGACTTTCCAAGCTGGTGATGCTTTTTCGATTTTGATATCAAATTTTCCCATGGTGAGACCTCTCTCTTTCGTATTTATTATAATTCAAACCAAAGCAGACTTTTTTTCATCTGCGTTCGTTTCCGGTTGCTCATGCCCAAAGAAATCAAACAGGTCACTTTCGTTTTCTGACCCGGTTGAACCCCCAAGATAAGAGAGCAACTGTGCTCGAACAAAATAACGCACCCCAGGCCGGCGCCACCGCCCGCACCCAGATTGATCGCTTGGCCCGCGCCCCGTTCGTAAACTTCCCGCATCCGGGACAGAAAACGGTGAATCTCCAACGAACCGTACATATCCGTGCACGAAATCTGCAAACAATTTTCTGTTTGGCAAAGAAAAAATTCAGCCGACTGGGTCTCTCTCGAGAAGCCTTTTTTCAAAGCTTCTCGTGGCGCATCCAGCATGGCGTTCATGTAAAGCTCTTCGATGACCGCATCCGCCGCCTGAGAAACGCCCGTGCTCCCCAGCGCTTCCACGAAAGCCGTCGTCGCCTGCTTCATCTTTTCTTTATCAGCCGGAGCGGTGAAAGATATCTTCTGACTGCTGATGACCGGCTCGGGAACAAAGTTGAATTCAGGTTCGAAGTACTTGGCCGCATTCTCCGACAATTGCCCCATGGCCTGCACGTCTTTCTCGAATCGGCCGCTGTTTCGTTGCAGAATGTACTGCAGGCTTTGGGTTTGCATTTCACTGACGACCTGATCCGGCTCTAAGTTCTCTTCCACGAAGACCAAGCTTTTGGGCATGCCTTGGGATCGACTTTTCAGGGGACAAAGTTCCAACTGCGGAAACTGACCTTTCAAGTCCTGAGATAGCTCGGCAAAAAGCTCACTTTCCTCAAAATGAATCTTCACTGTGCATCTCCCTCATAATGCGCCATAAAAAATGTGATATCGTCTTTCAGAGGCGCCTTCTGGCGGTACTCGGAAAATTGATGCACCAACGTATCCACGGAATCAGAAATCGATGGAAAATCCTTGTTCGAGGAGATGATTCCTTTGATGAATTCACGCTCTCCCCAGGCCACCTTGTCCGGATTTTCGATATCCGGAATGCCGTCCGTATAAAATAAAATTCGGTCGCCCGCCGTCAGCGTGAGCTTGGTCTGCTCGTACTTGGTGTCGCGGTCTTGACCCAGACGCGGATTGTTCACTTCATTGAGCGGAATCAAATCCTTCTTTTTCAAGGGCTGGTCGCTTTTTTGAATCAGGAATGGCGCCTCGTGGCTGGCATTCGCGTAAATAAACTCGCGGGTTTGCAAATCAAATGACGCCAAGAAAAAAGTCATCATGATACGACCCTTGCTGACGTCATAGATGGCCCGGTTGAGCATCGAAAGCGCCTCATCAGGCTCGATGTTCAAACGTTCGATGATGGTCGCCGCGGACTTGGCGGCACTGGTGATCAAAGCGGCGGGCGCTCCGTGACCCGTGGCATCCCCGATCCAAAGCAGGATCTTACTGCCGACCTGGCAGTAATGCCACCAGTCGCCGCCGCACTCGCTGGCAGGCTCATAGTATCCGGCAATTTTAAAACCATTGAGATCCGCGCGCGTCGCCGGAAAAAGAGTTTCCTGTACCGTCTGCGCCGTTTTCAGCTCGGATTCCATTCGCGCTTTTTCTGCGGTCTCGCCCATCAAGCGCGCGACCTCGGAAGACATCGCATTGAACGAATCCGCAAGGCTTCCGATCTCATCGTTCGAGCGCACCTTCACCTGAAAGTCGAAATTTCCTTCGGCCACTTTTTTGGTGGCGCTAAAAAGATCCGTCAACGCTGAGGTCAGGGTTCCCGAAGCAAAAAGACTGACCACGGTCGAAGCCGAGATCAAAAGTAGGAAGAAAACCAAAGAGCGACGAAGCAAATCACTGACCGCCGCCAGCGCATCTTTTTTATTCACCAACGAAACGACGGTCAACCCATTGAAACTGGTTTTCGAAAAGCTTGCGAGCAACGTGCTTCCCTGCAAACTTTGAACTTCTTTCGTTCCTGAACTGTTCTGACCTTTGAACTCACCAATAAAGTCCGCCGGTAATTTCTCCGTGAGCTTCGAGCCTTCAGTGTCGGTGGGGCCAAACAAAACCTGACCCTGCTCGTTCACCAAATACACTTCACTGCCAGCTGTGCGGAAGCTGGTCGCAAGCTCTGTCAGGTGCCCGATCATCATGAATACAAATCCAGGATTCGTGGCGTCGCGACCCACGCGCTCCATCAGGAGAATGCGGTCGTCATTAAAGGGGGCCCGCACCAAGCGATCTTTTTGATTCATTTCCGCAAACAGCGGCATCAGTTTTTGACCCAAGGTCAAAAGATCCTTTTCGCCGGATCCCTTCGCGCGCTCGACGATCGCCAGTTTATCGAAACCACCCGCGGTCGCATTGAAAGCCGCCATCCATTCCAGCTGACCTTCGGTTTCGAAAATGGCCTGCGAGACTTTGCCAAAATTTCTTTCCAGCAAAAATTCCTGCATGGCGGGCTTGGCGGTGGTCATCAGACCATTGATTTCGGTGGACGCTTGTGAAGACAAAGTCCGCGCGCTGGAGAGACTGCTTTCAAAAACGTAAGCGAGTTTGTCGTTTTTAAAGACTTGCACGGCCATGGCTAAATACAAAGACAGCGTGACCAAGGGAACCAAAGTCAGCAACAGCAGAATTTTATAGCGAATACTCAGATTTCGACGTTTTGCCACAGTGGACATTATGACGGGCCTGCGCAGAGCCGAGTATCAATTTGTATCAGGTACGGGCCATGGTCGAGTTCGCAATCTTCGCAAACGGTCCCGATAAAGGTCTATGTTTGCCGTCATCCAACAGGTCCCGACTCCCTCTCCTTCAGAAAGCCTTCAGAGATGTCCCCGAAAGTCCGATGAAATGGACGTGAAGGACGCAAAACTTTTCGACACCCTTTTAGAACCGGTTTTCATTTTGAACAGTGAAAAGAAGGTTCTGTATTGCAACGAGCCCGCGGCTTTGCTGTGCGATATTTCCGTGCGAAAAATCATGCGCAGCCAGCCGGTGTTCGATGAGCTCTTTCGGTTCGCGACACCGGTCGAACATTTAGGAACTTTGCTTCAGGTGACGGACCCCACTCCTTATCAGGAGCTGGCATTCGAGACCGAATCGCAAAAAACCGGTAAAATCCAGATCACCATTCAACCCTTCAGCGAAGTGATCGGGCAAGCGTCCTGGATCATCTTCTTTCGCGACGTGACCCTGGAAGAAACTTTGCAAAAAAAGTATCGTGCCGAGCTTGAGCAAAAAGAAGATGTCATCTTGGATTTGCAAAAAGCGCAGGCCGAACTTGAAAAGTACTCGAAGAACTTGGAAAAGATGGTCGACGAGCGCACGGCCGAAATCAAAAAATTAAACTCTTTGATGACCGCCCTGCTCGATAGCCTGCAACAGGGATTTTTTGTTTTTGATAACAAGGGTCTTTGCCTCGAAGTCTTCTCGAAAGCGTGCGAGCACACGATCCAGGGCCGCCCCGCAGGTCAACCCATTTGGCAGGTGCTGAGGCTGCCAGAAAAGCAAGTGCCGGGATTTCAAAAATGGATGAGCACGCTCTTTTCCGAAATGCTGCCATTTGCAGATCTCGCTCCGTTAGGTCCGCAAAAGTTTCCGCACACTGAAGGCGCTGAAATTCAACTCGAGTACTATCCACTGCGAAATGTCGACGGTCACGTCGATGGCGTCGTCGTCGTGGCCAGCGATATCACCAATTTAGTGGCGGCACAGCGCGAAGCCGAAACCGAGCGCGCTCACGCCAAAATGATTTTGTCTTTAATCCAACACCGCCGTCAGGTGCTGGGTTTCATCCTGGAATCGGAAGCGATTTTGAATGAGCTCAAAAAAGAGCTCGGAAAGGGACCAGCGGCCGCGGCCGATACTATCTTTCGCTGCTTGCACACCTTGAAAGGCGGCGCCGCTTCCTTCTCGATCAAAAAAATGGCGGATCAGGCCCATGAAGCTGAAACCCTGCTCACGCTATGGAAGTCCGAACAGAAGCCCGAACAATGGGCTGCGCTTTTTGACGGCGCAATGAAAATTGAAACTCATTTTTCCAATTTTACGAAAGACAATGAACAGATCCTGGGCTCGAGAGAGAAGCTGACGCAGCGCTGGATTGAATTGCCGGCCTCGAAGCTGGCCCAGTTTCAATCGCGCCTGCCGCTTGAGCTGCACACCGAATTTGTTTCCGAATTTTTGATGGAACCAATCGGCGCATTCTTTCAACAATACAACGAGGTCGTCCAATCGGTCGCCGAACGCGAAATGAAGGCGGTTCTGCCGCTTAGCTTTCAGCATGCCGATATTCCGGTCTTACCAGAAATTTACTCGCAACTTTTTTCGACTTTCATCCACGCCTACCGAAACGCGGTCGACCACGGTATCGAAAATCCAGCGCGCCGACAAGAGCTCGGAAAATCAAGCGAAGGCCAGATCGAGACCGTATTTTCGGTTGAAAATCTGGGTGGAACATCGTGGTTGCAAATCCTGATCCGTGATGACGGCGGCGGCATCGATCCCCAAAAAATCCGTGGCAAGTTCTTATCCCAGGGAAAGGATCTTTCGGCCGAGTCCGATCAACAGGTCATCCAACATATTTTTGATTCTCAATTTTCCACCAAAGAAGTCGTCACCGAAACCTCAGGTCGTGGTGTCGGTATGGACGCCATCCTTTTCGCCGCCAAAGCTCTCGGCGGCAAAGCCTGGGTCGAATCAAAACTCGGTGAAGGCACAACCCTTAAAATCCAAGTCCCCTACCACCATTCGCAAAAGCCCCAAATCAAAGCCGCCTAATCATTGCCAAGACAGTTTGCTCTGGTGGTGACGCCCCCGACTTCTCAACGCTTCGATCGAAGCTCGAAACCCCTTCGCGAAAAGTCCTTCGAATCAAAGATTTGCCGCAGACAAACCGTGAAATTCAGATGCTAATTTCGGAGAAATTTAAAACATCGCAGTCTCCTCTGCACCCTCACTTTCTTGTCGACTGATCCGTATACAAGTCTTGTCGACTGATCCGTATACAAGTCTTGTCGACTGATCAGTAGACAAGAATGTGAGGGCTCAAATTGCAAAGCAAACTCCGTTCATTTTTTTCTCTGGTCCTTTCTCTATCTTCTT
>CBIHNW010000002.1:0-238154 GCA_966211795.1 uncultured Bdellovibrio sp. | reverse complement strand
GTGTCTCTGGAACTTGGAAAGACTTAACGGATAACGTGAATGGTCTTGCTTCGAACTTGACGAACCAGGTTCGTAACATCGCAAAGGTCACGACCGCGGTTGCAAAAGGTGACTTGTCACAAAAGATCACGGTCGACGCCAAAGGCGAGATCTTGGAACTGAAAAATACCATCAACGTCATGGTGGATCAGCTGAACTCGTTCGCTGCCGAGGTGACTCGTGTCGCGAAGGAAGTTGGTACGGAAGGTAAACTTGGCGGACAAGCGGACGTTAAGGGTGTCTCTGGAACTTGGAAAGACTTAACAGATAACGTGAATGGTCTTGCGGGTAACTTGACCGCGCAGGTTCGTAACATCGCAAAGGTAACGACCGCGGTTGCGAACGGAGACTTGTCACAAAAGATCACGGTCGACGCCAAAGGCGAGATCTTTGAACTTAAAAATACAATCAATACAATGGTGGATACGCTCCGAAGCTTTGCCGCGGAAGTTACGCGGGTTGCGAAAGAGGTCGGTACCGAAGGAAAGCTCGGCGGTCAGGCCGAGGTCCGCGGGGTTTCTGGGACTTGGAAGGACTTGACGGACAACGTGAATGGTCTTGCCGGAAACTTGACCGGCCAGGTCCGTAACATCGCTAAAGTGACGACTGCGGTTGCGAACGGAGACTTGTCACAGAAGATCACGGTCGATGCTCGCGGTGAGATCCTTGAGCTTAAGAACACGATCAATACGATGGTGGATCAGCTGAACTCATTCGCCGCGGAAGTAACGCGGGTTGCGAAAGAGGTCGGTAACGAAGGACGTCTCGGTGGTCAGGCCGAAGTTCGAGGCGTTTCTGGAACTTGGAAAGACTTAACAGATAACGTGAATCAGCTTGCGGGTAACTTGACCGCGCAGGTTCGTAACATCGCGAAGGTAACGACTGCGGTTGCGAACGGAGACTTGTCACAAAAGATCACGGTCGACGCCAAAGGCGAGATCTTGGAACTTAAGAACACGATCAATACGATGGTGGATCAGCTGAACTCATTCGCGGCCGAAGTTACGCGGGTTGCGAAAGAGGTCGGTACCGAGGGTAAACTCGGAGGACAAGCGGACGTTAAGGGTGTTTCTGGAACATGGAAAGACTTAACAGATAACGTGAATTTCATGGCGTCGAATCTGACCAAACAGGTTCGAGGTATCGTCAAGGTCGTAACCGCGGTTGCGAACGGGGACTTGAATCAAAAGTTCGTCCTGGAAGCAAAAGGTGAGGTCGCAGCCCTTGCGGAAACGATCAACAACATGACCGACACGCTTCGAACATTCGCCGATCAGGTGACAACGGTCGCTCGTGAGGTCGGTATCGAAGGTAAGCTGGGAGCGCAGGCGAAAGTTCCTGGCGTTTCTGGAACATGGAAAGACTTAACAGATAACGTGAATTTCATGGCGTCGAATCTGACCAAACAGGTTCGAGGTATCGTCAAGGTCGTAACCGCGGTTGCGAACGGGGACTTGAATCAAAAGTTCGTCCTGGAAGCAAAAGGTGAGGTCGCGGCCCTTGCGGAAACGATCAACAACATGACCGACACGCTTCGAACTTTCGCCGATCAGGTGACCTCGGTTGCCCGTGAGGTCGGTATCGAAGGAAAGCTCGGTGGTCAGGCGAAAGTTCCTGGTGCTGCCGGTACTTGGAAAGATTTGACCGATAACGTGAATCAGCTGGCCGGAAACTTGACCGCGCAGGTTCGTGCGATCGCGGAAGTTTCGACTGCGGTCACTCGTGGTGACTTGACTCGATCGATCACGGTCGAAGCCGAGGGAGAGGTCGCCGCCCTTAAAAATAACATCAACCAAATGATCGGTAATCTGAAAGATACGACCGAGAAAAACACCGAGCAAGACTGGCTGAAAACCAACCTCGCAAAATTCTCCGGAATGATGCAAGGTCAGCGTTCGATCAAGTCGGTGGCTCAGTTGATCATGTCCGAGCTGACACCACTCGTTGATGCCAAGCTTGGAACATTCTTCATCGCGGAAGGCGAAGGCGAAGATGTCGATCTGTCGATGATCGCCAGCTACGCCTTCAAAGAAAGAAAAAATCTCAACAGCCGTTACAAGCTGAAAGAGGGTCTGATCGGTCAGTGCGCGTTCGAGAAGAAATCCATTCTTTTGACGGACCCACCAGAGGATTACATCCGCATCTCCAGCAGCACCGGCGAATCCACACCGGCCAACATCATTGTCTTGCCGGTCCTGTTCGAGGGCGAGCTGAAGGCGGTCATCGAACTGGCTTCGTTCAAACCGTTCACGCAGAACTATTTGAACTTCTTGGAACAGTTGATGGATTCCATCGGCGTTATCTTGAACATGATCTCGAGCTCAATGCGAACGGAAGAACTGTTGCAAGAACTCAAGAAGTCCAATGCCGAACTGGAAGCTCAAGCAAAAGAGCTCGAAGACAAAGCAAAACTTCTCGAAGTCAAAAACCACGAGGTCGAGCTGGCGTCGCGATCGGTCGAAGAAAAAGCCGAACAGCTGTCGCTCATTTCGAAATACAAATCAGAATTCTTGGCGAACATGTCGCATGAACTGCGAACTCCGCTCAATAGCTTGCTGATTTTGTCGAAGACTTTGGAAGAGAACAAAGACCAAAACCTGAGCCAAGAGCAGGTCAAGTTCGCCGGAACCATCAATTCCGCGGGACAAGATCTCCTGGCTTTGATCAACGAAATCCTCGATCTCTCGAAAGTGGAAGCCGGCAAGATGCAGGTCGATCCGAAGGCTGTTCATTTGCGCGAAGTGAAAGATTACCTCGAACAAACGTTCAAGCCGATCGCCCAGCACAAGAACCTGGAATTCAAAGTTTCGGCCGAGCCGGGGGCTCCGAAAAACATGATCACCGACGAAAATCGTTTGCAGCAGATTCTGAAAAATCTTTTGTCGAACGCTTTCAAGTTCACCGAGTCCGGCAGCGTGACCCTGACGGTTGGCGCGGTTCCGAAATCGCACCGATTCACGATGGACACTTTGGCCAACGCCAAGACCGTGATCTCGTTCACCGTTCGCGACACCGGAATCGGTATTTCGGCCGACAAGCAGCGCTTGATCTTCGAAGCCTTTCAGCAAGCTGACGGAACCACCAGCCGCAAATACGGCGGAACCGGTTTGGGTCTCACGATCAGTCGTGAAATCGCCCGCATCCTCGGTGGCGTGATCGAAGTGGAAAGCACGCCGGGCGAAGGCAGCACCTTCACCTTGTATCTGCCACAGAACTATATGGGACAAGATGCCGTTCGTGCGAGCAACGTCGAGGAAGTGATCTCCACTCCCGCATTGCCCGAGAACGCGGACTTTACCGGTAAGCACGTGTTGGTCGTCGACGATGACATGCGAAATATCTTTGCCGTGACCACCATCCTGGAAAGCCAGGGCATGATCGTCAGCCACGCCGAAAACGGCAAGCAGGCTTTGCGCTCACTGGCCAATAATCCGAACATCGATCTGGTCCTGATGGACACGATGATGCCGGAGATGGATGGCCTGGAAGCGATGGAAGAGATTCGCAAGATGCCACAGTTCAAAGAACTGCCGATCATTTCCTTGACCGCAAAAGCGATGAAGGGTGACCGCGAGCATTGTCTGGCAGCCGGCGCTTCGGATTACATTACGAAGCCGGTCGAGTCGAAGCATCTGCTCAGCATGATGCACACCTGGCTGTTCCCGAAGGACTCGGTCGATGCCGAGTTTTCAACGGATGCCGCATCTGAGGCTGATCTTTCCGAGGTGCAAATCCCATCTCGCGAAGATTCGCCAGAACAGGAAATCAACGGATGAACAACAAAGTGAACATTCTTCTGGTCGATGATCGACCAGAAGGTCTTGTCACTCTTGAAGCCGTACTGGATTCACCTGAGTACAATCTGGTGACCGCCGGTTCGGGTAGCGAAGCTCTGCGCCACGTGCTGGCGCATGACTTTGCCGTCATCCTGATGGACGTCCAAATGCCGGATATGGATGGTTTCGAAACGGCCACCATCATCAAGCAAAGGGAAAAATCCCGCAACATTCCGATCATCTTCCTGACCGCCATCAACCGGGCGGAAGAATACATTTTCCGCGGCTACTCGCTGGGTGCCGTGGATTATGTTTTGAAACCGTTTGATTCCCACATTCTGCGCGCCAAGGTCGCGGTCTTCGTCGACCTGTACAAAAAAAATCAGCTGCTGCAGGAACAAGCCGAAGCCTTGCGCTTGATTGAGCGCCGCGATCGCATTCGATACATGAATGAGCTCGAAAGCGAAGGACGCCGACGCTACCAAAATCTGGCGGATGCCATCCCGCAAATCGTTTTTCGCGCCAATCTCGAAGGCTCGATCGATTATTTTAATCATTTTTGGTACCGCTATTCAGGCAAATCCTTAGAATCCAGTATCGGCGATGGCTGGAAGTCGGCGATTCATCCCAAGGATTTACCTTCGGTTGAAAAGCAGTGGGCGCAATCGCTCGCGCTGCACGAAAAAGTCGAGTGCGAATGCCGAATTCGCGAAGAGCAAAGCGGTGAGTATCGCTGGCACCTGTTGCGAATCGTACCCGAGTTCAATGATGCTTCCGAATTGGTCGGGTGGATCGGCGTCATCACCGACATGCACACGCAAAAAATGAGTCAGGAAGAAATGAACCTGGCGCGAAAAATGGCCGACGCCGCCAATGAAACCAAAAGCCGATTTCTGGCCAACATGAGCCACGAAATTCGCACACCATTGGGCGCCATCCTCGGATTTTCCGAGCTGGTCGTCGATCCCCAATCCAGCGAAACCGAAAAGAACGAATCCATCGCCGTCATTCGCCGAAACGGCGAGCAGCTTTCAAAAATCATCGACGACATTTTGGATCTGTCCAAAGTCGAAGCCGGAAAATTGGACATTGATCTGAAATCATTCTCGGTCGTCGATCTTCTGCGCGCGGTTCGCACGCTGATGAGCGTGCCGGCTCGAGATAAGGGATTGGAGCTGGACGTTCGCGTGGCGGGTTTGATTCCGAACCGAATTGTTTCCGACCCGAATCGTCTGCAGCAGATTCTGATCAACGTCATCGGCAATGCCATCAAGTTCAGCGCGGTCGGCAAAGTTCAGGTGAGCGTCTCCTTCCTGCCGCAAACCGAAACGGCCCTCAGTCGTTTGTATATTTCGGTCGAGGACTCGGGACCGGGCCTGACAGCTCAGCAAATTCAAAATCTTTTCCAGCCATTCACGCAAGTCGATACCTCCATGACCCGACGTTATGGTGGAACCGGATTGGGCTTGGCGTTGTCACGTCGATTGGCCCGCGCCCTGGGCGGGGACATCGATGTTCAGCCCAGCTTACCTGGATACGGCTGCAATTTCGAGATCACGATTGCCACGGGATCTGTCGCCGGCGTCGAAATGGTTCGCACTTTGGATGTGCCGCAGACTCCTATTTCTGCGCCCTCCGAAACACACTCTTCTATGCTGAAGGGCCTTAAAGTTTTGTTGGTTGAGGACTCGGAAGACAATCAAATCTTGCTCAGTCGATTTATCACCACCGAAGGCGCCAAGGTGGATCTTGCCAGCAATGGACTGGAAGGGGTCGAGCTCGCCTTGAAGGGTGACCATGATATCGTTTTGATGGACATCCAGATGCCCGAGCTGGATGGCTATGATGCCATCTCTCGATTGCGCAACCAAGGGTTTAAAAAACCGATCATCGCATTGACCGCTCACGGGATGATCGAGGATCGACAGCGCTGCTTGCAAGTCGGCTCGAATGACCACGTGCCGAAACCGGTGAATCGCAATCATCTCATCAACCGCATCCGCGACGTGTCCCGCACCTACCGCGAAAATCCAAGCCTTTGATCCGACGGCGGACAAGGCTTTCGGGCCGCACGCCTCCTCTATAGGAGCCGTAATCCCGAGTTGATTTAGAGTCCTCTCCCGCAAGAAAAAATATCGGCGCAATCATATTTTTTATGACCAAAGTTTTGACGTAAAAAACGGTGTTCGAAAACTGTCTAAAATCTTGGGTTTCAAAAGAAAACGCTTCCTTGAAAATCGATTTAAAAATTAGGTGCTTGGACCGGGCTGAAGGAAAATGGAAGAAGGCCATTGAACTTTGGAGGTAACCCGTGGACCACGAAGACCGGACTCAGCTGTGCACGCTAAAAACCGTGGAAACGTTTGGTAAATACATCCTCCTGAAAAAGCTGGCGGAAGGCGGAATGGCCGAAGTCTTTCTGGCAAGACCGGCTTCCAGCGATGGCAACGGGCGGGTGCAAGTGGTCAAACGCATACTCCCGCACATCGCCAACAACGCCGTTTTCCTGGATATGTTCCGCTCGGAAATTCAGGTCATCATGGGTTTCAATCACCCGCACACGGTGCAGCTGCATGATTTTGGCGATTGCGGCCGACAGCCATTCATCGCCATGGAGTACATCGAAGGCAAAAGCCTGAAAGAGGTGCTCGGCAAATTCCTTCAGCAAAAAGAGCGAATCCCGGTGCCCATGGCACTGGGATTGGTCGCGCAGGCAGCGGCGGGACTGAGCTACGCCCACACCTTCGTCAACAAAGTCACCGATGAAGCCGTGCATGCCATCCACCGCGACATTTCACCCCACAATCTGATGGTGACCTACGAAGGCAATTTGAAAGTGATCGACTTTGGCATCGCCAAGGCCACCATCGGCATGAAAGAAGCCACGCGCACGGGAACAATCAAAGGCAAGATGGCTTACCTTTCGCCCGAGCAGATCAGCGGTCAGCCGGTCGATGCCCGCACCGATGTTTTTGCCTTAGGTATTGTCGCCTGGGAACTGTTGACGATGAGACGGGCATTCATCACCGAAGGCGACAGCGAAGTCACCGTCGTCTCGCGCATTGAAAATTGCGAAACCTACATTCCGGCTCCCTCCACTCTCAATCCGGAAATCCCATCCGAGGTGGATGAGGTGATCATGAAGGCGATGAGAAAGAATCCGAATGATCGCTACGCTTCGGCCAAGGACTTTCAGGTGGCCTTACGTAAGGTGATGCAGAATTTCTTTCCGAACTACAGTTATGCCGACACGGGACAAAGACTGAGCTCGCTGTTCTCGGTGGAAATCGAAATCGAGCGCAAAGAATTGCGAGACCTGAACGTCATGGCGCAAATGGAACTGGTGAACCGTTCGGTGGGGGTGCCGCGCTTCGTGCCGGAAAGAACGCACGCTGTCTCCACGCCTCACGCCGGGCTGATGGGCGGTGCGGCCGGGAAGCAAGAAGCGGTGAATGATCGTTTGGTCAAAATTGAATCACTGATGAAGCAAAATGCATCCACCCGACATTATGTGTGGATGGCCATGTATCTGGTTGCCGCCATCGCGATTCGGTTGGAAGGTCGTTACTCGATCTTCAATTATCTGATTCCGGTTCCAGAAGTGAACATCTCACAAGAGACGGTCGCTTCGAATTCCGCGCGCGCCGTCGTTCCTGTCCGTCCGCAAAACCAATTGTCGGCATCGGCACTACAACCTCAGTCTCAGACCAATCTGCACGCCCACCAAATGCCGCCGCATCAGGGTGGCGTCGTCAGAACTCACCAAGCCAATGCACAAGCGTCTGCAAATTCTGGCATCACCGCAGATTCGGTCCGGGTCAGCAGCGAGAATCCCAACAAACCAGTCCAAGTTCGGCCCACCCAGATTCATGCCGCGCAACTGCTGATCAAAGCCGTTGGGACCAAGTCAATGGCGGGTGGAAAAGCCAATTCCAACTTGAGCGCGCCGACACAAAATCGCCAATTGCTTTCATCCGCCGAGATCGCAGCCGGCCGAACAATGACCGCCGAAACCGCCAAGACACCGACCGGAAAAATATTGCGAACGGGATCTCGCGTACCGGCCTCGAAGACGACATCCGCGAAAGCTTCATCGAAGACCCACGCGAAGCTCAGCGGTGCGACGGCAAAAGTGACTCCAACCAAGTAGTCTTCGCGCTGTCGAATCAACGGTCCATTGAATCGGTTTGGCCTGCTTCCTGCTAACTAGTCCCAAGGATGCTTTGAAATCAAAAGCGCGGGGGTTTGCGTGGGAAGTATTTGCAGGGTTGTCGGATTTCTATTCGTTTTTTTGGGGTGGTTCACGGCTGCGAGCGCGGCTTGGCTCAACCAAAAATTGAATGTCGAACCGGCCGTCGGGATTGGCACAAGCTCCCTCAGCATGAGCGTGAAAACCAATGGCGAGGATCTGCGCTACTCTCCTTCGAACACCGATTTTTATTTCATCAATTTGGGGGTTGAGAATTTTTCTCTGCAGGCGAAATTTCCGATTCGCGACAGTCAAGAAAAGATCAACTCTCACGGCGACACCAAAGTCACTGATTACCAATTGGGTTTCGGATTTCAAAAAAATTGGCAGACCGATCTTTATTACCAGAAATATCAGGGCTACTACATCGAATCGCAGACTGCGCACGTGATTCAGCCAGACCTCAGTTTTTCTCATGTCGGTGGGCAGCTGACCTACGTTTTCGATCCGGATTATTCTTTGGCCATGACCCGTGAAACCGGATGGCGACAAACCAGCACCAAAGGTTCGTGGTTGGCCTCGGTCGGGTATGACGAGTTTGAACTGAACGGCGATCTGGCGCCGACGGTGCTGAGAACCGGCTTGCGCACAAATTTGCAAAATGCCAAGGCAGAGTCTTTGAGTTTTCGCATCAGTCGTGGTCACAACTGGATTTGGGATCAATGGTTTGCCGGCATGGTCGTGGGACTTGGTGCGAACTACAGTCAGATCCATTACCAATACAGCGTTATGCAGGACTCGAGCTCTGATATGAAACTGATCGCGAATGGCGGTTTGTCAGCTGGCTATCGTTGGAATCAGGCCAAGGTTGGAATTTTTGTCAGAAGCAGCAGCTGGAGTTTGGCCTTCGACGACAAAGAGCTGATGTCCAACACCGCTTCAAGCGGCATTTACTATAGCTCCTATTTCTAAGATCACTTGCGATCTCGCCTTTGAACGAAGTTTACCGGGTTTCAAATTGCGAAAGCTGATCAGCGACTTCGGCGGACTCGTTGATCACACGCTGACTGATCGCGGGATTTCGACCAAAATATCCAAACGCTCGCACCATCTGCGTATTCCACATCTGAGGTGTCGTGTTCGTTAAGTTGTGCCGGCTGCTATTATAAGACAAAATGCTCTGCCAATCCAAATGCGCTTTCGATCTTCGGATCCATTGCTTGGCGGCTTCCGCCACGTGACAGGTCACGCAGTCCATATTGTTGGCGTGAAAATTCTTAGGGTTTTCGATACGCGCCAAGATTTCCATTTCCTGGCGAATCTCGCCATCCTGCTCAGGTCCCAATGAAGCCGAAGGGGACAGCACAACCTTCAATGCATCCGCACCTTCGGGCTGGGGAGCAACGGCGACGCGCCCAAAGCTGGTTGCGGGATTGACCTGATTGACAAATGCCTGAGTCAGCTTGCCGCCCAACCGAGGTATGGGTTGAGACACGGGCTTTCCATCGACGATATCAAATTGCATAAAGGCCCACATATCAGCCCCGCCCCGCAACACCATGGCGGTCACACGGATGAGATTGGTTTCGCCGGTATTTTTTAAAAAAATAGAAAGCAGTTCTTTGAGAACCGGATTATTGACGGCGGGATTTTGCAGGACCGGCAGAACCTGCAATGGCAGTGCGTCTGTTTGCACATTCCATTTCGTTTTCCAGGCTTGCAAATCCAACAGCAATTGCGAAAACTGTTCATCTGTCAGCCGATAAAAACTGTGCAAGGCCGCATCTTCACTGATCGCGATTTTCTCTGGCCCAGATAAGATGGGCTGCCAGACAAAGCGAATCTGCTTCTCGCATCGCTCGGGCGGTAAAGTCAGAAAGCAGGGATCCAGCCGAATGCTGATCACCCGCAAAGCTTGGTCCATTTCATTCCGACTGGCGCTCATCACTAAGGGTGGAAGCTGATCCACCAAAAGTTTTGGCAGAATCAGACCCTTCGCGCCGGCGTCCTGAACCGTCAAGAGCGAATCTTTTCCAGCCTGGTCCGGGATTGGAAAAAGAAACGAAACATCATTGAGATTCCAATGAGCAAACAATGGCAGCGAGAATGAAATCAAGAAAATAAGTGTGTAGATTTTCATTTCGCGAAACTATTTCAGATGCTCAGGGGCTTGTCTAGAAATCCAGCTTAATGAATATCAAATGATTTTTGCAGCCTCTTTACGCACATCGCAGATGAAAACTGCGTGCGGGTGAGACCGTCATCTCTGCCAATGTTGGCGACACGGCGATAAAGAATTTGTTTTGATCCGAAACTCCGAAAAAAATGGCGCTCGTGAAAGCGCCATCTTATTGAGAATTTGAATTTTACTGATTTCGATAGATCAGAAGATCCGTGGTGCTAAAGGCCTCGGAATCGCCAACACCACCGATCACGACCAGGCTGCGTTTTCCCAATGGTGCGACGGCGGAAAGAGATCGCCTCTTTCCCAAAGTTCCAACGTCATAAATTCCATTTGTTGTCGGGTCGAAGATCCAAAGACTGGCCGAGGCCGTCGGCATAGTCATCGTGTAGCCGTCAAAAAAGGCTCCGTCTGTTTCGCCACCGATCAACATCACCCGGTGATCAGGCAGCTCCCAGACCTTCATTCCACCTTGGGCCACAGGAAGCTTTTCCGACAGCTGCGTGAAAGTTTCGGTCTTTGGATCAAATGTTTCCACGACCGCGGTTCCCGCAAGGATGGGGGTGGCGATGCCTTCCTTCACTTTTTGGCTCCATACGTAACCGCCGGCGATCAAGATCCGTCCATCCAATAACCGCGTGGCCGTATGACCCGCTCGACCGACTTGCATTGGTTCATCCAAAATCGTCACCGTACCGGAAGAAGGATCAATCACTTCGGCCATTTGAATCATCTTTGTTTTCGAGTAGCCCCCAAGGATCAACACTTTTCCATCGGGTAGAAGTGTCGCCGTGTGCTCGGCTCGTGGGACTGCAAGCTCGGCGATCTTTTGAATCACGCCCGTTGTGGGATTAAAAAGTTCCACGTCTGCCGACATGTCCGAAGTCCGCGTGCGCAGATCGACGGCGTTCGTGTAACCGCCGACAATCAATACGGTTCCGTCTTTCAGCAGGGTGGTCGTGTGCTGGCTTCGCAGATCACTCATCACCACATTGTACAAAGTCGAGGTGTAAGTGCCGGGCTTAATAACTTCGATGCTATTTGAGTGTCCACCCACAACCAAAAAGCGACCATCGGGCAAAGTCGTCATCGTGTGGCCAGCGCGTGCGACAGTCATTTTATTTGGCAAAAGGCGACAGCCATTTTGATCAACGACCTGCATTTGCGCTGAAAAATAATTTTGCATGTCATAGGCGTAGCCCCCGGTGCTCAGCACGGGCCCGGTGGCTGCAGAGGCCGCAGCATGGCCCACCATCGGAGTGCAGTTGGAAAACAGGGCTGCGGCGTGAACCATATTATTCATGTTCAATAATTTACACTGACTGACATCACGCAAAGGACACTGCAGATCATCGCTATTGCCACGGGCATCTAGCGAAACCAATTGTCCACGTGGTGTGGCAAGCGTCGCCAGCACAGCCAGCTGATCCTGCGACAGTTTGTTTTGCTGCAGGCTCAAAGTCGTCAATCGAGTTAAGTTTTTCAGCGGGTTTAAATCTTGAATCAGATTGCGATCCAAATTCAATGTTTCTAGATTCGTCAATTGGCCAAGCTCGGATATATCTGCCAATTTTTTTCCGGACATATTCAAAGTTCTCAAGTTTTTCATCAATCCCAAGGGGCGCAGGTCACCAATGTGGTAAATGTCCGAAGAAAGATCCAATTCGGTCTGCTGCTCAAGCCACTGACCCAAGTTGTAACACTTGTCGCCCTTATTGATGCGATCCAACGCCGGTTCGACTTTGATCAAGGCGTATTTCAGAAGCGAGTCCATGGTCACTTTGATTTCCGGATTCTGGTCGTCGGCGATATCACAGTATTGCACCAGGCTTTCAGAGGCGGTTAACGCCAACATTTCGATGCGCTTTTTATCGACGATGCCACCATCTTGATCGAGGCCCACGAATTTTTTGACTTCATCCACTTCATTTTCGCAGATGGCGTATCCAGAATCGTAACAGCGATTGATTCCTAAAGAAGCGCGACGCAGGCTCTGGTCAAAACGACTGCGAAGCTTTTCCATTTCGTTTTTCTGCCTCGGGGTCAGGCGCGGGGCGCGGCTCGTATAGTAATGGTCCGCTTCGGCCCAAAGCTTGTATTGATCTTCGAAAAGATCCGACAATTGCTTCAATGCGACTTGCAGCTCGATCCGGTTTTGTTCTGTCGGCGGGGTCAGGAATGGTGCGCCCAACTCGATATAAGGGGCCGTGTGCAAAGCGGTGACCGCGTACTTTTCGCCATCCCGAATTTGCGTTGGAAAGTCATCGTTGCCTTGGCCATTGGCATAGGCGATCGCATTGGCAATCATGCCGACGCAGTCTTTGATACCGCCAAAGCTGCAATTGACGACCGCTTCGGCACTTTTCGAACAGTCGGCGCTGGTCGCCGTATCCGTCGGAGTCTTCGGGCAAATGATCTGTCCGATGCGGGAAGGATCACCACCAATCTGGATCACCCGCACGGTCATTTGATTGCTCGTGCTGTATTTCTGGGTGTCATTTTCAAAGCTTGCATTGAAAGACGAAACTGGCGAGGACATTCCAAACTGCGCCGCAAAGCGATCGTGTTCGGATCTCGAGACAAAAGAGACGTTGATGTTGATGAACATGCGGGCGGCGTGATCGCGGGCCCAAACATACTCATCACCACAACGGTCAAAGAAGACATCGCGCTGGGAAACGGTCTGCTCGAAACCCGGCAGCGGGCGGATCGGGCGCGTCCGCTGGGCGGTCATGATTTCTTGATAAAGGTGTTCTGAAACATAGTTATAAGCCAAGCTAAACGAGTTGCTTTGCGACTGCTTTAAAAATTCGGCCGATGCGCTGTATTCGGTTACGCCGGAACGATAACGTCCACCAGCGGCCATGCCGAGCTTATTGGCGAGCGATTCTTGACTGCTTTCCAGTTTGAGATCGAAACTTCCGCTGGGAAGCTCGTGCGCGAAGACCGGACCGGTCGGGTCATTGTCCAACGAGTTATCGACGCAAGCTTGGTGCAGCACTTGGGATCTTGAATCGAATCCGGCTCCCATGGGGCGAAGATTTTTATTTTGCAGTGTCACCGGAATGTCGCTGGCGGTGGCATTCAAAGTCAGGCCGAACATCAGGGCCGAAAGAAGAGAAAGTTTTTTTTTCATAAAGAGTCCTTTTTAGATTTTCTGTAGATATTGAAAAATAGGTGAATCCGGATTGGCTTTTTGAATCCGTGCGAGCCGTTCCGGTTGTCGAGTCTTCCAGACCAGGAACAGTCGATTCAATCGCTCTTGATACCGAGGTAAGACATGGACCCCACCGTGAGCGACATCGACCAAGAGATTTTGCACCAAGGCACCACTTTGATCTTTCAGCACGGGTTCCTGTGACCACAGGCCCGCTTCAAGATTTTCGAGAGCGCTCAGGTTCGCTTCGCTTGATTCATGCAGTTGCAAATTGAAAAATGATTCTTGAATTTTGATTTCGGCAGATTTGGTTGGCATGGAACTCAGTGCTTCCACTTGGCGCTGAATCTCAGCTGTTGGCGCCGAAGGCAATGAGAACGAGGATGTGACCTGATGGATCCCTTGCGCCCAGCGGGAAGATCGAAGCTGCCAGACTGTTACGATCACAATCAAAAGGGCCAGAGTGAGCAGAATACGTTTCATCATAAAGCCACCTGGTAAGTGTCGTTCAATTGCTCAGCTGTCTGTAGATATCGCGCGGCCATGCCGGCTTGTTTTTGGTTCGATTGTGCGATTCGCGCATGTAATGCTTCTTTGATCTCTCGACTGATCTGACTGGCAATGAATGCAATCTCGACTCGGTCTCCTTGAAACTGGCGTTTCAGCGAAGGATCTTTCTGAACCATTAAAGGCAGTGGATCAGTGAAGAGCAGCTCGATCAACTCCAGGTAGCGCTCTCGCTCTTGAAGGTCTTTTAAACCTTCATACAGCACATCCAAAAGCGCCAAGCGCTCTTTGAGATGGGTTTGCGTGAGCAATGAAATATCGTTCAAACCGTTGCGAATTTGAACCGCTGTCTCTGGTTCACTGAGTAGCGAATGCAGCTCAGCTTTTTCTGCGGGCGCTAAGCCGATCTTGCTGCTCAGGCGGCGGACCCGCGCGACTGTTTCTGCCGGCGGCCGCGGCTTCTGCTCAGCCGCATATACAGCAGGAGTTGTGTTTGCAGAAGCGACCGATACCGACGAAGCCTTGGTGATCGAGTGTCCGGTCGCAATTGAATGCGAAGTTTCGCCGAGGGAGTTGGATAAGGCTTCACTTGGTTTTTGATTTTTGACTGATTGATTTGCGCCATAAATGGCAAGAAAGATCATGGCCAAAGTCATGATCGCGAAAGAGATTTTATTTTTCATTGAAAGTGTCTCCGTATTTGTTTTGAATTCGTTCGAAATGAGCTTTGGTCAATTCGCTAATTTGTTCGTTCGTGAGGCTGCGGTACTGAGTCTTGCGAATGCGCATCAGGCGTTTGAGTAAATCCGGCGCCGAAATTCCACCTGCCTGCAGCAAGGCGCGGGCCGCTTTCGCGTCGGCAAGCCCTCCAGATTTCACGGGTAGATAGTTGATCTCCAGAGAATCATAGTCCGCTAAAGTTGGAACATAGGCCGTGAGCAACAGAGACATTTTAATTTCAGAAATGCTTTGATCAGGGAATTCGGTCAGTAGATCGGCAGCCAGCCGTGCCAGGCGCGGCGCCGCGAATGAGGTTGCTGGCGAATCACATCTTTTTTCGTCCACGCAGCCATTCGTGGCAAGGTCGGCATAGTTTTCTCCAAAGCTGCTGCTCGAAGACAACCGATGCAGGTCGCCGGAAGTTGCGGCCACGATTAAAATATTCTTGGCCGGTAAACTTTGTGGACAAAACGAAATTTGACTGATGTCGTAGGCCGATCCCGAGTTCCCAGCGGCAACCACCCACAGAATTTGATTTTCACTGTCTGCGATTGATTTCGCGAAAGGACTTTGCCGGCAAGTTTTGGAATCGAAAGTAAATGAAAATGACAGGCTCGCGACAAACTTTTTCTGGTACTGGGCCGCGACTTGGGAAAAGTCTCCGTTCAGAAGGCTCGTGATGCTCATCGGGAGCAAGGCCTTGGCGTAATTCTGGCTGGCCACCGAGCTTACGATCTGACTGTGCTCACGGCTGGTCAGATCTTCTTCGCCCAGCAGGGATGGACTTTTTCCGTAATAATAGGGACGTCCGCTTTCAGCCGTGAACCATCCGTAATAGCTTGTTTGCAAGTGGGGACCGAAGACTGCAACGGAATCGGCTTGGTCGTTGTATTGGCCTTCGAACAGTGCGACCGGAGTCGAGATCAATGCTCGCGATGGTGGTCTATTTTTTTCCTCTTGGTTCAGCGAAAGAATCAGCGTTCCGTCATTGGCGTAAATGTCATATCCACCACGAGGCGCGGCGATAAAAAAATGCGAAATCGATTGATCGAAAAGAGTGACGGCAATGGGATAGGTCAAGCTCGCCGAATCGAAAACGCGAACGATATCCGAGAGTGGATTGCCGCCGGAAAAGATCCGCAGGCGTTCGATCTTGAAGGTAGGACTTTTTAAGAGCTCTGTCGTTTCGAGGCAAATCTCCGCACAGCCATTCTCGGTAAACGAGCGAATGGACGGACGAGATTTCAATGATAAATCTGGAGCTAGGGCTTTCTGCAAAAGCTGGGCGATCTCGGGGGTCACTCGGGGTAGATGCTGGATGGCGACGGGTTGAGTGGTTGGTAAAAAGAAAATATGACTGGAATCGCGAAGCACCTGGCTGGAAATTCCTTGGTTGATGGTAGCGTCGTCCAATTCGGTGGTCGCAAACCCCAAAGGAAAGCCATCTTGAAAAAATTCAGGTTCGAGAGCGGTCAGGTACCGAGGTGACGCCAAACGAATGCTGGCGCGACCGGGAAAGACTGTTGGCGAGTGACGTCTCACGATCTCATCGAGATCGATCTCGGTCCCTTGATTGTCTAACACTTGAAATAGGAAAGTTCGTTCGGCCACCGGGAACTGCAGAACTGATCCTTTGTCATTATAGGAACCCTTCAAGCAGCTTTGTCCTTGTGCCCAGAAAATTTGTCCTTTGGGACAACTGCAAATTTTTGCATTCAAGTCGAAGGCGCCGCCTGCCGATTGGCAGGCGACTTGGTTGCAATAAAAGGGATCTTCCGGCTTTGGTGTGCAGACGGGTTTTGTGACCGTGACCGGAGCTTTATCGGCCGTTAGAGGCGGGGAGCCGGTCTGCGATTCCTTTGCCTGATTGCTGCAGCCGATGAGCAATGCCACCAGCGTGATCGTGAGAGAAATTTTTTTCATTTGATACCACCCAAAACGAGAAGAGAACCCCGAAGACTATTTTTGCTGATTCAAAATATCGAAAGCGACTTCGCGGAGAATGCCGCGATTGAATTCGCTGACTTCTTGGTCCTGAAACTTTTTATCGCCACTGACGTAACCATTGGCGATGAAAAGACTTTTGTTTTTGTCTTCCGTGTCCACGGTCAAGTTGAACAATTTGCCAACGTAAGTTTCTTTTTCGATCGATACGATGGAGTCTAGGCGGCCGTTTGATTTGACCAGGGAATCGCCGATCTTGAGCTCTTCGGCTTTGACCATTTCATGCTGACCATTCAACAGGGGATGATTCAAAGAAACCTGAACACTTCCACCGGAAACCGTTTTAATAACCAAAGTCGGCTGAGGAACGGCGATCAAGTCATGAATGTATCGCTTAACGGTCATCGGCTGAAGATCCAAGGTTCCCGCATCAGTGACCGCCGGGACCGAAACGAGTTCGGCATTTTGCAATTGCAAATCACCCATGTCCTTGCTGCCATTTGGTGTGATCACCTGGGTTTCAGGCGTCACGCACCCAGAAACGCAAAGACCGACAAATTTATTGGGTGCAGGCACGATGCACTCGGGGCTTGCTGGTGTGGCCGGAACCGTGGTCGGAGCAATGTAACCAGTGGCTTCAAAAAGCGGTTGGTGGGTGTCAGGACTGGATCCCAGAATTTTTGCAAAGGTCGGGTAGGCTCGTCGCTCCGGCGCGCCTGGATCTTTTTCGTCACCAGTTGGAAAGACCATTTCGTAACGCTCGGGCGAGCAGAACTGCAGCCACTCGTTTCGGCCCTTAGCCGTGTTGGCGGACGGTTGACCTTCGGTCCACTGATTCAAGCTATCGTGAGCGCAGCGATTGGGAAGAAGATAAGGAACGGCCTGGGCTTGACCCGCCATGAACAACCCGATGATTGTCATTGTTTTCATTTTCATGTTTTTCATAAAACCTTTCGGAGATGGGTTAGGATTCTGACGGTGGCCTTAGAGCAAGGCACACGCCGGACGCTGAACGCTCCGAACTAGCTTCAAATCAAAGGAATTGCTTTTTAAGGGAGTCTGTCCGGAAAACCGTCCAACCTGCCGGACATCCGGTCTTAACGAATGGAAGAGGTTTCGGAACTAGCGCTTGGCATCACGCCGACAGAAAGATGGAAGGAATCAGTCACGGCTTTGGCTTTATGCCAATAGCCTGAAGGAATGTAGAGCCAATCTCCGGCCTTGAGATGGCAGCGAATTTCGGGTGTCTTCTTTTCAGAGTTGAAGAGGTGGGGATCTTTTTGTTGCAATGGCAAAGGACGTGGTGAAACCGTATTTGCCAACAGTCTAAATTCCTTCTCGCCCTGGCTTTGGATCACAAACACATCTTCAATATCATAATGCCAATCAAAGCCTTCTTCGCTTTGAGGAGTTACATAAAGCTGCACATCAATTTTGCGTTGAAACAAAAAGTGAAAATCTTGAGCGATCTCGGCAATAATCGGATGAGCTCTTTCGGCATGGCGAACGAGAACGGTGTGGCCTTTTGAATAATATTTTACGGCCTGTGCCATGGTGAGGCGACCAGTTGCGGCCTGGGGGTCCTGAGGCAATTGTCCACCTTTTGGAAGCCAGCAGTCCCCATGTTGAGCACCGAAAATTTGATCCAGGAGGGTCCATGAAACGCAGCCAAGAAACCGACGTCCTGTAAAGGGTGCAGCATATGGCTGTAATGAGAGGATATTTTTCGAAAATTCATGAAATGACAGTGGATTTAGCAGGTCCTGCAAGATGCTCATGATGTGTTTAATTGCAAAAATAATTCCGAAAATTCAAATGAAGAAATCGTCTAGGGGAAACGACATTTGGTCCTCATGTTGCATTGAAAATGCTCGAGAAAGGAGGTCGGATGGCAGGTCAAAAATCGAGCTCTCAGCGAAAAAGTTCAGCTTCCAAAGGCCGTTCTTCGTCGCGCAGCTCTAGCTCCTCGAATCGCAAATCAAAATAAATTTCTAAGCAAAAGGATGTAATTATGGCACAACAAAATAATCAATCTCAATCTGGTCAATCAGGTCAAGCTGGTCAAAAATCAAACCAAACATCACAAAGTTCACAAGACTCTCAACGCCAGGGAAGCACATCTTCGTCTTCTTCCAACATGGGAAAACAACAACAAAGTGATGACCGAAGCTCACGCTAGAGTTTCGGATGTTAAAAATAAAAGTTGAATGGCTCCAACCGGGTTTAAGCCCGGTTGAAGTTTTCGAAAATGAATTTTGCATCCCATATTGAAAGCCAAAGCACCGAGGGATGCGCTCGATTTCACTTCGGTTCGCCGCGACCTGGTTCTTGGTTCAAATCCTGAGTATCATTGAAATCCCAAATAAAATCCGGGCAAAGTCTGCGGCAGCCGCGAATGACTATAAATCAGGCTGGAGGTGTTCCAGCCGAGAATCATTTGCTTGTCTGAGAGCAATGTCAGAACATGAACAAAAGCTCTCTCTAAAAGTATTGGCTATCGGAAGGCCCTAAGGACGGTATGAAGCTTCGAAATATAGCTGCGGCTCTGGTGAGCTTGGTGGCATTGATTGGTGGATATTATTTTTACCTGCAAACGGTTCATGCCAGAAAAAATTGCGAGTCCGGGAATTATTATCTTTGCGCCGAAGAGTTGGCCCGTCTGCGAGTGATCCCCGAGTATAAAGTTCTTTATCAAACGAATATTGAAACTCATTGTCCTATTGACGGACCTGGATTTTGTGCCGAGGCCATGACGGATCTCACGGCTGAGCGCGAGCGCTTCAATCAAATTTCAAAATTGCAAGAAAAGTTGAAATGTGGAATTCAGATTCCTTTATCTCTCTGGCGTGAGGCCTGCGTTGGCGAATCGATCACGGGCAAGCGAAACATCATTGATGAAAAAATCGCGCGGCAAATTCAGGATTTGGATTCGGCTTGTCGATTGCCGCCCGCGCTGCCCAGTGCTTGTGAAAGTGCGATTGGTTTTATTCAAACTCATCCAGAGCTGCAAGATCATCTGATGGCTTTATTGCACCAGGCTTGTGAGGTTGGTTGGACCGCTTATTGCGAGGCTTCGATTCAGAAAAGTTTGGAAAAAGAGGACCTTGATTTGGCGGCGGAAGAATATTTGAATTGGTTCCGTGGCCAGCAAGTTTCAATTTACGGGCCCTTGGATCAGTGCCCAACGAATGAAAAATTCTGGGGCATCGCTCAAAAACGGGCGGCGGAATTTGATCTCGAGCTGAAGAAACAACCGGTGGACGCCGTGAAATTGGCAGACTTGGCCGCTCAGGCTTTTGCTTTGAATTGCCGGGATCAAGGGACCCGACTGAGGCTTGCCATCTCCCACGCGATTCACCGAGATTTTGCGGCCGCTCGAGCGGTGCTCGAAAAAGTGCCGAACGGCCGAAACGAATTTCTAAAAAATGATGGGTTGGAAAATCTGCGATCGGATTGCCTTCAACGGCAACAGCTCGATGACAAATGGTGCGTCGCTTACTTGAGATCCAAGCTCAATTACCTTGATCCCGCCGAAGTCCAAAAGCTTTTGCAGCCTCAAATCAAAGACATCGAGAAGCTCATCAATGCCAGCAATGTGCAAAAGTTTTTAAACTGGGTGCACACGGAAAAGGGACTGCGGGTTTGGCAAGACGAATCGGGCGACATCAATTTCGATACTCACTTTCAAGTGAAAGATCTTTTGGACAAAGGTCCCCAGCAAGACAAGCTCCATGGCTGGTTGCAAGAGGCCAAAGAGTATCTCAAGAAAGGCAAAGTCGAATACATCGATCTGCTGGAAACGACCGAGCAACATCTCAGAGTCAGCTTTGTGATCTACGAAGGTCATCATGCGGGAAATATGCGATCGTTCGCGCTTGAATTTTCTCCCGAGGGAAAGTCCTGGCGTTGTGTTGGGCTAGCCTTTATTTCTGATTTTTCACCTTAACAAAAGGGCCAGCCGCCGCGAGACAAGGCCATTTTATTTTGGCATCGGCCAGACAACGTCGTGGTCGATAGCATAGAGCTGACAGGGTTCTGAGCTTTTATTATCACAAGTATCCAGCGCGCGGGCTTGGACATCGTCACCTTCTGAAGCTAAGGTCCAAGCGCCGGTTCGGCTGATCGCAAAAGCACGCGGGGTTGTAAGTTGCAGAAACTGTTGATAAGCGGCATGGCCTCTGGTTGTCAGATAAGGAACGGCGGCAACATCGTCGATTTTCGCAAATTCCGTCTTTGCAGGCCGTGGTGGTTCCGCGATCGTGTGAAGGACTTGTGTTGGCATGAAGAGTTCGTTTAAAAAGCTTGTGATGTCTGGCAACAAGAGAGTAACCCCGTCAGGGCTGCTGACCGTTCCGTGCGCATCTTTCTTAAAAGCTGGATATTGGATGATTCGTGCTTGACCACCAGCTGCTTGAAAGACATTGGCCAATTGAGAGACCAGAGCCGGATTGAAGAGAGAATCATTCTCGCCATACATCCACAGACTTGGGATTTTATTGAGGGCTCCATATTCTCTGAAAGCCGCGATGAGCGGACGCTCCCAATCGCAGCTCCCGTCTCGAAGCCCACCAGAGAAGTTGATCACCGCCTGGACTCCTGAATACTTTTGCGTGGCAAAGGCCAGCGTCGCCAAGCCTCCGAAGGATTGACCGGCAATGATGATGTGATTTGCATCGAATAAAGGTGCGGTCTGCGCGAAACGCCATGCGGATTCGATGTCGCGTGCTTGTTCATAGCCATTCTGGGTCATGTCGCAACTTTTGAATTTCAAAGAGCCAGTTGAATGAGCGTATCCCTGGCGCATTGGTATCAGGACACCGTAACCGCGGGATACGAAAGCTCTAGCGAGGTGGGAAAAGCGATCGCGAGGTTGCAGTTGGGTCAGACCGGGATCCTTGCCGTGATTCATGATGAGCAGGGGAAAGGGTCCATTACCCGGTGGCAAGAACAGCGTTGTTTCCATTTCAAATCGAAGCTGCGGGCCTGTCGGAATCCAAATGATTTGCTCGCGGAGATTGGGGTCCAAAAGGGGGGCGCGCGCGAACGCTCCTTGGCTGGTGAGCACCAGGATGAAGAGGCAAGTGAAGATAAAGAGAAAGTTTCTCGTTTCTTGCATGCTTTGCAAGAGAGCAAGGGGTCCGCCACCTTCATATCGATTTGTTTGGTTTAGAGAGACGATCTTCGTCGATCTCTCAGGCAAGGGACAAATTTTGGTCTACAATGGGGCGGCGACCTTAAAGGCTTTCGCAGGATCGCCGCAAAGACTGTGGGATTAACCGGCGCGGCCCTGGGCCACTTTTTTCGTCATCGCTTTCAAACGATCGGTTTTAAGCTTCATCTCGCTCATCTTTTTCTTCATCATCGCTCGCTTCTTTTCAAGAGCCAGTTTTTGCTCTTTCTCGTGCTGCAGAGCTTGGCGGTACTGAGCTTCGGCGGTTTTATAGTCTGTCCAGGCCTGCTTTGCCTTGGCGACCATTTGCTTTGATTGCTCTTGGCGCTCGTTCATGCGAGCGACAGCCGCGTCTTTCTTCTTGATGATGGCATCATATGAGCGCTTGGTCTTCGCGGCATAGGATTCGGCGACCTTCAGTTTTTGTTGAGCCTTGGCTTCAACTTTCTTGGCATCGCGAAGTTCGGCGTTGGCGCGGGCGCTGGCTTTTTGCAAGCGGGCGATTTCGCGTTCATTCTGGACGCGGTCTTTGTGGGCCATGGCTTCGGCGTTGCGGGCCATGCGGGTTTCTTCTTTCAGGCGAACGGCTTCTTCGCTCTGGCGAATTCGCTCTTGCTCGAGGTATTCGCGAGTGTGCAAAGCCTCTTCGACTTCGGCGTCGCTGTCGGCGATGGCCTGTTCATTGTCGATTTGCGCATCGAAATTGTCTTCCGTAGCGTGCGCTTGAGAAAAAGAAAGCATCGATGCCATCAGCACCATTGCCGTGATTGATATCATTGTTGATTTCATTGGATCCTCCCACCCATCAGACCCTTCATAAAGCGGTCCTATTGGCGGAATAGAGCAAGACAGGGGCCGACTTCTTTCGGGGCCCAGATGAAAATAGCAAAGGGTAGAGATTCATGGTCCCGAAAAAATTATAGGACTGCAGCTATATTTGGCAGGCGTTTGCGATCCGGATATTTAGAATTTATAGCCGAAGGTCAGCGAGAAAACGTTCCAGCGAAGTGAGACATCCTGGCTTTGCGAAATTGAAATTTCATCCGGCGCGCTTCGCAGGTTCGAGCCGCGAACCGTGACCGGCGAGAACATCACGTATTCGAGCAGGCCTTCGACCACGAAGCGGGGAGAATAGAGAATCCGCAGCCCCAGGCCGGCGCCGCCGCCCTCGAAGCGGTAATTTTGGGAGATTTCATTGATGATCGGATAGCCCAGCCCGTTCACTGATGTTTGGGTGACCACATCGGCATTCATTTGATGATAGGCAAGCTTCAGGAACAGCATCAAGTCGTTCGACATGCCATAGGTCGGCTCGAAGGCGAAATCGATGTCGAACGCGGGTTTGATTTCGGTGGTCATCGCAAAGTTTCTCGGAATGTCGAACATTCCGGTCGGTGCCGCCATGGTGAAGGGCGTGGACGTCAGTTTCATCGCCGCATGATAGGTACCGGTCAGCGACAGGCCAAAGGTGAAATTGCCATCGGTCTGCACAAATAAAAAGTGGGCCGAAGGCAAGCCAACGACTTGATCATTCTTGAGCGTGTAAGAATCTCGAATCTCGAATCCTGGTGGGTTGAGACTGCCGCTGTAGCGATTGGCATAGTCATAGTTTGAGACCGAAGTCGAAGAGTTGGTCATCGATTGACCGCCAACGAAAAACCAAAATCCATTGAACGAAGGAGATCCGGCAAACACGGGAAATCCCCACATCAACATGGAGATGAGCGCAATGAGAGACCGACGGTTTCGACGCATGAAAACAGGCTAAATGATGGCATGAGTGGAGGCGAGTGATGTTTCAATTTGCAGACGAATGTCCGGATGCGAATCATGGTTCAAATTCTCAATTCGAGATGCCGGCTGCAGATGTGATCTCGGGCTGCACCAAGGTCCGCCTGTCGGTGGCTGAGATTAAAGGAAAATGTATTTAACGTCCTAATGTGAGAAGGGAATTCTTAAAAGTTTAATATCCTGAACAACACATTTACACTGTAATTGTTTACAACCAGTTTGGATTTTCAACATGAACCACCTTGATGGGAACGATACTTTTTTGATATGAAATTTTTGGTCCACATCCTTCATTTTTTATTCCCACTGCGACTTGTGAAAAATTCGGCGTGGCATTTGGCGTGGCAGGAAAAGAGCAGGGCCGACAATCTGTTTGTGTGGCGTTCGGCATTGCCGATTTTTGCTTTTGGTTACGCCATTCACATTTACATCGATCAGCTGCACCACAAACCAAATATCGATTTGTGGATCACGTTTCGCATCTCGATGACGGCACTAACCCTGACGTGCTTTGCGCTGTATCTCTGGCCGGCATTTTACAAATCTCGTTTCTACAAGCTGCCGATCTATGTTTTCGTTTTTGCCGCTTGTTATTTTCAAGCGCGCTCGGTGCTTTGGTATTCGCTGGTGCCGTATTCGTTGGCGCTGCAATTCGTCTTTATCGGCGCCATGATCTTAAGGGGCAGTATCTTGCAAAGTCTCGCCTTCGCCCTGGTGATGTTCGCGTTCCAGTGGGGGCCACTGCGTGAAGCCGGGGTGCCCGCGATTCGTTTGGTCAGCGAGTGCGCCCTGGCCATTTGTTGTATTTTCTTCGCCAGAGCCTCTTTTCTGAAAGAAGTTCGAAGTTTCATTTCTTCGCAGAAAGAATTGGAGTCCCAAAAGCACATGACCCATCTCAGTCACGAGTTCACGAATCAAATCAAAAGATTTCTTCCGGCCGAAATCGCCAACCGTCTCACCGCAAAAATCACCATTCACAAAATGACGGCCATCGAAGCGATGACCCAAGTCTTAGAGCCGCAGAAGCTGCAGATCGCTTGCCTTTACAGCGATGTTCGAGGCTTCACCGAGCAATCCAAGGACCTGGATGGCTTTGTCAAAACCAGCCTGCTGCCCAATCTTGAAGGCGTCACCAAAGCGATCGAGGACAATCACGGGATTCCGCGAAAGACCGGTGATCTGATTTTTTCGTATTTTGACGATCAGGATCCGGCCGTTAATATTCATCGGGCTTTGCAATCTGCCATTCGCCTGGTCGAGCTGAACATGGCTCACAACCTTCATTGCTCACGCCAATTAAAAATCAAGAGACACACCTTGATGTCATTTGGACCGGCGGTTGTGGGAAATTTGAATTCGAATCTGTCTTCGATCGAAATTTCGGCCATCGGTACACCGGTCAACATTTTAAGCCGCATGGACGAATTGGTGAAGCGCGAAGACTTTCAACGGCATCTGGAAGAAATCGACATCGTGATGCCGAAAGCGACCGCCCTTGAAATACTGAAAATTCATCCCACATTGGAATTCAAGTTAATCGATCTGCAAAGTTTGAATCTCGCCATGAGAAATTTTGCTGACGAAACGATATTGTATGTTCTGCCGGCTCACGAAATAAATAAAAAGATCATGAGCCAGCAGAGGGGCTTCGCTGAAAAGGCTGCCAGTTAAAACCGATAAGACCGGATCACTGATATTTCAACCAATGGATCAAAGCCGTTTTTTCGGAATCGGTCAGGTCGCTGCCGTAATAATGACCTTTGTTTTCCACTGTGTCCTCGCAGAGTACAGCCCCCGTCAACGGATCCCGGCTGAAGATGAAGGTCAATGGAGTGCCGGCGGGGAAAGGGCCGACGGGGATCGGTGTCACGTTGATTTTAGGCTGACGGTTCTTCGAAAGCAGCTCACGCATGGCGGTTTCAAAGACCCGGCCACGCTCTTCCACTGTGGCCGTCGATGCGGCCCACGAGCCGATGGATTGATTGTGCAAAAAAGGAGCGGTGGCCCAGATGCCGGCCAGGGGCATGGTTCGGTAGCCGCGGTCTCCTTGCGCAATTCGATTCTTGTAAAGGTCGGAAGAAAACTGACTCCACAATTTTCCCGATTCCCAGTTGCTGGTGAGAGTGCGACAAGCATTGGTGGCGTTCACCGGATCCGCGCGCAATGGATTGACCTCGTCATTCGATAGAATTTGCGAATCGCCGCCGTGGCAAGATGCGCAGTTGCGGGAGAAGATTTTTTTCCCTTTGAAATAACGAATCAGATCCTGTTCTTTCCAAAAGGGATAGACGGGCGCACGCACGCTGCGCATGAAGGCCACCATATCGGCAATTTCATTCTGTGGTGGAAAGTCCCGGCAATCACGCCGGCATTGATTGACGTCGATCGGTTGTCCCGGGCGGGCGGCCACGCATTCGGCGAAGCAAACGCCGATATTCGTGTACACGCGAAGGGCGGCCAGATCCGAGCCAACATCATCCTCGCCACCTTGGCCGCCACGATTTTTCAGCTCTCCCATGCCAACATCAAACAAGGGTCGATGGGGAAGATTCCAAAAGGCGGTGATGGTGCCAGGATTCATGATTCCATCATTGAAGAGCAAGGTGGTATCGACCGTTCCCTTGGGCCAAGCTCCCAGCATCAGGCGTCGCGGATCTTGCGGAGTCATATTCGCCGAAAATATTTTTCCCGAATCCAAAAATTGATTTCCGATTGTGGGATGAATGTTGTTCCAATGGGGCTGATTGGGATCTTTTGGCGGATGCAGGGGATCGAATCCCGCATGGCAGGACGCACAGGAGATGCCATAAAGTGGTTTTCCGTCAGCGCCCAAGGATTTCCGAATGCCGATGACACCCGTGGCTTCCGGATCCGGACAGAGATCGGCTCCGCCATTTGGGTTGGCTTTGCAATCCGGGTCGTTGATCGTTCCCCAGGTTTGAAATCGCTGATCTCGTCGAGTCAAAATTGCATTTTCGAAGCCGAACTTGATTCGTTTTGCCGGATCCGGATGGTTCTCGAGAAACTTGAAGAACTTGGCGCCGCCATATGTTTTGTTAAACCAGTTGCTTCGACCGCGCTCGATTTGCGCTTTTTGCCGGTCCAACTCTTGCGCGTGACTGGGGGGCGCCAGGCAAATCCCAACCGAGATCAGGCAAAGGCTGGCGACGATTTTTCGCGTTTCCTTATTCATCCAATACATCCTTATTTTGCAAATAAATGATTGTGTGCAAGGTTTTTGACCCTGCATCTAGCAGGATGGTGCTTCTGACTTGAATAATAAAGTTAAAATTTGTTTTAGATCCTATATCGTGGGAAAATTTAAGCTTGTGCGTTAGCTTTGAAAATGACTATTGGGTGATTTCAAAAGAGTAGGTGGCGGACCATTTGGATTTGGCCGAACCTTTTTCACTGCGCAATCGCCAGTAGAATTTTCCGGCTGGAAAAGAGCGACTGATCGTCAGCTGATTGTTCTTTGATTCTTGGCTTTCGATGACCTTCGAAAACTTAGGGTCCTTTGATATTTCCAAATGGTAAGAGTCAACATTGGTGATGCTTTCCCATTTGAACGAAATTGGACTTAAAATTCCATTCAGCAGCACAATCGAGACACCATTTGGCGGAAGCTTCAGGTTCGGAACTTTGAGATTTTCGATTGGCGCTGCAATAGAAACAGGCTTTCTTTGCACAGGGGACTCGACCGTCGCGATTTTGGCGGCAACGCTTGATGGCTTAACAGGAGTCTCTGCCGTCTTGGCGGGCGTTGGTCCCGAAGTGGATTTTTTATCAACGATTTTTGCCGGTGCTGGATGAGCCTTGAGCTTTTGATGAACGGTCGTGGCCACAACTGTTTTGCGAGTCTTCGACGCCTGCACCACCGCCTTTTTCAGTGGCAGTCGTTTCTTTTCCTTTTCTTTTTCCTGAGCTTGATTCGTCTGTACAACAGGAATGCTTTTTGGAACAGGTACGGCTAATGGCGGAGGCGCTACGCGCGGAGGAACGGGCGGGGCAGCGGGCGGAGCTGTGGGTTGTGTCGGCACCACCACTTCCGGCATTCTCAAAGTTAAGGTTCGCGTTTGACTCCAGTGCGTGTTGCCGTTGTCATTTTCCGCACGAACGCGCCAAAAGTAAACACCTTCCGGCAGCGCGCTGACCGTGACTTGGACATCCCGGGTTTTCTGACTGGAGAAGAGCTGTTGGAAATCGCTGTCACGGGCCAGTTGCAGCTGGTAGCTGACATCGGCTGATTTTTGCAACCAAGAAAATAGAATGCTTTTGTCGACCAGCGAAGTCGTTTGATCGACCGGCCAGGATGGCTGCGGTGGTGTCTGGGTCAGGACTTGAAATCGAACCGTCTCAAAAAGCGGCTCGACGGTGGTCCCATCTTTGCGAATCAATCGCCAAAAATAATTGCGGTCTTCGAACTCGGGCATCGCCGAAGCCGGCGGGATAAAAGGTGATATGGGATTCGACGCTTCGAGCACCAGCTCGCGAAAGTCTGGATCCTTTGCCAATTGGATAAACGTTTCGGGTCCCGTGGCGCCGATCCACGAAAATTCAAGCGAGTTTGCGTCCTTCATCCAAACGATCTGCTCGGACGCAGGCGATTTTGGCTTGGTGATGCGGTGGGTTTCGTTTGGTTCGTGGGAAAATTTAATTGCTATTTTTCCGCGGTAGACAAAAGCGGCGATCGCGATCGCCATTCCCGCAGCGACCCACCATTTTGAAGATTTCTGTCTTTCGAAAGAGACTGGAAGGTGATGGGCTTTTTCCATGGACGGATGGGATGAAGGCTTCAACGCCGGAGCGTTATTTTCCATCTTGGGTATCATGGCCGGTTCGGGCACTGGCAAAGCTGTTCGGGCTTGTTGGACTGTGCGAATGGATGGAATCGCGTCGAGATCATGCAAAATATCATCAACGCTGGCGTAGCGACGATCCGGAGACTTTTCGCACATCTTCAAAATCAAAGTCCGGAAGCTGTCCGAGATCTTGCGTTCGGTCGGGAACTTGATTTCGCCCGAGGTGATTTTGCGTATCAATTCAGAGCGGCTTTGATCTTGAAAGGGTTTTTGTCCCGTCAACATTTCGTAAAAGTTAACGCCAAGACTCCAGATGTCGGACTGGACCGATGCCACTTGGCCATCGATCACTTCGGGAGCGAGATAATAAAGTGAGCCGACCATCGCGCCCGTCGCCGTGATTTCTCGTTCTGGATGACCCTTAACTTTGGCGATGCCAAAGTCCACGATCTTCAAGGAATTGTCTTTGCGGATGATGATGTTCTTGGGCTTGATATCGCGGTGGAGAATTCCGTTTGCGTGCAGCGCTTTCACGCCTCCCAAGAGCTGGTAGAAATAATGAACGGCTTCCATCGGCTGCAAAAATGTTTTTGCTTTCAATAGATCCCACAAGGGGACGCCGTCGACATATTCCATCACCAAATAGTTATTTCCCTTGTCCTCGCCCAGGGCGTGAACGGTGACCACGTTCTGGTGATTCAATTTGGCCAGCGCTTGGCCTTCGATGCGGAAACGTTTGCCGACTTCGGGAGAGCTGTAGTGTTCGGGGAGAATGACTTTCAGGGCAACCTTGCGATCCAGAACATCGTCGCGGCCTTCATACACTTCGCCCATGCCCCCCTGACCGATCAGGCGAACGATTTTATAAGCACCCAGCAATGAGCCCTTCTTCAGGCGACCTTGATTCTGAGTCATTTTACTCCTGTAACTGATATCGGTTTATTTTGATATAAGTTGAAAGTTGTTGAGGGTGATTTTGATTACTGGGCTTTGGGAGGGGCCTTCCCCGAGGTCGAGAAAAATTTATTGTCCTTCAAAAAATCGATTCTCAGTCCGATAGTTTCAATTGACAGGTCAGGAGACGGATTGCTGAAGATTCATTTCGCTATCATTCTATGGGCATGCAGCATGGGCTTAAGTCCAGCCTGGGCGCAACCGGCAGCCGCCGCAAAGGCCCTGGTTCCCGAAGTGGAATGGTATCCGCTCGAAAACGAGACCAGCCGCTTAATGGGGCGAACGCGAGTGATCATTTCGGGAAAAACCACGCCCAATTCCTTAGTCCAGATCGACGGTGACAGCGTCACGATTTTGAAAGAAGTGAAACAGTACCAAATCCAGCAGAAAATTTCTTCGGGCGAGGGGAAGGCCACGGCCGAAGGTTTCTTCGAAGTCGCCATGGATCTTCCGCAGGGTTTGATTCAGCTTCCGGTTTCGGTCACTACTCCCGAGAAAACGCAGAAAACCTTTCTTTTAACTTTCGAAGTGAATGCCGTGAAAAAGCAACTGCCAACGGATGCTAAAACGTCTCAGCAGAAACCTCCATCCGCGGCCAAGAACGTTCGCTTGTGGGCGGGTGCTGGTTGGACTTATCAAGGTTACAGTCAAACCAACAGCGCGTCTTCGGATTTGAAATTTCAAACGATCCAGGCGCCAGGGATCGTGGTTCGCGGTGGTTACTGGGGCGATTCATGGGGATTGGATTTGTATTTTAGGGATGCTCCGGGGAAGGTTCAGGCCGATGCTCCGTTGCAGGTGCAAACAGAAGATTATCATTGGCGCACCATCGAAGCGAAAGGCCTTTACCAGCTCGAGCGAAATGCGAAAAGCCGCATGCTGGGACTCGCCAGTCAGTGGCAAATCCGTTTTGGTGCTCAGTCTCACGATCTGCCATTTCTCGTGAGAGAGGCTGGCAATCAAGTGCGCCTTGAAACAAACAGTTTCACCATGGGAACCCTGGGATTTGGACTGCTGTTGGGGCAGGAACAAAAATGGACCTACGAATTCGCGATGGGGGCCCAGTACCCACTGTCGGTCAAGGGACCGGGCGAATCCTTTCAGGCGACAAAAAATCTGGGATACGAAGTTCAATTGGGAGCCGCCTATAAATTTGCTCCGCAGTGGCGCCTGGGCATTTTTTCTTACACGCAGTCGCTGGGTTATGATTATGAATACACGAAAGTAGGCTCGCCGGTTCAGACCGGTCATCAATCGGTTTTCTATTCGACCTTTGATCTCCGCCTTGGCTTTGAATTTTAATTTGCCTCTCTCCTTTTCCATTCAGAATTTGACTGTGAAATTCATGCGTGATTTAGCGTTGAGCAACGGCTGAAGGCGTGATGGCATTAAGGTTGATGTTCTGGCTCTTTCCGTTTTCTCAATTCCAAGCGGGGAAAGATAAACCAATTCCAACTGTAGAAAGCAAAGGTCATTGCCGAAACAATCCATCCTGCGCTTTCCGAATCGGTGATAATTTTGGTGATCAGTTGGATGTCCAAGCAGATGCCGATCGCCAGGGGCCACATCGCGACCGCCAGGTAACGACTGGAGATCTTGATAAAGTGCCGCGAGACCTGGTGATTCGCTTGTCGATGGTAGGCAGCTGGGGTCACGACAAGTGCGGCCGAGGCGGCAACTAATAACAGGGCGGCCAGGTGGAGATCCTGTTCTGATGGCTGCAGGCTTGATTTGAAATTTTGATTGAAGACGCAAATCAGTTGGAATCCAAAAAGCGCCTGGATGCCTGGCAGGACCATTCGGGCTTCCTGCTCGATATTGTTCACCTGTCGTTCGAGAGATTTCTTTTCGCTCTCCTGATCTGCATTTTGATTATTGGTGATCATTGTTCCCATCCCCACTTGCATCCCCGAATTTTAAGAGGACATTTGCCAGTATGCACATCCCAGAACCGAACCTAGCACAACAAAATTGACGGCGGCAAAGAGCGCGCGCAAACTCAAGCGCTGTTGCCATTCGATCGGCGGTGGATAGTATCCACCGGCGCCTACGACCACGAACACAAGCAATGCGCCATGAATTAACGTGTGTCCGATCACTTCCGTTTTTCCAAAAAAAGCGGTGGTTGTGAAAAACACCAGGGTGATCGTCAGGGCCAAAGGTCGTTGCAAGATGCCAATGATCAAGAGGTAGCCAAGACTCAATTCCACAAATGCGGTCGACATCAAAAAGAAATCCGGCGGCAGCCCCATTGTCAGCTCTGGTGCTTTCGCTAAAACGTTCAGACCCCAGTGCGGGAAAAAAAGTTTCTCGAGCGCGACCCAGCACAGGGAAAACCCCAAACCGATGTACAAGACAGGAATCCGAGAATTGAAAATTTTCTGATTTTTAAAACTGGAAACAAACAGAAAATATCCAATGGCCGGATAGATTACGTAATCTAAGAGATGAAAAAATCCATAATGAAACATGGCTAGAAAATAAACACCGATCATGCCAAGGCCTGCCAATGGAGTCGTCTTGGCAGTGAGCAAGAAAAGGGCCAAGAAAAATTCAAGCCATCCCACGCCTGAAGTTGGGATGTGCAGTTCGGGGGCGATCATTGCGTCGGCTTGCCACGTGAGCAAAAGTGAAGCGCCGGTAAAAACGCGAAGAATCACAACGATGCGATCCGTGAAGCTTTCGAGATACTGATTGAGAATCAGCGTCAGTCTGAGTTTTTCAATTTTGCGATCCAGATAAACCAGGCCGGCAATGGTTACGACCGATAAAAGCAACAATCCCCAAAAAGCAGGCTGATTCAAATTTGAAGGCTTGATGGGAATATTGTCTTCCGTATTTTCAGCAAACCATTTGACGTGCGCTTGCGCGAAAATCGAGAAGAATGCGAGCTGCAGAAAGAGGATGAGGTTCCAAGTTTTCATCTGAAGTCTGTCATACGTCGGGACGGAAATTCAGACAAGAATCTTCATCGCGAAATGGGCATCACTTCGCGGGTTGTCGTTGCGATGCCATGAAATGGCGGTGCGGTATGAAAAGGTCTCTTCTTTCAAGTCCATTTGAAAGAAAGAGACCGCGCTTAAAAAATAGCTGCGTTTTTAAGAATGCAAGTGCTGACGTTCGCCGGCCTTCAGCATCCGATCCGCATCTGATTTAAAGGATGCAAGATCCAGTTGGGCACCATTGAAAATAGCACTCCAATGACGAGTCAAAGCCGCGTTGGCAATGGCTTCATTGATCTCACGGTCCGTCGCGCCGTTCAATTGGGCGGCACTGCGGTGAAAGTAAATGCAGTACTCGCACGGAATTTGTGCAGCGACAGAGAGGCCGATCAGCTCTTTTTGTTTTCCGTTCAAAGCCGTGTAGGGATTCAGTTGCAAACCTTTGAACTCACTCCACGCACCGGCGATTCCTTCCTCGGGAAAAAGCATGAAAAATTTCGGCACCAGCCCCAAAGTTTGTTCGATGTCCTTGTAAGCTTCGCTGGCCGAATTGAAATGCACCAAAAACATTTCTTGTGGTGGCATGTTCGCGCGAAAGCCTTCCATCATCTTTTTGGCAAAGGCCATGATTTGATCGGCTTCTTTGCGAAACGCCTCGCGATCCATCAGCGAGCCATTCAGCACCGTGCTCCAGTGTCGGGTGATCGCCGACATCAAAATGGCTTCGGATTGTTCTTGTTCCGTGGCCTGATGGGCATCGGCGCTGATCTGTGAAAAGTAAGCGCACTTGTCGCAAGGAATTTGGGCCGCAACCGCCAGGCCAATGAGATCTTTCACCTTGGGTTCAAGAGCCGTATTGGGATTAAAGTAGACATTTTTAATATCCTCCCAAGCCCCTGGCTGTGCTTGGCGAGTGATGACGTCGACAAAATCAGGCACAAATTCAAAAGTTTTTTGAATATCATCGAGAGTTCGTTGAACTTCGGGCCATGCCGGTTCTTGGCCTGATGATGCGTGCTGGGCTGTGCGATCTTTGTTTTGTGATCTGTTCATTTCCATAAAAAACCTCCTTCGCCGGGACTGTGAAAACCCGACCCCTCAACGGTGGTTCTGATTTGGAAAAAGAAAATCAAATTGCACAATCGTCACACAAACATCATCAATCCTTAACCAGAAACTCGGTGGGAATTTAACGGACGTGCGGATCGGCAATCGCGCTCCAAGCAAGCGCCACATAATCGATCGGATTTTGATAGTTGAAATACTTTTCGATGAGCGGCCGGTAAAGTTCGGCCATCTCTGGATTGCCGCCGATTTCACGGCGATGGTACCAACGAAGCGCGCCCATCACGTGATTTTTCTCTCCGAGAATCGTGTTGCCAAAATTTTGCGGGCGAGTGATGACGTAGAGATAACGGTTGAGCTCAGACAGCGGAGTGGGTTTGTAAACGGCCGCCAGAAGGTGCTGGACCACAACATTGTTGTCATCCACATCATCTTCGGTTTTCCATCTCGGAATCCAATGATCATCTTTAAAATGCAAGGGCAGTGCGGTCAAAACCGTGCCGACGATTTCGATCGCATCAAAGAAAAAAAGGGCCGGATAAAAAGGTGCCGTCCACCAACCGCCGGCGCGAATAAATTGTGCCACGTTCAGCTGCATCGGATCCGGAATTTTCTTCTCGGACTCGCCATCGCCCAATCGCAAAACGTTCTGCGCGAACATTCCCCGGTCCACCGTCGCTTTGAAAAGCCGCCACAATCGGGGATGGTCTCCGACGACGGCGCAGTAAGCGATGACCGGAATCACTTGGTCCCGAGAAGTCGTTTCCGGGTTCGAGTACCATTTTGTCGGGTCGGGATGACGGATGTAGATGCCGGGCGAGACTTCGAAACGGCTGATGATGTCTTCCGAGGCCGGTCGTCGGGTCGGGGCGTCCTCGATGAAAACTTGATTCTGATCTAGATTCAGCCGCAGCTGCTTTCCAAAGGCGTACATGGCCTCGCGGTGAAGCGTATCACCGCCATCCATGTCTTTCTGTACAATGACTGCATATGAGTCGATATACATAATAATATTTTAAAAGGTTCAGCGGCATTTGGGTGGAGATTCGCGCCCATTCAAAGGATTGAACAATGAAGTTCGCAAGCCGTCTCAAATTGAAACGGTTCAACGGCTTTGCTTTCAGAGGCGACTGGGTGAACAGGTATCACAAGATCAAGCGTTGAATTTCATTTGTACACGAGCTGAGCTTTGAAGATTCAGCATGGTTTTGTCGAGATGGTTTTAAAGCCCTGAATTCAAAAGACGACGAAGGCGGTAGCTGCCTTCGATCGAAAAAAGTCCACCGATGATGGCGCCGAAAAACCATAAGGCGGTGAAGGTGGCAAGGAGCTGAGCGCCGAAGAAATAAAAAGCCGCTAGGGACGCAATCGCGATCAAGGCGGATTGAAGCCACTCGAAACGTTTGATGCTCTCAAGCTCTTCAAGGCTTAAAAAGAGATTCGCCAAAGCGTAAGTCGAAGCCATAAAGAAAATTCCGCAAAAAATCATGCAGACATGGTGCCCGGCCACGCTCATGAACCAATCCGTCAGCGACTGCGAAGTCTCAAAGGGATTCAGGCCAAACTGATTGCAAATCGAGAGAGAGAAAAAGCCCACCAATGCATGCAGCGCCAGAATTTTGCTGAAAACTACCAACGGATTTGGAAAGAGGCGCACCTTGATCTGTTCAAAAGCCGAAGCCGGCACTTGGCTTGGATCCGTATGAGAGAACTCTGAAAATTCTTTGAGCCATTGTTCTTTCTGGTTTTCGGACGCCATTCTCATATCTCCTTTCCATTCAGCAGAGCACGAAGTTTCTTAAGACCACGGCTGAAAAGCTGACGGGCATTTTCGGGTGATGTTGAAAGACGAGCCGCGATCTCTTCAAATGTCTCTTCCTGATAAACACGAAGTTGAATGGCCTGGCGCTGCGCCAGCGGCAAGCCTTGCAAGGCTTGACTGATTCCCGCATCGTTTCGCTCTTCTGGGCCTTCCGTTGCGGATGGAATTTCAGCAAAGGTTTCTGGCGCTACCAGCAGTTCAAGATTTTTCTTCTTAGCCGAATCCAGCAACACCGATCGGGTGATCGCAAACAACCAAGGAGCAAACGGCAAGCTTGCATCGTACAGATGCTTTGAGCGGTGCAGTTTCATGAAAACCTCCTGCAAGAGATCTTCGGCCTCTTTTTTATTCACGAGTCTCTTCGTGAGAAAGCCAAAAACCCTGGATGAATGTCTTTGGAAAAGCACGTCGAACGCAGCGGTGCTGCCGGATTGATAGATCACCATCAGTTCTTCGTCTGACTTTGCATTCACGCCGTCATTGCCATTATTTTGCATTCATCCTACTGCCTGGGATTACGATCGGGCCCCTTATTTTGTGACAGATTTTATTAGAAATGAATAGACGAGTCTTTTCAAATGCTTATTAAATCCCGAATTTGTTGTCACAAACGGCTGTCGATGTTCGTATTCCGGGTCGAGGAGAATATCTCAGATGTCTTTTCGATGGATTGCGATCTTTCTGATCGTGGCGTTTTCAAACGGGGCCGTGTGGGCGCACCCAGTCTCATATAAAGACGCGGTTGGGCTGATGTCTTACAATACGCCCCAAATGAGTGAAGTTCTTTTGACCTACTCCCTGACGCCATCTTTTGCGATCGCCGGCACCTATCTTCGAGATTCAAAATCAGAGTTTGCGATTCCGCGGGCTAACTTTCTTTTGAAGCGATGGAATAACGAGGATTCGCAAGCCAATATTTATTTCAGTGGGGGCGTGGGCGTCGAAAAATTCGGCGATAAAACCTATGGTGCACGATTGGCCGAGCTTGTTGCGGATTGGGAAAGTCGAAAGTATTACCTGTATTTTGATCACCTCTATCTCAATCGGGACAACCAAGATAATTTGCTGCTGGTGGAAAAAGACTACAATCATTCGAAGCTGAGAGCAGGTCTTGCCCCCTTTTTAGCGGACTACAATGAACTGAACGTGTGGCTTATTCTTCAGGGCGAAAGACATTTGGATGAATCGAAAATCGAGCTCACGCAATTTTTAAGATTTTATATTAAGAACGTTTTATGGGAAGTCGGCGCCCGTTTTGATGGGGGATGGGCTTTCAATTACATGGTTCACTTCTAGGAGAGCAGGTTATGAAAAAAATCGCGATCGCGATATGGGTGATGTTCAGTGCTTCCTTTGCGTTTGCCGGCGAAGAACTCAAAGTTGGCGTGAAGGGAATGGTCTGCTCTTTTTGCGCACAGGGCATCGAAAAGAAATTCAAATCACAGCCCGAGGTGGAAAAGGTCCAGGTCAGCTTGGAAGACAAGTTCGTGAAATTAAATTTCAAAGACGGCAAGCGCTTGCCGGATGACAAGATCAAAGAAATTTTGCAGGACGCGGGTTACGAAGCCTCTTTCGGAGCGCCGAAATGATGCGGATCAAAGAAGGCTTTTTGAACTACCTCACGTTGTTTGGTTCGATGAGCACTTTGATTTGCTGTGCATTGCCTTCACTTTTAGTCAGCCTGGGGCTCGGTGCGGTGATGGCGGGGCTGGCGTCAAATGTTCCGGGACTGATTTGGATTTCAGAGCACAAACAGGGCATTTTTATTTTTGCCGGAATGATGCTCTTTTTGAATGGGGTTTTGCTTTGGCGAAATCGCAATGCTCCTTGTCCGATCGATCCTGGCCAGAGGGATGCGTGCCTCAAGGGGCGAAAGACAAGCCGAGTTTTGTATGCCATCAGCCTTGGCGTTTACCTGACTGGTTTCTTTTTTGCGTATCTTGCGCCGTCATTGTAGAGGGTTCACTTCTTGGCGCGCTCGAGATGAAAGCAGCATCGACTGGCGCCGCGGACCATGCATTCTTTGTGTTCAACCTTTGAGCCCGTTGCGGATTTGATCAGCTCAATGTCGAATTCGCAAACTTCGGGATGCTCTTTTGCAAGCGAGTGGTAGACGCAGTTTCGCGCTTCAATTTCAAAACCCCGACCTACGACTTTCAGTTTGGCATCGTAAGCCAGCTCGTTCATCGTCGCGATCAGGCTTTGAACTTGCTCGGCGTAAGTTTTCTTTTCATTTTTCGAAGTCAAACCTTGAGCTACCAATTTTGCGGCCGAGCGCATAAAGCTCGTCAAGTGCTCGCTCCCTTGCGCGCTCTTGAGCGAGGACAGCATAATGGACGAAAACCAAGAATACTGCTTCGGAAAAACATCCTGACCTTTTTGCGTCAATATATAACGGCGGCCCGGGCGGCCGGCTGTGGCCTGCAGAGCGCCTTCAATCACAAATCCGTCGCTCTTCAGTATATTCAGATGCTGATTGACGGCCGTGCGAGTGACGCCAAGCCGATCCGTCAGTTCATCAACCGTCAGTCCAGACTGAGATTTAAACATTTCCTTGAGGAGCTCTTTTTGAGTTCTGCCAAAGACTTCGAGCATGGTTCACCTTTTCGACGCTTGGGGCCTTATGACATAAATATCTTTACAAAGTCAATGGCCTTCAAGAGTCTTGAAGCGAAGTTCTAGTGACTTCCAAACCATAAGGAGAAACCATCTATGAAAAAGTCTATGATCGCGATCGTCAGTGTGTTTTTAGCTTTCGGACTTCAAGCATTCGCCCAAGGAACCGCAACGGCACCGGCCCACGGAACAGCGGTGGCAACGGCCTCGGGTCCAACAGATCCTGAAATTGCTCACATCGTCGTGACCGCAAACACGATCGATATCGAAGCTGGAAAATTGGCAGAATCAAAAACAAAAAATAAGGAAGTAAAGGCATTTGCCAAGCAGATGGTGACGGATCACTCGTCCGTTAACAAACAAGCGACAGATCTGGCGAAAAAGCTGAAGGTCACTCCAAAGGACAATGAGACGAGCAAAACATTGATGAACGGTGCGAACGAAAACATCTCTCATCTGAAAACGCTCAAAGGTGCCGAGTTTGACAAAGCCTATGTCGATCATGAAGTTACTTACCACCAAGCGGTTCTGGATGCGATCGATAAAACTTTGATCCCAAGCTCGCAAAACGCGGAACTGAAGGAATTGATCACTAAGGTTCGCCCGGCAATTGCGGCTCACCTTGAGCACGCTCAGCATTTGCAAAGCACAATGAAATAAGAATCATGAATCTCAGTTCAAAAAAAACTTTCATTTTTTTGACGATGACCGCAGCCCCTTGCTTGGGGCTGCCGGTTTTTGCCCTGGCCTCAACCCAGACTGTTTTGATTGAAAATATCAAATTCAATCCGGATCACTTGAAAATTCATCCAGGCGATACCGTCGTGTGGCAGAACAAAGACATTGTCCCCCACACGGTGACGGATGAGCAAAAGCATTTCGATTCGGGCGGTATTCAGCCCGGTTCTTCGTGGAAGAAAAAATTCAAATCGGCCGCAACCATTTCCTACAAATGCCTTTTCCATCCCGGAATGAAGGCGACACTGACAGTTCAAAAGTAAAAGGCTGTTGTTAAGCCATTGCCCAGACAGCTTTCTTTTTAAAGAACTGTTGGATTACTGTTCGAACGAGCACTGGACCGCAGCTTTATTCATGCCAGAGCTGAAATTGGAAAACATAGCTTCCGTGATTTGTTCTCCGTTCAGTTTGAAACTCAATGTTGAAGCAAATTTATCATCGCCAGATTGGTAGACAAACAGATCGCCGGTCCGGTGCAAAACCATGTCTCCGATCGAGTTGATGTGGGTCGAGCCTTTATAGGCGCCTTCGAGGTATTCGTATTGAATGGTGCTAAAGGTGTCGCTGCGCACTTTGATCTCAACTCCTGTTTTCGGATTCGTGGGCGCCACTCCGGTGCAGAGAACTTGGGAGGGCAGTTGTTCCGGAGCTTGAGCCTTTTCGAGCCATAAGACAGTGAGCTCGTCGTCAATCTGATCAGCGACGAAGTTGATTTTATCACCTGGAGCGAAACCCTTTAAGAGCTGCGGATCTTTCGCCAAAAAAGACATCGTCATCGGTCCCATCTCCAGATTAGGAATCGCTTCATGCTTGATCGAAACCCGATTGGCAACGAGATCCACTTTTCGAACTTCGCCTTTCACGATGGGATAATTGGCGGGTGGCAAGGTTGCAAACGCGAACTGAGCCAGCGCCAATGCGCCGAACAAGATCAGTGATTTCATAAAGTGTCCTTTCAGGGGTGGTTGATTCAATTCAAAAAGTCATTTCTAAAACAGGTACTGAAATCCGGCGCCTAGACTGTGACCGGTATATTTCAACCCTGCAGCCCAGTGCCAGTCATTTCCGTACATCAAAGAAAGTGCATATTCGTTATCAAGATCGGGATCTTGGCGCCAAGTGTATTCGGCTTCGGTGAAGACCGCACTGGTCCATTGAAAGCGCTTGGCCAAATCCACGCGAAGTTTTCCTTTGTGGTCGACCAGAAAATTCGTTCGAACCAGCATCGGCAGTAGATAGCCAAAGCCTGCTTCGGCGCGATAGTCATGATCGACGGAAGCTCCACCAACCACGACATTGAAATAATTGTTGAGCCAGCGGTGATAGAAAAGATCTCCCTCGCCCTTCCAGCCTTCATCTTTTCTCGAGTGCGCTCGAAGTTCCAGCTCGTTCCACGTCTGCGAAAGCCGGTAGCCACCTTCAAAAATATTGGTGGCCGCTTGCAGGTTTCCGCTTTGGTACCAGTGATCATGCAGGTGATGATCTTGATGGTCCATATGCTCTTGCTCGGGCGTCATCTTGAAAGAGTCGTAACGAACGACCCGGGCCATCCCGGTTTCCATGTGATACAAGTTGTGACAGTGAAGCATCCATTGGCCAGGTTCGTTCGCATAAAACTCGATCGTGCGGGTGCCCATTGGTGGCACGTCGACGGTGTGTTTCAAGGGCGAATATTCGCCCGCTTTGTTCAGCACACGAAAGAAGTGCCCATGCAGGTGCATCGGGTGATGCATCATTGTTCCATTTTCAAAAGTAAATCGCACCACATCACCTTCATGGATCTGGATCAGGCGATCTTCGTGAATGGATTTGCCGTTGATGAACCAAATGTAGCGACCCATATCGCCACCCAACACCAACTTGAGATCGTAGACCTTGGCGTCTTTGGGCAAAGTTGTTGGATTCGGTGATTTGATGTCATCGACGGTTAAGGTCTCAACAGACGGACCCTTTGGTGCTTCGCTCGGCATCGCATGGTGCATTTTCGAGTGATTCATCATGGAATGATCCATGTCTTGATGGTTCATCTGGGAGTGATCCATATCTGCGTGACTCATCTGCGAGTGATCCATCGCCGCCATCGAATGGAGGTCGTGACCTGCGTGTCCCGCATGATTCATGGGTGCATAGAGATCCGGTTTGTCTTTCTCTAGTGCGGGCACTTTCGGTCCCATGCCGATCCACGCTGAAGCATGTCCCGTCACATCCTGAGCCGTCGCTCGCAATTCGAAATTTTTATGCTCAGGGACTGTAAAAAGGATGTCGTAGGTCTCGGCCATTCCGATCAGGATTTCTTTGGCCTGGATGGGCTCGATATCTTGACCATCAGCCGAGATGATCTGCATCGGAGTTTGGCCAAGCGACACATAAAAGTAAGAAGAGGAACCGGCATTGATGATGCGAACGCGGACCCGCTCGCCGGGATGGGCGACTAGCAGCTGAGATTCCTTTTTTCCATTGATCAGAAAGGCGTCGTAGCCCACGTCGGAAAGGTCCATGGCCCCCATGCGATCCCACTCATTCTGAAAATAAGTCTTCGCCTGTCCAGCCTGGACAGCACCCAAGATCGAGCGCACGGCATTTTTTTTATAAAGATAGTAATCACCATCTTTGCGCAAGTTGCGGATGATTTGATCAGCATTCTCATCGGACCAATCGCTGAGCACCACGATGGCTTCCTTATCGGCTTTGATCGTTTCTTTTTTGGGATGTATCACGATCGGGCCATAGACGCCTTTTTGTTCCTGCAGCCCCGTGTGCGAGTGGTACCAATAGGTGCCGTTCTGCCGGATCGAAAAGCGAAAGGTGCGTTCCTGTCCCGGAAAGATGGGAAGTGTATTGACGTTCGGGACGCCATCTTCTTCGGGCGGTAGCAAAATTCCATGCCAATGAATCGAAACTTCGCCGGTTTTCAGATTGTTGCGCACGACGATTTCTGCCTGATCCCCTTCGGTGAACTCTAAAGTCGGGGCGGGGATGCCGCCATTCACGGTCAGCGCAAAATCGACCTCGCGCCCCGTGATATTGACCTTTTGATTGGCGATCTCGAGTTCATAATGAACCGTTTTGGCAAACGCCTGCGTCGAAAACAATGAGAAAAGGCTCAACAAAGTCAGAATCCAAGATACGTGTTTCATATGCCTTCCAGTACGACCACAACATTCCATTTGTGACAAGCTAAGGCTTCCAACAGTTGGAAGGTCAAGGCAGGGTTCACTTGCTCGCCAAGTCATTTAAAATGGGGCAATCCGGTCTGCCATCTCCGTGACAGTTTTTCGCCAGATGCTTCAGGGTTTTGACCATGTCCTGAAGTTCGGAAATTTTTTTTTCCATCTCGTCTATGTGCTGAACGGCCAAGTTTTTAACGTCAGCACTGGCCCGGGATTTGTTGCGCCACAGGCTGACCAACTTTTTGATTTCCTTCATTGAAAAACCCAAGGTCCGTGAGCGTCGCACAAATGACAGAATGTGAACATCAGCTTCGCTATAAGTGCGGTAACCGGCCTCGCTGCGGCTGGCTTTCGGAATGATTCCAATGGACTCGTAATGCCGGATCAATTTGGCATTCACGCCCGAATTTTTTGCGGCCTCGCCTATATTTATTTCGCACCTTCCTTCAAGATCAGACCTATCATAAACCTTCCAGGCATTGGAAGGTCAAGGCTTCTGTTTTGAGACATCGATGACGATCCGGTTTTTCCCATTGACCTTCCCACCATTGGAAGGTGCAGACTGGCCTTGTTCTTATGAGATCGGAGACCTTATGGATCACTCGAAACACAACCACGCTCACCACCGACATGGCGAAGGCCACGATTGCGAAGCGAAACCTGAATTTCATAAGTCCGCGAATAGGCTCGTGACGGATCCTGTCTGCGGAATGAAGGTTGATCCGATGACCGCTAAAGGCGGGCAGACCCAGTATGGGGGAGAGACCTACTTTTTTTGCAATCCGAAATGCAAAACGAAATTTGAAGCCGATCCGGAAAAATATTTGCATCCGAAAATAGAAGTTATTTCCGCGGCCGAAGCCGAAGCCTTTTACACCTGTCCCATGCATCCCGAGATCCGGCAAAAAGGCCCCGGCAGCTGCCCGGTCTGCGGAATGGCTCTTGAGCCGGAAGAGATCACTCTCGAAGAGCCGGAAAATCATGAGCTCACGGACTTTTCGCGTCGTCTGAAGATCAGCGCCTCTCTTGCGGTGCCGTTGGCCCTTCTTTCCATGTCGGACTTGCTTCCGGGGCAACCGGTCCAGCTCGCGCTGCCAGCCGGGCTCAATCTCGGAATTCAGTTTCTTTTGGCAACACCCGTTGTTTTGTGGGGAGGACATCCTTTCTTCAAGCGCGGTTGGGATTCGCTGAAATCAAAAAATTTGAATATGTTCACTCTGATCGCGTTGGGAACTGGAGTGGCTTATCTCTATAGCGTCGTCGCTACTTTATTCCCGGGCCTTTTTCCCGAAGACTTTCAAATGCACGACGGAATGGTGGCGGTCTATTATGAAGCATCGGCGGTGATCGTGTCGCTGGTTCTGTTGGGACAAGTGCTCGAGCTCAAAGCGCGCAGTCAGACTGGAAACGCCATTCGCGCCCTATTGGGGCTTGCGCCAAAAACCGCGCGCAAAATCGGCTTGGATGGTTCCGAGACTGACATTCCACTGAATCAGATTCACGTTGGAGATCTGCTGCGTGTCCGACCCGGCGAGAAAATTCCGGTCGATGGAACACTGGTTGAAGGCCAAAGCACGGTCGATGAGAGCATGATGACGGGCGAGCCGATACCGGTCGAAAAAAACGTGGGCAGTTCCGTCACCGGCGCGACCGTCAACCGCACGGGCAGCTTTATCATGAAAGCCGTGCGCGTTGGCTCGAACACGCTCCTGTCGCAAATCGTGAAGATGGTTTCGCAGGCGCAAAGAAGTCGCGCGCCTATCCAAAAGCTCGCCGACAAAGTGTCCGGCTATTTTGTTCCGGCCGTCATCGCGGTCGCGGTGATCTCGGCATTGATTTGGTTTTTCAAGGGGCCCGAACCCGCATCCACCTACGCCATGGTCAATGCGGTCGCTGTGCTGATCATTGCTTGTCCCTGCGCTCTGGGATTGGCGACGCCGATGTCAATCATGGTGGGCACTGGCAAAGGTGCAAGCTTAGGCGTGTTGATTAAAAATGCCGAAGCGCTCGAGATCATGGAAAAGATCACCACGCTGGTCGTCGATAAGACTGGAACTTTAACCGAGGGAAAGCCAAAACTTGCCGACGTTCACACGATCAATGACTTTGATCAAAAGACACTGTTGATGCTTGTGGCTTCATTGGAAAAAGGCAGTGAGCATCCGTTGGCCGATGCCATCGTTCGCGGGGCACAGGAACGAAACCTGAGTCTGCAACCATCGGACGATTTTCAATCCGTGCCAGGGATGGGTGTGCGCGGGCGGGTGAATGGCCGAGAAGTATTGGCGGGCAATCCGAAGCTTCTCGAAACTCAGGGTATCGAGATCAGTTCACTCGTGAAAATGGCCGAAACACTTCAGCAACAAGGGCAAGGGGCCTTGCTGGTTGCGATCGATGAAAAGGCAGCCGGAATGATTTCCGTCCGTGATCCGATCAAATCTTCGGCTAAAGAAGCCATCCGCTATTTTCACCAGCTGGGCGTAAAGATCGTGATGCTGACCGGGGACAGCCGTCACACGGCCGCCGCGGTGGCACAGGAGCTCGGAATTGACAGCATTGAGGCCGAAGTCTTACCTGAGAGAAAGAACGAAGTGATTCGCGCTCTGCAATCAAAGGGTCAAATCGTGGCCATGGCGGGTGACGGCATCAACGATGCGCCAGCCTTGGCACAAGCAAACATCGGAATCGCCATGGGAACCGGAACAGATGTCGCGATGGAGAGCGCGGGAATGACCTTGTTGAAAGGAGATTTAACGGGCATCGCACGCGCCCATCAATTGTCCCAAGCAACCATGCGAAACATTCGCCAAAACCTTTTCTTCGCCTTTTTCTATAACGCGATTGGCGTCCCGGTTGCTGCCGGAGTCCTGTATCCCTTTTTCGGAATTCTCTTAAGCCCCATGTTCGCGAGCCTGGCGATGAGTTTAAGCTCTATCTCCGTGATCCTAAACGCTCTGCGATTGAGACGGGTGAAAATAAATTAAAGCAGTTCGGGTCCAGGACTTAAAGCCTGGACCCTGTGTCTGATTTCAGTTCACATAAAAGTAACAATTGGCCTCGAATCTGATTCCCTTGATGACCATAACCAGGCGGTCGTGTACACTTTGATCCATGTCGATCAATTCAGAAAAAGATTTAGAAGGCCTTCGCAAAATCGGTCGTGTTGTTGCTCGCTGTTTGCAGCACATGCAATCTAAACTCGAGCCCGGCATCACCACTGCCGAACTCGACGCCATCGGTGGCCGCTTTCTGGAAGCTCACGGCGCAAGATCCGCACCGAAGCTGACTTATAATTTTCCAGGCTTCACCTGCATTAGCGTCAACGAAGAAGCCGCGCACGGCATTCCCGGCGCAAGGATTCTCAAAGCCGGTGATCTCGTGAACATCGACGTTTCAGCCGAATTGGACGGGTACTTTGCCGACACGGGTGGGTCGGCGATCATCCCGCCGGAATCCAGACTTCATTTGCAGATCTGTGCCGTCGCGAGAAAAGCTCTCGAAAACGCGATGCTCGAAGCGCGCGCCGGAGCTCGCTTGAATCGCATCGGCTTTGCTATCGAAACCGAAGCCATCCGCAACGGTTTCACGGTCATCGAAAATCTCGGCAGCCACGGCGTCGGCCGCGCTCTGCACGAAGAACCAGGCTTCATCGCCGGCTATTACGACAAACGCGACAAGCGAGTCTTAAAAGAAAACCAAGTCATCACCATCGAACCCTTCATCTCCTCGGGAGCCCACGAAGTCTTCGAAAACGGCGACGGCTGGACCCTGATCACCAACCCCGGAATCTTCACCGCGCAATACGAACACACCATGGTCATCACCAAGGGCAAACCTTTGATCATGACATTGCCAGCGTAATTTTCTGACGGGCGAGATCAAACAACAAATTTCGAAGCTTTCCAATGATGGCAATAGCTCCCACCAAGAAAATCAGTGAACGGTTTAAATTTGTTTTGCGAATTTCGAGTCTTTCGGCGAATGGCCTTGTAAAAGGGGAGCTCGCCAGAAGTTGATCAAAAAGCAAACCTTCTGGGGTCCAATTTCAGTTTCGGTCAAATAAAAATATATCTACAATCTTTTTACGACCGCTGGCTGATCGCTGATCGGCCTGAAGGCTAAATCGAATTCAAAAAGCCCTTTCACAAATCATTTGAATATTGACCAAAGTGAATGACTCAATCAAGATTGTCTGATGCGAAGATCAAAATACTTTTTTCTAAATTTCCTGTGCGTCATATTTTGCGTTCCTGGCTTTGCGAATGATTTTCCAGATTCGCTGAAAGGAACTTGGACGATAGTGAAGGTTTTTACCAGCGAAAACAATATGTCCAGCAATCAGGTGCCGATCGAGCGGTATCAGAACGCACAGCTTAAATTTGAACAGACATCCATCAGTATGGTCGATGTGAACTGCAAGGTGCCAACGGTTCAGCTCGAAAGAGCTCACCTGTCTTCTTTAGGCATCGACGGTCTTCAACCCGGTCAAACGATTAAAGGCGTTTATGGCATTGATTTGTCGCCCAAAGAAGATGGCCAGTTGGTACGTGTAACGTGCGGGAAAGATCTGAAGCCTTCATTGCCGAACACTCATAAAAGCTCTTTGTTTACGGAAAAAGCGGCGTTTCTTCGTAACAATGGTGAGCTGATCGTAGCTTTGCATGTTGATGGTATTTATCTCGCACGTCGCAAAGAAAATTTGGCCAAAGCCACCCCTTCTTTTGATTGCGCAAAGGTTTCAAACGCGACCGAGAAAGCGATCTGTGCAAGTTCGAATTTGGCCGCCTTAGATCAGCAAATGGCGTCCGTGTATAACAATGCATTGGATAGCGCTAAATCGTGGGGAGACAACGGCGCATGCATGAAAGGTTTTAAGGAAGCTCATGCAAAATGGCTGAAGAAACGAAACTCCTGCGGAGCCGAAGAAAAATGTTTGGAGCGATCCTTCAAAGACCAAATCGGGACCGAGTCAGAGGGACTGGAAAAGTGGTTACCGAAAAGTTGCTCGGTGGGCTGAAGTCGGATTCAATCTGTTTTCCATGGTAATTTGAATTTGTCTGTGACCTGGATCTGAGTCTGGGCCTTGCAACCATCGGACAGGAATTTTTATTAAAAATGAGTTCGATGAGATAAATTGTCCACAGACTTTGATTTGAATATTGATCACTTTTGTTGACTCAAGCAGAATGGAAAAATGCAATTTTCGTTCAAATTAGAAGAGCCAAAATGTGAATTCACGCTTGAAAGTCGATCGGTTGAAGTTTTAAGCCGCCTGAAAGGCATCCCTTATGAGGGTAAAATAGAAACTCATATATTGGTCTTACGCAAAGTAAAATCTCTGGGTGGAGCTCAGCATGATTTAGGTTTGCATTTCGAAAATGACCGACTGACCCAGATGCAATTGTTTTATTTCAATCTTGATCACATCGACACCGACGATGAATATAAATACCTACAGGATGGGTTGGTGGGGCTTTATGGAAAGCCGACGAAGTCTAATCCTCAAGACGAATATTTTCAGCACAACCAATGGATACTAGAGAATCGATTCGAAATTATACACAGCCAAACAGATCGCGGCCACCTCATGATGTTTTCAGTTATAAAGCCTCCATCCTGATGAAAGACGGATGTGGAGTTCTAGATCATAGCTGAAATGAAATTATAAAAAACCGCTGACGGCGGGTTTAAGTGAATGGGGTAGCAGTTGTGCCCGCGCTAAAATCTGCCACTGGCAGATTTTGGTGTGGAGCATGCGAGAGGCTCTCGCCGCGAAGGCGGCGAATGTCGATGGCGACTGGGCGTGCCAGTGCCACCAGCAAAGCTATCGCTTAATTTTTCGCCTTGATGAAGCACTCCTGAGTCGAGCAATCAACTGTGAATGTGACTTCAGAAGAATGAACCCCTTCCATAGGCAAAACGGCCACACCGTTTTGGCTGATTTCCGACAAAATGGCTCGCACGGCCTGAACATCTTCAGCCTTCGTCAATTTCGTTTGGGCCGAACGGTAGAATTGTGGCAGCGCATTTGGATTGTAAAACAGATAGTCTATATTTGTTTCGTTTTCACCAAACTGCCCAGTGACGGCACCTAGAAATGAGATTCTCAAAGTGCTGAATGCGGGGCCACAATAATGATGACAATTAGGTCCGGACTTCGGTACGTAGGTCATCGAAAATGACATCGAGGCATCGGAACTCAACCAATTTTTACTTCGGAACACTTCCGACTTTCCAACTTCGTCTTTATTTTCATTCGGAAATTTGAATTGATCGTAGAATTCCGGTGCCGCTGTTTTCTGCAAGCCGATGGATGCCCGCCAACAGTTCAGAGCTTCGGCCGAGTCAACTTTCTTATAATTTCCGACCACGGGCTTTACTGATGTCAAAACATCAGCCGGCACGATCACGGTCGCACCATTTTTCTCGATTTTCAGTCGAATCTGAGGGTTTCCGATCGAATAAAGACTGGCACTTTTTTCGCTAACCAAATTTTTCCCGTCATGATCTGTTTCCAGCACGGCATACTGAACTTTGCCCGTCTGCACGTTTACCAACGCTTCGACATCTACCATTTTGTACAACTGACCTTCAGGATGGGCCAATTGACACGTAAAAGCCGTCTGCGTTGTTACGGCTGCCAAAGCAATAGCTGGACCTAACAGTCCGGCGATCATCGCGGCAACGATTGATTTAATATTCATACGATCTCCTTTATTTGAGGCCGGCTTTCGCCGGACGTTTGTTGCGTTTCCATCTTTTGACGATTCGCAATATACAGGAAAACGATGAAATATCCGATATTATCTATAATTTATAGGTAACGAAGAATAATTTACAGGAACGGTTATAATTCCGACATGGCGAAGAGCACGCGACGCAGATTAGACGAAAGCACCCGGCAACAAATCATCGAAACGGCCTGCGATTTCTTTTTCAAAAAAGGTTTTGAAGCAACAACTTTTTCCGATATCGCCAGGAAGGTCGGCATTGCCCAGCCGTCAATCTACGCTCATTTCGAAAATAAAATGGATCTTCTCAAGCATGTTTCCTTGTGGGCGGTCGATCAAACCAGAATCTATATTGATAGCCAGATTCGACCTTTCGATAGCGCCTTGGACCGCTTGAAGAGCTACCTCTTCGCAAATCTTCATTTTTTTCACAACGAAAAGCGCTTGGCGCAAGCAAACATGGCTTTTTATTATTTCTCGGCTTCTTCGCCAGAAATGATCGAAATTTTTCGGATGTCGCAGCAAAAGGCGGTTGAGAGACTTGAAGCCGTGCTTTTTCAAGCGGGACACGAGAAAGTATTAAACCTCAAAGAGGCTTCGCTATTGGCAAAAACCATTCACTCGATGCTAATTGGAGATTGTTACAAAGCGATTTATGCTACGTCGGACGGCGAATTTCAGAAGATCAAAACTCGTCTGTGGAAGCATGTTTTAGTGCTGATGACAGAGTCTAATGGTTGAACTGGGTCTCGATAGATTGAACCAATTCGTTCAGCCGAAGATAAAGCTGATCACCGCGAATGCTCATCAAATTTTCGTTTTGACCTAAACCCTGGCTGAGTTCCCGAGCGACCGGCTGTAAGTGAAAGGTTCTTTTATAATGAATCATCAGGTTGTTCGAAGACACATGCGCAAAGTAAAAAGATTTTTCACGTTCTGCCGGCGTAAAGGTTTCGAGATAATTCATCATCCACAGATAGAGATCTCTTTTCACCAATGCGGCCTCGGCTGCGGAAAAAGAAACTTCTGGATTTCGCGCTAACTCCTCGGCTGTTGGCTCATCAAGAACATACTTCCCAATTTCGTGCACATCAAAACCCTTCCGCCGAAGCTCATCAACAGCCGAGGTCGTTTTACCTGCCATCCTCAGTTCAGTCTCAAGGGGAAGACGCAAGCTTGTCGTGGCACGAAGGCCCGTTGAATAAATGGAACCGTTAAAGATCCGAATGAATCCACGACGACGTTTCAGCTTCTGGTTTGTCACGGTCACCAATGCCTGCCGGTCCAGTGTCAAACGACCTTCGGCCTTCGAAACGGATCGCCTAAGGTCAGATCCAAAATTTTTCGCGAATCGCTCATAGAAAAGATCAAGACCAAACTCGTGAAGCACCGTTTTTCCAAAGGGGAGCGTAAGACCATTTGCTTCGTCATAATAAGGCGTGATGTTTTGCATTTTGGGAACCCTGGCGCCGGATGCGAAGACCTCGACCAGCACGTGATTTGGAAAGCTCTGGACCTTTTCATCAGTCGTCAACAATGAAGGCGCGTATGTCAGGGACGTTGCCTCAAGATTCTTTTCCAGAGCAATCATCTGTCCCCACTGATGAACATTGCGACAGCTGAAAGCCCAAACGTTTGAGGCCACCGTCAGGAGCAAAAACAATCTTCCCAACAGCATCGAGAACAATCTTAAAATCATGTCGATTGGGTAATGCAAGCCCCAAGCCACCCAGCTGAGATGGCAAATGCATTTGGTGTTCCCATTGGCACTTCGGCTCCCGTTTGCAAGCCGCCTGTCTACCTATTTGACAGCATAAAATAAATTGAGTGATTCAAAGAAAGTTTTAAAATATAGAAGTTCGGGCCGCAGACAAAGCTCCGCCCGAAGAATTTTTCTGACCAAGATTTTTTGTTTTTATTTGGAAGAATGGATGGGGTAGCAGTTGTGCCCGCACTAAAATCTGCCAGTGGCAGATTTTAGTGTGGAGCATGCGAGAGGCTCTCGCCGCGAAGGCGGCGAATGTCGATCGCCTAGATTTCAATGGCTCAACGCCATTGAAATCGCGTCCTGCAACCGAGACCAAGAACCAAAGCGGAATTTCCAATGAATAAAAAGCGAAGAATGGATGGGGTAGCAGGACTCGAACCTGCGAATGACAGAATCAAAATCTGTTGACTTACCAACTTGTCGATACCCCAACGAGTGGAACTAAATTACGTGGTAAATTAAGGAATCTCGAGACAAGTGGCAACTAACAAACGTGACCAACGCATGGCAGAAATAGCCTAGGTTGCGGGAGTTTTGCCTCTGTCAGATTAAAACTTAGGCAAAACTCCCGCGGGATGGTGGGTGGTTCGGGTTGGTTGCAAATGTTTAGTGAAATGAGCCCTCAACTCGGTGGTCTTTCGAGGCCCGAGCTCGTTGCAAAGGCTCGTGTTGGCCTTCCGCAAACTCTTCGATCATTTTTTCGCAGAAAGCGTGTAGATCCGCGGGTTTTCGGCTGGTGACCAGGCCGTTATCGGTGACGACTTCCTCGTCCACCCATTTGGCGCCCGCGTTGGTCAGATCGGATTTCAAAGAGGGCCACGAGGTCATGCGACGGCCAACGACGGCGCCGGCTTCAATCAAGGTCCAAGGACCGTGACAGATGGCCGCGATGGGTTTGCCGGCTTTGACGAAACCTTTGATGAATTCGATGGCCTTGTCGTCGATGCGCAGTTTATCCGGATTCATCACTCCGCCTGGTAACATCAAAGCATCAAAGTCTTCAGGGCGAGCTTTCGAAACGACCATGTCCACGTCAATTTCTTTGCCCCAGTCATCTTTATCCCAAGCTTTGATCGAACCACTTTTAAGAGAAATGATATGCACTTCGGCGCCGGCTTTTTCCAGTGCGCGCTGCGGTTCGAATAATTCGGACTCTTCAAATCCATCGGTGGCAAGAATTGCGACTTTACAGTTTTCAAGTACGGAATCGGCCATATTTCCTCCTTCGGCATGTGCGGCTCAAACAGATTGAGTCTCTCTGATTCGTGCCTTGAGAGTGCAAGCGAGGTGCCGATTTCAAATTTGTCGAAGCGCAAATGGTCCTGGCTTTGCATTCTGTTTCTTGTATTCACGAATGAAAGTTCATATTGCGAAAGGAGTCGTTATGAACAACCAATTAAATAACATGCAAAAGTACGCCTACATCTCCGGGGTGCTTTTTGTTTTGCTCGGAATCGTCGGATTTTTTCCGGGCGTGACGGTGGTGCCGCACGTGCATGATCCGAATCTGGTCATAGAAACGGGTTACGGCCGACTGCTCGGACTTTTTCCGGTGAACGTGCTTCACAATTTATTGCACATCGCGCTCGGGGTGTGGGCCTTGTTTTCCGCGTCCGAAGCGGGACCCGCCCGCAATTACTGTCGAGGATCCGCGGTCATTTATGGAGTTCTGGCGGTCATGGGTTTGCTTCCCGGTTTCAATACGCTGTTCGGTTTGGTGCCAATCCATTCGCATGACGTTTGGTTGCATGCAGGGATTGCGGTGGCGGCGGCTTACTTTGGCTGGGCTAAATCTTCCGTCCGAGTCCACACTCCGAAAGATCACGAAACCCGTGCTTGGACTTGAGTCCAGCTCGCTTCAATTCTGACGTGTGAATCTCTCAGGTTCGCACAAAAAACAAACCCCACTGTTGAGGTGGGGTTTGCAGAAGTCTCCTTGGGAAGAATTTTAAAGTTCGAGCAGAGTTTCGGAAAGCCGGGGTTCATCACGGCGCCGTCATTGAGAAGGCGCTGGAAGTTTTGAACAGTGGTTTCTTCATTTTTTGAGCAGGGCTCTGTCTGATTTAAAATTCGATTCTTCAGTCGTCGCCGTAATCCTGACTTGGCGGTTTTTGCCGCTTCAGGCTTACAAGTGATTCCCCCATGGATTTGAGTTCATTTTCAAAAGCTTCGAACACGGCGTCCTCGATCATCGCTCGAGTCTCCTGGTTCAGGGGATGAGCAATATCACGGAATTGTCCGTCTTTCCGTTTTTTACTCGGCATGGCCACGAAAAGTCCGCTGGGACCCTGAATGATTTTAAGGTCCCGGACCACAAAGGCATTATCGATGGTAATGGATACGTAGGCTTTCAGACGGTCCTCGTTGACTGCAAAGACCTTCACTTCAGTGATCTTCATATCGAGCTCCCAGACGCCAATCTTGGTGTTATCAGTGCTGCTTTTATTGTATCGGCCTTTGGTCCAGGAACTAAAGCAAAGCTTGAAGTGAGCCTCGACCTAAAACGAGCTTCTCAAATAATTCCAATACCTTAGTCCAACACTTGAATCCCAATTCGAGACGGTGCCTCTCCCTTTTCTGTAGCAATGCCGCGTCTAAAAACGACAGACCCAGGCTCCGAATCCAGTCCACAAAAAAGCAAAAGCCGGATCATCGATCCGGCTCTAACGCGCTATTGCTACAGAAAAGGGAGAGGCACCGTCAGAACATGATGATGGCGGTGGCGCCGCCGCGGGAGACGCGCAGGGTGTTGGTGCCTTGTTTGAAATGGTTCATGGCATCTTTAGTGGACGTCACGGCTTTACGGTTCACTTCCAGAATCACGTCTCCGGGCATCAGGCCGACTTCGTCGGCTTTGCTGTTCGGTTCAACCGAAACCACCAGCGGATGCTTGGTGACCTCGGTGTTGACGTTGAATTCTTTCTTCAGATCGTCGGTCATGTCAGCAATTGAAAAGCCCATGTCCTGTGGAGCTTGCTGGCCGATGTACTCTTTTTTCTCGACTGTTTTTTTAACGACATTCGGAGAAGGTCGCTCGCCGATCGTGACTTCCATGTTCTTGGCTTTGCCTTCACGGATCAATTTCACTTTTGCTTTTGATCCGATGGGACCATCGCCGACCGCATCCATCAAATCCCGAGTGTTCTCGATCTTCTTGCCGTTGAATTCGGTGATGACATCATAAGGTTGAATGCCGGCTTTGGCGGCTCCGCCCTTCGGATCCACTCCGGCGACCAAGGCCCCTTTGTCATCCTTCAGGCCTAGGTATTGCGCAGCCTGTGGATTGAGATCATCCAGGCCCATGCCCAGGTAACCGCGTTTGATCTGGCCATCTTTTTCCAGCACCGGCAAAATTGCTTTCACGTCATCGATGGGAATGGCAAAGCCAATACCCTGTGCCGACGCCGCGATCGCGTTGTTCACGCCGATCACCTGGCCACGCATGTTCACTAGTGGTCCTCCCGAGTTTCCGGGATTGATCGGTGTATCTGTCTGAATCAGCGGGAATTTATTGATCTCACCCAGAGAGCGACCCTTGGCCGAGATGATTCCTTTGGTCATGGTGTGACCCTGGCCCAGCGGATTTCCGAAGGCGGCGACCCACTCGCCAACTTCAAGCTCTTTCGAGTTTCCAAGCTGCACGGTCGGAAGTTTTTCTTTCGTTGTGATTTTGATCAAGGCAATGTCGGTGCGCTCATCTGAACCGATCAGTTTCGCGTCGTACAACTTATCGTTTTCGGAAAGCTGCACCTGGATTTTGTCCGCACCTGCGATCACGTGATTGTTGGTGACGATCAAACCGTCATCGCGAATCACGAAGCCGGTTCCCAAGGCTTGCATCGGCTTCATATTCTGGGCTTGGGGGCCCATGCGAAAGCCGTAGAACTGCTGAAGCATATCTAAGAAAGGATCCTGCTGACCGCGCATGCCACCACGGCCGCCCGGCACTTTCGGCATCGTGCTGGTGGAGATGTTCACGACGGCGGGATTGATCATCTTCGCCAATTCAACGAAGGCGTTGGCGGGCAAGGGATCACCGAATTTCAATTGCGGAGCGATGCTTTTCTGCGCCAAGGCCGGCAGGGCGAAAAAGCTTGCGGGCGCAATCGCCAATGACAGGGAGAGAAGGGCCGGGGCGACAGTGACTGCGAGATTTGATTTTTTCATATTCATTTCTCCTGGATATGATTGGAACTATTTGTCCTGAACAAATTTGATCTGCAAATCGGAAATGACCGAATCGATGAATTTGGATTCGTCACCGCTGAGATTGCCTTTGGTTTTATCTTTCAACATCACCAGCAAATCGATGTTGAACTTGGCCATGTCTTTATCTTTATGAGTTTCGTTGGTGTGGGGATCCGGGGCCAATCCCAAGGCCATGGCGGCACTCGAGGCAATAGACATGGTCAAAACTGAAAAAGAGGCTTCCAACTTCTGCATGCAAAACTCCCTGTCAGCACCAATGGTGCTGGCGATATTATAAATAAATTAGAGCGGGTAGGTGCCCGCCAATCGTTTCAAGCGACTTTCCATTTTCGGATGAGTAACGAAAAACCAATTCGATTCCCGCAGTCCTTCGGGATTCACAATAAATAAGTGGTTCGTGCAAGGCGGGATGTCAAGGGGCCGGGTCTGACAATAGCTTTCCAGCTTCCATAATGCACTGGCCAGCACGTTGCGATCAGCGATCAACGAAGCGGCTAAGTCATCGTTTTCAAAATAGTTTCGGTCCGAAATGGCAATCCGAATGATCAAGCCGGCCAGGGGGGTTAATGCGGTTAAAAAGGGTTTTTGTCTCATACCAAAACGACCCCAGTTGCCGGGCCATCCCCAATCCATCACCGTGGCGAGCCCGACCAAAGAATGGGCCAAGGCGCTGCTAACCGAAAACGAAAAGGTTTCCAGTCGGCGCACATGGCAAACCTGATGCGCCACCACAGCTTCGATTTCCTGACTCGAAAGTTTATCAAGCAGCGCTGTCGAAATGCAGATGTTGGCCCGACGCCAAGATGGACCCATCGAAAACGCCACGGCCGTTTCGCTTTCCATCAAATAAAAATCAGGGACCGGAACCCCGGCTAAGCGCGAGTATTTGGCCGCGATGCTTTGCAGGTTCCACGGATCCTGACCCGATAGTTTGCGGGCATTGAATTTTTGGAGCAACGGAGGCTCAGCAAAAAAATAAACCAATAATATCAACGCCGAAGCGGCAAAGAAGCCGATCCACAGTCCTAAGCGTGCGCCGAAATGGTAGCCGACAATTAAATGCAGAAATGCAAGAAGGCTCAGGAAAATCCAGACCCTTAACGAAACCCGCGACAGAGAAAAGGGGAAGATTGAAAAATCGGAAGACGAGACTTTGGTCGGATTTCGCATGGCTAAGACTTCATCAAAGTGGGGGCTTGAATGCAACCTTTGATTTTGCTTTGCATTAGAGAGTGAGCGCGTTGAAAATGTAGAGGAAAATCACCGAGTTCTCATGATTCAGAATTCTCAAATGGAGGTCCCATGGATGCGGACAAACAGATCGATATTATGGCGCTCAATGCCGCCATCAAACAGGAAAGCCAATTCGTCGAGCGCATGCTCACCGAAGTCAGCAAAGTTGTCGTCGGCCAGAAAGAAATGGTCGAAGGAATTTTGATGGGCCTTCTCACCGGTGGTCACGTGCTGCTGGAAGGGGTGCCGGGCTTAGCGAAAACGCTGACGATCTCGTCCGTTTCGCAATCGATCTCGCTGGATTTTCAGCGCGTGCAATTCACGCCGGATCTTCTGCCGACCGACTTGATCGGGACGATGATCTTCAATCCCAAATCGGGCGAGTTCGTTCCGCGCAAAGGACCGATCTTCACCAACATCGTGCTCGCCGACGAGATCAATCGTGCGCCGGCGAAAGTGCAATCGGCATTGCTCGAGGCCATGGCCGAAAAGCAAGTCACCATCGGCGAGGTCTCCTACAAGCTGGAAAATCCATTCCTGGTTTTGGCGACGCAAAATCCGCTCGAGCAAGAGGGAACTTATCCTTTGCCGGAAGCGCAGATGGATCGCTTCATGTTTAAAATCAATGTCGGCTATCCGACCAAAGCGGAAGAGCTTGAGATCGTCAATCGCATGGGACGAAATGAAAAGCCGCAGATCATGCCGGTGATCACGAAAGAAGATTTGCTGCGCGCCTCGGAGCGCATCGACCAAATCTACGTCGATAACAAAGTGAAAAATTACATCGTCGAAATCGTCATGGCGTCTCGCCATCCGGCCGAGCACGGCTTGTCTTCGATCGCCAATCTTCTTTCGGTGGGCGGCTCGCCCCGCGCCAGCATCAGCTTGATCCGATCGGCGAAGGCGCACGCTTTCCTGCGGGGTCGCGGCTACGTCACGGCCGAAGACATCAAGGCCATCGCTTACAATGTTTTGCGCCACCGTCTGATTTTGACCTACGAAGCGGAAGCGGAAAACATCAAATCTGACGAAATCATCAAAGAGATTTTGGGATCGATCGAGGTTCCGTAGATGTCGCTTCCTCCAGAGATTCTGAAGAAGGTCAAATTGCTCGAGATCAACACTCGAAAATTGGTGAACAACCAATTCGCCGGCGAATATCACACGATGTTCAAGGGCCAGGGCATGACCTTCTCGGACTTTCGCGAGTACGTTCCCGGCGACGACGTGCGCACCATTTCCTGGGCCCTCACCGCACGCACAGGGAAACCGTACATTAAAAAATTCGATGAAGAGCGCGAGCTCACCGTGATCCTGGCGGTCGACATCAGCGGCTCGACCGATTTTGGCACGGGCGAATATTTCAAGGGCGAAGCGATGACTCACGTCGCGGCTTTGATCGCCTTTAGCGCCATCAAAAACAAAGACCAGGTTGGCCTGCTTCTTTTTTCCGATCAGGTCGAACATTTCGTTCCCCCCGGAAAAGGGCGCGGCCACGTTCACCGCATGTTGCGCGATCTTTTTTACGTGAAGCCGAAAAGTCGCCGCACCAAACTGAGTGCTGGTTTGGACCATCTTCAAGCCGTGCTGAAAAAGCGCGGCGCTATTTTTGTCATCAGTGATTTCATGGATGAAAACTTCGATCAAAGTTTGAGATTGTTAGGGCGGAAACATGATGTGACCGCCCTGGTGATGCAAGACGGGGCGGAAACTCAGCTGCCGGATTTGGGCGTGATCGAATTGCAAGATGCCGAGACGGGCGAGCTTTTGACCGTCGATACGGGCTCGGCTGCCTTTCGCGCCGATTTTCAACGACAGTTGGCCCTGCGAAAGGACAAACGTGACCGCTTGCTGAAGCAATCCCAAGTCTCGCGGGTGGACTTGAACACGACCGGCAATTACATTGATCCCTTGATTCAATTTTTTAAGACTCGCAAACGCAGGTAGATGGTTTTTCAGGAGAGCGAATGGCCGACATTCAGTGCCAAGTAGACATTCCGAAAGAAGCGGGCGATGGGGCTGCGGGATTGACCGTCGGTCAGGTCTTCGCGCTGAATTGCGAAGGGCCTTGGCCGCAGATGAAAGCCGACGCGGTCGAACTGCGATTGGACAAGGAGAATCAGTACAAACTCAAACTTCTGAAAATAGAATTTCTCTCGCCCACGCAGGCCAAGCTTTTGGTCACCAGCTATAAAACGGGTGAGCACAAACTGAAAGCCTTGCAGCTGGTGGAAGGCGATCACTCGGTGGTCCTGGGTGATCTCAGTTTCGCCGTGGCTTCGGTGATGAATCCGCAGCAGCCGGTGAAAGAGCCAATTGGTCCGATGGGACCATTGGGTCTTCGTCTGCCGATTTGGTATGTTCTCGGATTTCTTTTTGTCATCCTCACCATTGCGCTCGTGATTTTGTACCGCTGGCGGATTCGCAGACAAAAGCGAAAATTGCTGAACGAAATGCGTCTCACCGAATACGCCCAGGATCCCTTGTTTCAGTTCTACCAAACCGCTCGCAAAATGCAGCGCGGTTACGCGTTTTTCTCGGGCGGAGAATTGACAGGCGAAGACAGCGTGCGTTTCGTGTCCGAACTCAATGAAGCCTTTAAAATTTATCTCGCGCGTTTATTCCAGGTGCCTACTTTGGCTTGGAGCGAGCGCCGCATCCTGGCGGATCTTAAGAAGAACCATCCTGAATTCTACCAAGAGTTTCGCAACGAACTTCGTCAGGCATTGGCCGAGCTTTCGCGCGCCATCAAGGCCGGAAAAACGATGAACAGCAAGGATTGCCAGCAATTGTTCGAGCTCTTGCGCAAACAGGTGGACCGAATTCACACATGGCAAAAAGCGCGGGGGAATAAATGAGTTTCCAATCCCCGCACGCTTTTTGGCTCTTTATTCCCTTGGCCGCGGTCGTCATCTGGATGTTCATGGCCCGACGGAAAAAGCAGGCAAGCCTTTTGTACTCGCAAGTCTCCATTCTGGCGAGCGTGACACCCACACTGCGCACGCGTTTGATGTTTCTCCCGCAAGCGCTGAAAGTTTTGGGACTTGCGTTGGCGATCGTTGCCTTGGCGAGACCGCAAAAATCCGACACCTTGATGCGAAAGAATGTCGAAGGCATCGATATCATGATCGCGCTCGATATTTCGGATTCCATGCTGGTTGAAGACATGAAACCTTTCAACCGCATGGAAGCGGCGAAAGACACGTTGAAAAACTTTGTGAATAAACGCACCAGCGATCGCATCGGGGTTCTGATCTTCGCCGGCGAATCGTTCACTCTGGTGCCGCTGACCCTGGATTACCCGCTGATCCTGGACCGGATCAGCGAAGTCACGACGGCCCAACAGGCCCGGATCAAAGATGGAACCGCGATCGGAGTGGCCTTAGCCAATGCGGCCGGAAAGCTGAAGGAATCGACGGCAAAAAATCGCGTGATCATTTTCATGACGGACGGCGAGAACAATTCCGGAACGATCGATCCGGATACGGCTTTGGAAATCGCCAAAGGTTACGGGCTTAAAATTTACTCGATCGGCATCGGACGTGATGGCCCCACCAAAATTCCGATCTATCAAAAAGATGTCTTCGGCAACAAAGTGAAGACCTACCAGCCGTTTGAATCCACCATTAACGACGAGCTTTTGACCCGAATGGCAAGAGACACGGGCGGCAAATATTTCCGCGCCAGTCGCGAGGACTCGCTGACCGGAATCTTCAACGAGATTGATCAATTGGAAAAAACCAAAATCGACGTGAACAAGTACACCCGCTACAGTGAGCTTTTTCTGAATTATCTGTGGCCCGCGGTCATCTGCTACCTTCTCGGAATCCTTTTGAGCCACACGTGGTTACGGAGGCTTCCATAAATGTTTCGCTTTGAAAGTCCGCAAAACTTTTTTTACCTGTGGCTCATTCCGATTTTAATCGTCTTGGCCGTGATCTTTGCCCGGCGCTCGCAGAAGAAACTGCAAAAAATGCTGGGCGCCCGCACGGCTCCTTTTCTCACTTCCAGCGTTTCGCGCTCACGCCGTCGTTTGAAGCTCGGGTTGCAATGTATTGTGCTGCTGCTGATGGTGATCGCGATGGCGCGTCCGCAGATGGGTGAAAGTAAGCAAGAAGTGAAATCCGAAGGGGTCGAGCTGATGTTTGTTGTCGATGTTTCGGAATCGATGATGGCCGAAGATGTCAGGCCCAATCGTCTCGAGCAGGCTAAAACCGAGCTGGGTAAGTTGATCGAAATGATGCCTGGAAATAAAATCGGAATCGTCGCCTTCGCGGGCAGTGCAACTTTGTTGTCACCGCTGACCACCGATCCATCAAGCTTGCGCATGTATTTGGATTCGTTGTCGCCATCTTCGGTGTCGACTCAGGGAACCGAATTTAAGACGGCCCTTGAAGAAGCCGCAGCCGGATTTAAGCGTGGCGGCGTCGAAGCGGATGATACCACCCGGGTGACGCGCGTGATTTTGTTGGCGTCCGATGGTGAAGACCAGGAGCCCGGTGCGCTGGAAGAGGCGCAGAAATTGGTGAAAGATGGCGTGCATATCTTTTCGCTGATCTACGGAACCGAAAAAGGCGCGCCGATTCCGGTTCGCGATGGCATGGGCTACATGCAGGGCTACAAGAAGGACAACAAGGGGCAAACAATTTTGACCACGGTCAAAGGAGACGAGCTGCGCGCCTTAGCTGAAGCCGGCAAAGGTTCTTCATATCATGCCTCTTTTGGCGGAGCGCACTTGCAGAAAATTGTCGATGATATTGGAAAGCTCGAGAAGACCCAGTTCCAATCCGAAATCGCGACCCAATATGATGAGCGGTTCCAAATTTTCATTTTGCTCGGCATTGTCATCGCGTTGATCGAAATGTTTTTGGGAGATCGTCGGGCCGCTTCTCGTCTGTGGAAGGGGCGATTTGAAATTCCGGAAAGGGAGCGGGGATGAAAATCTTTTTGGCTCTTTTATTCTTAACCGCCACGGCCCAGGCTGAGCCAACACCTTCGGCGGTCCTTAAAAATGATCAGGGCATCAGCGAACTCAAGGGTGGAAACATGGGGGCGGCACAAGAGAAATTTCTGACCGGCCTTGCCGATACGCCGCTCGAAGCCCGCTTGCATTACAACTTGGGTCTCAGCTTCGAAGCGCAGGGTCAGGTCGACAAGGCGCAAGCCTCTTATTCGACGGCACTGAAACTGGCGCAGGATGGTTTCACGAAATTTGCCGCCAATTTCAATCTGGGTGAACTTGCCCAGAAAGCAAAGAAGACGGATGAAGCTTTGGCCTACTACCAGGAAGCTTTGAAATACAATCCGAACTCGCAGGAAACAAAAATCAATATCGAACTGCTGACTCAAGACCAACAAGGCAAAGGCCAGGGTGACAGCAAAGACGATAAAGATGACCAGAAAGATCAGAAGGACAAAGACGGCAAAGGCAAAGGCGATCAGGACAAAGAGAGCAAAGACAATAAGCCCGACGATAAAAAAGACGAGAAGAAAAAAGAGGACCAACCCAAAGAATACGCCAAAAATAAACCCCAGCCGCGCAAATTCAAAAGCGAAGAGCTCACGCAAGGGGATGTGAATAAAATTTTGGGTGAGATCAAGCAGCAAGAGCAAAAAATCAGGGCCGAATTCAATAAAAAAGAAGTCAAAGATCAGCCGCGGGATAAAGATTGGTGAGACAAATGAAAGCAACGGTTCTTTTTTTAATCATAAGCTTGTGCTCGGTCTTCGTTCAGGCGGTCGTTAAAGTCTCCGCCACGGTGGATCGCCCCGAGCTGGGTGTTGGCGATACGGTGACACTGTCGGTGACGGTCCAGTCCGACGAATCCGTGCGGGTGGAAGAGCCGCGTGTTCCCAATCTCAATGGCCTGAAGCTGGTGCAAAGTTCCCAGGACTCGGCCGAGTCCAATCAAATGGTGACCACATCCAGCGGAATGAAATTCGTGAAAATGTACCGCCAAAACTTCAATTACATTTTAACGCCGGAAAAAGCGGGACGTATCACCATCCCTGGATTCGAATTGAACGTGGACGGAAAAGCCTACACCACTCAGCCGATCAAACTGCAAATTGACGAAGACGGCAGCGGGGCCGCGCAAACGCCGCCGGGTTTCCCGAACATGGATCAGTTGGACGAAGATGACGAAGTCTTCAATCAATTTCTACGAAACCGCGGTCAAACGCCGACACCATCTCGCGAGATGAAGGTCAATCCGAACGAAGCCTTCTTCATTCACGCGGACGTCGATAAAACGGATGTCTACGAAGGCGAACAGATCGTGGTCAATTGGTACATCTACACGCGTGGCAATCTGATGTCTTTGGACCGTTTGAAATTTCCTGATCTCAAAGGATTCTGGAAAGAAATTATCGAAGAGGTTCCGGCGCTGAATTTCACTCAAGAAGTGGTCAACGGCATTCCTTACCGCCGCGCTCTTCTGGCCAGCCACGCCCTGTTCCCGATTAAGCCGGGCGTCGCGGTCATTGACGAATACAAAATCAAAGCGCAGGTGCAGATTCCGACCAGCCCCTTTGGCGCCTTTGGTTTTGGCCGTCCTTACACCTTTTCAAGAGCCAGCGAACGGATCAGTGTCAACGTCAAGCCTTTGCCGGTCGAAGGAAAGCCCAATAGCTTCTCCGGTGCCGTTGGGCAGTTCGAAGTCCGCGCGCACATCGAAGGAAATCAGTTTCCGGTCAATCAGCCCTTCTCTCTCAAGGTGCGCTTCGAAGGAAACGGCAATGCCAAGTTGATCGAGCTGCCATCGCTTGGCCTTCCGAAGGGTGTCGAAATCTACGATACAAAATCCGACGCGAAATTTTTTAAAAGCGGCAATTCGTTTAAGGAATTCGACGTGCTGCTGATCCCACGCGAAGAGGGGACTTTGCAGATTCCGGCCATGAGCTTTAGCATTTTTGATCCGGTTCAAAAAAAGTACGTGACCAAAACAACCGAGCCAATCACGGTGCAAATCGTTGCCAACCCTGGCGGCACTGGAGCCGGAAAAGAGGCCACGTTCACTCCGGGAAAAGAGGAAAAATCTGCGGCCCCAGTGATCAAGAAAAATCAACTGCCGGATATCTTAGTCTCCTGGGACCGGGATCAAGGCGATTCATTTTCAGATTATAAAATTCTTTTGTGGAGCTTGATCTATTTCTTTATTTTCGCCTTGCTCGTTTGGAAGGCGCGACGCGCCTTGGGTTGGGGGCAAAAACAAAAGGATCTGCGCGCCGAACTGCAGAAGCGCTTTAAAAAAATTCATGGCAAAATCGATCAGGGCCAGTGGCGTGAAGCGGGAACCGAATTGACCAACGCAATTTACCAAGTGTTGGGTTCAGTTTCGGGTCAAGGTGGCGCTACACTTGAGATCAACAAGCTGTTGGATCAAGCGCCGCCAAGTCTGCGTCGGGAATTGGGCGGCGAACTGTCCCGATTGATCGATGTCTGTCAGGTCCTGAGCTTCGCTCCCGAAGCGGTCGTTGGTAAATTGAAAGAGCCAGCAGAACTTAAAAAACACACCAAAGACATCGAAAAGACATTGCTGCAAGCCCTGAAATTAGCCGAAAATCAGACCGAGTCGTAGGATCAGATTCGGTGCCTTAGCCCCGCGCGCCGCTCTGAACTGAAGCATCAATCCGGGGTTTCAATTTTCTGCGTGAGCGCAGGTCCTTGCTTCAGAAAAACTGGCGCGCGATATGCAAATCCATAATCCGGAATCTCTCGGATGGAACGTTTGCAGCAAGTGAGGGCCAGAAATGAAGTGGATGACGGCGCTTTTGGGAATGGTGTTCATTTCTTTGACAGCCCATGCCTACACCGAGATCTCCACTCCTCCAACCCTGACCGAAATGGAACGGCCGTACCCGAAAACCTCGGAAGGTTTTACGTTCGAAGTTCATCAGTCCAATCTTCAAAGTGCTTGGGATCAGACTTACGTGATCAGTGATGTGCAGGCAGGAAACCCCGCGATTTCCGCATCGGTTTTAATTTTCAAGAGACGCTTGGGCGACGATTTATATTTGGGATTTTTGACTTCAGGTCATTCCCTTCGTCGAACCGTCAGTCGAGTGGAAGCAGACTTGGGGAAAATTCAGATCTCTCGAAATATTCGAATTCAACAGAGCTTTTCGCTCGAAGAGACCTTGTCCGGTTCCATGCTCTCGCCGGTGATGGATATGGAAAAGGACTTGGGATTTTTTATTTTAAAACTCCCCGGAACCAAGGCTTCGGACTTTGAGGTCGTCCCCATTTCGCCGGATTGCCGAATGGGCTTCGGCGATTCCATCGAGCTGATCGGTTTTCCCGGAGTCGTCTATCGCGCCTTGAAAGACCAAAGAGTCAAAATATCGGATCCTGATCTGATCACCAAGCGCGCTTCTGCCGGTATATACATTGGGGAAATGAAATTTGGCAAAGATCAAAGCGGCGATCGCTATCCGATTTTCGGCACCACCGCTGATGCCATGGATGGAAATAGCGGTGGTCCGGCCTTGAACAGTCGGGGACACGTGGTGGGAATCTTAATCGGTTCCGAGGCAAATAAAGAAAACGGCTACGTCTACAAGGGCAGTGAAAATCCCCGTGCTCTCAAAGCTCACTCGTTTATCACCGACTGCCAAGTGACCAAAACCTTCGCTTTTGAGATCTGGAGCAAATTCTTTCAGGAAATCCAAAAATAAACTCTTAATGCTCCTGTCAATGACTTCTCCGCCCAGATTCAGTAGGGTGGACCATATGAATGCAAGCAATGATCAGAATCTGGAAGCCACGCTCGCGCGAACGGTCCGCCAATATCGAAATTCGGCACTGAAAGCACGCGGCCCGAATCCGCAGCTGCCGATTGCGCTCTCGGTCGCTTTCTACAACAACCTTCGAAATTTCGATTTGATGTTGGCGGCAGTCGAACGACAAACTCAGAAAGATTTTGAACTGGTGATTTGCGATGATGGCTCGAAGCCCGAGGTCGTCACCTACGTTCAACAGCAGTTGGAAAAGCTCAGCATTCCCGCCTTGCATCTCTGGCATGAAGACAAGGGCTTTCGAAAAAACCGCATGCTCAACTGGGGGATGTACCTCTCTCACGCGCCCTACATCGCATTTGTGGACCAAGACTGTTTGCCTCATCACGAATTTGTTCGGGAACATTATGAAAACCGACAGCCGCGCACCGTGCTTTGCGGTCGCCGCTTAGAGCTGACGCCGTGGGTTTCCGATCTGCTGACTGCCGACAAAGTCGCGCATGGTTTTATCGAAAAGAACATGTGGTGGATTTTGCCGGCCATTTCCTACATGAAAGATAACAACGGACTGAAGGGCGTCTACGTTCGCAACGCATGGCTCAGGGAAAAGCTGAATCAAAAACACCGTCCGATTGTTGGCTGCAATTTTTCTTTATTCAAAAAAGACTTGATCGAAATCAATGGCTTTGACTGGAGATATGAGGCGCCGGGAACGGGTGAAGATTCCGATATCGATTATCGATTGGGCCTGCACGGCGTGCAGATGAAGCCCTTCGTGAATACGGCTGTCCAATATCATGTCTTTCACAAGCTGACATCGAAAGACAACCCCAATGAAGAAATCTTCGCTGGGGTGCGGGCTCGTCAACAGATGGTGACGCCATATGGACTTCGCGAGCAGCTGGTCGAAGCCGGAGTCAATCCAGCTTCAGCTTCTGAAAGCGGTCAGCCGCTCTAAAAAATTCTCAATGTCCGCAGGAAAAATCGGCCGTTAATGGCGGATGGTCCGACGAGTGAATCTCGGACTGGATCTTTGCGTCCGTCACCTCGCAGCCGCGCACAAAGATGTGATCCAATGTTTTTTCCAAAGGACGAGGGTCCACGGCAAAGGAGACGTGAGTCAGTCCAATAGACGTCGCTTTATCCACCAGGTATTTGGTTCGCACTGGAATCCAAGTGTTAAAATCTCCCGCCAAGATAATCTTGCCTTTCCAGTTCGCCAGGAAGGCCATCAGATCATCGACCTGGTGATAGAAAGGCTCGGGCTTTTGGAAATTGATCGCGTGGATGTTACCCACCATGATCTGAGAGCCATCTTCCATCACGTATGTGGTGAGCAGCGTGATCTTGGGCGTGTTGATCACAGGTTCAAACTCCCTTGAACGAATGAAATAGCTCTTGTCCGGATCCTGCAAAGAGCCGGTGATCACGCCAGTCGCATTGTGATCGACATTCATGTAGAAGGTTTTGCCCATGGTCCAGCCAAAAGAAGGAACCGTCGCCAACGCTTGTGGCATATAAGAATCCTGCATGCCCTCTTCCAGCAGCACAAAGCTTCTGCCGTTGGCCAAGTTCACCAAATCCGAGCGCCAAGCTTCTTTTGCCGTGGCCTTATGGGTGTTCCACACCAAAATACCGAAATTTAATTTCAGGGGCTCTTTCGAAGAAGCAATCAGCTGCTCGATCACTTGCGAGTCAGGGACAATCTTGTACTGAGTGGGATCGTAAATTTTGGGTTGAGCAAACGCAGCTCCAGCCCAGTAAAATCCAAATAATAAGACCAATGCTTTCATGAAAGGCCCTCCCTTTTGCTACTGATGATAGCGAAGACCTTTTAGAAAGCTAGAATTTCAAAGAATGCTAACGCGATACAATGAAGAGGACTTAGGCAATTTTTTTGATCTGTTCAAGCTTCTCTTTCATCGTCTGATTGTCTTGCTGAAGCTTGTGATTTTCTTGCGTCAACTGAACGAGCTTTCGGCGCAGAGTTGTCAGCTCTTCCGCCAAGTTCGTCGGCACGCCATTCGAAACCGGCGCGGCAGCACCATGAGCCGCCTGGGACTGAGTCATTGCGGCGGCTGGACTTGGCCCTGCAGAATGGGTTGGGCTGGTAGGGTGCAGATCTGTGGTCGCAGCTGACAAGGGAGAGTGAAAAACAGAAACCCCTTTCCCTAATTTTTCCTCAATGTCTTCTGGGATGACCATTTCGGGATCGAACTTTTCAAACTTCAAAGAACCTTCGGCTTCCATTTTGCGAATTTCGCTAAACAGTTTCATCAAGCCCGAGGATGTTTCGCCAGGTGCCGGCTTTTTGTCTTCCAAAGTGTCTTCAACGAAACGTTTTTCTTTATAAGTCAGCACCTTCATGAACATTTCGGCCTTTTCCGGCGGCAAGCCTCCCACCACCATCGCCAATTGAAGTGGCGCCACACGCGGAAAAATTTCTGCCAAATAAGTCGGGTTCCAGCTCAAAACTTTGTCGACCGTGAGCAGGCGCTTGCGGACCTCTGTTTCCCAAAGAGGGCTTTCATCGGCGATCATTTTCAGGAATTTTTCCTGCTTATCTTTACCGGTGGTTTCGATCAAATTTAAAAGTTGAACGAAGCCGCCTTTTTTTCGATAACGATCGATCATGCTCATGAGCTCAAACTCCTTGGACCCGAGGGGACTGCTTCAAAGAAACAGCGCCGTCGGTGATGCAATCATTGAGAGACCTCTCGTTATCGACAAAACGGAAAAATATTTGAAGGGACGGGGATCAGATTCCCATAATGATTCGATCCTGAATGAGACCTTCGCGCAGAACCAGCGCTTTCTTTGCCAAGCCTTTAAACTTATTCAAAAAAATGAAGCATTAATGTGGATCTGCACATTCATAATCGGCCCGGCTCGGGTAGGGATTGCGACTGACCAGCACGCAGTTTTTATAATAAAATTCCCAGGCGCGATAGGGCCGTGGCTCGGGCGAGCGAAAATCCATGGTGAAACCTTCAGCGCCATAGGCCGCTGCGCGGGGATGTCCTTGATCTTGTCGTGCTTCAAGGCGTTCTCTTGTGGAGCTCGCGCAACCCATCATGGCGCTTGCCAGAACGAGGATGGCAGTCAGATGCAAGAGTTGACCTTTGCAGGCTTTCACGTCAGTATTCTCCCGCATGACTCATCGGCAGAAGTCTCAAAATTCTCATCCCGTTATTCAAGTTCAAGTGATGCGCGGAAATCTTTGCGAAAGTGTTCATCTTGTGGACGCTCTCGTGATGGACGAGCGAGGCCACATCGTCGCCACTTATGGTGATGGCGATCGAATGGTGACCTATCCGCGGTCGGCGATCAAAATGATGCAGGCCCTAAGTTTTGTTGAAAGCGGAGCTTACCATAAATGGGACCTCGATCAGCGTCACTTGTCGATCGCCTGTGCCTCTCACAATGGCGAGCCGGCACACACCGAATTGGTGATGAGCTGGCTGCAAAAGATCCAATGCCAAGAAGACGACTTGGTCTGCGGCGCCCACGCTCCTTACGACGAAGTCACCTGGAAAAATCTTCTGCGCAACAACCAAGCTCCATCTCGCCGACACAACAATTGCTCGGGAAAACACACCAGCATGTTGTGCACGATGAAAACTTTGAACATCGACATGGCTCACTATGGTTCCTACGATCACGAGCTGCAGGTCCGCTTGCGTCGAATTGTCGGCGAAGTCAGCGACGAGAATTTAGACCGCGCTCCATGGGGCGGGGATGGCTGTGGAATTCCAACCTACGCCATGAGTTTGCATGGAATGGCCCAGGGATTTCGTCGATTCTTACCCGATCAACAAGATGTGCATGTCGATCGCCAGACGGCCATCCGCTTGGTTCGCGAGGCCGTGATCGCGCAACCTTACTTTATCGGCGGAAGCTCTGACTTTTGCTCAGAAGTGATGAAGTTGACCGATGGTCGTCTCCTGGTGAAAAGCGGCGCCGAAGGCGTGTATGCCGGTGCTTTATTGGAACAAGGACTGTCATTTGCCCTCAAAGTCCGCGATGGCAACCCTCGAGCCGTGCGTGTCGCTGCCTCGGCGCTCCTCAGGGACTTCAAAGGCCTGCGCGATGACGAGTTTTTGCGGCTTTCTCACCACACTCAGCCTGATGTGAAGAATTGGGAAGGGCAAACGGTCGGAAAAATATTTGTTCCGCACCCATTGATGAGCTAAACTCAATCTTCATGTTCTTACAGAAGACAATTCGCAAACGCACGGTGGTTCAAGGTGTCGGAATTCATTCCGGCAAAGCTTGCACATTGACATTCGTGCCAGCGCCTCCGAACACCGGTGTGCATTTCGTCCGAACCGATTTACCGGGTCATCCCTCTTTGCGGGTGCACGCCCATCATGTAGCAGCCACAGGCTACGCCACAACTTTGGGGGGGCCAGTGTTCTCGGTCGCGACGGTCGAGCATTGCATGTCCGCAATTTCGGCGCTTCGGATCGACAACCTATCTATTGAATTGGATGGCCCCGAAATTCCAATTTGTGATGGCAGCGCCAAAGACTTTTTAAAAGCCTTGCACTTGGTCGGCATGGTTGAGCAGGATCAGCCGCGCAAGTATTGCTACGTTACTCAGCCCATTTATTTTGAAGAGGGTGAGAAGCAGGCTTACGTGGTTCCGTACCACGGTTTGCGTGTCACCGTGTCCATCGATTTCCCGCATCCTTCCATCGGCCGACAGAAATTGGATTTGGATATTAACGATCAATCGTTCACCCGTGAAATCGCCAGTGCCCGCACCTTCGGTTTCATGAAAGACGTTGAAGCGTTGCGCGCCCGCGGATTGGGCCTTGGTGGCAGTCTCGAAAACGCCATCATCCTGGATGATCATGGAATTCTCAATCCAGATGGACTTCGCTTCGCAGACGAGTTCGTTCGTCACAAAGCTCTGGATGCACTGGGTGATTTGGTGACCTTGGGCATGCCATTGATGGGCCACGTCGTTCTGCACAAGGCCGGCCATGACGTCATGAACAAGATGATCCGCAAAATTCTCGAATCCAAAGACTCTTACAAGCACATCGAGCTTGGCGCCGATCTCACCGAAGACGCCGCCCTTCGCCACAATATCCCGAATGAATAACCTGCAGCCAAGGTTCCGTTCCTTGGTGTTATAATTGCTGTCAATCCACGCCAAAACAGAGATGGCTGGAAACTCTCGTCAGTGACCGTTTCCGTCCCTGAGCAATACTTTCTACAAATCCGGATAGACGCCGTGCGCATTGCTGGCCATCGTGATAGGTTCTGGCAAGATCCCAGCATTCTAAAAAACAGGCTTAAAAAAGCAGAATCCCCATGTTTTCAATATTTCGAAATCATGGAAAAAAATGAGGAGTCGTTATGATCGTTGGAGTTCCTAAGGAAATCAAAATCAGCGAGAATCGCGTCGGTATGACCGAAGCAGGCGTTCGTCAGCTGGTCAAAGAAGGTCACACGTTGATCGTCGAAAAAGATGCCGGTGTTGGTTCTGGTATTTCAAACCAAGACTACGAAAAAGCGGGTGCGAAAATCATCGACACAAAAGCCGAAGTTTACGCCAAAGCCGACATGATCGTGAAAGTGAAAGAACCACTTCCCGATGAATATACACTGATGAAAGAAAACCAAATTTTGTACACTTACCTGCACTTGGCCGCCGAACCAAAACTGACCAAAGTTTTGTGCGAGCGCAAGGTCAAGGCCGTTGCTTACGAAACAATCCAGAAAGAAGACGGCAGCCTTCCGCTGCTCACTCCGATGTCCGAGGTTGCGGGTCGTATGGCGACTCAGATCGGTGCTTTCTACTTGCAGAAAGACCACGGCGGCAAAGGCATCCTGATGGGTGGCGTGACGGGTGTCAAACCAGGTAAAGTTGCAATCATCGGTGGCGGCGTCGTCGGTACCAACGCCGCGAAAATGGCTGTCGGTCTTGGCGCTGATGTCACCATTCTGGATGTGAACTTGGCTCGCTTGGAATATCTCGATGACGTTTTCCAAGGTCGCGTAACGACTTTGTTCTCAAATACTCAGAATCTCGAGCAAGCGGCAATCGAAGCAGATCTTTTGATTGGTGGCGTTTTGATCACCGGTCACAAAGCTCCAACTTTGATCAGCAAACAAACCGTTTCCCAAATGCAAAAGGGTTCCGTCGTTGTTGATGTAGCGGTTGATCAAGGCGGTTGCATCGAGACTTGCAAACCAACTTCTCACCAAAACCCAACCTACGAAGTCGACGGCGTGATTCACTATTGCGTTCCTAACATGCCAGGCGTTGTGTCTCGTACATCAACGTATGCATTGACCAACACAACGCTGAAGTATGCTTCGATGTTGGCTGCTATGGGTGTGGAAGATGCAATCGCGAAAGACAAAGCGTTGTACAAAGGCTTGAACGTATACGGTGGTTACGTTTGTTATGAGCCTGTGGCTCGTGATCTGGCGATGGAATATCGCCCTTACAAGCAGTAAGCTCAGTTCTCTGATTTTCACGAAAGCCCCTCCCGAGGATCTCTGGAGGGGCTTTTTTTTTGGCATCGGCTTCTCAACAAGCACGCAGACATCCGGAACCCTGGATTTCAATTCCGAAAATTAAGAAAGATTCGATCGTCTGATTTCTTCTCTGATCTCAATATCGTTCCTGATCGCCCTGATGCGATCTTTCGCAAAGATTTCCCTAAATCTGAATGGTATGCGGCTTGAAACCCATGCTGGCGGTGAACTTATTTCTGAGTTCGCGTTTCCTCCAACTTAGGAAGTAAAATGGATACCGATAAAAAAATAAAAAGAAAAATAGCGCTGATCCTTGGTCTGACCACGGCTCTTCAGTATCAATCCAGCTGGGCAATTCCGGACCCGGCCTTGGGAAATCCAATCTCGACTCTGGGGCTGGATTTGCCTTCGCAAGGTCTGATGCTCTCGGATCACGATCATCCCAATACAATCTGGCTGGGACCGAAAGGCCGAATTAAAAATACCGGCACTTACCAAAGCCTTGGCGCCAGCATCAATTGTTTAGAGCTTCAATCCATGCGTCGCGCGACCTATCGCTGTCATGCCGATAGCGATATTGAAAAGTTGATCGCATCGAACAAATCATTCATCCCGGCTTTCGATTATTTGGTCGGATTTGATGCGCATAACACCAGCCTGCTTTACCAAATCATGGCCAAGAAAAATGAAGTTCTGAAGCTGCAAGAAGACAACAAAGACATTTACGGAGAGTACGAAGCTTCAAGTAGCCTTCTTCAGGACTTAACGACCGAGAAAAGCCAGCTCGATGCCGCCGGACAGGCCGCCTACCAAGAGTACTCGCAAGGTTTGACCGTCCTGAACCCAGCTCTCTCTGAAAGCGAAAGAAAAACGCAAACGACTCAGTTGTACTCGATCTACCGGGAAAAAATGACGGGTATTTCAAAACGTCTGAACGAATTGAATCCACAAATCCAAAAGGCGCAAGCGGCCTACCGACAAGCATTGAAAAAGTGGGCGCCGGCTCGAGATCGCTTGGCGCAGATTACCAGTGCCGAAGCCAGTATCAAGGCGACCGTCGACAGTCTCAAATCATTTGCCCAAACCAACTTTAAACAAAACCAGGATGTCATTGCCGAGCTAGAAGAGAAAATCGTCGGCAAAGCTTCCGCAGGTTTCAATTTGTTTGATGACGAAGTCAACTCTGCGGGGAAGGCGATCGCGGCAAAGCGGACCGAACTGCAAAATGAGATTTCTCGCAAACAAGAAAAACTGACCAAGCTGCAAGCTGGAAATGCAGAGACCGATGCGGCTCAAGTGCAGCGTGAAATCGCCAGCTTAAATGAGCAGATTGAAAAATTAGATGTTCACTTCTCTCAATTGAATGTTTTTGATGTGCAATTTAATTCTGGCGTGACCGTCACAACCGATCACGTGGTCTCTGGTCTTTCGCCGTCATTGAACTATGATGCGGTTACTTACCGGGTTCCGGCCCACACACGAATCACTCAGGCCACAGAAGATTATTATCCAAGCTCATTCACGGCTGAAGCGAATAGCAACGAACCGGTTAACCTTTTGTTGGCAGGATATGATGCTAACAGTGCCGCTTCGGCATCGTTTGATAGCTTCGTCACTTTGGGCGCGCGTTGCGGATATCCACGTGTTGAAGAAAAAGAAGTCTCCTACGTAGATGATAAAGGCAAACAGGTGAAAACTCGCGCTTTGACTCAGATCTACGAAGATCCATCGCCAAATCAGGCTGTCTTTGTTCAGAATGTTTCCGTGAATTACAAATATTTTGCCAAGGCCCCATTGATGCAAGGTCGTTGTGAAATTGATATTTCAAAAATGGAATCCTACTGGAGAAGCTCTGGATCCAGCAGTTCGTGGAGTCTTTTCGGCGGTTCAAGCTCGAGCTCGTGGGATGATACCAAGCGCACCATCAATCAGGATATGGGCTTAACTTGTCATATGGATCTCAATCCGACGGGTTCCGATTCGGCGGATGCGCGAGAGCGTGCAGACGCGTTCGAACGTGGCATTTACAACGACATGTTCAACATGTTTTTGATGAGCTACGCCAAAAGCTACACGATCGAGTCCGTAAAGCCAAACGTTCCGACGGATGAAAAACATCCATTGGCGACGGCCGGAAATGGCATCATGAATCTCTGCGGAAATACCAATGACTATTGCAAAATCGCAAACATCGTACTGATGACAATGGACGAAATGATTGGCGCTCGCCATTCGGGTTCGACGTCGACAGAAAACCACGAAACGGGAAGAATCTACCGAAATTTCTCGAAAAGTGATTTCTACGTGGCGACAGGTTCAAGTCAGATTGAATTAAAAGTTTGTGTCGACGCTAGCAAATGTAACTAGGAGAACAATATGCAAATTCTCAAACGTAAAACATCAGTCATGATTCTTGGCCTTGCCACTCTTGTGGCGGTCGGAATCGGAATTTGGCAGAGAAGTGATCAGTCCTCTGGTCCTGACGTGAATGGTTCGAACACTGGTCGGTCAATTGGACACCAGAGCTTAAACGCAGAAAATAACACACCCGCAGGTTCGTCTGCGGGTAAGGCTTCCAGAGCTGCCTCGGGCCAGGACTCTTCGAAACCTGCTGCAATCGAGGCCTACGTCCAAGATCAACGACAAAAATCCAAGGAAATGTTTCCTGAAAATCTTGGGTTGTTGTTAGAGAAGATGAATGCTTCTCGTTCTTTGGTTGCGGCAGTCAAAGATTTAGAGCGAAAGCAAACCCTGCTTTTTCGGAAAGTCGACACCATGAAAGCGGTCCATCAAGAGCGCTCGCGGCTTTTATCTCAAGGACAAGATCTTTCGAAACAGCAAATGCAAAATCTTCTTGTTTTAGAAAAGGGTCTCATTGCAGAAAATCAGCGGCTGAACCTGCTTTATGCCGAAATTGTGGACCGCCTCAATCGCGAAATTCCAGAGTTGGTTCGGCAGCAAAGCGAGCACCTGTAATGAGACTGCTTCCTTCAGGCAAAACTATTGTTATGGGTTTTTTATTAGCGGTTCTGGTGAGCTGTGCCGATGCAGGTTCTGAAAGTGCTGCCGGAACCCACGGCGAAAAACCGAAACATCCGGCTCCATCGCAAGAACAGCTTTGTCAGCAGAAACGCTATGATTTGGTGAAGGAAGTGTCGCAGGAAAAATTAGTCACGGATCAAGTTCAGGCAGCTGGGGTCGAACCCTTGGAGAACGAGAAGGGCAGCTGCCAAAAAATTCAGGATTTTCTGGCCAAACAACAACCGCCGGTCGAATTGCTTCCGACAGAAGCTTTGCGAAACCTCCGTTACGCCGGGAAACTGACGACAAAGCTCGAAGGCGGACAATTGAATATTGTCGCAAGCCAAAAGCGTGTTTTGTATTTGGTGACCGAATTTTCCAAGTGCGGCCAGGTTCAACGAACGACAGAAAATCACTGCCAGTATCCAACGGCGTATCAGGTGCAAGACTTTGCCATCGGAATGAAATCTGCCGTGCGTGCCCGCAGGGATTTGCACTTGGAGCCAGGAGCCAGCAGCTACCTTGCCGGTCTTCATTTCTATCAGGGGCTTCCGTATGGATCGGATCCTGCGGACCAAGAGATTAACGACCGATTGTATTTTGATTGGTCCTTGCAAAAAGCCCCTCGGCAGTCCGCAGTTCTTGATTTTTTGCGCACTCAACCCGAAATTCTCTTGAACGATTCATCGATCACCAGCTATCGAACGGCCGGAGATTATTTTGACTCTGCTCATCCTTACTTGATTGGTCTTCAGATGAGCATCGATTCTGAATTTAAGAATGATGCCAGCTATTGGGCGGTGACGAATCCAATCGTCTACCATCCTGCCAGTGATATCGAGGACCGATTGCTGCCATTCAATCTCGGTCAAGCTGATTTGGATGCCTTGGATCCCAGCCAAGGCCTTGCTAAAAACATTCTCTATTCTGGACATTTGGTATTTGATTCGGGGGCCGGCGCCCAGATTGCTTGCCAATTGGAATGGCCGGATCCAAAAAGTTGTCAGCGCTTTTTGACCGATAGCTTTTCAAAAATATTTCGAGCAGCCGTGAGCAATTCTCGACCTGTTTACGTTCGAATGCTTTGGAAACCAAAAATTGAATTCGCGAAACGTATCCTGTCGGTCATTCGCATAGATGCGGCAACTGGCGAAAGTGCGGTCATCCAGTCGGTTGATGCTTCTGAAAAGCAAGAGGGCCTGCCAGCTGCATTTTAAAGAAGAAAACGAAGGAACTGTATGTTGAGAGCGGGATATGGATTTATTTTAATTATTGTTTTGAGTATGCCAATGGTTGCGGTTTGCCAATCCATGCAAGATGAGACAATAATCGGACGGCCCGCTGAAGATTCGTCTCTCTTGAAAAAAATAGAAAAAAATCTGGACGATATTGAAGATTCGCTTTTGCAACCAAAACCGCAAGACATCTTGCCGATTCATCTCGAAAATTTGCAGAAGCTGCAAGATCTCTCGATTGCGAATTGGATTTCTATCAACAGACCACCCATCTCGCAGCCGCTTATTCCAAAGTTTGATTCTCCCGATTTGATGCTGAAATTGAAAAGAATCACGAGACCCCTGGGTGTCGAGGGCTTAAAATCGTGCACTGATTTTCGGCGCGACAGTCTTGAGCTGATTCAGTTAGAAAAACAAGTGAGCGCTCTTTACCAAAAGTACTTTGACAGTTTGCAGGCCGATGCAAAAAGGGGAGTGGACGTGAGTGCGGAGACCCGCCAGTTGTCGGACGAAATCATTCGAAATGTTCGGGTGTTTCGTACACTCGTCCAACAGAACATGGAAATTCCTGATCGCGAAGTTCAATATTCGTGGGAGTTTCCAGATCAAGCGACTTTGCTGGTGACTTTGGGAAATTCAGATGTCTATCCGGCTTATTCGTTAAGTGCCGCGATTCAAGAGGCCACGGTGATGTATGAGGGGGTTGCGCTGGCAGATTTGAAAAAAGAAGAAATGACCGCGCATCTACCGGGTTTTGTTGGTTGGAGTCTTGCCAATGGAGGGCAGCAAATTTCAATGTGGGATCCAGAGCCTTTGGCTATGAGCGGTACCGTCAAATCAACTTTGTCCTTTCGACTGACGCCCTACCAAGCTTGTGCTTATCCTGCAGCCAAAATTGGAATGCATCTCAATGTTAAGTTTGATTGGACAATCGAAATCTTAAAAAAGACCTTTCAGCAAATGCAATGCACAGCGAATGGAACTTGTGGGATGATCAAACCAAAGCCAATTTCATTCAGTCCAAAATGCATGGTCGATGGCTGTGGTGGGTTTCATCCTGGCGGTGACTGGCAGGTTCTGTCACATTCCGATTTGCATTTCAGAAAACAAAGTTTTGATGAGTTCCTGGGCGACGGAAAATTAAAGCTGAACATTAAAGCTGCGGCCGACAGCGACTCGATCCAACTTCATCCGACAAAAACTTTTCAGATCCAACTTTTAGATCAATGACTGAGAGAGGGGAAAAAGGACCGACTCAAGTCCGGCCAAAGCTGTGTCATTTCGAAACGAGATTGGTCAAACCTGTCTTGTTCTCTCTATTTAGCTATAGGTGAGCTCTTATAAACATCTTAACTTTGAGGTCCAGTAAACCGAAAAGATAGGTGGAGCAAAAACTCATGGCAGTGATTCTGGCTAAAACATTTTGGGACAAAAGGCACACTCGGGAAAGTGCATTGTGTTCCGTATTTGTGAATAGCCGCGGATCTTTTATGCTCTCAACTTTAATTTTTATCGGGCTTATTATGGCCTTGCTGACGACGGCGTGGAGAGTTGTTTACAGACGGCAGGATGGATTGCTCCAAGCAAAGATCCAGGCCGCACGTCCGACGGTTCTCACGGCCGCTATTCGCAACGTAAGGGTTGCGACTTATTATTACGCCACTTTGATTTTCAATGATCCGATCAATGCTGATTTTAAAAAGTGCATGATCGGTGATGACGGATTGGGGAATGATTGCATTGCCGTGGATGCCTCTGGCACCCCGGTCGTGCACCAAGTGCGCTTGGTAGATCAAACAAATACTCCGATCATTGGGCATTGTGATACAGCGGCCGTTTATTATGATTTCTATGGTCAACCTTGCGCGGCTGGCAGTGACGAGTGCCCCTTCAAGGTCTACGCGGATTACATTGCCGAGTGCGATGGTGGGGCGTCGAGCTGTGCTCAAGCCTATACCATCCGAACGACGGTTTATGTCGGGGTGGACAATACAATCGTCGACGTCGCCTCTGTCATGGCATCGCTGAAGGGTTCGCAACAAGTCGCGATTTCAAACTTTTTTGACTTCTACAACCCAATCCTGCCTCCAAATACCCCGTGGGGACCGGCGATCGTCATCGGTGCAGGACCAGGTGGTTTCATCACGACGCATGTTTTAGCCACGACCACGACAACTCTACCCACTGGAAGCACCACCACGACGAGTTCAACGACATCGACAACTTTACCGCCGCCTCCGCCAACTATGCCGATTCATCCATGCCCTGCTGGGGAAAATGTGACCCCTTCAGGCGTTTGCAAGAAGTTTAAGTTTTAGAGGTATGATCATGAAAGCCCTGGGCCAAGAAGGCTTCACATTGATAGAAATGCTCATCGGTTTAGCGATCGGCGTGATCGGTGTGCTGCTATTTTCTTCGGCCATGCTGAAGGCAAGAAACTCTTACACTCAGATCGAGTACACCGGTGCACGCTCTGAGTTGGTGATGGTCATTCGGGCAGCGGTGCTGGATCGCCGTGCATTGAGCATCACCGCTCAAAACAACCCGGTGATGAAGGCGCTTGTCGAAAATAATTTCACGGGGCCGGTCACTTCGGTGTCATCGCATCAGACGTATGGTGTGGATTTGTATAACAATACGGGACAAAAAATATCAGGAGCGGATATCGACAGCACCCACTCGGTCGCGACGCCAGTTTACTATACGATGGACGGAGTGATTTGCGTGACTCCGGGCACTCAGGGTTGTTTTGTATCTGTTAAAACTTCCTTCTCGATTCAAGGTCATCCACGCGTAGGCACTTATCACAACATTGAGCCCACACCGGTGTATCCGGCGTGGAGCAGTCTTTTGCGACCTGATTTCATTCAGCTCAACTATATCATCGAGTACGATCCCAGCGCGCCAGGCATCGCGCGAAAACCCATGGAAGGCTCAGTGTTTTTCGCCTTCGAAGATTTGGGGTTTTAGCGATGGCACTTTGCAGACAGATCCCACACAAAAAAAGCGGTGCTGGCTTCTCGATTCTGGAGCTCTTGATCGCGATTTCTATTTTCTCAAGCCTGCTTCTTTTTAGCATGGAATCCTTTTTAAAAGCGGAAAGCGCGATTCGCGAGCAGGATATGGTGTTGAAGCGAATTCAGCTTTTTCAAGGATTGATCAATATGATGGGAATGCCGAATTCGATTCGGGCCACCATCGAACAGGATAGCACAACGGATCTCGCCAAGTGCGTGCGCGGGCCTTGGTGCGACGAGGCCCTGACGGAAGATCTCACTTTGCATCTACCGCCTTTGTATATGGGAACTTCCGGAATAAATATCTCGGGAGCTATTTCCGGTCCACCGGGGCATCCCGTGCTTTACAATCTCTACGGAGATTCTTGCGACACCAGTGTTGGCACCTGCGATCCCGACGAATTCCCGATTTCGGTTCATACGCAGTACCAAGCCGTTTGTCCGCCAATGTATGAATACTTTTCGGTGGCTGCTTATTGGCCCCTGGGGACGCCGATTTATCCTGCAGGAATTGCGCACGTTCCTGGCACCACTTGCATTCGAGCGCATTACATCCGGGTTCTCTTTGTCTTTGAGCCCACACCGGGCGCAACAAGCGCCGTCAGCTTCAAACCTGTTCAGGGTTCAATCATGGTCAGTGCCGTTTCCATTGCGTTTACGCGCTAATGCTTGAAATTTATTTTCAAAACTTCATTCAAGAAGCGAAGCGCGAATTCGATCAGTCTATTTCCTTCGTAAAATGCAAATCTCCCCAGTCTTCCGTTCGAAGCAGAGGAATCTTTTTGAAGCGAAGCAGCTGTCGCACCTGAGCGTGTGGATGGCCGTAACGGCTTTCCCGTGCCGAGGCAACCGCCCACTGCATATGCGGCATCCGGTCCAACAGTGCTTGCGATGTGCTGGTGCGGCTGCCATGATGGCCCAAAACCAGTCCGTGGGTAGCGGGGGATGTTTGCCATCGCCAAATCTTTTCCATGGCGGTCGTCGAGTCTCCCGGAATGAGAACATCAAAGTCTTTGTCCTGCACGACGGAGCTTGCGTTGTTCGAGTTGTGGCCGCGAATCTGCCCTTGGAACAAAGTGCGAAATGCATTTGGGATTTCTTTGCGGTCACAAAGCGGCACTCGTGCCAGCGAACGTTCCTTGAAGGCGCTCGAAGTCCCCAGGGGTTTCTCGATCAGGCAGGCGAAGAGACTCTTTCGGGTAAAGCTTGCGACAAATGAGATGTGATCCCAGTCCCAATGCGAAAGATGCACAAAGTTTTTCTTTCCCTGACACAGCTTTAAGACTTTGTTGGTGACGTTGAATTCGCCTCCCATGTCATAGTGCACGCAAAAATCGGAATGAAGATCGGTGACCCATTGGCCTTGACCGACATTCCATACAATCAACTCTTCGCGAGCCAATCCGGTTCGGGACAGAAATAAAAACAAGGTCAGAATGAAAATTTTAAACATGCGAATGGCGGTACCTTTGCTGATAAACGAGGTGCAATGAAACCTGCAGCATCACCAAAAAGCTCCAAAGAAAGCCCCACTGCAGGTGGGAAAAGTCTATCGTTGTGGGAGCATTGGACAGCGGCAGTGTTTGATCCAAAGAAAAAAGTAGAAAGTCCCAAATGCGATCACACCAAGGGATAAAGAGCGGATGAACCGCCGGCAGTGCAGAGAGAGCCAACAGCAGAACTGCCAAAGGAGCAGCAATGAGGGCGTTCATCAAAACTCCGAGCCAAGAGAACGAACTAAAAACCACGGCGACAAATGCTTGGATCAAGGCGCAAGTGAGAAGCGTTTGGAAGAAGGACGAGCGGGTCTTGCGGTTGCGATAGGAAAAGCACAATGGACTGAGAAGAAAACCCATCGAGGCTAGCCACGATAAATAAAACGAAAGATTTTTTTGCCAATCTGGAAAAAGAATCAAACACAGAAGTCCGGCGGCGATCTGAATTTTTCCCAGATCCCAATTCCATTTCCACGTCCTGCTCAGTGATCCGAAGACTTTTCCGATAAATGCGCGAACCACGGGTGCTTGAAAACCAGTGATCAGGCAGTATGAAAAAAGCAACACCCACAGACTTGTGCGAAATATTTTATTTCGACGAAAGACCTGCGGGGTGGGCCAGAGCAGCAACAGAGTTAAAATTTGCAAGTGTCCGCCGGACACGACCAGCAGGTGAATCAGTCCTGTTTGCTGAAAGGTATTTCGATCTTTGGGATCTTCAATCGACGTGCCGCAGATGAAGCCACGCGCTAGATCTCGATGTCTGAAAGATTCTGACATGAGATTTGTGCAAGACCTTTGCAAAGGGGTGGCAATTGTTGCGATCGCTTCAAGCAAATGAAGGTTTGGAATCGCTGCGCAAATTATCATCAAACAGACTAGAAGCCGCATCCAGAGCGGGTTTTGCAAAGGCAAGACCACTGGGGCTTTGACTCTAATAGCTGTTAGCGTCTGTTGGTGATTCCGTTGCGTCCGGTTATCCGGATTTTAAGTTCTGTCATAGAAAGCGTTCATGTTTCCTTAAATCTTAATATTATTTATAATAATCATGTAGTTAAGCATGCTGATTTCGCCAGCATTTGGCTGAAACCCTTATTCAATCAATGGTCTAAGGTCTAGCTCTGACTTCTTTCCCCAAAAAATGTGGATAACTCTGATTTCAAGTTTTTGTTTTCGATCGAAGCGATGGCGTGTCATACTGTGTGCATGAGAAAAGTGTTTTATTTTGTAGCAACATTAAATCTGGCTTTGCTGGTCGGCTGTGCAAGTCACCGGACTGCGTCTTCTAAAGCACAAACTCCAGTGACTAAGACTTCAAAAGTTTTAGACATGGAAAAGCGGATGAAGGAGCGCGAGGAAGCGATGCAAGATCTTCGCGACCGAAATCAGGTCTTAAATAAAAAGGCGCAGTTGGATTCGTCTTCGACATCTTCCGTCAAAATGTCTGCTCGGCCGCAGACCAAACGAATCGAAATGATTTCGGGCTCAGAAAAAACTTTGAAGAGTGATCGTGAATTGTACGGCGAGTTGGTCGGAAGCTACGACCGAAACAACGAAATCGCATTTTTCTCTCGCTTGCAGGCGTTTCAAGAACAACATCCCAAGAGCCCACTGGCGGACGATGCTTTGTACCTTGCGGGATTGATGTCTCTTTCGAATAAAAATTATGGACCAGCACTGCGCTACTTCAATCAGGTCCTGAAACGCTATCCAATGAGCAACAAGGCTTCCGCTTCCTTATTTGCCAAAGCGGTCACTTTGAAAAAAATGAATCTCACGGATGAATCACGCCGATCTTTTGCGAAAGTTCGTCAAGCTTATCCGGGCAGTCCCGAAGCTTTGCGCGCGGAAACTGAATTGAAATTACTGACTCGATAAATCGCTAACGAGACACAAGGATGTGCCGTTTGTTATCCACTCGAACTGTTCGAAAGCTTTTATTATTAAGTTTGCTGGTGGTCTCTCGTCCTGCGCTGACGGCCGGGGATGAGCCGGATCTCGGTAAAGAAAAGCGTCTTTTCAATAATTACCAACGCTACAATCTCAAGCCGACAAGCCCCGAAGCTTGGCGGGGTGCAACTGGTGGCAAGTCAATGACCTACCAGATTCAGCAGGCTGATACACTTTGGGAAATGAGTGAAGTGCTCTTTGGTGATCCCGAATTCTGGCCAAAAATCTGGTCACTGAATGCAGAAAAAATCGAGAACCCGCACGAGATTTTTCCGGGCCAAGTTTTAAAATTTGCTCCGGGAACAATGTCCACGCCGCCATCGTTAGCCGTTGGCAATGCCGGTGAAAAAGAAGAAGAGGTGGATTCCCCCATCATGGCGGCAGCCGGTGCGGCGGCAAAAGAATCGAAGCAAGCTGGTGACGCCGAAGAAGGCGCGCCGAAGAATAATAAAAAAGTGGCTCCAGCTTTGGATCCTAAAGATCAGGAGCTGTTAAAGCTTGCCAATATTCCTCCGGAGCCTCCGGCCAAGCCGGTTGGAAATTTTCCAGGAAGCATTCCCCCTTGGGCTTACGGACAGCGGACGGCAGACCTGCAGTTTGAGGTGACGAAAATTCCGCGAAATTTTGCGCCGGCCGATGAGGTTTTGAGTTCTTATTTGGCCGATCAAAAGCCGGCCAGCGTTGGTAGCGTTGTTGAAGCGGAAATGGGGCAAGAGACGGTGGCCGAGTTTCAATACATCTTCGTGAAACTTGAGCCCGGTACGACTCAGAAAAAATTATTGGTCTTGGAAGATCAGGATGAAATCAAAGATCCGGTCACTCAGCAAATCGCTCGCGTCATTCAGGTGCAAGGCGAAATTGAAGTGGTGAACGTGGTCAACACAGATGAATCCATCTATCGCGCCGTCGTGAAAAAGATCATCAATCCCATCCGGATTGGGTCCATGGTGACGGCGGACCCTTTGCCAAAATTCAATGCTCGACCCGGCTCGGTCGCGATCGGTCAAGCGCGCGTGATTGGCGGCGCCCACAGTACGGAGCGTAAGTTGCTGGAACCGAATTCCTTGATCTATCTTTCCGGGACGGGGATGAGTGAAGGGCAAAGCTATCCGGTCTACAAGCAACAGGTGATTCGTCAGGAAAAAACGCGGTCTTTTGAAAATCCGGTGAAAATCGCCACCATCAAAATCGTCAAAGCTGCGGGGCCGTTTTTGACCGGCGTCGTGATTCATGAAGACGAAGAGATTCATGTGGGCGACGTCACGGATCCTCACATGCGCACCGAGAAAAAATAAGTCCGGGCTTCGGACATCAATGTCATCCTTTGCTTGCATCTGGATGGTCTTTCGCTTGCACAAGGTTTTCGAATCGAATGAAAAACCTTTGCGAGGATCATATTCATGGAATCATCCATCTGGCTTCTCGGGTACTTGTACTCGAAACAATCACGAACTTGTCTGACCACATTTCTGCAAGCGCTGGAAATCTTAAACTCGGGCGTGCGCCTGTTTTCAAAAGAGTTCAATCAGCTTTGCCCGGAAATGGCAATCTTGCGCCAAAAATACACCGAAGCTCAGCTGCAACTTTTCTGGAAGGAGCTGTGCCAGTCTGCGGAACGGGGGCATCTGCTTTTGTATCCGGGACACGAACTTTTCCCGGAAGCTTACCTGACCCTGGAAGAGGTGCCGTATCTGCTGCGGCTGATGGGCTCGCCGGTTTGGAAGCGCCTGTCGGGGCTGGCGGTCGTTGGCAATCGTGAACCTTCTCGATTGTCGCAGCTTTGGATGGATCGCCACCTGGCCGAGTTCCTGCGCCAACGAAACTGTTTCACCGTCAGCGGAGGCGCCCGCGGGGTGGATCAGAAGACCCACATCCTGTCGTTGACCATGAATCGGCCGACGGTGGTGTTGGTCCCTGCAGGATTGAATCAGATGTATCCTCGATCACTCGTGGATTTACAGAGCGAAATATTGGCGCGGGGTGGGGCCTTCTTGAGCGAGTACGAAGATGACCGCGCGATGCAGAAGCATTTTTTTCTGCAGAGGAACCGGCTGATATCGGGTCTGGGAAAGGCCACCTTGATTGTCGAGGCCCGTCTGAAAAGCGGCACGTTGATCACCGCCCAAGAAGCGATCGAGCAGCACAAGCCCGTCTGGGTGCTGCCGGGGCATCCTCTGGATCCCATGATGCAAGGAAGCTTGGACCTTTTGATTCAAGGGGCTGCTCCGGTTCAGAATGCCAGTGATTTGCTCATGCTTTTTGGAAGTGAAATTCATGACGTGACAGAACCAGCGGATGAATCAACAGAGAATCTAGTCCAGGATGAGCTTCGCTTCCACTAGGGGTAGGGCCTGCCTTTTTCGGTTAAAGCATTTCCTAACAAAAATGAAAAATACTGAAAAAAGTTTTTGTCATTTGGATCTTTTTCTCTGACACTTGTTTTAAGGGAGGGGCGATGTGGTCAGGGATGACCGTGGTGGTAAGGATGCTACTGCATCGCTCTGTTTTTCTCTGGGCTCTGTTCTTGAGCCGAAATAAATCAAACTTCGAATTAATTCCAATTTCTCTTTAAAGACCAAAAAGCAAGACCCGCAAACAGGCAGTTTGGCGTCCAAATCGCAATGGCGGGTGGAACTTGCCCGCTACGAGCTAAGCCTTCACAGGTGACGTACAAGACCCAATACAAGACCACAACGCCAAGGCAAAGCACCATGCCGCCGGCCTTCTGGCTGCGACGATTGGTATTTGTACCAAGGCCGACACCCAGTAAGGCGAAGATGATGCAGACAATTGAAATGGCCCAACGTTTGTGAAATTCAGCCTTCAGCGTGTTTTGCTGATCCGGTGAAAGATTCGGTTTTGCGAGCTGCTCGGAAATTTCTTGAATGGTCATGCTGGGGCCGGATTTTTCGCGCGTTTCAATCTTAATGGGATCCACCATCTTGATGTCGTAAGTATCGAATTTAATTTTGGTATGCGTTTCGCCTTTGCGGTGAATGTCGCCATCGAATAAACGAATGAGGACGGCGTTTGGCATTTGCGGATCCTGGATAATCTGACCTTTTTTAGCGATGATCGTCAGCGGGACATCGCCTTGGGTTTCGTCGTAAATAAACACGTGGCGAAGTTCGCTGGTTTCGGGATCGACTTCGTTGGCGTAAACGACCTTATCAAAAAATCCTTCCGAGAAAGTTCCTTCGCGGATGGTGACGCTGGCTTTGGTTTGTCCGACCTTGGTGACAAGGACTTCGAATTGACGGTTGCCCCAGGGAGCCAGGTGAAAGGAAGTTTGTGCCGAGACGAGGGTGACCACCCCCGCCAGCAGAACCGCGGGTAGACCAATGGTCCACATGCTCAGACCGCTGGCTTTCAGGGCGACGATCTCGGAATCATTGCTCAAGCGGCCATAGGTCATGAGCACCGCGAAAAGGAGACTCATTGGTAAAAGGGCCGGAAGAAATGAGATCGACAGGTACATCATGATCTGGCCGACCACGTTCAGACCCACCCCGTGAATGAGCACGAATTCGGTGTAGCGAAGGGCCTGTGCCATCAAGAGAATAAAAATAAAAACCAGAACGCCAAGCACCAGCGCGGGGAGCATTTCGAAGAAGATGTACTGGACGGCTTTACGCGGAATTAAGATTTGCATCCATATCACTTTAAGGCAGCTCAAAGCATCAAACAAGGTTCTAAACCGAGGTCTGTTGCGTTGCTTTTAGAATCTATGAGAAACTAATTCCCTATGGTCAAGATTCTTCTGGTCTACGAGGACTTCAATGAGCTCACGCTGACGGAGACCTATCTCAAAAAAGTGGGATTTGATGTTGTCGGCATCAGCAATGAAGTGCTGTTGCATGATCAGCTGCTTTCTTTTAATCCAGACATCATTGTCGCAAATGGCAAAAACGCGCGTGTTTCCAGTTTTTCCATTGGTCAGAAAATGAAGGACAATCATCGTTACCATGGCAAAGTGGTGATCATCGTGCCGAAGGACGTTCGTCCAACTCCGCAAGATGTTTTGCGGATGAAAATGGACGGCATTATCGAAACGCCGGTTCATCCCGAAAAGCTGATTCAGGTTCTTTGCCGATTGGGAAATCAGCCGGCTGCGGGCTATCTTGAAAAGTTTCAGAAGGCTCGTCTCTCAGATCCCGAACTGAATAAGCGCCTGGTCATGGTGACTGGTTCTGTGGCGCCTATGCCAACGACTGCTCCCGCTGGGTCCGTGCCGTCTGCCGCTGCCTCGAATTCCAGCACTGCTGCAGGTTCCCGCATTTCCATTGATGATCCCCAGAGGATGGCGAAATACAAGAAGTTCACCGAAGGCGTTGAAATCGATTTAGCGCACTCCACTCATCAGCGGCAAGATCTCAAAGAGAAACAAAAAGATCTTAAAAAGAACTGGAATTTCGATGCATTAGAAGATCAGGATGAGCTTCGAAAGAAATTCGCCGAGGCCCTGTTTAAAAAGAAGCCATAGCCATTTTAAATGCCATTCACGGCATCATGATCCGCGGTCCTTGACAAAGATGCTTTCCCGCACAAATTTAGGTAAAATATGAAGGTGAATTCATCATCTTTTTCAGAGGAGCTAAAAATGGGTCAATCCACAACACCCGTGACAGATAATAATTTTGAATCCGAAGTCCTGAAATCAGAGACTCCTGTCTTGGTCGATTTTTGGGCCGAGTGGTGTGGTCCTTGTCGTGCGATCGCTCCAAAGCTTGAAGAAATTGCTTCTGAGATGGGCGCCAAAATCAAGGTGATGAAAGTGGACGTGGATAACAACCAGAACACGCCGGCGCAGTACGGAATCCGCAGCATTCCAACTATGATCTTGTTCAAAGGTGGTAAGCCAGTGGATCAAATCATGGGCAATCACCCGAAAGAAAGCATTGTCGATTTTATCAATCGTCACATCTAATTTCGACTTTAAAATTGAAGATCAAAACGAGCTCGTTCTTGGTAACAGGAACGAGCTTTTTTTTGTAAAGGGCTGGGCCTGCCGAGCTGCTGTCCCAGCTGATATTTCCGGTGAATTGCAAGCGCCATCATGGAGTTCTTAAGAGGCTTTGAAAATTGAGAAGAAACCTTTTTCTCCGCGCAGTTCGCGTTCGGTGCGGCGGATGTATTTTTTGAAATTGGCTTTCGGAGCATAGGCTTGCAGCTTTTGCAGCAGAGCCATTTTGATGGGACTGCATTTTCCGAACAGAGCCAGTTGTCCGCTGTATTGATCCATCAGGCGTTCGTTTTTGCCGTCATGGATTTGCACCAGCTCCCAATAAACCAGGGTTAAAGTCTTCATTTCTTCGATCTTGTTCATGGCGCGGAAAACGTCTGGCGTGAGGGGCCCCGAACTGTGCTCAAATACGGTTTGCAGGATCTCAATATAATTCACGAATCCGCTCGACGCGTTCGAGAGCTGATTTTGAGACAAGGCTTCTCTGGCATTTTTCAAAGCATCGCTGCGTGACGACCACAAAGCTTGTTTGCGGGCCGCTTCGCTGTTTGCCTTCATTTTCAAGATCTCGGGATTGCTGACGGCTCTTTGCAGTTCGGTAAGGCATTCTTCACAAACCGACGGATGCGCGGCCTCGTTCAAAGAAATATCCAGCAGTCTCAAATGAAGATCGGCAGGGATATTGGCGAGAGAGTCGACATTTTTTTTGCAGCGGGGGCAGCTCATAGTCCCAGAATTTACGGATGAAATTCTGGGAAGCTAAAGAGGCTGGTTGAAAAATAATTTTTGGAAAACAAGAAGGGTCGAGCGGCAAATTTATTTTTAGATTGAGACGAAATCTTGAGTTTCAATATGGATCTCTTCTCAGAAATAATTTGCGGCCCGTGCCGGCTTTAGAAAATATAGCGACGATAGGCGACGCTGGAAATGATGCCCAGGCCGGTCATGGTCGTCAGCATGCTGGATCCGCCGTAACTGAGCAGGGGCAGTGGAACTCCGACGATCGGCAGAAGTCCGATGACCATGCCCATATTCACGAACATGTGCCAGAAGACGTAGGACACCACGCCGACCGTGAGCAAAGCTCCGAATTTATCCCGTGCGGTCGAGGCGATGCGGATCGCGATCAAGAACAGGACGCAGAACAATGCGATCGTGGTCACGCTGCCGACAAAGCCATGCTCTTCACTGAGAACGGAATAGATAAAGTCCGTGTGGCGCTCGGGCAGGAATTCAAGCTGAGATTGGGTTCCCTTGCGAAAGCCTTTTCCCAAAAGTTTCCCGCTGCCCACGGCGATCTTGGATTGGATGCTGTTGTAACCAGATCCGCGGGGGTCATTGGTGGGTGAAATAAAGTTCACGATTCGGGCGCGTTGGTAATCGCGCAGACCGTACTTCCAAGCAATTGGCAGAGCCACCATCATGGCGACGACGATGGTTCCCAGAATGGCTTTTCGAACTTTGCAGAACAGAATCATGGAGCTGCCGATCGCGGTCAGCATCAGGGCGGTTCCCAAGTCCGGTTGCTCGACGACCAAGATGAACGGGATTCCCAAGATCAGCAGGGGCCAAACCAGTTGCTTCAGGCCCATGCCGCGTCCTTCGGTGTTGCGAATGGACAGGGTTTTTGCCATCACCATGATCAGACACATCTTCATGGTTTCTGACGGCTGATAGTGGAAAAAGCCAAGGTCAATCCAGCGCTGGGCTCCGAGAGCGACTTTTCCGAAGAAGGTCACGTAAAGGATGGCGGCAAGATTGAGGAAGTAGACGATGTAGGCGATTCGGTTGATGTACGAATAGTCCAAAAGCGTGCTGATAAAAAAGCAGCTCCAACCAGCCGCCAACCACACCAGCTGATTCACGAACAAAGGCTCGACATCATTTGAGTGGGGACCATGAGTGGCGCTGTAAAGATTGATCAAGCCCACCAGATTCAAGGCCAAAATCACGAGGACGAAGTTCCAGTCGATCCGCTTGAACAGCGTTCGCTCTTCAACTTGAAGTGCCAATTCCATTATTCACCTTCCACGACAGGAACGTTGTCCGTCTTGAGATTCACAGGCTTATAGCCTTTTTGGTTCTTCAAACCTTCGGCCACGATGTCAGGGTGGTATTTATCAAAGTAAGCGCGGACCGTATCGCGAACCATCGGGCCCGCGCCCGTAGCTCCGTGGCACGAGTGCTGCGCCATTGCTGCCACGACGATCTCTGGTTTTTCCGCCGGAGCCCAAGCCACGAACCAGCCGTTGTGACGTTGGTGCAAGGGACGGTTTTCGCATTTCGAATAGATATCGTTGGCCGCAAATCCCATGACCTGTGAAGTTCCGGTTTTGCCGGCCATTTGCACGCCCGGGATTTTCAGGAACTTTGCGGTTCCGCGATCACCATTGGCAACCCGGCGCAATCCTTCTTTGACGACCTTGAAGGTCTCTTCGGAAATGCTGATGCCGGTAGCTTGCTTTTCTTGCAAGTTTCGCAGGACGGCGGGCTGCGTTTCCTTGATCACGTTGCCTTCGTTATCCAAAAGCTTTTTGATCACGTAGGGTTTCACAACTTTGCCCTCGAGGCCGACCGCATTGTAAGCGACGGCCATCTGAATTGGCGAGGCTTGCACGAAACCTTGTCCGATGGCGACGCTCAAGTTTTCCCCGGCTTGCCACTCTTCACCGATGGCTGATTTTTTCCAAGCGGCCGAAGGCATGAGCCCCGCGACTTCGCGCGGAAGCTCGATGCCGGTTTTTTGACCGATACCGAAAGGCGAAATGTAATTGTACATTTTGTCGATGCCGAGCTGAATCCCCATTTTGTAGAAGAACACGTTGCTGGATCGCTCGAGGGCTTCGTAAACCGTGATGTTACCGTGACCACCTTTCAAGTGATCGTGGTATTGACGTTTACCGAAAGTGATAAAGCCTGGGCAGTTGATGATGGTCGTAGGCGTGATGACTTTTTCCTGCAAAGACGCCAGCGCCATGAAGGCCTTAAAGGTTGATCCGGGCGAGTAATAATCCTGAATGACCTTGTTGCGCAAAGGCTTGAACGGATCATTGATCAGTTTCGACCACAATTGAGAGCCGATGCCACGCGCGAATTCGTTCGGGTCGTAGCTCGGCGCACTGACCCAGGCGAGAACTTCGCCATCTGCTTTCATCGCCACCAAGGCGCCGATGCGCTGATTTTCTTGGAATGATTTGAAGGCCGCTTCCTGGACTTCTTTGTCGATGGTCAGGACGACGTTGTTTCCGTGATTTGGTTCTTTATCGGTGATTTGCTCGCCGTAGATATTCGGGGTGTTGGTCGTTGTTTCGCGGCCGAAGGCATCGACCTGCAAAAACTGAATACCGTCTTCGCCACGGATGTCTTTTTCAAGAACTTCTTCGAGACCCGTCTGACCGATGATATCGCCCTGCTCGAAGTTGATATTTTTATACATCTGGTTGTAGAGCGGGATTTGCTTCTTCGAGATTTCGGCAACGTATCCGAAAAGCTGCGCGCCGTTTTCACCCAATGGGTAATGACGAACGACGGACTCGCGGATATCGAGGCCCGGATTGTCCAGGATGATGCGTTTCAAGCGAAACACTTCGTCACGGCTCAGGTTGTCTTTCAGTTTGATCAGCGCGAAAGGTCCGTTTTGGCGTCGGGATTTTTGCACCTTCTGCACCAGTTTTGCGGACTCTAGCCCAACAATTGGACCGACCGAGGCGGCCAGTTCGTCGAGATTTTTAATGTACTGAGGCGAGAGAACGGCTTCGAAGCCCGGATGATTTTCGACCAAGACTTTGCCGTCCCGATCGAGCATCAGGCCGCGGGGAGCCATGATTTTCAGTTGTTTGATGCGATTTTCTTCCGAAAACCTTCGCAGCTCGCTTCCCTGGATGACTTGGAGATACCATAGACGCGAAGTGAAGATCAGAAAGGTGAAGGCAATCGTAAAGTAAAACAGCCGGTACCTTGGCAGGTACTCTTTGGATTCTTCAGGATTGGAAATGTATTGGGTGCTGCTCATGCTTCGAGATTTCCACTTTCAGGCAAAGTTTCTTTGTGAGTGACCCGGTCCACCCAGGATAAAATGTAATACAGTGGGGCCGCCGTCACCGTCGTGAAGATGACTTCGAAAATGCGGTGGAAAAAGCTGACGGTCGCCGGATTGGTCTCAAACCAATGAGAAATCAGCAGGTAAACAATGTGGTAGCAAACCGACAGACCAAAGCTTGCGGTGACGAAGTAGCGAAAGCTCGGCCAGAAGACGCGTTTTTTAACGAAGCTCATGACGCCAAAGATGATCAAGAGATTCATCCACAACACGCCTAATGGCATGGCGGTGAAGGGGCGAAGGAAAAGTCCGAACAGGTAAATCGTCAGGATTCCTTCCATCGGCTTACGGTATAAGATCAGGTACAGAACCAGATTCAGCCAGAGCAGGGGGGCCGGAATGCTTCCCAGGATCTGGAACCAAAAAGTTGTTTGCAGGCCGCAAAGCACCAGCCCGATCAGCATGATCAAAATTAAATTCAAAAAATTGAAACGGAAATTAGGCACTTTATTCCTTCATGGAAATACGGTCAGTCATATCTTCGTTGGCCGCGTTCATAATCACGAAAACTTCTTCCACTTTGTCAGGATCAACCACTGGTTTGAGCTCAACCTTGAGTGAAACCGAGTAAGTCTTGTTCTCGACCGCTTCGACCACGGCCACGGGAAATCCTTTGGGAAAGATATTGTCCAAACCACTGGTGACGACCAAGTCTCCGGGTTGAACGTCTTCGGATTTTTCAACATAGCGAAGCACGCAGCTGGAAGCGTTGCGGCCTTCGACGATGCCACGCGCTCGGCTGCGGGCAATCACGCCGTCCACAACGGAATAGCGGTCCGTGATCAATAGCACTTGAGAGGTGAAAGTTCCTGGCTTGTAGACGTAGCCAACCACGCCACCAACGGTGATCACGGCTTGCCCGGCTTTCAAGCCGTGATGAGTGCCCTTGTTGATCTGGAGTGTGTTGTGATCGCTGACCAAGTCTTTGCTCATTACTCGAGCAGCCACCACTTCCATTTTCGAGTGGTTTTTAAAGTCCATCAGCTGGTTCAGACGCTCATTTTCTTTCGAAAGCTCATTTTGGCCTTCGAGAAGTGCGAGGAGCTTTTGGTTTTCGCTTTTCAACTGCAGGTTCTCTTTTTTGATATTGATCAAATCGAGATACAGCTGAGTGTTGCTGCGCACTCCGTCGCTGAAAGAAAAGAAGGCCGACTGTGTCACTGAAGCCAAAAAGCTAAAGGGCTTGTCGTACCAACCCGTGGTGAATGGCTTTCGCTGCATGTTAATTGAGATCAACGGCAATGAGAGCACGAAAAGAAAAGATAGAACCTTTTTCAGATCAAAGTTTAAGAAATTCAAATTGGGCCTCTTTCTCTATAACGCTAGCAAAAAGAATTTCCAATTCCAATGACTCTTTGACATAAAATTTGATTGAAAATTTTGTTTCATTCGACAGATACTGAAAGCCTTTTTCAGCCGGCCGAAAAGTGGAAATTGGCTTCTCAAGCAGCTTTTGAAAACAAGAGTGAAACGTGCGAGTCAGCGGATGGATCGGTTCGGATGAAGAATTTGGCAGCTGGAAAGAAGATTTAAGAGTTCAAGCAAAGAGTTCAAGCAATATGAAGATGGCAGTCTTACCGGAGGACGAATGAGCGACAGTTTTAATCAGTTTCGCAAACAGGTCAGTGGCACCCTTGAAGGAAAGCGTTGGAATGCCAAAAGCATCACGGCCGTCTTCTTATTCGGCGCCATCATCTTGGTGTTTGTGCTATTTGGCTTCCCGAATCGCTTGAACAGCATGCATAACGCAGGTGCAATGGGCGCTGCCGCCCGCGTGAACAACACTTTGATTCCAATTGCAGATTTACGCTCCGAGTCCTCGCGCATTGAGCAAATGTACGCTCCGTTGTTTGGTGGGAGTGGCATGGGGGATGCTCAGCGTCAGTTTGTGGTTCAGCAAGCTCTCGAAGGCTTGATCAATCAGGAGCTGATCTCTCAAATGGCAAAAAAAGAAGGCATTTTGGCGACGGATCCTGAAATTCAGGATGTGATCGTTAAAGAAATTCCGGCCTTCCAAAAGGATGGGCGCTTTCAACGTGATCTTTATTACGGAATTTTGGAAGCCAATCATTTGAATCCACATGATTTTGAAACCAAGCTTCGCAAAGAAAAAACGGGCATTCGTACACAGCGCTTGTTTGAAGCTGCAGCATTGCCTTTGAATTTCGAAGTTGAAAAGCTCAAGGCCCTGCAAGAAAACAAAATGAACATTGCTTTTGCCCGCGTTGATAAAGACAAGGTGTTAAAAAGCATGCAGATTCCAGCATCCGAAGTGACGTCCAAGCTGGCCAATCCGGAATTTTACAAGAAAGTTCAAGAATACTTTGCGGCCAATAAGGGCGAGTTCACCGTTGAGCCCCAAGTTCAAGCTCAGCACATTCTGATCAAAGTGGATGACAAAACTTCGGACGCCAAAGCCAAGTCCGAGATTGAAGACATCAAAAAGAAAGCTCAGACCGAAGATTTCGGAAAGCTGGCCAAAAAATACTCGCAAGATCAGGGATCGAAAGAGAAAAATGGAGATCTTGGATTTTTCGGCAAAGGTCGCATGGTTCCCGAATTTGAAGCTGCGGCTTTTAAACAAAAAGTCGGTGAAGTGGGCGAACCCGTCAAATCGTCATTTGGTTATCACCTGATCAAAGTCACGGCGAAAAAAGAAGGCGGCGAGCGGTCCCTAGATGAAGTGAAAACTGAAATTGCGCAAAAGCTGATCGCGGCCGAGTCTTACGATTCGGAAATCAAAGCTCTGGAAGAAGCCGTGAACAAGGGCGAATCTGCGGCGATTGATGCTCAGCTGAAGAAAATGGGAGCAAGCTGGGAAGAGACGGGCTTTTTCGATATGAGCGCGGACATGATCCCCAAATTGAACAGCGCCGAAGCCAGCAAAGCGGCTTTTCAGTTGTCGGATGCAAAAAAGATTTATCCGCAATTGGTTCGTGACGGTGGCGAGCGCTTTGTCTTGAAATTGAAAGACACAAAGAAAGAAGCAGCATCGACAACCGTAGCGAGTATGGATGAGCAAATTGCTCGTGAGCGCTCGACAGACCTGTTCCGAAACTGGGTCGAGTCTGCCAAGAAGACCTCGAAGATCGAACGCAATCCGGGTGCTCTGTCAAACGGTGGCGGCGGCGGCGGAGACTAATCCCGCGCGTCCAAGTGATGTTGTCTTTTATGAATCGCAAAATTCAAACCCAAGCGTGAACCGCTTGGGTTTTTTTATGCATGCAACGTCCGGATCAAAAACGGTCTCAAAATATTTTTATCGGTCGGTTTCTTAAGAATTCTTGACAGTCGCATGTGGTTTTTCCTTTAATACATAAATAAATTTATAGTAGGGGAAAAGACGTGAAAGAAAAAAGCGGCGGTTTTTGGCTGTTTGTCATGGTGCCGGTTATTTTGATGGTATTTGGATTTCTCGTTTACTGCGCAAAGAGCTAACCATGGCTTTGCGGCTGCATCCGGCCTCGGGTTTTCGCCATTTCCGGAATGCGATCCTGGATCAGTGCGCGACCCAATTAACGACGGAGAAATGGGGCCAGGTGGAAAAAGCTTTTCAGCAAGTCGGCCTTTAGTCTTTTGCGACAGGGATGTGCATGTTCAAAGTTCATGATGACGAAAATCTCAGAGATATTCCCGACAGTCCCGCCGAGGTCCGTCAGCAAGTGATGGATCTGCAAGCGCGGTTGCCTGAGATCACGCAGCCCTTAGAGCGGGTTCGCTTGTTGTGTGAAATCGGGACCGGCCTGCGCTTGCTGCGCCGTTGAAGCGGGTATCGGAGCCACTTCATTGAAGGCTTTCGTTTATCAGCATGCGGGCAAAAATCTTTTCGATCAGCAAAAGTATCCCTACGCGCTGAAATTTTTCGAGAAGGCGCTTCAAATTCGCTTGGCGGAAAATGCGCCCGCCGACCAAATTGAATCCACTCGGCTTGCGATCCGGGTCACGCAAGAAAAAATTTAAGGAACGCCAGCACGTTTGTGTGAGTAGTCTTTTCCCCAATGTCTGGCGCCGGGCAAACATAAGAATAAAAATGGCAGCAGGTACCTTCGGGGAAAAATTCGGCGGATGTAATAAAAAGCGAATGCATCGAGCGTTGCCGGAATCCACAGCTGCGGTCGCTCGGTCTGGATCGTTTTCAGAATGATTTTGGCGATTTTTTGCGGATGCGACAGAGACAGTCGCATCATCTTTTCCACGAAGGGTTCCATGTTTGCGTAATAGTCGCAGTAAGGTCCACTCTTCGAATTTTTCGGATCCGACAATTCGGTGTGGTAGACGTTGTGAAATGATTTCGAGCGAATGAAACCTGGCTGGACCAACGAGATGTCAATTCCGAGTGGGCGACATTCGTACCACAAAGCTTCACAGGCGCCTTCGAGTGCATATTTGGAGGCGCTGTAAGAGGCCATAGTCGGCATTGCGAGCATTCCGCTGACCGACGAGACACAGATGATCTTTCCGCGACCCAGTTCCCGCATTTTCGGAAGCACCAAGCGGATCAATCCCATGGGACCAAAATAATTGGTGGCCATTTGTCGAACTTCGTCTGTCTCGGTCATGTGCTCGACGACCGAGCGATACGAGATCCCGGCGTTATTGACCAGCACGTTAACGGCGCCCCACTTGGATTGAACTTCGTCGATCAAGGTTTCGCGCTGGAATTCAGACGTCACGTCCAGGCTGCGAATTAGAAAGCGCTCGTCCTCGATGAAATTTTCTTTCAATTTTGAAATGGATTTTTCACGGGCCGTCACCACCACGCGGTAATTTGGCATCTTATATAAAATTTTGGCCATCGCCCAACCCACGCCCGAACCTGCGCCAGTGACCAGGACCACGGGTTTGAAAGTCTGCTGTCTTTTCCGTCTGAATTTGTAAACGAAGGGCTTCAGCCAGCGCAACAAAAGGACCTCACTTGGTTAAATGAGAAGGGGAAAATCCGTCCGGGAAAAGTTCGTTGAAGGGAAGGCTTCTTTGAATGCCGTGCAGATCGCCGATGTGAATGATTGTTTGCGGTGTCGCGAATTCGGCAATCACCTGACGGCAAAATCCGCAGGGTGGCCATGCTTGTTTTTGATCGGTGACGACGACGACATTTGAGATTTGCATCTTGCCGCCCAGTTCGCTGACCGCTTTCCAGATCGCCACGCGTTCGGCACAGACGGTTCCGCCGTAAGAGGCATTTTCGACATTGCAGCCCGAAAAGATTTGGCCGTTCATGGTTTGGATGGCGGCGCCGACTTTGAATTTTGAGTAGGGAGAGTGCGAGTTTTCACGCGCGCGAATCGCCTGCGTGTGCAAAGCATGAAGATTGGGATTTGCGCTTGAGCTCATGAGCCTGTCTCCTGTGCGAACTTTTTAAATCTCAGAAAGAATTCGGTAACCCAATTTCGAAAGTAAATTCGTCAGCTGAATCAGCGGCACGCCCTGAATGCTCGAGAAATCTTCCGTTTTCAATTGTTGCACCAAAACCAAACCGGATTTTTCTATTTTATAAGAGCCGGCGCAATCGAAAGGTTGATCGCGCCGCACATAGCTTTCAATTTGCTGGCGATCCAGAGGGCGCATGTGGATTTCAGTGATGTCCAGAATCGGGTGGGGTTCACCTTTATAAATCACGTGCAGAGCGGTGATCAATCGATGGGCACGTCCTTGCATTTTCCCCAGTTGCTCACATGCTTTTTCAAAACTGCCGGGCTTTCCTAAAATCTCGTGTCCCAGGGCCGCGACCTGGTCGCCACCGATCACGCAATTTTCAGGGGTGGCAAGGCTTTCGGCTTTCAGGCGCGCCAAGGTGGTGGCCAATTCGACCGGATCGGCGAGGCGGGCTTTGTAAGCGTCCTCGTCACAGTCGGGTTTCTGCGTTTGAAAGGGAAGCCCCAGTTTTTCGAGCAGTTCTTTTCGGTAAGGGGAGGTGCTGGCTAAGACCAAAGGTGTCATCTGGCCAATTTATACCGAAATGTGTAGCGCTTTCAAGAAATTGATAACGATTCTCAATATTTTTTAGCCATTCCCTGATCTTTGGGGTACAAGGTGGTCCTTATGATTCAAAACTCACAAACTCAGCCAACTGTTCTTCCCGATGTCGCCAAAGACCGCCCGGATTTACCGATGGCCGGCGCCTTGGACTGGGTCGGCATGCGCGGGATCGAGGTCCCGATTTTCTTGAAGGATCATGACGGCCATCTGTACCGCACGGCCGCGCGGGCGAACAGCTTTGTCAGTCTGGAAAGCCAAGAATCTCGCGGCATTCACATGAGTCGCCTGTTCAAAGATCTGCAAGATCAATTGGGACGATCGCCTTTGGATTTCACTTTGATGGCGTCGGTGCTGGATCAGTTTCTGACTTCGCACGAAGGGCTTTCCCAGCACGCGAAGCTCGAGATCGAGTTTCAAGCGCTGGTCGAGCGAAAAGCGCTCAAGTCCGACAACAAGGGCTGGCGCACTTATCCCGTTAAGATGAGCGCGACCTTGGAGAAAGGTCGCGAGCCGCGGTTTTACATCGAGACCGTGGTCACTTACTCGAGCACCTGTCCGGCCAGCGCGGCTTTGTCGCGGCAATTGATTCAGGAAAATTTCAAAGAAAGCTTTCGCGGTCAGGATCTGGATTTTAAAAATATTTATGATTTTCTCGGAAGCACCAAGGGCATCATCGCGACCCCACATGCGCAGCGAAGTGAAGCGCGCGTGAAAGTCGAGATGGCGTCGGCGCCCGGTGCCGCTTTTGATTCTTTGATCAACTGGATCGAAGAGGCTTTAGGCACGCCGGTGCAGACCATGGTGAAACGAGAAGACGAGCAAGAGTTCGCGCGCCGAAATGGTCAGAACCTGATGTTCTGCGAGGACGCTGCCCGTCGGGTGCAAGCCGCCTTGATGAAGGAGCCGCTGATTTTGGATTTTATTGCGCAGATGAATCACCTGGAAAGTCTTCACCCTCATGACGCCGTCAGCGTCGTGAGCCGGGGACGAGAACTGAAAAACTTCGAGTAAGGAATGAAAATGGATTTGCAAAAAGAATTGACGAAAATTCCGCAGCTTCCGCGTTCGCAAGGTGAAGAAAAGATCATGAAGCGCGAGCGCCTGGACGAAAAAGCATTCAAGCAGATGATTCGGGCCATGAATCTCAAGGTCACCGATCAGCGCCTTTCGATTCTAGAATCCTTGCATGAAGGCCGCGCCCACGTTTCAGCGCAAGAGGTTTTCGAGTCGGTGAGTGAGAAGTTTCCCGAAATCGGCTTCGCCACCGTGTACCGATTCTTGCGCACGCTGACCGAGAATAGTTTCGTCACCGAAGTGCGCATGGGTGGATTGCCGGCACGCTATGAGCTGACGCCCAAGTCCCACCATGACCATTTGACCTGCATCACCTGCGGCAAGATCTGCGAATTCGAGAACTCGCACATCGAAGATCTGCAGGAAAAAGTCGCCCGCCAATTCGGCTTTCGCCTAACGTCGCACGTGTTGGAGCTTTACGGCGTCTGCGCAGAATGTCAGAAGCGCCAGGCAAAGTAACGGCTGTCCATCAGAAGCCAGTCGCGCCATCCGAAATCGAACGGCATTGTCTCAGGACATATCGAGTTAAACTCAACCAATTGGTTGAGTTTAAAGTGAGGGTCAAAGTTCAAGGCACCAGATTGGTCAATTGCCGATCGTTCGCCGCCTTTAGGTCGGTCAGATTTCAGGAAGTTTCACTCTTTTTAAGCAGGCTTCGATCTCTGATTTTTTCCGAGTCAAATGGGGCTCGCGGGAAAGCGTGACAAGTGGCAAGAGCGGTTGCGGCTTGGGTCACAGAACCTCGACTTTCAGTGACTTTTCTCTGGAATTTTGAGACTTTAAAATCTATGGCTGAAGACTTTGACGGAATCGTTATTAAAGGCGCGCGCGAACACAATTTGCGTGATCTCAATCTGAAAATTCCGCGGAATAAAATCACCGTGATCACGGGGCTCAGTGGCAGTGGCAAATCCTCGTTGGCCTTCGATACGATTTACGCCGAAGGACAGCGACGCTATGTCGAGAGCTTGTCGGCCTACGCGCGAAACTTTCTGGAACAAATGAAAAAGCCCGAGGTCGATGCGGTCACGGGCCTGAGCCCGGCCATCGCCATCGATCAGAAATCGGTCAGCAACAATCCGCGCTCGACCGTCGGCACCGTCACGGAAATTTACGATTACATGCGCTTGTTGTTTGCGAAGATCGGCGTGCCTGAATGTCCAACGCATAAAATTCCGGTCAGCAGCCAAACGCCGCAACAGATCTTGGAAGACATCCTTCGCAAGGAAGCTTCGACCAAATTTTACGTCATGGCCCCAATGGCCCAGGGGAAAAAGGGCGAGTTCTTAGCTGAATTTCAAAAGTGGGCGAAGAAGGGTTTTGTCAAAGCCAAGGTCGATGGTCAATTCATCGAATTGGAGAAAGCGCAGAAGCTGGCGAAGACTCGCGCCCACGATATCGATCTCGTCGTCGATCAATTGGTGATCAAAGAAAACGTGCGGACACGCCTGGCGGAAAGTATCAACACCGCTTTGTCGTTGGCCGACGGGCGGGTGGTGATCGAAAGCACGGGCGGAGATCGCACGACTTATTCGATGCACTCGGCTTGCCCGATTTGCGGATTTGGATTTCCGGAGCTTGAGCCCCGGCTTTTCAGTTTCAACAATCCGCGCGGGGCTTGTGGCACCTGCAATGGTTTGGGAACTTTGGATCTGGTCGAAGAAGAGCAGTACTCTTACGGTGATGACGGCAAAGTGCTCGAGAAAGTTCGTTATCGCTACAAAGATGAAAAGAAAATTTCGGACGAAGATGAAGAAGTCGAAGAGCTGGATTTCTCGGTTTGTCCGGATTGCCACGGCACTCGATTGAAGCCCGAGTCCCTGAACATTCGCATTCAGGAGCGAAATATTTCCGAGCTCTCGGATTTAAGCTGTGTCGAGCTGCGCGACTGGAGCGCGAATCTTCAAACCTCTTCGAAAAACAAACTGATTGCTGATAAAATCAATAAACAGATTCTTTCGCGTTTGGATTACATGATCCGGGTGGGCTGCGGATACCTGTCGCTGAATCGCTCGGCGCGCACGCTTTCGGGCGGCGAAGCCCAGCGCATTCGTCTGGCCACGCAGGTGGGTTCGAGCCTGATTGGGTGCTTGTACGTGATGGATGAACCTTCGATTGGTTTGCATCCGCGCGATCACCATCGCTTGTTGCAAATCATTGGTGAGCTTAAAGATCGCGGCAACACCATCTTGTTGGTCGAGCATGATGAAGACACCATGCGATTTGCGGATTACATCATCGATTTGGGTCCGCGCGCCGGAAAGCTTGGTGGTCAGCTGATGGCCGAAGGCACGCCCGAGCAGATCGAGAGCAATAAAAACTCGGTGACCGGTCGTTACCTGAGCGGTGAGCTTCGCATTGCTCCGCCCAAACAGCGCCGCCCGGGAAATGGCTTGAAGCTTTCGCTTAAAGGGGCGAGCGGGAATAACTTGCAAGATGTGGATTTGAACATTCCGCTAGGAACTTTCACTGCCGTCACCGGCGTTTCCGGCAGCGGTAAATCGACCTTGATCATTGATACTTTGTACAAGATTTTGGCGCAGAGATTTTACGACAATTCCGCGCAGCCTTCGTCTTATAAAGAAATCAAGGGCCTGGAAAACATCGATAAGGTCATTGATATCAATCAGCGGCCGATCGGTCGGACACCGCGATCGACGCCGGCGACCTATGTGGGTCTGTTTCCGTTGATTCGCGATCTTTTTGCAAACTTGCCAGAGTCCAAGCTTCGCGGCTACACGCCAGGAAGATTCAGTTTCAACGTCAAGGGTGGACGCTGCGAAACCTGTCAGGGCCACGGTCAGATCCGCATGGAGATGCACTTTTTGGCGGATGTTTTCGTCCAATGTGATGTCTGCAATGGCGCTCGCTACAACCGCGAAACCCTGGCGATCAAATACAATCATAAATCCATCGCCGACGTTTTGGCGATGAACGTGGAAGAAGCGCTCGAGTTCTTTCAAAATCACAGCATCATTCGTCGCAAGCTCGAAACCCTGCACCGGGTGGGCTTGGATTACATGACCCTGGGACAAAGCTCGACCACCTTGTCGGGTGGAGAAGCACAACGGGTGAAGCTCAGCAAGGAGCTCTCGAAGCGTGGCACCGGTAAGACGTTGTACATCCTGGACGAGCCGACGACGGGTCTGCATTTCGAGGACATCAAGAAACTGGTGGAGTTGATTCAGGAGCTGACGGACCAAGGCAATACGCTTTTGGTGATCGAGCACAATTTGGACGTCATCAAATGCGCGGATCATATCATTGATCTGGGGCCGGATGGCGGCAAGGGCGGGGGACGCATCGTTGCGACCGGAACGCCGGAAGAGATCGCGAAAGTGCCGGATAGCGAGACGGGAAAATTCCTGAAGCCGGTGTTGAAGCTCAAGAATCCAACCGCTTCTCGCGCTGAGAGCCATGCGCCTTTGAAATAAGACGGGGACGGTAATGGAAACTCCGAATTACGATGATCTGCTGAAGATTGCCAATATGCCGATGCCCTTTGGTCGGTACAAGGGCTGCCCCCTGATTGATTTGCCGGAACCTTACGTGGTTTGGTTTCACGGTCAGGGATTTCCCGACGGTGAGTTGGGTCGGTTGCTCGCGCAGCTGTACGAGATCAAGGTCAACGGGCTTGAATATCTTTTCAAGCCTTTGCAAGAACCGAAAATGGAATTCTAAGGTCTCGCAAAAATAGTATCTGATCCAAGAGTTCGACCGTTGTTTCGTAGGCTGTAAAATAATGAAAATAAATTTACAAATTCAGATTTTTATTCCATCGATTTGATAAACTGATCGGCGGATTCGATGGACTTGTTCATATCATTGATCAACGTTTCGATGTCCCCTTGAATGTGTCCGGCCTCACCCTTCAACGAGGCAATCGCCTGCGCGTTGAGATTGTGTTTCAAGTACAAAACGTGATCTTTTAGTTTCTGTAGGATGGGGCCCATTTTTGATTCCGACTTTTTCAAAGCCGCATCCATTTCGGCATACTTGTTTCGAGTCAGGGCAAGCTGTTGGCGGCTTTTGCTTTTTAAAGATGCAGTCTCCATTTGCTCGATTTCTTTTTCCCACTCGTCAAATAGGTCTTTGGCGACGGTCTCGACGCGGTCGATGCTTTGGTGCACGTTTTGCGCTTGATCTGATGCCTTGTTATAAGAGTCGTTTAAGCGGTCGTACTCTTTTTCGAGTTTGCCGCCTTCAAAACCATAGACGGCCTTGAGGCGAGCGAGAGCATCTTGAAAATCCTTGCCGGCTTCCTTTTGTTCGTCGCGGGCTTTGTCGACTCGCTTTTTGAGCAGATCTCTTTTCTCAACACCGACCATTTCGTAGGCCGAGTACTCGACATTGCGGGCTGCTTTTTTGAGCGGATTTTCGCAGGCGGTAAGAGCCATCAGTAAAACCAGAAGCCAGAGCTTGTGAATGTTTTTGGGAGCTCGGAAATTAGAAATTTGGAATGTTTTCGCAGATGTTCTCATGGCAATGGGTAAAGCAAACGGTGGACCATGAAAGTGTGGCATTCTAGTGGCCACGGAAGGGTTTAGGCGCGATCCTATGGCAAAATGCAACAGCGTCGTCCCACTCCGCCGCAGGATCAAGGCCTCGATCTAATTTGGGGTGATGTTGGGTTGATCCTCGCGCGTTTGCGAGTAGCTGATCACGGCACAAGCGGCGAGAATGAGAATGGCGCCGAACCATTGCCAAGGATTCAAAGTTTCATTCAATAAAAAATACGCGAAGACGCAAGAGATGGGGGATTCAAGCAAGAACATCAGGCTGCTGACTGAAGGCGAGAGAACTTTCTGCGCGCGGATTTGAAAATAAAAAGCGATCAGTGACGAGCCAAAGCCCAAAGACATCATGCCGATCCAACCTTCATGGGAAAGGGCATCGATGTTCCAGTGGTTGGAGAATGGGAAAAGCAAAAGCGAAAAGGCCGACATCCAAAAAGATTGAAAGGTGTTGAAGGCAAAGTCGTCTTTGGTTTTGGTCGCGCGCTGGCCAATCACGATGATATGAATAGCGGCAAAAATCGCGCAGAGCAAAGTCATGAGATCACCCAGATTGAGCGAGTGGAGATTTTGAATTTGCACGATGAAAGCGGTGCCGATCAGTGCCAGGCCAACGCAAAACCAGTGCAGCCAGCTCAAGCGTACTTTGCTGGTCCATGAATGCATGATGGGAACCAGCACCACGTAAATGGTGTTGATTAAGGTCTAATTCGTGGGGGTGGTGTATTGCAAGCCCCAGGTCTGAATAAAAATAGTTAGCCATAAGAAAACGCCGGGGATGAGCGCCAGTCCCATTTCATTCAATAAGAGTGCGAGGGATTTTTTCTGCCACAGCAGCACCACGATGCCGACAACAAAGGAAATTCCGAAACGGTAAAAAACAATTGCCGAAGGGTGCAGGGCGCGCAACGCCCAGATGGTCCCGACAAATCCGAAACCCCAAAAAAGGCCGGCGATTAAAAGCTCAACGAGGGCGCGATTTTTAGTCACCGGTTCTTAGTCAAAAGCTTCGGCGAAGATGCGAGTTTTGTCGAAGCCGTCCTGCTCGAGCTGATGCTTCACTTCTTTGATCATGCCGCCATTGCCGCAAAGATAGAATGTGGTGTCCTGGGTCATGTAAGAAAATTCTTTGATGAAATGCTGAACGTAACCTTTTTTGCCGGTCCACGTTTCCGGAGGGCGGCTCAAGACAAATTCGTATTTGAAATCCGGCAGCTCTTTTTGAAGTTTGTCGAGCTCGGGCTGGTAATACATTTCTTTTTCGTTTCGCACGCCAAAGAGCATGCGGTACTTGAGATTTGGGAAAAGCTCTTTCTTCGACATCAAATAGCAATAGTGTTGAGAAAGTCCGGTGCCGGTATTGAGAAAAACAATTTGCGATGTCGGAGGCTCTTTGAAAAACACTCGACCAAAAGGGCCGGTGAAATTCAAAGTCTCGTCACCTTTCAGCGACCAAACGTAATTTGACGCCACACCGTTTTCGACGAATTTGAAAAGCAAGCGGAATCCGTTTTTCTGACGATCGTCAGACGCGATCGAGTACGCGCGCATTGCGGGCTTAGGCTCGTGCGGCACGTGCAGGGTGACGAATTGCCCAGCTTTAAAGCTAAATTCAGCAGGTTCCGTCGCGGTCATCACCAACTCACGCACGGAAGGTGTGTGATCAATGATTTGCGCCACTCTCATTTTATACATTGTGCGAGTCGAAGACATTGGTATTTCCTTAAAGTGGCGCCAGTCTAGCTTTGACGGGGTCCGCAGTTCAAGCCGAAACTATTTTACAGCCCCAAGAACTGTCAGGTAATGTCAGGCCTATGCTCAAAGGAAATATGCGTTACTTTCACAGTTCGATTTGGGTGACCCTAGTGGGCTTAAGCCTCAGTGCCGGAATTGGCTATTATTACACTGAATCTGTGACGGGTGCTTTAAAGATACTGATGATTTGCGCCATCTTGGCGGTGCTTGAGGTCTCGATTTCTTTTGATAATGCTGTCGTCAACGCCACCGTTTTACAGAACATGTCGGAGATTTGGACAAAACGGTTTTTGACATGGGGAATGCTGATTGCCGTTTTCGGAATGCGTTTGATTTTTCCACTGCTGATCGTTTCGATGGTTGGCGACTTGGGTCCCTGGGAAGCGTTGAAGCTGGCCGCGCTGTCACCCGATAATTATGCCCAATTGATGACCAGCGTGCATCACGAGGTCTCGGCCTTTGGTGGTTCGTTTTTGATGTTGGTGGCCCTGAAATATTTCTTTGATGTGAACAAAGAGACCCACTGGATTTCGGTGATTGAAAAACCATTATCCAAAATGGGAAAGCTGGATGCCATCGAGGTCGGCGTGACCTTGGCGGCGATCTACATATTCAGTCGGCTGATTGAACCTGCGGAAACGTTGCCATTTATTTATTCTGGTTTAGCTGGAGTGCTCACTTATTTGGCGGTCGATGGTATTGGCGTATTTTTGAAGGCTCCTGATTCCGTCAAACATGACATCCATCGCGCAAGCCTGGGAATGTTTTTGTATCTCGAGGTCTTGGATGCATCTTTCAGTTTTGACGGCGTGATCGGGGCTTTTGCCATCACTAACAATCTCTTTATCATCACGATTGGATTGGGGATCGGTGCGATGTTCGTGCGAAGCTTGACGATCCTGATGGTCGACAAGGGAACTTTGCATGCCTACCGATTTTTAGAGCACGGAGCGTTCTGGGCGGTTGCCGTCTTAGCGGTGATCATGTTTTTAAACACGATCACGCACATTCCCGAGATCGCCACCGGTCTGGTCGGCGCGGCCTTTATCGGATGGTCCGTCTATTCCAGCATTCAAGTTTCGAAAAAAGAATCAGTGGCTTGAGACGCTTGAATCCAGACTGAGTTCGCTGGGCCCGGAGCTCAGGGTGACTGGGAGTTTTGGATTAATGATCTGAGTTGGATTGGGTTGGTTTGTCAGGCGGAGCGTTCGTGCCTTCCTGCTGATGATCTTTGATGGCTTGGCGGGCTTTCTTGCCGGTGATGCCAACCCACTCGGGTAAAAAGAAGCAGATGGCGATAAAAATCAGGGTCGCGAAGATAAAAATACCACCTAGAATCCAACCGATTTCCATGTCTGCCCTCGATTTGCATTAAACGGATCGGACTCAGGGTAACCTTTTTCCCTAATCGATGAAAGAAAAAAGGACTTTCTTGTCCGGTTCCGGATTTCCGGATAAGGTGCCGTCGAAGTCATGGCATACAATCCCAAAGATCATTATTTTAAAAAGGCGAAAGAGCAGAACTTTGCCGCTCGTTCGGTGTTCAAGCTCGAAGAGATCGATCAGCGCTTTCGTGTTCTAAAGCCAGGCCAAGTGGTTTTGGATCTGGGCGCCAGTCCAGGATCATGGTCCCAGTATGCTTCGCAAAAGATCGGCGCTTCGGGCCGTGTTTTAGGTGTCGATCTCAGCCCGGTCACGGTCAAACTTGCCAATGCGGTTTTCATTCAGGCGGATCTGCGCGATTTGCAATTGGAGCAAGTTTTTCAAGAACATGGCTTCACTCCACCCTTTGATTTGGTTTTGTCGGATATGGCGCCAAAAACGACCGGCATTCGTATCACGGATCAAGCCCGCTCGATGGAGCTTTGCGAGCTGGCACTGGATATCGCGCGCCGATTCTTGAAGCCCGGTGGGCATTTTGTCTGCAAACTTTTTCACAGCGATGACTTCGCCAAGCTTCGCGATGACATCAAAAAAAGTTTTAGCAAATTCGAAGCGGTCAAACCGGATAGCACTCGCCGGATCAGCAAAGAAATTTTTCTGGTCGGTTTGAATAAGAAGTAATTCTCTGAGGGGTCCAGTGGCTAGAGTGATAAAACCCGACCTCTCTGAAATTTATTTTTGGAATTAAAATGAACATTATTTTTCAAAATGAATTTTTCGCGGCGGTCGAGAAAGAGGCGGGTTGGCTGACCACGCCGGCTCGTTTTGGTGACCAGGATCCGCGTCCGGTCTTGGGGCTTGAGCTGCAATCTCTGCTGGGCCGTCAGGTTTTTCCAGTGCACCGTTTGGATTTTGAAGTGTCAGGCTTGGTGCTTTTTGCGCTGGATGCTCGAGCCCATTCGCAGGCCAACACGCTGTTTGAAAGCAAGCAGGTGCAAAAGACTTATCACGCTTTGACCGAAAACAAGAATGCCATCGATCCCGAGCTGAACCAGGTCTTTGAATGGAAGGCTCGCATTCTTCGCGGAAAAAAGCGCGCCTTTGAAAGCCCGCACGGCAAACCAAGCTTAACGATCGCCCAGCATTTGGGTCGGGGCGAGTGGCCGGAATTCGGTGCTGGCCTTTTATGGGAGCTTCGCCCGGTCACCGGAAGATCGCATCAGTTGCGCTTTGATTTGTCTCGGAATGGGTATCCGATCGTCGGCGATATTCTGTATGGTGCAGATCCCGCACACGCCGTCCAATCGAAAATCGCTCTGCGCTCTTTGAGTCTGCAGTTCAAGGATCCAGAGTTCTGCAAGCGTTGGAAGCTTCCAGATCATTTGCGGCTTTAGCCTTTTAACAATTCTTTCCAGACATCTGGTTTGAAGCCAACGGTGCCGCTTTTCTCGGTCAGCAAGAAGGGGCGCTTGATCAGCTTGCCGTTTTGGGCCAGCAGTTGGATGGCGTCCTGTTCCGTCATGCCGGATTTGATTTGGTCAGAGATTTTAAGCTCGCGATATTGCACACCCGAGGTGTTAAACAGATTTTTGAAACTGCCGCCGTCTTGCTTGAGAAAGCCTAGCATTTTTTTAAGCTCTGCGACCGAAGGTGGTTGCTCCACAATCGGCAGTTTTTCAAACTTGATTTTCTGAGCCTCCAGAAATTTGATCGCTTTCTGACAGGTGCTGCAGGTCTTATATTCATAAACTTTGATGGCCATAGGTCGGTATCATAATTTTTTCTTCGGTGATGTCAAAGAGATTGAGGGGGCCGCTTGGGTGTGGGGCCTGCGCTGAGAATTTTCTTAGGAACGATAAATTGAAAAGGTATCAAAGTGGCGTGGTTCTTGGACTTCGCTGAGCCAGGGACAGTCGCGGTGGATCAGGAAGCGGCTGGCGCGGCCGCGGGCGATCACCTGGATTGGTTTTTGGCGCGCGTTGGCTTGCAGATCGAGCAGAGTTTTAGAAATCGCGTGATTGCTGCCATAATCATAAATAAAATAATGTTCGACCGGTTCGGGGGCGAAACAGACGAGATCTCGTTGCTCGACACGGACATTGGGGGGATGGAATGGCTCGAGTGCACGCTTTGCTTCTTGCACGCGCTCTGGAATGATTTCGTAGCCGATGAAAAACTGGCTGGGATAATGTCGACCGATGATGTGGGCCATTCTTGCGTAACCGCAGCCCAGGTCCATCAATCGATCGCCGGGTTGCATGTTCAGAAGCTCAAGGGCCGTGCGAATTTCGAGGTAGGGTGTCATGAAGGATTGAACATCTAAACCAATCCAAGCCTCTTGCGGTACCGATGAATCCAAATCTGATTTTCGCAGGGACTGTTCGATCGCTCGCATGTTCAACCCTAAGAAGGCGTCGACGTGGGCGGCGTGCTCTTTGGCCATGGCATAGTTGTAAGTGCCGAAAGCCAGATGCGGAAACGGATTTGCAGGATCAAATGAAATCACCGAGTTGGATTCGATAGACTCTCCTGGCGCCAACATGCGGCAGATCCTAAGATGGGTCAAGTGCTTCGAGGCGCACCACGAACGGACCCGTCAGCTCTGCCAAATCATCGTCACCTTCCAGATCGAGATCCAAATCCACGGCTGGATCTTTTGCGCCCTTCATGGCAAGCGATCGGTAGGTGTTTAAAATTCCGGGTTGCAGGCTGCGTCCCAACAGGGATTCTTCAAACTGGCTGCCGGCTTTAATTTTGTCCTTTAATTCTGAGACCGACATTGGTGCCTGCGCTAACAACAGGGCGGCTAAACCGCTGGCCAGCGCGGTGGCCTGGGACGTCCCAGACAATTCAACATAGCCGCCACCAACCGCGGTGGATCGAATGTTCTCGCCCGGCGCTGCGATGTGCGCGGTCGTGAATCCATAATTTGCAAAGCTTGGCATTCTTCGCAAATTGTTGGTTGCGGTGACGGACAATATATTTTTGACGTCATAATTCGCCGGGTAATAGCGAAAGCGATCGGTGTCGACACCGTCATTGCCGGCGGCGGCAACCACCAGAACATCTTTTGCTTCGGACTCTCGCAAAACCGCTTCTTCTTCCGAGTTCGCACCGGGACCTCCGCCCGAAAAGTTGATGATCCGGGCTTTCATTTGGATGGCGTAGCGAAAGGCACGAATTTCATTTTGCAGATTTTCATAAGAGCTTAAGCGCGCATCATAATATTTCAAAATCATCAGTTTTGCGCCTGGTGCGACTCCCGAAAATTCTGCCGAGTGTGCGGCGATCAGGCCCGCGACATGGGTGCCATGTCCCTGAAGATCCGAGAGATTGTTGGACCGGGCAACAAAGTTCCAACCATGCACATCATCGACATAGCCATTGCCGTCATCATCGATGCCGTTGGTGGCCTTGTCATGTCCGGTTCGGTCCAAGCCCGATTCGCCAGGATTGATCCACAGGGCCTGTTTGAGCGCTGGGTGGTTGGCGTCGATCCCAGTGTCGATCACGGCCACCGTGACGCCGGATAAAGAATTGCTTCGGGTGAGCGCTTGGGCTTTTTCGGTCTCGATTTGTTGAAAGGCCCAAGTGCCCACCGAAGCAAAAGCTAAATTTTTGGCGAATAGGTGAATCAAGAGAAGTTTAAGGAAGAAGGCTCGGTTCATGATTGTCTCCGCTGATTTTCCAACGGCCGCTCTTTAAGGGGCGGGCCGTGAAGGTAAAAATTTGGTGTCGCGCGATTTGGGACGGGCAGCGGGTGGACACGACAGATTGAAATTTTCGAGGTGAAATTTTCTGAAAGCTGAAATCTTGCTGACATTCGCCGATGCGGACGGTGCGAACTTGATCGAGTTCGTTGAAATATGTGATCTCGATCTTTTGAATTTTGCCGCCAAGGCCGGCGTTCGAAGGGATTCTCAATGGCGATGCGGAACTTTCGATCGAAATCAAATTTTGAAGATCGTCATACCGGTATTTAGAAGATATTTTTCCGCTTCGATTTTGATCAGTTTGGATCAGCAGATTGCCACTCCAACGATACTGGACGGTTTGATTTGGCATTGAAGCCAAACCCTTGCCGCGATCGATTCGCGCCAGGCGAAAGTGATCAAAGACGAAAACATAGTTCTCTTTGGCCGAGTGAATCCGGGAAAGCCGTCCTTGGCGATCGTAGCTCAGGTCCCACCGTAGTCCTTTGCTATCCTTGATTTGCATCAACTGACCCCGGAAATTGTAGATCTCTTCTCTTTTTCTTTTTGAAACAAAAACTCTGGAATCACCTTTGGACCCAGTGGTGGCCGTGGTCTCGCGGTCACAGTGCCAGATCTTTCCTGACTTCACATCCAGGCGCTTTTCAAAATCGGCACACCAACCGAAACCGAAAATTCCGTTCCACAGACTGCGGCTGTTGTAGGTTCTCGACAGAAACGCGGGGGAAAAATCATTTTGACGATGAAGAAAACTGGCGTCTTGCATGTTCACCTCGGCCTTGGCCATGACGGAAGCCAAGGCCGGCAATGCTGCCAGCAAAAACATTTGAATTTTCATATACCCTTACACATAGCAAGGGCAGGGCCATGTCAAAAGGGCGTGCGGGTGTCGAATTTCCGGTGAGAATTCTGACAGGTCTGTTCGCCGTTAGAAAGCTGACAGACAGCGAAAGGATTTTTGCAGGCCTGTCAATTTAGGCCACACTTTTCAGGTGGCCTTCGGCGATCGTCAGTTTGTTGCGACCGGTTTGCTTGGATTGATACAGGGCTTGATCTGCGCGTTTCAGCCACTGCTCGGCCGTCTCGGTCTCTAAAAGCTGCGCGATGCCCATGGAGACGGTAAAGCGAATTTGATGTTCTCCGTGGATGAAGACCTCTTTGCGGATGCGGGCCATGACTTCTTCGGCCTTCACCACCGCGTGCTCGATTTTGTAGTCCGGAAGCAACACCACGAATTCTTCGCCCCCGATGCGGGCCAAAAAATCTGTCTCACGATGAAACACCGATTTGAGCAGGCGCACGCACTCTTTCAAAACAAAGTCGCCGACATCGTGACCGTAGGTATCGTTGACCTTTTTGAAAAAGTCGATGTCCAGGGCGATCATTGTCACCGAGTTTGGCGAGAACTGCCGCATGCTGAGGTATCTCTTCAGTTGCTCGTCAAAGCTTTTCCGATTGAAGGCGCCGGTCAGGTGGTCTTCACGCATGCTTTGGTTTGCATCCATCAATTGCTTTTTGACCGACGAAAGATTTTTCTGGATGGCATCGATGCGCCGGGTTCGGTGCTCGTCCTTGCTGCTTTGAAGCTCGATGTAAGAGTCGATGAATTCGCGAGATTTATTGCGAAGCACGTCGATTGAATTGGATTCGACCGCTTCGCGCAGTTGATCGAGGTGCTGCTTCACTTCGAAATCTTTGCTTTGCTCGAAACGCATGTCCTCGCCCAATTGATCGGCGAAATCCCAGACGATGTTTTTGAAATCATCAAAGGTGTTTTGGACGTAGGTGTACTCGTCAATGCGGTAGCTTGAAAAGAACTGACGGAAACGAAATAGACTTTTGGCCACCATCTCGGGATCGGGATGCGCCAGACCTTTGGCAAATTCATCCAACATCTCGCGCACGCGGCGGACGGGTTGGGTGTCGATTTCGATCAGGTGCTTATTATAGGTGTCGATCAGGTGCAACAGCGTCGCTTTTTCTTCCGAGATATCCACCGAAGGTCCTGACTGGGACTCGTGTGCGGGAATCTCGAATTGTTCCAACAATTTTTTCACCCATTGCTTCACTCAAAGCCTCCTGAAGATCAAAGACAAATTCAGTGAGCTTTATCGGTCGGGATGCGGGCGAATTGTAGAGGCGATCGGTCTAGAAGAAAAAAGAACAGCGGAGAGAGGGGGCCTCTCCGCTGCGGGTTGCTCAATTGTAGGCGGGACTTGCCGCTGCAGAGGCTGTGGACATCTGTTCGGTTCTTTGGTCGCGTGCAATTTTGCGCTCGACCGTGAATTCGCGAATGAGCTCTGCAAGAGCATCGGCAATTGGTTGAACTTTGGGCTGGTCAAAACTTTCGGCTGGGAGCGCGACTGGCTGCCAGTTCCGACGGCTGAACATTGCCATTCCGACCAAAAAGGATATGCAGATCAAAGCAGCTCCGACGATCGACGCTTGCGAGAACGAGATCTGACCCACACTGCGAGTGGTGAGGATCATGTCGATCAGAACCGTGAACAGTCCCCCTAAAAACATCACCAGTCCCGCGATCACTCCAGAGACCAGCATCAAAGTCTTTCTCACGGAAGCAAGGGTTGCTTCGGTCAAAAGATGGTTGGCGCTGGACGAGGCCTGAGCCGCGCGGTCAAGCATGAAACCGAGGATCATTGAAATCACTTTCATCAGCATATGAGATTCCTTATAAAGTTAAAAAGGCCCGCCGTGACAGTCCGTTATTAAACGGATCGTGACGGACGAGCGATGATTGCACCAAAAATTGCACCAACAGCGACGGCACCAGCCAAAGCGTAGAAAGGATGACGCTTGATCAACGCTTCTGCATCTTCAATGTAAGGCTGAGTGGTATCACGAACAGCGCTGAAATTTTCTTTCAGATAGTCCATTGCTGGAGCTGCTTTGTCCATGATCGCGTTTTTAGCATCGCTTGCGACGTTGCTGGCAGTGTTTGCCGCGCTTGATGCCGCATTGGCAGCGTTGCGAGCTGTTGGAGTGTTTTTGAAAGAGTCAGTTGATGAACCTGAGTTGTAAGATTTTTCCATATTATTCCTCCCTTGGATTTTATTGGAAAACGTTGCGAATTAAAAATTAAGTCAAGATCCAGCCATTACAGCTGGATCGGAAAACTAAGACTAAGAGCGTAGCCACGAGTGCCGTAGTCGATATTGGTGTTTTGGCCGATACCGACGTCACCGATGGATTGAATTTCGGTCGTGCGATAGATCAAGTCTTCATACTCGAGATTCACGCTGACCATCGAGAAGCGAAGGCCTGCACCCACACGCCAGCCGTACGGATCTTTAAATTTCAAATCCACACCGCGAGCTCCTGAATCTGGATCGGCGATACCATCAACCACGTAGGTTCCCCAAACGCGCAAGCCGAAGAACGGCGCTTGAAAGCCTGCTACGGGACCCCAATTGTAAGTATTGGTGTCTGCGTTGGCGTATGAAGCATCTTCAATGCGTGATCTTTCGTAGCGGCCATCTGCGCCCAGAAAGAAAATTTCTCCGATATGACCACCCAGTTTTAAATCCGCACCAAAACCACGTTGGGTTCCAGTGTTGTCTGTACCTAGGCTGCTAGCTTTCAAATCCGTGTCACCAGAGCTTCCGAAAATTCCGGGCTCAATGAAAAAGCCACCGGCTTTTCTTGGCTCCGTGTTTGAAGTTTCAGAATATGTTCTTGATGTTGTCGTTTCTGAATCTGTTGTTGTTGCTTGACCCCACACCACTGATGTTCCCAACAAGGCGAGGAGAGTAATGATCGTCTTCATAAACACCTCTTACGTTTTATCGTTTGATTACATTTTTGTTTTCATTTTTTCTTTTAACGTCTCACTCTTATTTGCGGCTTCACCGCCAAAACGATTCACTATTTCGTCGAGTTTTCTCGAAACTTCGTCTCGGCCCGTACCGTATTTTTGCTGGATCATGCCGGCCACGGACTTGAGATTGCCTTCTGTCTTATCAAGATCGTCGCCGGTGACATCTCCCCAAATTTTTTGGATTTCACCTTTGATCTCGCGCCATTTTCCTTTTACGGACTGCTCGTTCATAAAATGCTCCTTCATAAATTGAGGTTCAGCACATCATTTACAACAGTGGAAATAGGCAATGCTGATGCCAACCTCGAGATGGGACGAGTGAGTTGTGACGACAGTCAAAACACAGGTGCGGGGTCAAAACTCCACAAATCGGCGGATATTTGACCCTGGTTGATGATCGGAAGAGAGATCCTTGAGATTTGTCATGGCCTTCGGGTTGCACAATCTATCGGGGACTAGGAGGTCTATATGCTTCGAGCTGCACTTGTATTTTTCGTCTTGGCCCTTGTGGCAATTATTTTCGGTGCGACTGGTTTTGCGGGCGTTTCGATGGATATCGGAAAAGGACTTTTGTTCGTATTCCTGATCCTGTCGCTCATCAGCTTTGTAGTAGGAATGCTAAGAGGCTCCGGTCCAACAGGGCCTCGTAGTCTCACGTAGGAATGATCGAAAATGATCGGAGCTGTCGTTGCCGCCTCCTCGACGTCCATGCGGACGCCTTCGTCGTTGCGCCTCGGCTGCGATCATTTTGGATCATTCTGGTGTAATTGCTTTTGGAATTAGGAAAAGAAATTAGGAATTATTGAATTTGGAAATAAAAAAGGACTGCTTTTGGCAGTCCTTTTTTTGTTTGTGAATTTTCTTTTTTGATTAGAAAGAGAATTCGAGGGCGGCGTTGGTGTATGAAACTTGTGGGCCGGCTTTGTCTGTGAACCAGTTGATCAGCTCGGTTTGTTCGATACCGACTTTGACGTTTGTTGACATGCGGAACATCACGCCCATTTTCCAAACTGGACCGAAAGTTGTTTGGTCGTCTTTAGAGTAAGGTGCGCCATCATAGCCTTTGACCATAATTACGGCGAAGCCTGGGGCGACGTAAGCGTCGAAGCGAGCATTGTCCAGCAAGTGTGCTGGGGCCATCGCGCCGAATGCCATCGTCTGTTGCTTGGCTGCATTGTCTTTTTTCTCAGATGAGAAATGGAAAAATCCACCCAATCCGAATGCGCTGTCCAAGCGGTTTTCATAGTTCACACCAAAGTTCACCGCGCTTTGAGAGAAGCCAAGCAAACCAGTGATAGAACCATTGGTGCTGGCTTGAGCTGCAAAACCCGCGAACAAGATCGCTCCTGCAAGAAATAATTTTTTCATGTCAATCCTCCGTTGTAGATGACTCAACACTTGACTCGATCGGAGGTTCACTCGTCAACATTTGTTGCAGGATGTATCGGACTCGACACTGTTGGTCGATGTCTTGAGGAAGCGTTAATCCCAACGGTAATAGTAAGCCAGCCCGCACAGGGCGAAGCCAATCAGCCAGAGCAGTTTCGTGTTGTCGACAAAGTAGGGATAGATCATCAAGGCTACGCCAATCCAAACGACCTTTGTGTTGTCCCTTCGTTTGGCCGTTTTGTACATCCACCAGCCAATGATCCCAAACAGAATGCCGGCAATAATCGATGAGGCTGAAAATGAAAACCCCAAGTCGGGAAGAGTCTGTTCCATGCGCAAGTCTCCGTGAAGTTTCGGACGATAGAAGAATTGTCTCTGGTTTCGGCGAAAGATTAAACAAAAGACCTTGATGTGTGAAGAGAGGGCGATCTCATTTTGAGAAACTGGGCCTTGGTCGCACTCGGGATCAAGGTGAGATTAATATCGCGACTGAAGTGTAGACAGAAGATGCCGATAATAGTGATAACTGTCAGAGAACGGTCTGGACTATAATAAATGCTAGAGCACAAGTGATCAGTGCCAATCGTCCTTCTGGAGGATTCCTGAATGAGTTTGAGCGGCTTGCTGTTTAATCTGGCGGATGTTCGTTGCGAAAAGTGCCAGGCAAAATTGAAGTGGGAAGATATCAATGCGAGCGTCGCGTTGGTTTGCGCTTCCTGCAAGCACGAGATGCCCATTCAGGCTCGTTCCGAAAACACCGCCCACATCAGCTTCGATAAAAACCTGGCGCGTCCCAGCGAGTACGTCGAATTGCAGCGCGAAGGCTCCATTTCCATTCTGAAAAAACGGTGGCGCTCAAAAAATTCAAAGTACATCATCGTCGCTTCGGCAATTTACGAAGCCATTTGGTGGGCCGGGGCTCTGCTCACTTATTTGAACCGGCATAGCGATGCGACTTCATTTCGCATTGGCCTGTTGTTGCTATTTGGTGGAATCGGTTTGGTTCTATTCTATCGTTTGCTGCAAGAGATTTTGAACACAACCACGATCATGCTTAAAAATGACAAAGTGGTTGTAGGAACCGGCCCGATCTATTGGGGTGGGGGCGTGAAGATTTATCGCGCTGATGAAATCGCTAGCTTCACCGTTTGGCGAATGAGTCCTGACAAGCAGGGTGGACGCCCCCGTTTTTCTTTCGGCGTCGATCTGCACACCAAAGACGGGCGGCTTGAAAAACTCTGCCCAGCCAGCGACCTGAATGAAGCCATCTACATCGAAAAAACATTCGAAGAACTTTTGCACATCGAAAGCGGCGCCGCCGTCGATCATTACGCAGTCTAATCCCGCCGTTAAACTCTATTTTATTTCTTCGCCATTTCCTGACGAGCACGGTGATTCGCCGTCACGGTAACACGTTATACCAACGGCAAAGATCGTGGATGGAGGCGTTCCGGAGAATCCATCTGTTCCCATCTGATCGTCGCGAAAGACCCGTTGCATCACCATTTCCTCGACCAAAATCTGAAAACTAATCTTTTAGTTGATATGAACTAAAAGATTAGTTTAATGTGGTTTTCGAAGGGAACTGCTATGGCCAAAATAAAAACGAAGCAAGCGACGAAAGAAATGATGCTCACGGATGTGGAGCTCGAGCTGATGTCCATTCTCTGGAAGCTCTCGGAAGGCTCGGTGCATGAGGTGATCGAAGCTCTGCCAGGCGATCGAAAATTGGCTTACACCTCGGTTTCAACCATTCTGCGAATTCTTGAGCAGAAGGGCGTGGTGACCACTCGCAAAGAGGGACGCGGTCACATTTACATTCCGCAGCTGAAAAAAACAGATTACGAAGCCAGGGCGGTTCGGCATGTGGTGGATCGAGTTTTTGACGGCACACCCTTATCGGTGGTTCGCCAATTGTTGGGATCTGGAGATCTGAAAGCGCAGGACCTGCAGGAATTGAAAGCCTTGATTCAAAGAATGGAAGAGCAGAAATGAGCCTGTCGCAGTTTCTGTCCGCTTATCTGAATTTGAATCTGCTGCTGGCGCTGGGATTTTTATTCGTGGTGATGCAAGCGTGGTTTTTAAAAAAGTGGAAGTTTTCATTTTCTTCGACCTCCCAGTTGCGATCGCATTACCAGGTGTTTCTGATTGTTTTGATTTTTGCGGCCCTGCAGCCCTTTTTTCCACGCAGTTCTTTTTTTGAACCGCCCGTGAAGCAGTGGGCGGGTCCGGCCGAAAAAGCATCGACCCCTCGGCAAGTGTCTCAGGGCTACATCGCGCTTTCGGACGCGGGCTCGGTGCAGACCGAAACGGTGACCTATTCTTGGGCCGGCTTCATGGGCGCGATTTTTCTTTTTGCCTTGTTCGCAATGACCCGTGATCTGTGGCGGCTGTACCAGATTCAGAAAAGATCTTACCGCGTTCGGCGCTACGGATCTCTTTTGGTGTCGGTGCAGGACGAAATTCAAGTTCCTTTTTCTTACTGGCTTCCGGGGCAAATGCAGGTGGTTTTGCCGACAGTCATGCTCGCTTGTCCACAGGATTTCCGCATGGCGGTGTTGCACGAAATTCAACATCACCGTCAGGGCGATACGCGCTGGGTTTATGTGCTGTGGACTTTGCGGCTGCTTTGTCTGTGCAATCCCGTGATTTATTTTTGGAATCGATGGCTTTGTGAAATTCAAGAATTCGCCTGCGACGAGACACTGGTCGACCATAAAAAAGTCCCGTCTCAGGCTTATGCCCGCTGCCTCGTCGAGGTGGCGCAAACCGCGGCTCTTCAGAAATTTCATCCCGCTTGCGCATCGGGAATGGCGTTTTTGCAAGAGAAGCACATTCTTCAAAGGAGAATTGAAAAAATGTTTTCAAAAACAATAGACCAACCAGGACGGTCGATCGGTGGTTTTTCTCGCTGGGCTTCAGCGATGGCTTTGATCAGCATGATGGTGACGACAGCTTACGCTTCGAACGGCTGGATTCTGGACCGAAGGGTGACGATGGCTCAAGCCAAAACAATGATCACCAAAGCGCAAGCGGACAGTTCATTTCCAATCGTGCTGAATGGACAGGTTTTAGAAGAGCTCAATGCTTATCTCGGAACCCCTGAAGGTCGAGATTTTATGAAAGAATCATTGCAACGAATGCAAACTCATCAAACTGTCGTACAGGATGGTTTGAAAAAATACGGCGTGCCCGCGGAAATCGCGGCGGTCCCGATTGTCGAATCCGGCTATCAGAACTTGGCGCAAAAGCCGGGCACCCGAAACAAGAGTGCCGGGATCTGGCAGTTCATCCCGGCGACGGCTCGAAACTATGGCTTGCGCGTCGATGGCAAAGTCGATGAGCGCCTGAATGTGGCCATGGAAACAGATGCGGCCCTTCGCTATTTGCAGAGCAATCATCTGCGCTTTAAAGACTGGCAGCTGGCGATGCTCGCCTACAACATGGGTGAAGTGAACGTGCAAAACGCGATCGACAAAGTCGGCACTTCGGACGCATGGGCCGTGATCGGCGCGGGGTTTGAAGGAGATTCTCACTATCTCGCGAAGGTCATGGCGGTGATCCTCATTCTGAAGAATCCGGAAAGCTTGCAGTAGCAGCGCTCTCTAGGGATTGAAAGCAAGGGCTTCGGCCCTTGCTACACTCTGCAAGATTGACCAGGATTGATTTCGCGTTTCCGAATCAGTTCGGCAATGATTCGCTCAATCAATGACCGACGGGATGCCACACGGTTTTGTATTCGACGAAGTTCAACATATTTTCAAGTGATAAGACTTCGGCCAAAGGACCCACCACACGCTTCATGTTCTCGGCGCCGCTTTCTTTCAAGGCCCCCAACACTTTGGCGTCGGTGACTTGGCAGCTCAGAGATTGAATCTCCATGTGATTGCCAAACTGTGCGGCCAATTCATCCAATTCTCCGGTGAGAAGGTTGACCACACCTTTGGTGAGATCCGAGGTTGCGAAGACTTCAGACAACGGAGCAATTGTGGCCGCGCCTTTTGTCGCCATCAACACCACCACTGTATTTCCAGAAGCGATGATCGCCGCGATCTGCGCCACCAAAGCTGCGAAATCAAATTTTTGATCGGCCAAAAGTCCCACCACGCCCACCGGCTCAGGAGTTGTGAAATTGTGGTGAGGCCCGCTGACGGGATTCACGGCACCGATCACTTGTTGGTACTTGTCAGTCCATCCCGCGTAATAAACGAAAGCATCGATGCCGCCGTTGACGGCTTTCTCGGTCTGCGCCTTTGTCAGGCCCAAAGTTTCGGTCATAATCTCAGCCGTCTCGGAGCGTTTGCCCTCCATCATTTCGGCCATGCGGTACAGAATCTGTCCACGGTTGTAAGCGCTTTTACCGGCCCAAGAGCCGAAGGCGCCATGCGCGGCAGTGACCGCATTTCGCAGATCCTTGCGTGAAGCCCGGCAGAGATTGGCATAAACATTTTTTGATTTGTGCGCAAAGACCGGAAAGCTGCGGCCGGATTCGGTGCGCGGAAACTCGCCGCCGATAAAGAGCTTGATCGTTTTTGCGATTTGGAGATTTTCTCCATTCAGTCCAGACATTATTGAACCTCCAAATAAGGGAACAGACCGTGCCGGCCACCTTCGCGACCAAAACCGCTTTCGAAATATCCACCGAAAGGCGAAGTCGGATCGAATTTATTATAAGTATTGGCCCAGATCACGCCGGCTTTCAGCTGAGATGCCGTCTTGTGAATCTTCGAGCCTTTTTCGGACCAAATGCCCGCCGCCAATCCATAAGGCGTATCATTAGCCTTGGCCACGGCTTCCTGAGCGGTGCGGAACGTGGAAATCGCGAGCACGGGGCCGAAGACTTCGACGCGGCTGAGAGTGAAAGCAGAAGACACGCCACTGAAAAAGCAAGGCTTCAAAAAGTAACCCTTCGCGGGCAAATGCGCTTGCGTGGATTCAAAAAACTCGGCGCCTTCGTTGCGGCCGGTTGGTATCAGTTCTTTGATTTTCGTAAGCTCCGTTTTCGAGTTAATAGCGCCGACATCCGTGTTTTTATCCAGTGGATTTCCGACCCGGAGCTGATTCATGCGGGTTTTTAATTTATCGACGAACATTTCGGCGATGGACTCTTCCACCAGCAAGCGCGAGCCGGCACAGCAGACATGACCTTGATTGAAGAAGATTCCGTTGATGACACCTTCGACGGCTTGATCGATCGCCGCATCTTCGAAAACGATGTGCGCCGATTTTCCGCCGAGCTCAAGGGTCAATTTTTTATCCGTGTTGGCAATCGATCGCGCGATCAGCTTGCCGACTTCGGTCGATCCGGTGAAGGCGACCTTGTTGATGTCCGCATGGGAAACCAGAGCCGCCCCGGTCTCGCCAGCCCCGGTCACGATATTGACCGCGCCGTCCGGCAGTCCCGCGTCTTGAAAAATTTGGGCCAACAACAAAATCGAAAGCGAAGTGGTCTCGGCAGGTTTGATGACGACCGTGTTGCCGCAGGCCAAGGCCGGCGCGATCTTCCACGCCGCCATCAAGAGCGGAAAATTCCACGGGATCACTTGGCCGACGACACCGATGGATTTCACCTGGCGTCCAGGAACGGCGTAATCCAATTTGTCGGCCCAGCCGGCATAGTAAAAAAAGTGGGCCGCCACCAAGGGAATGTCGATATCGCGAGATTCGCGAATGGGTTTTCCGTTATCCAAGGTTTCCAGCACGGTCAGTTCGCGCGCCCGTTCTTGTATCAAGCGGGCGATGCGGTACAGGTAACGTCCGCGCTCGCGGCCCGATAGCTTCGACCAAACCGAGGTGTAGGCTTTGCGCGCAGATTTCACCGCCAAATCCACATCCTTGGCGTTTGCTTCGGCAACCTCGGCCAGAACCTCGCCGGTTGCGGGGTTGTAGCTTGGGAAATACTGGCCGCTGGAAGGAGCGAAAAATTTTCCGTTGATGAAAAGTTTGTTCTTGCTTTCGATCCGCACGATATCGGTCGCTTCCAGCGAAGGGGCGTATTCAAGTCCCACGCCGGCAGCGGTGGGGGTCGTGTCAGTCGAAGATTTTTCAGCTGCGTTTTTTGAAGTCGGAGTCTGCATGTTCAATTGATCCTTTAAATCGCCATTGCTTGGCAATTAATCCAAAGAAAAAGCTTTATCGTAATAATAGCGACCGGTGAGCTCTTTGAAAATTTGTTTCAACAAATCGTTCACCAGGGCGCTGGCCCCAAAGCGAAACATTTCGGGCGTGAGCCATTCGGCACCTAAGGTCTCGTTCACCATGCAAAGGTAATGGATGGCTTGCTTCGCCGTACGGATTCCACCGGCAGGTTTCATGCCGATTTTTTTTCCCGTGCGTTTGTAGAAATCAGCAATGGCCTGCAACATCACCAGCGTGACGGGCAGGGTGGCGGCGGGCGTGACCTTCCCGGTCGATGTTTTGATAAAATCGGCGCCGGCCTCCATCGCGATATCCGAAGCCAAACGAACGCGGTCATAAGAGCCAAGCTCGCCAGTTTCCAAAATCACCTTGAGGTGCGCTTCACCGCAGGCCCGTTTGATTTCAACAATCTCGTCGTACACTTGTTGATAGCGTCCGGATAAAAAGGCTCCGCGATTGATCACCATATCAATTTCGCTGGCACCCTGTTCGACCGCAAAGCGTGTGTCTTCCACCTTCACCTCGAGCGGCGCCTGGCCTGATGGAAAAGCGGTGGCGACCGAGGCGATTCCGATATTGGTGCCTTCGAGAGCTTTGCGCGCGACAGGTACCATGGACGGATACACGCAGACCGCGGCAACCGATGGGATCGGCGGCAACGATTTTTTCTGCAGAGCGGGGCCAATCAAATCCGGTGGCACCGGATAGCGGGCCTTCGCGCACATCTGCATCACTTTGCCGGGAGTGTCCGCGCCTTCGAGCGTGGTGAGATCACACATGCTCATCGCCAGGTAAAGTGCGGCCAGCTTCGAATCTTTTTTGATGCTTCGTTTGGTGAAAAAATCGGCGCGTTCATTCGCTCCGACTTCGTCAATCGGATGAGCTAAAATGGCCAGTGGAGCGCCATTCTCTTTCGTTAATGAGACCGTTCGCATATTGAACCTCGAGCAAATAATATTCGCCATTCACGGTAACCTGCCAGGTGACAAGTTTCAATGGTCCGATCATTAAAAATCAATGCAAGATCGCAATTCATGGGTCTTTTTGACATGAACGTTTTGCCTTTCCGGGCGGCCATCGGCCAAGATCAAGGAACTTCAAAACATTAGTTTTTTTGAGAGTGTCCTTTCTCCTTCAGAGAGAAAGCCTCTCGTGACTTTTAACACGGGCTCTGATTCCCCAATTGACATGGAGGCTTCATATGAAGATTCGAAACCTTATTGCATTTCCTTTTTTAGCACTGGCCATTTCCACTCAGGTCGGCTGTGCGCCTTCATCTTCAGGTTCGGGGACAGATGCCGCATCCGGAGAAGTTTCTTCCGTTCCTCCAGACACAGCAAAAATCGACCCTGCAAATCCCGTCAGCCCCGTTAACAATCAAAATCCTCCTTCGGTGGATCCGGCTTCTTATTCGACAGACGTGCTTTTGTTCAATGGTGCAGGCATTTCGACATCGGATTGGCAAACAACTGAACAAATTGTCAAAGGCATGGGTCTGACTTATAAGCTGGTGAACTCGGCGGCTTTGGATGCGATGAGCGTTGATGACATGGCGAAATTTGGAATGTTTATCGTACCCGGCGGGCATGCGGGGACGATCACGACTGGTCTCAAGGCGACAACTCGCGTTCGCGTTCGTCAAGCCGTTCGGGATCGTGGTGTGTCTTACCTTGGAATGTGCGCGGGAGCTTTCGTTGCTGTTGAGGCAGGCGCCGAGGGTGATCAAACAACATCTTATGGATTTCCAGTGGTCGAAGGCAGCCATTTGCCATTGTGGTGGCCGAATGGGAATACGTCGGCAATTGCGGCCGTGGTTCCGGTGACTTTCGCTGATGGATCGAAACGCCAGTTGGTCTGGTACGGTGGTCCGTCGACTCCCGAGTGGAGCGGTGGTGTGATCGCTCGTTATTCAAACGGAAAGCCAGCGATGTCGCAAACAGTCTTTCACAAGGGTTTCGTTGTTCTGACGGGGCCTCATCCAGAAGCTCCGCAGGGCTGGCGCAACACGGCCGGCGCGGATTCGGATGGCTTAGATTATGATATCATGAAAAAATTGGTGACTGCGGCTCTGACTCGCAAACCGCTTCCGGTCATGAATTAATTTGTTCTTAAATTCTTGAAATTTAAAAATCCCCGATGGAAAACCTTCGGGGATTTTTTTTAGGACGCGACCCAGACGCAGTTTAAATATTGTTCAAGGCCTTCATGGCCGCTTCATAGTTTGGTTCGTTGACGATGTCGCCGACCTGCTCGGTGTAAAGAACTTTGTTCTGTTCATCCAGCACGATCACCACGCGTGAGCAAAGTCCGGCCATGGGGCTGTCCATGATTTCCAAACCATAATCCGTCGCGAACGAGCTGCGAAATGTCGATAAGGTGTCGGCATTGTTGATGCCCTCGGCGCCACAAAATCTTTTTTGCGCAAACGGCAGATCGGCCGAAATGTTCAAGACCACGGTGTTTTTAGCCAGAGCCGCGTCTTTGTTAAAGTGACGGACCGACATCGCGCAGGTGCCGGTGTCGATGCTTGGAAAAATATTGAGCACTTTCTTTTTGCCGGCAAACGCGTTCAGACTGACATCCGAAAGATCCATCTTGGTCAGTTTGAAATCAGGTGCGGTGCTGCCCTTGGCGGGCAAGTGTCCTGTGGTGTGAATCGGATTTCCCTTTAAAGTGATTTGTGCCATTGGCTCTCCCAGTTATTGAATTCGGCGTTGGCCGAAGATTTTAGCGTCAATTGAAAATTTGCCGGCGCCGATTGCAAAAAATAAAACAGCGATTCCCAAGTATCCCAGTGCCAATTCAAAAGAAGGCCCACCTGTCATGCTGACGAAGGGATCTTGACGGACGATGGAATGCATGTGCACGGCGACCGACATCGTGAAAAACAGTCCCATCATGGCAAGCGACGTCAGGCAGCCAAGAATTAACGCCAATCCGCCACCAAATTCGGACAGTGCGGCCAATCCCTGCAGCACCGCGGGAACTCCGGCTTCGGGTGGCATCCAGGCAAAAGGAGCGGTGATTTTTCCCCAGCCATGATGCAGAAATGCGATCCCCACAATCAGCCGCACCACTAACAAGGCGATCGAGGCGAAAGTTGGCAACGCCAGCGGTTGAAAAAAAGATTTCAATTTTGGTGACACGAATTCCTCCGGCAAATGACAGATTTTTTCGTCATTAGGATTGTCGATATTGCAGAGATCAGCAACGAAATTATTGCGCCATGATGGGTGTGACTTGCACCGAGTCTTAATTCGCCTTTTGTTGAGCCTGGAGACAGAAATCGTTAGCGTAAAACGGAATCAGCGCAAATGGAGTGATGACATGAAGCAAATCACAACTTGGATCCAGAGACACCGATTGAGAACGGCACTGATGATTTTGGGGATAGCGGTGGTCATAACGATCCTTGTGATGCGCAAGCGATCCCAGGTCGGTGCGGAGCTGACTGAGCCGCTGAAAAAAGGGACGGTGATCGAAAGTGTTTACGGCATCGGCACAGTCACGGCAAAAAACAGCTATCAGCTGAAAGTGGGCGTGACCAGCGGCATCCAGCAGATTTTCGTGCGTGAGGGAGATTCGGTTCAGCGCGGACAAAAGCTTCTTCTTTTGCAAGGAGGAGCTTCCTTCTCGGCACCGTTTGCGGGGACGGTGACCTACCTGCCGGCCAAAGTGGGTGAGACCGTCTTTCCGCAATCCATCGTCATGAGTCTCGTGGATCTTGTCGATCGCTACATCATTGTTTCGCTTGAGCAGCGTGGTGCCATTCGGGTCCGCCCAGGGCAAAGGGCGAAAATCAGTTTCGACAATTTACGAGATATGACCTTTGAAGGTGTGGTTCAGTCCGTGTATTCGAATGAAAGCAATTTCTTAGTGCGAATCACGGTCGCTTCTTTACCGCCGCAGCTTTTGCCAGGCATGACCGCTGACGTGGCGATTACCATTAGCGAGCATCCCGATGTCTTGGTGATCCCTTTGACCGCTATCGAAGATGGGCAGGTGGTCGTGCAGCGCGGACGCCGAAAGGAAAACGTGTCGGTCCAGACCGGGGTTGTGGACGGGGCCTTTGCCGAAGTCCTTTCGGGAGATCTGAAAGAAGGGGACCGCCTTTATTTCAGAAAGAAAATGAAGCCATGATTTTTTTGGCGTGGAGATATCTTCTGGCTCGGCCGCGACAAACGATTCTGACGTTGTTAGGAATCTTTTTTGGCACCATGGCCTACATTTCGATTTCCGGATTCTTGTTGGGCTTTCGTGGTTTTCTGGTCGATCAGTTGGTGAATAACAATGCCCATGTCTTCATTCGCGCCCGCGAAGACTTTTTAACCGAGCATTCTTTGGATGCGTCCTTTTATCCCAAGGCCCTGCACATTTTCTGGCAACCGGCACCTTCCGGCCGAAAAGATGCGGACATCGTCGAAAATCCGCAAGCTTGGTACGAGCGATTGCGAGCCGATCCGCGCGTCGTCGCTTTCACCCCGCATCTGACGGCCGCGGTGATTTTCAGCAATGGCAAGGCGACGGTGCCAACATCGATCACTGGCTGCGATCCGCAACAACAAAAGCAGGTGACAACGATCGGTGAAGACATGATCGAGGGAAGCTTTTCTGATTTGGCCGCCGGTGGAAATCGGGTGGTGGTCGGCAGTGAACTGCAAAAAAAATTAGGAGTGCGAGTCTTGCAAAACATCTGGCTCGCGCCGGCGCAAGGGGCTGCGGTTCCGTTCAAGGTGGTCGGAGTTTTTAAGACCGGTAACCTTCAGGCCGACAATTTGGCCTACGGGAATCTGGCGGACGTGCAGGCTGTTAATCGCACCTTGAATCAAGTGAATGAAATTGCCGTCCGGTTGCGAGATTACAACGAAGCCGCGGCCGTGGCCAATTCGTGGGCGCGGGTCTCGCAAGAAAAAGTGGAAAGTTGGGATCAAGTCAACGCCAGCTTTTTCGAGGTCTTTCGTCTGCAAGACGCCATTCGGTTTTTGACCATCGGCGCGATTTTGATCGTTGCGGGTTTTGGCATTTACAATGTTCTGAACATGACGGCCATGCAAAAGCGCAAAGACATCGCCATCCTGCGCTCGCTGGGTTTTGAAAGCCAGGATGTCATTTTTCTTTTTTTCTATCAGGGATTGATTTTGGGGGCCGCGGGAGCGGCGCTCGGCGTGATGGCCGGATATTTTATTTCCTTGGGTCTACAAAATGTATCCTTTTCTGGGGGGCCCATCGGCATTGGTGGCGGCAAACTGGTGATCGAAATGAATCCTTCGATTTACCTTAAGGCGGCAGCGATGGCTCTGGGGGCCTCTTCATTTGCCAGCCTGCTGCCGGCCCGATCCGCCGGCAAATTAATGCCCATTGAAATCATCCGGGCTGGAGAATAACCATGGGTCTGCAAGCACGACAGATTGGAAAAGTGATCGGCGAGCCCCCGGCCAGGATTCTCACCGACATCAATTTGGAAATTCAAGATGGCGAGTTTGTGGCTTTGACCGGCCGCTCGGGGTCAGGAAAAAGCACGCTGTTGTACATTCTGAGCAGTCTCGATGCGGCGAGCGAAGGGACAGTGACCATTGATGGTCAGGTGATTTCATCGATGAATCCCACTGAGCTCGCCCGATTTCGCAATCAAAAGATCGGGTTCGTTTTTCAATTTCACTATTTGATCAACGAGCTCAGCGCTTTGGAAAATGTTTTGCTGCCGGCAAAAAAGACCGGCCAAGAATCCGCGCGCCAACAGTATGCCGAATTTCTGTTGAATGAGTTTGGTCTCGGTGAAAAAAAGCGCCGTCTGCCGCGCGAATTGTCGGGAGGTGAACAGCAGCGAGTGGCGATCGCGCGAGCCTTGGTGATGGAACCTGCTTATCTCTTTGCCGATGAGCCGACTGGCTCTCTGGATTCGGCGAATGGCAATATCGTGATGAAGATCATTCGCGAATGCGTTGAAAAGCGAAACACGACGGTGATCCTAGTGACGCACGATCCAGATTTTGCCTCTCAGGCCAAACGACAAATTCATTTGATCGACGGGAAAATCAGCGACGCAGCATCGAGTTAAAGGCAGAGATGAGCTCAATATAAAATTATGCAGTCAGTGGAAATTTGACTCGGGACTTGAGACCACAATGCCTCAGGATGAAGCTTGTTTGAAAAACAAGGGAAGAAGCGCAGAAGCAGCGGTCTTGCATATTGTTTGGATCTACAAAGGAGATTCACAATGGCGCAGAAGTCCAGCATTCGAAACCCGGAACGAGATTTTTTACTGACCCCTGAAAATTCGGTGTTCGCCTTTATTGATTACCAGCCTGAGCAGTTCAGCGGTGTCACTTCGAAAACTCAGGAAGAGCTGATTCTCAATATCACCGCCCTTGGGAAAATCGCGCACGAATATTCGGTGCCCACGATTTTGACGACGGTGGGTGTGCAGATGGGAGTGAACCAAGCCACGGTTCCAGAGCTGAAGGAAGCTCTGCCCTCCATTCCGGAAATCGATCGCAGCACGCTGAACGCATGGGAGGACGAAGAATTTCTGGCGGCCGTGAAGCAGACGGGTCGAAAAAAACTGATCATCGCCGGACTGTGGACCGAAGTGTGTGTCGCATTTCCGACGATCGATGCCTTGGATGATGGCTATGAAGTGTATCCCGTGATCGATGCCATCGGTGGCGTCACTCTTGAGACGCACGAGACCGCCGTGCAAAGAATGATTCAAGCCGGAGCACAGCCGATCACGACATTGGCATTGGCCTGTGAGCTGCAAAGAGATTGGGCCCGTCGAGAGGGCCAGAGTCTGCGCACCATCATGCAGTGGTATTTTCGCGAGCTTCGACAACACCGGCCGTTCGAGCCAGGCTTTCAGCGAGATCGCCCCATCGAAACCGGTCACATGCACGCCTGATTCGGGACGAGCTGACTAGCAGCCACCGCAGGTCGGACCCGCGCAGCACATGGCACCCGTGCAGGTCGCTGGAGTTGCCGCGGTCGCGGGGTCAGTCCCGCAAGCCGTGCACATATCGCCCTGGCAAAGAGGGCCGTTTGTTTTGCACATGGCTCCGTAGCAAGGACCGCCGTCCGAGGTGGAACACATATCTCCCGTGCAGCCTAGACCCGAAGTGGTCTGTGCGCCACCGGTGCACTTGACGCCGGTTGCGGTGATGCCAACCATGACTTGGCCCGGACCACATTGTCCGTATGGCAAACCACTGGAAGAGCTGATGCCACCTGCGCCCCCGATGGAGACTCCAGCGGCAGCACACGAGACGACCATATCAGCGGCGTTCAATTGAAAGTTCACCGGGATTCTACGGGCACGAAAATTTCCTTGATCAGTCGGATCGTCGGCTTGAACGACAGCTTCACCCTGGTACCAGGCGGTACCAGCACCCGGAAGAACTCGTTTCAAAACCATTCCCATGCTCAACACTTTGATTTTTCCCGAATAAATATCGCCCATTTTCAGAGTCGGATAGTTCGTGGGATCCGGAATAGCGGCCGAGACTTCCATTTGCGGAATCGCGGCGCTTCCAATATTTGTTTTATCAACGGCCGTTCCGCCGTACACGTTCACGCAGTTTTGCGGGACCGCTAAGATGGTTGTCACTTCTTTGGTGACGCTCATCATGTCTTCAAAGTTGGCGACGTATCGAGCTTGCGTGTTGATCATTTTGACTAAATGCAGAGTGGTCATCGTTACGATACCGACAAGGCCTATGGCAACAAGGACTGAAATGAGCGAAAAGCCCGATGCCTGAAGCAGAGGTGTTTTAAAACCCTTCGATGAAGCCATCATTTCCCCTTTTGACTAAACAAACGCGAACCATTTATTTGATGTTAACGTATGTGATGGGGAAATAAATTTTTTTTGATCGAGTCGGTCCAAATTAGGACAAGCGTAGAGACAGCTGTCCGAGAAAGAAACATTCTTGTTTATATGAGCCTGAGAACATTAGAGAAACCATTTTCTCATATTGAGATGAGAGACTTTCGTGATTCTCGATCACTCGCGGGGTCGGACTTCGATCAATTCGACGTGGAAAATCAGATTGGAATGCGGCTTGATGAATCGGCCGATCTGACGTTCGCCGTATGCTAAATGCGAGGGAACGAAAAGCGTGCGTTTGCCGCCTTCCTTCATGCCCATCAGACCTTGATCCCAGCCCTGAATCACTCGTCTGGAGCCGATGACGAATTGGAAGGGGCGACCATGGTCATGCGAGGAATCGAACTTGGTGCCATCCTCTAAAAATCCTTCATAATGGCAAATGAGCAAGGCACCTTTGACGGCGGCCACGCCCGTCCCGATAACAGTGTCCGTGATTTGAAGCTCGCTCATTCTTTCCTCGAATTCATGAATCAGAAAATTCCGTACAGTCCCGCAATCAAGATCAGCCAGATCGAGTTGACCTTGAATTTGATTAAAATAACAAAGCTCAAAATAAATGCAAGAATACCATAGAGAGAAAAGAGCGAACTCTTGCCGAGGAGAAACCCAGCCCCGACCATCAGACTTAATGAAGCCACGTTCAGTCCATCTAAAATCGGCGCACTCCACTGAGATTGACGCATTCTTTGGATCCACGGAGCGCTGATGGCGACAAATGCAAACGCCGGTAAAAAGATTCCGATCGTGGCGAAGACGGCGCCGCGATGGCCACCGGTCAGGTAGCCAATGAAAGTGGCCGTCGTGAAGACGGGGCCGGGGGTGAACTGGCCCACGGCAATCGCGTCCAAGAGCTGTTGTTGGCTGATCCAATGCAATCGATCCACGAGGTCCGTTTGCAGGAATGCGATCAAGACATAGCCGCTGCCAAAAAGAACCGACCCGACTTTGGCGAAGAAGAGAAATATATTTTCGGGAGGAACGAAAATGAAGGCGCTCAGAAACTTCGCCGAAGGCCGCGATTTCCGCAAGCGCCAGAGTGCATTTGCTGCTGCCACCAAAAAAAGAATGAATATTTCGTGGCAACCGATTGAGAAAAGCAAGAGCGAAATCGCGCCCAGGAAAATCAAGACTCGATCTTTCAAGGCCGTCTTTCCAAGATTCCAAACGGCTTGCGCGATGATGGCCAAGATGACGGGCTTGATGGCCAAAAAAACCGACTGAAAGGCTGGCAACGTCGAGTAAGTCACATAAAACCAAGCCGTCAGCCAAACCAATAGAAAGGCGGGAAGAATAAACGAAATGCCCGCGACCAGCAGACCCTTCCAGCCGGCCAGTTTGTAACCAATATGGATCGCCACTTCGGTCGAGTTCGGACCGGGGATCAAGTTCGCGGCCCCGATCAAATCCATCAGCTCCTCATGCCGAATCCACTTTTTTCGACGCACAAATTGCTCTTCCATCATCGAAAGGTGTGCGGCCGGGCCACCAAAAGCCGTGCTCCCCAACTTTAAGAAAGCGTGGGCGATTTCCTTGAGATCAGTCGGCGTCGGTTGGGATTGATTCATTCGATATTTTTCCGTGCCCTATCTTCGATGGAAAGGGGATGGGAAGACAAGAAGTTAAAGAATCTTTTTTAAAATCTCGAATCCCTTTTTAACTTCCAATTCATTCACGCCCGCAAAACCAATACGCAGGTGTGTCCCCGTAACGCGGATGGAATCCATGCTGCTTTCGTGTTGAAAAAGGGCTCCTTGCTTTAAAGCCAGATCCGAAATTTTTTTCGTGTCTTTATGGAAATTCACCCAGATCGACATGCCGCCATTGGGTGGGTTCCAGGCGACGCGCGAAGAGAGTTTTAATTTTTCCAGTTCTTCCAACATGTGAAAATACCGTTTCTCGTAAATGCGGCGGGTTTTTCGCAAATGCCTTTCGAAGCCACCATCGCGAATCCAGGCACCCAGACCGATTTGTGCCAAGCTATCGGTTTGGCGCGAGACCAGATATTTTTGGTAGCTCAAGAATTTTTCAAGCTTCGCATCGCAGCCGATCACGCCCAGCCGCGCGCCAGGGAAAAGGACTTTCGAAAAACTGCAGACGTAAATACCCAGGCTGGTTTCGGTCGAAAGCGGCGCTGGTGGTGGACCGATGAAATGAAATTCATGGTCATAATCGTCCTCGAGAATCGGGATCATGTTTTTCTCGGCAAATTGGATCAAGCTTTGCCGGCGGCGTGGGCTCAGGGTCACCGTGGTGGGGTATTGATGCAAGGGCGTGACGTAGATCAATTTGAATTTTTGCTTCTGGTACTTCACATGAAGATCGTCGGTGTTCAGCCCTTCTTCGTCCACTTCGATGGGGACCAGGCTGGCCCCCAAACTTTCAAATAATCTCCAGGCGGGTGGATAGCCTTTGCGCTCGACCGCGATTTGATCGCCGGGCTTGATGAAGGCCTGACAGATCACGAACAAGGCCTCTTGCGACCCATTGGTCATCAGGTATTGCTTATCGGTCAGATTTCGACTCTTTCGCAGGTATTCAGAAACTTCCTTTAAGCAGGGATCGATTCCCTTGGTCAGTCCATAGTTGAGATGATCGAGCTTGGCTCGCTTCAATCCCTGCGAGAGAACCCGACGAAATTCGTCCTTTGGAAAAAGGCGCAGGTCGGGCTGGCCGCCCCAAAATTCCAGTGGGTAACGGTTTTTCTCGAGATCAAAATCGGGAATCGGAAGCGCAATCTGCGTGAGGTCTTTCTTCGCCGGAATCTTTCGCACGGTGTCCGAGTGGGTGACCGGAATTTTTTCAGAGACCTGGTAGCGAGACCTTTCCGCCGAGTCAATCCAGCCTTCGGCCACCAGATCCTGGCAGACCTTCATCACGGTGAAGCGGTGGCATTTGTACAGTGTGGACAGTTCACGCGTCGAGGGTAGCAGGTCTCCAGGCTTCATGGCCTGGGATTTGATTTTCGAAATCAGATCTGAATAAATTTTGGCGTACACTGTTTTTGGCATGGGCCGTTTTACCCTGGTCTAATCAAAATATCAATTCTGGTTCATTACATTAGACCACGATTGCGCTAGTTTGAATTTATGACAGCACCAACTGAACACCACACCGACATTTGGACCGCTCCGATTACCCTGACCGGGCATCAGCTTCGCGTCGAAGCGCTGGGCCTGCACCATCTCGATGACCTGGAGAAAAATCTTTTGCGACCGCATTCTTGGCATGGTCTTCATTGGGGGATTCAGCGCCGTGAAGATCTTGAAAAGATCATTCTCAAGTCCACACAGGGGCGGGGAGAAAAAACGGTGAATGGATTTGCCATGGTTTTGCAATCCTCAGGACAAGCCGTCGGGATGAGTCGCATGATGAATTTCAATCGCCTGCACCGTTATTTGGAAATCGGTGCCACCTGGGTGGGCGAAGATTGGCAGAAATCTTTCGTCAACACGGAAGCGAAACTCTTGATGCTGGGACACGCTTTTGAAGCGATTGCCTGCCAACGGGTCGAGTTCCGGGTGGACGCCCTGAATTTTAATTCGCAACGAGGCGTCCTGCGCCTGGGAGCGAAATACGAAGGCGAGCTGCGAAACACGGCGATTTTGCCGGACGGACGCAAGCGAGATTACCGCATGTATTCGATCATCGAATCGGAATGGCCGAACGTGAAAAAAACTCTGCAAAGTTATTTGGAGAAATATGTATAGACCCGCCTACACGGTTCCTGAAAACCAGGATCTAATCTTCGAGCTGATTCAAGAGTATCCCTTGGGACTTTTGATTTCAAATTTAGATGGCAAACTGCAGGCCAATTATCTTCCGTTTATCGCTGAAAAGGTCGGAGAAGAGATATTTTTACTCTGTCACCTGGCGAAGGCCAACCCGCAGTGGAAAAGTCTTTCGCCCGAGGTGATGGTCAGCTTTCAGGGGCCGAATCGCTACATTTCGCCGACGATGTACGTCGACCGCGAAAATGTTCCGACCTGGAGCTTTGCGGCCGTGCAAATCCAGGGTGCGGTCGAGATCATTTCGGACGGGGCGGGCGTGAGCGAGATTCTGAATAAATCAGTTCACGCATTTGAAAAGCAGAATGGCACGGATTGGTCCTACGAGTTGCCAACGCCGATGCAGAAACGGCTCGAGTCCGCGATCGTCGGTTTGCGCATCAAAGCCACTGGGATCGAAGGTAAATTCAAGCTTGGACAAAATCGCGCGTCCATGGACGATGAAGCCGTGCTTCGGTTTTTCCAACGCAGTCCGCTCCAAAGAGATCAAGAAGTGCACGCATGGATGAAGAAGACCCGACCATGACCGCCACCGTCATTTCAAAAGCCCAAATTTTATTTGACTGAGTATCTACTTAGCGAATATCTCTTCGGGCAGATGGAGAAAATCACCCGCAAAGAGCAGAAAGAAAAAACACGAGCCGGCCTGATTTCGCAGGCGGAAGATCTTTTTGCGAAATACGGAATCGCGCAGACGACCACGGCCGAGATCGCCAAAGCTTTGCAGGTGTCGCATGGAACCGTGTTCATTCATTTTCCGACTCGCGAAGATTTGATCTTAGCGGTTGTCGACCGATTTGGAGAGCGCCTTTCAGCAGAGCTTGGCAAACGATTCGCACTTGATCTCTCGCTGAAAGAATTGCTGAAGGCGCACGTCTCGGTCCTGACTGAATTTGAAGATTTCTACCTGCGATTGATTTCAGAATCCCAGACCCTGCCACCGCAGGTTCGCAGCCAGCTCTATGCTTTGAACGCGTCGTTGTCTTACCGTGTATATCAGGCGGCAAAAGAATCCATGAAACAAGGCCAGATCAAAAAGATCGACCAAGCTCCATTCTTCAATGCCTGGCTTGGACTCTTGCACTATCACATTCAAAATCGGGATTTGTTTTCAGAGAGAACGCCAATCTTAAAAGACCTCGGCGAGGATCTGATTCGACAATTTATGACTTTAATTAAAACCTAATAAGGAGAAAATCGATGGAACAGAAATGCAAATCTTGCAGCTCATGCGGAATGCCAATGCAAAATCCCGAAGAATTCGCGCTGGGCGATACCAGCAGTGAATTCTGCAAGTACTGCACGGACGCACAAGGAAAACTTTTGCCGTTCGAGCAGATTTTGAAAGCCAACGCCGATTACTTTAAAGAATCTCAGGGACTGGCTGATCACGCCGCGATTAAAATGGCGACGGATCTTTTGAAAGGGCAACCAGCTTGGAAGAGTGCGGTCGTTTAGAATGAAAAAAACTGCCGTCAAGAAGAAAGCACATTGCGTGGTCTGCCCGGACTGGGAAATCAAAAATCCAGATCGCTGCTCAAACACTTTGAAAACGGGGGCAAAGACCTTGTACTTTTGCACCAGCCGTTGCAAGGAGCGCTATCAGAAAAGTCCCGAGAAATTTCAATCGCTTTAAGGAGTTCGTATGACCGTGACCTGGTCTTGGATTTTGTTGGTGATCGCGGGATTGTTTGAAATGTGCTGGGCGATCGGATTGAAATACACCGATGGTTTTACCAAACTGTGGCCCAGTGTTTTCACTTTGGTCACGTTGGCTCTCAGCATGTTTTTATTGGCGCGGGCCAGTCAGGTTTTACCGATCGGAACCGCCTACGCCGTGTGGGTGGGGATCGGCGCCCTGGGTGCCGCGGTGCTTGGAATTTTTCTCTTTCAAGAATCAGCAAATCCAGGCCGCATCTTTTTCTTAGCTCTGCTTTTGGTTTCGATCATTGGTTTGAAACTGACAACCAAAGCTTAGATTTTATTGGGGCACGTGTTCAGGCGGGCCTCATCCACTCTCTTGATCGTCGGTATGGCATGTTATCTTTTAAAAAAGATATCGCTCCGTCCCGACGGTCAAGATCGTGGATGAGCAGGTCCCATTCATGCGTCTTTGCTTTCAATCACAGAAATTGGACAGCGCTCATTATAAAGCCGCTCTTCACAACGCATCAACAAAACAGACATTCTCAAACCGCGGTGGCCAGCATACTATTTGAAGTGCTCTGTTCACATAATTTTCATCTTCAAGGAGTGACCTATGATTCAAGCGAAAGGGATTGCCGCCACGGCCGCTCATAAACCTCTGGGACCGTTCTCGTTCGAGCGCCGAGACCCAAAAGAGCATGACGTTTTGATCGACATTAAATTTTGCGGGATTTGCCATTCGGACATTCACACCGTGCGGGGCGAATGGGGACAGGCGATGTACCCAGTTGTACCCGGGCACGAAATCGCGGGCATCGTTCGCGCCGTCGGATCCAAGGTGACGAAACACAAAGTCGGCGATCATGTCGGTGTGGGATGCTTCGTTGATTCTTGTCGACATTGCTCGAGCTGCGAGCAGGATTTGGAGCAGTACTGTTTGAACGGGATGAACGCTACTTACAACAGTTTCGAAAAAGATGGCAAGACGCCGACCCAGGGCGGTTACTCGGATGTCATCGTGGTCGACGAAAATTACGTTTTGCGCATTCCGAAATCTTTGCCTCTGGACAAGGCGGCCCCACTTCTTTGTGCTGGCATCACTTTGTATTCGCCGCTGATGCATTGGAAGGCGGGACCCGGCAAAAAGGTGGCGATCATGGGACTGGGTGGCTTGGGTCACGTCGGGGTGAAAATCGCGCGGGCACTCGGGGCGGACGTGACGGTGCTCAGTCACTCGGATAAAAAACGCGAAGACGCTTTGAAAATGGGCGCGCATCAATTTATTTCCACGCATGATCCCCAGGTTTTTAAAAAATATTCGGGCCAATTTGATCTGATCATCAATACGGTTTCCGCGGATCTGAATATGGGTGATTATTTTGGGCTGTTAAAATTGGATGGTGCTTTGGTGGTGGTGGGCCTTCCCGATAAGCCGCTGTCGATTCATCCTTTTCCTTTGGTGATGAAGCGTCGCAGTTACGCAGGTTCGCTCATCGGTTCGATCAAAGAAACGCAAGAGATGTTGGATTTCTGCGCGAAGCACGACATCACGCCGGACATCGAGCTGATCGCGCCCGAGCAGGTGAACATCGCTTATGACCGCGTGATCAAAAGCGATGTGCGCTATCGTTTCGTCATCGATATGGGAAAGCTATAACAACGGAGGCTGAATTGAGCTTGAGACCCATTCCGGGATCAAGCTCTTTGGTCTTGGCACGCATTCAGATATTATTTAGCGGTGATGGAACCTTTGAACATATTCATGCCGCAAGCAAAGGTGTGGTCACCTTTCTTCAGTTTTCCGAGATCGACCGAGACGGTCTGATTCATGGGCAGCGCTTTCTTAATTTTCTTTTCCTGAAATTGAATTTCGGTGGCGCAGGTGTCTTCCGTTTTTCGCGTGACGTGAAGAACAACGGGGGCGTCAGAGTTGACCTCGATTTGGCTCGGCTCAAAACCTTTTTCCGTCGCTTGAATTTCGATCACTTGGGGCGCCGCAGTTTTTCCGGCTGCAAAGCTCAGTGGAGAAACCAAGGTGAAGAGTGCGAGGATCGCCATTTTTTTCATGCTTGATATCCTTTCTATCGCGGATTGTGGGATCTATTAGAAATCAATTTCGGGATCCGGTCAAAGGTTCGCTCTCTTGCCAAAGCCGAGAGAGAAAATCGAAAATAGCGTGTTCCGCAAGACCTAAGTCTTTTCCCAGAGTTTGGTGACTCAGACTCTTTGACTGAAAATGCGTGTCGGTCAATCATCATCCTATGCCTCACATACGCGCGGGTTGGGCCGTCCTGGTCATTGCCTTGTCTTTTTCAAAAGCATTTGCCACCAGTCCGACCTTCGGTGCCGAGATGTCGATCGCCATTTCCCAACAGCTTCTGGCGGCACCTCCGCTGCCGAGCTTGGAAGATCCAAAACACATGATCTCGCCACAGTTTGGTTTCGTGAATGCCTCTGCCGAAGGCGAGTTTCCGACCGATACCGGGGGCCAGTTCCGATTCGATGGCGCCACCAAGGGAAATACGGCCGGTTTGTCCGTGACGTTTCCTGCCAGCAATCAGCTGGCTTATTACCTCTTCGCTGTCGGTACTCAAGTCACGGGCGAAGTGACCTGCTTTCAAGATGGCGTGCAAAGTTACGCCATTCAAAATATCAAATCTCAAAGCTTAGCCGTGGCGGCCGGAGCAAGCTACCGCGCTTTGGGGACGGCCACCTCGGCCGCGGCACTGGGTCTTTTTGCGGGACCTTATTACCTGACGACTCATTCCACTTCCGATTTTGTGCCGAGCGCAGAAATTGGTGGCGGGGCCACCGAGGGTTTCACTTTCAATCCAACCTTCGCCGGTGCTTTGTTCGGAACCCAAGTGAGTTTTCGGATGGGAAGTCTGACGATCAATCCCTATGCGCTGGCCGCGCTGGATTTTGGTGATGAATGCAAAGACATCAGCTCGGACAATCCCAATAGCTCGTGGATCTCTGCGATGACCTGCAATGGGTCGGCCGGTAAAGTGATCGCGCACTCTTCCTTCGTGGGCTACGGATTGTTTGCCGGCTACCGATCTTTTCGCGTGAATGTTTATTCAAAGGCCGATGCGGTCAATCCATTGATCAAAGTGACCAGTTATTCCGCTTCGTTGGGTTACAGCTGGTAAGTCGTTCGCTTATTTTTTTCTGAAAGCCACAATGCCAAAGATGGCCGCGAGACCCGTGCAGAGCGTGGGCAGTGGGAAAAAGCAAAAGTAGCTGGTGATGGCAACGGCAAGCATCGAGATATTCAGAAGCACCAATTGCCGCTGGCTGGATCTTTCCACCGGATCGGTGGCTAAGAACAAATAAGAAATACCGGCCAAGAACAGCAGCACGCTCAGCGTGGTGTTGGCCCCGATCATCAGGGTGGCGATGGATTTGGGCTCTCCCATGGGAAATGGGACCATCGTTTGTTTCATCATCTGGTAGACCGTTAAGACGTCGGTTTGATCTTCCGGTAATGGACGGATCAGGCCTAGCGTGTGTCCGACAAAAGTGAACAAAGTGAAAAACGCGGAAGTTCGAAGCAGGATTTTTCGATTCATCAGAAAAGTCTGGTGCCCGGCAAATGAAATGTCAATTTTTCTTGAGGGCGCCGGGAATGAGGACTTCGACGCTGATCCGGTCTATTGAACGAGACCGGCTTTTTTCAAGATCGAAATTTTCAACATCGGGGCCGGGTAGGTCCCTGACTTGATTTCGATCCCTTTGGCATCTTCGATTTTCAAAAAATTAGGCGGCTCAAGTTCGGTACCGTCAATGTCCGCCGGGTGCGCCAGGGAAAGAAAGAAATGAGTTCCCTCATCCAACTTCAAATACATCGGCGCGCTGACGTCTAAAATTTGGATCGAGCATTGAAACTGATCGCGTTTGAAGATCACGCCGAGATCCTCGACCGGAGGACCGATCAGCGTGCACTCGACTCGGTCTTCGCCTTCAAATTCGAAAATTTCGAAGGGCCCCAATTCCTGACTGTTGAGCATCAGGCCTTCGCCGGACAGCACGGTCAGGATGCGGTCGTATCCCGGAAACTGCGAGAATTGATTTTCATCCTCGATGCGTGCACTGGACAGGCGCCAGGCAAATTTGCCTTCGCGAAAATCAGCGCCGGCAGGTTCGATCGCAATCTCGGCGGTGGTCCCGGCCCCGTTCTTCCAGGGCATCACTTTAAACTGTTTTCGCGTGATCAAAGTTTTCTTCATCGGAACCTTCTTTCGCCGGGGATGTCGTCCGCAGACGAGTTTCGCAATGAAAGGTGGTTGCGGGCAAGCGGGAAATCAATCGAGAAAATGGAGAAGAGAAGAAAAACACTCGTGGCTTTCACAAAAATTCTTTTCTGACTCTCTGTTACCGATTTGAATTCATGGTGAGTTGGATCTTTTCCAGCATTTTGCTGGCGGCACGAGTCACTTCCGCTGCCATGTTTTGGCCGCCGTGGCCTTCTCCGCAAACGATCAATTCGCTTCCAGGCCAGGCCTGGTGCAATCTCCACGGAATTTCCAAAGGCGAGCTGATATCCAGCCTTCCGTGAATCAAGGTGCAGGGAAGATGAGAGATGCGCGAAATATTTTGCAGAATCTCGTGCTCGGTAAGGAAGGCCGAATGTTTCCAGTAATGAATGACCAGGGTTGCAAAGAGAAGGCAGAATTCCGGATCTTGAAAGCGGGGATTGGGCGAAAAGTGTGGATCCAGCGAGACGTGCACATCTTCCCAAGTGCACCAAGCTTTCGCGGTCTGACACCGGATTTTCTCTTCCGGATGGGTGATAGAGCGATAGTAAGCATCAATCAAGCGCTCGCCAGATTTTTTCTCCACCGCCCCGCAAACCGATCCCACTCGCGAGGAAAAATATTTCGCATTTGAACTGTGATCCAATCGATCTCATCCGCCGTCGTCGTGGTGACGGCAGCAAGGATCAGTGCCGACGCTCGCTGTGGATGTGCTTGTGCATAGGCCAAGGCCAGAGTGGTGCCCCACGAAGCTCCGTATAACAACCAATGCTTGACCTGCAGATGTTGACGAAGAGCTTCGATATCCTGAATCAATGCCTGGGTGGAATTCGCAGAAAGCCGGGCGTCGGCTTCGGTCGCAAGCGGGCGGCTGCGTCCGCAGCCCCTTTGCTCGAAAGAAACAATCAGAAATTTTTCTGGATCAAAATGTCGGCGGTAGCCTCCACTGATGCCTCCACCCGGTCCGCCATGCAGATAAAGAGCAGGCACACCCTGCAGATTTCCAGAGGTCTCCCAATAGATCGAGTTGCCATCTGATACTGGCAGCTGACCGCTCTGAAATGGTTCGATCGGAGCAAAGCTCATTTTATAGTCCTGCGTGGTTTGGGCATTGTGAACAGAGGGCAATCTATCGCGCGCGTGGGGAAAGCTCAAGTTTTGTTGGCTTGCGCAGAGCTCGGGTTGGTTCGCCGGCGGTGGCGCGGGCGGAGCGGGTGCGATTGCGGGGGTTGGGCCAGAGATGGAGCGGGGCTGGCGGGAATTTTGTTGCGCCGAATGGGGCGGAGTTTTTTCGAATTTATTGTTTGACAGGTTTTTTGACTCTTCCTTTGGGCTTTGGCTTTAAATAGAGATGTATTTTTGAAAAAAATTTTGAGAACTGGCTCTGGCTTTCGGTGGTGGCCTTGCAACGCAGTTTAATCGTGTGTCTGAAAGTTGTTCTATCTCTCGTTGAAATGATGATTGAAAAACATGTGTTATACCTCCTTCCAGATTAGAGGAGAAGCGCCACATGTTCAAAAATATTTCAGCGCAAAATGAAAAAGCAAAAGTTTGGAAGAATAAACCCAAGCAGATCGAGAAGGTTCATGCTTTAGCCTTGGCTGCGAGCCGGGAATATAAAAAAGCAGAGCATGTTTTATTCGAAGCCGTTTGTGAAGTGGACCTCTATCAAGTTCACGCGCATTACGAGTGCTCCAGTCTTTTTGAATACTGCCTGAAATTCTTAGGCCTCACTGAATCTGTTGCCTGCAATATGATTGCGGTTGCTCGGAAGTCGAAGCAAGTACCTGAACTGAAGGCCGCAGTGATGTCAGGCGAAGTGAGCGTTTCGACCGCGAGAAAGATCACACCCGTGATCGATTCAGAAAACAGCTTTGAGTGGATCGCGAAAGCTTCCACTTTCACGAAAGCAAAGCTTGAGAAAGCGGTCGCGACCGAGAGACCTCAGGATCTTGTGCATGACCGCGCGAAGTATGTCTCAAAAGAAAGATTAGAAATTAAATTCGGGCTCGATGAAAAAGTACTGGAGAAATTGAAACGAGCTCAAGACATCGTCAGTCAAAAGGCAAAGTCGGCTGCAAGCTTTGAGCAAACCCTGGAAGCCGTCTTAGATTTCTATCTGGATAGAAATGATCCATTCAAAAAGGCCGAGAGAAACATCCATAAAAGCCAGAACAAAAATCAGTCTTCTTTGAAAGCAAAGTCTCAATCTGTCCCAGGACAGGCGGACATGGAAGTTCAAGCCGGACCAAATGACGATTGCGCTTCAAGAGCTGAAAACAAAATTGAATCATTCTCAAATTCGTCTGTCCCAGGACGGTCTGGCGAACAAACTCAATCCGGCTTCAATCAATCTGTCCCGGGACAGACCTCCAAACCCTCGCGCCACATTCCGGCTCACATTCAGCATCAAGTGATCCTTCGGGACCAGAGCCGGTGCACGCACCGAACCCGTGAAGGCATTCGCTGTCCCAACACTCGCTGGCTTGAGGTGCATCATATACATGGCTTTGCTCAAGGCGGTCTGCACGATCTCGAGAATCTCACGACCCTTTGCTCGAGCCATCACAAGCAGATTCATTAGGCAATTGGTGGTTGAGATCTCGTGCATTCCAGGACCAGTGCTATCTGGGGGCGCCGCGATCCGGTTTCGGCTCTTGCGCCCGCGTTCTCATCCGCATGAGCATTCGGCTCTGGCATCCGCCCGCCGCCCCCGCAACCGCGCGCCCGATCCCCCGCACCTGTGCGCTCGATCCGCAGGGCCCCCGGACCGTGAAAATTCTGCGCTTCGAGCGCGCACCCTAGTCGATCGTGGGCCTGGACGGCTGGCGCCTGGCTGAGGTATACTGCGCCGATCGAGGACTTCATGAATTTTGTCAGCTGCCCAGAAAATCTTCCCAGCGTGTTGCTCACCCGGGACGTCACCAAACATTTGAAGCGCGGACATCGCTGGATTTTCGCCAATTGCTTTGATGAAAAGGCAAAGATGAAGTCGGGGATGCACGCCCTGTATTTCAAAAAAGAGCTGGTCGGTTTCGGCGTGCTTCAGGCTGACACTCAGCTTCGATTCCGGCTGTTCTGTCAAAGCGATGAGACTTACTTTCGCAAAAATAACGCCGTGAAGACGTTCGAATTCTGGAGTGAGCGGCAGTGGAAGAATGCCCTGCGCATTCGTCAGAGCTTCAACCTGCAGCAGACCAACTCGTTCCGCTTGCTCAATGGCGAGGGCGATGGTTTTCCGGGTCTGGTCATCGACATCTACGGGCACGTGGCGGTGATGAAGCACGATCATCCGATCATGGAAACCGTGTGGAATCGTCAGGCCATCGCCGAGAAAATCCGCGCCGATCTGCCACAGATTGAATGCGTCTATTTCAAACGGCGCAATGACGACGAGGAAAAAGGCGTCGAGCTGATCGGCAAGCTGCCTGAGCAAACCGAGTTCAAAGAAAATGGCTTGCTGTTTTCATCGAACATCCGGGACGCCGCCAAGACCGGTTTTTTTCTGGATCAGCGGGACAACCGCGCCCTGATCGGCCGATTTGCCAAGGACGCAGATGTGCTCAATCTCTTTAGCTACACCGGTGGCTTTTCGATTTTCGCGGCCGCGGGAGGAGCGAGACGGGTGACCAGCGTCGATATCAGCAAGCCCGCGATCGAAGCGGTGAAACGAAATTTCGAAATCAATCAACTGAAGACGGAACATCGGGATGTGGCGACGGACGCTTTCGAATTTGTCGAGCAAGAGTTGACCGCCAAGCGCAAGTACGACCTGGTGATCACCGATCCGCCAAGCTTCGCGCCGAACGAAAAGTCAGTGCCGCAAGCGACCGCGGCTTACACGAAGATCTACTCGCAATCCATTCGCCTGGTGAACGAGAACGGTCTGTTTGCCGCAAGCTCGTGCTCGAGCCATATTTCCACCGAGGCCTTCCTCGAAATCACGCGCGAAGCATTTTCGAAAGCCAGCAAGCGCGGGACTTTGGTGTACCTCGGGGCGCAACCTGTGGATCATCCTTATCCCCTGGCCATGCCGGAACTGCGCTATCTGAAATTTGCCCTTTTTCGGGTCGAGTAAACCCGTCTTTGCCCGAAACGGTGCAGCGCTTTTGGACAAGGCTTGTCAGGCTTGAGGCAAGATGGAACATCCCTCGGTCTTTTTGAGCCGAATTCCGATATATTCCATATGACAGTCGGCATATTCCATGAATGATTTCAGCGCATGGAACCGATGCAGCACCCCACCACTCATCTCTATCGTCCCGAAAAAGGAAACTTGATTTCTTACCATTCACTGGTGGCGAAGGGGGACCCGGCAAAGCCCGTTGCCGAGGAAATCAAAGCTCTGGTCTCGCAAAAAAATTATCCCTGCGTGGCCGCACTTCGCTCGTACCACAAGGATGATTACCAGGTGGGATTTTACGGAAAATTCGGCGAGGGCGAGCATTGGCGCGAGCTTCGAAACGATCTGCTGTTTTTCCTGCAAGAGCAGAAACGAACGTCCTCGATTTACCTAAGCTTCTGGGCCGTCTTCGAAGAGCAAGAATTCAGCGAAGCCGATTTTGAAACGGCCCTGTGGAAGGAGCTTTCATTTTTGACTTCGGAAGAGGATCGAAAAAACGATTGGCCCGCGAACTCTGTTCAAGACCCGGCGGATCCTGGATTTCGCTTTGCTTTGGGCGGATCAGAATTTTTCGTGGTGGGTTTGCATTCTCAAAGCTCGCGGCAGGCCAGACGATTTTCCAGGCCGGCGATGATCTTCAATGTCTTCAGTCAATTCGATCAGCTGATGAAGCTCGGGCAGTACGAGGGCATGGTCGCTTTGAATCGCGAGCGGGATCAGAAATTTCAAGGCTCGGTCAATCCGATGGTGGCCGCCCACGGAGAAAGCTGGGAGAGCATTCAGTTTTCCGGAAAAATGAACCCGGGAACTTGGAAATGCCCCTTTTCATTTCTGAAAAGTCTTGTTAAGCCGTGATCTAGAATGAAGACAAAGATTCCCGCACAAACCGGAACCGGATTCGAACTCAAAAAAGGCCAGCGTCTCAAGGTCATCGACACTTTGGGTGAGCAAGTCTCCGATCTTTATTGCTTCTCGAAAGAGAATCCCCGAGATGCCCTGTCGTCCGGCCGCTCGATCGACACCTGCGACACGGTTTATTTCAGCAAAGGTCACGTGCTTTATTCGCAAGCTGGCAAGGCCATGCTCGAAATCATCGAGGACAGCTGCGGCCGACATGATTTTCTGGTCACGCCCTGCAGTCAGCAGATGTTCGAAATGATTTCGGGGAAACAAGATTATCACCCGAGCTGCTTGGAAAATTTAGAAAAAGCCTTTCAAAAATTTGACGTCAATCCCCACCAGATCGGCACGAGCTTTAATATATTCATGAACGTCCCGGTTCAGGAGAACGGAAAGATCTCGGTGCAATCGCCCTTATCGAAGGCCGGGGATTTTATCATTTTCGAAGCGAAGATGGATTTGATCGTGGCGCTGACGGCTTGCTCGGATGAAGGCACCAATAACGGTCGCTGCAAGCCGATCGAGTTTGAAATCATCGGGTGAACCGTCGGTCCCACTCGCCCTTGATCATTTGATATGACAGATCACGACCCGGTAAGCTTCGGGATCTTCGAACGTGAATCCGTATTGATCCCAGTAAGGATTGTGCGACGCTACTGGTTTGAACCCTGCCTGCTGCATTTGATTTCTCGTTTGTGCCAGCTCATCCGGACTGGAAAGATAAAAAACGATCAGGTCTTCGGCCGAAGGTGAGCGAGGGGCTTCGGCACCATGCTCATATGTAAATTCAAAATGATACTCGCATCCAGGAACCCCGAGAATCACTCCATCAAATCCAGCGTGATTCTGGAACGAAGCCAAAACCTGAAGCCCCAGACCCAGGCGATACATTTCACTGACACGATGAAGATCATTCGTCGCGCGCGCGACTCGTAATTTAGCAGGCATTAAAAGAGCGTAAGGGATCGGTGTCGAAACTGCCACTTATTTGAATGTGTTCCGCAAAATTCGAGAGGGTATGTCATCAACGCGATGTTGAGGAGCCCACCAGGGGTGCGCTGTCTACGCAACAGCGATGGATTTGCAATGATGAGGTGTTTTCTAAATCGTGATCTGCAGATGCTTCGTCAAAGTCTCGATCAAGTCCCCGCGGCGAACGGGCTTGGTGACGAAATCGTCGAATCCTGACTGCAGAGCTCGCTCACGATGGGCGTCCAGGGCGTGGGCAGTCAGTGCCACGATCGGGGTTGAAATGCCATTTTGCCGAATCTGTCGGGTGGCTTCGTAGCCATCCATCTCGGGCATCTGAATGTCCATCAAGATCAGGTCAAACGGCTGCGTGGTCGCAAGCTTCAAAGCGTCAAGTCCGTTGGACACCACCGACACCTCCGCCCGCGAATTTTTGAGATACATTTGAATCAAAGCCACATTGTCAGACGAATCTTCGGCCAGCAAAATCTTTTTCGCTGCATTTGATTCGACGACGGCCGGGATTCTGGATTCCACTTTCACCGGGAGCGCAGAGTCTTTCGCTAAAGGTCGCATCTTAAAATAGACCTCAAACACCGAACCCTGATTCAGCTGGCTGCGGACTAAATTGACGTCACCATCCAAGAGACGGGCGAGCTTTCGTGACAGCGACAATCCCAGACCGGCGCCGCCGTATTTACGAGAGTGACTGGTGTCTCCCTGTGCGAAATTTGAAAATAAAAGAGATTGCTGCTCGGGTTTGATGCCGATACCGGAATCGGAAACCGTGAGACGCGCGAATTCGTCTTGGGGTGCTTTCAGGCGAACTTCGATCGTTCCGTGATGCGTGAATTTGACGGCATTTCCGACCAGATTGAAAATGATCTGGCGCAATCGGATCGGATCCGAATTGACGATGTTCGGGCTGCCTTTTTCAAAAACGATCTGCAATTTCACGCCGTTTTCCTGCGCGCGGGCCGAAAGGTCTTCGGTCACGCTGGAAACCAAATCCGGTAATGAAAAGTCAATGTGCTCAATCGGCAAGCGGTTGGTTTCAATTTTGGCGAGATCTAAAATATCGTCAATCAAGCGCAGCAGCTGCAGACCATTGCGTTTGACGATTTCGGACATGCGCTCACGCTCTTGCGAGGTCACCTTCTCTGCCGCGATCAGTTCGGTCATGCCCAGAACGATGCCCAGGGGTGTGCGGATTTCGTGGCTCATATTGGCCAGAAAGTCCGACTTGGCGCGATCGCGCGAGCGAAGCAGTTCCGAGGCCGCCAGCAAAGACTGGCGAAGTTCTTCGAGCTCGGCAATCGGTGAAGTCGCGATGGTTGGCGTCTCGCCGCGGGCCACGACCGCCGCGCCGTCCGCGCCACTCTTGAGCGCACGCCGAATCCAGCGAGAAAACAGCAAGGTGATCAAGCCAGACAAAGCCAACATGAGAATGGATATGATCACCAATCCTTGCTGAGCCTTGCGGGCGTCCGTTTCGAGCACATCGGCCCGCACGGCAACAATCGAATGCCAGCCAGACAGTGGGGCCTTTCGATACGCGGTGTAGGCGTCAACGTGATCCAGTGTGGTGGTCCGTTCGAAGCCAGACTCTTTTGCGGACAGCAAAGATTTCATTTGCGTGGACGCATTTCCGCCTATGTATTTCTCGGGCTCTCTGGAGCGCGAGACGATTGTGCCGTTCTTATCGACGATCGAGCGCACCCATTCGCCCGGATTGGTCGTAAAACGCGAGACGAGCTCTTGCATCGGTCTTGAGCCCAAGATGGCAGAAAGAACGTAGATGATTTTCCCATCTTGGTTTTTGATGGGGACGCGAATCGCAAACCCAAACTGAGATTTCATCATCAGGTTTTGTTGAACGGGAAAGATCTTGCTGATTTGGGGTTGCCCCGTTTGTGCCGCCAAAAGAATACTCTCTGGCTCCATCGAATTTCCCAATTTCGTGCCGTAAGGTTGGCGAGCCGCAAGCAGCCAGTGAGCTTCGGTGTCATGCAAAAGCAAGGTTCCCCAAGAAGGCTGGGTGCTCAAGATGTCCGCAAGCTCTTGATGAAAAACTTTGAGATGACCTTGGCGGAGCGCGCTGGATTGACTGAGTCCTTGCAGGGTTCGAATGGTGGATGAAATTTCTTGATCGGCCGCAAATGCCAGCTCGTCGGCCGTTCGCGTCAGCAAGCGGCTGTTGGCTTCATACTTCGAGCGCACCAGATGGTTCGCTAAGACTCCAGAGAACACCAGCACCGGCAAAATCGCCACGAGCACGATCAGAAACAAACAAGTGCTTAATGAAATGGGGCGCCGGCGCAAGATGGACAGTGGCATGGGCGATTAAGATGCTCGAGTGTGGTTGACGAAGTCAAGAAAACTGCTGGCAATCCACGGTCAATTCGAAGCGTTCTGGAAGGCACCCGCGTCAGCGAGAATCTGGAGACCTTTGAGATTCTTTTCAAGCCCACGACCTTTGAGAAATCGATCCGTCTGACAGCTTTCGCCCGCATTCAGGACTTTGATGAGCTTCAGAACGGCCTGGGGAGCTTGCGAAAACTGGACACAGGTTCCGGCGAAGCTCACGGAAAGAATTGAGGTGTCTGCGTCGAAAATCCAGAGTAGGGGCGAGGGCCCTCGTTGCAGGCGGGTCTTCGACGTGATTTTTGGTTGGCGCCCGAACTGTGGCGGCGTCTTAAAGCCCTCTTTTGAAAGATGAACCATCCAACTTTTCAGCAGCGCTGATTTGAAGTCTTCGGGACGCAATCCCTGCAGAATCGCCAAAGACCGCTCGGCCAGTTTGGGAAGCTCGCGAATTTCACCATCTTTGCTGGGCTGATCACAAAGGGGCGTCATCGTTGCATCGGCGGCCGACCCCAGACGAGTCGAAAGCAGTTCGGCAACAGATTCTTGCACCATCTCCCGGTGGGTGCGGTTGACCCAAACCCCGAGGCTCCAGGTTGCGGTAAAGCTGCCGTCGGATTCGGCGATATGCCAGCTGGACGAGGGCCAATAAGTCATATCGCCAGGCTTTGCTTCTAAAAGCTGCGAGCTGGCTTTGTATTTTGCGTAATTGAAGGCGCGAACGAGCGCTGGATTTTTTTGCACAAACGAAGGTTTCCACAAGCGAAAGCGTTTTGTGCCGACAACCGGAAAGCTGAAAACCCCGCATTCATCGACGTGCACGCCAAAAGGCGTTTTTCGATAATTGCCAAGGTAAAGCCCCATTTCCGCAAACCGATTCGGAAAGCCCACGTGGCGGTAGAGCTCGCCCGTAAATGCCGACAGCAGGGCCTGCTTCTTCAGATTCACCCGCAAAAGTTCGTCGCAAACCAGGCAATAGTCCGCGAACATTTCATTCATGCGTTGGTGATAACCTTGCAGGCTCTTGTCGCTCTGCCGAGGCAGCAGGCTCAACATCTCGCTTTCATGCACCCGCTGTCCGTCGAGAAAAAATTTAAATCCTTCGGGGTTGCGATTCCGGCGGCAGTGATTGGCATAAAGCACGAGCAGACGAAAGACTTCGTGTTGATCCATTTCCAACAGGGGATGTTGAATCTGGCGCAGCACCAGTGGTTTTTTCTCCCAGACCCGATCGGAAAAATCAGACCAGAATTTGGAGTCCAAAGAGCGGGGAGACGACTTGGTTTGCATGCGGCTGAATCTGCCTGATCGCGGGGCCAAGGGCAACTTGGAAAAGATTTGCTGCGGGATCATTTTGAGGGCCGGGGAAGAGTTTTCATCCTTTGAAAGGGCGCCGTCTCATTTCACGGCGCCGCCAAAGGTCACTTAAAAATAGTTATGGACATTATTGTCCATAATGGGCATAGTAGAGCCATGGCACGTCCGAAAACGTTTGAACGAGATAAAGCATTGGCAAATGCCAAAATGGTGTTCTGGAAGCAGGGTTACAGCGCAACCACCACCGATGATTTGCGCTTGGCCATGGGGATCGGTCGCCAAAGCTTCTACGACACATTCAAAAGCAAGCACGATATTTTTGTCGAAGTTTTAAAAATGTACAATTCCGATCGGGGCGTGAAGCTGGCCACGCTTGCGCGAAAGTCAGACTCTCCACTTAAAATTTTGGAAAGCATCTTGATGCAGGTGGCAGATGAAGACGCCGAGCTTCGATCCTTGGGCTGCATCGGAATTTCATCCGTTTGCGAATTCGGCACCGCTGATGAGATGGTCGCGGACGCCAATCATCGTGCGGGGCTCGAGTGGAAGAAAACCTTCGAGCGTCTTTTAAGCGAAGCTCATGCGGTCGGTGAGCTGCGATCTTCGGTCGACGTCAAGGCAACCGCCTTGTTCTTGCAATCCATCTTGGCCGGACTGCGTTTGTCGGCTCGGGGCGGGGTGAAGCCCAAAGAGCTGCGCGAGATTGCCAAAGTTGCCATCGATGGCCTGAAAAAATAAAGGCCTCGCATTTTTTTTGCTCAAATATGGACAATATTGTCCAATATGAAAGGATCACGCACATGAAAACCATCACGGGAAAACTGGCCGGTCAGGTCGCCGTCATCACCGGCGGCAACAGCGGAATTGGGCTGGCAACGGCCAAACTTTATCAAGCCGAAGGGGCAAGAATTGCCTTTATTGGCCGCGATCGCAAATCGATCGATGAAACATTAAAGGCCTTGCCCGGAGATCATCTGGGTTTTCAAGGAGACGTGACTTCGCAAAAAGATCTCACCCAGTTTTTTCAACTGATTCAAGAGCGATATGGACAGATCGACACGCTCTTCGTGAATGCCGGTATTTCCAAAACAAAATCCATCGAAGAGATCAGCGAAGACTTTTATGATGAAAGTTTTAACATCAACGTTCGGGGTGCGTTTTTCACCGTGCAAAAGGCGCTGCCGCTTTTAAAAAACGGGGGAACGATCGTGATGACGACTTCGATCGTCAGTCATTTTGGCGCCGCCCACTCTTCCATTTACAGCGCCACCAAGGCCGCCTTGCGATCCTTCGTGCAATGTTTTGCGGCCGAGCTTTTGCCCCGGGGCATCCGGGTCAATGCGGTTAGCCCGGGGCCGACCGAAACGCCGATCATCGATCGCAGCGGCATGGATCCGGAAAGGCTGGCCGGAATCAAAACTCATCTCACCCAAGTGATTCCCATGAAAAGAATGGCCAAGCCCGAAGAGGTGGCCAAGGCCGTGCTTTTCATGGCATCCGAAGATTCCTCTTTTACGACCGGATCTGAACTGATGGTCGACGGTGGTTGGACCCAAATGAGATAAGGCCCCTCTGTCGCACGACGCGGTTTGGTGCATGATTGCAAATCGTCTCTTCCCATTGAAGAGCGTTCCTGCAAAAATATTTTATGACCGCAAAATCTTGTTTGTTTCTTTTGTTGGGGCTTTTGCTTTCTGACACTGTGGCGTGGTCGGCTTCGGCCACGTCTGCAACGCCGGCCGTGTTTGTTCTGGATCCGCAGGTTCTTCATGTGCTTGAAAGCGATGGCTTCAGTCTCAATGAATCCTTGGGAGCGAGCAAGTCTCTCAGTCGAACATCTGACTTGTTTCAAGCCAACCAGTTTTATCGAAGCTTTGCCGAGGTGATCGGTCGGCCACTTCCACATGACTTAAAAACGGATCAACTGCCAGCGACGATCCCGGAACATTCTGGTGATGTTCCCGACATGGTGCGGACGTTGCGTGGTTTTGAAGACAAAGGCGCGCGCTCCGATCAAGATCTCAAGGGCGGATTTGTCATCCGCAGTGTTGCCAACAATTCGCAGTATCCCTATGCGGTGGAAAGAGATGGTGATGAACCTCGACACTTTGACACGCGCTGGTTGAATTCGGAATTTGGCTATTTCAAATTGATCGCGATCGCCAACCGCATGGATCGTCGGGACATCACAAAAGATTCCTGCGGCGAGATCCGTTTCATTTATCGTCTGAGTTATAAATCCAAAACCTCAAGCTCCAGCCTTCCGTTTTTCGTGAGCGTCGTGCAACAATACCCCAAGCAAGATTCGTGTGCGCCATTCGCCAAGGCTTGGGAGATTTCGCCGACCGATGCCAAGGCTTTGAAGAGTGGGCCCTTGAAAAATCTCGCCTTTCGCCAGCTCGAAGTGAATTTTCAGTCACTGCGCTTCACTTCGGGCTACATGCATGATTTTGGTGGGCAGGCGATGTACATGCAGCGCATTTTTCGCAAATCCGGATCGACGCTCACGCCAGCCGAGCTTGAAAACACGCCGGATGTGTTGGCGATCCAAAAGAATCCCGTGCTGCTGCAAAAATTTGTCGAATTTTTAAAGAAGCCAGAAAACTTGAACCAGTTGGATCAGGGAACGTTGAACATCAATTTCGATCCCGGATTTCTCAGCAAGCTTTCCGTTTCATGGTCGACGTTGGGACGCGCGCGATTGGCCAACCGTCCTTACGCCGAAATCTTTCGCGATCAACGAGCCTTGTTGCAGTCGATCGATATTTCCAAACTCAAGTACATCAAGACTCATGACGCTTTGATCGAGCGATTGGACAACTTGACCTGCATGGGCTGTCACCAGTCCGGCGGGACAGCGGGATTTCACTTGCTGGGCGTTTCGGATCCGGCGTTTTCTCATCCATTCAATCGGCAAGAGCAGGCCCTGTCACCGCATGCCTCGGCCGAAATTCCACGAAGAATGGCGTGGCTTCGAAAGGTGGCGGCCGGCCAAGAACCGAACCACTTCCGACCGCATTCGACATTTTCTTCGGCCGATTGGATGCAGGCATCGGACATTCCGCAGTTTCAAAATTTAAATGTGGGCCAGCTTTGCTTTGCCGAGACCGCGGCCTTTGCCAGGTCACCCACCTGCGCAGATCCGAAGGGACGAGCGGTTGAATGTCTCAAAACGGTTTCGGCCCAGGGGCGGAACGTGCTTTTGGGCGAGTGCGTTTTGACCAAGGCGGTGAATTCGGCCGGAGGCGTTTGCTGGCAGGGGGAAATCAATGAAAGCATGAAGTCTCATGCCGAACGAAATCCACCGAGCTCTAACTTTTTTGCCTTCGAGGACAAGTGGAAGCTCAAAGGTGCCGTGATCAAAGATCTGAAAGATTACAACTGCGTGCTGCCGCAAAGCGGAGCACCCTTGGGCCGCATGAGTCGGCGCTGCACTTTGTCCGAAGAAAATTTCGAAGTGGATTTTGCCAAAGGAACTCCGGACGAGCTCTGTGCCAATCAAGGCGGGTCTGGCTTTGATATGTGCGCGGCCAGCGGTGATTCGGGCGCTTGTCTCGAAACCAAAGTGGCGAGATCGATGCTCGACACCTGCAGCGAGAACCGATCCTGTCGTGAAGACTACATCTGTCAGAAATTTCCGGATTATCAAAAAATATCAGTCAAAGATTACGTTCGCAAAAAAAGAAATCAGCTGATCAACCTCAGCCGGCCCGAAAAAATCAACGGCTCGGCCATCGAAGAGGCCCGCCGTCGTGGCATCGGCTTCTGTGTGCCAACCTATTTTCTTTTCAATATGAGACTGGATGGACATCCCAGTCCGGTGACCGGGCTGCCACCAGGCGAGCCCAAATACGATCGCACGCAACCACTGCGGGGGTACAAGTGAAATCCGTTTTTGCACTCATCATCTTAAGCTTCGGTTTTTCGGTCCTGGCGCAGGATTATGCGCTGGATGATGCCCACAATCACGATGGCACCCACGTCGAAGGCCAGGAAAACTGTGGCGGCAATTATATGTTCCCCGGCGACATTGCCAGGCTCGGTTCGCATTCTTTCTTGATTCTGGGCGAGGACGGTCCCGATCATCTTTTGCTGGATCATCGCTCGGGAACGCCGCCGCACACTTACCAATTCATTCTTCGCGTTCGCGTTGACGCGAACGAAATGGCGACCTACCACAAGCTCTTGAATGAGTCCAAAATTTCGCTGCCGGCGGTGACGACCATTTATTTTGATAAATCCGGAAAACAACAAGACCGCACTTTCTTTTGTTTGTCGGATTTAAAGAAAATTTTCGGGCCCGAGCAAAAAGCCGGTGATGCGTTTGACAAGCTGTTCCCCATTCGCGCTTCTTGGCAAAAAGATGCAGATTTTGAAGGAGCCTTTCCGATCAAGGAAACCGTCGTCCCTGAAGATCCGCTGGTGATCGAACGCAAAGATGTCGAGATCGTTCTGTATCGGTACTTGCCGTCCTATCTCGAACAGTCAGGATTTCGGAAGATGTTGAAAAAGCAGGGCAGTGCCTTCACCTCGATTCTGAGCCACGCGCCAATTCGCAACGACGAAACGCCAAAAACGGCGGCCACTCGATCTTCCTACATCAAATCCGGAGCCTTTGATTCGAATGGTGAAACCTGCGCGAGCGATTACTATTTGAAGAATGTGCGTCCACCAAAAACCAAACATGCCTTTCTCTTGCTGGCCGAGAGCGGAAAAAATTCTGTCTTGGCTTCGCATCTGTACGATCAATCTCCTCAGAATTACCAGACGACGTTGACCTTCGAACTTTCGGACGCGCAGATGCAATCCTTTCGCGAAGCAAGAAAGACATCTCGAACACCATTGCTTTTCATGCCGACCTCGTACTTTTGCATGGCTGAAATCAAAGATCTGGTCAAAAAAGGGAAGCTGGAGCTTAAAGGGAAGATTTATCAAAACACCGACTTTGAGGAATTTCATTTGGGAGAGCCGGCGGGAGAACTGAGCGTTTCCGCTGGGTCGATGAAGGTGCTGGTCAATCGAACGTTGCAAAGCTTGATGAATCCACAAGCAGTCGCTCGGGATGTTTTTGGCTTCGTTGATCTCAATGCCGTCAATCCCGACATTCCGGTGCAGGCCGCTTACGCGACTGATTGGAACTTTATTGGAAAACCAATTGATGGCTATCAAGCCGGCAAATGCTACTTGACCACCCAGGCCGCCAAAGCGCTAGGTGAAGTCCAAAAGGAAGTTTCAAAGCTTGGGTATTCATTGCTGGTTTTTGATTGTTACCGCCCGCAACGGGCCGTGAATGAATTTGTGGCTTGGACTCAGTCCGGTTCGGACTCGAAAATGAAATCAGTTTTTTATCCGGAAGAGTCACAAAAGGAACTGATCCGTCGTGGCTACATTGATGCGAAATCCGGTCACAGCCGCGGCAGCACCATCGATCTCACCCTGGTGAAAAAAGATCTGTATCAGGCAAGCGATTTTGCAACCAAGGTCCGCTCAATCACCGACTGCCGCCAATCGAAAGCGGTTGAAGCTTCGGGACAATTGGATATGGGAACCACCTTCGATTGCTTCAGCGAGCTCGCGTACACCGCAAATCCGGCGGTGCCCGAAGAACTTCGAAAGCACCGCGAGATCTTAAAATCTGCCATGGAAAAACAAGGCTTCACCAATTACCCAAAAGAGTGGTGGCACTTCGTCATGAAGAACGAAGCTTACCCAAAAGACTATTTCGATTTCGAAGTTCAATAGGTAGCCGCAACTTTGCAAAAAGGGCCGAGTCATGCGAAGCAATGGCCAGGCTGAGCGGGGTCATGCAGAGCAAGGGCGAGGAGCTTCGGCTAAAATCCAATATATTGGTCAAAAATCCAACATATTGGAATTCACTTTAAGCACACTTCTATCGCAATTCCTTTTTCGCGGGTTGGTAAAAAAGCCTTCTCGCCAATTGGTCATCCAAAGGCGAACCTCCAGTTTGGCAGGAGTGGCTCGCGCGTTTGGATGTAGACTCAATTTTAGATCGCTTTGGCGGCGTTGCGAATTTTGGCGTCAACGCCCTTCGCAAAGTCTTGAAGCTTGGGATCGTTCAAAATTGAAAGAATGGGTTCGGCCAGGGCGAATTCGATATTCCACTGATCTTTTCCAGCTTCTTGAAGCACGACATTGCAAGGCATGAGATTGGCGACGCCCGCATTGATCTGAAAGGCATCAAAAGCCAGGCCCGGATGGCATGCGCCCAGGATGATTGTCTGCGGGATTGTTTTTCCTAACTTCTCCTGCACCTTTTCGTGAAAATCAATTCGGGTGAGAATGCCGAAGCCTTCGACCTTCAGTGCTTCGGACACTTTGTTATAGACCTGATCCAGACTGCCTTTGGCTTGAGTTTTGGTGCTGACTTGCATAGTTGGCTCGCTTTCGAAGTTTTAAAGTATGAAGTTTTAGGTTTGTTGGAAAGAGGTTCTATTTGCCGGATGTATTCAGTGCGATCGCCTCGCGAATCAGTTCTTTGAAAGCGGTTGTGTTGATCTTTTCACCTTCCTTGATGTCGATGGCGCGGCGGGCATTGCCTTCAAGACTGGAATTGAAAAGCTTTGCGGGATCTTTCAACTGTGCGCCCTTCATAAAGGTCAGCTTCACCACGCTCTTATAGGTTTCGCCCGTGCAGATGATCCCGTCATGAGACCAAACCGGAACGCCTTTCCATTTCCACTCTTCGATCACTTGGGGATCCGCCTGCTGAATCAGCGAACGGACTTGCGCCAACATTTCGCCGCGCCAATCTTTCAGTTCTTTGATTCTTCCATCAATCAGTTTCGAGGCCGACCCGCTGCTGCTTGTAGCCGTGGCCGAAGCCTTCGTTTTCTTGACAGTTTTTTTCGCGATTTTTTTAACGACTTTGCTCGCGGTTTTTGTTGCGGTCTTGCGAGCCGTCTTTTTTTTCCCGGGTGTCGAGGTCATTGCGTTTCCTTGTTGGGGTTCAACTCTGATTCAACGGTAGCCGTTGCGTCCATGAATTCAAGAAAAAGTATCTCGGCGCCTGTGTAACAGAAGATTTCTTTCCGAGTTTGAACCGATGTGACATCGCACATCCTGAGCAAAAGATAGCCAATCTGGCATATGTAAGTTATATGTAAATTGTATGACTTCTCCGAGTGAAAAACGCGAAACGATCTCTCCGGCGGCGATCAAAGCGAAATTGGAAATTTTGGCGGACGCGGCCAAGTACGATGCCTCTTGTGCGAGCAGCGGATCTTTCCGAAAGCGCAATCAAGGCGGGATGGGAAACACCGAAGGTATGGGGATCTGTCATAGCTACACGCCGGATGGTCGATGCGTTTCGTTGCTTAAAATTCTGCTGACCAATCATTGCATTTACGACTGCAAGTTCTGCATCAATCGCGTGTCCAGTGAAACCAGACGCGCGAAATTCACACCGACCGAAGTCGTCTGGCTCACGCTTGAATTTTACCGTCGCAATTACATTGAAGGATTGTTTCTGAGCTCGGGGATCGTCGGCAGCTCCGATGAGACCATGGAGCTCTTGATCGAAGTCGCAAGACGCTTGAGAAGCGAGCATCGCTTTGGTGGCTACATTCATCTCAAGGTCGTGGCCGGAGCCAGCGAAGAATTGATTCAAGAGGCAGGCTTGTGGGCGGATCGCATCAGCGCCAATATCGAAATGCCGGTGCAAGCCGATCTGAATTTACTGGCCCCCGCGAAAACGATCGAAGCCGCCGAAACCTCCATGCATCAAATCAAAGACAGGGTGGACGAGTCAAAAGAGGATCAAAAGAAATTAGCGAAAGCGAAAAAATTCGCACCCGCAGGACAGACCACGCAGATGATCGTCGGTGCCACCGAAAGTTCGGATCAGTCGATTCTGACGGTCACGGATAAACTTTATTCTCAGTACAAATTGCGCCGCGTTTATTATTCGGCCTACAGTCCGATTCCGCATGCGGATGCGGTTTTGCCCGTCGAAAAACCTTCCTTGATCCGGGAAAATCGGCTGTACCAAGCGGACTGGCTGCTTCGCTATTATCAATTCAACGTGAACGAGCTTTTCACCACCGCCAAGCCCAATCTCGAATTGGATTTTGATCCAAAAACAGCTTGGGCCATCGACAATCGATATTATTTTCCGGTCGACGTGAACACGGCCTCGCGCGAACAATTGTTGCGTGTTCCCGGGTTCGGGGTCCGCAATGTCGAGCGCATTCTCGAAACCCGGCAATTTCGCAAACTGCGCTGCGAGGATCTCAAGAAGCTTCGTGTGTCGTGGGGCCGAGCGCGTTTTTTTGTGATCACGGCCGATCACAATCCGGACCTTTTGCTGCTGGATGATCTGGATCTGAGAGATCGCATCAAACCGCCGGCCAAACAGCTTTCACTGTTTGATTCAATCGCCACACCGATCGCTCCGAATGAAGGTGAAACCGTAACGCCCACTCGCGAAATTGCAAAGACTGAAGCTCTGGTCGAAACGATCACGAACGAATCCTTCGGCGAAGGCGTGATGACGGGTGAACTGTGATACAAGCCCAGTTTGATGAAACCTATGCCTCATGGCGAAGCGAAGCGCGAAGACTTCTGGCGCAAAACATTGCACCCGAATCCGTGCATTGGGCGACTGAGCAAGAACCGACCTTGTTTCAAGCGCCGATGCTGGATGTCCAAAGCTCGCGTCTACCCGTAACCGCGTTTGCGGTCCCTGCAGAATTTCTGACCCTGGCCCGGTTTGTTTCTTGCCACCGGGATCCCCAGCGCTGGACTTTGCTGTACCGAATTCTGTATCGCCTGAAAAATGAAACCAATTCCTTGCTTCAGATCCAGACGGATTCGGATGTTCATCAAGCGCAGCTGATGATGAAGTCCGTCACCAAAGACATTCATAAGATGCACGCCTTCGTGCGTTTTAAAAATGTGCAAAATGGCTCTCGCGATTTTTACATTGCCTGGCACAAGCCAGAACATTTTATCGTCGACGAGGCCACACCCTTTTTCCAGCGTCGCTTTGGCGACAAGCCTTGGTGCATTCTCACTCCGTATCGCTCGGCCTACTGGGATTTAAAAACTTTGCGATTTGGCGAAGGCGTGCCCCAGCATCGTTTCAAAATCGAAGATGATTTTGATCAGCTTTGGAAAACCTATTATTCGTCCATCTTTAATCCCGCGCGACTGAATCTCAAGGCCATGAAGAAAGAAATGGCGCCGAAATACTGGGCGTCGCTACCAGAGGCCGAAATCATTTCGCAGCTGATTCAGGCGGCACCCGAACGTCTGCAAAAGATGGCGGCCAATCAGAACAAGCAAGCCGTGGTCCCGAAAAGAAATTCAGTCGGTGAGCTGGCCCTGGATCTTAAAAATTGCCAAGCCTGCCCCTTGCACGCCAAGGCGACGCAAGTCGTTTGCGGGGAAGGCCCCGCACAGGCCGAAATCATGATTGTGGGCGAGCAGCCCGGGGATCAAGAAGATCTTGCGGGCCGTCCTTTCACGGGGCCAGCGGGTTCGGTTTTAGATCAGGCCCTCATACGCGTGGGCTTAGAGCGGGACACATTGTACCTGACAAACGCGGTGAAACATTTCAAGTTCGAACCCCAGGGCAAAGCTCGGCTGCACAAACGAGCGTCCGGCCCCGAGATGCATGCTTGTAAACCTTGGCTCGAGGCCGAGATCGCTCATGTGAAACCAAAAATCATTGTCGCTCTTGGGGTGACGGCCGCGACCAGTTTGCTGGGCCGACAACCTAAAATCGGTGAAGAGCGGGGACGGATTCTTTCGCTCAAAGACAAGCCCTACAAAATCATTTTGTCCTGGCATCCAGCTTCGATCTTAAGGGCCTTCGATGCCGAGGACGCCCGCCAGAAAACCGAACAGTTGACGAAAGATCTGCAGTTGGCGAAGCAAGCTGGCGAGACCGGCGAGCGCGCTTAGCATTTGACATGCAATTTGATTTTTTCAAGGGCGCGAATTGCCTGTGATGCCAACTGCTTTTAAATTAGAGATTCCCAACAATCGAGAGGTATGAACTATGATGGCAAAGCTTTTAGAAGTTCTTCAGGGTCAGAATCAAAATCAGAATTCCGATGACGGAAATCCATTTGCGGCTTTTGATCTCGAATCCTTTCGTCGAAAGGCGGCGCAAACTCTGCGCACGTCGTTTCGCTCGTTGGATGAAAAATCAAAACGTGATTTTCTGGCGTGGATCTCTTCGGTTCGATCCATTCGCAATGCCGATCTCAGCTACCGCGAAAAGGAAACCCGGATTGCGCAATTGCGAAACACCGAGATGGTGATGCAGACGCTCAAGGCGATTTTAGATGCCGCCGTTCGCAACACTCCGGAGCAAGAGCAGAAAATGATCAAGACCAGCCTGACGGGAATTGGGGTCGCGACCTCACTGTTGAAATGGCAAGTGCCGCCCCTGGCACTGCTGGCTGTCGGACAGGCCTTGCCGAAATTTTTTCTCACGCCGCAATTTGAAATCGTCGCAAGCTTTTTGGAAAAAGAGCTGCAAGAGATGCTCAAAGAATTGCAAATGCGACCAGCGTAATGCGAGCGGATTCGGGATTTCATTTCAACCAAGGCTAAAACTTCGCATCGAGATCGAGCTGTTCGGAAGATCTTCGAACTGAAATTCAAGTTCATCCGAAGGACGGCTGGCGCCCAAGACATAATGAAGTGGGTAATAATGTTCCAATGTCGGAATGCTCAGTCTTCCGGCCTCGGTCTTGTGATAGTCATTCAGTAAGGCCGAATGATCGCGAGCCAAGAGCCGATCTTTCAGCCACTCGTCAAATTCGATGGCCCAATCGTAGGGTTTGGCATCCGGCTTCCAGCTCATCAGTCTGAGATTGTGAACGAGATTGCCGCTACCTAAAATCAAGATCCCCTGATCCCTCAGTTTTGAAAGCTCTTCGCCCAGAGCAAAGTGGTACGAATCCGGTTTTTCCATGTGCAGGCTCAGCTGCAAAACCGGAATGTCGGCTTCGGGATAGAGATGCCGGAGCACGGACCAGGCTCCGTGGTCCAAGCCCCACATTTCAAGATCCGCATGAATGTGCGGATGCTCAATCGTTTGCCGGATGAGCTTCGCGATCTCGGGACTGCCCGGAGCTGGGTATTGCACATCAAACAGGGCTTGTGGAAAGCCGTAGAAATCGTGAATGGTCTTTGGCTTCGGCATCTCGGTGATCCAAGATCCCTCGGTCATCCAATGGGCGGAGATCACCAGGATGGCTCGGGGTCGAGGCAATTTTTTTCCCAACACGTTCAAGGTCTGCGTGTAGGAATTGGCCTCGATCGCGTTCATCGGTGATCCATGACCGATAAAAAGAACGGGCATGCGCTCTGAATTCACTCGAATTCAGGTTCCGTTTCTTCGAGGTCTTGTCGATCGGCGTCTTGGCGTGCAAAACTTTTTGGCGCCTGGGATTTTTCACCACGTGGCCAGTATTTGTAAAGCAAAGCGCCGCCGCCTAAAACCAGCAAAGCGGGAAGATAAGAATTTTGTTTTTGTGTTTTCGCTTTCATCGCGGTCCTTCTTTCTTGATGGTGTTGATTGATTTTGTTTTCAGTGGCCGGGTGAACCACGACCGAAGATCTTCCGGCGCCGATGTCCGTATAGGCGCCAGTCGGCGAGCCCCGTTTATCAGCGCGAGATTTCGAAATGGCCCTTCCATTTTTTCCGATGTAACCAGATTCGCGCGCATCGCGCTCGTTCATCGTTCCAAATTCCATCGGCGAGGCCACCAATTCGGGATCTGCCGAAGCCTCATCAGCCGAGGTCGCACCTTTCGGAATCGCCGTGAAGCCGGCATTCAAACTGTCTGTTGGCAAATTCTGATTGAGAAGATCTGATGAGTTTTCATTTTGCATAAATGCCCCCTCGGCTTTCCTTTTCATCAAAGCCAGCAAGGTCGGTGCCAGTTTTGAATCGATAAAAAATGAACGTGCATTCTGCTTCTCAACAAAGAATATCCATTCATTCCTGTAGCTCGACACGAACTGAACCGGAGCTCTAGACGTCCGTCCAGTTCTCCGCCTACGATTCAGTCAAAGGTATGCTCACTCGCAAAAAGGAGCGCTTATGACCAAAGGATTCAGTCAACTCAAGGTCGGTTTCTGCGTGGCTCTGGCTTCGATCGCGTTGGCCGCAGGTTGCACTAAAAAGTCAGATGAAAATCAAATCAAGATTGGTGTCTTCGGCCCCTTCACCGGTGGCTCGGCCCCGATGGGACTGTCGATGCGAAACGGAGTGCAGGTCGCGATTGATCAGATCAATGCGGACGGCGGCGTGCTCGGCAAAAAATTCGTGATGGTGGACCGAGACGACGAAGCCAAGAATGAACGTGGCGGTCAGATCATGCAAGAGTTTCTGGATAAAGAAAAAGTGGTCGCGGTCCTGGGGCCCATCAATACAGGAGTCGCCAATGCCAGCTCTCGCTACGCTAACGAACACAAGGTTCCGATGCTGATCAACGTCAGCGCGGGCGCCAAAGTGAACGAGCTCTTTCCAGAGTTTCCAGACAATTACGTCTTTCACTTTGTCGCCAATGATGACGTGCAGGCCGAGATGATCGTGAACGAAGCGTTGGATAACGGAAAATTTAAAAAACCAGCGCTCCTTTGTGATGACACCAACTATGGGCAGAATGGCCGCGAAAAAATGGAAGCGGTTTTAGCCAAGAAAAATGTGAAGCCCGTGTACGTCGGAAAATTTAAAATCAAAGACACCGACATGACGGCCCAGCTTCAACAAGCCAAAGCCGCTGGGGCTGATGTGGTTCTGGCTTACGGGATCGGGCCCGAGCTGGCCGCGATTTCAAACTCGATGGAGAGAATCAGTTACATGGTTCCGATGATCGCCAGCTGGACGGCGGCGATGTCCAATTACGTGAACAACGCATCGAAAAACGGCAACGGCACGATGATGCCGCAGACCTTTATCGAAGAGGCACCAAAGACCGACACCGGCAAAAAATTCGTCGAAAATTACCGCAAGAAATACAATGAAAAACCAATGGCTTCGGCGGTGTCGGCAGCTCAAGGTTACGATTCGATGATGGTGCTCAAGCAAGCAATCGTGCAGGCGGGATCGCTGGAAGGTCCAAAAATCAAAGCGGCGCTCGAGGATTTGCAAAGTCCTTACGAAGGCGTCACTGGATCTTACACCAAACCTTTTTCCAAAACAGATCATGAAGCCATCAAGTCGGCGAATGTCCAAATGGGTTTCGTCAAAGACGGGGCCGTCATCGGAAAACCAGCGCCGGCCGGCAAGTAACAATCTGAAATGGATGAATTGTTACAACTCATTATTTCAGGAACAGCCCAGGGCATGATCTATGCCCTGATCGCCTTCGGTTACAACATCACCTATTCAACTTCGAAAACGATCAACTTTTCGCTCGGCAATCTTTTGATGGTGGGCGGAGTCGTTTCTTTCATTCTTTATATGGACATGGCGACCGGGCAGACGCTGGGTCGCAGTATTATCATACCGTTGATCGGCGTGCTGGTTGTCAGCTCGCTTTTAGGAGTCACCGTTTACAAAACGGCGGTCGAGCCCTCGCTCAAACGGGGATCAGGTTACAACTGGGTGCTGGCGACCTTGGCGTTCGGAATGATCGTGCGAAATTTTGTCGAGCAATTTTGGAGCACGGGTGATTACCGATTTTCGTCGCCGCTCGGCGATTCACCGATTCACCTTGGAACGATCGGTGTCTATCCGCAAGAGATCTTGATCATCGGCGTTTCGATCGCCATCGTCGTCGCCGTTGAAATCTTTCGTCACCAAACCATTCTGGGAAAGGCGATCCAGGCGGTCAGCGAGGACAAGGCGACGGCCAGTCTGATGGGAATCAACCAAAACTTCGTGATCCTTTTTTCATTTATGCTGAGCACTTCCATTGCCGGCGTTGCGGGCCTGCTCGTGGCTCCGCTCACGTTCGTCTCGGCCTCGATGGGAACCGTGCTCGGAATCAAGGCCTATGCGGTTGCGATCATCGGTGGTCTTGAATCCGGTTACGGAATGTTGGTCGGTGGTCTTTTGCTGGGGCTATCGGAAGCTTTTACCGCTCGATATTTTTCAACCGGGTATAAAGATACGCCGGGCTTCGTGCTGCTGATCTTGATTATCTTATTTATGCCCAGTGGTTTATTCGGCAAGAAAGTGATCAGAAAAGTATGAAGAGCGGAAAAAAACTTCGACAGATTCTTTTCCCCCTGTTGTTTCTGCTGCCGCTGCTGATTCCATTGCTGGTCGACAATCAGTACTATGTGCACGGAATTCTATGTCGCATTTTGATCTACACGATCTTCGTGGCTTCGTTGGACATTGTTGTTGGTTACATCGGCGATATCTCCATTGGTCACGCCGGACTGTTTGCGATCGGGGCCTACGCCGTCGCGATCCTGACGGGACCCGCCAATCTCAACACGGAAGGGTCGCTCGCGTTCTTGCCGCAAATTCCGTTTATTTGGGCGCTGTTGATCGGTGTGGCCCTGGCCGCCATCGCGGGGCTTTTGCTAGGATTTCCATCGCTTCGCAGTTCGGGGCCCTATCTTGCCGTGACCACCATCGCTTATGGACTGATCATTTACACGATCATCAACGAGCAAGAGACACTCACGAACGGCACCAAAGGGATTCACGTCTCGCATTTAAGCTTCGGTGATTTTGCCTTCACCGGAAATCGATTTTTTTACATCGTTTATCCCTGCGCGCTGGCCGTGATGTGGATCATGCGTGGCTTTCAGAAAAGTTTCTGGGGACGTGCCTTTGAAGCGATCAAGTACAGCGGGCTTGCGGCCGAAAGCTGCGGCATCAATCGCAACTATTTTAAAATTTCGGCGTTCGTTATTTCGGCCGCGATCGCGGGCTTTGCCGGTGGATTGTTTGCGCAACTGGATCAGTACATCGCGCCGGGAACTTTCAGTCTGGATTTTTCAATTTTAGCCCTGATGGCCTTGATCTTCGGTGGCTTGCGCTCGAATCTTGGAAACTTTATCGGCATGGCGCTGGTGGTGATTCTGCCGGATGTCTTCACGGCTTTTGCGGATTACCGGCTCTTGGCCTTCGGTATTTTATTGCTGCTGACCTTGTTTTTCCTGCCGGGTGGAGTGGCCAGCCTTCTGCGTGCTGGATGGGCGAAATTTTTCGGTCGTCGCGATGAAGAGGCCGAACGATTGGAAATCGAAGCGCAAGTTAAAATCCTGGCACAAGCCGAGCCCGGTTTGCCATTTAAATCTTCGGCGGTGCCGGGGACGGATGTCTTAAGTTTGGACCGCGCCCGCATGCAGTTTGGTGGTTTGGTGGCGGTGAATGATTTGGAAATGAAAATCAAAGCCGGTCGCATCCACGGCCTGATGGGTCCGAATGGATCGGGAAAAAGCACGACCGTGAACGTGATCACGGGTGTCTACATTCCCACCAAGGGTGATGTGCAGATCTTCGGAGCCCTGGCCACGAAACTTAAAATATACGAACGTGCCAAACGCGGGGTTGCGCGCACCTTTCAAAATCTTCAGCTCTTCAGCGAGCTCACGGTTTTGGAAAATGTGATGGTGGGTTTGCATCTGTCTTTTCGCTCGCGCTTGTGGCAAATCATGCTGGGTCTTCCCTCAGTCTGGAAGGAAGAGCGCAAGATGCGCCTGCAAGCCTATCGTTTGCTGCAGTTTGTGGGGCTTGAGAAAAATGCCTTCGTGCAAGCGCGCCACTTGCCATACGGACAAGCCCGGCGTTTGGAGATCGCGCGCGCCCTGGCGCTCAATCCCGGCCTGCTTCTTTTGGACGAGCCCGCGGCGGGACTGACCTCGAGCGAGATTGAAGAATTCAACGAGATGATTCGCAAAATCAAATCCCAAGGCATCGCCATTTTGCTGATCGAGCATCACATGGACATGCTGATGGAAGTCTCGGAAGACATCACGGTTTTGGATTTCGGCAAACGAATCGCCACGGGATCTCCGCAACAAGTGCAGGCGGACCCGAATGTGGTGAAAGCTTATCTCGGAACCGAAGCCGTGCCGGCTGGATTGGCAGGTCACTGATGTTAGAGATCCGAAATCTCGAAGTTTACTATGACAGCATCGCCGCCCTGAAAGGTGTTTCGCTTTCGGTGCCGAAGGGACAGTTGGTCGCTTTGATTGGATCCAATGGCGCCGGCAAAACAACTTTGCTGCGCACGGTTTCGGGTTTGATGAAGCCAAAAGCCGGCGATATATTATTTGAAGGCCAATCGACCTCTCGACTGAAGCCACACCAAATCACCGCCCTGCGAATCGCGCACTCGCCCGAAGGCCGCAAAGTTTTTGCTCAGCAATCGGTAAAAGACAATCTTTTGCTGGGCGCCTACCCCCGCTTTCGCAAAGAAGGCCGCAAGGTCATCGAGCAAAAGATCGATTACGTGTATTCCATTTTTCCGAAACTGAAAGAGCGGCAAGAGCAGTTGTCCGGAACCTTGTCGGGCGGCGAGCAGCAGATGCTCGCGATCGGACGGGCGCTGATGCTAGAGCCTAAATTATTGTTGCTGGATGAGCCGTCGATGGGTCTTGCTCCTATTATCATCGATGAAGTGTTTCAAGTGATTCGACGCTTGAAAGAGACGGGCGAGATGACAATTTTATTGGTCGAGCAGTTGGCCTTTCGCGCTTTGCAGGTGGCGGATCAAGCTTCGGTGCTCGAGCGTGGAAAGATTCGTCTGTCGGGTGCCGGCAAAGACTTGCTCGGCAACCCGGATGTTCAGCGCGCCTATCTCGGTGCTAAGAAATCATAATTATTCGCAAACCAAAGTCGCCAGCGGCTGGTAGCCCGCAAATCCGCCGTGGGCAATCACCACCGTGGTCATGCCGGTGAAGCCACCTCTGGTCACAGTGGCACGGTACCCTTGGCTAACAGGTTCCTGATAAACAGTCTCGACCGGTTGGTTCGGACTGAGCGGCTTCGCCTTGGCCTTTGCGACTTTCTTCAGCTTCACGGGATCTGCATTTTGAATGTTCAAAGCGATGCTGGGACTGTTGGGCGCAAGTTTGATTCCGTAGCCTTGTCCGATTGCCGCACCAACTTCACGACAATCGAGCGAAGAAGCCGCAGAAGCGATCGAGGTCAGAGCGAAAGACATCAAAAGAAATCCGATTGTTTTTTTCATAAGGGTCTCCTGAGAGGACATGAGTGAATCGTTTCAGCTGCAAGATAACGCATAACGGCAATTTCTCGGAAGCCATTTATTCTAATGTTTACAATAACGAATTTATCCCAAGTGATATCATGAACTTAGTTCGGAGCCGGATTTCCTTCCGCAGCTCCCATTCGAGCGATCGAGAAACTTGCAGGCCGGGGTCGACCGCGACTCTTCCCGGTTTTCTAGAGCCGAGTCATAAATATTTCGGCGTTGATTGTCGGGACATGTTGAACTTAGCTCAATCCGTAGAACATGCATCACCCAGGAGGCCTCCCTTGAAATACCTAATTCTAGCGTTCCTATCTCTGACTTCATTCGGTGCCATTGCCGAAACAATCGTGTGTGAAGGTCAGGTCGATTTTTATGGAGAGATGCAAAAGTTCAAAGTCTCGATCACCGGTCAAGGAATCGGGCAGGCCATCACCAAAAGTCACGTCGACGAAATCAAAGTCGAGGGTGCTAGCCTAGAGCAACCCAATGTGCTGACCGAGGCTCAAGATTATTGGGACGGTCACGCGACGGGGATGATCACGGCTTCAGGATTTACGATGACCTACGATCATATTTTTGGTTGCATTCGCAATGTGGTGATCACGACGGATTTTCGTGGGGACATCAAAAACATGGGGATGACCGTTGGTCATGTCGCGCGCAGCGAAGCCATCGCCTTGTGCAAGAATGAAAATGCCTTGTGCTCTCGATAAAAAAAAGACCGTGAAATGAAAAATCAGCAGGAGCCCAGCCGAGTCCTGCTGAATCGATTTTTTTTCTTTACTGGTAAGGCAGTCCGGCAGGCGACGTGACGGGTGTACTGCCTTTCGGGTCTGGATAACCCAGATAAAAATTTGGAGAACTGAACTTCAGCCCCCCGGTCACATTTGCGGACTGAGCAAAGCGATAGGCTGGCGTTGGTCCCGTAAAACTGTTTTTCAAGACATCGTTTTCCCTCATTGAGCCCGCAACGCCACCGCTATCGGCCAGCAAGATGTGGCGCAATTGGCTGCTGTCGAAGAAATTTCCCTCGATCGTATTGCCGAAAGCTAAATGCAGCATCAGACCCGTGCCGTTCGCCCGCAATCGATTGCCCTTGACGGTCACGCCGGTCGAGTAGTCATCCAGGTAAATGCCGTAACGTTCAGGCTCGGCATTCGGTACTTCGCGAATGGGTGCTCCGTTGACGTTCTTCACTAGGTTTCCTTCGATGTTTGTCTCCAGCCGTGTCTGGTCCCGACTGATCGCATAGATCCCACCGCAATCCGCATGGTTCAAACAGGCTCCGTCGATGATATTGTAGGTGACTTGCGAGTTGTGGCTGTGCCCGATAAAAATTCCGCTCTTGCCAGAGCTCAGGATGACGTTTGCCGTGACGTTCGCTTGGGAATCACCATTGAGAAAGATCGATCCGTCCGAGCCTTTGTGCATGCCGAGCGTATTGACCTTGATGAAGCGAGAGTTTTTCACGGTCGTGCCGACGCTTTCTGAGCGGGCATAAATTCCGGTGTGCAAAGCACCGACGATATCCGAGTTGTCGACGGTCAGCTTGGATGCGGTCGAGGCAAAGATTGCAGACCAATTGCTGTAAGCGATTTCGCTGTTTACGACGGTCAGACTGTCCGAGCGATGTCCGGCTTTATTGCTGAAGCCTGCATCGACGCCGATTTTTCCGCCGATGATTCGCACGTCTTTAATCGTGACGCCATTTGAGCCTTTGGCTTTAATGACCGAGCCCACTCCGGTGACGGCGTGCACGCGGCCCGAAGGGGTTTGGCCGTCTGGCATCCAAATATAAAGTTTGTGATCGCTCCAGGCCCATTCGCCGGGCGAGTTTAGCATCCAGAGCTTTCCTTCCAGATAAAATCTGCCAAACTTAGATCCTTCCAGTGCGATGTTGGGATCAGGATCAGCGCCTAAGCTGATTGTTTTGCCATCAAACTTTGTCACGATTTGCGTGCCGATCTCCCATGGATAGCCCCGGTAATAGACTCGGGCGCCCGCGATATCAGAATTGGGAAGGCTTGCCACATCCATCGAATTCGCGCCCGTCGACGTTGGTTGCAACCATCCAGATTCGTTCACATCATCCGGATAATGGGCGACGTCGGCCAATTGGCCATCGACAAAGACTTGCGTGACTTCGTCTTCGACCGAAGCGACGTAGATGCGGCCGCTATAAGAATGCCAATTCGTGACCCGAGTGGCCGGCGTGATCACCGCCCGCGAATTGCAGTTGGCCTCGGTTTGAACGGTGACATCAGTTTTGTTTTCTAGATCCAAGGATCCGTAATAAGTTTTTCCGCAACTTAATGTGACAACGCTATGATCTGCCGCCGTGACAACAGCACCGTTCGCGATCGCTCCGCTCGCCGTCGAAAGCGGTGCCACGTTTTGCGTCGACATGGGCTGAATCGTTCCTAATTTTTGCGTGGTGTAGGCTTGGACCGTTTTCGACGAAGCGGCGTAAGGCGCCGGGGTTTGTGCCAGAACGCTGACGGCAGACGGGTTTCCGAGATCGTTCAGCGCCACTCGCCAAGTGCCTTTTCCTGCGGAATTGACGAAGCTGACAGATTTGACTTCGCTCCATGTCCAATCCGTTCCGCCACGGCCCGTGTATTTAAAAAGTCGGTTGTTCTGAATCATGTAATTGGCATTCATGCCAAAGCTGTAACCTGTTTGCGAACCCGCACTGCTTTGAAGAAAAAGACGAAGCGGCGAGGGGGCCGGCGAATAACCCGAGTAACTGACCACATAAGTCAGAGTTTTTCCATCGCTGCTCGCAACCGGCGCGGCTAGCTGAGGGCTGGCATAAGCCCAGACCGCGGTGGATAAAACCAAGAATGTGACTGGCAAATTTATAAAAAATTTCATGCGCTCCTCTTATGAAAAGTTGGTGCGCTTCAATCTGAACGGCGAGAAGTTTCACTTTTGAAACGGACCTTGAGACTATTTATTCAGAATGAGTGCCAAAGTCTCGATTCTGGTAAGCACATAGAATCTTTATTTATTTTAATTTTCTTGCGGGCAGATAAGAATTACGTGATCGTCGTCATCCTAACGAAATTTCGAATTTCACTCTGTTTACAAATGAAATATCAACGAGTTACGCTCTCGGTGCCTCTTTTAGGAAAGAGGCGGAAATTTGTCATCGTCACAAGCTCTTCGCGTGGGCAATCATTTCAAATGATCGCTGTCTGTCCTCTGGATCATAGGTGTCCGAGGTCATGATCAGCTCGTCCGCGCCCGTTTCTCGAATCAGCTCATCCAATTTTTCGCGCACCCGCTGTGGCGAGCCAGTGACCAGTAAGCCCAGCATGGATTCGACGGCCGCTTTCTCGCTGGGACTCCACAAGGCATCCATATTTTCGACCGGCGGTTTCGAGAAACGACGATCGCCGCGAACCAAGGCCAAGAATGTTTGCTGAACGCTGGTGGCAAGAAAGCTTGCGCGTTCATCCGTCTCTGCCGCAATCACCGGCACACCGGCCATCACGTAGGGTTTTTCCAGAACCGATGAAGGCTGAAACTGTTGCCGGTACAAATCAAAAGCACGCATCATGGCCGCCGGCGCAAAGTGACCGGCAAAAGCATAAGGCCTTCCCATTCGCGCCGCCAATTCGGCACTGAAAAGACTGGAGCCCAAAATGTAAATCGGAACATCGATGCCCTCGCCGGGGATCGCTTTGATTTTCTGTCCGGGCTCGGCCGGAGCAAAATACGACAGAAGCTCGGCAATCTGCTCGGGAAAATCTTCACCGTGCTGAGAATGATCCCGGCGCAGAGCCCGCATCGTTTGCCGGTCTGTTCCGGGTGCGCGCCCCAATCCCAAATCAATGCGATCTGGATACAAGCTGGCCAACGTTCCGAACTGTTCGGCAATCATCAAGGGCGCGTGATTCGGTAGCATGATGCCACCAGAGCCCACGCGAATTGTTTTGGTGTGCTCGGCAATATGACCAATCAAAACCGAAGTGGCCGCACTGGCAATGCCGTCAATGTTGTGATGTTCGGCCAACCAAAATCTTTTGTAGCCCAAGCGTTCCACCAGTTGCGCGATTTTTCGAGAGTGCGCAAAGGTCTCAGCAATCGTGCTATTCGGTGCGACCTTGGCGAGATCCAGAACAGAAATTTCGGTGTTCGATAGATTCTTCATGTTGTCCATTGAACTCTATGGCGAACAAAAAAGCACGATGCCTATGGACGAGATTCAGTCCCTGCGGAAGCCGACGGTGGAAACGCGCTGACATGCTTGTGTCCAATGGATGCGAAGGTTGTGGATTTCAATTGAAGATGAATTGAAAGTCCGCAGACGTGTCCATCCACGATCTTGACCGTTGGTATGCCATGTTATCTTGAAGCGCCGATATTGCTGTGTACCAACGGCCAAGATCATGGATGAGCGCCACCGTCATCGAAGTTGCGTCGGTTCGCCTCGTTCACAGCTCGATATAAACACCATCAAGCGAAAAGAGAGCTGCTGTCCTGTCGATGATAAAGGTTGTCGCGAAGACATTGTTGTCCCAGGTTCATAAGGGGAAAATGGTCATTGACATCATTTAGCCAAATAGCTAAATAATGGATGTGAGCAAAGGGAAAGCAGAGCTTGAGCTGGAAGAATTTGACCTGGTCTTCGGTGCCTTGGCTCACGAAGCGCGACGACGTGTATTGGTGGTGCTTCTCGGTCGTGGGGGCGAGATGACGGCGGGACAAATTGTCGAGCGCTTCCATTGTGCCTGGCCGACGATGACCCGACATCTGCAGGTCCTTGAAGCGGCTGGTCTGATTCAAGTTGAAAAAGTGGGTCGCGAACGACGTTACATCTTAAACCGCCAGAGACTCCAGCGTGTCGTTGGGGGCTGGTTGAAATGGTTCGAAAAGGAGAAAAGTCATGAGTAAATCCGAAGTGGTGATCGCCCTGTACCGGCCCAAAGCTGGGAAGCAAGCCGAGTTGGATGTGTTGGTCCAAAAACATTTTCCGGTTCTGAAAGAGTACGGCCTGACCACCGAGCGCGCTCCCTTTATCGGACGTGCAGAGGACGGCACGGTGCTTGAAATTTTTGAATGGGCCTCTCGCGAAAAAGCTCTGCAGGCGCACGATCATCCAGCGGTCGCCCAAATCTGGGAAGCCATGGCGATGGTTTGTGATTTTGGAAAACTCGAGCAATTGAGCGAAGCCAAAAACCTATTTCCACACTTTGCGCAAGCCTTCGGAAAATAAAATGGCTCATGAATTCATTGCTGAACTTGAAAAAGCTTTGGCGGCAGCCGCCAAAGGGCTCAGTCAGGTCACGGATAAAAAGATGTTCGGCTGTCATGCGCTTTGGGTAAATGGAAATGTCTTCGCCTTGGTTTGGAAACACGGACGCATTGGTTTGAAGCTGCCAGACGAAAAATCTTATCAAACATTGATGAGTCTCTCCGGATCAGCGCCTTGGAAAGCAGGCCCTATGCAAATGGCCCACTGGGTTTTGGTTCCGGAAAGCTTTCACCAGAAAACCGGTGAGTTGAAAAAGTGGGCGGCAAAGGCGCATGCTCAATGCTCGGTGTTAGAGAAAAAAGCGAAACCAAAGGTTTCAAAAAAAAGGAAAGTGTCTGCTAAGAAATCAAAAGGAAAGGCGTAGCCAAATGTTTGAGAAAAAAAAGCTCGACGGTTATTACTTTAAGACCAGTGGCTTCTACATTTTTTTTATTCCGGTTCTTGTGCCTTATAAAAAAATCTACGCCAAAGCCGAAGCTGCGGGACTGCGGAAAAAAGAAACGCACGGACCGATTCTCGAGTCCGGAAGCATATTTGGATTCGGTTGGATCGGCGTCGAGGTGGAAAAGCCAAAAGAAAATCGCGATGACGTCATTCATGTCAGCGGTGATTTTCAAATGTACGAACACCGCGGCCCTTACAAAACTTTGGGAGACGCGTATAAGAAAGTCATGAAAGAATGCCCAGGCCAGAAAAAGTATCTGAATCTTTTCCTGGATGATCCTGAAAAAGTCGCGCCCGAAAATCTGCGGACCCAGATTTTATTTTAGGAACCGCGCTCGCATTTTGATTGGAGAAGGATTCAGTTCCACAAAAATTCCAGTCTATGTCCTGATGCATTCGGGGGGGTGCATGCCCTTCTTGAAAGGGCAAGTGCCTTTGCCCGGAGCCGTCACTCAGGCTCGTTCTTCGGGGCGCCATTTCATGAGAAATGTTGGCAGCAAGCCCTCGACGTAGGATTCAAACTTCTCTTTGTTCTTTTGGTATTTGATTCCCGCATAAACAATAACGAGACCGAGGACGGCGAGCACGATCGGGAAAGCGTAAGAGTCTTTAAAAAACTTATAGGCCAAGTGGCTGATGTAGCCAAAGACCCCAATAAAGCCGAAAACAAGGAAGACCTTCCGGCGCAGATAAACGGCAAGACCGATAAAGCCGACATTGAGCAGGCAGTAGATCAGCTTGTTCAATTCGCTGTTGCTGTCCATCATCGAAAGGCCGCCCCAAAAAGCGAGCATGCCGTAAAGATAGGTCCAAAAAGCAAAGTCGATGTCTTTGTACTTTTTGTCGACGAAATAAGAGCCAATCAAAACGATCAGCCCGAAAACGCAGGAGACGATTTTGCGATTTTCATAATTAAAGTCATCCTGGCCGAAAATCAGCGGGAATAAATCCATCGACATATACCAAAGAGTGAACGCGAGCGGAAAGGTGATAAACGTAAAACGATAAAAACGAAGTGCGATCAAAGCTGCGATTATGGTGCCGACTTCCATAAAAAACCAGCTGCCTTTGATCCACATGTGATAGCTGTGATAGTCAGAAGGCGTTTCTTGTATCCATAAGCCGGTCGTGACTTGAAAGCCATAAATAAAAACGGGGGTCAACGCCACGGCCGCCGTGATCAGAAGACCGCCAGGGATTTTAAGATTTTCCTGACGCCACAGCGAATTCCCCACCACGATGTAACCCAACCCAAACAATGCTGAGATCAGCATCACCGCAAGACCGTTGCTCCAGGCCGTGGTTAAAAACCAAGACATGGATGCCAGAATCAAAACGCCGCCAAAATAGTACAAGACATGCAGTCCCTGAAAGCGCGCCTGGTGGGGACGCAGAGACTGAAAATGCAGCGAGAGCTGGGTTGCTTGCTCGGAACTGATGATGCCTTTTTGAACTGCAGATTGAAGGTCAGAGTTGAGAATTTTCATACCCCTAGCTTAGAGGGGTGTAAGAGAGAGATATAGCCAACAAAAAGTTATGCACCCCAAACTGGCCGATGGTCCGAGCTGACTTGTCAGCGTCTTTGCTGCCGGGGGCGTGTTGCAGGGAATCGTGAAAATCAATCTGCTTGAGATGAAGAGCGGGGACGCTTGTCTTTTTTCAAAATTCCGGCGGCTCTTAAAACCGCATGAAAGTTCATTGTCCAACCGATACCGAAACTTTTGGGCGGAAACAAACGGTCATCATCTGCATTCCACAAAGTTTTCAAAATATTTTTGCGATCCCAGTTCATCGGCATTCCCATGAATTGATTTTTATCTGCTTTTGGCTTTTCGTTTTTCATATCTCTTGCCTCTTATTTCGAAGGACACGATTTTTCTATTTTCGCGCTTGCTTCAGGTATTCGATAAAGACCCTGAGTTTCGGTTGCACCTGCGATCGCTGCGGGTAATATAAATAATATCCCGTGCTGGTTGCAACATAAGAGTTCAGCACGGTTTCCAGTCGGCCCGACTTTAGATGCTCTTCGATCAGGGCATTTCTCGGCGCTTTCGCTTTTGACTTGTGCGGCTCAACCTGGGTCATCGTGCTGAGTAGCATATCGTGGGCGCTAAGGCTTGTCTCTTGCAAAGAGAAAGTCTTGATTTGAATCAGAGGAGAATCATATGTCAGCCAATCTCACCGTCGAAACCGAAAATAAAAAAGCGATGAAGGTTCTAAAGCCTGCTGATCTTCCTTCCAATCCAGGGCCTGCGGAATATTTCACCGGCACCGTCAAGGTCACGCCATTGATTCAGGGGGAAGAGCCTTCGTGCTTAAGCTGTGCGGCGGTGGGATTTCAAGCGGGCGCGCGATCGGCCTGGCACACTCATCCCAAGGGGCAGCTTCTGGTGGTGACCGAAGGATCGGGCTTGATTCAAGAATGGGGAAAGCCGGTGCGCAAGATCCAAAAAGGTGATGTGATCTGGACGCCGCCAAACGTGAAACATTGGCATGGAGCAGCGCCTACGTCCGCCATGACACACACGGCGATTCAAGAAGCGCAGAATGGCAAAGTTGTCGAGTGGATGGAGAAAGTCAGCGACCAAGAATATCTTTCACCAGCCGCGCAATGAAGCGCTTGTCGGTTGATCTCTTACGGCTTCGGTTTCAATTGAAAAAAATGATGAAGAGGGTTGTATGGCAAAAATATTTATCACGGGCTCGTCAGAAGGTTTGGGACATCTGGCAGGTGCAAAGCTGATTGAGATGGGTCACCAAGTGGTTCTGCACGCTCGAAATGAAGAACGTGCGCGACAGACAAAGGCCACTTTGCCGAAAGCGGAGGCAGTCGTGCTGGGCGATGTCTCGACATTGCTAGGAATGAAATCCATCGCCCAGCAAGTGAACAATTTGGGAAAATTCAATGCCGTCATCCACAATGTGGGTGTCTTTCAGGTGCCAAATCGAAGCGAGACGGCGGATCACGTGACCAAACTCTTTGCGGTGAATGTGCTAGCGCCCTATGTGTTGACGGCGTTGATCGATCGTCCTGAACGTTTGATCTACATGAGCTCCGGAATGCATCTCGGTGGCCAAGCGAACCTGGAAGACCCGCAGTGGAAAGAACGGCCCTGGGACACGATGCAAGCCTATTCGGATTCAAAATTATGGGACGTCGTTTTAATGAAAGCCCTGGCACGTCGATGGCCAGAAAATTTTTTGAATGCCGTGAACCCAGGGTGGGTGCCGACCCGTATGGGTGGTGCGGGGGCTCCCGATAATCTCGATCAAGGAGCCGAAACCCAAGCTTGGCTCGCGGTCAGCGGCGATGCCGAAGCGAAGGTCTCGGGCCAATACTTTCATCACAAAAAGAAGGCCAAGTCGAATCCCGCAGCCGATGATCTGCAGGTTCAAAAAGATTTGCTCGATTATCTCGAGAAAATCTCAAGCATTCAAATTCCGTAAGGCTACGGCGTGACACTGGCTGAGAAATAAAAGCAGAGCGCGCGTAAGATCTCGCGATTTCAAAGTTGTGTCCTCTTCGTTAATTAGAATATCATGAGCCAACAAAGGACGAGGACAGAAATCGATGTTAGAGCTTCGAAGCGAGACGAAAATGTATGAAAAAATGCCAGCCCTGATGGCGGTCTCGATATTTGCACTTTTCGAAATCGCAGATCGTCTCTTTGTTCTCAAAGGACTGCGTCTTGGAAATTAAAAAACGAGGTGAAAATTGAAACGTATTCCATCTTTTTTATTAGCGATTGTCTTTGCCGGTTTTTTATCTTCATGCACGACGCCGGTTCATTCCACCGAGATGCCCGCGCAGCCCTTGGTGAAAAGCGGATTCGCCGCGGTCAACGGCATCAAAATGTATTACGAAATTCATGGTGCAAGCGAAGGCATTCCGCTTGTCTTATTAAATGGTGGTGGATCGACAATTGAGGTCACCTACAGCAAGCTGCTTCCGATTTTTTCGCGCCACCGAACCGTGATCGCGCTGGAAGAGCAGGGGCACGGCCGAACGACGGATCGTGATAAGCCCTTTCGTGCCGAAACATCGGCTGAAGATGTTGTCGGTCTGCTGGATGCTCTGAAAGTGAAGCAAGCCGATATCTTGGGCTTTAGCAATGGCGCCGGCGTGGCAATGCAGGTTGCAATCCATCACCCGGATCGAATTCGCAAATTGATCTTTGTCTCTTACATGACAAAGCGAAGTGGCGCGCAATCATGGCTATGGAGCACAATGGAAAAGGCCAATTTCCAGACCATGCCCCAACCTTTGAAAGACGCCTTTTTGAAAGTGAATCCAGATCCACAAAAGCTCAAGACGATGTGCGAGAAAGACATCGAGCGAATTCAGCATTTCAAAGATATTCCGGATAATGAAGTGAAGTCCATTCAGGCGCCGACCTTGGTGATGGCGGGAGATCAAGACGTCACGAAGCCCGAGCACGCGGTCGAGCTCACTCGTCTGATTTCGAATTCAAGGCTCGCGATCTTGCCCGGAGCCCACGGTCAGTTTCTAGGCGAGCTTCTGTCAGCGAAAGAGGGCAGCCACGCTCCGGAATGGACGGCCGGTTTGATCGAAGAATTTCTCGGCCCCTAGAGATCATGGAACGGTGGCGTCGTGTGAGGGCGTGGTTCCCGGTCCTCAGTTTTCCTGACTGTCGAAGATAAAGATTTGGACATCGTCATTCGAGGCCAGGATCTTTCGGTCTTCGGCGCAGGCCTTGCCTTCGGGTGAAGCAAATCCGGCCTTCAACGCAGCCATGTTTTCAAAATAAATGATCGCCACCAGATAAGCCGAATGACCTGTCGTCGATAGCACCGGCCCTTTGCTGACTTCATATTTTTGAAGGCCCGGGATTTTCATCGCGAGGGGAACGTGGACATCATAATAGTGTCGATTGAAGGCTTCCGGATTTTGAGGCTGTTTGTAGACGGCGACCATTCGTGCCATAAGCTTCTCTCCCTTTGTTAGAACGACTTGCCGTCAATCTGGGTGATGTTCAGCGTTTTCGCATCGACGCCTTCCAGGCAGCGAACGTTGATGGCTTTCATGATATTGCCACTTTGATCTTTTCCCGTCAGGAACGGGGTGACGCCACAGTTTTTGCAAAAGGTGTGGTGAATGACTTTTTTATGGAACTGGTAATTTGACAAAGCATTCTCGCCCGAGATCAGGGTGAATTGATCCGCGGGAACCATCGCCAGGATCGTACCTTTCCTCGCGCACATCGAGCAGTTGCACTCGATCGCATTCTTGATTTCGGCTCTCACTTCGTACTGAACGCTACCACAGTGACAAGATCCCTTGATGGTTTGCATGCCTGATTTCCTCTCGATTGGTCAGTTGACTGCATTCTCAAGATAAACGATTCACTTGCAAAATGCAAGTGAATAAGCTACAGTCTGAATATGAGCCAAAAAGACCTTCGTTCCCATTGTCCGATCAATTTTGGACTTGAGACCTTCGGTGACAAATGGTCGCTGTTGATCCTAAGGGACATGATTTTTCGCGGGAAAAAAACTTACGGCGAATTTCTCAAGTCCGAAGAGGGCTTTGCCACCAATATCCTGGCGACCCGGCTCGAACACTTGGAAGCCGAAGGGATCCTGAAGAAACAAGCGGACGCAGCCGATGGGCGAAAGAGCACATACGCCTTGACCGAAAAAGGGCTCGATTTGCTGCCGCTTCTTTTCGAGATCATTCTCTGGAGCTCGAAATACGATTCGAAATCCGAAGCTCGCCGGATCACGAAGCTCTTAAAGCGCATCAAGAGCGACAACCGCAGCGTCAGCGATGAAGTGATCGATCACATTCGCCAAGGCCACGCCCTTTTTCCGCGTTACCTAGACTGAAAAACCAACGAAACGAACCAAAGGAGAACGCATGTCTCAAGCCAAGCAAAAGGATTCCCGTCATTACAGTGTTTCGATCAAGGTCGATCAGCCACCGCAAGACGTCTATCGGTCGATCAATAATGTTCGCGGCTGGTGGATCGGGGATATCGAAGGTGAATCCGACAAAGTCGGTGATGAATTCATCTACCGCTACAAAGATTTTCATATCACCACCCAAAAGCTGGTTGAGTTGGTGCCAGGTCAGAAAATCGTTTGGACTGTGACCCAGTCAAAAATTAATTTTGTTCAAAACAAGGACGAGTGGAAAGACACCCAAATCGTATTTGAACTGTCGGTGGAGGGTGGCGGAACCCGAATCAATTTCACGCATGTTGGCTTAACTCCGGCCATCGAATGCTATGGCGGTTGCTCGGGTGGCTGGGACTTTTACATTCTCAAAAGTCTTCAGAGCTTCCTGCAAACCGGCAAAGGCATCGCTCCGAATTTCTAGACCCTCAAGCTTTGCTTTTACTTTTTGCTTTCGGAAGATTTCAAAAATGAAATCATCGCCGGCGCCAAGGCTTCCGGAGAAACATCGTGACGCTGCTTCGGTAAAACCTGGTATGTCGAGCCCGGTAAGGCGCGGGCCGTGGCTTCGGCTGCTTTGCGCAGCTTTGGTGCGGTGGCCCCACCGCTCATGATCAGCGTCGGGACTTTGATTTGACTTAATTCTTCGACCGGCACCTTTTGATCTTTCAGGATCGTAAAGTCATAAGCCAAGGTGGGGGCGATCGTGAGCGCCGTCTTCCAAAAAGGCATCAGCGGAGCAATCCAGCGGATGATGCCGGGAACACCCACGACTTTCATAAAAGATTTCACCGCATCCGCCCGCCGATTTTCAGCAATGAGATTTTTAAGTTGCGGTAAAAAATCGGGCGGAGTTTGCACTTCGCTCGGATCCGCCCCGATAAAGGGTGGTTCGTAAAGAATCAGCTTTGGAATTTTCAGCCCCTTGGCGGCGGCAAGGATCGCCAAGGCTGCTCCCGAAGAAATACCAAAAACAAAGGCGCTGCCACCTGCCGCCAAGATCAGGGCTTGCAGATCTTCGACCTCGCGTTCGGGCGCATAAGGGACGGTGTCAGAGCTGTCGCCACGACCGCGGCGATCGTAATTGATCACGGTGAAGTGAGGCGCTAAGAGCTCGGCAAGCTTGACCGTGGGCGCAAACGTTCGCCAATTCATCGCGCCACCGATCAGCACCACCGGAAATCCTTGGCCGCTTTTGTCGTAGGCGATCGAAGTTCCATCTTTCGAAATGACTTTTTCCATGTGCACCTCATCTAGGGCGCATACATGCACTGTCGCTTTGACAAAAGCCGATTCGCCCCTCCAGAATAAGTGTTCGATGATCGAACTCGTTTGTACAGCAATTGCGAAAAGGGTAAGTGCGGCATGATTCAAATCACAACTTTGAGATGGGTTCCACCTTTCATTCATGGCTTTGTCAAGGACCTCTGCGTCCGTTGGGCGCTGGAAGAAATTGGCGCATCCTACACGGTGAAGCTCGTCGGTCCCGAAGATCAAAGATCGACTGAGTATCGCAAGCGGCAACCATTTGGTCAGGTGCCAGTGTATGAAGAGCAAGGATTGATGCTGTTCGAGTCCGGTTCGATCCTTCTGCACATCGGTGAAAAGTCCGAAAAAATTCTCCCGCGTGAGATGCGAGCGAGAGGCCGGGCCACGACCTGGCTGTTTGCGGCTTTGAATTCCATCGAACCCGTCGTGCAAAGTTACAATCAAACCAAGGGCGCATCCGAGAACGAAGCCTGGGCAAAAGAAAGGCTGCCGGCCGTCGAGAATTCCTTGCGAGCTCGTTTGAAGGCATTGGATGGCTGGCTTCAGGGAAAAGAATATCTGGAAAGTCAGTTCACCGTCGGCGACATCATGATGACGCAAATTTTAAGAAATGCTGCCGATACGGCCGCGTTTGCTGAAAATGAAAATCTCAATCGCTACCTGAAACTTTGCGAATCCAGACCGGCATTTCAAAAAGCGCTGAATGATCAATTGAAATCTCTGGCCGCAAACGCGCCAAAGACGTAGGGCCTAATTGTTTCGAGCCTTGGCTTCGGCCAAAGTTTTCAGAACCGCTAAGCCTTTTTCAAAATGTGCCCCGATGATTTTTTCGAGATTCACGAAATTATTTAAAACTCGTGGGATGGCGGCGGTTTCGTTGATGGTCCAACGAACTTTGGTTTGAGATCCTTCGGGCGTCAGAACATAATCGCCAAAGTTGGTGACATGAAAAGGCTTTTTGAAATCCAGTCGAACACCGACGCGTTTATTTCGCTCGCTCTCGATGATGGTCGCTTGTCCCGCGCCGGCCTTTTTTCCTTCCCAGGCCCACTGCGAATCGACTCCTTCCGCCGGACCACTGAAGCTTAATTTGACCGAAGGATCGCCTTCCGAAAAAGGATTCCAGCTTTGAATCAATTGGGGATTGTTGATGTACGGAAAAAGAGCTTCAGCCGAGGCATCAATCACAATCGAGCGCGAAATCACCACAACCGAAGGCGTTTTAAAAAAAGCATAAACAGCAACGCCAATGACGAACAGAAAAAGAATGAATAAGATGGTCATGGGTTCTCCTTCAAAAATGAAAGCCTCTCAAATTGTTCCAGCTTTCGCTCCAACAATCAAAACTTTGTTCGCGTTCATGCAGCTCGCCCCATCCTGGTCTGCAATTGGAAACCAGATTGAAGCCCGAGTGACAAAAAAAAGCCGTCCCAACATTTCGTCGGGATTAAATCATTTATATGGCTCCTGATTCGGTCTTTCGTTTGCACTTTATAAGCGTCAGTCGGCAGGATCCTTCCATCTGGTCACCCTGCATTCGGCCGGAGGATCTATGAGAACAATCTGGTTTCTGAAAATGGCATTGGCAGCCCTGATTCTGAACTGGTCCCCTGCAGTTCTCAGTGCTGAAAAATGCCAGGGCATTTACCGCAGCCAAAGTGAAAGATTCACCAGCGTCTTGAACCAGATCACTCTGCAATTCGCTGGCAGAACCGCAAGGAACAAAGATCAAGCTTACTTCCAAGAGACAAGAGCCCTGGTTCACCGAACAGCCATCGATTTTGCGACCGAGCCCGAGCTGAAATCCCATACCAATGAGCTGAAAGCTTCGCTTGAAAAAATCATTTCCGAGCGTCAGTCAGCTCCGGATCATTGGTCCGATGACTACCTAAGGCTTCTGCAACAGATGGTCGGTTTTCTGGATCTGAATCAAAGCTCTTTGGCCGACTGGAAGTCATACCTTTTAGACACGCATCCAACACTTCGCCTGCAGGGCGGGACGCCAGCCTTTTTGTTAAGGGCCCTTCCGGAAAGCACAAAGGCCGCTTTGCTTGAATGGTTGGGGAACGAATACACGGGTTCAAACAAACGAAAGGTCACCGCGCCGATTCACAAGCTTTTAAATCCCAAAGAATTGTATCGCAAAATGAAGGCCGAAGGCCGCAGCGATCGCCAGTTTTACAATGAATATCTGGCGCTGATTAAGAAGAGTGCTTTTCGCAACCATCCCGAGGTCGGCGGCTACACTGGCGACATGGTGATTGAAATTGCGCGGACGATTCAGACTTATTTGAAAAGCAAAACGGAGATCCAGGCCATTAACTTCTTTGGCAGTGTTCCCAATGGCTTCGGGACCCCGAAGAGTGATCTCGATATCTTCAATCATGCCAACAAGGAACTTTATCCCGAACTGGCAAATGACGTGATGAATGAAATTCGAGGAAGGGGGTTTGGTCCAATTGAGAAAATGAGGTACCAGATTGACGATCCCGTCTTAGCGGACATGATCGGCAAAATCACAGGATCAACGATGTGGACATGGCATCTTGAAAATCACGGGAACTTGGCAGACGAACATGTGGCAGCGGTAGACCATCTCTTTTCTTTTCAAATCACGAAAGATAAAATCAGTCTGCGCTTCTACGATAATTACGTACTTTTGGATCCAACATCGAGCGATAGGATGCTTCACTATATCGATTTGAGTATCGATTGAGCTTGCTTTCTATCGCGCCGATTTCATTCTCAGCAGCGAATCTCCGTAATAGCATTGACCGGTGAAATCATGTTGGCTTGCGCGGGTGGTGGGCGAAATGGTGAACATGGCTTTTAAGCCCGCCACATTGTCATGGATGGTTTTAACCAAGACATCAGGGGCCGGAACATTGGCTTCACCGATTTCGAAGAGCAAAGAATAAATCCCGTGTTTCCAATAAGCGTAATCTTCAAAAGTGCCATCGGCCGGAAACATCACGTCCGTCGAATAGCCAATCTCGTAATGGCTTTCGATCGTTGCTGCTTTTGCTAAATCAATGAAAGTCGGGGTTGAAAGAGTGTCGACATCTTTTGTCGAAATCCCCCAAGGGTAGGCAACGGTGGGCTTATAAGTGTGTAAGGTGGCGGCGGTGACGATGTTCTCATTCGCCAAAAAGTCCGCCATGGCTTTCGTGCTCGTGGAAATAAAGGGACCTTCCGAGCCGCAGGGGCCTGGATAGTCGCGGTTGAGATTGATCTTCTCGCCGTTGATTCTTTCATAGCGGCTGCGTTGGGTGTAGCCATTGATGTTCAAAACGGGGACCACCGAAATTCGTTGGCCCGGGATTGGATTTTCAGCAATCGCCGAAGCAAACGCGAGCGCCACTTCGGTCGACGCCAATTCGTTGCCGTGATGGGTGGCCACAACCAGATTGTGCAGTGGACCCTGGCCGATGTGCACGCCTTGAATGGCGATGCCTTCATTTGAATATCCCAGAGTGAAAACTTGGACCGTCTTGGGGTGATCTTTCGCCAGCTGATTAAGACCAACGACGACATCCGCATAAGTCCGCTCCGAGATTGTCTGTGCGTGAGCGAGGGTCGCAAGCAATAGGATCCAAACACAAACCAAGTTTCTCATGATTCTCCTTCAACCGGAAATTTTCAGTCGGCAGAATTCATAACGAAACGAGACAAGATGCAAATCAATTTTTTCGAAAGACTCCCCAATTGGCAATTATTTCGGCCAGATCCAGCACTCGCAACCAGGAGCCCCGCATTTCCAATAAGGATCGCCCTTTTTCGAGGTTCGAATTTGCAGCGGGCCATGACCATTCTCGCAATCCGGCGGCTTGATCTTCTGCAGATCGGCTGCCGACAAGCGATGGCTCACGGCGGGGCCAAGGTTGTTCTGCGAAGTCTGTGGACCGTTCGAAGCTAGACTCCAGTCATCCCAGGGAAATTCGCGAGAGTTCGAAGAAGCCTGACGGCGGCTCGAGGCAGATTGCCGTCGGCTGGAAGAAGGCTTGCGGTCACCAGTTGCGGAAGACTTGTCGCCAGTCCAAGAAGCCTTGTCCCTGGTCCAAGAAGCCTTATCGCCAGTCGCGGCTGTCTGAGAACTCTTTTTTGACGGACGAGCGGCCTTTTTTTTGAATCCGCCACCAAAATCCGGGAACGCGGTCTGAGATGAAGATCGGGAGCTTTTCGTGGAAGTGCCCACGCCACCGAAGGAAGACTCCACATTCTTCGGACCGGATTGCGAACTTTGAAATGACGAAGACTTTTTTGTCGAAGAACGAGCTGACCCCGATTTTCGAAATGAAGAGGACTTCTTTTTCGAAGAGCGAGACGAGCTCGATTTGCGAAATGATGAGGATTCATTTGTCGAGCTGCGCGAGGATCCAGACTGACGAAAAGAAGGGCCCTGAAATTCGGGTTTCGGAAAGTCCGGCAAAGTCCGAATCAGCGCCTGGGCCTTGCTCAGAGCTTGGCGAAAATAGTCCGCGTTCCAATCGCTCAAGAATTTTTCCCAACCCATTTTATTGGCGGCAATTTGATCCAGGGACTTTTCCATTTGCGCGGTGAAGGCCACATCCACCAACTCGGGAATGGCGCGGCTTAAGACTTCGTCGGTCGAAAGCCCCAGAGCCGTTGGCGCCAGAACTTCTTTTTCGAGATAGATATAGTCCCGGTCCTTCAGCGTCGCGATCGTCGAAGCGTAAGTGCTCGGTCGACCGATGCCTAATTTTTCCATCAGTTGCACGAGCTTCGCTTCGCTGTAACGGGACGGCGGCTGCGTCGTTTTCTTTTCGACTTTGATATCTTTTAAATTCAGGACTTGGCCTTTTTTCAGCAGCGGCAGTTCGCGGTCGTCTTCGATATTTCGCCAAAAACGCAGGTATCCGGCTTCGATCACTCGCGATCCGCGCGCGACCCAAGTCGTCTGCGCGGCCTTGATCTCGATCCGCGATTTGGCCAAACGGGCTGCGCGGCACTGGCTGGCAATGGCTCGCTCCCAGATCAATTTGTAGATGGCAAGCTGCTCACTGTTCAGTCGCTCTTTTAATGTTTCAGGCGTCGCAAAAGCCGAAGTCGGACGAATGGCTTCGTGTGCACCTTGCGCGTCGGCCTTCACTCGGAAAACGGGAGCTTGTGCCGCCAAGGCTTCGGGTGCTTCGTCCGAAAGCCACTGCCGAGCCTCTTGAATAAATTCCGGGCTCAACGTCACCGCATCCGTTCGCATGTAGGTGATCAGGCCACTGCCGCCGACACCTTCATAAAGTTCCTGCGCGATCTTCATCGTTTTTTGCGGCGAGAATTTCAAGCGCATGCTGGCCATTTGTTGCAACGAGCTTGTGATCAAAGGCGGGGGCGGAAGTCGCTTCTCTTCGTGGTCTTCGATCTTTTCCACGACATGCGGATGGCTGCGCGCGATTTTTTCAATTTCATCGGCTTCGGGTTTTGAATTCACTTTGCCGGATTCGGGGTTGTCCTTTGTTTTCTGTGGCACTTCGTATTGCGCGATCAAGCCGCTGTCATAATGAGAATGAAGAGTCCAATAATCCTGCGGCACAAAGGCCAAGCGTTCCCGCTCGCGCTCGCAGACCAGGTGCAAAGTCGCCGATTGAACCCGGCCCGCACTTTTCCCGCCGGTCGTGTTCCAGAGAAGGGGACTGACCTCGAAACCCACGAGCTTATCCAGACACTGCCGCGCCCGCTGAGCATGAATCAAAGGAAAATCCAGCGAGCGGGGAGACTGGATGGCCTGCTTCACGGCGCTCTCGGTGATTTGCGTGTAAGCGACGCGAACAAATTTCTTGAGCTTCAGTTGTTCCACCAGGTGCCAGGCAATGGCTTCACCTTCGCGGTCCGGATCCATGGCCAGATAGACTTGATCGGCTTGCTTCACGGCCGAGCGAAGCTTGGAAAGAATCTGGTACCCGCGATCCCGGGGTACGTAGCGAGTGATCACATGATCTTTCTGGATCTCAAAACCCAGATTCTTCTCGCCATCATGAGCCAGCTCTGTCGTGTGGCCAACGCTGGCCTCGAGCATCCATCCAGGTCCTAAGATCTTGCGTAAAGTCTTAATTTTACCGGGACTTTCAACGATCAGAAGCTTCACTGAAGGGACTCCTTTGAGATCTTCAGGATAGTGTAAATTATGTGTAAGTCAAGTGGGTGCAGAAAGAAGGTCGAACGACAGGACGTGACCCAAAAGGCCCTAAAGTCAGAGTCAGTTTGGAGGATGCGAGCGCGGCGCCCCCTTATCCGCGTCGGCGATGGGCGCGAGCTTCGAGATCGGCAGCTTGATAGGCCGTCAATCGAGCCATCAGTCCTTCTTTCGAATTGGGATCGAGATTTTTGCTTTCGTCTTTGATGTCCTTCAGCGACTTGAAAAAACCATCTTCCCGCTCGGCATAGCCAGCGTTCTGCAAAAGCTTTTGCGCCATCCGATACTCGGCCGGAAGGTGCTCGTCCTTTAAAAGATCGATCGGTTTTCCCTGGCCAGGAAGATTCTCAAATTCGCCATTCTCAATCGCCTCGAGAATTCGATTCTCGGCAACAAGCTGAAAAGGATTCATGTCAGCTCCTATTTTTCATTGGAGCGCCATCATAACAAAAGAAGCAAAAGAGAAAAAGCAGACGACACGGCACCTGTTAAACCGCAAAGGCACGCGCCATTGTCTTGTTTCCGCAAATTTTGGGTCGAAAAATGGTCCTAGCGAGTGGAACCCTGGTGAGCAGTCTGCTCTTTCAAAAACACAGAAGTTTGAACTTTCAGATAAACACTGGCCATCATGCTATAAGCCGTAACGAGAGCCGCGATCCAGAGAAGATTTCTTTTTTGATAAGCCCGAACATTCACTTTCAAAACTCCTTTAGCAAAAGGTGAGGGTGGTTTCATGAAAGCAAAAGAATGAGCAGTGACCGGTGCCTAGCTCCAGAGCCTAATGCTCTTTGCCCCTCACACACCTGATCCATCGCCTTGTTAGAAAGGCGTCTCAATGATTCAATTCTGCTTTGTGCTTTCAAAATATCAAAAGGTGGCCGCAGATTTCACGCTTCAATGCAAAAGTATGCAGAAAAGCAGAAACGGTGGACTTCAGGATGTTTTGCGGGAGCTCCGCTGGGAGATTGTAAAAAATAGACCTTCGGTGGATCAAAGAAAAATCCGGTTGCTAATAGTTAACCGAACGGTTAACTATTGCTTCATAAGGAGCAACGCTATGAAAATGACCGTAACGGTGGATCGTGTATTTAAGGCAAGTCCCGAAAAATTATATGAAGTCTGGACGAATGCGGAATTCTTGTCTCAGTGGTTTGGCGTGAAAGTTGATGCCGATCCCAAAGTCGGAGGCGTGATTCGATTCCACTTTGGCGAAGAGGGCGGCCCCGTCCATGGGAAGTACCAAACTCTGAATCCTTATGACCATGTCGCATTAACTTGGACATCGAACGGCGCAAACAAAGAGCCAGATACGATTGTGCATGTTCACTTTCAGAAAGAGCAAAATGGCACAAGAATGACGCTGAGACATGAAGGATTTACGGATCAAAAATCTTTTGATGCTCACGACGAGGGATGGCTTTCTTATATGGAATTATGGTCTGTGCGCTTGAACGCTGGCCCCGCGGACGCGAAGAAGGCATCTATTTCGGAAACATTTCCGGCAAGCAGTGATTTGATGGCCGCGATTGCGCAGTGGCTGGAGCTCCCACCCGCGCAGCTTCATGTGACAAAACAACTGGATGGAACGCAGGTGATCCAATCCGACAGCTTTGAAGCGCATATTTCGGTTTGCCGATTTGGTTTTTGCCTGGCAATTTGTGAATGGGGATTTCAAGACGAACCACAAAGGCTCGCCGCCCGTCAAAAGTGGTTGCAGAGATTCGCGACGCTGAAGAAGAGCTCTGGATGAAGTTTGATGCCAGTGATGAACAACTCGATCGGGTTTTCTTTGCGCTCTCGGACCGGACGCGAAGGCGAATGCTTGCGCAGCTAGCTCATGGCGAAGCGACCGTCTCATCACTGGCCGAGCCCCACCAAATGTCATTGCCAGCAGTCTTAAAACATCTCGGCATTCTACGAGACGCGGGCCTGATCACCGAAGAAAAAGACGGCCGAGTCCGCCGGTGCAAGCTCGACCCAGAAGAGCTCGAACGGGCCAACCAATGGATCAGCACCCACCGCCAATTCTGGGAAGCCCAATTCGATAAATTGGAAGGCCTGCTAGATAAACTTGGCGACCCCAAAGCAAAGAACCGCAAGCCAAGAAAATCGACCTAGCTGGATTCAAAATACTGGATTGCTGTCATAGGCCATTGACTTTCCTTTCGGACTGGAAAGTTAAGGGTCTTTGATTTTGCAAATGATTTATTTCAGTCCTCTTAAAGGAAGACCAAGGAGGATTTTTCTGTAAAGCCGATAAATTCCTTCTTCAATCAGAGTGATTTGATCAAAGGGAAGTGACTGATGTGTCAGTTCAAGTCTTGATTGAAAGGCGATTCGGACCAAATCCAAGTCATTTTTTTTATTTTGTGGCGGAAGGTCCATCCAGCGCCGATTGTAAACAGGATTATTTCTTGCGCCATTGGCATTTCGGTCCAGGACTGCTTGATGAGCAAACTGGCACGCAGAAGCAAGCCATCTTTCAACTTGATCCAAGTTCTGAAAGCGAATTTGATTTTGCCAAATACGATCAACAGCGCTGAGAGCTGCGGCCCCAGACATGATATTTTCATTCTTATGGTTAGGCGCTAAGTAGAAATTAGGCAAATTGACGATATCTTCAAATAAGATTTTTTCACCAGTCACCGGATCCCGATCAATTTTAAAGCGATCATGTAAATAGTCAGGTATTTTCTGCTCTAGTAAATAGTGCTTCAGTATTTGCTCATCATTGACAATCGTTCCATCGGCGAGCTTGGCATCAGCGGGCTTCCAGCGTTCTTGATAGAGAGAAGACCTTCGCCAATTGGCATGCACTTCATCGCCAGCGACAATATTCAAAGCATTGAGTTTGCTTAGCAGAATCATGTTCCGGTCTTTGCAGCTGAAATAATTGTAAAGCTCAGGCTGTCCCGTGCGATCGCTAATTTCAGCAATCAATTTCTGCCTTGGCATTACGCTGAGACCGAGAAGCTCAAAAAGTCTTACGGCTGCGTCCGCCAAAGTGGCGGGTATTCGGGACTTCAAGGATGAAAGCTCATCATTGATGTCAAAAACAGAGTCATAAAAACCCCACCGCAATTTATTATCTACGTTGGCAAAATATCCTGGAGCCCTGTCGAAGAAATATTTAATCACTGTAGGGTGCTCGGGGCGCAAAGCGAGCTGGTTGGCGCCGCTTTTTAAATTTCCATCGAAGGATCGAATTGCTTCAAGGTCAGAAATCGGCACTTGCATTTGGACTTCAAAAGGCTGTGTTTTTCCAGGGAAGCGTGAAACGTCCTGTGCAAATGATTCTGGATCCGGTGAAAGGGCCGTTTCGTGCAGAGTCTCGAATATCAGAACACGAACGAGCTTGCGAATTTCATTTTCAGAGAAATCAATTGAATTGGGTTCTGTCGCATTCAAGAGCCTTTCGATAAATTCGTTTTGCTGACGAAAGATCTTTACCTTTTCAAGATGGTTTCGGGCGGAAAGCCTTTCAAGCTTTCGCTGATCGTATCCCCACATGCGGCGGGCATGATTGATGTCATGGTAGGCGAAATCCAATGGAGTGTTGAAATGGCGATCAGCCCTGAGTGTTTTTGTCGTCACTCCGAAAATCGCTAAAGGAGCGGCTCTCAAACGAATGATGTGTTCATTTGAGAGATCTCCAAAGACTGGAAGAACCACGACTTCGGGATCAGCCAGAAGTCCATGAAGCTGATATTGATAGCGATTAAAATGATAAAGCGACAAAAGCTTTGGTTGATCGCCGTGATGCCAAGAAATTTCAACCTCATGCCAATTGGTGCTGTCGCCGTAACGAATTCGCTCTATGATATCAACAACAGTCAAGGCATGGATGATTGCTAAAATTGATTTCCGATAAGGAAACCCTTTCCGTAACTCTTCAAGTCTCTCTCGAGCTCCGTCGCAGAGCTTCTCGAGAGGTGGACTGTGTTTTTGCGAACTTGTGCAATCGGCTGAATTGAAAAAATCTACCAGTCCTTCAATAGGCTCTTTAAATTCTGGAAATGAAGCAAGCTCACCAAATTCCCTAAGCCTCTTTGACATTTCAAGATAGCTGTCCACTGGTTTTTGGATAATCTCTCTTTTGGAAAAGCAAGTTGGCAGAATTGAAGTCAAAACATGCTCAGGCTGCGAGGATGCATGAAGAGACAGAAAATCTGAAATCTTTTCGGTTAGAGCTGAGGCTTGAGGTGCAAGTTCTTCAAGACTGAAAAAGTTCGCGATATCTTCGATGAATTCCAAAGTTGGACGAAACGGGAAAGGTTTTTCAAACGGTGGAAGGTAAGGATAGTTTTCCGTACTGATTTCAAAAACAAAATTTAAATGAAATAATCTTGTGCGAAAATTTTCGCGCATGATTTTGAGAGCCATGTGTTGGCTCGAAGTCTTGCGGAAAGATTCTGATTCCAGGACTTGAGCAATTTCTTTCAGTAGCGGAAGAGCTTCCGTAAGCGGTGCTAGCTCCATTGGAAAAGTCGATTTTTTGCCTTGTGCAGTAATCAATGGATGTTCCCGTCCCAGGATATTTTAACGTAGTCTTTTCAATAAATGCAATTTGCGTTACAGATCGATTAGACTTAGGTTTGAATTTGGCGAGTGAATGCTATTTTGCTGCGGCATTCAACCTCTGACATTTCTTCAAGCTTTGAGGTTGCTTTTAACAATTTCGACGATGAATTTGGCTGATGTGAAGGCCTGCTTGGCGTCCTTTTCCTGATAAAATTCGGAAGGAGTCAAATCTTCAGATCCATAGTACGCCAATTCACGATCTCGGCGGGAGTTTCGAGAGATGTCACAAATTTTTTCGAGATTCGTTTGAATCATCGAAGGAAATTTATTTTTCTCCTGCGTGATGATGGCGGAAACATCATGAATGCGGGGAATATCAATATGGCAGTCACGAAGTAAAGACTTCAGAGCGAGTTCGATAATTTCTTGAGATTCCCTGACAACATCGGCCCAAGCTTGGCGTGAATATAAATATTCAACAGCTCCCAATCGGATTTCGGCTCGCGATATATAGTCCTTGATCAAACTTTTATTTTGCATGGGCCTCCTGTTGAATCCAGTAGGAATGTCCGTGACTGGTTTTTCTAATGTAAATCCCTTCAGCAATCTGCTGGCGAATCTTGATCAGCATGTTTTTGATATCATGATGGGAATCGTAAAGAATTTCACCTTCAATCGCGGTTTCAAGCCAAATGCTGCCAAAGATGTCCCCAGTTTTTGGTAGATGGACGAACTGTGGAGAATACTTTTCATATTTTTTAAATTCTTGATCCCACAGTTGATAAAGATCTCTGGAAATTTTTTGTTCACCAGGTAAGACAATCAGCAAATCAATATCGCTTTTCTCGGTGGCGTCTCCACGTGCAGCCGAGCCAAAGAGAACAATCCCAAGCGGCGAGAACTTTTGCAAAATAGGATCGACAATGGAACTCCAATTTGAATTTTTAAAGCCTTGCAGGCGACGAAGACAGACGGAATTCAATGATTCACCTTGGCTCTTTGCCTCTTGCTTCAGTGCTCGGTGCATTGCTGGATCTATGCGAAGAACAAACTTTCCGGACAGCATATAGTACTATTATAATAAATTAATAGTACTATTGCAATGACTGAAATAGCCTAGTTATTTCATATGCTTAAGAAGATACTCGGTTTTTATGTTGGCCATCTAAAGGGTCATATGAATGATGGCTTTCACCACAGCGAGTCCGGCGGGAGTTGTTCTCTCCATGATTGCAGGCGCCATGATTCCGCAGGCCTATCAACGCGCTGTCCAGGTTTCGCATGACCGTATTGACCTTGTCGTTACGTCAAACTCCATGATGAACTTTATGGGAAGGAACTCAAAGATGCTTTCAATCGGAACTTTTGCAAAAACAGCCAAGGTCTCGTCCCGTACCATTCGGTATGCCCTCAGCCAATGAAATGAAAGGCGAAGTGGGTTGGTTTGCGGTCGCAATTTGAACTTAAATAAGAAAGAGAACAATGAACTTAACTTTAATCTCGTTTGGGCCCGAGGATCGTGGCGGAAAAATTCGCTGGTTGTTGGAAGAGTTAAACCTTCCCTATGCGATCAAAACTATAAATGGCAGAGCGCGCGAGCATCGCACTCCTGAATATCTTAAAATTCATCCATTTGGTAAAGTGCCGACGTTAATGGTGGATGATGTTCCCATTATTGAATCGGGCGCCATTGCCCTGTATCTTTCAGACCGACACACCGATCAACATCGCCTGGCGCCGAAAATAGATTCACCCGAACGGATGGAGTTTTTGAAATGGTTTTTTCTTTCGACGGTGACTTTAGATCCGCTTCTGGTGGAAGCCGACGGGAATGAAGATCTAACGGTCGAGGAAAAAGCTCAAAAATTAAATGAAATCTATCATAAATTTTCCCCCACCGCTTATTTGCTCGAACAAATTTTAAAAGATTCCGAGTTTCTCATTCGAAATCAATTTTCAACGGTCGATATTATGTTGGCGCAACCCCTCGATTGGGCAGACAAGGGTGGTCTTTTGGAAAAACATCCCGTGTTGCAGGCTTATTTAAATCGATTGAAAAAACGACCGGCTTGCATCAAGTCGGCTATTTTTAAAGGCCCGTGATATTTTGATGAAGCATCTTCTACGCAAAGACTTTGCCAAATGCGAGAGTCTAGAGCAAAGACATGAAAAAGTTGAAAGAGCTTTGAAAGTCAAAGCCGGTTCATGATGAGCGGAATTTCCATTGTTATTCCAGCCTTCAACGAAGAAGCTTTTTTACCGGCGACTCTGAAGTCAATCAGCGAAGCTTCGCGAGTGTTCGAGCGCTCGTTCGGATTTTCCACCGAGATCATAGTTGTGAACAACTGCTCAACCGATCGCACAGAAGACGTGGCCCGCCAATATGGAGCTAAAGTTATTCAGCATGAACTGCGTAACATTTCTTCGGTGAGAAATGCGGGTATTCGAAATGCTGTTTATGAGATCATCGTAACGATTGATGCTGATTGTTTTTTACCGGCTGATTCGCTCGTCGATATCTGGCGCTTTATGCAGGACGAAACGCAACTGGGTGCTGCTCTTGGGGTGCGAGTCATCTCTGATAAATTTTTGAGTCGTATTGTTGCAAGTCTAATTCAAGCAATTGTCGGAGTGATTTCTGGAATTCATGGAGCAATGTTTGTTTTTAGGAAACAGTCGGCTCTTGAAGTTGGAGGCTTTCCAGAATCAAAACTAGTCGCTGAAGATTCGGCATTTGCGATCGCAATGAGAGAACACGCTAAAAAGCAGAGGCTGCAGTTTGGTTTTTTAAAGTCGGTAAAGGTCGGAACCCTCGAGCGAAAAGACATTCAATTATCGCAATTGCCAGCGCTCATTCTTCAGCTTTTAAAAGCATTTTTGGGAGCCAAGCAACGCCCCGAAGATCTCAAGTTTTGGTATGATCCCGATCGATAACAGGTCAGCATGAAAAAAAATTTTGCTCGATCTGAAATTTTTTGTGAATTCTGTGATTTGCGAGCCGAAAAAGCCCTAGATGAAAATTGGCGTTAACTACCCACCATGAGCAATTTAAATGGGTTAGACCTCTAGATTGGCAGAAAATAGCCGGAGGGGGGGTGCGGCATGGTGCGGGTTCAAAGCGGGTTGGGTTCTGCTTACACTAAAAGTTTTAAGAGGATTAGTTCATGGCAACAAATAAAAAAATATTTGATCTGCTTGGCGAAAAGTATCTTTATGCATGATGGTTTATCTGAAGCTCAAATATTTTACAAATTTTTCAACCTGAGACATCGAAAGAGTATGTACCAATTGAGTTTGGATTAGTTTTAAAATATTTTCCAGGCAGCCCCATCATTAGACCTAATATACGATGATTTAATCGATGGAGATAGAATGTTAACCTGAAACGGTTTTCATCTATCTCGCCGGCAAACAACTCTTTTCCCCATTTTAGTTCATGAACCAAATCGTTTCTAAACTCTACAATGCTGTCGACATCAGATTGATCAAATGAAATTTCGAAATGATTTAAAATCATATTTAGACGTTCGTGATGCCTTACATATTTTTTGAGATTTAGAGCGGGCTTTAAAAGCTTGAAGCAGGTGTCAATAATTTGATACTCAAAAGAAAATCTTTCGAAATCCCACAGATAGCAAGGGTTTCGGTTAAAAATGTATAATAAATTTGAAAGGGATACTTTCTTCTCTTCACTGGAAATAAGCCAATTATTGATAGAAATATTGAGTGAATTTATAAAATCTTTGTCACCAACATAAGTGTTGATGGTTGGTCGACTTGGTATTTTGAGATCAAACCATGATGCATCTGGCATGACCCGATAACCAGTGACGTAACCGATTACCTGTAAAGTAAAGAAACTATAATTATTTTTAAGGTCAAAGACATTGTTGTTTACGTCAGGCAAAGAAATACTGTGGGTCGGGTAAAAATTGAACAAATTAGGACTAAAAGGGGGTGATTTAATTATTGGTTCGTCGGGATTTGTTGTACTTCTTTTTTCAGAGTGATGGGTCTGGACATGGAAAAATCCGTTAGATTCATGGCATACGGTTCTAATATCAGATATTAGTTTTTCAGGATTTTCAAGAGTTGATATTTTTCCATATTCAAATTCGAGATCACATTTTTTTGGAAGATAGCCGAATTTATAATCCATTTTAAAACTATAATGGTGTTTTTTTGATAAAGTCAAAAAACACACTGTAATAAAAGTTTCCACGGTTGAATCTTACATTCTGTCGCTCGATAGATTCACTACTACTAATCATCGGGACTCAGGTTCAAAAGTAAATCCGCTGAATTGGTCATCCTCAAAGAAAAATAGTTGGTAGTGTGAAATCTCCGGCTTAACTCGGCCAATAGAGTGAAATGCCTTCGTTGATTGCCTGCGATCGAAACGCACCAGCCAAATCGGAACTTTGCCTTTAGATTTGGAAAACTCAATTAACTTTCTACGATCAACATACAAGTTGTCTTGGGAGTCCTTGAAGCCCGCACCTGCGGAGCTTTGTACGGCCACTAGCTCGCCCTGAGCATTGAAAAATTCGACACCATCTCCTTCTACTATGCCCAAACCGTTTCGTAAAACTCTTGCTGGCAAATCATAGCTGCGTTCGCCGTTTGCTGTCGATGTCGTGGTAACTTTGCAAATACACTTATCTAAGTTGATGTTTACGAGCTTTCCATCTTTGACAATTGCGGCTGAAATCTGTGGTTCGATTTCTTTTTTCCAACTTTGAAAAATGACATCCCTAGGGGCAATATAGCAATCGTATTCAACTCCAGTCGTCATTCCTGAGTTCACTTCGTCGATTAAATGCCTCAGAAAACAGTTATCAGGCACTAGGTTACTTTTGAAAGCCGCTAGATCACTTTGATCGATCAGGAACGTGTGAATCCAGAGCAGTGAGTTACCCAGTCCCGTGGGCTCAGTTAAGCTTACGAAAGAATTTACGAGTGCCAGCTCACGATTTTCAATGAGGTGTTTTGTGAATTTAAGATCAGGAAAAATCATAGAGCGAAAATCCGGAATAGCGGCCTTTTGAACCCAATTTGATATGCTGGCCTTGAGGTCTCCCGAGATCTCTGGGGCGGCTGGTGAAATCTGACAAGGCAGTATGAATCGCTTGCGATTATTCTCGTCCGCGTATTTCGGAGATACTAACTGCGCTGGATTTTGAAAGTCTTCGATCAGAGAATAGTCGGACACCAGGGCGCGCCCATCGAATGAGCTGTGCTCGATGTAGTCTGAGTAATATCCTTGAAGGTAGTGAACCGCTGTCCACACATACTTTTCACCAAAACTCATGATTTTGGAGCGAGAGCCATGACTCGACATAAAATGCTTTCTTGTAATAGCTAGATCCGCACCTAATATTTCTCCCTCTTTGCCGCCATTTGGTTTTCCATAGAAAACTTCTTCTGACCATCCAAGCTTTTCAATGAACGCAATTCCCGCAGCAAGAGTCAGCTGATGTGGTCCTACGTCAAATCCAAGTACGCGCTTTGCCTCTTCTAGAACTTTGGCTGCGTCCGGATAATATTGTTTTTGGATAGTTTTCGGCACCTCACTTCTATTTGTGTCCGCAAGCATCTCTAAGAGCTTTGACCTTTCTTCGTTGGTGAACTCTAGCTTTCTGTCCTCCCATGACTTTCGACTCTCAATTCGTTCCTTCGCGACGCTCTCTATGTCTTCCAGTTCTTTATCTGAAAGCTTTCCTATTTTCCCGGTCTTTAAATACTCGATGTAGTCGTCACTTAAACTAGAATAAATCGGCCTTTCATCTTCATCGGATGTATACCTAGAACTGTCGTGCTTCGGCTCGAAAAATCCTCTGTAGGCGCCCTTAATTACATACCAAGCCAGGTCGTGCCAAATTGGTCCGTAAGATTCTTTTTCTAGAGCGGCATCTTTGTTCAGAGGCAACATTTCAAACTTTAAAGAAAATGGTGGCCTCGCTGCCTGAGCTTCCTTGTCAGAAATGAGACCTAGTTCGAGTGCTCGCTCAACGATAGCCCGACCTGTTGCTCTAATAATAGAACTTCTGTATTCAGCGAGTCCTTCGGGAGTAAAAACATTTTTTAATAGCCACGCGTTCATGTCGCGAACGAACGTAACCTCGGTGGGCTTTAAAATGGAAGAAATTCCGTATGCGCAACAGAGAAGACTTTCGTTAATTTGGGGATCATTGGTTGGCATTACATAATTAAAAAGCTTCAAAAACTCCGAAGGGACTTTGGTGCCCCAGTATGTCAGATTTTTGCTGCACCTATATACGATATTGTTATCCACAGAAGCAAGGTTCCAGGCGTGAAGCAGAGGAAGACCATCAAACTTATCCTGTTCGTCTAAGGAGTAAACTTCTTCTGTAATCGGATTCGGTCCATAACCTTCCCAGACAGCATTCTGATTCTTGAGAATGCTGTCTAATCCAGACCACAGTATATCTCGATCGGCTGGCCGTTTGAACGATCCGAGCACTTCATGTATGAGTAACGAACCCAGTGGGTGTTGGGGTATACGTGAAAGAGGAAAACAAAGATTGGCTAAGATGGCTCTGCTCGACGGCATAGATCTGGTTAGCTGATCAACTACCCAGTCTTTTTGTTTTACGGTTTTTCCTGGATGGCTCGATCCAAGCGCGATACACCTCAATCGGTTGATCGACGACTCTGATAGTTGTTTACCCCATATCCCATCAATGGCTGGTAGAATGTCATGATCTGCATACAGCAAAGTTGCAGTTATCTCTAAGATACCTTCCTGTCTCACCAAATGATCCGGAATAGGTTTACCTGTTACTGTTAGCTCTGCTAACTCAATAGCGATTAAAGACTCGATTACTGCCTGAAATGCTGGTTGATAGAATGTGTCGCCAGGTTTAAGTGCGCTTACATATCCTTTCTTATACGAAACGAGAATTGCGCGTTCGACTAAACACTCAATCACTTTCGTTGCCGAGACGTCGTCTAAAGACATTTTGCCTTTAATAACAGCGTGTAGATCATCGTGTTTGATATCTCGACCGCTTAGTAAAACGCTGGCGACTTCAAGTAATCCTCCCCAAAATTTGTCTGGGCCAATGCTTCCTTTTCCAAGGATCAGCAGCACTTCTTTTTCAATCACTTTAACTCGATCCCGAAGGAGTTCTCCGAGAGTAGTCGAAACTTTGTCACCTTCTACAAAAGTTTTGCCCTCATTGAGTTCACAAAAAATATGAAGAGCGAGTGGTGACCGAATGTTCCAGCGGACCCACGGTACCTTTGAAACATCGATTTTGAACCTTTCCATGTAGGCATCAAAGACCGCGAGTATATTGATATCGCCTTCGAGGGGGAGGATTACTACGTTGGGTCTATGGGTCTCAATTAACTTTGTCGCCTGAAGCATGTAGGGGCGAGATGTAACAATGAATCTTAGTCGAAAATGCAAGCGAGCAAGGTGATCGATCTCTCCAATTCGATTTTTCCAAGCTTCCCAGTTATTCGCTTCATCGAGTCCATCTATGCAAACTACAAAACAAGAAAATCGTTGATTGTCTGGTTTCATATATCGGTTTTCTATTTCCAATATGTTTGCGCGAGCACTCATCGCAGAAAATATCTCCTCTTCACTCCAATCTGCACCTAAACCAAGTGAATGTTGCAGAATTGTTTTCCACGAGGATGGATCTGGAACTGACTTTGCTTGAATTAATAATGATGGCGCTCTGGAGGTAAGGCGTGTCTCTGTAATATTAGCCAGTGCGTGGGTCTTGCCCGTGCCAGGATTGCCAGCGAAGATTCGTGCTACGCTATTCCAACGGAACGCCGAATCCTTTAAAAAACCTATGGGGTTTAAGTTGTAAAACTCCTCGACGAGTTTGTTTAAGTCGTCGCTTAAACTATTGAACTGGGCATCGGTATCAAGAACTCTCAACTGCTCCTTCAATATGTCGTAATCAGTATTGTCTTTCAGTTCAGTTGGACGAATATCCAAGTCATTCGCGATACGCTCAATGTTACTATTGATATAATCTTGAACTTTGACGGCAAATTTAAATAGGTCCTTAGCAGGAGACTCCAAATCCTTTTTCAACACCGATTTAAATGTTTCAAGTTCACGCTGGATTTTTTCGCCTACAATGCGGATGCCTTCCCAGCGCCCTAACATCATTGCTTTAATTTTTGGTGACCGAACTAAAAAAGAACTATCGCGAGATATTCTACCTGCGACATGGAGATCGGGAAGATATCTCTGGCTAAGCCAAGATGATCGGGCTTTTCCGAATTGGTCGCGAAGTAAGTCGAACGTAAAAGCTTCTACTCCAAGCCAGAATCGATTCGCACCTTGAAGTTGTTCTCGTTGAAGTAGAGTAGTTAGATCATGATTGGTCCAAAGGTCGAGTGTTAGATTTGGGTACTCCTTGGAAATTTCCTCTTTGAGAGTTTTCCATCTATTCGCTTCATGATTTTCGGTAACCTTATTTCCTTTAACGACTTTTTCGTTCGTTAAATCGATCGGTAGGCATACGACGTATCGACGCATTTGGGGCCTAACACGTAAAGCAGACTGGATTGATTTCTTAATCTGATTAATTTGCTGGTCACCAAGTGAATCAAACCACTTTGCCTGGAGACCAATGAATGATCCATCGCTCAGTTCCGCAAATGATTCTACTCCGCCATCGCCCCCATCTCCTCGAACTGTAGAAAAATAGCTGAGCTGTTTCTCGTATTCAGATTTAACCCAAGCTTCAAAAATTTGGTTACATAGCGACTCGAACGCTTTTTCCGGAGAGAGTCCGTATGTTTTTAGATTCGCTCGAATCAATGTAATCCCCCATGTAACAATATAAATAAATATTCAAGAAAGTGTAGTCTTGAGTCGCAACGAGTTGAGGCTCAAGACTAGGGTGGGGCATGTTAGTAAAGAATAAAGTTTTGATGCCTTAAATCAAGTTACTTAATATCCCTAATACAGCTTTTAATTTCTCCTCACTTTCAATCTGCTCAATCATCTGCGTACATTCATCTTTCAAGCTATTAAAAGGAATCGGCTTACCATTCACATATTCATCGAATTCAATTCGTGTAAGCCCATAAGCCATCAATAACTTTTCTAGACGCAATTCGGAAAGACCCATTCGACCAGCTTCATAGTGTTCAATGGCTTGATAAGAACACCCAGTCGCCAATGCAGCAGCTGTTTGCGGGATCCGTTTCGACAATCGCATGTATCGAATAATGCGACTTCGAATAGTAATAATTTTCTTCTGACTTCGTTTCATAAATCCTCCTTCGGATTGGTAAATGTCTAGTGACCCTAGACAAAGCCGAGTGGAGAGATCTGAAGAAACAAACTTGATAGCCAAACCGAAGCCAAGTTGTAGCCAACCCCTGCGATGGAATGTGATCGCGTGTGGTGCCAAATCAAATAAGATCGGCAGCGAGCTATCAAAATTCCTAAATTGTTTTGCTTATTTGCGTTTTAGATCAAAATACCCAATGGGTAAATTTGGCGTTCCCAAGGGGATGAATTTTTGAATCGTAGAAGATGTATTTAAAGCAATGAATAAGTTCTAGAAAACGCTAGTAAATTCAGTAAAAACAATAGGAAAGCCAAGCTTTACCCACTTTTTTAATGCGTGTCCATGAGTGTGAACTAGTGGAAAAAGGTGCCTTGCGCCAACAAAAAACCAACAAAATTCAATTAAGTGCCTATGTAATCAAAACCGAAATGTGGTTCAGAACCTAAAATTGTCGGATAAAGGAATATCCTCAAGTTCGTATTGCGGCGCAGACTTGCGAAACAGACTTTCTAGTTCTTTTTTTTCTGATTCGAGATCCTTCCTCAACATTGATTTGCTCCACGTTTTAAGCATTGGATTCCAAATATAACCCATTCGCCTAATCTCTAACCGATCCTCATATTCGGTATTGATAAGCTTAATTTTTACGCGAGGTTCATGGGCGTTCTCGTAAAGTTCCACCAAATACTTAGGATTAACTTTTAGGAGTTGAACAATCATATCTGCATCAATTAGTGCACGGTGACCAAACGAAAAGAAGCCATGGTAAGCTGCTAGAAGCTGCAGATTCGTAGTAGGAAACCCATGCTCTAGCCAGCCAATTTGTTTCATGGAGCAAGACCAAACTGCTCTTCCTGAATTGATAGCGACTTTATCTATGAAAAAACGATCGAAAGCAGCATTATGTGCGATTACAAGGTGTGCCTCATTTAGAAAGGAAGAAACTTCTTCCCAATTAATAGTTTGATCTTTTAAATCCTTACCTTTCAATCCAGTAAGTTTGGCAATTTTTGGATCAAGCGGTTTCTTTGGATCATTTAATTGGCTCAAGTACCTGCCGATACCCAAGATTTTCCCATTTGAAGGATCGAAGTAAAATAATCTGAGTCCGATTTCTATAACCGAATCTCTAAATCGATCAAGTCCAGTGGTTTCTACGTCTAAAACGCATGCTACTTTAAGCTCATCTGAATCAATCCAATCTGGATCTTCAACTAAGGGGTCACTCAGGCCTTCGAACCTATTCAGTGTTACCGTTTTTCCATCATCAGAGATGGTGCGCCAAATATTCAAGGATGCTTACCTCAATAAATAATATTACTATTACTCAAAAGCTAATTTATAGAAAGTCTAACATAGGGTTCTTGCATGAAGCATATGAAATCCAGTTCGCCACCGCTGGACGCGTTTATTAAACTTTGGATCAAGTCAAAGATTGGCCAATTTTACCGACAGGATCCATACTTTAAGCATTTAAATACAGATATTGCGTTGAGTCATCTGTATGCCGGTTTGGTGAGCTCAAGCTCTCTGCAGCAGCTAACAACCTACCTTGAAGCAACTGGTATTAATAGCTCTTCACGTATTACTAGAAAAAATGACGGAAAAACTTTTTTCGAATATCCGTCCCTCTCATTTCAAATAGAAAGCTTGGTCCACTTATGGCCAATGATCTGTGGCCTATACAGGGAGAAGGCCCTTATTGATGTCAAAAATAGGTTTGGGCACCGACCAAATCTTGATTCCGATTTTAGTAATCTCAAAGAAAATTCGATTATTAAGCTGAAGGATATCAAAATAAATTGTCCGCTAAAAATTCCATTTCAGGATGATTATCCAAATTTTAAACAGAGCACAGTAGAAACTGCCAATAAGATCCTTAAAGAATCAGATTTAAAAAATGCTAATGTGCTAATTGTTCAATCAGATATCGAAAAATTCTTTCATACTTTGAAGCTCGATTCAGTAAAACTATTTTTGAGTAAAAATTTTTCAGAAATTAGTAAGGAAAGTAACATTTTTTTTGATAGGTTGCAGGCTGACTTCAAGTTTGAATCTCTCCCTATCGGTTGGGCATTGAGCGGTATTTTTTCGGATTTGGTAGCAGTAAAAGCACATGACATTTTAAGTAGGGAGTTGGATAAACGGCTTCAAAAAACGGTTCAAAGCATTGACGTGCAATCTGTAGTCAAACGATTAACTGCAGAAATTGATGCGGCACCAGATGTTATTGAAAAAGTTAAAGGTCTATTTAAAACCTCTGGTGTCAAATTTAAATCTGTTTTGAACTATGTAGATGATCTAATATTTGTTCTTGAGTACAATATCTCTGAGCAATTTAAGGATAAGCGAGTCGTCAGAATTTTTGAGAAAATAGTTACATATTCTCTTTTGGATATTGCAGAAGAATTGCTCAATTCTATGTTCGAGCCAGAGATTGGTTTGAGACTGTATCGTCCTGATGATGAAAAAGGTCGTCACTTTAGTTTCGATAGATCAAATATTGATACTCTAACTTCAAATTTCTTCTCCATAGCAAATAATACTCCTTCAGGTTTAGAGGAGCCCCAAATTTGGACACGGTTAGACGAATTTTTACTTCCAGCAGACAATGAATTGACCTTGAACGAGCGCACACAGTTTTTTGTTCATTTAGCCAGTCTAAGGCATAAAATTCTCGAAGGAGAGTCTTTAGACGACGCTAACTTAAATGATATTTTTCAAAAAATTATTCTTAAAATTCAGGGATCAGAAGCAAAGTATATAGTTTCTGTCATGAAGTTAATCGAAGTCCTTTTGATAACTAACTACGAAAGGCACCTTGATTTTTGCACAAATGCTCTTCTAAGAATTTATAAGGAGTTTCAAGCATCCAATAAGTCACTTGAGTTATGGCTTAGATTTTTTTCTGGATATTTCAGAATTTTTCAAAAACTTTCTTTTGATCCCAAATTTAAGTTTTATGACGACTTTGACCAATTTACAATTTATTGGTCGAAAGTGAATCCTAATGCTGACGATACTGATTTATTGAAGGCCATTAGGAGTTCTTTCCTTATCAAGTCTGCGGTTGGAAAGTCTGTTGGTAATACAAATTGGCTCGAGGTTATGGATAGAAGAAGGCAGGGGCATAAAAAGGCTGGTGTATTTTCTAAAAATTTTCTTGGATTTAATATTTCCGATCGAATTCCAATTGTTCGCATTCAGATAAACAATTCATACGATGCTTTTTCAATTGGTGGATTCTTTAAGTTTGCATCAAGGGTAAGGCAGACAGACATTGAGTCATATTTATCGATTGGAAAAAAGATTAAGCAAAAAGAAAGCTTAGAGGCAGCGGTCGCCTATTTTAATCTTTCAGCGTTTAGTATTGTGCCAAAATGGTCCGATGCTGAAATTGATTTGTTCATTCAAAAGCTACCATCAATTACAAGTACAGTTCATGCACAAGTTATCAAACGTCTTCTTGGTAAGGCCAAGAGCCACCAAGCTTCGATGGGTGAAACATATGCCCAGAGATTGGAACATTTGACGAGTAATTTAGGAACGCAATCAATTCAAAAGATCCGGAATATTCCAAAGGTGTTTGGTGGTGGAAATGTTGGTCAGTACCGATCGGTAATATTTTATCTTTCAACGTTGGAATCAAATTCTTTATATGATCTCAGAAGATCTTATTTAAGCTCGCTAATTCCTATCGAGAGCACTCGAGACTTTAGCTATTTGCAAATACCAATTGCTCTTCGGAAAACGGGTCTTGCCTTCTATAGAATACAGCAACAATTAGTAAACATGGCACAGGACAAGTATTCTCCGAGTCAAGTTGTCTCAATCGTCAATAGTGTAGCGCAAGATGAGATCAAAAATAATTCCGGGAGAAAAAATCAACTTCACTCTTTCAAATCTGAGGCAGCCTGCTTTATTGATCTTAATAAAATCGATAAATCATTTTCAATAAAATATGAAGAGCATTCGCTCACCTTATGCCCGATTGGGATGAATGAAAAGACGGATTTTGACGAGAATAATGGATTGAAGTTTTCGAAAGGCGTTCATGAAAAACTTGATTTGCGAATAGAATCTGCAATTCATGAAGCAAAGAAGCGTGGTGCCGGTGCTATTGTATTTCCAGAGCTGACTCTTCCCAGAAGATATCTTCTTCGATATCTCAATATGTGCGGTGCAAAAGGTCTCTTGTTAATAGCAGGAGTCGAGTATGCAACAGACTTTTCGATCAATTGTAGAAATTCGACAATTATCTCGTTTCCATTAAATCCAAAGACTGATCCTTACGGAAGAACTTATCTAGCATTCGAACAGGACAAGCATTATCCGGCGGCAAAAGAGAAGAAGATTCTACAAGGAAAGGGCGTATTTAAATACCAACCAGGAAAAAATCTTTTTATTTTTAGCAGCAAAAAATATTGCAACTTTGCAGTCCTTACCTGTTCGGATTTTTTATCTCTTCGGTTGAGACTCAAGTTGCAGGAAAAAATTCAAACTGTTTTTGTTCCTGCTCAAAATTTGGATATGACCACTTATAATCATATTGCTGAATCGAGCATTAGAGATCTTCATTGTTTTGCAGTTGTTTGCAATAATCAGAATATTGGAGGCAGCTTCATTTATGCTCCATTCCGTGATCGTCATAAGCGGACAATCTTTCGGAAAGATGGTTCTACATTGCCAGAATTCTTGACTATGAAATGGGCGCCGGGCTCGATTAAAAAATCTCAGGCTGCTGATAGTCAGCAGCCTTTCGAGGATGTCGATACTATTAGTCACTTAAAGCAGACGCCTCCTGATTGGGGATACGAATAGAGCTTATCTTATTCAAGTTAATAGGGCTGGAATTAAATTTACAGATGTTGTAAATGAGATTCGTAACTGGCTGGACGCCAAGCACCCAAACATCGAATGAGGTAAATGTAAACTTATGTCTATGATGGCTAATCCTATGGATGCATTTCTCGACTTCCAGCATGCTTTAAATGCTGGGATGTCAGTTAGTAAGCTAGATGCTGGTTACATCGAGCGACAAGACGAGATTCCAGGAGGAAGAAGGTTTAGTTACGCGAAAATTGCCGACAGAGAAGTCCAGGTTCTGGTGACGTTTGGATCAGAGGAGTCAATTAGTGGTGTGGACTGTTACAGCGTAAATTATGCCGTAGGCGAGAAGCATCGGGGACGTGGATTAGCAGTCGAAGCTGTTAATAAAGGTATTGAGGAATTAAAAAAGCATTACAAATCGGCTAGATCAAAAAGGTTCTACGTAGACGCTATTGTTGATGTAACAAACATTCATTCAATTGCAGTAGCAAAAAAGTTATTCCCGGGACCAGGTATTGCGACGCCCGATTTCAATTCGGGAACTCCTGCGCTATATTTTAATCGGCTGTATTCATGGTAGGCACAAAATGTGTGTACAATGCCAGTAAATATAAATACCGACTACAGCAATTAAAGCGTAGCTTCTACAGATCAGTCATTTCTAAGTCTTCTTCGAATGGTGCGAAGTGAAACATCCGATGTTATGTCGAGGCTATCCACAAAAAGTCCGACTAAAAGATTTTTTTTTGATTTTCTGACTTGAACTCTCGTACTATTTGTTCCTTTGCCAAAATTGCAGTGTAAGCAAAGTATCTGCAGGTTTTCTATTTTGAAAGCCAGCTCAGGATAGATTGATCTTGGTCGAATATGATCGACATGTAAAACAGCTCCTTGCTGGGGAGTTGCGCCGCATGAAACGCATTTGTTTCCAAGTTTTTGTAAAGCCTGAAATCGTAAATTCAACCAATCATCAGACTTATAGAACTTCTCAGACGTGGCATAGGTGGCGAAGTACGTCTTTTCAGTATGCTCTTTAAGATTTTTCTCTTTTACCGCTAACTTGTGCTTAATTCGTTGTTTTCTCATTTCGTCGACCGACATTCGCTTTTTGAGGCGAGATTGCTGGCTTCGATATTCCATAAATGCAGTTATCACTTCTGAATCAGCTGAGCTAAAAAATTTATCTTTGTGAATCCGTCCCTTTTTATTCATTCAACCTCCGGAGATGTCGATATGATGGGTGTATTTGCAGGTCAAAACGCAGTGTAAAGTTAAGATCTAAACGCCTGAATTCAGGATTTGAATGACATGAAAAAATGACAGAAGCTCTGTCTAGCAAGTTGAATCGCCCAATAATTAGGCAAATTAATTATGCGAAAATATTTAATTAATTCAAAGCGAAATTGAAATTAACTGCCAAAAACGGCCATTCTTCCGCTTTTAACGTCCCTAGATGGGTAATTTCCAAAGTATTTAATTAATAAATTAATTGGAATTAATTATTTTATTCCAAAAATCGAAATGCCCAGCATATTTCCATTATTTATTTCAGATAATTTGCATCCATATGAGAGGTTTTATTCTGGGGCCAGCGGGGTCAGATTGGGCCAAGTATTTTGAGAATATGTAATTTAAATTAATTAAGAACTGTTCGAAAAAATATTAATTCGAAATTCAAATGATGCATAAATAGTTTGAGTTGGGATGGGTTCTAATTGTTTTCAATTTTTCAAAATTAATTTCGATAAATTTTTGCGAGAAATAGAAATAAAATCCCATAAAAAATTAAATTCAAGAAAATTATTTCCACTAGATTTTTTCGTCCAGGGCTCCAATACTTTTTCATCAGCAGCAACGGATGCTGCCAAACAGAGGAGAGAAAGTTATGGAAAGATCTTTAAAGTTCTGGAGAATTGAAAGACAAATTTCGCAGATTGCACTCGCTATTGAGACAGGAATTCCGAGACACAGGATTCAACTGGCGGAGCAAACGTTACTAACACTGAGAGAGCATGAGATCGAGAAAATTGCCTCGATCCTGGGAGTGAGTAAAAAGCTGATCCAAAATGTGGAGGCAAAAAATGGAGATCAAGGTAAGTAAAAAGCTTCTCTCGGTTTCGGCAAGACATCGTTGTTTAACGGAAGCACGCCTTCATGCCGCCAACTTTATCAAGAGCGTCAATAGCGCTCTTGATGGAACATCTGCAAATTTGTACATGGATTTTGGAGAGTCTGAGCGCAACGCTCAGGAGTGCATTGCCAGCTATCTTTCGGATGTTGAGCAATTTCTAAATCAAGGAATCGAATCATGAGGAAATTTGATGAGAGAATTCGATCCGAATTGTGTTTCTGGGGATTGGGGGGAGAGATCGTATCGGCTTTCGATCCCCACACAGAGGCAGATCAGATGGCAATTCTAAGCCATCTTTTAGCAGCTTATGGAAATATAGTTGGAAGAAATGCCCATTGTATTGCTGACGGAGCTAGACATGGAACAAACCTTTTTGTCCTGAATATCGGATTAAGTTCGAGTGGAAGAAAAGGGACCGCATGGAAGAATATTCGCGCGCTTTTGAAATTAGCTGATCCTCAATGGACCAATTCCAATGTGAAAGGTGGGCTTTCCACTGGAGAGGGTTTGATGTCTGCAATCCGAGATGTCAGCTCTGTCTTGGATGGAAGCGCAAGCCACGGTGTAAGTGATAAGCGTCTATTTGTTATTGAAACCGAGTTTGCTTCAGTTCTAAAGGTTGCCAGGAGAGAAGGGAATACTTTGTCTCCAAGTCTCCGAAACGCCTGGGATGGAGACAATCTGCATACTCTGACAAGGGCTGACCCTTTAGTCGTAACTGATCCACATATTTCGATTGTTGGGCATATTACGAAACATGAACTGACTCAGATGTTAACGGAAACAGACATCTCAAATGGTCTCGGAAATCGGTTTCTAATGTTTGGAGTTCAACGTTCAAAGGAGCTTCCCGAAGGAACGGAAATGAACGCAAGCTACTTCAAGTCATTGGCATCCCGGCTTGCAACGGCAATTGAGTTTGGAAAGAAAACAAGTTTGGTCATTCGGAATCAGAATGCGAAAGATTTGTGGAGGTCGATCTATACCGATCTCACACAAGGTAAGCCTGGTCTTGCAGGAAGTCTTCTTGCTCGAGGTGCACCTCAAGTGCTCAGGCTTGCTTTGATTCAGTCGCTCCTGAATGAAAGGGCAATCATTGATGAGCACGCGTTAACTTCAGCGTATGAAATATTTAAGTATTGTCAAAATTCAGTGGTTGAAATCTACGGAGTGCGGACAGGAAGTTCCTTTGCTGACCGAGTTATTGAGATCTTGGATGTGGAACCAAATGGTCTGAGAAAAACTCAGCTCTTTGAGAAATTCAGTAAAAATCCGTCTAAAGAGAGTTTGAATTCTGCGCTTCAACTTCTGAAAGATTTTGGATTGGCATTCTCGGTCGAAGTCGAGACGAATGGTCGACCTGCTGAGGTCTGGACTTCTGAGAAGTATCGAACAAAGCACGAATTAAACGAAAAAAGCCCCCTTCTTTCGTTTAATTCGTCACACTCAAAGGAAATACAATGAACGAACTACCTAAACTTGTGTCACTGAAAGCGCTAAGTCAACTTCTTGGGAAATCTGAAAACTCACTGCGATACCACCTTAAAATGGGCCGTATTAAGCCAGCTGTGAAATTTGGCCGGAGCTATAGCTTCGATCCAGCAGAGGTCTTAAAGCAGCTAAAGCGAGGCATTTAAGCTCGAAATAGATAGCTATTGAATTCTTTGACTAAGCAATAGTACAAGCCACCCATCGTTCTTTGAAATTCAAATACGGTGGGTAGGACTTGGTTTTTCCTGAAGAAAGGAGAAATCATGGCAAATAAATTAGAAATTGAAGCTAAACGCTTTGTCAGTTCATACACCAATAAAAAGGGCACGCGGTGGCGAGTCTCGCTGCCAGATGGTCGTGGTGGACAAGTTCGTTCGCAGGGATTTGTAACAGAAACAAATGCGAATGAATTTGCAGTAGCAGAATATCGAAAAATTTTGCTTCAGACGAACAAGGTAACGATTCAGTTCAACAATAGAGTTTCTTTTAAAGAATACACATCTCTTTGGTTGGAATTCAAAATTCGAAATGGAATCGCTGACAATACAAGATTTCGTTATGCTGACCTTATCGAGGATTTTCTCATTCCATTTTTTGGAAGCTTTAAGCTTCATGAATTGGATAAAGCTCATTTGAGAAACTACATCCAGGATTGTCAGATTCGCGGAGTCAGCACATATAATGTGAATTCAACTGTGACTCTGCTGAAGTCAATCTTGAGGCAAGCGATTGAAGATGATTACATTCCGATGACGGGCCTTTTAGTGGTCCGAACGCCAAGGCACAGGCCGAAAGATCCTGGTTTTTGGGATCATGGTGAAATGCGATTTTTTCTCAATGCCGCTAAGGACAGCAAGTACTTCAGACTTTTCAGGTTTGTTCTATGGACAGGTTTGCGAGCTGGAGAGGTTTCTGCTCTGAAATGGGATTCAATTTTTCTTGATCGAAAGTTTGGACCCTATGTTGGTTGTATCAACATTCATCGAACATGTGCTCAGAAGACACTTAAAATTCGAGAGACGACGAAGAATGGGGATCGGAGAACTATTCCAATTTTTCCTGATTTAAGAGAGTTAATTCTTGAGATGAAGGCCGACGCGCGCGGTGAGTATGTTTTTGGAGGTGAAGCGCCTCTAGATCCTTCACACTTTGCGAGGTTGTTGAAGCAAGAGTTGAGAAAAATTCCACAATTGAAGCCAATCAATTTTCATGGCCTTCGGCATACGTTCTGTAGCTATCTTGATTCAACAGGTATGAATCGGCGAATAGTCTCTGAAATCATGGGACATCGAGATTTAACAACAACCGATCGCTATTCTCATGTTAGCAATCAAGCGTTGGGATACGAGGTTTCAAGGTGGGTACGAGATCAGAGCCAACAAAATTCCAGCAAAATTTTAGAGGTTGCACTTTAAAGTTTTGGAATTTCACGTGGTTAGAAAAAATTGGCGTTCCCAAGGGGATTCGAACCCCTGTATCCTCCGTGAAAGGGAGGTGTCCTAGGCCACTAGACGATGGGAACTTCCGAGAAGAGATTCTGAGTTTAAAGTTGGTGGCTCGCGATGGATTCGAACCATCGACCCCTTCATTAAAAGTGAAGTGCTCTACCAGCTGAGCTAGCGAACCACTATTAAAAACAGAAGCAGCAATTTCTGAGATTTCCGCCCGAGAGTCAACACTGATTTTAACGATCATTTAAAGATTTTTTGCGAATTCCAGAAAATGCTTAAGTTCTGAGCTAAGTTGCTGAAACCTTGAACAAAATCTCGCAACGCACGCCAAGAAATCCCGAAGAAAATACTCACCATTCAAGTTTGAACACCCAGCAAATCAAGAAAATCAAAGAGTCCCTGAATTCAGACCCCTCAATCTCAGATCCGCCCCTCACGCGGATTCGAAGATTAAATTCGAACGCTGATTCAATTCATCTCGCGCCAATTGCAATCCAACGTGGCTTTCATTTTGAATCGATACACTCAAAATTTCACAGAAGGATCCCTATGAAGACATTCAGAACCCTAGAGCTGGCCATCCAATTCCACGAGATGACCGAACAAACAACCATCTCGGGTCATATGAAAGATCAGCTGCTAAGAGCATCAACATCAATCGCGTTGAACTTAGCTGAAGGTAACGCCAAGCCATCAGAAAAGGAAAAGAAACGCTACTACCAGACCGCATACGGCTCACTAAAGGAATGCCAAACAATCTTCAGACTGACCAAAGAAACCGACACAACTCTACTTCAGAAAGCGGATCACTTAGGAGCAAGCATCTACAAATTACTTCAATCCAAAATCAAAACCCTCTAACCGAACTGACCCGTAGCATACAGTATACCGATCCGTATTCAGGATACAGGCTCCAGTATTCTGAATACCGATCCGTATTCAGAATACAGCATTCCGGATTACGCAAATAGCGGTTTGACCCACAGGGTTTGCTCGCGGCCGGGGCCGACCGAGATCACGTCGATCGGGGTGCCGATCTGGTTGCCGATAAAGTCGATGTAGTTTGTGGCCGCGCGTGGAAGATCCTTCAGGGCGATCAGCTTGCTGATGTCTTCTTTCCAGCCGGGCATGTATTCGATCACGGGTTCGACTCGCTCGAGCTCGTAGGACGAGGTTGGGAATTCGGTCAGAAGCTCGCCGTTCAATTTGTAGCCGGTGCAGACGCCGATCTTGTCGAAGCCGGACAGGATGTCGAGCTTCATCAGCGCGAGATTCGTGATGCCGTTGATGCGGATGGCGTATTTCAGCGCGACCAGATCCAGCCAGCCACAGCGACGCGGGCGTCCCGTGGTTGAGCCAAATTCGTGGCCCTCTTTCTGGATGCGCTCGCCAATGTCGTCTTTCAATTCAGTCGGGAAAGGGCCTGATCCCACACGGGTCGTGTAGGCCTTGCAAATCCCCAAGACGCTGCTGATGGCGGTCGGTCCGATGCCGGCGCCGGTGCAGGCCGAGCCCGCGATGGTTGAGCTCGACGTCACGTAAGGGAAAGTGCCGTGCAAAACGTCGAGCAGGGTTCCTTGCGCGCCTTCAAACAGCACGCGACGATTGCCCTTGAGCTGCTTGTGCACCAAAGCCGAAACGTCTTTGCAGCGGTACGGGGCCAGGTCTTCCGCCAATTGTGCCAGCGGCTTCATCAGCTCGTCGATGTCGAATGGTTTTTCGCCGTAGACTTTTTCCAGCAGGGCGTTTTTTTCCTGCAGGCTCAGTTGCAACTTTTCACGCAAAACGGATTGATCGAACAAATCACCGAACACGACAGCTCGGCGAGCGGCGCGGTCTTCGTAAGCGGGACCGATGCCTTTGCCGGTGGTGCCGATCTTTTGGTGCGCCAGGGATTTCTCGCGCGCTGAATCCAGAGCTTTGTGGTAGGGGAGGATGATCGTGCACGAATCGCTGATCAGAAGCTGCTTGGGATTTTGCAGGTAACCGGTTTCTTTGAGTTTAAAGATTTCGTTGCGCAGTCCTTCGATGTCCAGCACGACGCCCGGGGCGATCACGCAGGTTTTTTCAGGGTGCAGGATTCCGGAAGGGATCAGGTGCAGAACGGTTTTTTTGCCTTCAACCACGAGCGTGTGACCGGCGTTGGCGCCGCCCTGATAGCGAACTACCATATCAGCTTTGGCCGCAAACACGTCGACCACTTTTCCTTTGCCCTCGTCACCCCACTGAGCTCCGACAACCACGATTCCGGACATTGGCAATCCTCTCTGAAAATATGTGCTGTTAACAAACGAAGGAAAACTGTAACGACCCCACCCAGAGGGGTCAAGGTCACGCCTTTGAAAGACCCAGGTAGCTGCAGTTAGCCAATAGAAATTTCACGCTTCATCAGGATTGTGAATGTCTTTATACATTTTTTGAATGTCGGTCAGGTTGAGCGTCGATCCCACTGATCGACGACGTTCGGTGCAGAATCCGGTCACGGCCCCGAACCTGACCCGCAAACGACATCCCCGTTAGGTCAACCAGTTGGTTGAGTTAAAACTGATGACGACTTCATGTCAGGTCAAAAGAGTGTGCGTTCGATGGCGCTATTCAGGCTTTTTCCAAGGCGGAACGGCTCCGTACCAGGCGGCTTTTGGCGGTAAGGTGTCCGAAGTGGACGAGTCGACGAAGAAGCGAATCAGCTTCAGGGCCGCTTGTTCCGAGGCTTTGCTGAAGGCCTCGACGGTGTTGGCTCCGCAGTGCGGGGTTACGATCACGTTCGAGTGCTGTAAGAGCTTCGAGGTTCGAGATAAGGGTTCCTTTTCGAAAACATCCAAGCCGACATTGCCGATCCAGCCATTTTCCAAGGCTTCGCAAAGATCGAGCTCGTGAATCACGGATCCGCGCGAAGTGTTGACGATTGTTAAGCCTCGGTGAATGTACTCGAAATGCGAGCGATTGAGCATGTGCTCAGTCTCGGTCGTTTTCGGCACGTGAAAGCTTAAGACATCGGCGCGCTTCAGAAGCTCTTCATAGGCGACCCGCTCGGCCTGGGCTTGGCGGAAGGAGCTTTCTTCGGTGTAAGGATCGAAAGCGATGACGTTCATGTTAAAGGCGTTGGCGATTTGGGCGACGCGTTTTCCGATGCGACCCAAACCTACGATGCCGTAGGTTTTGTGATTCAATTCAAAACCGGTGACCGCGTCGCGATTCCACTCGCCACCTTTCAAAGCCCGGTGAGCCTGCGGAATTTTGTTCGAGCAAGCTAACACCAGCGCCCAGGTTTGCTGAGCGGCGCTTTCGACATTGGCTTCAGGCGTGAACATCACGGTGACGCCCCATTTTTCGGCGGCATCCAGATCAATGTGATCAAAGCCGCTGGTAGCGGTGATCAAGACTTGTAATTTTTTAGCGCGTGAAAAAACTTTTTCGTCAACGACGGTGCGGCTGCGAACGATCATGCCGGCAACTTGCGCCAGCTCCACGCCGTGCAGATTCGGGGTCTCGGTTTTTTGCACCGATAAGAAGGGCTGCTGCGACAGTGTCAGGAAAGCATCATGCGCAAAGCGATCGGTGATCAGAATTTTTTTCTGGTCGGTCACGAAAGCCCCCAGAATTGTCGCATTTCGGGCTCGAGCGCTTTCATTTGCGCGGGCGTGCAGAGCTGATCATCATAACTGTGCAGGATCTCGCCAAGCTTCATCATCAGCTCGACCATTTGTTTGGGTTGAATGTAACCCATGTGCCCGATGCGCAGAATTTTGCCTTTGACCTGATCTTGGCCGCCCATGATGGTGATCTGATATTTTTCTTCCAGACTTTGGCGAACTTTCTGGCTGTCGATCGTCATCGGCACTGTCAAAGCGGTCAAAGAGCTCGAGGGCTTTTCCGCGAAAAGTTTGAAGCCCATTTTTTGCGCGAAGGTGCGCGTAAAGACCGCGCGCTGTTCGATATCTTTGAACAAGGTTTTAAGGCCCCGTTCTTCGATCAAATCTAAAACCACGTCGAGCGCGCGAATCAAAGAGACGTTCGAGCTGAAAAAAGTTTCGCCTTTGTCGTTGGCCTTTTTCTCTTTTCGCACGTCAAAATAAAATCGCGGAGTTTGATTTTTTTCGATCTTCTTCCAGGCTTTTTTTGAGAATGAGAAAAGCGACAGACCCGTGGGGAGCATGAAGGCTTTTTGCGAACCGCCGACCAGGCCATCGATATTCCATAAATCCATCGGCAGGGGCATGGCGCCCAAGGCGGTGATGCCGTCGACCAAAAAAAGAGTGTCGGGATATTTCTGAATCAAAGCACCCAGTTCGTGAATCGGATGCACGACGCCCGAGCTGGTTTCGCAGGCTTGGCACAAAACGATTTTGGTGTCGGGATGAGTGGCCAAATGTTTTTCCACGCTGGCCGGGGAGACGGCCTGTCCCCATGGCACCTGCAGTCGATCGACGGTGGCGCCGAAGGTTTCTGCCATCTCGCACCAACGCTCGCCAAATTTTCCGGAATCGATGCCCAAGACGCGGTCACCGGTTGAAAGAACATTGACCAAAAGGGCTTCCATGCCGCCCGAACCGGTCGAAGTCGAAATAAACACGGGCTCTTGGGTTTGAAACACGGTTTTCAGTCGCGACAAGACGCGTGCTAAAATTCGGTCAAACTCGGGGGTGCGGTGGTGAATCATCGGCAGCGCCAGCGCCGCTTGCACGCGGGGATGGAGATTCACTGGACCTGGAGCTAAAACATTGTATTCTGTGTCCATGCCGGAATCTTACCTGAAAGCGATCTTGAAAGTCAGCACGTCTATGACGATGAAAAGCATTTTGCTCTCGGCCCTGTTGTGCTTGTCATTTGGGCTGAGCGGATGCGCTTATCGATTGGGCAGTCCCGACCGCAGTCTGCCAGGTGGTTACCATCAGGTGTTCATTCCGATCTTTAAAAATAAATCTCAAGAGCCCGGGATCGAAGTCGCCTTCACCAATGCTTTGATTCAACAGTTCGAGCGCACGAAAATTGGGCGCGTGACCGATGCGAAACAAGCCGAAGTCGTTGTGGAAGGCGTCATCGAATCCGTCACTTACAACAAGAGTGGGGACTTGAGTTCGGACACGCGAGCCGATCTTCCATTGGGAACGGTCTTCACTTCGCAGTACCAGATTTTAATCACCGCCAATATAGTGTTGAAAAGAAATTCGGACAAAGCCGTTTTGTGGTCCGGAAACTTCACCGGTGAGCGAAGTTACAGTGCTCCTCAGGTCACCACTGCTGGGGTTAACACGGTGAATCCACTTTACAATCTTTCTGCAAGAAGGCAAAACATTGAGCGGAAAGCGTTGGATATGATGTCCGAGGCTCATGATCGAATCACGGAAAACTTTTAAGCGATGCCACAACTTGAACCTCAGCAATTTTACGCAAGCGTCGAAAAAAGTCTTGAATCCCAGTCCTTCTCTCCACTGTATTTCTTTTTTGGTGAAGAACCTTACTTGATCCAACAAGCCGTCAATTACATCAAGGTCTGCGCCCTGCATGGCGGAGCCGCGGATTTCAATTACAATTCCTATTACGCCAGCGACGTTGAAATCTCTCAGGTTCGTGACGAGGTCGAAACGCTGCCGATGATGGCCCCCCGTCGGGTCATCCTGCTTCGGGAAGTGCAAGATCTCACCGACAAAGAGTGGGCGGCACTGGAACCTTTGTTCGAGTCTCCGGTTGAAAGCTCGGTTTTTATTTTGGTCGGTGGAAAAATCGACAAGCGTAAAAAGTTCTACAAACATTTGTACGAACAAGCCGTGCACGTTGAATTCAAGAAGCCATTTGAAAATCAAATTCCGGGATGGATCCGCCATATCTGCAAGGGTCACGAGCTGACGATTTCGGATGAAGCGATTCAGCTTTTGCATCGTCTGGTCGGCAATCAATTGACGGAAATCGAATCCGAAGTCGTGAAGCTTCGTGATTTCGTGGGCGATCGCAAAACCGTTGATCTGGAAGACGTCGCCCAGTGCGTATCGAAAAAGCGCGAAGAAAACGTTTTTGATCTCACCGAAAAAATCGCCGAAGGCGACCGCGTGCAATCGCTGGTGCAACTGGTGCAGCTTTTGGATCAGGGACAAAGCGAGATTGGCATCATCGCCCTGGTCGCGCGCCACATGCGCATCTTGCTGATGATCAAACAGGGGATGGATCAAGGGCTTTCGGGTCAGCGCCTGGCGACATTCGCGCAGGTGCCGACTTATTACCTGCAGGATTACGTGCAACAGGCCCGACGATGGTCGGTCAAGAAACTTGAAAACAGCTTGTTGATCTTGGCGGAAACGGATCGCGCCCTCAAGTCCTCGCCGCTTTCGTCGCACATCTGGCTTGAAAATATGATTTTAAAAACCTGCAGTCTGCAACAATCCAGCAATTCTCGCGCGGATGGTGCTCACCAGACCAAGCTCTAGTCATCTTTCGCGCTCGGCTCGCCGATAAAGAATTGATGGCATTATCCATGGCAGATCTTCAATACAAACGAAAATTTCCGCGACGTCGATTCGTGCGGGCCATGGGTCTTTTGTTGAATGGCGATTATTCGGTCGGCATGGGAGCCGAAATCGGTGAAGGTGGCCTGGCATTTTATTCGGATCGAGCACTTCCCATAGACGCCGAAGCCGTCATCAGTTTCCAGATCCCGGATGGCAGCTTTGTTTGCGTGCGCATCCAAATTCGCAACCAACAAGCCGACGCAACTGGCGGATACCTGATGGGCTGCTCGTTCAAAAATTTAAAGTTCGAACACAAACGCGAAATCCGCGCTTACGTCTCGGCCCGTTCCGAATTCGAGTAGAGGTTCTCAACTCAATCTAAATCTGTCGCGGCCGCATCCGTCCCATCGTCGACATCAAAATCGATCAGGCCATTGGGGCAATTGGCGAGAGTGTTGACTTTGACCGAGCTCGTATCCGGGGTCCCGAGTAGGATCCACTGGTTGAGCAGTTGTCGCTGACAGGCATCCAAGAGTGGAAATCCGGAATTGGGTGGCGGCATGCGATTGTTGTTCACTTGGAATTGAATTTGGGTGGAGTTGTTTTTCACCGCTTGTGCCGTTCGTAAATCCGGAGCTTGCGTCACACCGTTGTGACAATTCAAACAAACAGCCAGGGATCGGGTTCGCACGGTGTCGGTCGTGATCGTGGCATCTGTCCCGGTCGGGGGCGGAACCGGAGTTGGTTGTGCAGGGGCGCCATTGTCCGCACTGCTGCTGGTCCCACCATTGTCGGAGCTGGTTCCAGAGCCGCAACCTAACAGGACACAGAAAATCGGAATTAAAACTGCCAATCGAAAGTTCCCTGAAGCCATGCGCATTCCTTTCTTGCCGAAAAGTTTCAGCTCAGACTTTGGAATTGCAATTCAATGGCCAGTTTGAAATCTGTCCCAGGACAGATAGAGGAATTCGCTTTCAGGAAGAACGCAAAAGACCTGCCAGTTTCGAGCGGCCGGGTCGCGCAGATCTTTGGCCTGCATCCGGTGTTCGCTCAACAAGGCAAAGTGTGGGTTTGAAGAATTCAGCGCTTCCCTTACATTCTTGTCTACCAATCAGTCGACAAGAATGTGAGGGCACGAAACGGGCGCTTACGAAAACCTAATGGATGGAAACGAGGTCTTTCCAGACTTGGCGTTCGGTGTGAAAACCTTCGTGGCCAGAGTCGGGGAACGAGCGGTAGGTCAGCAGTGAACCCAACAGGTCGACCTCTTCGGTGAAAGTTTCAACCGGAACGAAGACGTCTTTTTGGCCCGAGTACAAAAAGAAAGGAAGCTTTGGATTTTTCGCCAGCGCTTCTTTCAGCATTTCGGGAGTCATTTGCTTCTGATTTTTAACGTCCTTCAAAAGTTCGGTCCACTTGTCGTTGGTCATTCCGGCCAGCAAGCGGCACTCGTTGATCAGCCACTGATCTGGGGTCTCGCCCTGATCGACCAGCGTTTGATTCACTTTCGCGCAGGCGATCTGATCGGACTCGCCATCCGAGATTTCGCTGATCGAGATGACCGAGCCTGCCAGGCCATTATTGTTGTAAGTTCCAAAGACGTAATTGCGCACGAATTTGGTCAGTTCAGACATATTCAATTGGCCATCGCTGCCTAGAAGGTTGTTGATGGTTGCATCCATGTAATACCAGCTGGAAGAAAAACCCAAGAACATGGTCATGGCGTCGATCACTTTGGGACCGCAGACTTTGGTGCCATTGTCAGTAAAGCACAAGTCTTCGGCGATCTGTTGGCGAATGCTGGCAAGCTTTTCGCGATCGCCCGGATATTTTTGGAAGTACAATTCTAAAACTCGTTTTTGAGATTTGATTCGCTTGGCGAGCCAATCTGCTTGGTCCTTCATCAAAGAAAAACCGTGAGCGTAAGCGCCCTTGATCGATTGTGGAGCCGTCAAAGCGTAGCGATGAACGATCAAGCCACCGTAGCTTTGGCCGAAGACCTTCCACTGTGAGCCTGCGCCGAAAAGGGTTTCGCGCACTGCCTCGGAATCGCGAACGATATTATCAGAAGTGTAATGAGTCAGGCGCTGCACGGTTTCGGGAGTCGGCTCGGAAGGAAATGCGTCCGAGCAGCCGGTGCCACGTTGATCGATGTAGATGAATGAGAGCTGGTGGACTTCGGGGGATTGAATGAAATCACCTTCGATGATCTGGGCACTGCCGTGGCTGTCGGAGCCGGGGCCACCGTTGAAAAACACGACCGGATCATGTCCGGTTTGAACGCGGCCATAATAGAAAACTTTGATCTGGCGGCCGTTGGGATTGTCATAGTCTTCAGGAACGGTGACGTAACCTTGGCGATTTAAACCAAAGAAAGCGGGTGGTTCGCATGTCGTTTCGTCGCCCGAATCACGGTTTAAGGTGGACTGTTTCAGCGGCTGGCCGGTGACCAGACTGTTGTGGATGGCGCGGATTTCGGATTTTTTCAGCGGCTTGATGCGGATGACGGTTTCGGCCAATGCGGCCGGGCTGATCGCCAAAAAGATCAAAGCCAGAGCACCAATCATCGTTACGGATTTCAGACTGCGTTTCACGTTTCCCCCATTTCCAGCTCGGAGCTGGAAATATTTTATTCCAAACGCCGGGATGGAATCTCAGGTCCGTACCGGCTTGGAAAAAACAAAAAGGAGAAGGGTGACCTTCTCCTTTTGATAATTGGAAAACGATTAATTCAGCAAGAGACTATTTCGCAAGAGCTTTGTGTGCGCGTGCTGACAAACGACCGATTTTGCGGGCGATTGTTTCTTTTCGCAATGTGCCTTTGCTGACCGCAGACATTGCTTTTTTCATGTAAGCTTGAAGTGCCTTATCCAAATCTTTGGATTTAGATTCGATCGCTTTCACGAGATTTTTTTCGAAAGTTTTAACAGCAGCTTTATTCTGAGAGTTACGAGCCTTACGTTTCAGGGACTGACGTGCTCTTTTTTCTGCCGACTTATGATTTGCCAAGGGATAACCTCCACGAATTGTCTTTTAAAGAGAGATGGTGATAACACGGCCCCTCAGTCAATGCAACAGGACATCACGAAGAAAGTGACGGCCCACTCGATCGAATGAATCCGAGCCTTAAATCGCTTTAAAACCCGGAGATCAGGCCGTTTTGCAGGCACTTTCCATGGATTTGGGGAACATGACAAGCCGGGTCCTGGGTTTAATTCGAGATCAAACGTCGCTCGGGGAGAGGGATGGCTTGGGTTTCAGGTTAAGGATTGATGGTTCCGCCAAAGAACGAGCCCGTGCCAATCGTGGAACCGTTGACCTTCAGGACGCCGCCGCCTTTGGTGATCGATAGACCATTCAGATTGATTGCATGAAGGGTGAGATTGTGTCCCGCCATCCAAATGTCGCCGCTGGTGATATCAATCGTTTGGCTGCCGCCGTTCCAGCTCATGTCGGTTGCTAAAAGAATACCGGCCCCATTATCAATGGCGATATCTCCACTGGGAGTGTTGGTGGTATTGCCGGTCACAGTTTGTTGCGAAGAGCCGGTGAAGCTGAGCTGCACGCTTCCGGTCGCGCCCAAGATCGAAACGTCTCCTTGGGCTTCAAGGACGCCGCCATTGATTGCACCGGAGCCATTGTCGAGCGTGAGATTGTGGCTGACCCGGAAGGCTCCACTCAAGACAAAGTTTTCACTGGTGCAGCTGCTGTTTTTGATCGTCAGGTCGTAATAGGCTTCGAAAGCAGCATTGCTGGCCGTTGTCGTCAAGCAACCGCCGGTGAGATACAAGGTCGAAGTTCCTGCAATCAGGGTGCCCCCAACATAGTTGTAAGTGCTTCCACCGCCGATTTTGATGACGCCCGAGAAAACAACCGTATCACCCGAGGCAATGGTGAGGCTTGGGAAAACTGTCGAAGCGGTTCCGGTGATCGTTTGCGGGCTCGTTCCTTCGACGCTCACCACGGTGGTGCCGCCGCTACTTCCACCAAAGCCATTGCCGGTGACATCCCCGTAGGCTTTGATGGTTCCACCATTGACGGAACCGCCTGTGCCGCCGCTATTTTCGAACTTCAGTGTGCCGTCGACGGATAAAGTGCCGGTGATGTTATAGGTATTGGCTGAGCACGAACTCACACCAAATGAGACGTCGTTAAAATGACTGGCACCGGCGATGGTGATGTTCGAAGTTCCGCAGCCGGTATTGAATTTTAAGGCTGATGTGCCAGCAGCGATCGTTCCCGAAGTATAGTCGAAAGAAGAATTCATATTGTGGAGCTCGATCGTTCCGTCTAAATTCACGGTGCCGGTCGAAGCAATCTTGATGCTAGGGACGTAGGCGCCATTGGTGCCTGTCAAAGTTTGGGTGCCACTGCCGACCAAGGCCAAAGTGCTCGTACCGCCGTTCCAGTTGGTGACCGTCACATCACCGGAAGCGTTGATGGTGCCGCCATTGATTGAACTGACACCGCCGGTGTTGTTAAAAGCTAAATTTCCACCGACGGTCATGGTTCCGGTTAAGGCGAAGGGCACATTATAAGAATTAAATGTCACGTGATTGAAAGCGATCGAACCTGGCGTCAGGCCAAAAGCTCCGCAACAGATGGCGGTAAAGACCACGGTTCCACCGTTTGCATCAAAGCTTGGTGTGCCGGAGACAAATAAGGAATAAGCCATGCTGGTGTTTCCGCTGGTGGCTTTGAAGCTACCGGCGGCCAAGGCCACGTTGCCGTTGATCGTGATCGCATCACCGCTGCTCGAGCCTACAAATGATCCGGCGGCCTGAACCCAACCACCGCTACCGGCGGTGATGGTGCTACCACCCGCTTGCGTGATTGTGCCGGCGTAACCAGTGCTAAGACGAACGCCTCCGACATTGATGGAAGCGGAAATATTCGGAGAGCAGTTGGCCGCGCAAGTGGTGTCGAACAGCGCGCGATCGGTCGCTCCCGGTGCGGCTCCGCCGGACCAGTTGCCGGCAGTGCTCCACAAAGCGTTACCTCCGCCACCGGTCCACACGAAAGAATTGGTGGAGATGGTTTGACTTTGTTGTGTCTTGAGCGAGGCCGAGTAAGTCAGTGAAATGTTTCGGGCGCCGATCGTACTGCTGATGAAATAAAAGCTGGCCGAGTTATTTCCCGTCGTGATGGTGATGTCCGTGATCGCGGTCAGACAATACTGATCTGAATAGAAAGTCATTCCGGCCAAGGGATCAAGGGGAATGGTCAAATCGGCAGTCACGTTTTTGGCGGCACCGCCGGCAGTTTGATATTGCACCGTCGAGGCGCCCGAACAGTTTCCGGCCAGGATGGATTGGGTCGATGTCGTGAAGGCAATTTTGTCTGGCTTGATCTTAAAAAATCCAAACGGAATGAATTGCGAGAAGGCTTTCTCGGAGCCAAGCAAAGCGATGGTCAGAAAAAGAAGACGCCAGACGATCTTAGTCATTATTGAAATCCAGCGATCCAAGAGACGTAAACGTCCGTGCCGATTCGTTGAAAGGTGTAAACGGTGCGCTGGCCATTGACGCGTGCGCCATTGGCGGGATTGAAATAAAAAGTCAGTCCTGCCTGCGAAAAGGTGCAAGTCGTCGTTCCTGTTTCGCTGACCGCTAAAATGTAGGTACCGCCGTCCAGCATATTGGTGAACGTGGTGGTGGTGCAGGCCACCGACATAGACTGCGCGTTGCCGTTGTTCCAATCTACCGCCGCCGACGAGTTGACGGTGGAAGCACCCGAAGCTCCGGTCGTGCGGGCTTGACCTTGAATTTCCAATTTTGCAGTCGGGACACTGACGCCAATTCCGATATTACCGGCCGAGGTGATGCGCATTTTTTCTGTCGGTAAAGCGCTATCGGCAGGGGTCGCGAAAGCCAGGTAGCCGGCGGTGTTGCCGGAGGTGTTATTTTCTTTGAAGCCACCCATGATTCCAAACGAGTACAAGTTGGGGCCGCCCGATGCACTTCCCCCGAACGAAAGAGTTCCACCCTTGTCGATGCCGTAAGCATCGTTTGAAGACACAGCTAAAATTCCGTTCGTTGATGATAGCGGGTAAGAAGCATGATTGATGTCAACGGGCGCGCCCGGGTCTGTCGTGCCAATACCGATGGCTCCACTTTGCGAGATTGTCATGGCAATTAAATTATTGGCTTTGATGTTCAATGCTTTGGTGTCGTTCGTGCCGATTGAGATGTCGGCGCCGGTGGTATTCCCACCATTGATGATGGCACCACTGAGCGTCGCAACATTTCCGCAGGCCGCATTCCCCGAGGCATCAAATGTGATCACGTTATTAAGCGAACAAGTAAAGTCAACAAAGGCCGAGCCCGTTCCATTCGAAGCGATGATGTGATTGTTTCCAAAACTGCTGGCGTTGGTGCCGCCCTTTGCGACCGGTACTTTATTCAAGCTGAGGATGCCGGTGTAGGCGAGTGTGGCATCACCCGACATGACCGCATTATTCCAAGCAGTTCCATCATAGATCATCATCTGACCACTGACGGAACCAGCCGTGATGGCTTTGCCTTTGATTTTATCGACACTGGTTGTGCCGGATGGCCCGGAAACATCTCCTGCCAGAGTTGTGGTCCCGGCAGCCCAGGATAAAACTCCGGAGCCATTGCTGGTCAGCACGTCTCCCGGATTGCCGTCATTATCGGGCAATGTGAAATTCACGATGCCTGCTAATGTCGGTGCGACAAACTGAACATAGTTCGTTCCGTTGTAAACTCGCAAGTTGGTCGCTTGAACATTGAGGCCACTGACGGTCCCGGTGGTGATCAAGTTTCCAGATGTGTTGACCGCAGCAGATCCGCTGATGGTTCCGGCCGTAATCGTATTGCCAGAAACTTTTCCAGCACTGGTGAGATTTGGGATATCACCTTCAACCAATGAAACCGTGCCTGCGGTCGCGCGGCCTTTGGCGTCGACCGTGAGCTTCGTGTAGGTCCCTGCAGAAATTCCAGTGTTGGTGAGATCAATCGTTCCCGCACTGCTGATGGTGCCCGCGACGGTGCCATTCACCGACATGCTTGAGCCGACCGTCAGTGACGAAATTCCAGTTCCACCGGCGCCGACCGTTTGCACGCCACCGCTGGTTTGGTATTTGATCTGACTGGTTGTCGTATCAAACCAGATATCGCCATTCGAAGTGCCGGCAGGGGTGGACGCGTAGCTGGGAAGGCTTGCACCCGATGAATCCGTTTTCATGAAATTGCCGGCTAAGATGCTTTGCAAATTCGTGTAGGCCGGGGTCGTGAAGATGGCTTCGAGATTTGCCTGAGTCAAAACGGTTGAGCCAGAATTATTCGTTTGCAAAATGTTGGCGCGCTCTAAGCCCTGCACGCTTTGCGCGACCAGGGCCGACGGAACCGAATCCATCACCAAATCCGGAGTGAGAGTGTCCGGAGTATTCGTGGCTGAGGGTGTGACGATCAAGCGAAAGTAGCGAACGTCGGCCGGCGATGGCGTGTAGAGACCGCCCGTGCAGGTTTGTCCCGGAACGTTGTTGGCGGTGATGGCGGAAAGATTTTGAAAAACTTGATTCAGCGTTCGGCCCGGATCGTTGCCAGTTCGTTTGCTGGCGCCAACATTCGAACCGACATGCAGATTGAAAAATCCGTTCGAGGTCGCGGTGCTCAGGGTTTGTTGCTCTTCGTACAAAATGCAGTTCCCGCTGGGATTTAAGATTTGCACTTTGATTTTGACGGCCGCATCCAACAGCGGAGTGGTTGTGCCCGTCTGAAAGAGCTGTCCGTCAATGGTGAAACTTTGGGGTGATTCATTCAAAGCAGACGCGGACAGTGGTACTAAGAAAAGCAAAAAGGAGAACGCGAGAGATGGCAGCCGCTTTTTGCGAATTGCATAGTTATTACCGTGGTCTGCAGTGGGGCTCATAAAGACTCTATCGGAAATCTAGAATCTTTTCTGGATTCGATTTATCAATCCGGGACAGAAAAAACAGAATAAAACGAAGAAAAACGGATTGGCGCTTCACAATCAGAAAACACACAAAATTTTCGTTGGGAGCAGCCTTTCAACATTCTACAAAATTCATTTAAAAAACTAAAATCATTTAAAGATGACTGCGCCTGATTGAAGAATGCTCGGTTCAATTCGGTTCTCAGTCAGAGGAAGATTGCAGCAGTGGAAAAGGTTCGGTACTTGAGCTTGAGCTCGGAGCTCGCTCGCTATTATTGCGTCGTAAATAATTGGCTTCAACGGTCCAAGCTTGCAGCGTCGGCTTAAACGGAGGAGTGAGTTCGGCGGTACTGGCAAGTTTCAACTGCCTTAAAGTTTGCAGAGGGCCGGACCTTTCGCCAGCCAAGACCGAAATCGTCATTTGTTTCAAAGTGTAAAAGGCCGTCTGATTTGGATTGAAGCGTCCGTAAAGTTTCAGTTTCACATCCGAGGGAAGAACCGGACCTTGATTCAAGCCATCCGCCCGACGGAAGTGGGCTTGCACCATGTAATCAAAGACGGAATTAAAATTCATTTCATTTCTTTGGGCCGCAACCCGGGCCGCGAGCTCATCGCGTTTTTTTTCAATCAGGCGAATCAGCGAAATATGCTCGAGCGCACCTTTTTGATCCTTCGCAAACCTTGAATGCAATTCTCGATGGGCGTGCTCGCCCAGCTCTTGAACGGCATTGGTCATCAAGTTGTCGATTCGTTGCAAGATCGCGATGCCGTCGTTCTGGGTTAAAAGGTACTCGGTCGCGAAATCGGTCAGCTGTCGTAAAAACAGGTCCGGATTTTTGGTCAGACTTTGAATGATCTTCGTTTCCAAAGTGGACTTGATCATTTTGATACGGGATTCAGAGGTGTCACGAACCTGAATGCGAACAAAATAGACAAAGTTATCCAGGGTGAGCGCCAGCGTTGGCTGGGGCTCGGTGGGGCGCTTCGGAGAAGGGGTGTATCGCGGAATTGAGGCTGGCTGACGCCGGGCGAACGGTTGAAGCTGGTCAGAAGCGGAATGAGCGGCTTCGGCCATCAGAAGTCCCAACACTGCGAATGTCAGCTGAATGATATGCAAGCGTCCCCCAGATGGCTTCAAGGTCCCTGCGATGAAGCAATGCAGAGCGCGTGCCGGAGTTGATTTTGAACGATGATTTCTGGGAAAGATTGAGAGGGGAGAAGGGTGTCGCAAAACGAGAAAACACCCTGAAGATCTCGGAACGAGACGTTCAGGGTGTGAACAGATGTTTTATTCTTTCACGTCAGCCAGGGAATTGTAATTATCGTTCAGTTTTTGCTGACGCTCGACTTCTTTTTGCCAACGAGAAACTTCACCTTGGTAGCCACGTTTCTTTTGTTGCCACTCGGTTTCCTGAGCGACCAAAGATTTGGAGCGACCATCCAGCTGTTGCATGGTTTTCGAGATCTGCTCACCGCGGGTTTTCCACTCTTGCTTCTCGTGGGCGACCTGCTTGAGCTGCTCTTGGTACTGGGTGATGTTTTGCTGACGCTTGGCCTGGTTGTCCTTCAGCTGCGCCATCACTTTGTTCAATTCTTGGATCTTTTGCTCTTCTTGCGCCAATTCTTTTTGTTCATTGGCGATGAGCAAGTTGAGCTCCTGATCGTTCTTTTCGAAAGCCTGAAGCTTCTGATTATTTTCGCTTAAGGATTTGCCGGCCTGTTGCTTTTGGTCGTCAACTTGCGAGCGGGCCTTGGTGACTTCGCCGACATTGTCTTCGACGATCTTCAGATTCTTTTTGTAATCATCCAAATTGGATTTGGAATTGTTCAAGTTAGCTTTGAGCTTTCCCATGCCTTCTTGGGCCGTGGTCTGCGCCGAAGCCGAAAGGGCGGTGAAGGAAAGGGTCATGCAAGTCAGGCAAAAAATAAGTTTCGTTTTCATATCAGCTCCTAATTTTTATTCTCGGCAGGGGGCATGGTCGTACTGGACAGTTTCTCGTCCGGTGGGCAGACGTTTTTCAAAGATGAGCGATAGTGGCCCAGCTCGTCTTCCCAAATTTCTCCGCGGAAGTCCCAGTTCAACGATTTTCCGTCTTCAACTTTCAATTCAGCGCGCTCTTTGTTGTTCACTTCACCGCCGGCCATTTGGTAGCGGAGATGATCACCGGCGCCCGAATACAATTCGTACTGCAGAACTTCGCTTTGATCCAAGGTCTCGGTCAATTTCGCGGTCATCTGACTGTAGCGATTGCGGACCGCGCGACCGGCCAAATCACGAAAGTGACCTTTTTCCTGATCCAGACGGGTCATGCCTTCGCTGCGCAAATCTTTGATCGACGTGCGGGCTTTCTTGGCGATGTAATGCTGAATCTTCGCCGACATCAGACGTTTTTCCTGATAAGTAAATTGCTCTTGGTAACCTTTTTTAGCTTCTGGATCCGACAAGGCATCCATTTTCTTTTTCAGGGCCACCAGTTGCGCGCGCGCATCGGTTTGCGCGGTCAAGGCCGTGCGTTCCGTCTTGATCAGGCTGATGCTGATCTTATTCATTTTGGCGACCTGGTCTTCGATGCTGTTAATCATCTTCTGCTCGAGGATGAAGCTTGGGTGACGGGTCAACGCGAAGATGAATTCGCGTGGCAGTCCATCGACCGTTTGCAGATCGGGATTCTTCGCCCATGTTTTGACGGTGTCATAATAGTTCACGTTGTCTTTGCGGCTTTGACCATAGTCTTTAAGCTGCTTTAATACCGGTGTGTAACGTTTCTTAAAGTCATAAACGACCTTGGCGCCATCACCGTACTGACACAAATTCAAGTATCCGACCGTGCGAACGACGTAGGATTCAGGAGTGAACGATTTTTTAAAATAGTCCGTGTGCAAGCTGAACATATTTCCGGCCGCACCTTCGTAATCTTCCGAAAGGATCTGGCTCCAGGCTTGTTCGGTCATGGCTTGCAACCATTCCGGATTTGTCTTGTCGACCTTCAGGTAATTGTCGAAGGCCTCTTTGTATTGTCCCGCTTGAAAGTGCAGGCGAGCCAAAGTCAAAGCGACGATGGATTTAAATTCAGAAGTGCCACGTTTTTGCTCGACGTCTTTCAAAACGGTCTGCTGCAAACCGATGGCTTCTTGAATTTGGTTTCCTTTGTACAGAATCAAAGATTTCAAAAACAAAGCATCCGTGTAAAGCGGCGAGTCCATCAGGATTTCGTCGACGCCCGAAAATGCTTTCGTCAGATCGCCGCGATCGAGATAATATTTCGCGCGGTTCATTTGGTATTGATCCGCTTTTTCCAGATCAATTTTCATTGCTTCCAGCTTCGGATCCAGAATCGCGACCAGTTCCTTATCACCTTCGGCCGCATTTTCCGCCAGGCTGGTGGCGGCTTTCTTCTGCCACGTTGGATCGGTGCTGTTGAGAACTTGCATCATGCGAAATTTATATTCGGAATAAAGGCCCAGGGCCTTCGAAGTCAGAGCCAGCTGGTAAGTGGTCTCTAATTTCACCGAAGGCTCATCCAAGAGCTCGGCAAAAAGAGCGAGCGCCATTGGATAGTCTTTTTTGATTTCCAAGAAAATCAGGGCCTGCAACATCTTCATTTGCACGGGTGCCATTTCCTCGAGCTTCACTTGCTCGGGTTTTGGTTCCGTCATCGCCGGCGCTTGCACCGCCGCGAACTGCGGCGATTCCGGGGCGTGATGACCGACATCTATTGTGATGATTTCTTTCGGTGAGGCCACGGTCGCGATCGGTGTGTGAAGATACTTGTCAATCGAGATTGGCTGTGGCGACGGGCGGGTGGCGACCTCGACCGCCTTGAAGGGGCGATCTTCGGGTAACGTCACGGGAGCCACGTCACCGGATTTAATCTTCGCTTCTTCGCCCAGGTTCAGGCGGGGAATGACCTTCGCGCGAACCAGTTCGGTTTTGCCGTTGACCGTTTTCTTTTGCACCAGTTCGAACTGGGGCACCTTGGATTGTTTGTACTTGAGCTCGGGACCCGCGGGCTTCGCTTTCTTTTCAAGCTTCAAGTCAGAGGCTTGAACCGAAACAGAATAGGCGCCCACGAGGATGGTTAATCCCGAAATCACGAGCCGGTTTTTGATTGCAAGTTGTGATTTCATAAAGTCCCCCTCGAAAAATTCGAGATTAGAAAAACACCGTCAATCCCAAAAGGATGGACGTATCCTGTTGCATGGTATCGCCCAACGAGCGATCCGATTCCGTTTGTCCGGCACCGGTATTGATGAAGTAGCGCTCTTTCTTCTGCTTCGACCATTTGTTTTTGATGTCCAAACGAATCGCGAAATTTTCGTGGAAGAAAAGCTGCTGGGTGACGTCGAGATTGTAGCCGATCGCCGTCTGGTCTTCCGGAGTGGGCGTCGCGCTTTGCGTGGTCGCATTGAACGGCGCAGATTTTTGGATTTGGTACTTCATTTGACCCACACCGAATGCGAACTGCATATCAAAGTACATGATCTTGCGGTCCCAGAAGCTCATCTTCGCGTAAAAGGGAACGACCACCATGTTCAAAGACGTGTAGCTTTCGAAAGTGTTGTAATCCGGTGCAAACTTATTGCGGCTGATGAAGGCGTCGGTCGAGTCACTGTCCTTTAGGTTTCCCATCTCGTGAGCAACCTCGAGACCCCAGCGCTCCGAGAAGTAGTAACCGAGAGCGGCGTTGGTCATGCGTCCGTAAGAGTAGGCATCATTGACCAAGGGTCCGTAGCTCAGACTGAAGAAAACCTTGTTCGCTTTTGAATAAGTTCTGTTTTGCACGACGCTAAAATCTGAATCTTTGGCCGACCAGTATTTGTCTTCCAGTTTTTTCAGATCCAGTTTGTCAGATCCGCGGTCGTCTTTTTTCTCGGCCGCCGGTGCTGAGGTTGGCGACTGGGCTTGAGCTTGAGCTGAAAATATCATTGCAGTCGCCACTGCTGCAATCGTCCACATGTGCTTCATAACCGCCTCCTTGAGCCGACAATCCCTTTTGATTGCCGCTCTGTTAATGTATTCAACGGACGGGGACAAAGTCCCAATCCGCATGGTCACGGCCGATCGACGGCCGCGTGTGTCTCATCATGTTGTGCCTGTTTAAAATTTCGCACCTGGCGGATGCGTTCTTAAACCTGCGATCTAGTTGGTGCTCTTAAAGAGGAAAGGATAAGTGACAAGCACTTTCGTTCCCTCTTTTGGTGCCGGAAATTTCCATTTTGCAACTCTTTGCAGAATACATCCCTCGACGGTTGCATTTTTCAATGTACTATCACCGATTCTTTGTGTTTCAACGCCACCATGTCCATCAATCGTGAACTTGATGGCGACTTTACCGTACAATTCAGGCTGCGCGCTCAGCTGGCGCTCGTAGCAGTACAGGATCTGTCCCAGTTGGGATTTGATGTACTGAGCGATGATCTCGCGATCGAGACCGCCGACCACATCGCCTTCGTCTTCCAGCAGACCGACGCCGCCGGTTCCGGTTTTACCCGCACCGATTTCGCCAAGACCTGCCGTGCCCTTACCACCAGCTTTACCGTTGGTGGAAATGGTCACGCCGGTGCCTTTGCCTTCAGCCGACCAGTCTTTTCCAGATTTGCCAATCGCCCCCAGGGCCGCCAATGCGCGACCGGTCGGACCCGAACCTGCCGTCACACCCGAAGTGACCACGACATTCGCCGAACGAGCGGTGGCCGCGACTTTGCCGACCAACGAAGTGATGCGACCGCTGGCCAGACTTTTGATCATGCTGGCCGCTTTGCTGGAACCACTGCCGGCTTGCTTCGGTGCGGCCGCTTGTTGTTGCGGCTGCTGAGTTTCTTTCGGAGCAGTTTCCGCTTTCTGCGCGGTCATTTTCTTTTTCTTTGGAACTTCCATCTTCACTTCGCGAGTTGGAAGTGGGGGAGGAGTCAGGGTTTCCTCGAGCGTATTTTGCTTTGGCGAGAGCACGAAGAGCAAAGCCAAAAGTAAAGCCGCGCTCAGGGTAAAGGCCAAAGATTTGCGGCCATCTTCATCCACCAGTTGTTTCGCCGACAGATGTTTCAAAGCATCGACATCGCTTAAGAAGACCGTGCGCTGAGAAACTTCCAGGTGACCGACGGTGGTTTTTTTCCAACCTTCGGCTTTTTCCGGTTTGAATTTTGTTTTGTTCGTATCGAATTTCGAAACGAATGTTTTATGAACGGGAATCAAAGTCGTCTCCAGCAGGGTCGTGCCGGAATAGACGGTGAAGAGCTGAAACGGGTGACGGTCGCCGCCGGACTGGGCGACTTCGCCATCCAATTTGCTGAACAAAGGCGAGCGACCTTCCAAAAGCTTCATGGACAAAGTGGTGGTGCCCATGCGGATTTCGGTGTCTTTATCCAAGACCATTTCGATCGTGTTATCGCCCATCTCGGGATGCTTCGTGTGAAGATCCAGATTGATGTAATACCATTTTTCGTTTTTGTATTCGAAGACGCCTTGAATGCCCTTGATGGATTCAACGGTCGTGCGCAGGTCTGCGTGTTTGGAATGACCAAACGTCAGAACCTTTTGCTCGGATCTGAGCTTCCATGTTTTCAGTAGGCCTGAAGGGCCTTTTTGCTCAATCAATAGATTCTGCATAGATGTCCCCACTTTTACCGAACATACTGAGCTGATTCGCGAATTTTAGCGTCCATATCCTTTTGCACATCGTGAAGCTGCATGAACTTGATGCCACGCTTTTGCACGAGGTAGGCTCCGTCCGGGTTGCGCACGGTTCCCTTTAAATCCATCTCCGCGAAATTCACCTCTTGCACCTTTCGGACGGTCTTCGTTTTTGCAAAAGAAACATTGCCAATAAGCAAGAGGACTAGACTGATCATCAGTCCGATCTGGCGGACGAAGGTCGGTTTGTTTTCCAAGGTTTTCATGTTAATGACCTCCATCCAATGCGGATACGGTGTGCTTGCCTTTTAAAAATTCCAATTTGCGCTGCAGCCACTCTTTCATCTCGGCTTGCGTGGCCGATTTCATGGCGGCTTCGTAAGCGGTGAGGGCCTTGGCTGAATCGAAGCGGTAGATCTCTTGGATGCGACCGACTTGCAACCACAGCTCTGCAGCTTGATTGGATCCCTTAGCGGCCTCTTCGGCAAAAGCGACGGCTTTATCAAATTCGCCCTTTTGCGCCTGGCATTCGCTCATGCTGGGGGCCAGGCTGTATTTTTGAACACTACTTCGGTCCAGCCGCGCAAAGTCTTCCATCACCGAGAAGCAATCGCCTTGAGCGAAGCTCACCACTCCGTGCATCAGCACGGTTTCTTGCGTCTTCAAACCCATGTCATGGGCCTTGATGAAAGAAGCGTTGGCCTGCGCAAAGTCTTCGGACTGATAAAGCGCGCGGGCTTTTTGGTACAACAAGAAAGGAACGTCGGCTGATTTTTTCAGAGCCAAATCGACCAGCCATGCGCTCTTTTCGAAGCGACCTTGCATTTCCGCAACCAGGCTCAGGTAGAAAGCACCCAATGCTGATTTTGGATCCTTGCGAGTGATCGCCAGCGCGAATTTCTCGGTCTGCGCGGCATTCTTGTTGGCGGCGCAAACGTTGGCTTTCTGTGAAAGCTGAATGACATCCAGATTTTTATCGGCATCGCTGTAACCGCATTTTTCATTCGGAACCGAAGCCAGACGGCGAGCGTCCATCAACAGTCCTTCGGCGCCAAATGTTGGCAAGAAGACCTTCAGTTGGTCCATTGCCACACTGCGAATGCGCGGCTTGACGGTTTCCTGAGCGGGCAGGCTAGCAAAGTCCACTTCGTTCGATCCCGCGGCCTTTGATTCCTTCGCTAATTTTTGCAACTGTTTGTCGGTGTCCAATTTCTTTTCCAAGATTGGCGTCGTGAGCTTCACCAACTGGTCGGCCAAGGCTTTTTTATCATCGGCAGTCAGCTGGGCTTCGTCTTTCAAGATGGGGTGACCGACGCTATCGACATAGTTCGTGTAGATGCGGTTCAATCCCTGCAAAGCCTCAAGCTTGGTGTTGGGATCTTTCGCGATTTTCGCCGACGTCAGGAACGCCGTTTGCGCCTTGTCCAATTTTTCGGTCTTGATGCTCAAGACAACTGCCAATTTCTCGACGGTCGTTTTGGTGCGGGTCTCGATGAATTCCTTTTCCAAAACCTTGGCCTGAACCAGGCGGGCACGGGCGCGAACGTCATCGTTGATGCCGCTTTCGTTGCCAACCAATGATTTGGCGGCGTTAAAGGCATCGGACAAGCGACCGGCGTTGTAGATGGCTTCGACGCGTTTGACTTTGATTTCAGAAGCGTAAGGTTGAAAACCGCCGCTCACGATTTTATCTTCCAGCTTTTGGTATTCGGCCGACTTCTCTTGGCCTTTCATCGTCATCAAAAGTTTGGCGTAGATTTTTCCGTGATTGGCCTTGTTCTGCTCGGTCAATTGCTTTTTCAAGGTCTCTTGCGCTTCTTTGACTTTGCCTTCGATCAGGTACAATTCGCTGGCCGCTTCGATATAGTGGTCCGCGTCCTTCGGCGAAAGCACCGCAATCTGCTCCATGGTCTGTGCGGCTGGCATGATCAATCCCGAATCAGCATAGTTCTTTGCCGCATCTTTCAAGGCGTCCAAAGAGCGCTTGTCATCCGGAAAAGTCTTTGCGTACAGCAAAGCGGTCTCGGCCCCCTCGATCACGCGGTGATCGGCATAGTACAAAGACAGAGCTTGCCACAATGAATCTTTGGCGAGCGGTGTGGTCTTGTTGGCGTTGTAGAATTCCACCAAGCGATCGGCGGCCTTGCTCTTGCCGGCGTCTGATTTGGCAAATTCTTGAATCTCGCTGTAATCCGCTTCGCGCACGATTTTACTCAAAGCCGTTTTGCGAGTGTCATCTTTGGTCTGTGCGGAAATCTGGGTCGAGAAATCTTTGATGGCTTTATAATCTTTGCGGGCATTCAAGATGTCCAGGATCAAGTCTTCGGACTTGCGCTTGAATTCGCCAGCTTTCTCGTCAGAAGCCAGTGGACGAAGCCATTTCTCGGCTTCGACATGGTTTCCCTGATCGTAAGCGATGAAACCAATTTTGAAGCGAACTTGGGTTGCGTGTTCACCTTTCGGGTGACGCTTCAAATAGTATTCGCACAGACGAACCGTTTCGGCGTCGTCGGTGGCTTCTTTCTTTTTATCCATGGCTTTTCCCAAAGCGACAATCGCCGAATAATTCGCGTCGTGCGCAATCTGGGTGTCGACGGATTTGGTGCCGGCGACCTGGTACTGCTCGGATGCTTTGCGGAAATCACCCAACTGGAACAAAAGTTCGGCGTAGGCGTAGCGAGACTTGGTGTCGGGCTTCGCGGGATCTTCACGGTCCAGATGCAAGCGGAAAGCTTCTTGCGTGTACTCGGCAATTTCACGAGCCGACGTTGAAGCCTTGTTCTTCTGCCAGAGCTCCCACCATTTTTTCGCCATTTCGACGTTGGTGCGGGCAAAGTCATAGTCACATTCCGCTTCGGCAATTTCTTTGTTGGATTGGCGCCAGTCCGATCCATTTTTGCAAAGCTGGGCCGCAGCCACCAAGTGCTTGATGGATTCGGTGCGGATGCGGGCCGTTTCGTTACCGGTGATCATCAGCATTTCCATCTTCACGCGAAAACGTGACAGTGGTTGCTTATCGATGAATTCCGCCAGGAACACATTCATTTCTTTATGTCGAGAGTGAGAGTCGTACAGTTTTCCGAGATTGTAGATGCACTCGCCAACCTCTTCGTTCGATGCGATCTTCGAGAAAAATCCGTAGGCTTTGTCCGCCGGCTGAGTTTCACCGAAGAACAAAGTCAAATCGCGCAGAGCTTCTCCGCGCAGGTTGTGATTTGATTGTTGGCCATCAGCTTTAGTCGGGTCTTGATACTTGACGACCTGGATCAGCTTCTGGATGGCATCATCACTTTTTTGCAGGTTGTACATGGTCCAAGCGGACTTGTACATACCGTAAGGGTAGACGCGAGCTTTCGGAAATTTTTCGATCGCCTGAAAATACTCGAGTGCGTCTTTGAATTTTTGTCCTTCGTAAGCCATTTCACCCAATGCCAAATAAGCGTCTGGCACCAGAGGAGATTTGGGATGTTGGCTGACGACTTTGAAATACAATGCTTCGGCATTTTTACCGAGCTTCAATTGCTGGCTGGCGAAAGCGTTATTGAACAGCACGCCGTCCATGTCGCGAAACTTGGGAAATTCGCGTTCGATCTTGGTGTAAACCTGAACGGCGCGTTTGAGAGAAGAAACAGCGGTCTCGCCGGAAATTTCCGGAGCGACGAAACGAACCGGGCCTTCGGCGTCACGGTTCAAGTCGAAGAATCGACCGGATTTTGCTCGGCGCATGTAGAGCTCGGCCAAGCGGTACCAGAGATCCGGTTCTTGCGGCGAGCCTTTTTTCTTTTTTAAGATATTGATCAAAGCCTGAATCGCTTGATTCTCGGTCTTGGTGATCAGAACTTCGCTCTGCACGGCTTTCTTTTGGTTGAGATCTTCATCGGTCGAGTTGATCTTCAGTTCAGGCAATAGACCTTTGGTTTCTCTTTCAGCCGAAACAGAAATCTGGGGAAGCGTTAGAATGAGAAAAGCCAAAAGTATTGTTTTCATGTTCAACTCCGAAGTCATCACCTAGTTGCCGACCACAGTGGCCATCTTCATTTTTGGAAATCCGGCCATTGAAGCCGTGTACATCACTTTGCGCAAAAGTCCGTAAGGAATGTGCTGATCAGTTTTGACCAGGATGCGTCCTTCAAGAATTCCGGCATTGGGTTTTGCCGCCGGAATCAGGTTGCCATGGGCGTCCTTCATCATCTGCGGAGTGCCGGCCGCAATGTCGGCCTGGTACTTGTCATCCCGAGCTTTCTCGTCTTTCGCGATTTGCTCAAGCGCCTTAAACAAAGGCTCGATAAAATTCGGATCCGCTGAAGACACATCGGCCTTCGTAAATTCGGCATCCTTTAAAGACGCGATCACGCGGTCTTCGACCTTCAGCTCGTCCTTCGTCAATGAAACCTGCAACGATTGGGTCGCGTTGGTCTCAGAGCTTGAAACGGGCAGAGACTGGCCTTTTTCAGGCAAAACTTGGATTTCAGAAGTGGTGTAGGTCTGAAGCAAGAACACCAACATGATGGTGAACATGTCGGTCATCGAGGTCACATTCAGCGCGAAGGTTGAGCTGTGACCGGTTTTCATTTCAAATCTTTTGCGTCGGCTCATAAATGCTACCCATCAAAAATATTGGTGAAGACGACGTCTGGAAACATATAGTCCGTCATCACGGTTTTGTTTTCTTTGCTGTCATACACAGGAAAGGTGATTTTCTTGTCGTGGCTGCGGCGAGCTTCGTCGGTCATCTTGGCGATGTCCTGACTGGTCACATCCGCTTCTGGGGCAAGCTCAATTTTAAAAACTTCGGGATTGGCGGCTTTCACCTTTTGCAATGTCTGGTGCAAAAGTGAAAAGTCGAATTTACCATCTTTCAACGGTACGGCTTCTTCTTTCTGGGTGCCGCTTTTGGCGACGACCACTTGGAAGCCATCTTTCAACGAAGCTTTGATTTGCACGGTGGCGACGGGCTTTTCATCTTGTTTCTGAATCGCCTCTTTCACCGCTTGTGGCAAATCCGTTTCGATCGTCATCACTTGGATGAAGGCGCTGGAGACCAGCAGAACCGGAACCAGCTTGACCATGACGGCCAGCAGGGGAGCCAAGTCCAACTCGAACTCGTGAGGATTTAATGTTCGGATCTGTCTCAGTTTTCTCATATACAACCCTTAGTTTCCGGTTCTGTTTCTCAAACAATTAAGATGCGCGGTTTGAAGTCGGCGGAGCTTTGGATTTCGCTGCCAATCCGTTGTCACCGCTGTTGTCACGATAAACATGTTCCTTCGACAAAGAAGGCATGTGTGATCCGGTCAAAAGCTCGGTCAGCTTTCCGCATTTTTCTTGCAGCTGCTCAACCAATACGTTTTGTCGAGAGACCAGGAACGAGTAGAAAACCATCAATGGGATGGCAACGGCCAGACCCAAAGCCGTGGTGTACATCGAAATCGAGATACCGTTGGCGAGCAATGTTTGCTTCATCGAAGGATCCGCTGTCGCCACCGCTTGGAAGGACAGGATCAGACCGTGGATGGTACCCAACAGACCCATCAGGGTCGCCACGTTCGCCATCATCGAAAGATAATGCAGACGGCGAGTGTACATCGGAACCGTCTCCGCCATCGAGATGTCGTGCGCTTGAAAGATCGCATCGTCTTCACGATCGGCTTTTTCCAAGATGTTTTTGAAAGCTTGAGCCAAGGGCTTGCCATTCATCTGCGCGCACAGAACCAAAGCTTCGTCCGTCTTGCGGGCCAAAACCAAGGTTTGCACCTTTGTCATAAAATCATCGACGTTCATGCCGTAACGGAAGTAAAGAACCATCGCTCTTTCCGCCACCAGTGCCAAAGAGGCCAGGCCCATGAACATGATGCACCAACCGATAAAACCCGCTGCATTTAGAAATTCGACAAAAGCTCCCATGATGTTGCTCCTTCTTAGGTAAAATTACTTTTTAAACTCATTTAACCATGTTTGAATCTGCTGATCGCCCACCGCCGTCTTCGACAGGAATTTCACCGCATAGTGAATTCCGGTGTCGTGCTGGATGCGGGTCTTCACCAATCGCTTGGTCAGGATTTCGGCCGTGCAGTTAAAGGCCATATCCTTGTCGTTGCGTGAGCGAAAGTGAACGTGAACAATATTTCCAGGCAGAAGCACCGGATTTTTCATCAAAATCAAGGCTCCTCCCTCTGACAAGTTCTCGACCGTGCCTTCCCACAACGTCTGTTGATCGTTGACGTAGCAGGGAAGAATGCACAATACGCGGTCGTGGGCTCGTTGACTGAAAACTTCTTGCGAACGATTTTGGTCCACCAGGCGGGCCAAGCGATCTGCAGAAAACTCTTCCAATTCCGCCATCGGTGTCCAGCTTTCCATGTGTGGTGACCACACATAGTCGTAGCCGAACACCAGCTTGGTTTGGTTCATGCGAATCATTTCTTCATAAGTGTAAGGACCGTACTGGGTCTCACCCTTCAGAACATGCCATTCGTTGCTTGTTGATACTTCGATTGCTAAACCCATATCCACCTCTTAGTTATCCGCTCGCAATGGCGTGAAGAAGATTTGAACATTGGATCCTTGATTTGGAACCGAGTCGCCGTTGAAAGTGATCGTCCAGTCAGTGGCATTGTAAGACCAACCTTGAGCTGCATCCTGAGGGATGACGACGCCATCAACCGTGATCTTGATCGAAGCGGGATCTGGCTCACGAGTTAATTTGAATTTTGCGGTCAACTTGATGGTTGATTGCGCGATCAACTGAAGCGATTCGCCAAAGTTTCCGCACAAAGATGTCTTCACACCGTTTGTCAGATCGGCCAGCTGAGCATAACGACGGCCCAAGCGACGGCCACCGACTTGATTGTTCAAAGTGGTGCGGCAACCAGTGTCCAAAACACCGATCATATTGACGCTGTAATTGTCCGTGCTGCCGTACAAACCATTCAAATAGTCTTTATAAGATTGCACGGTGTCCAAGCGGGGATCCAAATACAGATTGTAAGTGTCAGTTGCATCCGCAGGAGATGGAGCTGTCAACACCATGGGGTGCAGGTTGGGATCATTGCTTGGACCTGCTTCGTCGGTGTTGTAATCGCCGTAGATCGGATAGCTGGTGTTACCAGAAAAATCGTCTTCGTCTGAAACAATGATGACCGCCAAGAATGCGTCCGGACGTCGAAAGTCGCTGTTGCCATTGTAATCCAAGAAAACCTTCATGCTCGAGAAGGCGCGCTCATCACCAGTTCCGGTGACACCTTGAGCGGCATTGGTGACGAAAACCTGTGAAAGATTTGGTGTGAGCGAATCAATGATATTCACCGCGCTGTTCGTGTCCTGAGAGTAGGGCGAAGTCGCGAAGTTGATTCGGCCGGTACGGGCACGACTTAAAATTGTCGCGTTGGCCAGACCATTTGCGGTGCCAGTATTCATATATTTGGCGCGCCAAGTGTCAGTTCCGGTGACGGCCATGTGGAAGTCATAGCCCTTCTTTTGGAATTCATTGATGAAGCTTGCAAAGTTCGCCGTCAAATTGTCCTGTGACGATTGCATTGAGCCCGAGTTGTCGATCACCCACAAAACGTCGATTTTGCGCGTTTCGTAAGATGCCGTCTGTTGGAAAGTTGATCCAGAATCCAACAAAGAAAAGGAGCGATCCGTTTTTTCGCAAGCTGTCTGCGTCAGCACCATCAATCCCATCAGTGAGATCAAGAACTTGTTTTGCGTTTTCATAAATCCACTTCCTTCAACATTGGGGCACAACCTCTGTGCGACGAAGCCGCTCCAAAATATGTGTGCGACTTCTACTTCAGTTTACGCCGATAATCAGAGCTTCGGAAATTTGCGCTAAATAGTTAATAGAACTCGTGAAAGGATGTGGAAAACTCAGGTCCAGTTTCGCTAAGTCGTCGAAGTGATTAGAGTTTGTTTCGAACAACCAATCGCAAACTATTTTTCAGTTGAAAAAATCTTCAACACTCTCGGGAAACTTTCGCGCGAATTTTCTTTTTCTGAGAGGAGAGTTCGGTTTTCTGTCGAGTTTGTTTTCGCTTTTGTAAATTTCACGTTGGGAAGCTGATAAAAAACATCTGAGAAAAATTTCGTCCCGCCCTGAGAATGCATTCTAAATTGTCGAAAATTTAGATGAATTCAATCTGTGCACTAGACGATGGTTTTGCAATTCTCGAAATGAGACGGTGGGTTTAAAGAGCGAAGAGCGTGCGATTGATGCCGGAAATCGAGCGGGCGATGCTGAAAATCGCGTGGGAAGGCGTGGAAATTGGCTTCTGGAGGGGTTTTCCGGGTGATTATTTTGCGCATTTGAGTGCTTTGGAGCGTAGATTTTGCTGGCGCACGACTGCCATTTTTGGCACACGTCGCTTCGTCCATCGTAAAAATAATATATTATTTATGGCCTAAGGCTGAGATTTGCTGTGTTCAACATCGCGATCCGTGGATTTGCTCTCGTTTGAACTGGCTTGAGTGTAGGTGCTGATGCTGACGATGGCCAATGCTGCCAGGTGAATGGATAAAACTCGGAAAATCCGGCGAATCATGAAGGGGCCTCGCTTTCTGTTTTTCGTTCGGGCCCAAAGCTTGCGCAGAAAAGACCAGTGATGAAAGTGTCCTGTGCATAGGACGAAGAGAGCTCGCCGGTCGAGTTTTCTGAAAATAAAAGGGCCAAGTTTTCAATCGTGACTTTCAGATTGCAAAAAGATTCTGCTTTTGAAAAGTTTTAATCGCCGCAGGCCCCAAAGATTTCCCGGATTTTGTTACCGCACAATTTTTGCAGGTGCACAGGCTCGGGCCGGCTCAGAGCGCACGAACTCGCCAGCCCACAAGCGGATTTCGAAGGCGAGACAAGATTTCACCCGCTTTTCGTGGGGGCACATCACCAATTCAGATACAAATCCATCTTGAGTTGGCCATATTCCCGAATGGCCGCGCGCTGGTTGCAGGATCGGCACAGAATGCGGAGATTTTCTTTCGAGTCTTCTCCACCTTTGGCTTTTGGATGGCGATGATCGATCTCGAGAGCGTATTTTGATCCGCAGTTGCTGCACTGATGCTGGCTTTCCTGCCAAACTTGGCGTTTGATTTGAGCTTGTGATTTTGGTTTTGCGACAGCAGCTTCATTGCTTTGAGGTGTGCTGACGCAGCTTTTCCCCGACGTTGCGACCATTTCTTTTTCCAACTGCTCGTTGTTCTCCATTTTCAATGTCGTGGGCTTGCCATTTTCTAAGGTCTCGGTTCCTTCCTTCTTGGTCTTTGCTTTTTTCAAGGTCTCAGTCTTCTCCTTCTTCAAGGCCGCAACCGTGAAATCACAAAGCACTTCCAACAATTCTCCCATCGAGAGACTTGGATGTTTGTGCGCCAGCAAGCCTTTTACTTCTGAGATCTTGGCTTCCAAGGAATGATTCGCGATAAATCGTAATTCGACTTTATTTTCGCTGATCACCATGAATTTATCAGGCCGCTGTTTTTCGGGCGCAGAAGATTGCGCAAGCATAATTCTCTGCGCCTCACGGATTGTCTGCTCACTGATCTCGGTGAGAAGTTCCAACTTGTCTTCTCTCGATATCTCAATGTTGTGAATCTTCGCTTCTTTCCGAAAGAAAGACTGAGCAAGGCTTAGATGCGACAGCGACAGCTCACCATTTGTGATCTTCTCTTCCACTTCTGGAATGTCTTTTAAAAGCCACA
>CBIHNW010000001.1:0-466241 GCA_966211795.1 uncultured Bdellovibrio sp. | reverse complement strand
ATCCTCCGGCTGCCATTCTTTGCCTTTTCAAGCCACCAACTCTGCGTTGTGCAAGATCTTCGGGGGTATCGGTCACAGCCAAGGTGAGAAGGCCTTCTTTCTCGAACTGCTGCGCGATTTGCCCGGCCACCACTCGGAAAAAGCTTTGGTAATTAGATCTTCTGGTTGTTCGGATCAAAAGATGAAGATGATCGCCTTGCACGGAAATCTGCTCGACCTTCACGTAAAACTTAAATTTATACTTCTGCACCAAGTGATGGATGACCGCGAACCTGCGGGACTGCCGAAAGCCTCCGCGGACCACTTCGCGGTTCGCCTTAAACACCAAATGCAAAGAATCGCGCGAGCTCAAAGGCCTAGCAGACCGTCCCGCTCGCTCTTGCCGTAAAGACCCGCCATGCGAATAGCGATGCCGCCAAGAAATCTGCTCGAATGATTGCTGCTTTGATTTGGACATGTGACCGATACCCCCGAAAGGGGCCACGAAAGAGCACAAAGTCAGCGAAGGAGAGAAGGGTTACAGGCGAAGACGAGGTCCGAGCGGCGGAATCATGGCCGACAATCGGTTTCTGAGCTCCGCATCTGGTCCACGAGGCCCGCCCCCAGCACACCGAGACGGCAACCAACACAGAATCAACGCGCGAGCGAAAGCACACCTTCTCAATCAGAAACTGCACTGGCGGGAAAGAAAACAAGGTGTACTGAAAAACCAAAAATCTTCGTCGTACGAATTGAGATGCGTGGATTCCCGCCAAAGAGTTCGGTATTCTGCCGTCACCAATGAATGATGCAAACAAAAAGCAAAAACTGGATCCTCAGGGGCTCACTTGGGGTTTTGTTTCCTATGTGATGTGGGGATTTTTTCCGGTCTATTGGAAGCTTTTAAGCACGGTTCCACCACTTGAGATCTTGGCGCACCGAATGCTTTGGTCTTTCGTATTTTATTTTTTGCTATTCTTGCTGAGCTCTTACCGAAAACTGCCATCCCTGTTCCGCCAAAGCCGAAGAGACTGGATGCTTTCAAGCTTGGCCGCAGTCCTTTTGGCCTTCAATTGGGGAATTTACATTTATGCCGTTAATTCGGGCCACATTCTCGAAGGCAGTCTGGCTTATTTTATCAATCCGATTTTGAACGTTGCGGCCGGCGTTTTTTTCTTCAAAGAAAAATTTCCGTTGATCTTAAAACTGTCGGTCGCATTTGCCATTTTAGGCGTCGGAGCAAAAATTTTTCTGTCACCAACCTTTCCCTGGATTTCGCTCGCCCTGGCGCTGACTTTTTGTGGTTACGGCATGACGAAAAAGCAATTGAAGATCCCCGCGCGAACTTCGTCGGTCCTGGAAGGCGCCGTCGGATTTTTGCCCGCACTGACCGCCATCTGGTATTTTCACCAGCACGAAGCAACCTCGCACCCTGCACACATTATGTTCTATCTTGTGATGGGCGGAGTGGTGACCGGCTTGCCGCTGTTCTTATTTTCGTTTGCGGCGCAAAGAATGCCCTACAGTATCATGGGCATGTTGCAATTCGCCGCGCCGACTTTGCAATTCTTGGTGGGCGTCTTCATGTTCGCCGAGGTTTTTGGACCCAAAGAACTGATTTCTTTCGGACTGATTTGGCTCGGAATTTTTTTCTATCTTGCATTCCAACTGCGAAACTTGATTCGCGGTCGCAAGGTCGGAAATTGAAAATTTAAGGTAGCTCCTGCCACCATTTTTCAAATTGTGGTGGTCGATCGATATCGACCACTTGTCCGATTTTGGGAGTCATCAAAGCAACCGATTTTTCCTGCGCCGCCTGAAATGTTTTTTCAATGGGATCCTTCCACGAATGCGTCGACAGCACGAACATACCCCAATGAATCGGTACCATGTATTTGGCTTTGACGTCGAGATGCGCTTGCACCGATTCCTCAGGCATCATGTGCACGGGTTTCCAAAGCTCATTGTACTGCCCATTTTCCATAAAGCTGATATCAAATGGACCGTAGCGTTTGCCGATTTCCTGAAAGTGGATGTCGTATCCAGAATCGCCAGAAAAATAAAGGCGGTGATGATCGCTGAAAATCACGAACGAGCACCAAAGCGTCTGATTGCGATCAGCCAATCCACGTCCCGAAAAATGTTGAGCCGGCGCGCTGACAAACGTCAGGCCTTTTTCGCTGTGTTCTTGCCACCAATCCAGTTCAGTAATTCGGTCCGCCGAAATTCCAAATTCCTGCAAGCGGTTTCCGACCTTCAGAGTCGTGATGATCCTCATTGTTTTGCCGGCAAAGTATTTCATCACTTGGGAATCAAGATGATCGTAATGATCATGAGACAGCACGATCAAATCAATCGGCGGCAGCTCATCCAATGCCAAGACCGGCTTTTGAAAACGACGCACCATAAAGCCAACCGGCGAAGCGCTATTGAAAACGGGATCAAATAAAATCACGCGTCCTTCAAAATTCACCAAGAATGTTGAATGACCCATCCAAATGTATTTCACCTGTCGACCGTCGTTTTGCATGAATTCATTCAGATCCGGCTTCACTTCAGGCAAAGGTCGCGAAGGAGTGCGATTTGAACCCGCGAATAAAAACTCTTTCAAAATCTTGGCCGTTTGTCGGGGCGACGACATTCCGGTCATCAGTTCGGGACGACGATTGGTGAAGCGGCCAGTTTTAGGATCGATGTGGCTCATTTTTTTCTCTTTTTTGTTTCGGCAAACATTTGCGGTCGATTGCGAACGGATTTGGCAACAGGCATTTTTTTCTGCCATTGAAATTTCGGTAAACTCAGTCGACCGTCCGCGCTGATCTCGACACCTTCTTTTTCGAGGCGCTTCTTCTGTTGACGAAAATTGTGTGATCCCACTTCGAAAGAGATTCTTCCCTGGGCATTTAAAACCCGGTGCCATGGCAATTGGTGAACCGTGGACGAAGAGTGAAGGATCCAAGCCACACCTCGCGATCCTTGCGGCTTGCCGGCAAGCTTTGCGATTTGGCCATAAGTCGCAACCTTGCCCTGAGGAATCTGTCGAATCAGTTGCATCACTTTTGTTGAGAATTCAGAAATTTCGGTCACATCTATTTGTAACCGACGCGACCAGAGCGGCACAAGTGCATCTGCAATCAAACAAATCTAAGTGAGACGAAGAGCGAAGGCCAGTGGGGCTGAAAAGCGAATTGACACAGTGTTTCGATGCAACTCAAAATGACCCATACCTTCACTTCCTGTATTTCTTCCTGCACGAGGTAATCATGGACGCTCCCACTCTCTTCTCGAACACTCGACTTCATCTGAACAAAGTTCAAGCTTCATCAAAACGGATGTTTCCATATTGGATTTCCGCAGCGCTGACCGCCGTGGTCGCGGCGCTGTTTGCAAAAGCATTTGGCTGGTCGGAAAAGCAAGCCTTCGCTTGGTGCGAAAACAATCCATTGTGGGGATTTCTCTTCATTCCTTTGGGGATGTTGATCTCCAGCTGCTTAGCGCAGTTCATTGCTCCTTATGCTTCGGGCAGCGGCATTCCGCAACTGTTGGCCGCAGTCGAGGTCAGTCGCGAACCCACGCCTTTGTTGGAAAAACTTTTAAGCGTGCGCATGATCGTGATTAAATTTATTGGCGCTTGTGTTTGCGTGGCCGGCGGAGGCATCACGGGACGCGAAGGTCCGATGCTTCAAATCGCCGCCGGAATTTTCAACATCACCCATCGCATTTGGCACCGAAAAGATGCGGCCACCGTGCGCTCGCCTGATTTGCAGCCCATGATCTTAGCTGGGGGCGCGGCAGGATTGGCGGCGGCCTTCAACACACCATTGGGCGGAATTATTTTTGCGATCGAAGAGCTCGCCAAAGTTCATATCAGTTACATTCGAACTTTTGTTTTCCATGCCGTCATCATGGCTGGTCTATTAGCGCAGGCGATGCTGGGGAACTATCATTACATCGGAAAATTTGGTCTCACCACTCCTGGCATCGGCGAGCTCAGTCTGATGATTGTTGCCGCCGCTTTGATTGGCATCTTGGGCGCATTTTTTGGATCGGCGACGGTGTTTTTATTAGACCGCCGCGCGAAGCTTTCGCCCTTTGCAAAAATCTCGATGACGGTTTTTCTTGGTTGGTGCGTTGCGAGCTTTGTTTATTTCTTTGGAAAAAACGCGATGGGCTCTGGCCGTGACGTCATCGTTCAATTGCTAAGCCATTCGGACGTCTCGGCGCCGATGTACCTGGGATTTGTCCGCGGCGTTGGCAACCTGCTGACCTACGCCGGTGGTGTCGTGGGTGGTGTGTTTGCACCGGCACTTTCAACGGGAGCGGCTATCGGCTCTTGGATGAGTGGCCTGAGTGATGGTTTCAATCATCAGTTGTGGGTGCTGGCGGGCATGGCGGCTTTTTTGACCGGAGTCACGCGCACGCCGTTTACTTCGTTGATTCTTGTTCTGGAAATGACTGACACCCATGATGTCATCATCTGTTTGATGTTGGCTGCTATCGTCGCGCAAAGCTGCGCCAAGCTTGTGGATCCGATTTCTTTCTACGAACACATGTGCCACAGGATTGTTCACGGCAAAGCTCCAGCACAAGATTATGCTGAAGCCCATGAAAGTTAAAATCAGATTTCAAGTTTAAACGATTTGCCCCATGCGGCCTTGTTCAAAGTCCGCAAATGCTTGGTAGATCTCGGCTTGTGTGTTCATTACGAAAGGTCCATAGCCGATCACGGGCTCGCGCAAAGGCTCGCCACCAAGGAACAAAAGTTTCGCATCCTCCGTCACGGTGAACGACAATTCTGTACCGGCTCTTTCGAGCATAGCAATTTCCGCCGCACCGATTGTTTCGCCACTTGGGAGAAGAATTTTTCCGCTCAAAACAAACAGCGAAGCCGTTTGACCTTCCGGAACAGTCAAGTTCACGGCCTTGCCAGCTTTCACTCGCAAATCCCAAAGGTTCACGGGGCTAAAGGTGCTCGCAGGTCCTTTCTGATCTTTAAATTCGCCCGCAATTACGCGCACGGTTCCGGCTTGTTCGGCCAAATCGACAACGGGAATCTGTTCATTTTTGATTCCTTGATATTTCGGTTTGGCCATCTTGTCTTTCTTCGGCAAGTTCACCCAAAGCTGAACCATTTCAAATAGCCCGCCTTGTTTGGCAAAATCTTTTCCATGTCTTTCTTCATGAACCAAGCCTGATGCCGCCGTCATCCACTGCACATCACCGGGCCCGATCACGCCTCCGCCACCGGCGGAATCGCGATGCTCGACCTGACCTGAATAAACAATCGTCACCGTTTCAAATCCACGATGCGGATGTTCACCGACACCCCGGCGTTCGGCGGTTGGCTTGAATTCCGCAGGACCGGCATAGTCCATCAACAGAAAAGGCGAGAATTCTTGAGGCTGATCATTGTAATTGAACAAGGATCGGACGGGAAAACCGTCACCAACCCAATGCGGGGTCTCACTTCGTTGCGAGAACATTAATTTTTTCATTCAGACCTCCTGTATAAAACCACTCTACACCATTTCTAATTTTTTATTAGATAGCATAATGTAAAATAACTGTTCGCCGTATTGTATAATGTAGATGCGACCTTATAGTTTTCTTAAATATGGTTCGCTAGATTGGATGGTCAAGCCTGGCCCCAGTCTTTGATATTTAGAATGTCGATTCAGTTGACGATTACAAATGTTGATTCGCGATCAAGATCAGACCCAGCAATGCCGGAACGGCCTGCACATACAAAATCTTTCGACTTACGCTGTAAGCTCCATACAGTCCCGCAATCGTCACGCAGCTCAGAAAAAATATCTCAACAGCACGGGCCTGAGCCGGATCCGACGTCAATAATCCCCACGCCAAGCCAGCGGCCAAAAACCCATTGTACAATCCTTGATTGGCGGCGAGTTTTGCCGACGCTTGAGCCTGCTCTAATTTTTGTCCGAATATTTTCAAACCTTTTGGCTTGGTCCACAAAAACATCTCCAGCACCAAAAAATAGATATGCAAGAGGGCGACGGTGGCGACCACGATTCTGATAACGACATCCATTTTTGTCCCCTTTTCAAAGTTCTGCGCACGGACTGATCATCAACGCAGCGATTCTTTTTGTCATTCTTCAAAACGACCACGCAATGCTCCTCTTTGCAAACAATGAAGACTTAAATAGAAGTCCAGGAAGAAAGGTCGAAGCATGCTTGCAAACACCTCGGACACGACGAAACGAATGCGCTCCCGCAAACGGGCGTTTGATATTGAGGATATGCTGAACAGAATTGATCATGCCGTTCAGCCCTATCCGAAAGCCATGCTCTTCGAACTTTATGAACGCGGATACCGAAAGCCATTCGAAATTCTTGTGGCGTGCATGATTTCGATTCGCACGCTGGATGAGGTCAGTCTGAAAGTCTCGCTGGATCTCTTTGCAAATGCGCGCACGCCGCTTGAGATTTCAAAACTTGGAATTGAACGCCTGGATCAGTACCTGCATGGTTCGACGTATCACCGACAGAAGGCCGAGCGCATGATCCTGATTTCAAAACTGATTCAAACCAAATATAATGGGGAGCTTCCCTGTGATGAGAACATCTTGCTGGGGCTTCCGGGCGTCGGACCAAAGACCGCAAATTTAGTTTTAGGCATTGCCTGCAACCAAGCCCGAATCGGAGTCGATATTCATGTTCACCGTGTGACCAACCGTTGGGGATACGTGCAGGCAAAAACCCCGCTTGCAACCGAGACCCAGCTCACCGAAAAGTTACCACATTCTCAGTGGGTGCGGATCAACGCACTGTTGGTCCCGTTTGGTAAACACATCTGCACGGGCATCAAGCCTTATTGTTCGACTTGCCCCGTTCTTGCAGAATGTCGACAGGTCGGCGTCACCGAGCACCTATAAATTTTCGAGGCAAAAAAGAAAGAAAAATTCCACACCCTGTTTCATATTTACCCGACGCACCGAGACCGTAAGCCGTTTAATCGCTTTGAACTGCAATGAACATGGGCCAAAGCTTGCACGGATGACAAATGGCAACTTTGATAATTTTAAAAGGAGATACAAATGAAAAAAATGGTCACGATTCTTGTTCTGATGCTCTGCCACCTTTCTTGGGCCCAAGCACCAGCCGCACAGACTCCGGGCGCAACCACCGCAGCGGCACCGGCGACAACTTTGAGCGAAAACCAAATCGCGAAAGTCTTGGTCACCATCAATGAAGGTGAAATTGACGCCGCAAAAATGGCGATGAAAAAGGGACAAACCGCCGACATCAAAAATTTTGCCAAAATGATGATGGAAACACATAAGACCAACGAGGCCGAAACCAAAAAGCTTGCCCACAACAATAAAATGTCGATGGATAACAGTGATTTGGCAAAGGACTTAAAAGATGAGGCCAAAAGTTTAAACAAGGATTTGAAAAAATCAGACAAATCCGCCTTTGATCAGGCCTATGTGTCCGAGCAAATCGCGATGCACGAAAAGGCCTTAAAGACCTTGGATGAAACTTTGATCCCGAACGCAAAAACACCCGCGCTGGTGGAACACCTGCAACGAACCCGCGTGGCAGTGGCTGAGCACTTGAATCATGCCAAAGGTCTGCAAGCTTCTAGCACACGTTAATTGAAAATGGCGGATCTTGTCTCGAACTGGGACAAGATCCTCATCCAATTTCTGCGCCTGACCGATAACGTATCATGATCATTTTATTTATTATCGGTATCGGCCTTGGCTTCATCTCTTTCCTCATTTTACTTTCTGAATTTCAGACGCGCCAAGGTTCCAGCGCAATTCGTGGCGAAGTCGTCGGCTTTCGCAATCCGAACGGATCCAGTACCAAATTCCCCCGCTTTCAAACAGTCGCGCGCTACCAAAATTATGATGGTCTGATGTATTATGCACTGAGTGGGACCACCTCGAATGTTCCGCTGAATTTCGTGGGTGAGCCGGTCACCATCTTCGTGCGCAAAAATGATCCTTCATTCGGCAAAATTCGGTCGCGAAGCAGCTTCTTCATCGCCGGCGCATGCGCCAGCATCGGGGCGGGTTGTCTTTATTTTTTCTTCCGTATATTTGAATGGAATCTCTTTTCGATTGTCAGCAGCGTCGCCATTCTCGGACTGATCACGCGCTCGATCTGGAAGGCCAAACGGTCCATTCCTTTATCTAAAGCCGAATGGATGGAGCTCAAAAAAGGAAATGAAACAAAATCCGTGGTGAGCGAAGAGGAGAAGGACCAAATTGAATGGATCCCCCCCGAGTCTTTGGCCGTCGTGTACGCGAGCGCCAAAGCGGCTTGTATGAAAGCCATTCCAGCTTGCATCATCATTGCCGTCGCTTGCGCCGGGGGAAGCTTTTATTTCTATAAAAAAACGGAGCGCTTTCTCGCGCAAGCGCAGGCGACTCAGGGCCAGGTCGTGGAAATGGTCACTTCTCGCTCTCATGACAGCAACGATACGTATGCGCCGATGGTTGAATTTACCAATCCCGCAACGAATTCGCGACAACGCTTTCGCCACCCCGTCAGCTCAAATCCGCCATCCTACTCTGTCGGAGAACCCGTGACTGTTCTCTTTGATCCGCACAATCCCAGTGACGCACGAATTGATTCGGGCATCTGGAATTATGCGCTCGCCATGATGTGCGGAGCTGCTAGCGCTCTATTTTTTCTGATCACTTTGTCGCATCTGCGCTCCTTGGGTAAATACTCCAGTCCACAACGGCGAATGTCGGCAGCGTCCCGACACCCACCACGCAGCGCATAGTTGCTGCAGATCTGGCAAAATGGTTTTATCTTTCGAGCATGACCGCTAAAACCGTCGGTGTGAAACCACTATTGCGAGGTTACCTTCACCAAGAAGCCTTCTTCATTGCCTTGGGGGCCTGCGCATTGCTGATTGCGAAAAGCACCAGCGAAACAGCACTGGTCGCGAGCATCATTTATTCGGCCGCACTTTTGCTGCTTTTTGGAATTAGCGCCATTTATCATCGGCCCCATTGGGAGCCGAAGCCGCGCGCTTTCATGAAGCGCCTGGATCACAGTGCCATCTTCGTGCAAATTGCCGGGACATTTACACCCATCTGTTTGCTGGCGTTACCCGAAGAGCAAGGGCATCAACTGTTAATGCTCATTTGGATTGTCGCGCTGATCGGAATATTGCAAGCCGTGTTCTGGACCCAGGCTCCGAAATGGTTCACGGCTGTCTTTTATGTGATCATGGGATGGCAAGCGCTTCCCTATCTCAATCTCATGCGGACTGCATTGGGTTTCAATTACTTGGTGCTGCTGGCGGCAGGCGGAGTCGTGTACACCGTCGGCGCTGTTTTTTACGCCATGAAGAAACCAAATTTTGCTCCGGGATTTTTTGGTTATCACGAGCTGTTTCACCTGTTCACCATTGTCGGCGCCGCTTTTCATTTCATTGTGGTCTATCAGTTGATCCATTAATTGATGTCTCGTGAAATGATGGCATGTCCTTCAGACTTGCTTTGTTTTCGTTGCGGCCCGAAGCTTGAGATTGAAAACGGGACCTTTCGCCAAATAGGAGTCGTCGTGAACGTCAAAGAAAATGAAATCAAAGATCTGCTCGCCAAATACAAAAAATTCTCTGTCTACGGCCTGAGCCCCGATGAAGAAAAAGCCAGCCACTATGTACCTGTTTACATGCGTGATCATGGTTGGGAGATGGTTGGTACCTATCCGAAAATACATGATGCTGGGGGATTTAAAATTTACAAAAAACTGAGCGAGATTCCGGCCGAGTACCGAAAGTTTGTCGATGTCTTTCGCAGCTCGGATCGCATTCCCGAAGTCGTCGACGAAGTCTTGGCAACCGGTGGAGTCGAAGTCTTATGGCTTCAGCTCGGAATTTCAAATCCCGAGGCTGAAAGTCGTGCCGAGAAAGCAGGAATCAAAGTCGTCTCCAACCGTTGCCTGATCATCGAACACAAACGTTGGTTTGCTTAAAGAGCGCTAAGAGCCTATTCAAAAATAAGGCTCTTAGTGTTCGACTTCAACGACAGGTTTAAAGCCACCATAAATCATTCGTTTTGCATCAAACGGCATCGCCTTAGGGTCCATCGGCATCCGTGGATCCTTCATCACTTTTTTTAAAACACGATCCCGGTGCGCTCGAGATTTGTAGATGATCCAGGAGAAAAAAACAGTTTCATTTGGTTTAAGCTTCACGCTTTGCGGAAATGAAGTGACCTTTCCTTTTTTGACGTCATCCGCGACACTTTCTAGATATTCAAGGGCACCGTGCTCGAGCCATATTTTACCCGCCTTCTTTGCCAGCTTTCGATAGGCTTCCACGTTCTTCTTCGGAACCGGAACCACAAATCCATCGATATACCGAGACATATTTTCTCCTTTTTTGTTTTATCTCCATTTTGGAAATAAAAAGTGATCATCCGCCTTCGAGGCTAAGCAAGTTTTGCGCCTTTGCCGTAGCATGTGACTGCACATATTTTTATTTGTACCAGATTTTGAGTGGCGCATCTTTTGCTATTGTTACTTTTGCTATCGTTAATTTTGCTATTGTTGCTTTTGTTTGCTAGTTGAATTACGGATGACTCTTTAAATGACGAAATTTTCTCCGTGGAGAATTTGTTATTTCCAAACGCCAAACAAAGGGGGAATTTTGGAACCTCAAGCCCATCAAATTCAGTCCACAAATTACACAAAGGCGTCTGCTGAAGATGAAATTCGACAGCTGATGGAAGATGTCTCTGAAGCCGTACGTGCGCGTGACATGACGACGATCTTATCCGCTTACGCCGATGAAGCCGTCATTTATGATGTCCGCGATTTTTTAAAAATCGACAAAGCCGGCTTGCGCAGATCCTGGCAAGAGTGTTTCGACAGCAGTACCGAATTCAGCTATAAGATCAAAGACCTTAAATTTCAAATCGATGAACACACGGCCTTTAGCTTTAACCTAAGCCACTGCACCGGGACCACCAAGGACGCCGGAGAGAAGATCGATATCTGGATTCGCGTCACCACTTGTTACGCCAAACGAAATGAAAAATGGCAAGTGCTCCACGAGCACATCTCTGCTCCGGGCGATTTCGTCACGGGAAAAGTCTTGCAAGATCTCAAGCCCGATCAACCTCAACGCAACCAAAACTAAGAAGGATCTCGATATGCAAACACAGTCATTGACCGATGAAATCTTCAATCTGGAAAAGAAATATTGGCAGGCAATGAAGGATAAAGACGTCGATACCATGCTGTCATTGTCCGATGAGACCTGTTTGGTTGCGGGAGCCCAAGGTTTCGCCAGTATCGACCGCCAAGCATTATCGGATATGATCACCAGTTCAAATTACACTCTTCACAATTTTGAAATCGATGATGATTTCGAGGTGCGCATGTTGGGTCCTGATACCGCCATTCTTGCTTACAAAGTTCGCGAGGACTTGACGGTCGATAACGAATCTCTCAGCTTCGAGGCGTCCGATGCATCAACTTGGGTTCGCCGCGACGGAAAATGGGTCTGTGCCCTGCACACGGAATCCATCATCGGTGATCCCTTCGGTCGTGATCGCGTGCAAAGTGCCAAGGGCATGTAACTGCCCAGATTCATCACGCTTTCAGTTTCGGCATTAATGTTTTTCGTTTGGCGGTGAATTCCCACCAAGGTTTGGGCTTACCGCCATTCATAAAGTCGACGGCCGCCATGAGTGTGTCTGCCATGCAAGGATCGTGGCGAACACCAGTCACTTTATTGAGCTTCTGATAAAGTGCCAATCCATTTTTTCCCTTCAGCTGCTCGGGCCGAGTGATTCCGATGCCTCGAAGATCACCGGCGACGGCCTTGCCGATGTTGGGAATCTGCTCCAACCGAGAGGCCTCTTTTGCAGTTTTTGCCTTCATAAAATTCCTTTCGCCCAAAGGATGCCAAGACCGCACTGAAAACACAATTTCGAAAGCTTGAAGAGCATCACGTCGCTACATCTCGCATAATATCCCAAGACAAATTTCGATTCAGTGGTTAGCATTTTTGAATGAAACTATTTATGATTTGCCTCGCCGCTCTTTTGGTTCAATGTCAGTCCATCTCAAAATATCGCCAAGTCGCCTCGGGGCATATGGTCGTAGATAGCAGTGGCTACGCCTACGACCCAGATGATAAATCTTGTGATGGCTTTCCCAAGCTTGCGGTCGAAACCTTGCCCGGGACTTGTTTGGGCATGGTTCTTCCTCGCGATCATGCCGTGGATCCCGCCAACGATCGAAGCTTTATCAAACCGCGAACGATCTTGCAGATTCCTCAGAGCAAAAATTTCTTGGTGGTCGACATGGGCGGCTGGGCTTCGAACAACGGTCGGTTGTTTTTACTTTATCCCGGAAAATCAGGAAATTACGATTTAAAGCTATTGAAATTTCCACTGAACAATCCACATGGCTTAGCCTTAGGTCCAGATGGATATTTTTATATCGGCGAGAAAACCCAGATCTCACGTTTTCATATCAATGCCGGTCAGGTGGCGGATTGGCAGCTGGTCGTCGGAAATATCGCTCGACCTGAAGGCTACATGCATCCCCTTTCTCAATTTGCATTCGATCCCCGAAATGGAGATCTCTTTATCAATGCCGGATCGCCAAGCGATCATTGCTTTGCCGCTGGATCAGGTGCGTATCGTTCCTGTCCAGAATCGGAAGATCAAGGGGCTGGGGTGATCTTTCGCTTGCCGCATGAAAAACTAAAGACTCTTCCAAATGGCGGAGTGAAATTTCTCGAAGTGATTGCCAAAGGCCTTCGCAACTCGATGGCGATCGCAATTCACCCGTCCGGATTCCTGATTCAGGGTGAAAACAGCCGAGACTTTCCCGAACTGGAAGAACCCTACGAAGAAATCAACGTCATCGATTTGAACCACAATCCTGGATATCATTTTGGCTGGCCCTACTGTTATGACTTTACGGCGACGTCACCCGAATTCGTGTCGAAACAATTCAAATCTCCCATCGACTGCACCAAACCGGAAGCGACGGGAATAGGCGAATACCAATCTCCCCACGCCCTGATTCCTCCGCATGCTTCGCCGCTGCACATGGCGTATTATAAGGGTGCGATGTTTTCGGACCTGTTCGGCGGAAAATTGTTGATGTCCTGGCATGGGTATCAGCCGACAGGGCATCGCCTGGTTGCATACGACATCGATGCTCAGGGACGACCCAAGCTAGAAAAGCCAAGCGCCAATTCTCTTTTTAATTTTGAACAGGTCAATGGATGCTCGAAGAAACAAAAGTTTGAGCCCAAGGGCGGATTGCTTCGTCATGCCCCTTACACGGAAATCATTTCGGGCTGGAGCCAAATCAAAAACCTTCGTCCGAAAGGCGCACCCGTTGCCTTCACCGAAGCCGATGATGGTTCACTGTGGATTGTTGAAGATCGAGAAAACCGCGTGGTCGTCAGGCTGGCGCGATCGGCAGAGGCAAATTATCAGGACCATTGCGATCTCAAGACTGATGCCTCGGATCCGTTGATTTCATTTCTTGCTTGGCGCAGTCAGGTGAAATCAAATGCGGAATTAGATGCAGGCTACAAGCAGGTTCAAAGCGAGATCATTCAGAAAAACTGTCTGGGTTGCCACGGCAATATGCAAGCAGCCGACATCGCAAAAGATCGTTTCAGCACTTTGGATTTCTTAGTGAAAAACGATTGGATTGCGCCAGGCAGTTTGGAAAAATCGAAAATCTACGGCGCCATCGCGCACCTTGAAGGTTACACACCAATGCCACCCATCGATAAACCCCAGTTTTACGGCACCGCCGAGGGTCAAAGGCTGAACGAAATTTTAGCGAAATGGCTGAAGGCCTTGCCGACAACCGATGTGGAAACAACTTACAGTCGTTGGAATTTGCAAGCGGCCCGCAACATTCGGCAAAAGCCCGGCACCGATGCGACTGTTTGTGGACAAATACCTGCGGGAGATTCAGTTTACGGTGACCAACGCAGCCAAACAGTTGTCACCACCGGTACGATCAAGTGGTACAAAATTTATATCTTACCTTCCAATTCACATCTGGCAAAAGGTGCTTGTGCCTATCCGGAAGACGGCGTTTTCTGGATTGCAAATTGATTTGCTGGCCCGCTTAAACTATGTGAAAGCGGGCCTTGCGAAACGAAGATTTTATTCTGAATCGTAAGCTTGCTTTAATTTTGCAATATCCAATTTGTCCATCTGAAGCATCGCTTGCATGACGCGATTTGATTTTTTCGGATCGGGTCCGCTAAACAGCTTGCCCATGTCCTTCGGTACGACTTGCCATGATAGGCCAAACTTATCCTTCAGCCATCCACACCTGGACTTGGTTCCGCCTGCCGATAATTTTTCCCAGTAATAGTCGATTTCCGCCTGGGTCTCACAATTGATGACGAATGAAACAGCTTCCGTGAATTTAAAATGCGGACCGCCATTCAACCCAACGAACTCTTGACCATTCAACTGAAAGGATGCCGTCATTGCCGTGCCTTTCGGCCCTGGACCGGCATCACCATATTTGGTAACGCTGAGGATTTTCGCGTCCTTGAATATCGATGTGTAAAGATTGAGAGCGTCTTCGAGATTGTCGTCAAACCAGAGAAACGGAGTGATTTTTTGCATGATTGTTTTTCCTTTCGGTGACGAAACTGAATTTGAGTTCAACCCTATGGCTCGGAGATATTTCCCTGAGTCTTAGACTGAATCCATTCCATATTTTTTTGCAAAACATCTTTCGGAAGGTCCCGCAGCAGCTGATGAACCAGGTCGGATAACTTGACGGAACGCAATTCGTTTCGCCAAGCTTCGTCTGCGCGATACATGACCTGAGCTATCTGACAAGGCTTTGCAAAAACCTGTTTATTGGGTTTGCAGGGATTGTTCTTTCGAATTTCCGTGCACTGAAATGTGGATGTACGACCTTCGACGGCTTCCACGATTTCAAGAAATGAAATTTGTGATGCCGATTTTGCCAGACGATAACCACCGCGCGGGCCCAGTGTGGTTTTCACCAGCCCCGCCTGTGATAATGATTGTAACGCCTTCGAAAGATATTCTTTCGGCACGCCATGAAATTCCGCCAAGTCTTTGGTCGCCAAATATACGCCGTCTGGCAAACCTGCCAAAAACGTACAACAATGCAGAGCCCATTCCACTTGGTTCCGTAAAATCACTAGCTCAATCCCGCCTTATCAAGACCGAAAAATTTGTCGGCGGATCCGGGGACCGCCTTAAAGCCAATGCTCAATCGGTTCCAAGCATTGATCACGCCGATCGCGAAAGTCAGCTCAGACATTTCCTTCTCGGACAGCTGCTCGCGAACACGTTGGTAGATTTCATCGGGAATCCCATGCTCTGTCAATTTGGTAACCGCTTCGGTCCATTCCAAGGCGGCTTTTTCTTTGTCGGTGAACAGAGCCGATTCGCGCCAGATCGGCACGTGCAAAACACGCAGATCGCGCTCACCATGAATGCGGGCTTCTTTAACATGCATATCGATGCAAAAAGCGCAGCCATTCAACAACGATGCGCGAATGTTGACAAGGTCCACCAGGGTCACTCCTAGACTCCCCTTTTTGATGATTTGACCCATCTCCATTAGTTTCTGCACAAGCTCCGGCGACTGCTGGTTGTAATTCACTCTTAAACTCATAAATCAAACCTCCCAATTAAGGATATTATATATCCTTAATTGGAAAAAGCCAAGCAATTTTAAAATGAGCCGTCCATAACAATGAATCTGAACACCAAAGCCATTCCTGCAAATTCAGTATTCGTCCGCAAAGCTTGAGCAACGAAAGCGGTTTGTCCTTCGGAAAAGCCTCGGTTTCAATGCGGCTCTTCGTCTAAATGTTCGACAGCCTTTGTACGTGAAATGTCATAAGTTTTCGCTGCCAGCGGCACGAAAAGTGTATTTACGAGAGAGATGCTAAATCGAACCATGACTCTTATTCTTACGTTTGCAGTTTCACTACTTCAGGCCGGTTCTTTGTGGGCCCAAACGGTCGCGCCATCAGCTCCAGAGCTGATGGGAACTTGGCATAGCGATGGCATTTATTGCAGCACGCAAGACCCGACTCAAAAATACATTTCTTGGAAGAAAACCCGCCTCTTCCCCATCGAGTCCCTGGATTTCGAGCCCGACGTGACGTTGACCTTATTCAATGATGGGCGACAAACCTATTTACGCAAATCGGCTGGCAATCGAAGCTGCAAGGCAAATGACATTCAGGAAAAAAATTTCATCGACGTCACCTACGTCGTAAACTTCGTACCGAATACAATGTACGGCACGACGATCTACACAATGAAGTCTTCAAAAATGATTTCGCCAGAGGTGAACGAAAAGGCCTTCGAACATTGCGGGTCGAGATTGAATGGTTTGATCCTCAGATCCATGATGCGGCTCAAGTATCCTGAATATTTCAACAAAGAAATGGGTCGCCTTTACCACTTGATCGTTGTCGATGGTCACATGACCTTGCGCTTTCAAGATGAAGATATTTGCGGTTCTGACCTAACGGTAATGACGTTCAGCCGCAGCACCAATTGAAAGTCGACATCTCAATGAAGAAAACCGTTGTCTTGTTTATTTTCTTCTTCAGCTTCACCCAAGCCACTCGGGGCGCCCCCGTTCGTTGCCAAGAAATTCACGCCGTTCCCCGCCTTGATGTCTCGGCCGATAGCGAGCAATCTTTTTACCGAAATGGATACTATTTTCGTTTGGTTCGCATGGAACCTTCACAGAAAAACATGGTGGCTTATCAACGAGCCGAAAAGTACATCCAAACTGACTTTCTCAAATCGCTGCAGACGTTGGGAAAATCAGAGGCTTTCATCGAGATGATCGAGAGTTCTAATGCCGACTTGCTCAAAGACTCTTGGGTTATGATGATGTATTTAACTTCGGATACAATTCATCCAATTGGCGGTGCCGCATTCGTCGTGGCTCAGCATCCAGGGCAAAGACTGCTCATGGAAAAAGAACTGCAAAAAAATATTTTCGGCGAAATCATTCCGACCCAATATCCGATCAGCGAAGTCGTCCGCGTCGGTGTCGATCTCGGACATGTCAGGTCGGACACTTTTCCAATGCTGATCCAAACCATCACCGATGTCATGCGGGGAAATTTAGCCATCCACCATTTTTATGGGTTCACATCCCTGAGCCACCAAAAATTCTACGAAAGATTAAAACATAAAACGATCAAGCAGGCGGATCACAGCCTGATTCCCGAACTGGCTGAAAAAGACATCATCATCGAATCCCTGAGATAAAATGAAGACATGGTCAATCATTTTCAAATCTGGTCACGGACTGTTCTGATTTCCGTTCCTTATGATAAAAACTGCGAAGGGGGAACGCGGACGACTTGCTTGAACAGGGAATTGAATTGTTTCAAATCGTTAAAGCCGACTTTTTGCGAGAGATTCACGATCTTGTCATCTTCCGTGTGCAGGGAAAATAATGACTGCATCAGCCTTTTTTTATTTCTGTAAACGATCGGCGTGATGTCGTAGCTTTTTTTAAAATACTTAATCATCCACTCTTTTGAAATTCCGAGATCGCTCGCGTATTCAGCCAATGGCCGATTTTCTTTGTATTCTTGGTCCAGAATTTCTTTCAACTGCTTCGCATAACGATTGGGCGCAACCGGATTCAAGGCCCATGATCGCGGATGATGACTGATTAAATCACTGATCCACCGAGGAGAAACTTCGTTCGGAATCTGGTCCAGGTGAAAGACGGTTAAATCTTTTGGAAAATTCTGTGGATAAGGTTCGCTATTCGAGTACGCAAACCAATGCAACTGCGTGGTGAGCACCTGCCAACGAACAACCGAATGAGGTGGAATCAGTATTCCGGTTTTTCCGGCAATTTCGACGTTCTGTCCATTGTGCCGTAAACGAATGCCGGCCTCCGGGATATCGGCAAATAGAAAACTCCAGAATCCCGCATAGACGTCGACCTCGATGTGATCGAAAGGATAGGATTGTTGCCGCTCAAAAAATATTTCTGATTTCGACAAAAAATGAAATTCGTGTTGATAAGTATCCGAACTGACTTTGCTCATATTCCTCTTCGCGACTCGCGGGCCTATCCTAACATCGAGTCCCCCCTAAGTTGTCAATATCTACCTAGAGGATATTCCGTCGAATAATCAATATTAATAGATGGAAACTCAATTTGATTCTTGGCTCAACATAGCATCAAAAGCGCCAAGCGGTGACAACTGTCAGCCTTGGGATATCACTTTTCTCAGAAACCAGTTTCGCGTCACCATCAATCAAGAACGCGCCAGAAATTTTCTTGATCAAAATCTATCGGCAAGCTGGATTTCCCTCGGTGCGTTTTACGAAAATCTTTCGATGTCGGCCGCGCATTTTGGGTATCAGTGCTCGGTCTCGATCGACTCGATGATTTCAATTTTGGTCAATTATGGACCCGTTCCCGCAAAACCAAATCAGAAAATTATTGATGCCATTCAATCGCGGCAAACATTTCGCGTCCCGCTGAAACCCGTTCAAATCGATCTGCTGAAAGAATACAAAGATAAATATCGTCTGAACGAACGACGCCCTGATTTTATTTGGCAAACAACCCAAACTGTCCCATGGCAAACCATTCGACACTGGGCATGGGTCGAAACCAAGCTTTGGCTTCGAACTTCGCTGATGGCGGACTTTACCCGCTGGCTGCACATCAAAGCAGAGCAAAATATGATCGATGGTCTCACCCTTGAAAATCTCAAAGTCTCGCCCGCTGATGCCATCATGTTGCGGGTTCTCAAGTACGCCCCCCGCCTAATTGGTCTAGTTCCTTTTCCATTTTTCTTTCTGCAAACTTTTTTTAGGGTGCGTTCGTTGGTTCAAAAATCATCGGGCCTGCTCTATCTTTCGGGAGTTTTCAAAAGATCGCCTGATTTTTTCGAGGCAGGGCGAGAAATCGAACGCATGTGGGTTTTGATGAGCGAAAAAGGAATCAGAGCGCAACCGATGACCATTCAATCTTTGTACTTAAATTTTGTCGACTCGTTGACCAGTCAGGCCTTTTTCGAGCCGCGGGAGCTTTCAAAATTCGCCAGCATCCGCAACGAAACTTTCAAACAGTTGCATGTCGAGAATGACTTAATTTTTATGTTCCGATTTGGCCTCAGCGACGACAAGATCACGCCCTTACCCAGAAGACCGCTTGAGCCGCTTCAGCATGAGCAAAAGTCCAAAGCTCTTTGGGCCGTTGGGTCCTAGTTCTTTTGGCCGGGACAACAAATGACAGCTCGATAAATCTGGCCAGTCAGGACAGGGCGGAACCGTTTAAATTGCAAGACAAGCAATTCGAAAGCCATTATTCTTTTTCGATATGAAAATAAAGTCCGCGCTGCAGACCATCCGTCAGGCTCTCAAAGGTGAACATCATGACTATACGAAAGGCAGTATTTCACAGGCGGTCGTGCTTCTCGCAATTCCGATGATTTTGGAATTGGGTCTAGAGAGCGTGTTCGCCGTCGTTGACATGTACTTTGTCAGCGGACTGGGTGCCAGCGCGATCGCCACCGTCGGACTGACCGAATCCGTGGTCACCATCATTTACTCGATCGCCATGGGCATCAGCACTGGTGCCACGGCCATTGTCGCCAGACGTGCCGGTGAAAAAAATTTCGATGCGGCTGCACATTCGGGTGCGCAGGCCATCGTTGTCGCCATTATAACTTCGGTTGTTCTGGGATTGATTGGCGCCATTTACGCAGATGATATTTTAAGATTGATGGGAGCAAGCCCCGACGTCGTCGCCGAAGGGACAACCTTTGCCCGGGTCATGCTGGGCGGATGCGTGGCGATCCTTTTGTTATTTTTGATCAACGGAATTTTCCGCGGCGTGGGCGATGCCGCGATGGCCATGAAAAGTTTGTGGATCGCCAGCGGCCTGAATATCATCCTTTGTCCTTTGATGATTCATCATTACGGATTGAAAGGTGCCGCCATCGCGACGGTCATTGGCCGCGGCACGGGTGTTCTGTATCAGTGTTACCATCTGTTTAAAGGTGATGGTTCCTTGAAGATGAAGGCCAAGCATTTTGGCTTCGACATCGATGTGATCAAAGGCATCTTCACCGTCGCTTGGCCGGCTTCGATTCAGTTTATCGTTGGCAGCGGCAGTTGGATTTTCATCACCCGGCTGGTGGCAGAGACTGGCGGTACGGTGGCCGCCGCCGGCAGCCAAATCGCATTTCGAAATTTCGTCTTTTTCATTCTTCCCGCCTGGGGCCTGAGCAATGCTGCCGCGACCCTGATGGGACAAAATCTGGGAGCGAAAGAATACGACCGCGCGGCGAAAAGCGTTTGGGTGACCGCCAAGTACAGTGCCATCTTCATGGCGTTCGTCACATTTTTCCTGGTCACGTTTGCGCTCCCGATCATCACGTTCTTCACTCAGGATTACGAGGTGATGTATTTCGGCGTTCGGGCCCTGAGAATCATCTCATCGGGATTTATTTTCTACGGAATTTCGATGGTGCTATCGCAAGCTTTGAATGGCGCGGGGGACACGAAGACCCCGACGCGCTTCAATCTCATCTGCTTTTGGCTTTTCCAAACTCCACTGGCCTATATCTTAGTCAAATACACAAGCTTGAATGCGATGGGCGCGCTGTACGCGATTCCGGCAGCGCATGCCTTGATGACCGTGTTGGCCTGGTGGTATTTCAAAAAAGGAAAGTGGCGTGATGTTCAGGTCTGATCACGCCACGCCCTCTTAATTCACTTTCGGTTTGAATAAAGCTTTGATCGTCGGCGAATACGGCGGCGAAAAAAATGCCAAGTATGTCAGTAAGGCCCCGAGAACGATTGCCAGCGGCAATCCGCTTGGCTCAAGAAACAAATGCACCATCACGATGTTGATCACGACCGGCGCTAAGATCACCAATGCCAATGGCACGAAGAAACCCGACAGCAATAGCAAACCACAAGAGACCTCGGTCACTTTCAGCAAAGTCATAAAGTATCCGCTGGCCATAAGTCCTGCATTAAATGTCTGCAGCTTCTCGGGCAAATTTGGTGGCGGGGGCGCCAAGTTTAAAAGTCCAGCCAATCCCGCGGCGAAAAAAACAAATCCAAGCAACAAGCGAGCGATCAAAGGCAATTTTGATTTCATGTTCATGATCTCCTAGCACGAAGTAGTTTGTTTCCATTTTCATTCAACAGACCATGCCTTGACCAGAGATTTCAAAAATTTTAGCGTCTTGAGCAAAAGGAAATTTGCCGTATGAAAAATCTCACTCTGGTCGCTCTTGTTGTTAGCTTCCTGGCTGCATGCACGGAAGCTCCGAAAAAAATGGATCCACCCAAAGATCCCTTTGCCGGCGTCAATGGCTGCTTCTTACTTTACAACATGAAAACCCAGACATTTGAGAAAGTGATCGGCGAGAGCAGCTGCCGTGAACGTTTCGTGGCTTGTTCGACCTTCAAGGTTCCGCTGGCCGTGATGGCATTTGATGCCAAGGTTCTTAAAGATGAAAATCAAGTTTTGAAATGGGACGGCATCAAAAACGATCGCGAGGCACTGAATCACGATCATGATGCCAAGACCTGGATGCGCGATTCGGTGGTTTGGTTCTCGCAGCGACTGACGCCAAAGCTTGGGAAGAAGAAGCTGCAAAAATACCTGCACGCATTCAAGTACGGTAACGAAGACATGTCGGCTGGGATCACAAACGCTTGGTTGGTCTCACCCGGCTCTCAGTCGCCGGCCTTAAAAATTTCTCCGTATGAACAAGTCGAGTTCATGAAAAATCTTTGGACCGACAATTTGCCAGCGACGAAGCGCGCGCAAAATCTCACGCGCGAAATCACTTTTCTTGAAACTTCTCCGAATGGTTTCAAGCTGAACGGAAAAACCGGATCCAATTATTATGATAAGGAAAAAAAATTGTCTTTGGGTTGGTTCGTTTCCCACATTCAAAATGGTGAAAAAGAGTACATTGCCGTCACCAATTTCAGTGATCTGACCCCAACGACTGATTCTTCGTATGGTGGATTACGGGCCAAACAAATCACCAAAGACATTCTGGCTGAACAGGGCCTTTGGTAGTGTCTCAAAATAAGACAGTTTCTCTTTTTTAAGATGCCGTCTTGACAATTGGTTTAATTGTAACTATCGTAGTTACATATGGCAGCGAATAGCCGTTTTGCGATGGCAACCCATATTCTAACAGCCCTGGCGGTCGAAGACGATAAACTCAGCTCGACTTACTTGGCTGATTCATTGAATACCAATCCGGTAGTGGTTCGTCGCATCCTGAGCGAGCTTGCCAAGGCGGGTCTTCTGGAAACGGAAGCGGGCCGTGCGGGTGGCGCCAGACTGGCAAAGAAGCCAGAAGCGATTTCGCTTTACGATGTGTACGCCGCTGTCGACGATGGAGAATTGTTCGCTTACAACCCGAACGATCCCAATAAAAAATGTGCGCTCAGCTGTAAGATGAAATCCGTTTTGTCTCCGGTCTTCGATGCTGCATGTGACGCTTTGGCCGAAAAGCTCAAGAAGATCCGATTGTCGGAATTGGTTTCTGAGCTGGAAACGAGTTAGCGTTTTTTTTGCGTAAAACTGTAACCATAATGGTGACTAAAAAAGAATCAACCCTTCAACCAGAGGAAAAAATGAAGCTGTTTGAACAAGGAAAAATCGGATCCGTCAGTTTAAAAAACAAATTTGTTATGGCCCCTATGACCCGATCAAGGGCGATCAACAATCTCCCGAATGGCATGATGGCTCAGTACTATGCCCAACGCGCCGGTGCGGGATTGATTATCAGTGAAGGTATCAGCCCTTCGCCAAACGGACTGGGTTATGCCCGCATCCCCGGACTTTTCAACAAAGAGCAAGCCCAGGGCTGGCGCCAGGTCACTGACGCCGTCAAAGCGAAAGGCGCCAAAATTTTCGTGCAATTGATGCACACGGGACGTGTCTCTCATGAATTGAATTTACCGACCGGTGGCAAAGTTCTCGCACCTTCGGCGATTGCCTTGAAAGGTGAAATGTGGACGGACCAAAAGGGCAACCAACCGCACCCCACGCCCAAAGAAATGAGCGCCGAAGAGATCGAAGAAACAATTCAAGAATATGTCCAGTCCGCAAAGCTAGCGGTGAATGAGGCTGGCTTTGATGGCGTCGAGCTGCATGCGGCCAACGGTTACCTGATCGATCAATTTTTAAACCCCGGTTCAAATCAACGAGGAGACATCTATGGAAAAGACCGAACAACATTTGCTTTCGAAATCGCACGTCGCGTGTCACAAGCGATCGGTGCCGACAAAGTCGGGATTCGCATCTCGCCTTATGGTTCTTTCAACGATATGGCACAATTTCAAGAAACGGATGAATTCTACGCAAAACTCGCCAATCGACTATGGCAACTTGGGCTAGCGTATATTCACGTGATCGATCACGGGAAAGGTGACGTCAAGCGCCTGGTGCGCGAAAACTTTAAAGGCACCTATATCTTGTCGACGGGTTATGATGTCACCAAGGCGGAAACAGATCTTCAGGAAGGGCGCGGAGACCTGGTCGCCTTCGGGCGTCCGTTTATCGCCAATCCAGATTTCGTCGAACGCATTCGGCAGGGCCTGCCTTTGCAGGAAATGGATCCATCAAAGCTCTACACCCCTGGCCCCGAAGGATACATCGATTATCCATCGAAGGCTGTTTAATTTAAAAAACCACCAATAGGAGTTAACCATGTCTCAACAAAAGAAAATTGCATTCGTCACCGGCGCCAATCGCGGCATCGGCTTTGTCACCGCTCAAGAATTAGCGAAGAAGGGCGTGCACGTCATCATGGGAGCCCGTGATGCCAAAGCCGGCAAAGCCGCCGCGCAAAAATTGAAAGATCAAAAGCTCGAGGCCGATTCGGTCGTCTTTGATGTCACTAATCCGAAAGACCACCAAACATTGGCACAGTACCTGAGCGATAAGTTTGGTCGCCTGGATATCTTGGTGAACAATGCCGGCGTCATGCTGGACAATCAAAATGCGTCGGGAGATCGAAGCAACAATGCCAGCAGCTTGCCCGTCGAAGTTTTGAAAAAAACTTTTGATACCAATTTTTTCTCGGTCGTCGCGTTGACCCAAACGTTGCTGCCACTGATTCGAAAATCGGACGCCGGAAGAATCGTCAATCTCTCAAGTATTCTGGGCTCACTGAGCTTGCATTCCGAGCCAGGATCCCCAATTTATAACAGTAAGCTCTTTGCGTATAACTCTTCAAAGACAGTCTTGAACGCATTCACCGTTCACCTGGCGCATGAACTGAAGGACACCAAAATCAAAGTCAATTCAGCCCATCCGGGTTGGGTGAAATCAGATATGGGTGGCCCTGCAGCGCCGATCGAGTTGGCGGACGGAGCGAAAACTTCGGTGCAGCTGGCTCTCTTACCAGAGACCGGTCCCTCAGGTGGTTTCTTCCACTTGGATGATCGACTGCCCTGGTAATTTCATATCGCAACCACATAACTGGGTCTTCTCCCCCTCCAAAGAAGGCCCGGTTATTTTTTTCAACCGAGATTTCTGCTTTGAATTTGCCGCAGCTGGGCCCTTTGATAGGCGCCAAACACACCCGAAAATAAACAACGAATCAATGGATCTTCAACCACATCCGCAGCGCTGATTTCTTTCTCGATTTCCGGTGCAAACTCGGCGTCGTTGATTCGAAGGTACATCGACGTGAGCGACTCTCCTTCTTCCAATGCCGCGTAAAGCTTGGAGGCCGAAACTTCGGTCAGCCAGGAAAGCGGCCCGGTGAATTCGGGCACTCTCTCGAGATGATCGGCATTCAACAGATATTTAAATTCGGTCGCATTTCCGCTGTGGTCGTAAATCAACAGACGCCAATTTCTTGTTGTTTGAAAGTACGGGTCTTGCGCTGATTCCACAGAGTGGTACTTGCTGATGATTTCAAACTGGCAATAATTGAGGACCCGCTCTAATTGCGCGTCCGTCAGGGCTGGAAACTGCCGAGCAATCTCGGCAGTCGATGGCGGCCTTAAATCAGGATGGTAATCATAATCAAAATCCTGCGGGCCCACCGGTTGGATCCATTCCAGTGAGGACGCGGGTTGCACGGAATTAGCGGTCAATGTCACCGATACGGAAGGGTTCAGTCGGATCACGCGACACGACGGCAAGGCCCTCTCGATCTGCGATTGAAACTGCTGATAAGAAATGGGAAAAAAAGCATGATTGTACCAAGACCAATCTTCCATCACGAATTGGCAAGAACTGGGGACGATGAATTTCGGATTCAGCGCTTTCAACTGTTCGATCCATTCAGGAGGCATCTGGGCTGAAGCCGGTTCCGCTCTTGAAGGCGCCAGCACTTCGATCTCACGCATGGTTTGAAAGGGCCAAAGAATCATGTCCCAAGGAGATGTTTTGCGCAAAACCTCGAGTGTTTCCCAATCGATCCACGAGTCGACAACGTTGAGAACATTCAGGCCTTCGGCCTTGATATGAAAGATGGAATCGACGTCCGCATCCAGGGCCCTGCAAGGCGTGACTTCAAAACTGCCAACGACGACAGCCTGGTCAAGCTGCAAGGCCCGCACGTTTTGAAAACCCAATTCCCGAATCATCGACAGCATTTCGTCATGCAGACAAAAGATATAAATCGGTGTTTCCCGATGAAGCAGGTTCAAACTCTCCATCGAACAATGGTCGTCATGATAATGCGAGATGAAAACCGCTGAAAATCTCAGTGCCTGAATTTGATCCGTGTCGAACTTGACGTTTGGAAAGGCATGGCAATTCCGGCTGAATGGATTTTCGAATATCGGATCAAACGCGATCTGGGTGTCCTGGCATTCAAAGACATAACCGGCATGCAGAATGCGCGAGATCCGAAGTGCCACCCTTAAGCCTTTTCGTTTCTTTGCAAGAAACCTGGTAAAAGCAGGGCCAAGGCCGCATAGGTCAAAAAGATATAAAATCCCGGCTGCAATGTGGTTCCGTTGGTTGCCAGCACCATCACGTCTTCACTTTGCTGAGACAGCTTGCCAAGCTGGCTGGTAATAATTCCGTTGAAACCGATATAAGCCATAAAAATCGCGACCACCAACACATCCGCCATCGACCACTTGCCAGATTTCAAAACGAAAAACTGGATCAATTTGTGGTTTCGAAGATTTCGATAATCTTTAAAGTAAATGATGGACGAGATCAATTTCAGAATCGGAAAAATGATGCTGAAGGTGACCATCAAGACGCCAACCGCTTTCATTTGCAGATCCTTGTGCGCAATCATGATGGCGAAGACGTCCATGATGCTTTTACTTTGGAAATAAAGAATCTGATCGGTGAATCGGACCTCGTGATCCATCAGGACAAATTTCAGTTCCGAGATTTTAGCTTCCATGTCGATCATCGGCGTCGCCACCCCGGCCAATAACAACGCCAACAAAGTGAAGACCATCAGGCCAAACTGGTAGCCCTCCATTTTGACCGGACCAAACCTCATCAGCAGGAACAAGATCGTGGCCAGGCCGATCATCATCATTGTCTGCCGATAAATATGTTGCTCGCGATCCCGAATTTCTCCTTGCAACTTGATCCGGGCTTCTTGCAGATCTTGAGCTCCTGTCTCTTCGACGATTTTGTCGACTTTGGAAAGATCCTGCTCATCGAAAGTTTTTTCAAAATATTGGCTGACACTTCTTTTCAGCATTTTTTTAATCTTGCGTTCGGTCTGCGACTTGGTCAGTTCTTTCATGATCGAGTCCGTGTACTCGGGGATGCCTTTTTTGATTTCGTTGATATCCACGAAAGCGTTGATCAGGGATTGCTTCAGCTTTCCTTTGACCGTCCCCTTATTGCTTTCACGGATGCGATCATAAACTTTGTCGATCAAGCCACCCAGCTGAACCTGAATGTGTTCTCTCACCTGCTTTTGATTGGCTTTGGAAAAGTTAAACTCGTTGATTTCATCCGTGACGATGACCTGTAATTTCTCTTTCCAAGTATTGACACTGAAAAGTCCGTACTTGATATGATTGGCTTCCGCGTATTCGTGCTTGGTGGTCTGATTGGTGATCGATTCGACGATGATCTCGTGGCAAAGTCCCACCATTACCAGCAGAAAAAGTCCAGCCATGACCAGCTTGAGAATTTTGACCGATTTATGTCCCATATCGCCCCTTCGGCGGGCTATGGTTGTCCTCTTTGGAAAATAACATAGCCACTCATTCGGAGTGATTCTTCTTTCACTCTTTTGGGCATTGCGAACATCAAGAATTGTGCCCATTTCGGCATGGGTGGCTTTCGTTTGAACTCGACGGCGATTTCGCCCGAGAACCGGGTTTCTTTCTCGGTCCATCCGAGCTTTTTGAAGAATCCATACCAGTCATCCGGATAAAAAAGAAAAGGCGCGTTCTTCATCTTCGCTTGACGGACAGTGGCTTTCAAATAGCGGTAAACACGGGGATGAAAGTATTCGGTGATCCAAAAAGCAAATCGCTTCTGGGCGATCAAGTCATTAGAGAGCGCGGTCACCTGCTCGGGACTGAGATAAGGAATCACGCCTTCGGTGAGAATTAAAACTTTCTTCGCATTCGGCGCCGCTTGACTTAAGAAATGCTGCCGATCCTGATCATTGGCCAAATCGACGGCAGTCCGGCTTAATTTGCACTTTGGAATTTCAGACCGCAGAACAAAATTCTTGTGCGTGATGATGTGTGGATAGTCCGCTTCGATCCATTCCAGATCTTTCGGTAAATCCATGCGATAGGGCCGCGCATCCAGGCCCGCGCCGAGATTGATAATGGCATCAACACCTTCGGCAATGGCCTTTTCAATGAATCGATCGATGATCACCGTTCGCGAGACCACGGACCATTCGGTGTAACGAGAGATGTTGGCCATGGAATCGGAAATTTTCTTTCCACGCTCGCCCACCAAAGATTGAGCGAAAGGATCGCGAAAAAGCGCATCCTTTCTTTCTGTTTCTTTGGCCCGGTAATACGCTACCCAGAATGACGTATCCGAGACATCCGCAATCGTCAGTTTGTCCTGCATGATGAAAAATTACTCTTTCGTCTTCAATCGACTGTCGTTGTCCGTGATGAATTGTTTGATCTCATCCGCGATTCCCAAAAGCTTCAGCCACTGTTCTTTGTAGAGTGTGACGGGGAAGCGTCCCATGCCATAAATCGAGAGAGCGCCTTTTTCACTGACCTTCATCGACAGCGTTCCACGTTCTGGCTTTGAGCTTTTCAATGCCGCGTTTTCAGCCCGTAACTTTTCCAGTTCTGCTTTTAAATCTTCAGACATGATGATCCCCCAATGATAAAGTTGCCTTGATTATGGTTCAGGCACCCAGCAGGGTCAACTTTGGCGGCCGGCGCTGACACTTGCCAGCTTGTGCCGCGCGATCTCCTTAAGACTCGACCTCGTGAAAAGCGTCGGCGATGGCTTCAAGAAGCCCTCCTTCAACTTGGTCGGCATGCACCAAGCGAAAGGTGTGCGCCAATTTTGTTTTCGACACAGGTCTGATGGACTGAAAATATTCGGCCGACCTTTTCTGTTTTAGAAAAATAACGACTTCGAGGTAGGATTTTTTAGGCCGGACAAAAAAATAACAGACCTTTTTTGAAAACATGATGGCCTTGCCAGAGGCATAAATTCGCTGTTCTCCAAGATCCTGCCCAGCTTCACGAATTTTAAACCAGGCGTCTTTTAAGTCTTCTTCTAGATTCTGAATCAGGTATTGTTCGCTGGTATTATAATGATCGGGATGATGCTCAAAAACCCGCTTCGCAACGCGCTTTTTCTTTTTGGAAATTTTCTTTGCTTTTTTTGCCATCAGAGAAACATATCAGCAACCAGGACTTCTGCCAACATATTGATATAACTGATCTATTCGCGCCGCTTGACGAAGCATTAAATCTTACGGTATATTTAACCATATAGTTAATTAACCAGTGGGTTTAATATGCAAGATCAGCTCAGTCTCACATTTTCCGCCCTGGCCGACCCGACACGTCGGGCGATGTTGGCGCAGCTTTCAAAAGGCGAAGCCAACGTTTCTGAGCTGGCCAAACCCTTTTTGAAAGACATGTCCCTGCCTGCCGTCACAAAACATCTCAAAGTTTTGGAAAAAGCCGGTTTGATCACGAAGACCAAAGAGGCGCAATGGCGTCCCTGCAAACTGAACGGGACCGCCTTGAAAGATGTCGCGGATTGGATGGATCAGTACCGCGTTTTCTGGGAAGAAAGTTTTGATCGATTGGATGCTTATTTAAAAACGGTGACTGTGAAACAAAAGCCGAAAGGGAAAAACCATGGCCGCAAAAAATAAAACCAATGAACTGAAAATCACCCGCATTTATGATGCCCCCGTGAAAGCCGTCTGGGATGCCTGGACAGATCCAAAGCAAACGGCGCAGTGGTGGGGCCCGCGCGGATTCACTCTCACAACTCATAGCAAAGATTTACGTGCCGGCGGCAATTGGAATTATACCATGCATGGGCCAGATGGCGTCGACTATCCCAATGTCACCACCTATTTCGAAGTCGAAAAATATCGTCGATTGGTTTACGACCATGGCGCCAACGAGAATCAGCCGGCGCTGTTTCGCGTGACCGTGAATTTTTCCGAGCTCAAAGGCAAAACTAAAATGGATATGACCATGAGCTTACCGACTGTCGAAGCGGCGGAAGAGACCAGAAAATTCATCAAGAAAGCGGGCGGTAACTCTACTTGGGATCGTCTGGCCGAGTACCTCGATAAGGAAGGATCGGGAAAAGAAAAATTCGTGATCAACCGCACCTTCGATGTCCCGCTTGCCACGATGTTTGAAATGTGGACCAACCCCAAGCACTTCTCAAAATGGTTGCCACCAACCGGCTTTCAGATGGAATTCATTCGCTCGGACATCAAACCTGGCGGCAGCACTTTTTATTTCATGAGCAATGAAAGCGGCATGAAGATGTTCGGCCGCGCCGAATACAAAGAAATCAAAAGTCCGGACCGAATTGTCTACACTCAACAATTTTGCGATTCGAACGAGAAAATTTCTCGCCATCCGATGGCGGCAACCTGGCCCGAGACCATGCTGACAACTGTAACTTTGTCGGAAGAAGGCTCGGACCAAACGCGCGTGACGATCGAATGGGAACCTTACGGAAATTGCACGGCCGAAGAGCTTGAGACCTTTATCAAAGCCAAAGCCGGCATGACGATGGGTTGGACCGGATCCTTCGATAAATTGGAAGAGTATTTAGAGACAGTCTAATTGGTTGCCGGCGAATTCCATGCTTCAAGATTGGAATGCGCCCAACCATCGGACCTGTATCTGTAACAAGATCCAATATGTTAGATTTTTGACCAACATATTGGATTTGCGTTATGCTGATTTGGCCTTTCGCCGTTTTGGCGTTGCGGTTTCCAGAGGAAGCTTCTGCGGTTTCGCGAAATAGTCCTTCCATGGATCCGCCTTGCGTTTCTGAATGTAGCTCAGTGCTTTCTCCAAAGAAAAAATCTGCGGTCCCGATATTTTCGGAAGCTCTTCCCAGTCTAATGGCATCGCCACCGAACTGTGCTCTTTAGCTCGCAATGAATAGGGAGCCACCGCGGTCGCTCCCCGCGCGTTGCGAAGATAATCGATGAAAATCTTTTTATCCCGTAAGGCCTTGGACATTTTCGTCAGGTATAGATCCGGATCTGTCTTCTCTAGGCGAAGTGCCAGATCGTTGGCGAAATCTTTGATTTGATCCCAAGTGTACAGCGGTTGAAACGGAATGTGCACATGCAGTCCCTTCCCACCACTGAGCTTCACGTAGCTTTTAAGCCCCATGGACTCTAAAATTTCCTTCATCGCAAAGGCCGCGCCCTGGACTTTTTTCCATGGAATGGTTGGATCGGGGTCGAAATCAAGAATGATCTGATCAGGATTTTCCAAGTGATCGTTTTTCGAATTCCAACAATGCATCTCGAATGCTCCGACTTGGATCAGCGAGATCAGGCCTTTGGGATCATGGATGCTCATGTATGAATTTCGTTTTTCCTTTTCCTGAATTTCGACGGCTTCAATAAATTCAGGGACCGTGCTGGAAATGTGTTTTTGGAAAAAGCAGGACTTTTGCGCTCCCTCGGGGCAGCGAACCAACGTCAAAGGTCGATCCTGTATATAAGGAATCATCCATTTGCCAATTTCGGCATAGTATTGAGCAACATCCAATTTTGTCAGTTGCTCTTCTTCATACAAAATTTTATCGGGATGGGTCAGCTTTAATCCTTTCACGGCCAGTGTTACGGACCGCGAACTCGAGGTTGCAGGTTTGCTTTTGCTTTGACCTTTGGCGCGGACAGAAGATTTTCGACTGCTTTTCTTTTCGACCGAGGTGACTTGCACCGGGACCTCCTCGTGAATTTCTTTGGAGGGCTTATCTTCTCGTAGACCGTGGAAAACAGGAACACGCAATTGATGATCTTCGGTCCAATTGGCGAAGACGATTTCAGCGCTGAGCTCGGGCCGGACCCAAAACACATTTTTTCTTGGCAGCCCAACTGAACCATCGAATGGATTTTCTTTTTGTGTCATTGCCGTCAGTCTGGTCTTTAAGTCCTTCAGGGACTCGTTCGTAAATCCTGTTCCGACCTTGCCGACATAGCGAAGTTTTCCTTTTTCATAAACACCGAGAAGCAAGGCTCCGAAGCCCACTCGAGCACCGGTTCCATTTGTGAATCCACCAATGACAAATTCTTGTTGTTGAACGCACTTGGATTTAACCCAGTCACCGTTTCGTCCCACCGGATAAGGGCTGTCCAGTTTTTTTGAAACCAGACCTTCCAAATTCATATCGCAGGCGGCATGAAGCAAATCATCGCCAGACTTTGTCGAGTGTTGACTGTAACGAATCAGGCCTTTGCTTTTGGGGCTGATGACTTTTTCAAGAAGCTTCTTTCTTTCTTTCAGCGGCAAAGCTCTGAGATCTCGGCCCTTGAGCTGCAGAATATCAAAGACGTAATAAAAAAGGCGGCTTTGATCGTCGCCCTTGATTCCATTCTGCAGAAGCTGAAAGTCACTTCGGCCCTTGGCATCAAGCCAGACGACTTCACCATCGAGTATAACTTCACTGAGCTTCTTCTCGCGAATCGCTTTTTCAATCGAAGGAAATTTATCGCTCCAGTCATTGCCCGCACGCGTGTATAATTTCACCTCGGAATCCTTCACGACCGCCTGTATGCGGTAACCGTCGTACTTCGTCTCGTGCACCCATTCACGTCCTTGCGGCGGTTCATCGACGAGAAGAGCTAGCGCTGGCGGAATGAAGTCTTTTTTTTTAACCGCGGACACGGCTTTGGTCCTCTTTGCGACGGACTGAGCCTTCTTCACTTTTGCCGGCTTCTCTTCGTCATGAACATCGGCGACATGACCTGCCACCGCGTACTGATCACTTCGTTTCATCAGAAGCCATTGCGGCTTCGAGGAACCTTTGGCTCTTGTTCGAATCAACATCCAAAGACCATGAAGCTTCTTTCCCTTGATTTCAAATTCCAGGCGGCCTTGCTTCAAGCCGGCTTCGGCGTCACCGATAGGCGACCAAGTTCCGGTATCCCAGATGTAAACCTGTCCCGCTCCATATTGATTTTCGGGAATCACGCCTTCAAATTGACCGTATTCGATCGGGTGATCTTCCACTTCGACCGCCAGCCGCTTGATGTGGGGATCGAGCGAAGGACCTTTCGGTACGGCCCAGCTTTTTAAAGTGCCATCCCATTCAAGACGAAAATCATAATGCAGATGCGAGGCATGGTGTTCGTGAATAACAAACATCAATTGATCTTTCTTTTTCTGCGTATGCTTCCGCCCTTTGGGTTCCGGAGTCGATTTGAAATTTCGTTTATGAATGTATTCTGTAAGTGCCATAGGTCAGTTCGCCCCTTTCGGATAGAGAATCAAGCCCCGCCTTTATTCAGTTCTTGAGTGTAAAACTGATGAAGCGCAATTTAAACAATCCGCACGCAAAAAAAAGCGGCGTACAGCTTTGGATTCTGCAAATGAAAAGCCAAGATTATATTTTTTCAGTTTTTAAAAATGTGGCTTAGCATTGCATCCTCAGAAATATTTTTTAGGATCTTGCATTTCGATTTTCCGCTCTCATGTTGACCTATTGGCCTAAAGAATATTCCGTCGGTTGAAAAGAGGATTTATGGACCGGAAATTTGAAATCATGGAAAGCGAGACCGGAGGTCTGGTCAAGTCTTGGACCCTCGGAGTTCCCTTTGAAGATGAAGCCCGTCGGCAATTGCAGCGGACCGCGAGTCTGCCGTTTGTTCATAAATGGGTGGCTGCCATGCCTGATGTTCACGTTGGGATCGGTGCCACAGTCGGCAGCGTGATTCCGACCAAAGGAGCCATCATCCCGGCAGCGGTCGGGGTCGACATTGGCTGTGGTATGATTGCGCAGAAACTTTCGCTGCGGGCAAAAGATTTGCCCGATTCCCTTTCGCAAATTCGCAGTCGTCTTGAGCGTGCCATTCCGGTTGGAAAAAACGATCACAGCAAACACATTCCGAAGCAAACAAATGAAGCATGGACGCACCTTGAACCCGGTTTTCGAAAATTGCTCGGGAAGAATGGCCATCTCAAAGGAACAAAGAACATTCAGCAGCTGGGAACGCTTGGCAGCGGAAACCATTTCGTCGAGCTTTGCCTGGATGAAGCGCAAAATGTTTGGATCATGCTTCACAGCGGTTCCCGAGGTGTCGGTAACATGATTGGACGATACTATATCGAGCTTGCAAGACGGGATATGGAACGCCATTCGATTCACCTTCCCGACCGAGATCTTTCTTATTTCCAGGAAGGATCCAAATACTTTCAAGATTATGTCGATGCCGTTTCCTGGGCACAGGATTATGCCCGAGTGAACCGGCAGATCATGATGGAATTGGCGGTCAAGGCACTTCGCTCAGCTTCAGACCTGCCTCCTTTCACCTTGGCGGAAACCGCCGTGAACTGCCATCACAATTATGTCGAGCGTGAAAATCATTACGGGGAAGATGTTTATGTGACTCGCAAAGGTGCCGTGCGCGCCCGACGTGGAGATCTCGGAATCATCCCGGGTTCGATGGGCGCCAAATCATTTATCGTTCGTGGAAAAGGAAATCCCGAAAGCTTTGACAGCTGCTCCCACGGCGCCGGTCGTAAAATGTCGCGCACGCAGGCAAAGGCCGTGATCTCCTTGGAACAACATCGCCAAGCCACCGCCGGTGTCGAATGCCGAAAAGACAAAGATGTTTTGGATGAATCACCTTCCGCATATAAAGATATCGACGCGGTCATGACCGCGCAGAGCGATCTCGTCGAGATCATTCACACTTTGAAGCAAGTGGTTTGCGTCAAGGGTTGAAGGCAAATAACGTTTCAATCAGCTCGGTGGCGGAGCCCTGCCATAAGTCTCCGTCGCCCGAGCCTGACCACAGGGAGAGAAAATCGCTCGAGCCTTTCTGGGCCGAGGCATTTCGCAAATCACGGGTGAATTTATTTTGTGCCGGAAACGGCAAGATGCTGGCCTGCCGTTCCTCCATTTCAATCATAAATCGATTTTCAATTCCTCGGGCTAAACGGCCCGAAAAGACACGGGTCGTTTTGGTTTTGCGATGAGCGCTCGCTAATAATTTTTTTCGGTAAGGTGCGGATGTTCCAGCCTCGCGACAGGCCAGAAAAGCGGTGCCCATCTGCACGGCCTGCGCACCCAAGGTCAAAGCCTTCTGAATGTCTTTTGCATTCATCAACCCACCGGCAGCAATCAGCGGAATTTTGATCCGTTCTTGGCAATTTCGTAACAGCTCAAACAATGGGATTTCCGGATCTGCGGCAGAGGCATCCAAAACAGCGCGATGACCTCCTCCTTCGAACCCTTGCAAAACAATGGCGTCAACTTGGGATTCTTGCAGCGCCAGCGCTTCGGCCAAACTGGTCGCCGCGCCGATGACTAAGATTCCTTCTTGGCGCGCGGCCTCGATGTATTCAGGAGCTAAAATGCCGAATACAAAACTGAGAGCTGCCGGCTGAGCGCGAAGGGTGGCTTCAAACTGCGACTCAAAATTTTCTTCGAATGGCGGAGATAATTTTGGCTCGGGCAGACCTAGCTCGAGACGATAACTGGCTGTTTGTTCAATGGCGGTTTTCAAAAGCCCTTCAGGGACCTGAAGGTGCGGTTCGGAAATAAAGAGATTGATCGCAAATGGACGTTTGGTTCCCATCTTCACTTTGGAAACAACGTCGGCAATCGCTTGTGGCGCGAGATAGGCAGCACCGATCGAACCCAAGGCCCCCGCTTCGCAAGACGCAATCACCAGTTCCGGTGTGGTCGGACCGCCGGCCATTGGCGCGACGATCAGAGGGTATTTCAAATTTAAAACTGACTTGAGATCCATTCGATTCCTGGCATTTATCAATGTCCCATTTTCAGATGGTGCCCCCTTCATCATCCCTCATTTTCCGGGTGGCGCAATCAAATTCAATTCCTTCTATTTGACATGCTGACCGGCTGAGACACTGATATTGGATCGTAGCCCTCTTGAAAAATTCCGCCATTGCGTTTATTCTAAAGATCTCTGGGCTCAAATCCAGAGATCTATGGAAGCATAAATAAACCCATTTGAAGCTTTTCTTTTCTTTCAAATTACGCACATCGTGCTCGAGGTTTATTTATGCAATCGACATCCGTCGCAATTGTCAGCCATGTTTCGTTCGAAACCGGAAATGGTCGCGCGCTCTTGACAGATTTAAACTTTTCATTGGACCGAAAACGCACCGCTTTGGTAGGTCCGAATGGAGTTGGCAAAACATGTCTGGCAAGACTGTTGGCGGGTGAGCTCGCGCCAAGCGAAGGCCAGATTCGGCGAAACGGTACACTTAACTTTTTTCCCCAGCGCCTGCTGCCGGAAGCGGTCAGCGTTGATCAATATTTGGCTCTGGATTACAGCTGGTCCCTGTTGGGGGAAAAGCTTCTCGAAGAGATTCAGCGACAAACTTTGTGCACGCATCTCAGCGGTGGGCAGTGGATGCGCGTCCGCCTGGCCCGAGCGATCCAAGATGATTTCCTAATTTTGGATGAGCCCACCAATGACCTGGATCGCAGCGGTCGCCAAGCCTTGCTCCAGTTTTTACAAGAATTCGAAGGAGGCGCCCTCATCATTTCCCATGACCGTGAATGTTTGCGTCTTTGTGATGAAGTCCTTGAGCTCTCAAATCGCGGTCTATCCAAATTCGGTGCAGGCTGGGACGCTTATCAGGAAGCGAAACAACAAGAGAGGGAACATTTAAGAGCTGCGCTGGTCTCTGCCACACGCGAACGGGACGCCGCTTTGCTGGAAAGAAACGAGCAAAAAATGCGTCAGGAGAAGCGAAACCGTCGCGGCTCGGCGACGGCGACACGTGGTGGAATCCCTAAGATATTATTGGGAGCCAGAAAACGGAAGGCTCAATCAACGACTGGAAAAATCGATGTGGCAACTTTTGAGAATGCGCAACAAGCCGCACGCGACGCTTTTGATGCCTATTCAGAATTAAAAGCCGACCCACTGATGTACGCTGAATTGGTCGGCTTAGAAATTCCCTCTCAAAAGTTGGTGGCCGAAGCAAATGGATTCAACATTCGGTATGAAGACTGGATTTATCATGAGGACCTCCATTTTTCCTGGCGCGGGAACATTCGCCTGGCTCTCAAAGGCAGCAATGGCACAGGAAAATCCACGCTCCTACGCGCCATCATTGGGGAAAAGCTGCAAACAAGAGGTGAACTCCGCTTGGGTTCTTTGCGAAGTATGTACTTGGACCAGCGATGCGCCATGCTCGATGATGCAAAAACGGTTTTGGAAAATGTTCGCGAAAGTTCCCACGCTAGCGAAAGCGATTTGCGAAACGGTTTGGCCAAATTTTTATTCACGAAAGACAGTGTCTTTCAAACCGTTGGTACCCTGAGTGGTGGCGAAAGATTGCGGGCCGCGCTTGCGTGCGGTCTCTTGAGCACCGAAAAGCCTGAACTTTTGATTCTGGATGAACCCACCAACAACTTGGATCTGGTGAACATTGAATTTCTGGAAAATCTGCTCCGCGAATTCCGCGGAGCGCTTTTGCTGATCTCGCATGATGAAATTTTTCTGGAAAACTGCAACGTCACGGAGAGTTTCGTTTTGCCGAATTGATCTTCGCAAAACGATTCGAAAGACTTGCCTTGTTAGCTCGCGGTTCTTTCGTCATGCTTCATGCAAGTTAGAGAAACGACGGCCGGGACGGCTCGGCCGGAATTGTTTTTAAGTTAGATTCTGACCGCCATCTTCCAATTTCTCGGGACGCTTCCAATAATTGTATTGCGGCGTCCACTCTTCGGTGGAAACTCCGGCTAAGCTGATCAAATTCCAAATTGAACAAAACTCGTCACCCGGTCCGAAGACCACGGAATTTTTGCGAAAAATTTGATCACCGTTGCGAATATAGCAAACCATGCCTGGCATATTGCCTTTGCCCGTCTCGACAGATTGTTCCGTGAGATACTCACCGCCACCGTGCGAAGCCATGCGAAATCTCCAACCTCGAGAATTCGCAAACTGACGTTGGGTCGCGGGGTCGTCTTTTGAGACCAGCGCAAAGGCGAAGGTGCTCTCGACATGCGGGACAAATCCATTCAATCCATCCGCCCACAAGGTGCAGTACCGGCAGCCTTGTCCCATGTTATGAACCAGGAATAGAGTCTCTTTACCCGCAAACAAATCTAATAGACTGACTTTGCCTTCGGCCGTTTGAAAGGAATAATTCTTCACCGGTGTTGGCGGATTGGCTTTTCTCAAAGCCGCAACTTTTTGTGTCAGTTCATAAAGTTCATTTTCGGCTTTTTGCAAATCAGTCATTAGAATTCTCCGATCAAGGAATATGTTTTTTTCACTATACCTTCGAAAACTAGATAGAAATCAATTTGATAATGCCGATTTCGCGACATCTGGCCGCAAGTTGGGGCTCCATTTCGGACGCGGTCGTCACCGTTGGCTCTTAGAAGCTGGCTTCGCCTTGGGCAATGTTTTCTCCATTGACCAGAACCACGTATTGTATGGGACAGGCCTTCGATAACATGGCCGCCATGCCGCTGTACTGATGGGTCGACCGCTTCACCGCTTCCGCAACCATCGCCAAATCTCCTTTGGCACCCGTCACTTTATAGGACAAATCAATTTGTTTGAAAATTTTAGGATGGTGATCCGTCAGGTCAGCTCGAGCCTCGAGCTCGAATGAATCATAACTGACCTGAAACTTGGCCATCAGATCAACGACATCCGTGCCGGTGCAGCCACAAAGTGCGGCGAGCGCCAACTCCTTGGGGCTGGGACCTTTCGCGTCTTTCAGATCTGCAGGCACATCGATAGAGCCCTCCATTCCCCGCACGTGAAATAAGAAGTGATGCTCGGCGACTCTGGTGACTTTGGCTCTCATAAATTCTCGTTTCTAATGGGTGACGCCTTCGTTGGCTTCCGCATCCGTCTTTGATTTCTTTAAGCGCACCGTCGAGGCGACCGTTTTCCCCAAATGAGCACCGGCCGGACGCCTCCGTGGTAAAGAAAAAGTAAACGTACTCCCGTTGCCGCCGTGGCTGTCGGCACTGACCGTACCGCCATGAGCTTCGACAATCGTTTTCACGATGGCAAGACCGACGCCGGCTCCTTGATCAGCCGTCGAGCGTGCTTGCCAGAAATGATTGAAAATATCCGGGATTTGTTTTTCCGGAATTCCGGGGCCACTGTCTTTGACAGATACGTAGACAAATTGTTGGTCACTGCGAACCTTGACGATCACTTTGCTGTTCTTCGGACTGAACTTGATGGCGTTACCAACGAGATTCGCCAGGACTCGCATCACTCGCTCGCGGTCCATAAAGGCCAGCACCGGAGGATTGACGGAATTGAATTCCAGACGGATGTCATGCTGTTTTGCCACTGGCTGCAGCATGCGTCGGGCATCATCTAGAACGGTATCGATTCCCAATTGATCTAAGCGCAGGATCATATGTCCCGTCGTGGCCTTTGCTTCATCCAAAATATCTTTTAGATGAGCGTCGATAATCCCAACAGAGCTCTGAATCATTTCGATGCCATCGCTGATTTGTGCGGGTTCGATGGCGCCCTTCATGTCCTCTGCGATTTCCGTCATTTCCCCCAACGGAGTTTTGAGATCCGAGGCGATGGCGGCCATCAATTCATCCCGAGTCTGCAATGCTTTTTGTGTTTCGAGATAAAGGCGATCTCTTTCCGCCAAGTTTCGAGAGCGAACACCCAGCATGCGCATCACCAACAAGGCCATTCCGGCAAACAGTGCGGCGGTCAAAGCCGTGAACCAAGTCATCCCTTCTGGAATTTGTGATTCGGCGCTGAGGGCTGCCGTTTGCGCCCGGTTGCGGTCACGATCGAGTTCTGCATTGTGCAGGGCCACGATCTCATCGAAGGACTTATTGAGTTGCTCTTGGATCGGTTTTGTTTTGGAACGATAGAACTGACCAACGATTTTCGATTCCGTTTGTTTCGCCCGAAATTCCATCGCCTGGTCGAAAATTTCTTGTTGCTGAGTTTGCAGGTTCTGAATGCGTTTGATGATGTCCGAAGCCTGAGGAAGGTTGTACTGTTTCGGAAAATTTTCGAGAGCTTCGGCGAGCGCTTGTTTCGCTTCTTTTTGCTCGTCCATCAAAGTTGTCGAGCCTAAAAGAAAAAATGAAAGGCTGTTATCGATTTGGGATTGGCCCAGATTGCGCATTTTTTCAACGTCGACCAAGGCCCGCACATCCACGCTGACGACGGCGTTGCTGGTGGCAATTGTTTTTTTCAAATTCATCGCGTAAACCCACGCCGCACCAAGCACGCACACAAAGATCAACGACAGCGCGATCATTGCTTTTTTCTCAAGACTCCAGCCGCTCTTCTTTTTCGATTCTGTATTTTTCTGATTTTTCATGAAAAAAAATTAACAACGGCTTATGGCACGATCAATCAAAATATTATGTACTGTGCTTTAATGGCTTCTCAGCAGAACTTTTTTTTTCCACCTTGCGAAATATGACGCAAATAATTGTCGTACGTCAGAAAGATTTTTTTTCGAAGAAATTCCGCGTGGCGCTAATGCAATAAGTTTGTGTGGAACGCGTGAACGGACTCGTCCACTTCCTCACGCGTGGCCTCGCGCGCGTCGATCGTTTCAATTTCAAATATCAAATCTTGTCCTGCCAATGGATGATTTCCATCCAGGCTGACCATGTCATCATGGTACTGCAGGACGCGGTACAGTCGACTTTTCCCGCTTTTACCAATGATCGTGATGGATTCACCGACCGCGAGCTTTTGGTTCATTTTCTTTTTGGGATATAGAATGACTTTCTGAGGATCATAAAGTCCGTAAGCTTCTTCTGCCGAAAGAGAAATCGTACGCTTCTCTCCTTTTTTTAAATCTTTCAATCCATTGGCAAGACCGGCCAACATGGCGTTGGGGTCCTTGGATGTTGCCAGGACATCGCGGTTGAATGTCGAGCTGATGAATTTGCCGGCTTTATTTTTTAAAACGCAGTTAAATGAAATCACCTGTATGCTCATACAAATCCTATCTGTAAAAATAAAAACCGACCTTTTCAGGTCGGCTTAAATTCAATTTTCATTGAAGACATCAGTCTCTGATCAGTAAGATCGGCGAGCACCGAAGCCACCGCGCGATCCCTCTGTGCGAGGAGCTTGCGGTTTCGCTTCGCTGACATTCAATGCGCGACCATCCAAGTTCGTGCCGTTGAATCGACCAATCGAATTCGCAGCTTCTGTATCGGTCGACATTTCCACAAAGGCAAAACCTTTGCTGCGACCTGATTCGCGATCCATGATCACTTTCGCGGACTGAACCGTTCCGCACTCGGAAAATGCTTGGGCTAATGATTCATCAGTTGCGGAATAGGGAAGATTACCAACGTACAATTTTTTACTCATATGACCTCCTAAAGGCTTAGAGCGCTATTTTGGAGGAATGAACACTATGAACATAGACTCGAAACTAGCAGTAACTGTTAGGTACCTTAGCACGGATACCCACCTTCACCTAACGATATGAATTTCCAAATGGCTTGTGCTCGAGATGAAAAGAAATATTACTGCCGATTTACAGAAAAGTACGTTCGCGTTGGCTGACTGTACCATTTGGCCGCATTTGAATTTTTGTTCTTCGCCGCCAGCGCGACAACTTCGGCATAACTTTTCACGTAGCTTCCATTGCTAGGATCCACGACGAAAGTCTTCATCTGTCCATCCGGCATCTTCACGTCGACCTCCAACCATGCATGCCCATCGCCTTCCGCATTCAAAAAGTTCGTGACGCGAGAACTGTAACCAAGCTCGGAAAAAATTGAATTTAACAAAAGCGAGACGTGCCGGCACACTCCGGCACCCGCACAAAGCATGTCATTTAAGTTTTGCAGGCCCGCGGACTCTGCTCGCAAGGCGCTCGAACTCCAGGGGATGTTCGCAATTAAAAATTTCAACATGGTGGCGAGCTTTTCTTTTGCCGAAAGACTTGAAAAATCTGAAAGAGAGCTCAACTTGCCGGCGGCATCTAAAAAATTGAGAATCAGATCGTTCGGTTGTTCAAAATACTCTCTCACCCACTTTTGCGCGTACTGGGGTGTTACCGGATCGCCTTCGATGTAGCGAAAGACCTGGTGCGCAGGCACGGAAACGTGATGGCCCGACAAATCCACGATTGTCATGGCAGTTCCATTTTCCTGCAGAAAGTGGCCCAACGAAATATTGCCGTTTGTATTTCGATAGCGAACCAATTCATCGGTTTTAAATTCGATCGGCACTTCCAAAAGTTCTTTCACCGCATTTTTAAAATGCGCGGCTGTTCCCGAAGTGAGGCCCCGCACCAAATTTCGCGGCACCAGGATTTGCGTCGGCATGATATCTCGATCCATGTCTTCGAATTGAATGACGTAATGGGTTTCGTCAAAGCTTCGGACAAAGCGGCCCATGTAGCCATCCATGACGTCGGACAACTCGATTGTTCTCTCAGGATGTTGCGCCAGCCTAAACACCTGTTTGATCGCGATCGACGATTTGATTTCGACAAATTCTCCAGCCGTGAAAGGCGCAAATTTTCCAAAGTCTGGGACCGAGTACACATTCCCCTTCAGCCTCTCACCTTCAATCGCGATGCGGCCCGTTTCGGGACTTTCCAGGTAGATGATCGTCTTTCCTTGTTTCCAAATCGCTCGTTCGAAACTTGAGGAGACCTTGAGTGCTTTCATTTTGACAGGTTCATTCAAACTCTTTTTAAGATGAGCGTAGGCTGCGAAAGCGAAAGGCGCGACATAGTAATCCTCCCCCTCTTGGATCGATGAGACTTCGATGGCTTTAGGATTCGGGCGATCGGACTTGCCCGCTGCATTTGCAAGTTTCTGCAGAGTCCTTACCGTAGTTGCTGATTTCTCTGAGGCAGAATTTTTGTAGCTATTGAAGACATGTTGGCAGAGGTCCGAGTTCGCTTGCGCATTTGAAACTACAGAAAGAATGAGCAAGCACGACATGATCAAATGTCGGTAGTGGGGACCTGCGAGCCGAATACGTTCCGAAAAGACTGCGGACTTCATGCAGTACAAAGCTGCATGATTGTTGCCAGTCGCTGATTGTCAAAACAGTTTTATTCGCTCTAATTCACGATATTGCTTTTAAAGCTCGGCCTTGACATTTTTGGCTCGCCAACTGTCAATTTCTTCGACGGGCCCAATCGGCAAGCATCAATGCTCACCGTCAGCTTCTTTCATCTTATTCAGGACCATCGTGATGGTCGCTGAATTGATTTTGGCTTTTTTCATCAGGGCTTTGGCTTGTTCAAAATCGTCCGCGTCGATCGCTTCAAAGAAATCATCGACCTGACCGATTTCGGCCAGCTTTTCTAAGACCAGGGTTCCTTCGAAATCGTTTTCATTCATGATTGAAAACTTTCTCCGGATCTTAGCTTTTCATATCGACGTGGCCGAGATAATCCATCTTACCGATGTCGACACCGGCATGACGAAGAATTGCGTAGGCTGCCATCAAATGAAAATAGAAATTCGGAATTGCGACTTCGTTCAGGTAATTGTTTGCCGGAAGCCAAGCACCTTTTGCCCAACCAGGTTTGACCTGAACAGAATCAGCTTGTGCAAAATCACTTTCTTTAAAAGTTTCCAGGTAGCTCACCGCTTTGCGAATTCGCTCGCGCAATTCGGTCCAGGTCGTTTCGGTATCTTCGTGTTTGGGTGCCGTTTGACCTGCCAGGTAGGCCGCGCAAAATTTGGCCGCATCACAAGTGGCCTGAATCTGTTTGGTGAAAGGAAACATGTCCGGTGCCAGTCTGGAATTGGACAACACATTGACGTCGAATTTTTTATGATCGCTGTAAGCGGCGGCTTTCGCCATGCAGCTGTCTAAATTTAATAGCATTTTCTTAAATTGAAAAATCGGTTGCGAATTCATTTGGTTTTCCTTCTTTGTGCACTGACTTTATAAATTTCAAATAACATATTCAAGAAAAATAGAGCGATACGCCATTCGGTTTTGCTTTCACGCAAAACAAATATCGAGCCACCAAGTACGTAATTTGCACATCTTGAAAAACGTGAAGATGAAACTTTGCGAAAGGATCTAAAAATGGAACAGGCAAGCAGTCAATCCGCATCAACAGTCGAACACAAAACAAACACGGACAATTCGCCCCTTGTCGAAGTGAAGAGAACACTTCGTGCTCCGGTGGAGCGCGTTTGGCAAGCGTGGTCGGATGCAAAACTGGTTCAACAATGGTGGGGACCGCGAGAGTTCACCTGTCCTGACGCGAGAACTGATTTCCGCGTGGGTGGAAAATACCTGTTTGGGATGAAGAATCTCCGAGGTGGTGACATCGTTTGGGGCGCTGGCACATATCAGGAAATCATTCCCAACCAGAAAATCGTCTACACCGACCAGTTCGCGGATCCATCTGGGAATCCCATCACACCAAAAGAAGCCGGCATGCCCAATTGGGAAGGGCCGGGTTTGACATTTGTCACAGTCGACTTTGAATCTCGCGGCGACAGCACGATCATGACCTTGACCCACGAAGGCATTCCGAAGGCCCTGCATGATGATTGCGTGAGCGGTTGGAGCTCGACAGTCGATAAATTGCAAATGCTGGTCGAACGGACTCATTAGGAAAGAGCAGGGCTGCTGGTCAGCCAAACTTGATCTGAAATTCTTCAAAGGTTCGATATTGATGAACGTTGAAGCCGGCTTTTTCCGCGGATTGAATGTTCGAACTCGAGTCGTCGACAAAAAGAATTTCAGACGGTTCACATCTCAAAGATCGGATCACTTGGTTGAAGATCTCTGGGTCTGGCTTGCAAAGACCCATGTCCGAAGAGTTAAACACATACGAAAAATGATTTGTCAGGCCTAACAAATTCAGATCACGACCCAACCTAGATGTCGCATTCGTTAACAAAGCGATCGGGACTTTAAAAAAGCGCTGCTCTAGGTAATTTAAATACCGACCATCAACCAGGCCCGGAAAATCGCTCCATTCTATAACGGCTTTTTCTGCAACCTGCTGAGAACAAATATCGGTCATTTTCTTGGTTATTTCCAACCGCCATTGTTCGTCCGTCATGTGACCACAAACGACTTGCTTCAATAAATGCTTTTCAAAAGCTGCCTCCGTGATCGCATCTTGCGGCAGAAGGTACTTCTTATGAAGCTCAAGATCGCGGTCACGTGGATAATGGCGAATCACTCCATCAAGATCAGTAAGAATGTATTTTAGATTTTTCAGACCGATCTCCATGGCATGATATTCTAGTTCTTAGACATCCGTGATCCAGATCGAGGTTCAAACTCTCCGCCGGGAAGCCCCCAAGAATAAAAGTGTTCAAGACTGTGGTCGAGAAAGAGGTTGATGTTGATCTCTTCGCGAAAGCTGGCTTTGTCTTCTGGATTTCCGAATCGGAAAACGATCTTTTGTTCTCCGCCTGGCCCCGTCTCAATGCGGTTGAAAAAATGTGGCGTGATGCCCGGATGATTGTTGCTCACGACGTATAGAACCAAGGAACCCATGATATCAAATCCCAGGAAAGATCGCTCAGAATGAAAAGTCTGACCTTGATCTCCAATCGCCGTGGAAATCAATGCCAGAGACTTGCCTTCAAAATCAGATTGAAGACTGAATCTTCCTTCGAAGCTTTGTTTTTCGTGGTTGATTCCCCGACCTGAATATTCACCGACGGATTCGACCAACAAGCTCCATGCTCTTTTTGCGTCCGACATTCATGACTCCTTTTCTGACTTTGGTTGCATCATTCAATATTTTTAAACTTGGGGCTCAAGCTCTAACGAACTGAAAATCGCATGTGATTTTCCCGACATCAAGGCCCAGTATTTATCACCGTAGGACCAGTGCCACCATTCGGTCGGGTAATTGACGAATCCGACTGCGGTCATCACCTGGATCAGGATTTTTCGATTTTCCTTGGCCCGATCCGAAATATTCTCAGCAAGCGTGTAATTCGCATTCGCATTTTCCAGCGGCGAAGCATTGAATTCGGTCCCCATGTCCAGCCAACGCCCGTCTGCATCGATCAAGGTCAAATCAACTGCTCCGCCCGTCGTGTGAGGCGCGACATCCAAAGGCGCATTCAGCTTCGAGCATTCCTCATAAATCTGCGCTTCCGACCAGTCTGGGAAAAGTCGTTTGAGGTGGGCCGAGTATCCATCCCAGAAAATCTTTTGCACCCACATGGGCCGATAACACTCTTTCATCAAAAGCTTGATTCCAGAGGGAAGCAGGGCCTGGGCTTGCATTAGTTTTTGGCCGACGGCTTTTCGCGATTTCGAAATGGATTGGGATTTCTTCTGCACATGCACCCTGTCGCGATCAAAAGTAAGCTCGGGAAAATCGGTTTGCAAATCCACGATGGCTTCACCACACTCCTGGACTGGAATATCCTTCACCCGTTGATCACCAATTAATATGATGTTTTGCAAACTCACCTCGATGACATATCTTACAGACTTAAAAGAATAACCATGATGAGCAAATCCGCCGTGAAGTGTGCGATCCACGGCAGCAATAATCCCTTGGATTTCAATCGCAACAATCCCATCAGGTAACCAAAAACAAAGGCTAAAATACTTCCGGCAAATCCAAAAGGAAATCCTTTAAAATGAAAAAGGCCAAATGCGAAAGCCTGACCGATATTGGCCGTTCTCTCATGTTTAGGATCTTTTGCGAGCGCATCAAATGCCAAGCCCCTGAAAATCAGCTCTTCCGCAAACGCATTGAGTGCAGAAATGAAGATCACGCCAGGAATGAGAACGAATAAAGGCAAAGACGGAATGCGAAATATAATTTCATCTGACGTCGGCCGGTCAAGCCAATACCAAAGCAAAACACCGAATGCCGATAGCAGTCCCAGAAGTACGGAAAGAATCAAATTCTTGCGATTCATCTGCTGAAATTGATTTTTCAATAGCCGGTCCTTCTTAAGCCAAAGAACCAAGCCAACAGTTGCACCAACCAGTAAGCTCGGCGCGGGCCACGAATTTCTGAACAAAGGCCACTGGCAAAGAAGGCAAATCGCAAAGGTCGAAAAACCCAATACTCCTGATTTGAATGATTGCTTGAATGTGAAAAGTCCCGCCACGAAAAGCAGGGGCAGCTGAATCCACTTCATCGAGTCAGGAAGGATCGAGCCCGCACCATAAATCAAAATGGCGATAAGGCTCAGGAAGAATTTCCAATCTAAAAAATGAAGTCTTTGTTTCACTGCTATAGCCGCACCCATTTCAAATGACTGTCACCCGGTAAAAGCCATGACAAGTGAATTGCCCGAATTCTTATTTCCAGTAACCCTTCATGAGCTCGGTGATCCAAGCGGGCTGGAAAACCTTTCCGCGCGGGGCGAATTCATGCACCCAAGGCTTGATGTCCAGCACCGGTGTGCCATCAACGGCGTCCAAACCTTCAAGAAATAGCTTTCGTCCCTCGATCTTCAGAATTCGACAAATGGTGGTGCCGATTTGATTCGGTCGGTTCTTTCCTCGCTGCGCAAAGATGCCGACCTTGGGCCAATCTGTATTGTTCCGCGGATGCCTTGCCGTTTTTTCAATTTTTTCCGGATCGACCTGATTCATGTGAAAGATGATCTCGGCATGCGAAAAATCTGTCAGACCCGCCAAGGCTTCACTTTCAAACTGAAGGCCATCAAGCTCAACATAGACGGTTTCTTTATCCCAATCGTCATCGGCCAGCTTTTGTCTCGTCGAGAACACGGTGCCGATGGATTTTAATGCGATTTCTTTCACGCCAAACTGCCTTTCTGAAAAACTCTTTCCTTAAATATCTTTCTCGTATTCGCGAACGGTCGAAGTTTTTCCTTCGCCCTTCCACTCATAAGTCTTCCGATTCAAAGCAAATCCCATTTTCAACCAAAACCGGCTGACATCATTGTCATCTGAAACGCCCAACCTTATTTTTGAGCAACCGAAAGATCGCTTGATATAGTCTTCCGCGAAGCGATAACAACGCGAACCCAATCCCCTTGAGAAAAGTTTTTCCGTTATCAAGAGCAACCCTAAATAACAGATCCCTTCTTCAGGATGATGAGCGTGAACATCTAGGACACCAATGTCTTCGCCGTTCCATTCGATCATTAAAAATTCTTTAAAGTACTTTTCACTTTTCTGCTTTGGTCCATCCACAATCGCGTGCTCTGCCATTTTCAAGCTTGGTTCACAGCCATCAACGCTTTGAAAGTAGCGATTCGACTTTTGAAAAAGTGCAAAGACCGCTTCTGCGTTTTCCGCAGTGCAAACCTTTAGCCGCAAGTGATCCGGATAGGGTGCGAACGGACTGCCTGGATCAGGGCCGAATTCTCTTTCCGGCAGATCCGTCCAGTACCAGCCTTTTCGGATGCACTCTTTTTGTCTGAGCGGATGAAAAGGATAGCTGATCTTCTCTTGCGGAAAATCCTGAGTTTCACCGATACAAATATAAATCAAATCTTCGTCGGTGTTATTGATCAGGGTGTGGGCCAATCCCGTGTTCGATGGAAATGCGACAAAATGATCGGAAGAAATTTCTTTTGAATATCCATTCAGCCAAGCCGTCGCCTTCCCTTTTAGGATATAAATGAATTCCTCTTCGTGCGTGTGCGCATGGGGAAAAGCGGATCGACGTCCCGGCGGAAGAATTTCAAACCAAATTCCTAAAGCTTTCAGACCGACTTTGTTCGTGATCCGAAAGCCGGTACCAAACGTCTCATTGTCCCCTGGGTAATGGAAACCTTTGCCACGTGGTTCACTTTTACAATCAAAGATGCAGGCCGCCCGTTCGGTTGCGAATTCAGATGCAGTGACCGGCCCCGGAAGACCGTTATGGGGGCCCAATTTTTGTGGTGGGGGATCGCTCCACCAAATACCACAAGATTCCTTGAGCTCTGGGTTGATCGGAAAGGAACAGAGATTTTCTTTTTTTGTTTTTTCGCCGGCCACCAGCAAATGAATATCGGATTCGGTGTTATTGATAAATGTATGCGCGATGCCGGTGCCAGCCGGGAAACCGACCGCAAAGCCCTCTTGCAATGGATGGATGTAACCATTCAGCCAAAGATGCGGTTGACCTCTTAAAACAAACGCAAACTCTTCTTCAATGCTTTCGGCGTGCGGTGACGAGGTCCGACAACCTGGCGGTAAAATGATATGATGAACGGCGACACGTTGAAAACCGACGTTGCGACCAAAATCCGAATCAATGACTTTGATGGCATTCTCTGGCGGCTTGTCCATATCAGAATTCGCCTGGTACTTTGAAAAATGTCCGACATAAGGATCATATTCAGATTTCCACACCGATAACTCCCTCTATTAAGAGCCCGTCAGTTCTTGCGCAACTTCCCAGGCATTTCCAAAGGGATCCAAAAATGCGGCTGTTCGTCGTCCCCAAGGACGATTTAAAGGACCATTCAATAAAGTCACTGCATGCTGCTTCAGCTGGGCACAAATCGCATCCACATTCGACACTTTGATCGTGAACATCATTCGCGGGCCATCGCTGAGCTGTCCAATTTTATGTGGCGACACCAGCTCGGGAGCTTCAGATATTTTCAACAAATTCAGTAAAATATTTTCGAATTTCACGACGATGCAGTTGGGGTCTTGATAAACGATTTTCAAGCCAAAAATATCAACGTAAAAGTTCTGAGCTTGCCTCAGGTCCGAGATAAAGACCGTGATGCACTCGATTTGATTTAAATTCGGAATCATAGATTGGGACCCTCGATATCACCTGAAGTTTTTTCGCCTTTAGGTGAAGGCTACACTCTCTGTTTTTGCTTGTCCAATCGAAGTCCACACTGTCCTTCCAATTTAAGTGCACTCAAGAATCCATCGGAATTAGAAAATCGCTTTCCACTTCCAGGCGCTCTGATACGCCTGGGCAATTCTTCGTTACGAGAAGCCAATTCTCTCTGAACAGAGTTTCAGAACCTGGTTTCATTTCCCATCGATAAAGAAACATTGTCATATGATGTCGCACCTTTAAAACTGTCCCAGCTTTTAATTTGAATCTGTCCCTGTTCCAGTTTTGAATTTTAGGGTAGCTTGGGCAAATGAGGAGATCAATTGGCAAACACCCCATATTTGCGAATCCAAATTCCTGTGACTCGGAAAGAGATTGGCGCAAAGGACATTGTTCAGGCGACGCAAAAGGAACTGCAATCGGGACTTGTTTCCGCCGGCGTTCGGCTGCCTCCAATTCGGATGATCGCTCACCAGCTCGGGATTTCAAAAAATACCGTTCAAGCCGCGTATGAGGAACTCGAAGCCCGAGGTTTGATCGTCAGCCGCGCCAGATCTGGGTATTTCGTTCAGGCCAAAGTCTCACCTGAGTCCAAATCAATTGCCAAGAGAAAGGCGCCCGCTCCGGTCTTGTTCACCGGAAAGTTTCCTCCAGTAATTGGCACTTCAAAGAATCCAAATAAAATCATTCCATTGGGTAGCGTCTTCATCGACCGCGAGCTGCTGCCGATTTCTAAAATTGAACAGTGTTTTCGATCCGTCCTGAAAGCTCCGGGCCTTCATTACCTTTACGACACCCAAGGCTTTGAACCGTTACGAAAAATAATCGCAAAAAGACTGAATGCCCGTGGAATTTCTGCTGACCCAGGTCACGTCATCATCACGACGGGATCACAACAAGCACTGGACGTGTTCGCCAGATCTCTAAAGGCCAAATCGATTGCCACCGAAAACCCGGCTTACGGAATGGGGAAACTGCTTTTCGAAATGAACCAGATGAAAGTTACGGGCCTACCCCTGGATCCCTTTCGCGGAATTGATCTGGACGCCTGGGAAAAAGCCATCGCGCAGAACCGACCCGCGGCTCTTTATCTCACGACAAATTTTCACAATCCCACCGGGTATTCCTACAGCTCGAGCGAGCTCGAAGCGATTCTTGAATTTTCGCAGAAATATAATTTCGGCCTGATCGAAGACGACTGGGGATCGGATATGCTTTCCTTTTCCGAATTCCGCACACCATTACGGTCTTTGGGCGGCGAAAATGTTTTGTACATCAACTCATTCACGAAAAAATTGTTGCCCAGCCTCAGGCTTGGCTATCTTCTGGCAAACGAATCCATGATGCCATCGCTTTTAGCCGCAAAGCGTGTCGGGACGATCGGAAATCCGACATTGATCGAAGCGACACTGTTCGAGTTTTTGGATCGAGGTTACTTTGATACTCATCTCAAAAATTTGCACGCCGCCTTGGATGAACGCTATCAGGCTTGCCTATCAGCGCTTGAGAACAGCATGCCGGCAGGTGTTCGTTGGACCAAGCCTGGCGGCGGACCCATCTTATGGCTTGAGCTCCCTGAAACCGTGGATCTGAATTTGCTGACGGAACGTTTATTATCGCGATCCGTTTCTTTAGACACGAGAACAAGCGATTGGTTTTTTGGCCAACCACATTTACATGGAATCAAAATTGGCTACGCCCAGATCGAGGCCAAACTGATGGCACGCGGGATCGATATCTTGGCCCAGGAAATAAAAAGGTTCCTGAAATAATCACTCTTTACATTTCTGCCACAAGGCGCGTGATTTTATCTCGAGCGGCCTGGACGGGAGATCGGCCCGTCATCACAACAGCATCGCTCTCAATTCGCCCCAAGATACTCTTTGCCGACACCGATTTCCCACCGTCCGTGCGCCAGGTCCTGAAGGTCCGACAGTTCCTCTGCCGTCACCCAGCGATAACTTTTCACATTGGAATTTGGTTGCGGCTCAGAGTCCGTTCGAACAATGTAATGCCAAATCAGGTGCCATCCGCCAGGTGAAACAAAAGATTCGACACCATTCAAATTCATGCAATCAATCTTGATCCCATATTCGGCACAAATCTGTCGCGCTTTTTCAAAAGGATCAGCTCCGAACTCCAGACCTGGTGCGGGAATCCACCAGCCCGATTTTGCCGGATTCGGGGGGACTTTGTAATTCACCAAGAGCAGCTTGTTGTTCTTGATGATCCCGACGTAAGCAATTGGCTTCATGATCCCATCTTCTGTTTGAAACATTTGCACCTCCACGCAAAGGCCTTTTAACGAATGCTCCTTTCACAGTAAAACTATCTTATCTAACCATAAGGATTAGCAATGCTAACGATTCCTAATTTCGAGCGACTGAAAGTGTTCCATCTTGTTTACTTGAACCGCAGCATCCTGAAAGCGGCCGACGCCCTGAATGTCACCCGGTCTGCCGTCAGCCAATCAGTGAAAGGTCTCGAGCAAGAGCTGGGCCTTCCCCTTTTTATCCGAGACAGTAAGAACTTTCAGCCAACGGCCGAAGCGGATCATCTTTTTCAGGCGATTCATCCTTTCGTGAATGAGCTTCAGTCCGTCCTGCAGCACCTAGAATCTGGAATCAAGCAGCCCGTTGGACACCTGCGGATCGGCGCGCCCCAAGATTTTGGCTCGGGGCTTTTAACCAAAGTTATCGGGAAATTTCGACAAAAATATCCAGAGGTCACTTTCGAGCTCACACTCGCAGTTCCCATTCAGCAACTGGATCTTCTTTGCCAGGGTCAATTAGATCTCGCCTTTATCGATAACGGTGATGTTCATGCCGAAAAATATCCGGTTTCCGTTCAGACAATTCTGCGCGAAGAATTTGTCATGGCCAGCTCCGAGCGCAATTACAAAGAGTTCAATCTGCAGAAGCTAACGTCGGCAAATCTGGCAAAGCTTCCATGGGTGGATTATCTTCCCTACGCCCCGGTTGCGCGCATGTGGGTCAAGCATCATTTCTCGAAAGCGCCCCAGGATTTGAAGATCGTCTATTCGGCCGAAAGCGTCCGCGCTGTTTTAAGCGCCATCCAATCAGATATGGGTGTCGGCATTGTTCCCCATCACTTGATCACGCAAGAATTTAAAAATTTGAAAACTGTGGTGACGGTGAAAAAACCTTTTATGAATCAAATCATGACCGCGCGCCAATTAGGAAGACGCACCAGCCTCAGAGAAAATGAATTTTTAAAATTTTGCCGCCAAGAAATTTTGGGCAATTGACATCATGAATGAACCCGCATGAAAGCCAAGCCTTAGCATTGGAACTTTCCGCCTACCGCAATCTTTTTGATCCTCATAATCTCACCTGAGACCTGAAATCCAAGAAAGACCGGACGATAGGCGCGAAAATTAATTTCCGTTACGGAACATCTTCGTTTGCGCTCACCGAAGTAAAGGATAAGCCTGTTTCGGTCGTAAACCAGTTTGTTGGTAACGTGTAAGAGCTTCCGACCGCCATGACGAATTTTAGATTTGTCGTCATCTGACCAAGACCTGCACCACATGTTCCGGCCGTGGTCGAAGTGTAGGTAAAGCAATCCGTGCTGCTCGGATTTTCCGTCCAGTTCCCGATTGTATTGACGGCGGCATCATTCGCTTGTGAACCCGTTGTGAAGCCACGCGGTTTCACACCCGTGGTACTCAAATCACCGGATGCCGTCACCAAGTAGCCATCCCAGCCAGATTGTGCAGCGGACGTCGCAGATTCTGTATTCGAATACAAGAATTCAACCTGCTTAGGAGTTTTCGGAGTCGTTCCATCCATCGTCATCGTTGAATAAAGTCGGATGTGCCGATTCCATCCACAGCTGCTAGCTTGGGTGCACAAGATACGATCCATTCTGGATTCGACTCGCAAAATACCGTTGGTGATATCAAGGTAGCCAGCCCCAGATCCAGTTTTATGAGCTTGATCAAGATCTTCGTCAAAATAAGTAACCTCGATCACGTTGCTCGCGACTTTGGTTCCGAAAATGTAATGATGATTGCCACCCACATTCACGGTGATATCAACACCTTTATCGAAATGCGAATTGAACGCGGCTGGGCTTGATGCTGTCACCGTCGCCGTTGCCGTGGTACCGGCGGTAACTCCCATATTGGCAAGCTTCGCCGTCGTGAAGCATCGGGTATCGAAAGTCAGCGTTAAACTATGGGCTGCTCCATCATAAGTGGGCGCCGCATTTTCGACCATGCAGGCAATGGCTTGGATGCCACTGAAAACTCCGGGAACGGACTCTTCATCACCCGTATCCGTTGTAATCTTGCAATAGGTCAACAGTCCCGGATAGGCAGCGGCGGCATGGTTCGTGACCGATACTGGCTCACCATGAACGGTGCAATCAGATGACGAAAGCATGGGACGAATATCGGAATCATCCATCGAAGACACGCTGACTGATCCGGTCAGTCCCGCACCCACTTTAGTCACGCCGGTTGCCATCGCGCTCATGATCCCTGAAGGTTTATCCGCACTATAGGTGACCGTTGAAGATGCAGGGGTGTCATCTTTCGACCCACAGCCCACAACACCGAGCGCACCAAGTGATAAAACCAGTAAATATGCTGCCTTCATCTTTCCTACCTTATTTTTATTTGATTGAGTCTTTCTCTTTTTCCATTGGCTTTGCGGCCATGCGTACAAGAATAGGAGTGCATCGCAAGTTTCACAAGGGTCGCCAGACATCTCTGGACGTGTGATTTTAATTCTAAACTTTTCGACAGTCAGGCTTTGGACAAAGGACAAGATCAAGACAAAGATTCGATTAACGAATTCACCTCTTCTTCATAACTTAGAAGATGATTAGCCACAGTATTCATTCGCAATTGATGGGCCAACCGAACTTTCAACCAGAACCTCTTCAAAAAAAAGTTTTGGATCTTTTAATATCTTTCGACCGACGGCCGTGAAGGACACTCTTTTTCTCGCAATCGCAGCATCGATAAACGTTCCCGTCTCGATGCCACCGACACCAATCACAGGTATGCCAACCCGCTGCTGAATGCTCGTCGCTTCGGGTAAAAGATAACCTTCCCCCGAGCGATCAGCGGGCCGTCTCCACCCCCCAATCCCCGAAGAGACATCAAGAAAGTCAGCCCCTAAGACATCTAGTCGTCTCGAGACAAAAAACATATCGTCAGGGGTGAGACCACCACGAAAATGATCTTCACCCGGAATTCGCACACCCAAAAGCAGATGCGGAAGCGCTTTTCGAATCGCCTGAAAAATTTCGAACAGCATCCGGCTTCTGTTGATCAGGTTGCCACCGTATTCATCCGTTCGTTGGTTTGTCAGCGAAGACAGCCATTGATTCAATCCATAACCATGGGCCGCGTGCAGCTCGATCAAGTCATAACCGGCATCGGCGGCACGAATCGCGGCATCGAGATACCATGATTGATAGGCCTTGATTTCGTCACGATTCATTTCAACTGGCTTTTCTAAATCGTTTCCTTTGGTCGGAACAACCACGTCGCTCGCGCCCAGCAGTCTTCCTCCGGTCAATTCTTTCGAAGATTTGCCACCACCGTGCACCAACTGAATCCCCACCAAGGCACCGGCTTGATGAACGCTCGAAACCAATTTTTGATGCGCGGGAACCTGACCGTCCGAATGAAGACCCAATTGGTTCTCTTCGCTTCGGCCCGAAGAGTGAACGTAGGTGTATTCCACCATTACAATCCCAGCGCCGGCCCTGGTCAGATTTTCATAATGCCGCAGTGTCTGAGACGTCACGGCCCCTTGCACATCTGCAGTTCCCGAAGCCATCGGTGGAACCACCACTCTGTTTTGAGCGACCATTCCGTTTTTAAACGCAAACCGCGTCCAGCGGTTTGGAATATGATGCGATTGGCTTTGTCTCATCGTGACCTCTTTTCAAGGTCTCCTGATAACTTTATTGGCGAGGTTGATAAAGAAACGATATTGAACTATATGTTTCGAATATGGAAATATTCGAACTTCGATACTTTTTAGCGGTGGCCCAGAACGAAAACGTTCACCGAGCTTCCGAAGATCTCAACGTTTCGCCAGGCTCACTGAGCAAGGCGATCTCTCGGCTGGAAGACGAACTGGGGATTTCTCTTTTTTACAAACAAGGCCGAAATATTCGACTGACGCCCGAAGGCTTAGCGCTTAAGAAGCGGGCGGCGCAGATTGTCCAGCTCGAAGAAGAAGCGAAATTCGAACTCAGTGGACAAAAAGGAACGCTCAATGTCGTGATCAGTGCCGAAGAAATTCTGCACACCCATTTCGGCATTCAATTATCAGAAGTCATCCATAAAACTTTTGCTCATTCACGATTTCAATTTCTGACCCGCAATGAAACCAAAGTCATCCAACAGGTGCAAGATGGAGAGGCGCACTTTGGATTGCTGACAGGCGATGTTCCGCAAGGTCTCAAGTCCAAGACCTTATCCAAAGTCGAATTCAAAACTTGCGCTTCCGGTAAGCATCCTCTGTTTAAAAAGTATGTCCAGAGCGCAAAAATCCCGGTCGAAGATATTTTAAAATTCCCTTTTGTCTCCCCCGAATCCGCCATGCTCGGCAAAATTTCCACTTCTGCATCTTTGGACGGATGGCGCGATGATAAATTTCCAAGACAGATCCGGTACCGGGCGAGCGGCCTGAAAATCATGGATAAGCTTTTGCAGCGGGGCCATGCCTTGGCTTACCTGCCAGACTATTACGTGAAAGAGCTGGAGCTGATTTCGCTGAACATCACGGGCTGTCCCTACAGCTGCCAACAATCCGTCAAAATCATTTGCAAAGATCCTGAAGCATTAGGATGGATGAGTCGAATCTGGGACAGCCTTTAAGAATCCGAGACATCTGGCCAACGATCCACAACGGTTACAGCTGTTTCATGATCACATCGCCTAAAACAGGAAGCTTCAAAAGCTTTCCCCAGAACAGTGCGGACTGACGGCGGCGTTGAACCAGTTGCGCCACTCGGTCGACCTCTTCGGCGGTGATATTGGGTTGAAGCTCGCCGCCCGTTCCGCCAATCCCACCATGGTTGGTGTCAAGGCCTGTCGAAGATTGAATGAATTGCGCCAATCGATCCCGCACGTCCTGGGTCGCCGGCAGGTGTTCGTCACCCGTGAGCTCGATCAATGCGCCCACTTCGCTGTTCACCTGCTCGGACCGATAATCCCAGTTGTACGAACCGATGAAAACTTTTTTGTTATCCATCAAAACGACTTTTGCGTGCAAAGTCTCAAGAATGTCATGGCTTTGATCGAAACGTCGGAATTCGTAAATTTGTACGCCGGCATCGATCAACCTCTGTCGGGTCGCTTGGTACCCTGCCTGCGCCGCGGGAACGTCATTGGATTCGACCGCATTTGTAAGGAAACGAATCAGGATATTGGGATTTTTAGCTTTTAAAGCCCAAATCAAATTTTCCATTTTTGGCGTGATCGTCAGGTAAGGCGTGACGATCAAAAGCTTATCTTGCGTGTTGTCCAAAATGGCTTGGTACAAACGAGAGGCGATATTGTTGTCAGATTTCCCTTTGCAAACTTTTTTGTCCAAGACCGAATCATGAATGAATTCAACCTGCCGTGATGCAAATCCCTGCGTCGCCCAAGACTGTTCGGCCTCCTGCAACAGCTGCTGATAGTCTGGCTGGTTCATGCGGACGATTGCCTGATCGAGCATTTTCGTCGCGCTCACGATTTTTTTTCGGTTTTGGTCCTGACGTTGCTCGCATGTAAAGCTATCGGCACTTTTATACACGCATTTAGCGGGATCCATTTCATCGGGCGAGAACTCGTATAAGGCCACGGGTTTGACATCTCTCGAATCCCAGCGGTCCTGAAAATATTTTTGGGCTTCCTGAACCGACGGCCCGCCCTCGATCATGACGTCTAAACCTTGATACAAGGGCAAAGGTCGTCCGTGGCTGTCCACCGAAGGCATGTCAAAGTATCCATTGGCCACATTGCGATCGCCGACGATCAATGTCTTTCCATCGATGATCAATGACTTGTCATGCATTCTTCGGCTGTAGCACAGGGGATGAAAGATGTTGAAGGGATTGAACTCGCGAATTTCGATCCGGCCCTGAACACCGGCCGGCAAGTTGGAAATCAGTGCTGCCATCATCGCCCGCGAGACCTTGTTGTGCATGGAATCGATGATCACACGCACCCGAGCCCCATTGATAGCGGCGTTTCGCAACAGAGCCAGACCCGCAACTGAGATCTCATCTTCTTCGACGGTGAAATACAGAGCGTCGACCGTCTTGTTCGCCTTTAGCAACTTTGCCATCCGCGCCGCTTTGGATTCGATCGCCTGTTCTAGAACGACCACTTGATTGGCGAACGCACGCTGAGCCAAAGGCAAAGCTAACATTCCACCGATCAGCGGAAGCAAAAGTCTTTTTGAGAATGGAATCTTGTTCGTGGTCATTTGGATCCTTTGGGCTTGCAAAGACACAGTCAAAGCAAACCCTTCGCCAAGACTCAAAACGGCCTGTCCGAGTTGAACGAGAAAGTCCCGTCAAAAACTTAGACAATGGCCACTTTTTGCGAGTCAAAGTCGTGGGCTTTGATGGATCACGAGGCTGGATTTAAGAATCGAGATCGCAGGTCACAAAAACTTCGCCATGACCAGACAGTCAAAATACTGTCCATTGAGCTTGCGGTATTTCTTGATCAAACCCTCTTGCTCAAACCCAAATTTCCGGTACAGGGCTATGGCCGGCTCATTCGAAGTAAAAACACTGAGCTCAACTTTTTCCAGGCCGAACTGTTTCGAATGCTCAAGAGCCATGGACAGCAATCGTGAGCCCAAACCCTGGCCCCGGTATTCCGGAAGCAGACCCATTCCCAATCCACCGCGGTGACATTGCCGGGGGTTGTCTTCGGGAAAGACATCCGCCCATCCCACCACCCGCTCGTCATCGACGGCATAATAAACAGGGCCCTTGTTCTGCATCAACGCTTTTTGAAAAGCCGAGACATTTTCAAACGGCGGGGCTTCGATCATTTCAATATAAATCTGCTCGCTCGCGACCCTTGATAAAGCTTCGTGAAAGGCTGGCAAATATTTTTCGTTTGGATAAATGATTTGAACATTCATGGGGCCTGCCTTTCTGACGGCTGACGCTACCCGATCCTGAGGCATTGCAAAAGCCCCTGATTGAAAGTTCGATGAATGACATTTTTTAGACCAGATCTCCCGCCTGGTCCGATCCACCTTCGATCAGCCATGCGACACAAAGACTGATCAATCCGAATAACACGCTGATGGAAACTCCAAAGCTTGATTCGAATTGGGAGAAATAAACCTGGCCCCAACTGCTAGCGAGGGGCCACACAAACCACAGAAGAACCGCGGCAACGGTTGCCAGACCCATCACCGAGATCAGAATTCCATTTCGCTTTCCAGTTGCAGTGGGGAATGGTTCCAACTGCAGTCGATTTGAAAAGCTGGACATAAACAAAACATCATCATCACTGAGACCCAATTCTTCGCTGGTTTTGAAATCAGAATGATCCATTTTGGACTCCTATTTTTTCTCGGGCGCGCAAAATCAGGGACTTGACGGTGCCTTCGGGCACATTCAAAAGCTCGGCCGCTTCCCCGTGCGTGAAGCCGTGCCCCAGACATAAAATGATCGCGGCCCGTTCCTCGTCTCGAATATGTTTTAACAATGAATTGAGCTCGGCTTTCGCCGAAAGATCATCATAGCTGGAAGAATTTTCGATGCTCTCACTTGCCGTCGCCTTTTGCTTTCGCAGCCACTGCAAAAATTCGTAATAAGCAATGCGAAACATCCAGGCCCGGTAATGACCGGAATCTTTCAGCTGCCCCAAATTTCGAAAGCCATTGAGAAAGCTTTCTTGCGCTAGGTCATCGGCAGTTTCTTTGTTTTTCGAAAGTCGCAGAAGGTAGGTGCGAATTTCTTTTTGATATTTCTGTACGAGCCGCCCATAGGAAAACTTGTCTTTCAGAACAAGCGTCCGGTGAACGAGCTCCTGATCGGTGAGCACTTTCAACTCCTACATGTCAGAGGAGTTGTTTTCTTTTTTTTCAAACCGATGCGAAACCAAATGTCCAATCCCCAATCCCAGCAACACGATCCCGAACACCAGCTTTCCACCCGCGTGATGCATCAGCAAGCTATAGACCAGCAAACCGGTCCCGATCGCGGTGAAGGCAACCCCACGCCGAATCGTTCGCGCCACCGAGCCCCGACCAAAACGCTGGCTTCGGTCGTCCGAAAAAACTTGTTGAATCACGGCATCGGAAACCGGTTGACCCTTTTCAACCATCTTCTCGAGCAAAGCAATTTTTCGCTGCTGAGTCCGTTCCATGAAAAACCGGCGGCCCAAAAACAGAGCTAACAGGAAAACAAAGAACGCGATCGGCACGAAAATATCATGGGGGTTCCTGAGCTTGGCCACATTGATATGAACCTGTTCTTCACCATTCTGGATAACGAGCGGATCTTCAGTCTCGTCGCTGGACACATTGGATGTCGTGGCACCTTTCGAATTTTCTGCCTGCGCATATTTTGCAGCCACGTTTGCAGACGGCAGATTCTCGCCCGCCAACAAAGGCTTCACGGCCAAAAGCATCACCACCAAAGTTAAAAACCGCACTGCCATTTTCATCTTCAAACTCCCCGAGGTCTTATCCTCATCACAATTTGTCTATAAGATGCAAGCTGCACCGGCTTTAGATTCACGCCGTTGATATTTATTTTGGGAAATTCGAATTCTTTATGAATCTTAGATAGATAGGCGATCAATGCTTAAAATATCAGGTCCATCCAATTGAACAAAACGTTGGCGACGGTGGCGATATTATTTTCTGTCTTGAGGGGGTCGATTTGGCCGCTGCCATCATAAATTTGAAAACCGTGATCTCCGCCGGCAACAAAGGTCTGAATATTTCCCTTCGAATCCTTCAGAAAATCAAACAAGACCGGCAAGACACAATTTTCATCCTGATTGCCCATGGTCATTAAAATCGGTCGCGGGTCCTCTTTTAAATGAGGATAACTTCGATCACAAACACTGACGGGCTCTGGCAGTGGCTTGTCATTCTCGTCGGTCGTATAGGAACAAATGGGTGTCAGCAGGGCAGCCGCTTTCAGTTCTGGATGTTGCGAAAATATTCGGTAGGCCACTCCACTTCCCATTGATTTACCGGCGATGACAATCTTGGATGGATCAATCGAAGCCTGTTTCTTGGCGAATTCTAAGACCGTCGTCATGTCTTCGATTTCATTCTTTAGTCCAGCGGATGGATGTTCACTGGCCGTTCCACAGTAGCTCCACTCGAAACGAAAGATCGCATAATGCTTTTCAAGTCCATTGATGCCGATCGTCTCGAACAAAGGACCTTTCGAATTGCAGCTCGTTCCCGGCGCCACCACCAGAGCCGGAAGACTGCTTCCCGTCGGAATATGCAAAGTCACGGTCACGTCTGTCCCGCGCGGCGTGTGCACCTGCACGTTCTCGGCAGCCCACAAACGAGAGGTCACGAAAACGATAATCAAAATGAAAGCGGCCTTCATTGAAGACTCCAGTCGAAAAAATTGGGTGCTCGCGAGAAGAGATGGCGGGCACCAAACCTACAACAGGCCCTTCATTCAATCAAGCCGCTCAATAAAAATGTCTTGAAGACGGCATGCAGTTTTTTCAGGAAACCGCAAATGCGGCTATTGATTGATTTCGGGGGTCACTAGGGCGATCAGCTGATCCAACGATTGCTGCCATCCGAGATAGCACATGTCGGTTGGAATCATGTCTGGGATTCCCTCTTGCACAACTTTGATTTCGGTTCCCGCGATCGATTTGGTCAGGGTGATCGAATTGTGCATTTCTCCTGGCATATTGGGATCATCAAAGCGGCTGGTGTACTTTATCTTTTGACCTTCAACCAACTCGACGTATTTTCCGCCAAACGAGTGGCTGTGCCCCGTTGTCAAATTCGTGAACGACATTTTATAGGAGCCGCCAACTTTTGCCTCCATCGCGTGAACCGTCGCGAAGAAGCCGTGAGGTGGAAGCCATTTTGCAAAAGCGCCGGCATGCATGAATGCTTTATAAACGCGCTCGGGTGGCGCTGCGATAATTCGGTGTAATGTCACTGTTCCAGGCATAAAAGTCTCCTTTAAGTTGTTTCTACGTATTTTTTGAAATTATTCAAGATGGCTTGCCACCCATCTTTTTGCATTTTTTCTGAATTCATTTTTTCCGCATCAAAAGTCGTCGTCACTTTGGTATTGCCACCCAGGTCTTCAAACTGGGTTGTGGCTTGTCGCCCGTCACCCATGGTGTAGGTCAAAGACTTTTGAATTCGAACTTCATCATAGATGGCTTCAAAATCGAAACCAAAACTGCCATCTTTGGCTTCCATGCGGACCGCGTACTTGCCGCCGACTTTGAGATCATTTTGGGCACTTGGGCATTGCCAATCATCCGAAGCGAAATTCCATTTGGTGATGTGTTGGGGTTCGACGTAAGCGTCCCAAACTTTTTTCGGGTTTGCTGCAACAACAGCTTCAACAGTGATTTTTCCCATTTGTCTTCTCCTTTAAATTAAAGCTTTCACGCGATTGTCTCGAAGGTAAAGACCAAACCAAATAAACACCGCGATATAAATTGGAAAAAGCGTGTGCGTAAATAAAGGATTGCTGACGCGAATGTGGCTGGCAACCGCTCCGCCTAAATATCCAGTCAATAAGATCGCGCCAAGCACCGATGTTCTCGGAATGATATAGAGAAGAGTGCAAATCAAAAGAATCATTCCCACCAAAGGCATTTTCTCGACCGGCCATTGCAAGGCAGCCCCTGCCTCCAATGCTTCCGGCGGAAGCTTGTCCATAAAGAACTTTGTCACCGCATCGAAAAGAAGAAAGACGATTGCCAGACCACTCAGGATTCGCCCCGCCCTTAATGCTCCTTTTGAGATCCCGTTTGCCATGTTTAAACTCCTTGGTTGATTGACTGTATCGGCAGAATAACATATCACTTGATATGTAGTAAATGACATTTTTTGAGACCAAGATGGTTGTAAAGGCTAAATAGATGGATTTATTAGATATCAGGTGATATATTATTTTTATGGCGAAGACAAAAACCCGGGACCCCGAGAAAACCAGAGCCCACATCCTGAACGCTTCCTTTATGGAAATTTATCGCCATGGCTATAACGGAGTTGGCGTGCGCGATCTCGCAGCCAAAGCCGGCGTCACGATTGGCGCTTTCTTTCACTACTTCCCGACCAAGAATCACGTGGCCTATGCCATCATCGACGAAATCATTCGCGTCGGAATCATGGAGCGCTGGATTCAGCCCCTTGCCGCTTATAAAAATCCGCTTCAGGGAATTTTAAAGTGTTTTAAAAATACATTCGACGGCTGGAATGAAGAGCTGACCAGCTTGGGTTGCCCGCTGAACAATCTCACACAAGAATTGTCGTCATCGGATGCATCGATCAAAGAAAAAACCAGCGCCGTTCTGAATGATTGGATCGCGCACACCAAAGCCCATCTCGATCGCGCCAAAGAAGAAGGCTACCTCAAAAAAAATGTGAACACCCGCGAGCTCGCTGAATTCATCGTAACCTTCCAAGAAGGCACCTTCGCCATGGGCAAGGCCCTGAGCGATCGAAGAATCTTTGAATCTATGTACAAGAACTTTAAACTGCACATCGATGCGGTGTCGGCTTCTTAAGACCTCTCGCCTCCTTGGAATTTATCTGAAACCCCACTCAAATCCCGACGTTAGAGAAACCGAGCGGGTCTCGGTTCCAATTTCAAATTCTCGAAATTCGACGTTCCTCAATAATTTGCCTTGCAATATATTACACCTTATGGTGTAATATAAAAATGGATCAATTATCGAACGTCCTGACCGCTATTTCACATCCCACTCGAAGGGCCATTATCGAGAAGCTGTCCTATGGGCCGGCGGGATTTCTCGAAATTGCCCAACCCTTCGATACCGCGCTCAATTCAGTGACCAAGCACCTCAAGCTTTTGGAAAGGGCTGGACTGATCGAACGCCAAAAGCAAGGACGCGAAGTTTTCATTTCTTTAAAAGGCGATCCCCTGCGCGAAGTAGCCGAGTGGACGCATCTGTACGAACGATTCTGGAATGATCGCCTGGATCAATTCGCCAAACATTTCGAACCCAAGAAAAACAAGGAGAAGAAACGAAAATGAAATCACCAAAAACCGTCGATTTGAAATTCGAACGCACCATCACGGCCACTCCGGAAAAAGTTTACAGCGCGTGGCTCAATCCAAAAATCAAAGGGACTCCTTGGAATATGGGCGAGAAGATCTTACTGAATCCCAAAGTCGATGGATTTTTTTATTGGTTGGTACACGGCACCCCTCACTATGGCCGCTTCACAAAGCTAGAACGCTCGCGCCGAATCCAACACACCTGGATGTCGCCCTACACCGAAGGCCTTGAAACGACGGTCACCGTGACTTTCAAAAAAACGGACGAAGGAACGCTGATGACACTTGTGCATTCGGACCTGCCTGATAATTCAAAGGGCCGGGCACACAACGATGGATGGAATGAATTCATGGATCTGTTTCCGAAACAGTTTAAATCTAGCACTCGAAAGAAAAAATAATTTCCGATCCAACTTGGCCATCAGAGCGATCATGAAACCGTCATGATACCTTCAGAGAATTTCACCAGATCCCAAAGACAGATTTGGGATCCTGGCACACCTTCAAGACGGATGCAAAAATCCAAAAATGCTACTCCCAAATATAAATCATTCCAGTGTGATTGAAATATTCCCGAGTGAAATGACCAAGCAGCAAGCTTCAAATATCAGAAGGCTGGACTGTCATAGAATTGTCATTGATTCAACTTTTCTCACTGTTTAACATTTTCTAACCACCTACACTCAGAAGGGATCTCAATGACAAATCAAGGTTTGAACATAGATTTTAAAGCAAAAGGCGTGACATCTGTTGCGCAGGCGATTCAATTTGCTGCACAAACAAAGGATCTGGAAGTCACACTGTACACCCACGGCGGCAGCTTCCTGGGCACGATTGCTCAAGCTGATAATTCAGTGATCATTTTGCAAAGCAAGGCCGACGTACAAGCAAGTTATGAAAAATACATTTATTCGTTTGTGTCTCCGAGCGCAGTCACCGGTGTTGTTTTTGTTCTCAAAGAAAATAAAAAGTAAATTTGAAGCTTCACTGAAACCAGCCCCAGAAGAGATCAAAAAGGTTTTAGGAACGAATCCTTCGAATTTTATTTCGGGCAGAGGGGCTGCACTCGAACTCCTCTGACCCAAATCATGCTTCAATTTCTGAAAGACTACCTGGAACCTTTTTCGAAAATGACGTGAGTCGCGTTTTCGCCGGCGACACTTTCTTTGATGGTGTAGCCAAGCTTGACCAAATCAAGCCCGGCAAAAAGATTTTCACCGGATCCCATGAGCTTCGGAGATACCGCGAGATGAATGTAATCGACCAGACCTTTTGCCAAATACTGACGAATCACCGAGACCCCGCCATTCAGCCGAATGTCTTTTCCACCGGCAGCTTTCTGCGCTTGCTTCAGTGCGGATTCAATTCCGTCGGTGACGAAATGGAATGTGGTTCCGCCTTCCATTTCAATCGGATCACGCTTGTGATGAGTGAGAACAAAAACCGGCGAATGGTAAGGAGGATTCGACCCCCACCATCCCTTCCACTCTTCATCCGTCCAAGCTCCACGAATGGGCCCAAACATATTGCGACCCATGATATTCGCCCCGATTCCGTCGAATCCCCGCGATGCAAATTGATTGTCGACACCCGTCGTGCCACCAGACTGTCCGATCATTTTCTGAAACGTCAGCGTTGGAAAAAACCACTCCATGATATTCTTGCCGCCAACACCTAGCGGATTCTGAAGATCCTGATTCGGCCCTGCTCCATATCCATCCAGAGACAACGAAAAACTCTCAACGCGCAATCGGCTCATATCTTCTCCAATCAATTGTCACCAAAAGTCTATTCAGGTGCGAAGACGAATCCAACCAAAAAATCCAGCCAGCCGTGTCTTTAAAGTTTCGGCCAGAACTCAAGTGCGACAACTCATATTAAGAATCGAGGCAATGATCTATTTGGCTACTAATAAATCGATTTTAACGTCTAGCTGCTGATCTGGATAAGAAAACTCAACTGCCTCGCGCATCAAGAGCCGGGCCTGAGACGAAGATGAATCAAGCTCACATTGCTCACGGATCGCCCTTGTGACGATCGCCCAATTTTCTTCAAATTGCTTTTCTTTTCCAGACTTTATTATCCACTTGTAAAGGAAGACTGTCATATCCATTAGGCACCTCGACTTGGAAATTGCAGCTTTTCCTGGGCCGAATAAGAAACTTCAATTTCATGTCCCGAAGGGTCGTGAACGTACCATGACGTTGAAAATGGATAGTGGATTTCCCCGCCGTAATAGACCTTTAAATTATTTTCTTTGACGATCTGCCGCCAACTTTCCAAATTCGATACGCGAATGCCAAAGTGGCCTATCCGATGAACCGACGGATCCTCGTGACGATCCGCCAAGATTCTTTCTTTGTCTTCCGTCATGCAAATCATCGAGTCGTTCATTGCGACAATTCCCCATTTCACTCCTCGGGGCGTTGTTCCTGATTCAACCGCTTCAAAGCCAAAAATCTTTCCATACCACTCAATGCTGTCCTTCAAATTGGCGACCGTTAGGTTGATGTGATCCAGTTTCATATTCATGAGAACCTCCTAATCCCAATTCACCTCATCATGGACATTTTAGTAACCAACATGCTATTAAAATGACATATGGCTATTTTGAAAGACAAAGCAGGTCAGAACATCGCGAAGAACCTTATTTCCATTCGTGAACGAAAGGGCTTCTCACAAGCCTCATTGGCTCGAATATCCGGAACCACCCGCGCCTCGATTGCTTTGTTGGAATCCGGAAGCGCCAATCCAACTTTGGACGTTCTGCTTAAGATTTCCCAGGGCCTGCAGATTTCGATTGATGAGCTCATCTCGTCACCAAGGGCCGAATGTCGGCATATCAAAGCCGCTGATGTTCCCGTCGACCGCCGTTCGAAGAACGGTGTGACTCTCAGAAAATTATTGCCCGAAAAAATACCCTCGACCGAAATGGATGAACTTGTGCTTGCGCCCGGAGCGGTCATGACAGGCTCGCCTCATATCGAAGGCACAAGAGAGTACTTTACCTGCATCAGCGGACAGATTTCGATCGGCGTCCTCGGCGAAATTCATCATCTTGAAAAAGGCGATGTCTTAACTTTTCCTGGAGACAAACCTCACTCTTATAAAAACTCGGGCAGAACAACTGCCGTCGGCGTGAGCGTCGTCTTCTTCTCAACGCTTGAATGATTTCCGCCGCTGAAACAAAGTTCGCGCTTTGCAATGCAAAAGCCGTCCTCAGAAAAATCAGGCTTCAGCAGAGCAAGCCCTGATGGAAGCCCCACCAATCTAAATGCACCCGGCAGCGCCTGATGATCAAGGCGCAAAGAACGTTCTTCATTCGAAACTGCATAAGTTCCGGAATCTCGGACACTTTACATCCTATTTGCCCAATTAATGAGATTTGAAGCCTCTCCTCATTTTGCAATGGCTCCTTTTCAATCACAGCACAGGTCGCAAGGCCTTCACTGATCGATTTTTTGCATTCAACAACAACCTGCCGGTTGATCCCGGCACACAAAAGGAGTCTTATGAAGACGATATTCTTCACCATTCTTTCACTCTCATTTTCAGCGCATGCCTTGATCATTGGCGGCGTTGATATGACAAGCCATGATCCGATCCAACGATCGACTGCTGCCATGTATGAACCTTCCGGAAATGGGACCGGTGGCGCCCTGTGCACGACCAGTCTCATTGGCAAAAACACGGCCCTGACGGCCGCTCACTGCGTGCAAAAAGGAAGTTACGCGCCGGTGATGATTTTCGGATCCAATGTTCGCTCGCCTGATTCTGTTCAGCGACCCGTGACCGGCATCGCCGTCAATCCGGCTTGGGAAAAGAAGCGGGGCCGGGGAATGGATCAAGGCGATATCGCCGTGGTGAAATTCGGCGGTGGAATTCCCAAAGGGTATAAGCCCGCCACTCTTGATTCGGCAAAAAACGAAATCAAAAAAGGAGAGTCCGCCATTCTTGCCGGCTACGGAGTCTCGAACGCCAAAACGCATGAAGGGGCCGGCATTCTTCGCAAGACCTCAGTTTCTGTCGCTTCGACTCGAAAGGGAAAATCCGAAATGATCTTCGACCAATCCCACGGCCACGGCACTTGCCATGGTGATTCGGGGGGTCCCGCCTACTTTCAACGAGGCCGCAAAATGGTTCTCGGCGGCGTCACAAATCGAAGCTATCCCAACCGCGCGGCAGATGATTGCGCCCACAAGGTTGTTTACACCAAAGTTTCCGCCTACCGTCCTTGGATTGAAAAAAGCGAGGCCGATCTAAACCGAGCACCGGTGTCTCTTCCCCGTCTTGCGAGCAACGGCGCCTCTCGAGATTCCAGTCGCACGCTGGCGAAGCATATGCCGCGAAAGCTAGCCCAAAAAATTCGCCCTCAACCGGCTCGACATTCCATGATTGCAAAACACGTGAAACAAAGTGCGCAAGCAAGGTCCGGAAAGTCCTTTTCCAAAAAGAAATTACACCTAGCGCACAGCTCTCATAAAAGTGTGAAAGGTAAGAAATCCTAAGCGATCTCGTTTGTGGTCAAGACGCTTTGGGGAGGGATTCAGTCCTTATTTATGGCAAAATTTCGTTTTATTGACTGATCCCTACCCACTCTTAATGACCGAATTCGTTTCGTGGCATTGACCGGCCCAAACGTCTTCGGGCGGATGAGTCAGGTTTGGGATAGCTTCTAAGTCGAACTGACAAGTGAAGCACTTAGAATTTCTTGAACAAGCAAATTGATTGTCGATTTAATCTCGGTGAGATTTTGTTCAATATGAGCGGTGCGCGAAAGATCAATAATTTTTTGAAAGCTACTTGGAAATTGCGTGAGCAGAGTCGGAAGATTCGCGGGAATTTCATTTTTTGAAATTTTCAAAAGCAGTTCTTCCAAGACAGCCAAGTGACTTTTAGAACTGTAGCTTGGCGGCTGCGCCAGATCATCGAGAACAACACCAATTGTATACGGTAAAATCAGAGCTGAAATGCTTGGCTTTGGGGCCGACTTAAAATATTTATGAATGGCCTCATAAACTCTTTCGGCATTTCTTTTAAGACTCGGCCAGTGATTTCGGTCAATGCCAGCAATATGGGCGACCAAATCATGAGTTCCCATAAATGCAACTTTTCCCTGACGAACAAGATTTGAAAACTGAAGAGCATCGTTGTTTTCAATTTCCCAGAAATTTGTTTGGTAGTAGCCCTTTGATGGATCAAATCCACCAAATATCGAATTTATCCCCCATGATTTGACAAGGACTAATTCCACCCCTTCGCTCTGAGCAATTTTGTTGATGATCGCAGGAAAAATATAGAGCGCATGAAATGATCCATCTTCGTTTTTTGAAAGATGCGGGTGAACGACTTCATAAAATCCTTTTGTTCTTAACTCCAGTCGGCGGCTATCCGTGGAAAATATCCGCAGCCCAAAGAGCCCGTTCCATTCTACGAACTCTGCTTTTAATGACTGCAGACGAACGGGTTGCGCTGTTGCAACATCAAAAATGAAACGAGCCAATTCATCATTGACCGTCCCGATCTCACGAAAAATTCCGTAGCTTGCGATTCTCGAAGCGAATTCGATGTCGGCGTCAAAAGATGTCACTTCATCAAGTCTTTCAAACCGGCTTCGAAGGAGAGCGACCTCCTCCGAAGAAAATAGAAAAACTTTCGGTGCCATTCTCTTAAAATCCAAAGGAGGCGTAAATATTTTGAATACGAGGCGCAATTTCCTTGTTTTCCAAAGACATCGGGCTGGCATTAAATCCGCGAGCTTTGCACGCCACCGGAACCTTCAGCCAAGTGCTTTCAATAGACTTGAGAGAGGCACTGTTCAGCTTTTCAATTTTCTGGTCCATCGTCGCCGCGTGAGTTGCTTGGCTCGCAAGCATCGGACTGCCTACCGCCAAAAGATTCAAAGCCCCAATTAAAACGCGAGCACTATTTTTTTCAATCATAGCTGTCTCCTGATTACCGCCACATCATCATGGCTTAAGGAGAAACTGCCACCTGATGGCTGAATTAAACAGAAACGAATTTGAAATATATGTTTCTAATTTGGAAATAGCAGTCACAAGGACTCATTGCCGATTGAAATCCTCACAGTGCCCAAAATTTTCGATCCTTAATGGAAAATCGACTCTCAATCATTCTAACACCTCAAATGAATAGGACCCGCTTGGAGATTTAAGGATGATTTGGGATAACTGATGGTTAAAGACTTGCTATTACAGAAAGCTATGAACAAGTCTTCATCCCGGATGGCAAGCTACTTAGTTATACTGTCAGCTATTTTGACAGTTGCTTTCCCATTTACGGCTTCAGGGACTGTCGTGAGATGTGCCAAGCTCTATACTGATACGGATTTCTTAGATCGGCCTATTGTTTATCTCGATGTCACTTCCCAAATCGGAAACGCGACGAATTCTGACTCAAGAAACTCATTCCCAATACGAATTGTAACGTTTCAGTCGGGAAATCAGAAAGGGCATCTTCATGCCTTAACGGGGGTTGATATCCCGAACCATTCGCGACTTCATTTATCAATCGAAACTGCTCGAGGAAAAAAAACAGTTCTTTTACCTGAAGCAATGAGTGCAAGAATTCTCGATTATCTCCGGTTGGGACGCGCACCTAGCTCACCCTTTGATTGCAACTGCTTTGCCCATTATATGAATGGCGTTGATTACCTCTTCGGGAAATTTGATCGCCAAAAGTGGGTTGTCGAACCAATGGTTGATGAAAGTTCACTCAAGGAAGGCGACACCATTATTATTGGCCACGATCGGCAGATGCTCACCCATTTTGCAATCTACCTTGGTGAGGGCTATTATCTATCAAAGTTTGGCTCATCCGGACCTCTCATTGTTGCGGATCTCCCAGCCATGAAGATCGGTTTTGGAGGCGAAGTGGTTTTTAGAACCCATCCGATTGCCCAGCCTCACTAAGACCAATCGCACACTCTAGCTTTCTCTTATGCTAGATTATATCTTCTCATTCTAAAGGCTCGTATCATCTCAACTTAAAGGGATGATGCTTTTAAAAACGCTAGATATTTTTGTCAGGAACGCCATGCAATGGAATGACCTGAGCGTCGTTTGAGTTTTTCTCTAAAATTTGTTTGAGCAAAAGCAATCGGCGGTTTTCATTGTCCAGGCGGCTTTGATAAAACCGATTCACCTCTTGGGTAATGGTTTCATTCATGATCAGCAAGGGATCTTTCACCAATGCTAAAGATGCAGACGCACTGAGAACATCAAAATGTTTGAGATCGAAAACGATTGTTCGATTTTGATTGGTCACAACTGCTAGCTCATCATTTTCCAAAATTTCCCAAGATTCCTTCGGATCCAACGCTTGCGCGATCGCCAAGGACAAATCGGCGAGAGTGCACCCACAAAAAGTCTTTCGAAGCCAATGGATGTCCTTGTATTTGACCAGTGCCGTATGCAGAGCCAGTTCGTATTCAGAACTTGCTTTCGCAATGAAGCCATTTTCGACAGTCTCTTCGTAAGCCTGTTCAGCGATGTCTTCATAATAGCTTTTAAGGGCCTGAAAAGCGGCTTCAACATTCGCAGGCAACTGCATCTGCCCCAAGTCATGCGTCCACCAATTGAAGAAATTAAACTGAACAGGGGCTAAATTTTGAATCACAATGACCTCGTTTCAATCGAAACATCAAAAAGAATGAGCAAGACCCATCGATCTCGGCCGCTAGGCTCAAGCCGAGACTGTGTCTCTTACTTGGCGTAAACCAGTGTTTTAAACTCACCGACAGTAAAACGCTTCATATCAAATGGCATTTTGAACTCTTTTCCTTTATCGGCGATCTTTGCCATGTCGGCATGAACTTTTTTATTCACCTGATCCCGGTGAGCTTTGGATTTGTAAACGACAAAGGCAAAAATCACCGTTTCATCCGATTTTAATTTGCAGAGGCGAGTGAATGGAATCCCCCAATCGCTCTCCAATTTGCTACCCACACATTCGTAATATTCCAAAGCCCCGTGTTTCATCCACGATTTGCGCCCCATCGTCGCCATTTTTTTATAGGCTTTTAAGTTCTTCTTTTTGATTGGGATCACATATCCATCGACATAGCGACTCATAGACTCTCCAGCCTGAGTTCGGTTCAAATAATTCCGAATGCAAGATACCGCAACAGCATCCGGAATCTGAAATTAATTTTCGCTGTAGCGGAAAAATGGTGGAGTTCATTTAATTTTAGCGAGCTGTGCAACCTCGTTATAACGAAGATCGAGCGAACTCTATTGGACGGAAAAGGTTCGAAGCGGACTCGCAGAATATCTTAAAAACAAAAAATGATAGAGGTGCTCAAAGATGGAAACTGGTTAGGCAGAATCCGATTATACAATCAGGTTCTGATCTTAAAGAAAATTGGTGGGAGTTCTCTTAGTTTAGCAGAACCGCCCAACCTCGTTATAACACGGTTTTACGGGATTCTGTGGGGACAGAAAAGGTTTGATTATGCGCGGCTGGCACGTTTGCGCGAAATCGAGGACTGGAGTGTTGAGCGGTTGGCTGAGCATTATGGCGTCAGTCAGCAATCAATTCAGCGTTACCTTCGCCGGGCGAAGGACCGCAAATGAAGGAGATCGCCATGGAAGTTCGAAATCTCATTAAATATATTCTAAGTCTTGCGATGGTCCACATCGCGAGCGGCACTTTGGGAATTGCGACCTTCGCAGTGATGGTAAAAGCTGCGGAGACCGTTCAGCACAAACAGTTAAGCTATGTGAAGTTCAATCGAATGCTTTTTCAAAGCCCGGTTGAGGCAACTAAGGCTAAGCGTTGATGTCGACGGTTAAGGACTTTCTGCTTTTAAGTGGTCAATGAAGGCTCTTAGCTTCGGAGAAACTTGCGATCGCTGCGGATAATAAAGATAGTAACCGCCACTTGAGGCAACGAATGGTTCTAACACTATTTCGAGCTTTCCAGATTTCAGAAAATCTCTAAGCCCGTCTTCTGCCATATAAAGAAGTCCCATTCCTTCGGCAGCGGCATCCATCATTACAAGTGGATCGTTGTACACAAGTGTTCCTTTGACCTGAACCTGAAAATCTTTTCCGCGCTGAGTGAATTCCCATCGATCGTAAACGGCGCCTCCACCGAATCGCAATCTCATACAATCATGCGACAAAAGATCTTTCGGATGCTTCGGAACACCTTTTCGTTCGAAATACTTTTTAGAGCCAGCAACGACGAAACGAACGGGACCGAAGAGCTTAACCGCGACCATGTCTTTTGCCAAAATATCCGATAAACGAATCCCGGCATCGAACCCACTCTTCACGACATCAGAAGCTTGATCTTCGAAATAGAGCTCAACAGAAATATCCGGATATTTCTTAAAGAAGCTTTTTAAACTCGGCTCGATGTGAGGATAATACGCAGCTTTTGGCATATTGATTCGAAGAAGACCCGACGGTTTTTCGGATAGGCTTCCAACTTTTGTGATAGCTGAAAGAATTTGATCCAGAGCAGGACCAGCTTCTGCCAGAAATCTTTCGCCCGCTTCAGTTAGGCTCGTGCTTCGCGTTGTGCGGTTTAGAAGCGTCACGCCAAGACGTCCTTCCAATTGCTTAATCATCTTACTAATAGCGGGAGGAGAAATGCTCAGCTCCTCGGCAGCTGCCGTAAAGTTCTTCTTATCTGCAACAAGCTTCAGCGCAAGTAGGCCGTCTAGCGAGTTTGTCTCCATTATTAACTCCTGGTTAATAGCACATCAACCAATATGCCATTTTTCGAAATGATAAGCTAGTGTAGTGTTGATCCATGAGAAGCCCACTTGTCACAACCGCGCTGCAAACAGCCGACTTAAAGAAGGAGATTAAAGTGACCAATCCAAAAGAAGAAGTTCGAGCTGTCGCGCCCGAATTTATCAAGTTAACTGACGATTTGCTCTTCGGAGATATTTGGAAACGTCCGGGAGTAAGCGCTCGTGATAAGAGCCTCGTCACAATCACAACCCTGGCCGTTCTCGGCAGAAACGATCAGCTAACATTTCATTTAGGATTCGGAATGGACAATGGTCTTAAACAAGAAGAGATCGTAGCGGCTCTTACTCACGTTGCGTTCTATGCCGGATGGCCAGCAGCCATGGCCAGCCTTCAAAAGCTCAATGAAGTCGTTGAAGCCCGGAAGGCTAAAAAGCAATAAATCGCAAATTTTTTTTAAAAGGAGATTTTATGAAAAAACGCATGTTAGGAAAAAGTGGGCTTGAGGTATCTGCCATCGGTTTTGGCGCCATGGGATTTAGCCAAAGCTACGGACTACCGAAAACCAAACAAGAAGCGATCCCGGTAATTCGAGCCGCGGTTGAAGAAGGCGTAACGTTTTTTGACACCGCCGAAGTCTACGGACCACTCGTCAACGAAGAAATCGTTGGCGAAGCCCTCGAACCTTTCAAAGGAAAAGTCATCATCGCGACGAAGTTTGGATTTGAGCCGGCGGCGACTGATACAAACCGCTGGAACGCACTCAATAGTCGACCCGAGCATATCAAAAAAGTCGCCGAAGCTTCGCTTAAGAGACTCCGCGTCGACGCCCTCGATTTGTTTTATCAGCACCGGGTTGATCCGAACGTCCCCATTGAAGATGTCGCGGGCGCAGTGAAAGACTTAGTCAAAGAGGGAAAGGTAAAACACTTCGGCCTTTCAGAAGCCGGCGTCGATGTGATCAGACGAGCCCATTCTATTTTACCCGTGGCAGCACTTCAAAGTGAGTACTCGCTTTGGTGGCGAGAGCCCGAAGAAGAAATTTTTCCGGTCCTTGAAGAACTTGGAATCGGATTTGTTCCATTCAGCCCTCTCGGAAAAGGATTTTTAACGGGGAAGATTTCGCCGAAAGATCCAGGGTTTGTGAGTACCGACTTTCGAAACTCGATTCCCCGCTTTCAAAAAGAAAATCTCGAAAGCAACCAAGCCATCGTCGACCTTCTCGCTCGAGTCGCCAAAGAGAAAGATGCGACTCCAGCGCAAGTAGCCCTTGCGTGGATATTGGCCCAGAAACCATGGATCGTCCCTATACCCGGCACAACAAAGGCTGACCGAATGAAGGAAAATAGCCGAGCTTCAGAAATTGTGCTGACCACGAGCGACCTGCGAGAAATCGAGACCGCTGCCGCTAAAATTCAAATTCGTGGCGAACGCTATCCCGAAGCGCACATGAAACTCATCAACCGCTAATGGATTTTTTATGAAGCTGATCCTAAACTACGCAATTATTTTGTTTTCGATTTTGAGCGCTTTGCCTCGCGCCTACGGCGAAGTCGGAAATAATCTTGTCGGGTCCTGGTCACTTGTTCAACTTGAACAGCCCGCAAAAGATGGAACGATTAAGAAAATTACAGATGCAAAAGGCTCCTTTATCTTTTCGGCGGACGGCCACGTATCGGTTCAAGTCATGTATGCCAATTCCGAATCAGACCACGTGGAGTACGCGAAAAGCGGATATGAAGCGACCTTTGGCACTTACAAAATCGACGCTACAAAACGCACTTTCACCGTGCACGTGGATGGAGCCCTCGTACGCAGCCTCATTGGCAAGGATCTCGACAGGTCGTTTGAGATCTCAAATGACCGTATGGTTGTTAGATCAACTCGGCCTGATGAGAAGTGGTCCGTGATTTGGAAACGAAATTAGAAAAGAGGGTGGTTTAAGATAGTGAACCCTTGGTTCGATCACTATTAGGAAATGGTGGGAGTTCTCTTAGTTTAGCAAAACCGCCAAACCTCGTTATAGCACGGTTTGCGGGATTCTGTGGGGACAGAAAAGGTTTGATTATGCGCGGCTGGCACGTTTGCGCGAAATCGAGGACTGGAGTGTGGAGCGGTTGGCTGGCCATTATCGCGTCAGTCAGGAATCAATTCGGCGTTATCTTCGCCGAGCGAAGGTCCGCAAATGAAGGAGATCGCTCATGGAAGTTGGAAATCTAATTAAATACATTCTAAGTCTTGCGATGGTTCACATCGCGAGCGGGACTTTGGGAATTGCGACTTTCGCAGTGATGGTAAAAGCTGCGGAGACCGTTCAGCACAAACAGTTGAGCTATGTAAAGTTCAATCGAATGCTCTATCGGCCCACACGAAAATCCAAAGATCCTTAACTGACGATCGATCCATGTCGGCCAAAACATTGATTGCCGTGCTTGTCTTGGTGCTTTCCGACCTTCGTCGAATACTTAGTACGCTTAAACCTCTTGCCGCAGTATACACATTCTAGAGTGAAGCTCGCTGCACGTCCGGCGCGGGAACCAATGACCCTGCGGTTCGCTTGGCCGGACCTACTCGCAAAGTTAGTTTTTCCAAAATATCCGGAAGATGCTGGCTCACCAGCCTTAGAAAGCTCGACCGTATACCGCGGCTCAAACGTCTCTTTCAGAATACTAATGTCTTCAACTCTTGTATTTACGAACGTTTTAATTCCAGGCCCAGAATTTCCTCCAGAACGATCCCAAACATAGAGATATTCTTCTGCATGGCCATCTTTGCGCCTCTTATATACAAGAGAATATGGCTCAACCACTCTCGTGCTCTTGTCATATTTAATCGACATGAGATTCATACCGCTTCCAGCCTCTAAGATCATATTTCTCATGTGTGCGGGATAAAATAGGCTAGCAATTCGCGGATGAGAATCCTCCCCAAAAAGTGATCGAATACTTGAAAAAAAATTTTCCAATGCTGAATCAAATGGAAGCAAACTGTCTTTAGGACAAACAATATATTTCTCCCAAGCAGTTTTAAAAATTTGGACCGGCAATCCAAGCAGCAAACTGGTTACAACGCCCGGACTTCGTTCGAAAATTGTTTTCCGAAAAAACGTTGAGACAATCTCCGCCTTATTCACTTCAATTTCGTTATTGATAAAAATCGCGTAGACGTAGTCGTAAAGGTCAAAAGTGTGCCTCCGCTGGAGGAGGCACTTGAGTTTTGCGGCTAACATCTCTTCTAACTTCAAACATCTAATTTGCGCATCGCAACTGGCGGCATCGGAATATGGGTGAATCAGATTTCGGGTTTGAACTGGCAAAAATATTCTGTCGAACTCTTTGATATCCAACTTCACTGATATGACGACAGCCCCAGGTTTTCCGTAAAAGTCTTTAAAATAGAGTTTTACCTGATACGACTTTATTTCTTTATCGAAAGTTTTCTTCTCTTCATATTTGTTACGATCTTTTTCGAAGACTACTCCCGACATTTCTTGGACAAAGTCACATATCTTATCGAACTCGTCGTGTAAGAGTTGTTCGCTTACAGAAGCCTGCGTTGAGAAGTCCAAGTCACTCGAATAGCGAGTTGTCGCAAAGTACGCTTTTCGAAAGGCATTGCCACCTTTAAGAATCAAAATATCCTTAAGGAGACTAACAGTAAAAATACCGCACAAAACCCAGCCAAAAACGTAATCTCGCTCGACGTTGACACAGTTGATGTCGAATTCGATAGCCTTCGACTCAATTTCATCTCTAGTGATCATTGCTGTTGGCTATTCGCTCTCAAAAGCGAATGAAGGATTGCGGTTGCTTGATCTCCCGAAAGCTCTTCTCTCTCGCACAATTCTGCGGCAATCGCCTGAATCGCCGGCTTAAGTGGAGCCAAAGCATTAACGCAGTCGCCAAACTTGTAATCGATGTACGCTCGAACCTGTGGGTTCTCAATTGAGCCCAACGGACCCGACGCTGGAATCGGTAAGCCAGCTACCCACGCTTTAAACTCCTCAACCTGTAGCATGTCTTCACCAGTTTTGGCCGCAATAGTTAAGTCGTCGCCGCCGATATTGGCCACGTCGTAAAATAAAATCTCACTTGCATAGCCGCCCAATGAAATCATAATTTTCTGGATAGCTCTTTCACCAGTAAATTTAAGATGTGGATCAACTGGCTCAAGTTTCATGAAGGCTCGATACTTGTCTGTTCCTGAAGGCGAATCCATCTCCTTGAGTGAAATTTTCTGAACTCTTTGGCCACATATCAATGCCATTACCGCATGACCCGTCTCATGGCGTGCAATCTTTAACTTCTTCCACTGAAATGCTTCTCGCAAAAGCTGAGTTATTAACTCCGATTTTCCTTCAGAATAATTTGCGCGAACGCCACTATGTGACTCAACTAACTTCTTTTTCAGTTCTTGGTAGCGGCTTGATGCCTCCGGCGAAGCTCTCAGATAATCTCGGAAAACGAGATGTCGCTCAACTTCATGATCAGCTTTCGCGAATACGTGGAGATGAATCAAACCAACTTCTTCGCAGTCATCGTACAGAACACAATAGCGCCTGTTCGCAATTCCGTATTCGCCTTTCCAAACAAATCCCAAAGCCTCCAGGTCAGATCGATTACTATCGAATGCTTTGATTGAAGGAACAATTCCAAGAATATCCAAGATTGGTTTGGCGTGAATATTCGGAATGGATGTGCTGCCAATATGATGAAGTTCGAGTCCTAACGAAATCTTTTTTCTTATGACGTCATCCGCGATCGAAAATGCTTTAGACCAATTTGGAGTATATGGCGACAATGAAACGGTTTCTCGATTCATGCCCAAACTCAACTCTTTCAATCTCTCGCGTAATGACATTCAATCAGTCCTTTAAATTAAAGCCGACTGAAAGAAAGAGATCATTTTGGATTCAGGAATAATCTCTCCTTGCGGAGTTTCGGCCCAAGGCGCTTCTTTATGGGTCTTATCTCTTAGATACCAAGCATCATATAATCCATAGATCGAAATTGTTTCTTCAAGAATCCCCATCACTGTTTCATTGCTTTCAAGTTTTGCGAGATTAAGGCCCTCACTAATTGGAAGAGGATTCTTTTCGTATTGCTTATAAAGGTCATATACTTCTTCAACTACTGGTCCATGCTGCCAAGCTTTAAACTTTTCTTTGATAAGACGCTTACTTTTGCTGAAAGCCATACCTTGTGAATAATAGAGAAGCTTTTGAAGCTTTAAGTGTGTAATCGGCCCATCGGTATCATGGAATCTGCGAATAAAAAACTCTGATACCAGTTTAGCGGACAAATCGATTCGTTCGATATGTTTGTCATCTGCGGATGATTTTCTTAAATGATGTAGAAGTATCTTTGCTTTCCCCGGATGCTCCAGTTCGTCTTCCAGCGTTTTAATAAGCAGCAACAGTTTATCACGCTGCAGATCTTGCTTGCCCGCCAGAATACGACTGACACTAGATTTGTCTAAGCCAATCAGTGTACCTAGATCCAATCCGGTAATTTTAAAAAAATTTTTAATCCCACATATTTCTGCTGAGGATAGTTCTTTTCGTTCACCCAGCAAAGCAGCGGCATTTTCATCGAAAAAGCGTTGAGCAGAGATTTTTGAAATACGCTCAATCTCAACGGAAGACAAAAAATGTGGATGTTTAGATTGGTTAAATTTCTCAGGGGAAACATCGACCTCTGAAGCGTCTAAAAGGATTTCTATGTCACGCAACCAAATCGATCCAAACTCATCCTTATGAAGATACTTGGGAACTATGATCTTCTTAATTTTCATCTGAAACCTCTCGATAGGCGCTACACACAATTACCTGCTCTTTTGTTCCTCCTGAACTAAGGGGCGGTTGTACTTCTTCAATTAGAACTACAAGTTTGCATTCTCTTTCAAGGTCATCCTTTACCTTGAAAATCACTGATCCGGAGATAGCCTGATCGGATTTGTTCTCCAGAATTTGTCCAACTCCCACTCTAATGAGGTTGATAATTTCCATCTGAGAAAATCCGCGCTCGGGATAATCTTTAAAAGCATGGTTTTTTACTAAGATCTGACACTGGTTTCTTATTTTAAAGAATAAGCGTCTCTTCTCCGTTAGCCCCAAGCCTTCTCCTGATTATATCATATCGGTTGCACTATGCAACCCAGTAGTCTAGATTATCCGACTAAGCTACAAAAATCAAATAAATTCAATGTGTTAGGTTTCAACCCTCCGTTCCTTCTCGGGGCGTATCCGCACCAGTTAACTAACTTATAGATATGATTTATGTTTTAAGACTTCTGAAATCAGAGGGTTAAGAATACTGAGAACAATTATTTAAAAAACTTCTCAGATCCGCACAAGTCATCAGTTTGGGAATCGCGACATTCGCTGTGTTGGTGAAAGCGGCGAAGACAGTCCAGCACACCCCCATCGACTGGAAAGTATTCTAGCGATATCAGCGTGAAATGGATTATTGGTCGGAAAAGCTTTTGAAGCTTCGCCAAGATATTTGCTGTTAATTTTTACTATCACCTGACGCGCCGAGAACAAACTGACTCCGATAAGGTTCGCCGGTTTAATATTTAAATGAGTGATCATCGCGTCGGACGATTTAAAAAACACTTTCCGCTGCACGTTTATCAGAACATTGCTGCTTGTCTTAAAGAGCGTCAGGGAGTGGGCGCTACGATTTTAATTTGTTGTGCAATCGACGCTCTCTCGAAATATGCCTCCGCTGGATCAGCCACTAGTGGAAACAAACTTCGATACACGCAGATTCTGAAGAATCACTTTCCAAAGGAGTATAAGCCTCTCGATTTCTACGAATTTGTTAGGTGTGGACTTATGCACTCTTTCGATATGGATAAGAAATTCGTTATTCTCGCATCGAAAGAATCATGGGCTCAAAAACTACACCTCCATGAAGCCCCAATTGGCAAACGGCTGATCATTAGTCCATTTCGATTATTTAAACATCTAAAGCAGGCGCATATTAGTTTTTGCAATCTTTTAGAAACTGACCCAGATGTACGCGCGAATTTCGTGAAAGTTTATAGGAACTCGCCAATGAGAGTACAGCATCTCAATCGAAAGCAAATTCTGAAGGCTTTAGGTATTCGAAAAAAAGACCTAAGAGCTGAAGGCGACGAATTAGTTAAAAGAAAATATCAGGCTAACAAAGCATTGGCGTCTGCAAAGCTGTAACCTTCAAAATGGCATTCCACTTGCAACTATATATCTTGAGGGGCCTTCAACTCGCCATCTCAAACAGACGCGAAACAAACATTCAAAAAATTTGAATGTATTCAAGAAATTTGAATACTGATTTTACCGCGACCCAACAAGCCGCCCGCTTGAGCCACAGATTTAAAAAATTTAGGAGTTTTATGCGATATCCATCAAAAGAGATTGGAATGTCTTTGCTTATGTTTTTATGGAAATGGAAAGTAGCAACCACCACCGCAATCGCGGCTCGGTTCTTTCCTGGCATTAAGACTACGAGCGTTCACCGCCGTCTTCTTGAACTAAAAGGTGGAGGCTACGTGACAACACTTACAAGCCACACTGGATACGGTCACGTCTGGACTTTGACTAAGAAAGGATTCGAAGCCATTCGTGAACTATTGCCGGAGCTACACAAGGTTGGATTCCAGCCAGAGTCGATTGGCCAAGATCTCATCACGATGACAGCTATGATGGGCGATTGGCTTCCTAAACTTCCGGATGGCGTGGAGTTATATTCAGAACAACTTTTAAAGCGGGTTCATCATAATCAGTTTCCTATGTGGGTGCCTCAATCTGATCTTCACTTTGCCAGCGGTTATTGGCGACTTCCGAAGCTAACGGCCGATCACTCAGTTGCACTTCAAGTTGAGCGGTGCGAGCGCGGTCGTAACTACTTCGAATTGGTTGCAGACTTTTATGAAGGGTATCACTTTGTGGCCAATGTGATTTGGCTTGTGCCTTTCTCCGGAACAACTTCGCGGATTGAAAAAGGCGTGGAAGAATATTTGAAGTCAGCGCGAACTAAACATCTGTTTCTTCCAATCGAAGAGTTCACCAAAGTCGGATGGCAGGCGAAGTTTCGCAGTGGCCAATACAAAGATCAAACGCTCTCAGATTTTCTTAGCGCCCGGGCAGCGCCTCCCTGTCTACAAGGCGCCTCACTCTGTATGCTGGAAACGCGAAAAAAGCCTTTTGAATCAATACCTAAGGAAATTACGGCGACCCATAGTTTCTTCAACTGAGTATACATTGTAGCTTTATATATACTCACGAGTCTTAACGATCATAGGGCGTCGTATCCGCGACGCCTTTTTAAAAAGGGAGACACATGCAAAAACTATTTATTGAGGTCATGCATGAGAAAACGTTGGGTACCGAACAACGTAAGTACTAGCCATCACACACTTGACGCAGCGGAGTTCAAACAGCGTCTTGCAGAAATCGCCGAGATTCTTTATTCTCGTCCAAGCCAGCCAGAAAAATCTGTTCCCACTGAATCCAGAAAACCAAATCGCACGCGATCGAAGGTCGCATGAGAAAAGGACTGGATCAGATGAAAAACAAAAAATCATTCCGCATTGGAATTTACATTCGGGTCTCGACGGAAGAACAAGCCGAGAATCCTGAAGGCTCAATTCGCAATCAGGAAGAACGATTGCGACAAACGGTAAGGTTGAAAAACATGGAAGGAAACTTCGGCGAAATTGTCGAAGTCTTCTTAGACCGTGCTCGTTCCGGAAAAGACACAAAAAGGCCCTCGCTTCAGCGAATGCTGACCGCTATTCGAAATCGTGAAATCAATCTAGTGATGGCAACCGAGCTGTCACGGGTTTCACGTTCGATCAAAGACTTCGCTGAAATTTGGGAGATGATGCAAGAGAACGACTGCGGATTTCAATCGCTAAGAGAAAACTTCGACACGACAACGGCCGCGGGAGAAATGGTTCTTTACACCATGGCGAACATTGCACAGTTCGAACGTCGACAAGTGAGCGAACGAGTGTCCGCAAACTTTCAAGCGCGTGCGGCACGCGGGTTGTACAACGGTGGGTCGGTACCGTTTGGATTTCGGTTGATTCCTGAAAAGCCCGGATACTTAGACATTCACCCCGAAGAAGCAGAATCTGTTCGCCAGGTTTTCAAATCGTATCTTGAAATCAAAAGTCTTCATCGCACGGCAAAGTTTCTGAATCAGAAAGGCATTAAGCTTTGTCGAAAGATGCAAGGCGGAGGAACAATTCGTCTTGGGCACTTCATTCACGACACCGTTCACAAGATTCTTCAGAACAAGGCCTACATTGGCGTTCGCGTCTATCAAGCCAAAGAAGGAAAGTGTGAAGCTCAAGCAGTGTGGCCCGCAATCGTAGATCCAAGAATATTCCAGCGCGCACAAGAACTTCTTAAGAAGGGACCGCGCAAAGGTCGCGCATTCACCGAGAAACGTTATCCCTATACATTATCAGGATTTTTATTTTGCGCAGAATGCGGAGATCGCATGAGCGGAAAAGGGGCTCATGGCCGAAACGGAAAGGTCGCTTATTATGATCACGCTTGGAATACGAAACGACAAGCCGCCCTCGTCGATAAAGTTAACAACTGCGAACATCAGCGAATACTCGCGCGTCTCGCAGAGCCCGTTGTGTGGCAGGAAGTAAGACGTTTTATAACTTCGACCGAAGTGGCGAAAGAAATGTTGAGCGAAGCGCAAGATTTCAAATCAAAACAAAAGAAAGGCAGCGAAAAAGATCGACTGAAGAACAAATCGTTAGGAGTGGCATCGCAACTCGATGCTTTGGCGGAACGTCTTTCGCTTTTGCCTACTTCAGTTTCACCAACGCCAATCTTCAAGCAGATGGAGAAACTTGAAGCCATCAAAATTGAACTCGATAGTAAGCTTCAGCAGATTAAGAACGAAGGCGAACAAACAGACTCACCCGTTCCGCCTGACGACCTCAACGCATTTCGAAAACATCTGACTGTTCTTCTTCGCGACGAAGAAAATCCAGAATCACGAGCGAAGATCATCGAAAAGGTTGTTCACCGAATCGAAGTCACTCCCGAAGGCCTGAAGATCCAGTTCCACATCGGCAACAGCCATTATTCGCGGGAGCTCGCATTTACCGCGAGCTCCCGCTCTTTAATTCCTAAAACTGATATAAAGAAGGCTATCTCTGACCCGCTGCCGAAATATTCTTTCGGACGCGGTTCGAATAGCTTGCAAAATGGTGGAGGCGGGGGGAGTTTAACCACGGTCCCTGAGCTATAACTAACCGAAATTCGTGGGGAAATCAACCGTTCTCCGAGTGAAATCCTCAGAATGCGACTACACGCTTAGTCCGAGGTTTCGTGGGCTTGGTGAGTTGGTTTTGTGAGTAAGAAAAGTTCTGAATTGCCGGCGCCCAAGCGTTCTTAGGGTCACTTAGGCGTGGGGGCTGAAAAGGGGGCCGAACTGGGGGCTGGAAAATAAAAACGGCACACAGGCGCCTGTGTGCCGTTTTTCAATTCATTGGTATTTAGGGGGTTAGCTAATTAGAAAAGCCGCAACGTTGGGCTTTGTAGCGGTTTGGTGGGGGCTTTGTGAGCCAAGTTGGTAGCCGATTCTTCCGGCCCCCTGCTCAGCCCCCGCTTGTGCCCCCTACCGCAAGTCATCCTGTGTTCAGTGAATCGTAATTATGCGGTCACTGAACCTGGGAGAATAAAATGAAGAAAGCAGAGGAAAAGAAGCTTAGACGACGGATGGAAGCCCTGGCCAAGCAGCATGGTGCGATTTTGTGCGAAGAGCTGATCGCTATGGTTTTTTATCAGATGGAAGAATGTCAGCGCCAAGGCGAATATCTTGAGCTAATCGGCGCGACAAGCGGTGAAGGTTTTTTTGAATTCGACTTAAAGGTTCACAAAGTTCAATAAAATCTTTGTTCTATTTCGTAAGTGAGTGCAGACCTCTTCCCGAATTACTTGGAATTTTTAGGACGATCAAAGTTCGCATAAAATCCATTTAATTAGGAAAGGAGTATCGCAAATGAAAGCCATAGACCTGTACTACAAATCTTTTAAAGGAACGACGCTTGCCGAACTATATCGGGATAAAGTTTGGACAGCACTTAAGGCTCGCGGATACAAATGTAACGACGACGACCTTCTTAACTTTGTTGACTACAAATCTGAGCAACTGGTTTTGCTATTCGCTGATGACCGGCACAAGGAATTGTCCTCTTCCGGAGTTCTGCGAGAAGCCTTACTACACCTCCTCATTCCACGACTTGACGAATCCGTAAGGGAATTTAACAGCACTGGTGTTTATCAAACCCTTTATGACGTTAGCTTTATTTTGAGAGCCTATGTCGAGGTTATCTTACTTAAGGATATTGGCAGTTCTGAGGTCAAAAAGAATTTGCTGGCCTCAGTTCACGCTAGAGAAGCACTAAAAACGCTTGCCCTCATGGCCTCTTGGATTCCCGAGGATGATATAACCGACAGACATAGAGAGTTCAGAGCAAACCTTTTAACGAAGGCCCAAATTCTGTCGGATAAGATTTCCGTTGTTTTTAACAACAAAAAGCGAAGCACAAAATCTTTACGCTATGAATACCAAAATTTTAAGCATCACTGCATCGACCTTATATTTATGCTCCCGGCTGAGCGTTTCTTCGTATAGGCGGTCTCTAAGGTATCTGAGGTTTTGCGGTGCGCCGCTCCGAGCCATCATTACATTCAGCATTTTTTAAAGCATTACAAAGTGTATTACACGCGGCTTTACTTTGCCTTAACTTCAAGCGATCCTTTTATAAAGGAACGAGCCATGAAAAATATCAAACCTGAAGACTACCTGCCGAAAAAGCATGGTGAAGCGGATCAACTAGTGCCAATCAGTCTTCGCGTTCCTTCCAAACTCAAAGCCGAATTTGAAAAAGCACTTAAAAAAATGGATTTTAATCAAACTGATTTTTTTCGAGGCCAGATGCAATGGCTCGTCGACTATACGAAGGCAAGCAAAGGAGGCGTGAAATGAGAACGGACAAAACTACAGGATCAGTCGGACGAAAGCCTCTTCCCCACGAATTAGAATATGTCGAAACTATGTCCAAGCTTTTAGCTGAGGAGTCAGGAATAAAAGCCAGTTGGATCAAAGACATTCTTATCAAAACTATTCCAAATAATTTAACCGTTGAGCTTCTCAACTCCACGCCCACACCTGGGCAGTTTCTCTACCAATTTAGACCCTGCTTATTTGAGGCAATGAAATGGCTTTCCAAAGAGCAAGTGATCGAACTTTTTTCCGGCGATCTCTTGCAGCTCAAAATTTTAGAGGAACGCTATGGTTCTCTGCTTGATGAAGTTCCGTTTGTTAGTTTTAAAGAGTTGCTACCCACCGCTAAAGAATTCCAAGGCTACTTAGAGGACGAGTTTCAGTCCATGATCGATACCGGGGGGCCATCAAAGCACTTCTATAAAAGCTACTATTTGGAAAGGACATTCCTCCAAACATTCCGCTGGCGGTTGCTTGCTATCGAGTCGACGCCGGAATCTGCTTATCTTGAGCGGCGTAAGCAATTCACTGCAAGAATGCTCAGTGATTCCTGGCTCAAAAAAATGCTCGGACCGAATTTCTATCTTGAGTTCCGAGAAGTTGAAAACAAACTTTATATGCTGAGCCCAAACTTCAAAACCATGTTTGGGGACCTTGTAAGTGACTTTCACAAAGAAATGTCTAAGGACAGGTCATCTGAATCGCTGCTCCAGCTAAAGAAATATCTGTCGGATAATAAATTAAAAATTCCGACAAATATTGAAAAAAGAGACGAAGCTCTGAGAACAAGTCTGCATATTTTATCGCAAGACGCACTTAAAGCGTTCATAAAGTCTCATCGAAATCACGAACTGGGTACAACACTTAAGAAAGTGTGGGAACTGATATGTTCCATGCCCTATGAACAGTTGGATCTAATCTTCAATGGGAACATGAGCTATCTCGGTATTATTGAATATGACATCGACGACCCCTCGCTTTATACATACGGTCGCAATTTAATTGAGAAGATTCTTATTGCTGCCGCCCTTGAGGATGAGTCATTCCGCGCCGATTTTCGATCAAAGATCCGAGATTACCTTGGAGCAGTTATTGAGGATTTTTCTGACCCAGAAACGGGAGAAATTCTTCCGATTACTTACTCTGTTTATCAAGCAATTGATCTGTGTGGACAAAATCCAGTTATGTCAGCATGTGGGGAACTTACCTCTGCAAAAATGAAGTTGACCGATCTTCATGCAAGTTTAAAGAAAGGTACTCAACGCGCTCTTAAGATCTCATTTGATCGCTTGAAAGAAATTCGACGTGAAGTGGCGCAGATTGAATTTCTTAGAGCCGCTGGGGATGCCGACGCAGAAGGTGGAATTGTTGTAGGCAGTGTCGGTTCGCGCCCAACTTTAGAGCGAGGATTCTTCTCCAAAGACTACGGGCAATACCAGTCAAAGAACCCTGCCTATCCTATTTTTAAATTTAGTGGCCGAACCGAGATAAAGCAGAAGGCTATTGCTCGATTGCATCGTGCGTACGAATCGGCTTACCCGGAAGTGCAGATAACAGATCTTCTAGATGCGATGTATGGAAGCAGAGCTTTTGAGGTGGAAAAACGAAAGAAAAACCCGTGGAAGCTGGAGGACGTTTTAAAACGTGACCCTGTAATGAAATACGGAATGGTTCGCAGAGGAGAACCGATAAATAATAGAGCTACCTATCGCCTCGACTTCAGCTTTGAAGATTACTCGCCGGAAGAGCAATTACTCAGAATAGAAAAGCAAAAAGAGGAGAAGGAAAAAAGAAAAGCTCAAGCCAAGGTGGAAAAAACTAAGCTCAAATCTCAAGATAAAAAATCGCCACATTCTTGGGGAGCGCCCGTCTCAGGGAAATTGAAACCAAAGAAACCGAAATAAATCTAAGCTCAACTGCGATAGTCGACATTTTAATTTACATGAATTGTGCACGCTTTTCGCGCCTATCGATGGCAGGAAAGAATGGCCACTACTTAATAGAGAGTTGCGAACTAATTTGCCGGAGTTATGTTCTTAAGCCTAACTTTTTATAAATTTTTTATAAATTCGCCAAACCATTGCGCCCAGTATTGTGCCGACCAGCATTCCACCTGCCACATCCAAGGGATAATGATCGGCTAAGTAGATTCTGGAAAACGAGACGAGTACCGCTATCGGTAAGGTCCAATAGCCATTTCGACGATTGTAAAGAGTAAGAAAAACGGCGACAGCAAATACGTTTGTTGCGTGCGAGCTAATAAATCCCCAGCATGCGCTCGTATGACAATCCATTCCCAAATAATCGGGGCGTGGCCGCATCACCAGTGCCTTGATAATTCTCCGAGATGAAATCTCGGCAAACAACACAGCAAGCAGACTGAACGCCGTTGGACCGACAACCGCCTTCCAGCCCAGCCTCCAGGTCATAATCGCAAGGCCAACCAATATGAGATAGATGGTAATGGAAAGATCAGAAATGGAGTGCATGAAAGTAAACACCGGACCACTTCGCGGCCAGGTCCTTGCGATTTCGATAATATTTTGCTCCCATGGGAAAATCGGCATCATGGCAGCAGACCGCTTGCAAGCGCAGTGACGACTACGACGGCCCAAGAAGGCGTCTTCCAAAAAATGAGTAGCAAAAGACCAATCGCGGCCAGCCCAAAATCTTTTGCTGACAAAATTCCGCTAGTCCAAACTGGATTGTAAAAAGCTGCGAGCAATAGGCCGACGACTGCCGCGTTAATTCCCTGCATGGCAGAGCGCATTCCTTTATATTTTCGAATTTTATCCCAATAAGGGAGTGTTCCAAAAACTAAAAAGAAAGATGGCAAGAAGGCGGCGACTAAGCAAATCATTGCGCCGAGCCAACCAGACGGAGGAATTAGCGAAACTGCGCCGAGATAGGCAGTAAAGGTAAATAGTGGTCCTGGGATGGCCTGAGCAGCGCCGTAGCCCGCCATGAATGCATCGGGTGAGACCCACCCTGGCGTCACGACTTCAGACTTGAGGAGAGGTAAAACAACATGGCCACCCCCAAACACGAGCGAGCCAGCGCGAAAAAAACCATCAATGAGTTTAACCGACTGCAATCCCGAGATATTCGCTGCCATCGGCAGGAGAACTAACATAGCAACAAATACTGCCAGAATAAGCGCCGCAGTTTTGTGACCAAAGGAAGTTCTAATTGGGTCATGAGGAAGCTCGGCTGAATCACTGAGATAGATTCTACCAACAATTCCGCCAAGTATGATGACTCCGACCTGTCCAAATCCAAATGGTAAAGTCGAAGCCAGCACTGCGCCTACAATTGAAATAGTAGCGCGAATTTTTTCATTGCTGAGTTTCTTGCCCATTCCCCACAGTGCTTGGGCAACAATGGGAACAGCGACAACCTTAAAACCATGAAGCCAGTTACCACCAATTTGATCCTGAAAACGACTAATGCCCAAGCCAAACAAAACAAGAATAATGGCAGATGGAACTGTGAATCCAATCCAGGCAGCAATGGAGCCGAGAACTCCAGCTCGCGAGAGTCCAACCGCAAGTCCGACCTGGCTGCTGGCTGGACCAGGCAGGAACTGACAAAGAGCTACAAGATCCGCGTAGGCGTGTTCATCTAGCCATTTGCGACGTTTCACGAACTCGTCGTGAAAATAACCCAGATGTGCAATTGGTCCACCGAATGAAGTGAGGCCAAGACGCAAGAAAACAAAAAAAACTTCGAAAACTCTTTGAAACACTTGTGTTACCCGATCCTTTTAAATCGCATTGCATCCAAGGAAATTCGACCCGCCCCGTTAAACATTAGGAAAAGCAGGCCCAGAAGCATGCTATAGTCTGCACGCCCCTCGTGGAGCGTCGGCCAAAGTCCTTTTTCCATCAACATAGGAAATTTGGTTGTGGCAATAGCGACCGCTATAGTGATGAGAAGTGGGACGGTTGACAGGCGCGTGAGAAAGCCAACAAGGATTAGACTGCCGAAAACAATCTCAACTCCACCAACAAACGGAGCTAGAATGTGAGGCATCGGAATTCCCAGCTTTTCAAACCGACCAACCCCGAGGGAGTCTGGAAAAAGATATTTTTGAATTCCCTCTGACAGAAAGATCGCACCAACCATGAGCCGAATCAGTAGAGCCGCCCAGTGGTCACTCGATTTCCAAAGCCCGCCCATCCTCATTTCTCCCTGCTAAATCTTTGATTGGTAAACATTGGGCCTGTGGGTGCCTGGACGACGATGAAGCCGTGATCTGCGGCCTGATGACATTGATTGCAAGAGACTGTGAGCCGCTGAAATCCAGTCAAAAAGTGGGATTTATTCTTTTCTTTGATTGCCGTTTCTATGTCCGCGAGACTCTGGTCAGTTAAATGCCGTAGGTCTTTCAGAGAGGTTTTTACTTCTTTAAAGTGCTCATGCAGCTCAGTTGCTTCATCAAGGCCTTCTTTTATTTCGTCAAGTTGGTAGCTCGCAAGCTCCCAGTTTTCACTCTGCCCAGAAAAATAAAGCTTGGCGTGGTGCAAGTGAATTGTCGTCATGATTTCACCCAAGCCTGGCTTGAGGTTTTCAATAATCTTTTTTAACGAGACCACTTCAGATTTTAGAGTCTCCATATTCGATTTATCGGCTTGGTTAGTACAGCCGAACATAAGAACAAAGGAGACAAAAACACCCGAGGTAAGAATAAGTTGCTTCATCATTTACTCCTCAAACAGTTCACCAAAAAGTTCTCGAACCTTTTTTTTTGCATCATCAAGTGCGCGACGTCCCCTAGCGGTTGCTCGGTAGACCTTTCTATTTTTTCCGTTAACAAGCTGACTTCGCATGCGCAGCCAGCCCTTCTTTTCCATCGAATGTAGGATCGGATATAGCGTTCCAGGACTAATTTCATATCCATGTCTCGACAACTCCTCCATGAGTCCTACGCCAAAGACATCTTCTTCCACTGCATGATGCAATATGTGAAGTCGAATTAATCCAGCGACGAGATCATTGTTACTCATAATATCGAACTCCGTTATCGAACTTCGATATTACACCGTTATCATCTTTGCTCAAGTAGAAAAATCACCATGGCCGCACAGCGAACCATGAAATTGGATTTTACCTATGGATACGGATTATGGCGATAGTGTCTGTTGCGGGAAATTAGAAAAATGAGCCACGTCATGGTTTGAAAAATTCCTGGAGAAAATGCCTTAATCAAGTCCTACACTCACTATTTTTTTGCGGAAAGAACTCCGCAGGCAAATTCGAAAAACTTATTCAAGAAGTGCCATTATTCAAAAAATTGTTTCTAGCCGTGGGGCGGTTGCGAGTCCCGTTTACAGTGTCTGTAAATTTAATTCCAGGCTTCTAGAGCTCAACATCCGAGCACTTACCTGAAGAGTATTGAGATTTCTCTTGATGACAGATTTGAAGCTCACTTCTTGAGGCCTCCCAGCCGCAAAGTTCCCTCTTAAATGGGTCCAATTCAAATTCAAAGCCTCAAATTCCTCATCGATCTCAAAATGAGATCGATGATAAGTGCCTGCTTTTGCCTACATTTTTTCATGTGTCTTTATTGACAGTTATTTTTTCAGGGCCTGCCCCCAGTTCTGCCCCCATTTCAGCCCCCACCTAACGCTGAACCTGGACTCACAACACGCGGTAATTACGCCACGTGAACAAGTGAGGTAGATATGGGTTCCAAGTCCAAAACCAGTAACCAAGAGAAAGGCATTGTTAACAAAGCCGGAAACCTACAGGCGCCTGTGAAAGGGACGCCAGTTCAGTTACCGGACCAGTTTGAAAGTAAGTTCATTACCAAGGATTTAATCAGTGAGATTAGAGAAACCACTGAAGAAATCCAAACGCTTCTAACAACCAAGTCAAAAATTGATATCCGCATTGGTGAAGGGTTGGCCACGTTAAAAAGCCAATTCACCGCCTACGCACATCAGAAAAAAATTAGCGCCAAGGACGCTGAACAAGCTTTTGGTGAGTTCGTTCAAACGGTGTTCAATATCGGTGATACACGCGCCAATGAATACATCCGTGTCACCAAGAAAAAAGAATTGGAAGGATTGAAACTTCCAATTTCAAACCTTGTTGAGTTGAGCCGTCTACCGGATGACACCTTGGCCGAATTTCTTGAGCAACATCCAGCGGAAGAGCTTTCCAAATTGAGTTTCCGCAAGATGCAAACGCTTGTCCGTGAAAACAATGAAAACAGCCGCCCTAAAATAAGCTCATCTGGCGGCGGAGGTTCCGCAAGCCGTAGCGTTGAAGTAGCCGGAGCTCCGTCAGCTTCAGCCGCTACATTGCCTCAAGGAAATCCTCAGCGTGAGCTGAGCGTGCTTATGGATGACGATTCAGAAGACGTGCAGGAAATTGTTGGTACAGTTATCGAAAATCCAATTGTTGCTACCGCAAAACTCCGCTCTGCATTTGAGTCATTCAAACAAACCTTTGAGTCAGAACAACTGACTCAAGACGCTGAGACTTTATTCAAAGAAATTAAAGAGTGGCACTCCCATTTAGCCAAGAAAGCAAAGGGGGTGTAACATGAAAACCAAAAATCAAAATCCACAAAAATTTGAACTGAAACTTGGCGATAACCTAAAGACCATCGTTAATTATGCGGATAACTCAGTCCATGCGGTCATCATTGATGGACCGTACGGATTGAATTCTAAAGAACATGATATCCAAGAATTAATTAAAAAATATCAGAACGGTCAAGACTACAAACTTGGTGGCAAAGGTGTTGTGGGTCACGAATGGGATTCTGACCTTCCAACATTGAACATTTGCAAAGAGCTTCTGAGAGTTCTTAAGCCGGGTGGATATCTTGTTTGCTTCGCTGGTAGCCGCACCTACGACATTCTTGTACTTACTTTGCGGTGGGCGGGATTTCAAATCAAAGACCAATTGATTTGGACTTACGCAAGCGGAATGCCCAAGGGCGAATGGCTTGATGGCCAGGAAAAAGACCCAGACGTAATCGCTAAACTTAAACTGTCTGACCTTAATAGCTGCTTGAAGCCAGCGTTTGAACCCATTGTGCTTGCGCAAAAGCCCTTAGCTGACGGCGAAACCATTTTATCTAATGTGAAAAAATACGGTACCGGTGCTTTGAATATTGGGGCCGTTCAAGTCACACGGAAAGACGGCGAAAAACGCTATCCGGCAAATGTTCTTACGGATGGTAGCAAAGTGGTAAGCGCAGGATTCAGTGGTGGTGATGGCAATTTCAATGTGTGCCCATTTAGTGGTTTAGATGAACTTTTGATGAATCCGGTGCTCCACTATCCAAAGCCAGTTCGTAAAGAAAAAGATTTTGGTATGGATGAACATGCAATCGTTAAGACAAAAACAACCATGTTCGAAAAAAAGAAAATTAAGGTCAAAAACAGTCATGACACGGTCAAGCCTATTGCCCTCATGTGCCATTTAGTACGCCTGCTTTCCCGTCCTGGTGACACGGTTGTAGATGCGTTCCTTGGAAGCGGCACCACTGGCGTAGCTTGCGCCCTTGAGGGCCGCAAGTTCATTGGGATGGAAATAGACCAAGAGTATTTCTTAGAGGCCAAAGTTAGAATTGAGCGCACTCAAGCACTTGTAGAGAAATACAAAGTTCATGACCACAAGACTCTTGCCGTATTAGTAGAACTTGAACCCATCAACAAAGAACTGGACAACATTTCTAAGCTGGTTCTGAAAAATCCAAGCAACCGTGAATATCACGCTGAGTTGGAACGTTTGAGTCAGCGCAAGGCGATACTTCATAAAGCAATCACTAAGCTTAAAAAGGCCGCTTAAGGAAAGGAGTATCCAATGGCAAACGGTTGTTTCAATGCAATTAGGATTGATGGCGAAAAAGAAAATCTGGAAAAGGTATTGGGGTTTTTAAAAAAGGCGGAGGTCGAAGGCAAATTCTTCGACCTCCTTTATCCAATTCCCGAAGACCTGAGAACTGAAGACGAACGCTTTGGAGACGAGTGGTGCGTCGATAATTGGGGTACGCAGTGGGATGTTCGCATCACCGCATCTTCTGTTCATAAAGTGACTGATAAAACCATCCTGCTAATTCTCTCAACTGAGTGGTCTCCACCCATCCCATTTTTTGAGAAGTTGTCTAAAGACTTTAGCGTCGACATTGAAATCCGCTACATCGCAGACAAAAACATTTTTGCAGGCAGAGCCATCTGCAAAGACGGTAAACTCGTCTCAAACGAATGCGTCGAAAATCCAACTCAGTCTGATTTACAGCGACCAGATTTGGATTTTAGCAAAATCCTCTAATAGACCCTTAGACCTCGTGCCTCTTTCCAGCCCCCAGTTCCGCCCCCATTTGAGCCCCCTGCCAGAAGTCATCCTGTGTTCAGTGGATCGCAATTACGCGGTCACAGGACCAAGGAGAACTTATGGATGCTTACAGTGACCGAATAAAGTTTCAAACGGTGGTAATAGAGTTCGCGGATCTCAACGCGAAAGAAGATTTCAAACGCCTAACCAAAACCGATACAACCCACAATCGGGCTTTAGACTTTGAGTTCATATTTCCTATCCCGCAAAACTTGTCTCTCGGCGAGAGATGCACATGGCGTTATCAAGTTTGGGGAAGTGATGCGATGGATTGTGAAGGCGAGACAATGAAGGAAGAAGGAAATCGCATTACCTACGGATTCACCACCAAGGTAGGAGTTCCGGTAGAATTCGTAAAAAACCTCTACCTATATTCACGGATAACTAAAGCTACCATTTATTGTCTTGATGGATGTGATCTCGTTTATGCAAACAGCAGCAGGACAGCCCCATGCAGGAGGAAGGGATGCGAGCACGATTGGTGCGAGATGGTTTTTCAAGAATGGGAAGCTAAATACAATTGGTCCGAACGCCCTCATCCTCTGCTTGAAGTTAATGGCATGCTGAATTGGATTCAGGAAAATTTTAATTCAACCAATGGTCAGGAAACAGGCTTTATCTATCACCAGATTTTGCACGAAATTGCCAAATTCAGGAAGCTAGCAAGCAGTGACTTAGTTGCTGAAGCGAAAAGTGAGTTTGAAAGGCAAGTAAGTTTATGTGGCAACGCTTACATTCAAACAATGGTGATGCTCAACGACTATGAGAGATCACCTGGACACATTTTTAAAAATGGTCAGAGCATCATCTACAAAGACGCTGTTGAATATTATCTGAAGAAGACTCAGCCGGTTCGGGAAATCCCAAGATTTCCAAAAAGAGCAGATAAGAAATAGACCTCATTACAAGCCGGGTTTCTTTAGCGGAAGACAATGTCCGCTAGCGGAATTCATCGAAATCCATTGAAAGCGGCCACATTCAAGTTGTGGTCCAATCCCACAAAAGATCGCCTTTCGAGCCCTAGTTTCAAACACTTAAATAGAGACCGTTTATTTTGACTCTTTCGACTCGGCTTTCCCGGCTTTCGAAGCAAAGCTGTGTGTATGAGTAAGAACGAATCTGAAAACTCAACCGCCGCAAAAGTTCTCTACGGGAAGACAAATTCCTTTAGAGAAAGTGACGTGAACTTCAGCGCGTTTTATCTCGATACGGATGGAGCATGGAGATGTGAAATGAAAGAAAAGTTGGAGATCAAACTTGGGCCGACCTTAAATCGGCTCATGCATGAACAAGGAGTATCGCTTAAAGAGTTATCGATTGTTTCGGGGGTCCCCCAATCAACGATCTCGCACATGAGGCGCAATCGCCAGCCGAGAAATATCTCGACGGTAATGGCGGTGGCACAGGCTCTCAATGTGTCGCTTCACTACTTGCTCTATGGTCACGGTGATCCGTCGGAAAAGTCCGATCTCATCACCAGCTTTTCTTCCGAACTATTCTCCGGTGTCTTCGAAATAACAGTCAAAAAACTAAGACAGAAGTCTTAAAGGGAGGTCTTTATGAGAAAATTAGCATTCGTACTTATGATGATGGGATTAACTGCCTGCGGTGGTAGTGGTGGTGGCGGAAACGGCGGCGCTGAAAGCAGCAACCCTGCCGGTAGTGCAGCATTTGAAAACTTGGCGGTGGGTAGCTCAGCCACTCAGTGCGTGAAGAACAATGCTCTGCTTTCAAATTACTCCGCACCTTCTAACTCGGTCGCTTGTTCAAATGCTGGAGGCACGTGGCATCCTACGAATATGGTGAGCATAGCGGATATTTGTCGCCTAAGCGGAGTTGATTTTTTTGTATCTGGCGGAGGTAGCGCGACTTCTTCTCACCAAAATGCTTGCGCGAATGTGGGGGGAGTATTCATCGCCTCCACCACGGAAAATAATCCATATTGCTCTGGTTACACTCCGCTTACCTGCAGCGGAGCGGGAGGGACTCCAATTAACCTGGACTCAACAACGGGAGACATTAATCAGTCTTCGGTAAATCTGGTGGCGGGAAGTAACACTGTTTCTTCGGACTCTAATTTAACGCTGATGGTTCACGGTTACTACGATGGCATGAATGTTACGGAGTATCCGGTGTACTTCTCGGTATTAACCAAGATCACTTACTCCAATCTTGATTTTTGGACTGCGACAATTTCTAAGCCCACAGGTAATTCATTCTCAGGGTACTTCGGATACAATACCGACACACCTTCCTTCACGGTTTGTTTACCCATCGGAACAAGCGCGAATATCAAGTTTGAATCGGCGATTCTTTATACTCATCGATAAATTTGACGACTGCGATACGAAGGGAGCGGAGGGTCGGTACTCACGAAATCAGAAATGCAAGCGAGAGAACTTAACTCGCTTGCTTATAATAGAAACGGAGAATTTATGATAGCAACACTACTAATAGCGATTCCAGGTTTATTGCTAGTCGCGGTACCAGTAGTCGGAGGAATGTGGATGCTGATAAAAATAATGGTAGGCGTGACATTTTTAATTACCGGGCTAACCAAGCACATCGGATTTGCGATCAAGAGTTGGATTAAGCCACACATTCACCATGTCCACCTTACAGATCACGAAATTGAAACTCGGTACCGCGAAATAGATATTAAGAAAAATGGCTATAATCCAATGAGGCATGACTTCCATATCAAGGAGTTATTTCCTCGGAAGCCAAATATTGAAAAAATCAAGGCGGCGGCAAAGCAGCTCTTCCCTAATCGTTACCAAGAACTGCTGCCTAAAACTGCCAAGGATGAATACTTTATGGCCCGCAGTTTTTTAACGAATATGGCGGTCGAACGTCATCACCAGATGACGTCGGGTCAATGGTCTGAAGCCAAGCAAAAGCAATGGCTCGAAATGCCAGAGCTCCCGGTAGTAATGCGAGAGATTGACGATGAGTTTGTGAACTGGTGCTTCCTCGCTGTAGGGCGAGAACAGGCCGAGCATTATGCAAGCTAAACCTTGGCTTCGTTACCCGAACAAGAGTCGCTTGCGGTCGTGCATAAAGTGGATGATGTGGACCTCAATATCGGGAGCCACCTCACTCAAATACCGAAGATGTGGGGTCCCATCATTCTCAAACCAAATAACCGCAAGGGGGACTCTTTTTTCATCGCTAATTAGGTAGCGAATCTTTGGGTCCGGTAGCTCTACGAAGGGGTACGAATGGATCAATTTTTTAGATATCATAACTCAAGTTCTCCTTTCTTATTGGGTTACAAAGTCTAAATGGAAACGGAATGATCCAACGTCTTTCAGTTGCCCCCCTGTCATTGAACCATCACTGAATAATTATTCAGGATATACTTTGTATCCTACTCGCTCAGAATATTATCAAAAAGTCCCTCTGATCCCGCATCTCCCGGAGACCCTCCTCCTGAATCGGAGTCAGCCTTATTGATGTGCTCTATGATGGCTTGAATGCGAAGCTTATTAAGAGAGTCTCGGGGCTGAAGAGTAAACCAATTAGAAGCAGTATCCTCTACGGGGTTACCCTTAGAATCACAGGGCTTAATGAAGCCTAAGTCGGCTAATTGTTTGACCGCTGATCGGCAGGCTCCGATAGAGACCGCAAGCCGTTTACAGATTCGTCTTCGGCTCAGATAAACGAGCCGTCTCTCCGGATTCGGACCCGTCTTGTGGACGATCTGAATGTAGAGAAGCAGGCGCAGAGAAATGTCTCCGATTCCGCTATTTTTATTTAAAAGCCATAAGTATAAATGCTCGATTTCCATAGGTAACCCCCTGGTCCTTAAATGGAACACGGGTCTCTATTTAGATTCATATGGAACCGGAAAGAAATCAGGTCGGAAGACCTAAAAAGATGAAGACCCTTGTACTCGAATGGTTAGCCGAACATTCGGTCGAAATGGCGCTGTGTGGCCTCGTCTGGCTCTGGTTGGGGGGTGAGGAGCCAGCTTGGTACTTGCTCGCGCTGTCGGGCCTTTTGTGGTGGCTTGGCAGCCTCGTCGACGTTTACTGGCCGTAGGCAAATCCCGATTCTATTTAAGTTAGGAGTCATGGAGGGATTCGTATGATTAGTTGGTGGTGGTTGATTGTGGCATTCTTTTTTGGTTTGGGTTGCGGCTTCGAGTCTGGATTTGAAAGACAAGAGCGCGACAAGAAGAAAAAGCAAAAGAACAGTGAAGACTAAAGCCAATAATCCGCGAGTTCGAGGCGAAGCTCTGGTTTAACTTTCCTTTTCCAGAGTAGAGCCTTATCCCTTCAGACTCATTTTTCTTTCCATGTTGAGTTGTCCAAGTTTCATATTGATATCGACGCCCGATAAACCTTCATTAAGCCAGTCTCCGATTTTGTTGAAAATCTCAATTTCATTTTCTTTGAGTGCTCTTCGTCGTTCGGTATAGATGGCGTAAAGCCTTTCGAGATAAGTTTGTTTATGATGGGAAAATCCGTGATCGGGATTATTTCTTATTTTATCAATGCCTCTAAAGTTCGAGTAGTATTCCATCGCCAATTCAATGAATGGCAACTCGTCGTTCATGATAAAGTTGGTCTTCCTTCTCCATTTTTGTGATTCACTTTCGAGCGCTGGCTCATCCCAAAGCAATGATTCGGTTTCGTTTGCTGAATCTATTGTCTCTGATATTTTTTGATCGTTTGAATTGTTTTTCTTGCGGCCCTTTTTTCCTTTGGCGTATCGCGGAAAGGTTTTTGCGAAAGCGATTTCGAGACCGAGCTGGTTTGGAAAGGCGTCGTAGAAAAACGGTTGCGGCTCTTTACCCATCTTTTTTGTTTCCTCAATGATGAGTTCTTGCATGTCTTTCGTTACCCTCCAGCGGTACGGATTAGTCTCGAAGGTGTAACGATTTTTTTCCTGTCGCTTCGATCCCTTGATTCGTAGCCCTCGAACTGTCCGGATGATGTGCATGAACTCGAGCCGTAAGATAGCTCGGTCCAAGTGATAAGGTCCGCACTCGCTGCGTTCCATGAGCGATGCTCGAGCCCAGTTACAACCGAGGCTTTGGTAGCTAGCGAATAAAGTTGTGAGATCTCTTTCAACCCGGCCAAGCATTCTGCTCTGGACGACGAGATTATAGATGGGAGTATAGAAGAGCAGCATCTCCCGTTGCTGTTTTTGGTTTAGTTCGTTTTGGTTATTCATAGATCGGCCCCTCCTTTTTTTGAGCCAATCTATAAATAGATTATTTGAATAGTCCCCGGAGTACGGTGACCTGAAGCTTTTTGTCGGTTTCAGTAGTCTCCAGGGATAACGGTATCCATTAAGATACTTAATAAATCTCTAAAACAGATGCTCGGCTTAGAGGCCGAGAGAGCAATTAAATGACAAAGCTCGTCCTTCACTCTGGTCTGCCCTGGTGGGGCTACCCAGAGTGAGAGACGAGGTCCGTTAGGGCCTCGTAAATATCTACAGGCGCCTGTGCGGATTTTATGAAATGAGGGGGCTAAAACCGACGGAGTGGCCAATAAAAAACCATGTCCATGCGGTTGCGGTGTTCGTTTAGGCCGTTGTAATAAAAGATTTATTTTAAACCGATACCGAAACCTTGCTCCGCGAAGGTGGTTTCGAGACCCAAGAAAACCTTTTGGTGAAAAGTCTAAATGATCACCGTTATTCTACAGCCGACCAAACAGTCTCAAGCACTTCCGAAAGACTGAACGTTGATCCTCTGATGCAAGCTTTCGCAAAAGTTCCTCGCGGCTTTTAACTGCAATCTTCGTCACTAAGTTTGTCGCTCAACTTTGAACCAAAAACGTCAAATGCCTTGATGAATTTTTCAAAGTTCTTACGGTTAACGCAATATCGAGATCTAGGCCCATCAACCTCGCCCTGCACAAGTCCAGCCGCTTTAAGAGCTTTGAGGTGTTGACTAACCGTTGACTGGGCAAGCGGCAAGTCAATAACGAGGTCACCACAAATGCATTCGCCGCGACTCGCTAGGTTTCGCAGGATAGCTATTCTCGCTGGGTGCGAAAAGGCTTTGCACCACTCGGCTAGCTGCAGGTCTCGCTCTGGGAACTCTTCTTTTCTTGATAACGCCATAATCTTATCGTATATCGTAATAATACGATAAGCAAGGAGTGATTTTGGCAGATCAAAACGAATCGATATCGAAGAAGCTTTCTTTTTTGGACCGATATTTGACACTTTGGATATTTTTGGCAATGGGCGTAGGCGTATTCTTAGGTCGTTTTGTACCGTCTTTTCCAAAGGCCCTAGAACGATTGTCGATTGGGTCAACTTCAGTTCCAATAGCTATCGGACTTATTCTCATGATGTATCCGCCCCTTGCAAAGGTTCGTTACGAGGAGATGCCAAAGGTGTTCGCCAACACAAAGGTTCTCCTGCTATCCCTTATTCAGAATTGGTTGCTCGGACCTATCTTGATGTTTGCCCTCGCGGTGATTTTCTTGCGTGATTACCCTGAGTACATGACTGGACTTATATTGATTGGTTTAGCTCGATGTATTGCTATGGTCATCGTTTGGAACGATCTCGCTGGCGGAAGCCGTGAGTATTGTGCGGGGCTCGTTGCTCTCAATTCTATCTTTCAGATTTTCACGTTTCCTTTTCTTGCTTACTTCTTTCTGACCTCCGTTCCAGGGTGGATCGGCATCAAGACTGTTGAAGTAGCTATTACTGTTTGGGATGTAGCCACTGCGGTCTTAATTTATCTCGGTATTCCGTTCTTTGCGGGATACTTTAGTCGAAAACTTTTAATTCGTTCGAAAGGTCGAGCTTGGTTTGAAAATGAGTTTGTGCGACGGATCTCTCCTCTAACTCTTGTTTTTTTACTATTCACAATCGTTATTATGTTTTCGCTCAAGGGTGATCGGATTATCGAGCTGCCTTATGATGTTGTGAGGATCGCAGTTCCTCTTCTCGTGTATTTTGTTTTGATGTTCTTCTTTTCTTTTTACATGAGCTTTAAGGCAGGCGCTGATTACGAAAAATCTGTGACGCTTTCGTTCACGGCAGCATCAAACAATTTCGAGTTAGCAATTGCCGTAGCCGTTGCAGCCTTTGGAATTCACCATGGAGCTGCCTTTGCCGCAGTTATTGGCCCATTAGTTGAGGTGCCGGTACTTATTGTTCTGGTGTCTGTTTCTCTTTGGATCAAAAAGAAATTTTTCATGGAGTCAAAAAATGCATAAGCCAATTTACATTTTATTTTTATGCGTCGCCAATTCAGCAAGAAGCCAATTAGCTGAGGGATTAGCGAAATCAATTTTTGGTGAGAATGCGATTGTGGAGAGTGCTGGATCAGAACCTTCTGGAAAAGTGCAGCCCTGGGCCATTGAGGTATTGAAAGAGGAAGGAATCGACATATCCAAGAATTGGTCAAAATCTACGGATCAGTTGCCTTTAGGATTTCTTGCAAATCTTCAATATGTTATCACTCTCTGCGCAGAAGAGGTTTGTCCTATGCTTCCATCGAAAGCTAAGCGTCTGCACTGGCCAATTCAAGATCCAGCCTCGGCTTCAGAAGAAAAGAAAGCCGAAGCCTTTCGGAAAGCTCGGACGGAAATTCGAGAGAAGTTATTGGAGTTCAAGCTCAGTCTTTGAGGAAACTGTGAGTGCTTTCCAGGTGCGACCGTTCACTATATAGCTCACGGTTGCCTTAGCGAGTTTATATTTCTCTCTCAACTGACGATTGGTTGCTCCAGCGATATATTCAGTGCGCATTTGCTCGGCTGTGGCTTGATCGATTTTCTTTCGAGGCTTCATCGGGATATGACCGAGTACCCGCCAACAGTGAAGCATATTTTCCGAATGAGTGATGAGTTCAAGGTTCGGCGGAGTATTGTTTCTTTTGTTTCCGTCAATGTGATTGACCGCATAATCTTCACGGAGCGGTCCGTGAAACTTCCGATAAACTACTCGGTGAATGCACAAATGCTTGCGCTGGTACTTGATTGAAAGGTGGCCTGATTCGGATACCACAAAGGCTGATTGCCTCCAGTGGCCAGTTAGGCTTTGTTTCCCAGTCCGGCAAATAGTAGTCCACACCGTGCCATCGGCCCGTATCTCATAACGAGAGTCCTGAATAAGTCGCTCGATAAAAATATCATTGATCGCAATCTTCATGATCACGATCAGCCCGATGTGTGTCGAAAGATCAACTCGAATGTCGCAGGTTGCTCCGCAACAACTTACTTCACCCGCTTAAGGTGAGGTTTGCCCGACTTAACGGGTATGTCGTAGTTGACGATTTGTTTGTTCTTATAATTACGAAGCGAACGATCCAGTGTCGTGTGACCAAGCCAGACGGAAACATTCTCGAACTTCTGACCAAGACTTAGCATCAAATCCATGAAACCTTTACGACCGCCATAGTTGTTATGTCGTTCACTGATGTGCAAGTGAATAGTCTTGGTTAGAGGTCGCTTGAATTCGCCTGACTTAATAAAATCTAAAGCCTGAACCTGTTGATCAAAAAGAATCGGAATACCTTTCCAGCGTTTTTCTCGCTCGATAGATACCAACTTTGGCTGATAAACTCGTAGGATGGTGATCCCTTGTTTATCTTTTTCGATCCGCCAGTTCTTCAATTTCTTTTTAGGCACGAGCGAGTCTATTTCGCTTGGACGAAGTCCCAGCCATACCGACATAAAAAGCCAATTGTATGCTGGAGTCAGAAGATTGCTGCGAGCCTTCTCTAGTTCATTCGGCAGAAGTGGAGCGGACTCAAGACCATGGGGCCGTTGATCAAAATACGCATCGGCGATTCGCTCTTTTGCCTGACCTCTGGGCCACGGCACCGGAAGGAATGGCTGCTTTTGATGGCGGCAAACGAAGTAGCCCCAATAGTTCACGATTCTCAGCATTTTTTGGAGGTAGCTTGGGCTGTAGCAATGCTTAACCACATACTGATAAAAGCGTTCAGGGTACTCGTGATAGTCCTTTGGTTCAGTTTGAACTTCACAAATCATTTTCTGCGCGCCTAACCAATGCGATTCAATTCGGCTGGGAATGCGACCATCACCGAACCCCACTTTGCGAGCGAGGAACACTTCAAATTCCCGACAGAGTTGCTCAGGAAGATAAGCGGAATCGACGAGCTTACGTTCACGAATGCGGAGTTCTGCTTTAATTTTGCGATTATTGATTCGTTCGACTTTGTCTTTAGCTTGAACTTGCTTAAGTCGCGCACGAGCCTCTGGCAGCGACCACATCGGATCGAAGCCGTAAGTGTGATATAGGGCGACCTTCGGGTAGATGTACTCCCGATTGGCCTTCTTGGTCTTCTTATCAGTGCCGTGATCAATGACCACCACAAGTCGATAGACCCTGCCGTCCTTATGAATTCTTGGTTTTACCTGTAAAGCCATACATTCCTCTCTTCGGTTAAGAGGAACTGAAGCTAAACTCCGCGCCGCCAATCATCTAAAATAACCCCGGCCCAGAAGGTCCCTCGGGACCGGGGTGAACATACCTAAGTGTATGATATTACTAACTAATTGGTGGAGGTGCGGGGAATCGAACCCCGGTCCGCAAGAGATCCACAGTCAGGCGCTACATTCTTAGTCGCTGTTTTTGATTGATCGCGAAGCTTCCAACGACAAAATCGTCACGACCACTCCCCCAGTAAATTTAAGCCCATCGCCTGGAGAAAACACTTTGGGCCGAGATCTCTATATGGCGGACTCTCTGTGAACGAGATCAAATCTCAGGAGTCCGTCTAGCATTAAAATCAATTAAGCGGCTAGAGGTGCGTATTCGTTTCCAAATACAAAGTGCATGTTTTTAACGAGGTCCTCATACTCCCCGGAATGCTCCTGAAGTTTCAGCACCCACGTCGAAGCCAGGTCACCCCCACTTCGAAGACAGATTCTAAATCAATCAAGGACGCAAATTATAAACCGAATTTGCCCCGGATTCCTAAACATATTTTTCTGCCAAATTTCGTTTGCCCAAATACAGAGCATGTCACAATGACAAGAAAACACCCTGTTTCAAGGCTTTTTGCTTGGAGAAAAGCCGAGTTATCAACTTCGTCCACGGAGTTATCCACAAAATGTTGGAAAAATGAGCTTGCAGATTACATTTTCTGACAAAAACTTGATGAAATCTGTGATGAAAAAAATCAGCTACTTAACGCATCGCTGCCTCAGAAAAGAGGCAGCAGACCCCATTATGTGACAGGGAAAAGCTGTAAATTGAGCTGATAAACGCGATCGCCTTTGGAAGAGGCACGCTTCACGCTGATATTTTTTTGGGCTTCTTTGCGGAGCTTGCGCAGTTGAAATCGCAACTCTTCAAATTCTTGTTTGGTCATCGCCAAAGTTGCTGATCCAAATTCACGTTCGGTCGCAGCATCGCGGAACAATGATTCCAATCCCAGGTACATCAGTTCGGCTTGAAGCTTTCGCACCAAGGCCACCGGAATGTCTTCGGCAGAACCCATCAATGATCGGGCCTTTTTCATTTCGCCGGAATCGTCTTTCACGATCTCGCCCGACTGAAGCAAAGAATCCAACGCCGCTTGAATTTCATCGACGCTGGCTTTTTCCCGCAATGTCTTGCGAAGCGCTTCGGCTTCAAACTTGACGTCTTTTTGATCGATCAATGAATACAAAATCCATGAAATCCAGCTGGGAACTTTCTCCCAAGTTTTCTGATCGATCTCGCCGGATTTCAATTTTGAATTCACGCGCTTTTCGTTCAGCGACTTGAGGTACATGTTTCGTTCGGCTGGATCTGAAGCCTGGCCGAATTGGACGAGCATGCGGAACTCTTCGGTTTGGTCTTTCTGCAATCCCATCGCTTTCGCGAATTTGCCGATCATGTCGTCAGAAAGATTGCGGCGACCTTCGATGATGAGCTTCAGATAATTTGGCGATTTGATATTCGCCGCCGCCGAAAACACGGCGTAGCTGTAAGGACGAAGATCTTTTTTCGTGATCTCGCGGCGGTAAGCATAAAAATCCGCCAGGAATTTTCGGAAATCGAGATAGTTGCCGACGATCGGCGCTTCCATCAGTCCCGGCATCTTATTCGTGATCACGTTTGATGGCGGAGGCGCCACCGCTTGCGAAGCGAGAGCCGCGATCGAAGCGAGACTGGCCACCGAAGCTTGTCCCAATCCCATCTGGGGTTTGGTTGCAGACAAGGCTGCGTTTTTTTCAGCCGCTTCTTCGACCGAAGTATCAATCGAGTTCTCACCCGCTGAATTCACCGCATTCGTGTCCATCATTCCCCCCACGCTCTCTCAACCTATCTAAATTTTTAACTTTCTAAAATTTCACAACAGCTTCGCAGTGAACTCAAACAATTTCTCGTCAGGAAGTGATTAAAGTATTTGTATCACTGCTTATTTATTCAACCCTAGCTTAAATCGCGAATACAACAACGCCCGGTTGGCCGGGCGTTTGTGAGAACACATATCAAATGTCTTAGTATCGTGACAAAACCACTTCAACACTGTCGATCGTAGTTGTCGGTACAACTTGCAGATTCAAAGACTGCAGATTTTGTCCGACGACCGTATTGATCGGCATGTTAACGGTGGTACCACCATAAGTCAGATCCACTCGGCCCGCGACCACACCATTGATCACGACACGTGCCGAACCATTCGAATCACCGCGACCGCGCACCGTCACCGCCGTCACATGGTACCCGCGGTATTGTTGCAAGTTCGTGATGCGAATCACATCCAAAGTCACATTCGAATAAAATGTTTGGTTCACGTAACCAGGAGCCGTCAGATCTCCGTACGGAGGCTGCGGTTGTGGTTGCGGCTGTGGATAGTAACCGTTCGAACGAAGATTCACGATGATGCGATCGATGTACAGAACACCGCGAACACCCAAGGACATTTGGTTGAAGTTCTGCCCAATCACCAATTGGCGATTTGGATACAACATATTGTCGGAACTTGGATAATTCTGGCTGGCGACGATGTAACCATCAACGTTCAGTGCCAATGCAGACTGAACCGCACCTGGTTGCGCGATCACTTCGACAGATTCGATCGTCGTTCCGCGATCGTTGTAAGAATTCAAACCGGCCAATTGCATCAGATCCATTTGTTCGTTTTGCACGCGACGGCTCACGTAAATTTCGCGGCGATCTGAACTTGGATAGTTCGGATAATTGGGTTGATTTGGGTAATTCGGATTATTGGGCTGATTCGGATAAGGCTGATTTGAGTCATTCGGATAGCCCGGTTGATTTGGATAATCAGGGAGACCTGGATTGTTCGGATAATCAGGACGATCCGGGCGTTGTGGACCTGGAACAGGATGATGATCAGGAAATCCTGGATGATCGGGACGATCTGGGCGATCCGGACGTTGAGGACCTGGAACCGGGTGATGATCTGGACGATCGGGACGACCAGGTCGTGGATCATAAGGTGAAGGATCGACATTTGATCCACCGCCTCCACCGCCGGGACCTCCGGGAGGGCAATGATGTCCAGCTTGGCAAATGCCTCCGGAAACACCGTCTTGACGGTCTCCATCAAATTGCTGCGCATTTGAAGAAAGGGCACCGCTGACAACGAGCAGGGCCAAAACGAGTCTGACTTGGTTCATTTAAATCCCCCTGGTGTGGTTTTGACTAAAACTTAGTCATTCACAAGGGAGCAAAGCAAGGGACGGACCAGGCAAAAAAAGAAAAAGTGACCCCACCAACCAACGTTCAACCGGGGTCACTTCCAAAAAAATCTTAAATTTTCAGAACCATTTTGGGCGGCACCCGGATCCAAACTTTAAATCGACGCCCTGAAATAGCGCCAAAGTCGAATCCCAAAGGCGCTGTTTATTTTTGAGTGGCCACGTTCGGCGGCGTTTGTTTCGGAAAGATCGAAGCTTCCAGAGACTTGTCCTCAAGATAAGCACGGATCGGCGCAATCTCGCGTGTCATAACCATCTGAAAGTTATCGCGCTCGCCGTTTTCTAGAACCTTCATCAAAACATCGATCAACAAGGTGCTATTGCCATCATTGCGACGAAGGCGAACGTCACGGAAAGTTTTCGCGATATTTGATTTCAGAATCATATTTGTGGAAGAGTCGACTCGCTCGTCACTGCTGAGCTCGGTATCCAGCGGAGTATTCGTTGTCGGATAAAATTCAGGATTGCTCAAGGGGCCCGCGAATTTCAGAGCTTCGCCGCCATTGGTGACCAGCAAAATATTGAAAATCGATTTGCCCTGAATGACCTCGGCCGTCTCCATGACGGAAGATTTCAGAGAACTTGAATTTTGCACTCCGTCCATCGTGTATTTGAAAATGCCGTAAGCGTCTTCACATTCCTGAGTGTAGCAAGCACGATTTGGAAATTCGGCCTGCGTTCGCACGGTCGCCGTTCGCAAAATAATTTGGGCATAAGCATTGTTCAGGATCACGCGGGCCACTTTGGTTTGGCAGGCCAACATTTTTGGACGGTTGGCATCCATGCAAATCAAAGTCGCCTTTTGACTTTTTTGCACGACTGATTTTCCGTCTTTACCTTTCGTGGCGGAAATCAACTCGAGACGATTTGATTTCTTCTGCAGGCCAAGGGAGCCACTGAAAGTCAAAACGCGTTCGCGATCGGACTCTTTCTCTTTCCCCATTTGCAGAATTTTAATTTTCAGTTGCAAGCGCTTTGAATTTTCAACCGGGCGCAGTTTCGCATCGATAATGCTAAACGCGAATCTCATATTTCGCGCTCGTTGAACGGGGTCAGTCACTTGTTCCATTTGCGACGTCAAATATTCACGAAGCCCGTCGTTCACGCTGCCCGAGTATCGACGATTTTCATTCTGAATATTGGCGGCTTCTTGATCGGTCACCGGCTCGTTGAATTGCGTGCCCGTCGCGGTGTTTTCCTGGGGCTCGACGCCATGTTTGTTTTTTTCTCGATCTTTTTCTTTTTCTCGCTCCGTCACCGAAGCGCTCGGACCCGGTCGACCTGGCTGACCCGAATCTGACTGAGTCGCCGAGTTGTCATCACGACTGCGATTCGCAGCGAATGGATCTGCCGGAGGTGCCTGCACCGGAATGGTTGGCTTCGTCACTTCTTTCGGTGGTTCTGTCGAATGATTGGGATGATCATCTTTGCTAGAGCCGCATGCCACCGCCATCAGGCAGAGCAACATCGCTAAAATCTGTTTTGTCGGCTGCGCTTTCATGTCTTTCCTCCGTACCGGCGGAAAACAAGAGCAATCTCAACGCCATGGTCTAACGTGAAATAACGAGCGGCAGGCAATATTTACGTGAACAAAAGGTAGACAGGAGCCCAGTTTGGGCTCCTGTCAGGTGTGAGAGGGGCGTGAAGGGATGTTAGAGAGCACTTTCGTGCGGTAGGTATAAATTAAATAGGCCAGAAGCAGTCTCTGGACTCTACAAAGGGAACCCAGCTTCTGCTTTTCTGCTCACGTTCCGTTTCAAGCGGAAGCTTGAGTTCCTTATTTTTTGATTTCTTATTTTTAGTTTTTTGTCCTGCCATGCTCAGCTCACGAAGCTGGGTGGTTGAGCGCGGCGAATTGTGGGTAACCCATGTGTGTATCAATGTGCTAACTCCGGCGTTGAAATATCATTTGTTTCTGCAACAACCAGGGGAACCTCTTCCTTCAATTGGCTCAGTCGTGACAGCGCAAAGGCCGCCACCGCTAAACCAAAATCGCGAAGAACAATATCGAAATACTGACCAAGGATGAGAAGGTTGACGATGATTGCCACCAACCAGCCCATCAAAACGTAACTGAAAACTCTTGGATACAAGGCCACACCGATCGCGACGACGATTTCAACCAAGCCCGTAAAGTACATAAATGTACGCGCGCTCATTCCCAAAATTTGCGGAATCGCGGGCGCCAAGTATTGTGGCCAGTTCGCTAAAATCTCGACGAATTTGTCCATGCCGGCGATCAAAGGAACTGCGACCAATCCTGACTGCAGAACCATGAAAGCTTGATAGATCAAATTGTTATTCTCTCGGTGCCAGAGTAAGGGCGCGGGCGTGACACGATATTCGGGAGCCGAGTTGCTCAGCGAATTCTTGTTGCCATAGTTTTTAAGGGGTTGCTCCCAGCGCGCCATTACTTCCTCCGTGTGAATGACTGCCAGGACATAGAGCAAGCGTTGTGCCCTGATTGAATTGGTTATGACAGATTTTTTGGGGCAAATGTCCATGTCATTGGACAGTTTTGCCCTTCACATTTCGGGGCTTTTCTCCAAAATTAAGCTCATGTAAAGGTAATTTGCTACTGAGAACCGAGCAAGAAGGCTAAAAGACCCTGCTTCTCTTTCAACCATTTTTCAGATTGCTCATATTCTGGGCAATGCTTTTGTACCAAAGCCCAAAAATCTGACGAATGATTCATGTGTTTGAGGTGCGCCAGCTCATGAATCAAGATGTAATCGATCACCGACAATGGCGCACCGATCAAACGCCAATTGATTTGAATGGAACCACGCGAGGTGCAGCTGCCCCAGCGTGTCTTTTGATTTCGCAATTTCACTTTTTTGGGAAAGAGATGCATCTGCTGCGCCCAAATTTGGATGCGCGTGTGGATTAACTTTTCAGCCTCGCGCTGATAAAATTTCTGCAGCTTGGGGAAATGACTTTGGATTTCTTCGTCATTGATTTCATTCCACAAATGTTGCGGCAAATGCATTTGCAAGCTGCTTTCAAATCTTGAAAAGAAAATCTGTTTCAATGGCGTCGGTACAAAGCGCAGCTTCAGCTCTTCGCCCAAAAATGGAAATGTTTCCGCTTGCACCAATTTCTTATCAGGAAATTTATCTTTCTCGCGCTCAAACTCGGCCAGGTTCTTTTCGATCCATTTTTCTTTTTCTTGCAAGAAACTTTCAATGAACTCCAGCGATGTGCGCAACGAAGCTTTGACCTTGATGGGCTTTCCGGGCTTTAGAGAAATTGTCAAACGACGGCGAAAGGCCTTGCGTTCCACGATCACGGACCACTGGCGAAATGTAAACTCTTGTGTTTGAATCACATGCTGTGAATTTGAACGAGACGACCACATCCTTCTATCGATTAGACCCTGCTTTGGTTTTGGCGGCAACCGAAGACGCGGGTTTTCGTCCAACCGGTGAATTTACACAGCTGAATTCTTACGAGAATCGGGTTTTTGACATTCGCCTGGAAAAAGGCAGTGCTGAACAAGAACGCATTATCGCAAAATTCTATCGCCCGGGACGCTGGTCTGCCGCGGCCTTGCACGAAGAACACGAGTTTCTGTTTGACCTTGAAAAAGAAGGTGTTCCCGTCGTTGCTCCCTTGATTCAAAAAAATAAAAAAAGTCTCAGCGAAATTTCGGGCATGTCGGTCGCTTTCTTTCCCAAATTCATGGGACGGATGCCGGAAGAGTTTTTGGAAAACGATCTCTACCAGGTCGGCCGCAGACTGGCGCAGATTCACAACGTCGGCTCTCGCAAAGATTTCAAGCATCGAGCGGTATTAGGAGAAGCTCCTTTTTCTTCATGGGATAATTTGGATTTGTTATCCCGATGGGTTGCCCCCGAAGTCTGGCATCGCTACGAAAAAGCGGCGATCACCATCATCGAAGATTTCGAAGAGCGTCTCAATCCCGCAGACTTTCTGCGCATTCACGGCGACTGTCACCGCGGCAACCTTCTGGCCCGCCTGCTGCCTGGAAACAAGCGCGAATTTTTCTTCGTCGATTTTGACGACAGCTCAATGGGCCCCGAAGTTCAGGATTTCTGGATGCTTTTCTCGGGCTCTGAAGAAGAGCGCGCCGAGCAGGATCTGATCTTGTCCGGCTACGAAGAGCTGCGCGAATTTCCCGCTCGCCAGTGGGAGTGGATTCCGTTGCTTCGCGGCCTGCGGATTTTCTCGTACTCGGCCTGGATTGCCCGTCGCTGGAGCGATCCTTCATTTCCACGGCTCTTTCCCAACTTTGAAAGCTACACCTTCTGGGCAGAAGAAACCGAAGCTCTGGAAAAAGTCGCCTGGCGATAGCGAATCAGTCGACTGGCAAGTGAGAGTCCTCTTCTTGCGAGACCTGGCTCTGATCAGAATTTGAGCCTTGATAACGCCTTGCATCTCCTCTACAACCATTCATGGTCGGGTCCCATACGATGGCCCTTTTGTCGAACCCCGCTAGGCCCGGAAGGGAGCAACGGTACACAGAAGACCTTGCGATATGGGGTGCCCGGCCACTTTTCTATCTGATATCTGAAACTTACTTCTGGAGTTTTCTTGTCGTACCAGGTGATTGCCCGAAAATGGAGACCGCAGAGCTTTGATCAGCTCATTGGGCAAGCACATATTTCTCAGACCCTGATCAATGCCCTTCGCAACGGACGCATCCCGCACGCTTTGCTTTTTACTGGTCCGCGCGGAACGGGAAAAACATCTTCGGCGCGCATTTTAGCGAAAAGTCTTCGCTGCCCGAACGCGGTGGATTTTGTTCCCTGCAACGTCTGCAGCGAATGTCAGGACATCGCCCAAGGTCGCTCGGTCAACGTCATGGAAATCGATGGAGCTTCGAATAATGGTGTCGACGCCATTCGCGAATTGCGCGAAACCGTCAGCTACGCTCCTTCCGGTGGAAAATACAAGATCTACATCATCGACGAAGTTCACATGCTTTCGACTTCGGCGTTCAATGCTTTGCTGAAAACTTTGGAAGAGCCACCGGCGCACGTCGTGTTCATCATGGCGACCACCGAGGTTCATAAAATTCCGCAGACGATTCTGTCTCGCTGTCAGCGCTTTGATTTCCGCAGCATTTCGACTCGGCAGGTTTCCGATAGCCTGGCCGAGATTTGCCGCAAAGAAGGCGTGCAGGCCGAAGACGATGCACTTTGGATCATCGCCCGTCAGGGTGGCGGCTCCATGCGCGACAGCCAGAGCTTGCTGGATCAAGTGATCACTTTTGCCAACGGCCCGCTGACCCGTGAAAACGTGGTGCAGATTTTGGGTCTCACCGATCGCGCGTTGTTGTTGGAAACATTGACGGGACTGGCGAATCGAAACACGGATCAGATTTTGGACGTGATCGAAAAAATTCGCAAAGCCGGTTACGAGCCCGGCCTTTACGCCAAAGATTTGCTGGAAAACATCCGCAATCTTTTGATGTTCAAGATTTCAAAAAAACCTTCCGAGATTTTAGAGCTCCCCGACTCCGAGATTCGTTTCCTGGAAAGCCTGGCGGTGGATCTTTCGGAAGAAGAAATTCACATGCTTTTTGATATGGCCCTAAAAGGTGCCGCGGACATTCCGAAATCAAGCGATCCACGCATCGTTTTGGAAATGGTTTTACTTCGCATGGCTCAGGCCCCGAAAATTCTGACACTCGCCAATCTTCTGCAAGGTGGTTTGCCTGTCATGCCGATGGCATCAGCTTCGGCGACCTCTGCTACTGGCAACGCTCCAGCAGCTGGTGCTTCAGTTGGTGGCGCCCCTTCCGCGGGGACCTTGGGAAATGCCGGATCCTCGATGGCGGCTGGTGCCGTTCAAAGATCAGCTCCGACATCTGGCGCGGTCGCTCGTCCTGCAGCGGCTCGTCCGACATCAGGTGGTCACCGGGTCGATCCGGTCGGACAAAATCCACAGGATAAGTGGCTCGAATTCGTGAACCGCCTGCGCGGATCGGATGCGATCCTGGCCGCCAAGGTGGAAAGCCTTTTGTTTCTGGGCGAAAAAAACAAAGTGCTCGATCTGACCGTTCCGGCGAAATTCGCCTTCTTGCGCGATCAGCTTTTGGAAAAGTCCGTTCAGGCAAAGCTGCAAGAAGCTGTCACCGCACACTTTGGCGAAGGTTATACCTACCAGATTCAGACCGCCAAAGACGAGGCGGCGGGAACTTCGGCGCAAGCCATGGTTCAGCAAAAAGCGAAATTGAAACAAGACGAAATCGCCCAGAAAGTGGCCGAGCATCCGATGGTGAAATCGGCGCAGGCGGCTTTCAAGGGACAAATTAAATCAATCAAGAATCAACAGTCATCGTGATCGGATTATTTTAAGGGAGGGTTTATGAAAGGTTTTGGCGCGGGCGGAATGGCCCAATTGATGAAGCAAGCAAATCAAATGCAGTTGAAAATGAAGAAGCTGCAAGAAGAACTGGCGCAAAAGTCCTATGAAGGCACTTCGGGCGGCGGAGCCGTCACCGTGACCGTCAATGGCGACAATCAAATCAAGGCGATTGCCATCCAGGACGACGTTTTCAAGTCAGGTGACAAGGACATGCTTCAAGACATGCTTTTGACAGCGGCCAACGAAGCTTTGAAAGTGGCCAAAGAGACTTCGGCGAAAGAAATGGAAAAAATCACGGGTGGTATGAACATTCCGGGGTTGTTCTAAGACGAAAGTATAGTTAAACTCTGAGTATATGCTTCATATTTCAGCACTCGAAAAACTGGTGCATGAGCTCTCTCGTTTGCCGGGAATCGGACCGAAAACCGCGCAACGTTTGGCTTATCACATCTTACGGGCTCCGGCCGAGTACTCGCATCAATTGGCCGAGTCCTTGATTCGCGTTCAAGCCGAAGTCCATGTTTGCCCGAGCTGCTTTAATTACACCGATGCCGACATCTGCCGTTTCTGCCTGGATCCGCATCGCTCTGATGATTCCATCTGCGTGGTCGAAGAACCTTCCGATATTTTGCGAATTGAATCGTCTGGCGCTTTCCGCGGTCGCTATCACGTCCTGCACGGAGTGATTTCTCCGCTGGAAGGCATCGGTCCGCAAGATCTGAAAATTGCCGAGCTGATCAACAAGATCAATCGCGGCCTGGATCACGAAGGTCCGCAAATTCGCGAAGTCATCATGGCTTTGGATGCGGATCTTGAAGGTGACACCACCGTTCTTTATCTCGCCAAGCATTTGCAAAACAAGGGTGTTCGTCTCAGCCGGATCGCTCATGGCGTTCCGATCGGCAGCGATATCGATTACATCGACGATCGCACCATGGGCCGCGCTTTGGAAAACCGAGTGGAACTGTAATGGCAAATATCAATCATGATGCCAAAATCATGCATCTTAAGATTGTTTATTATGGTCCTTCGTTGGGCGGCAAAACCACGAACATTCGCTGGGTTTATCAGCAGACAGCTCAAGATCAGAAAACCAAATTGGTGGCCTTGAACACGGATGTCGAGCGAACCCTGTTCTTCGATTTCCTGCCATTGGATTTCGGCACCATTCGCGGTTACCAAACTCGATTCCATTTGTTTTCGGTTCCCGGTCAGGTGATCTACGATGCCAGCCGCAAGCTGATCATCAAAGGTTTGGATGGCGTGATTTTCGTCGCCGACTCGCAAGCGGAACGCATGGAAGAAAACCTGCAGGCCCTGCACAATCTCGAGCGCAATCTCGAAGCCCAGGGCATGGACATCAACGAGATCCCATTGGTTTTTCAATACAACAAGCGCGATTTGCCAACTGCAAGCTCAGTCAAAGATCTGCGCTTTCAACTGAACAAGTACAACGCCCCGGACTTTGAAGCCAACGCCGCGGAAGGCCGCGGGGTCATGGAAAGCCTGAAAACCGTCTCAAAATCCATCGTCCAAGTTCTCAAGGGCTAATTCAAAATCTTAGGCCTCTATCAAGTTTTTGCCGGCAGTGCATGGCAATCGCATATTCATCAAAGCGCGTTCCAGTTTCACTTGAGCCAGGCACTGCAGACGCAAGGCGAGAGCGGCCAGCCTGAGCCCCATGTTGAGGCTTGTCCCCTATCTATCGATACCCTCTTTCGATACCCTCACTTTCTTGTCTACTGATCAGTCGACAAGACTTGTATACGGATCCGTAGACAAGAAAGTGAGGGGCTCAGCAAAGCCTAATCGGCATCTCGGTTTGAAGTAGAACATCCAGGTTCGTTTTCCTGACCATGGGTTAACGAGCATCCCCTTCCGGAAGGCCATCTCTGAGCTTCTGTCTTTCGAATTTGAAATAAAGTCTTTCGCATTTGAGATGCCGTCTTTGGCTTTTGCGAAATTTTGCAAAAATTATCCAGGCTTGAGCCGACAAAATCAGAGCTCCACCGGGCTGAATCCGTTAATGCGGTGGATGGGTTGCCAACGCAGGTATTAAAGGTGTTTCGTCACAAAGCAGCATCAATCGGTTTTCGCTCGCAAAAGAACTGTGATAAACCATGCGAACCATGAACATTGCGGAAGAAATCAAAGCTCTTAAAAAAGAAAAGAATGCCGTCATTCTGGCTCACTATTATCAAGAGGGCGCCATTCAAGACATCGCCGATTATGTGGGCGACAGTTTCTATCTCGCCAAAATGGGACAGCAGGTGAAAGAGCAAGTGATCCTTCTGGCCGGTGTCGTTTTCATGGCGGAAAGCGTGAAGCTTTTGAATCCGACAAAGACCGTTTTGGTTCCGGATCTGAACGCCGGTTGTTCGTTGGTGGAGGAAGCTCCTTTTGCGAAATACAAAGCGTGGAAGGATCAACATCCGCGCGGCATCACCGTGACCTACATCAACTCGTCAACCGAAGTGAAATCGATTTCGGATGTCATCGTGACTTCGAGCAATGCAAAGCAAATCATCAACGCCATTCCCGCTGACCGCCCGGTCTTATTCGGACCTGATAAAAACCTGGGTCGATATCTGGAGAAAGAAACGGGACGCGATTTTGTCATGTGGGATGGAAGCTGTCAGGTGCACGTGCTGTTCGAGGCGCAGAAACTGATGGAGCTGATCAAGCAACATCCCGATGCCGTGGTGATTGCGCATCCGGAATGTGATGACAGTGTCTTGATGTGGGCGCAGGTGATTGGCTCGACTTCGCGTTTGCTGGAAGAGGTCGAAAAAAATCCCGCCAAGAAATTCATCGTCGCCACCGAAACCGGAATTTTTCACGAGATGAAAAAGCGTCGTCCCGATGCCGAGCTGATTCAAGCACCGGTCGCCGATCCGGGCTGCGCTTGCAACGACTGCCCTTACATGAAATTGAGCTCGTTGGAAAAAATCAAAATCGCCCTGCAGACTTTGAAGCCCCAGGTGCAAATTCCTGAGCACCTGAAAGAAGACGCGAAAATCGGGCTCAATCGCATGATGGATATCACGGCCGGAAAACCCGTGACTTGGCCGGCGTGATTTTATCCGCGCAAGACATCGAAATCATTCGCCGCTACTTGCAGCTGGAAAACTTGGAAATCGTTTTGCGTCCCAACTGGGGCAGCACCCATGCGGATTACCGAGAAAGCTTGCACGGCGAGCTCAAGAAAAGAATGGCCAAGGCTTACCCTTTTTCGGATTCTTCCATTTCTCACTGCCCGTCGATGGGCGGATTTGCGTTTACGACCTTTGATTCAAATCACGTGCTGCAAATCGGATTTGATATCGAAGAGGACGCCCGAGTTCGCCCGGAAACTGCCAAAAGAATTTGCGAGACCCTGAAGGAATATCAGGCGGCGCCTTCGAATGCCTCGTTGTGGACCGCAAAAGAGGCGGCTTTCAAGTGTTTAAAAGGTCCTAAACAGCCGCTTGTTGTCTCTGCCGTGGAACTGACGAACTGGAAGACAGTCGATTCTCAATTCGAGACGGCCGAGGTTCAGAATCCACATCAATTTAACTACGCTCGAATACAGGGAATCATCGTCAAAAAACATCCCTACAGCCTGACTTTTTTCGTGGCCAGAGCTTAACTTTGGTCCAGGATCGCCGATCAGTATACTGAGAGGTGAAATATGCAAACCAACCGACGAATAGCTCCACGGCGAGAGATTACGCCGCTCGAAGTGTCCTCGGTTTCATCCATGGAAAACCTGGCAAAGATCGCCAGAAGTGGAGAAATCGTCGAAGCCTCGACCACGGGATTCTTGCTGATCGTGAAGCGTGAAGATTTGATTCCGTCCGTCTTAAGAAAAAATCTGACTTTGGAATCCATTCACGGACAAAAAGTTTTACTGCATCTGCCACAGATGAATATCGAAATTTCCGGTCGCATCGCACGCACCAAATTGCTTGGTAAACAAGGCTTTGAGATCGGCATCGATTACACGGACGACGCCCCAGAATACTGGCGCGAATGCCTGGTCGATCTGCTTCCAGCTCCCGGCGAATTCGATTGATTTCTAAAGATCTGAAAAAGGCGGCAGCCCCGCCTCGGAGATCAACATCAACGAATAATGCGGTGGCAAAAACCAGCTGACCGCTTCGGCAACGCCTTGATGCTCACTTTCGGGTGGATTTCCCAAGGATTCGAGCGACAAACACAAATCATAATTTTCGCCATCCATGCTCATCACGATCATGCGTGGGCGAAGAATGCCTTGATCACGGAAAAAATCCTGCAAAACTTTGCGAACGTATCCCGGTAGAAATTCTTCGGTCGGCGGACCTGCATGGACCAGCTTGCCGGTGTCCAATTGCACGGATCCCGTCTCGCGTTCCTTGATGGGCTTAAAGAAAAAACCAGTTTCTTTGAAAGACCAAATCATCCCGTATGAAAAAACATAATCGGGATATTCTTTGCGTGGATTCACGGCCAGGCCAATGCCTTTATCGGAAAGCCAGCGAATCAAGTTTGCGGCGGGTTCAGTTGCGCTGTCAGATGTTTCAGCTAACATATAGGGCCAGTTGTCGGGTCCAGTTTGCGGCTCAGGAGTGAGCAGATTGACACTGCCTTGACTGAGGGCTTGGAAAAACTGGTTTTCCCACTGGGTATTACGTTCAGCATCAGGTTTTTGAACAATTTCATGCAGAGTCATGGCCCCTATAAATCCCTTCCAAAGGTTGCAGTCAACGGGACTTTTTGAGAATCTAGAGATCGATGTTCAAACGATCCGAATCCTTTTTTACAGGCCTGCAGAATACGAGACTTTTCTATCAGATGTGGGAGCCCGAGCAGCCCCGCGGTCATCTGATCATCACGCATGGTCAGGCCGAACATTCGGGCTGCTACCCGCGCTTGATTGAAGGTCTGAAAGAGCTTTCATTCTCAGTTTATGCCTGGGACATGCGCGGTCACGGCCGCTCGGAAGGCCAGCGTGGCTATGCCCGCGAATTCGAAGATTACGTGAAAGATCTGCAGCTCTTCATTCAGCATTTGCGCGACGAGCGTGGCCTTTATCCCAAAAATCTTCATCTTTTGGGTCATTCAATGGGCGGCTTGGTGCAGCTGAAAATGCTGCTGAACAATGGACATTGGGAGTTCCCGGGACAGATTCTGAGCAGTCCGATGCTGGGGGTCGCCGTCGATGTTCCCTTATATAAAGATCTGGCCGCTTTGGTCTTCAGTAAGATTTTACCAACCGTGACCTTAAGCAACGAAATTCGATACACGGATCTGAGCCGTGATCCCGAGGTCATCGCCGAATTCAATTCCGATGTCCTTCGCCACGACCGAATTTCTGCTGGAGTTTACCTGGGAGCTATTGCCACCATCGAGCTCTTGCGCCAAAACATGCAAAAAATTGAGACGCCGACCCTGCTGCAGATCCCGAGTCAGGACCCGGTCGTGGGCTCAGAGTCCAGCCCGGAATTTTTCCAGAGATTGGGCGCCACTTCAAAAGTCCTGAAAATTTATCCAGATCGAATGCATGAAATATATAACGACTTTGGTCGTGAAGAAGTCTTCCAAGATGTCATCCAGTTCATAAATAAGAATATTTCGTAAATAGATGATTCGTCACCCTTTCGTCTAGCAACAAAAAGCGAAAAGCATCCGAAAAGAGCAGGGATGTCTTCGACTTTTAATCGTTGGTTTGTGCAATACGGATTTCGCTTCGGTTTGGGAACTTTGGTTCTCGTTGGATTTCTTTACTATGCACAGAAGCAGAATCTGCAATCCAGCTTTTCTTGGGTTTTGCACACGGCGAATCTTGAGCACCAGCTGATGGAGCTGACTTACGCCATCCAACTGCAAGACCAATCCGATAAAATATTTTCGAAGATCAGCCATCTCAAAGAGGCCGCCCAGGACAATCCAAGACAAGTTGAAAGACTGAAATCCGTGCAGGAGCTGCTCGAGAAAAAATTGGCGCTGATGGCTGATCCCTCTTTCTCCGTTTCCATTCGGAAAACTCAATTGGACAAATTGGATGAGCAGATGCTGATGTTGATCAACGAGATGCTTGCCGAAGAAGCACTGTTGCTCAACGAGCGTGAGTCTCATTCAAAATCCAGCATCGCATTGATCGACTTTCCGATCGCCATCGGTGGTCTCTTCGCCTGCTTGATGATTTACATGGCCAATCGTATCACCAAGCGTGACCTTTTGGACTTGCTGGAAAAAGATCGGGCCTTGCAAAAACAAGCCTACGATTTGGGGCGATCTAAAGATGCCTTAGAGCTGCAGACGATCACGTTGAATCTAACATTGGAATCCATGGCCGATGGTTTGATCGTCATGGATGATCAAGGCCGGCCCCTGAATTTTAATAAAGCGGCCCGAGATCTATTGGGTTATGAACACGGGACTTCGGTCGAGACTTTGGATCCAATGAAGGTTGTGCGCCGGGATCCAAAAACCAAACGTGAAATGACCATGGAAGAACTTCCATCATCGAAGGCGCTGAAAGGCGAGTTCGTGAAGGACTACGAAATTCTGGTTGAACCAGAAAACTTGCCGCCACGGATTTTAAGTTTCAGCAGCAGTCCCGTATTCAATGAAGCCGGAAAAATATTTCGCGCCGTCACCGTGTTTCGGGATGTCACCCAGAAGCGGGCAATTGAAGATGAACTGATCAAGACCGAAAAAGCGGCGCAAGAAACGGTTCAACTGAAGTCCCGATTCTTGGCCAACATGAGCCACGAAATTCGCACGCCGATGAATGGTATTATCGGGATGGCCGAGCTTTTGGGCGGCACCAACTTGGATACGAAACAAGTCTCATACCTGAATCTGATTTCGGAATCGAGCCAGAATCTCCTGACGATCATCAACGATATTTTAGACTTTTCAAAAATCGAAGCCGGCAAATTAGATATCGAAAAGTCAGACTTCAATTTTTCGTACTCGATCGATCGCACGGTTCAATTGATGGCCCACCGGGCCCACGAAAAAAATCTGGTGCTGCTGTCTTACATCAGCCCGCAGATTCCTGAACAATTGCGGGGTGACGACGGGCGCATCGGTCAAGTGCTATTGAACCTATTGGGGAATTCGATAAAATTCACCGATAGCGGCAAGATCATCATGCGCGCCACCTTGATTGAACGAATCAATGGTCAAGTGAAAATAAAATTTGAAGTTGAAGACACCGGGATCGGCATCGATCCGCAAGCAATGGAAAGACTTTTTCAACCCTTCAGCCAAGCTGACGTTTCGACCTCGAAACGATTTGGTGGCACCGGCTTAGGCTTATCAATTTGCAAACAGTTGGTCGAATTGATGGGTGGCGTGTTGGGCGTGCGCTCGGAGATTGGACATGGATCGACATTTTGGTTCACCCTGACACTGGAAGAGTCTCAACCAAACAAAAAAATCGAACGCCCGCAGCGCGTATTCCCGCGAGACAAAGAAGTTCTTATATTTGATGCAGATCCTGATTCGGCTCGCATCCTGATGGACTATATCGATTCGTGGCAGCTTCGCTTGCGACACATCTCGCAAATAGCGGATCTCCAGGCGCTGATTGAAGGCGAAACCGATCTGACGGAACTGGATTTAATTTTGGTCAGTCCTCACCCGCAAAAAAATTCGGTCGAATATCTTTTAACGGCCTTGCAGAAAAGAGTGGATCGTCCCCGGGTTACCATGATCTTGGATGACGATATCCCCGAGATTCAGGCCAAGTACCGAAATCTGGGAGTCGCGAACTTTTTGACAAGGCCTTTGGATCAAAGTTCTTTGTACAACCATTTGGTTCGCATGCTTTCGGAAGATGGTTCCTTGGATCATTTCAGCGATTCTCAAATGCAACCCAAAGATCTTTTTCCAAGAAACAATAAGCCGAGTGGTCGAATTTTGATCGCCGAAGATAATTCGGTCAATCAATTGATCGCCCAAGCATTTTTGAAAGAGCTCGGATATTCCTATCACACGGTTGCAAATGGCAAAGAAGTTTTAGAAGAGCTTGCTCAATCTCATTTCGATTTGATCTTGATGGATTGTCAAATGCCAGAGATGGATGGATTTGAAGCGACACGTGAAATCCGCAAGAATATATCTACCACACTTCCGATCGTCGCTTTGACCGCCAACGCGATGAAGGGAGATGAAGCCAAATGCCGGGAGGCAGGAATGAATGACTATCTTAGCAAACCTTTTCACAAAGACCAGCTCAGCGCCATTCTTGAAAAATACCTCGCATCGCCGGAAAGCACGTTTGATCCCGCTCGACTGGATCTACTGAAGGGTTACAAAGACGAACACGGTGTTGATCTTCGCGTGGCATTGATCGACACCTATTTAGAGACGACTCCGGCTTCCATCGAAGAATTAAAAAAATCTGACGACACCAATCTCGAGCGGGTCCGTCAACTGGCCCACACGCTCAAGTCCAGCACGGCCGCGGTGGGTGGAAGCTTGCTCAGTGAAATATTTGAATTTTTGGAAAACAAAGAGTTCACCCCGCAGCAAAGAAAAGACATGACCGAACGGGCTTATAGCGAATTCAATTCCCTAAAAGAAAATTTACTGCGGTATCAAAAAAAGCTGAAATAAGAGGACTGTATGGCCAAAGTTTTAGTGGTCGATGACAATGAGAGCATGCAAAAAATTTTGAATTCAATCTTGCAGTCTCGTGGACACATGACGGTCGCTTGCAAAGAGCCCCGCGACGCCTTAGAAAAAATAGCAAGCGAAGCATTCGATCTGGTGATTTCGGATATCATGATGCCTGGCGGGGTCACTGGTTTTGATTTTGTTAAAACGATGCGCAAACGACCGGAATTGAGCTCGATCCCGGTTATCATGGTCACTGGACGCCGAGACCGACGCGACATCGAACGCGCCATCCAAAGTGGTGCAGATGATTATGTCGTTAAGCCCGTCGATCCCGAAATTCTTCTCTCAAAGGTCACCAGTCTTTTAGAGGGCAAGGCAAAGCCAGACCAGGCCTTCACCCCCGGTGCTGTCAAAGTCGCGGCCGAATGGGATATGACAACGGAAATCGTGCAAATCACCGAGGCCGGACTGGAAATTCATTCCGCCCTCCCCGTTCCCGTGGGCCAACGGGTGAAGCTAAAAAGCGAGTTCTTCAGCGAACTTGGCATTCTCCCACCTTTTCTCAGAGTCGTTTCTTGTGAGTGGCGTCCTAATGACAATTTCTTTCACGTCGTGGTGCATTTTATCGGCTTCACCGAGAAAGAACTCACGCCCATTCGACTGTGGATTCGGTCTTCGAAGGTCGCTAAGGGCGCGGCTTAAAGCCTTTATTATTTTCATGCATTTGCCTATTTAAGAAATGTATTCGCGGTCCACGCGAATCCTTGGTAAGACCTCGGCGCCCCCATAACCCCCCGAGGATCTAAAATGAGAAATATTTTATTATTTATCGCCAGCCTGGCGCTGATGGCTTGCTCACAGCAAAGGCCTTCAACCCAAGCCCAAATCGATGCCGCGACCCAAAAGCTGTACTCGTCAAAAGGGACTGAACGTCAGGTCAGCTTCACGGCTTTCTATCAAACCCAATACACGGATCTGGATGCGGTGAAAGCCAATCCCAGCGCGGTGGGCAATTGGGAAATCTCGCGCACCGTGCGGTTTTTATTTGGCCCCTTGGTTCTGCGCGAATGGGGTGGACCTCAGCGTGATGAGAAAATCTCGATCCGTGTTCAGGATGCACAACTGCAGAACGGTTTGGTTTACGTTCCTTATGATTACAGCGCTTCTTGGTTGATCACCCGCGATTTCCCGATCGGCCAAGTGAGCTTTCCGGTTCCCTTTCAAGGTGATATGCAAAACACGCCAAACTGGGTGAAGTGCGGAGACGCGGAACCCGAGCATCAAGATGCTGGATTCTTCTGGTATTTTTGGGATCCATCTCGCTCAGGCTGTGATCATCAGCTCGGTGTGCATTACCAAAATGTGGCTTTGAACTTTGGCGCCGAATCCGCCCAGACGACCGAGTCCTTTCCTGAATACAGCCGCATGATCCAAACCGTGAATGGCGAAAAAGTTCTGCAAATGACCTTCGCTTTTGGATACGTCAATGATGCAGATCAACCAAATCCCTTTCAAGATTACGATCCAGGAATGCGTGAATTTCAGAAATTCGAGCGCAAAGCGGGGAAAACTTTGGCGAAGCTTGGTTTTCAAAAGACCGCGATCTTGCAATCTGAATATGAAGGCGGATCTTCGGAACTGACAATTGGGTCTCGCTACACCGGCGTTCAGAACGGCACCAAGATCATCGTTTCCGTTGTTGCGGCAGCCGGCGTGGATCAGATGATGTTGTTCGCCGAAAGCTATGCGGCTCGCAAAGAAGGGTTTTTTGGCTGGTTCGGTCACTCACGCGTGGGATCTGGTTTTGATGCTCAGTCATTCCAATCCATCATGTACAGCAATCCCGAGCACTTTTCTTTGTCGCCGGATTATCAATTGATTTATTGGGCGGGCTGCAACAGTTACTCGTACTACACCCTGCCATTTTTCGACATGAAGTCTCAGCTCAACCCAACGTTGGATCCCAAGGGCACGAAGAATTTGGATATCATTTCGAATGGTTTGCCTTCGTTTTTCAGTCTGAATGCGATCAACGCCGAGATTCTTTTGAATGCTCTGCTGAGCTGGGAAAAACCAACTAGCTATCAAGCGCTGGTCAACGAAATTGAAGATCGCGCCGAGCGTGACGGATCCACTTTGGTTCTGGTCAATGTCCTGGGCGATGACGACAATAAATAATATGTCTCGAGTTCCATCTGCCGTCATCGTGACGGCAGATGGCCAATTGTTTCGAAAGTTCATCTCATCTCATTGATTTCGAGTGCTCATTTTGAGACGTGAACATGAAGAGTTTTACAGAATCTTGTCCCGCCCTATTTTTTAAAGTAATTTTGACCAAATCTTAAACCCGCGTTTCTTAAGACCCCCAGACCTATGTCCGATAAGGTCTTCGTGGGACGTTTATCGAATGATCAGAGTTTCAGACTGGGCCGCCTGCTCCTATTGGTCGCTATTGGCCTGCTTCACTGCGCTTGCTTTAAGGCGAATACGACCGCAGCTGATTCGGCCGAATCAACCACCACCACGACCACCTTACCTGCCAGCTTCAGCTTCAGTCTCAGCAGTCCAAACACGGCATTGTCGAAATCACTGAATCCCGTGCTGTTATTGCAGAACCTGGTAGCGGGCGACGTCGTGAACATCTACACGGACGCGAATTGTACCACTTCGGTTGCGCAGACAACGGCATCTTCGACCTCCGCAAATGTGACATTGAATTTGCAGTACGGCTCTTATTCATTTTACGCCAAGAAGTCGAATGGCAGTTGCAGCACCACTTCTGTCTCGTACGTTGCAAATTTTGAAACCGGCATTGGTTTTCCCTTAGGCCGTCTTGATTATCGTTTTCAGGTTTCGCAAACGACGACGGATGCGGACGGCAATCTCTATGTTGTCGATAACAAAAATCTGCAAGTGATCAAAATGAATTCGTCCGGTGTGCAGCTGGCCATCATCGGCGCTCCGGGAAATGGGAACGGGGAATTTTCGGGTCCCATCGGTGTGGCGGTCGATTCGCAAAACAATATTTACGTATCCGATCAGATATTAGATCGGATTCAAAAGTTCGATGCTGACGGCCATTACCTTCTGCAATTCGGCACCACCGGCAATGCGGATGGTGAATTCAATTCGCCAAAATCTCTCGCCGTCGATACTTTGGATCAAGTTTACGTCGTCGATTCAGGAAACAATCGAATCCAAGTTTTTTCATCGACCGGAGCTTTTCTCCGCACATTTGGTTCGTTCGGAAGCGCCGATGGCGAGTTCAATGGCGTCAGCGGCGTCGCGCTTGATACGGCGGGAAATATCTTCGTGGCGGACGGATTTAACAATCGCGTGCAGAAGTTCAACTCGAACGGCATTTATCAATCTCAGTTCGGGACCGCCGGCTCGGGAAATGGGCAGTTCTCCAATTTGAACAGCATCGCGATCAATGCCAGCGACGAAATTTATGTTTCCGATCTGGCGAATCACCGAATACAAAAGTTCACTTCGGGCGGCGCCTATGTTTTGCAATTTGGCGCTGCCGAAGTTTCGCAAGAATACGTGTCCGTCGACCCCAGCGGAAACGTTTACGCCAGTAACATTTATCAGATTACAAAATATGATTCGAGCGGCACCTTGCTCACCCAACTCGGGTCAGGCTCGAAAGCCAACGGTGGATTGCTGAAGCCGACGAAATCGGCGTTCGATTCACAAGGCAACTTGTATGTCGTGGATTCGAATCATGATCGCATCCAAAAGTTTAGTCCCACGGGCGTCTATCTCTTGCAATTCGGCTCGACCGGTTCTGGCGACGGACAATTTGATATCACTGGCGGCATCGCGATCGATGCCAGCGATAACATTTACGTAACGGACATGTTTAATTACCGCGTTCAAAAATTTTCCAGCAGTGGAGTCTTCATTTCAAAATTTGGCTCGCACGGCTCGGGCAATGGACAATTCGATGAACCTTCGGGAATATCGATTGATGCCTCTGGAAATATTTTTGTCGCCGATAGCGCAAACGATCGGGTGCAGAAATTTAATTCCGCCGGTGGTTTTCTTTTAAAGTTTGGCACCACCGGATCCGCAAATGGACAAATGAGCTATCCGCAAAGCGTGGTCACGGATCCGTCAGGCAATATTTATGTGGCGGACACCTATAATGATCGCGTTCAAAAATTTGACTCGACCGGCGCCTTTATTGCGGAACTTGCGACCGCGGGCGCAGGCGATGGACAGGTGAATAACCCGAGCGACATCAAGCTGACGTTGGGCGGAGATCTGCTGATCATGGATACGAACAATGATCGAGTTCAAACAATCAGCACGACTGGAAGCTTTATTTCCAAGTTTAGCTCGGGTGGCGGGACCGCTGACCCCTTCATGAGCGCCGAAGGATTGGGAGTCGACGCTAACGGCAATATCTACGTTGGCGATACTGACAACAACCGCGTTCTGAAATTCAACTCGGCCGGAGTCATGCAGATGTATTGATCCCAAACGGATCGCGAAGTTGAATACGCTGATCTTCTGGAAATCGATTTTTAATTTCCGAGATTATGCCATCTTGACCCATTTTTGCGGGGTGAATTGACTAGAGCAAAATTGAACGCTCGCTGGCGCCGAATTGTGATGCAAAGTTTTATCGTTTTCTTTTGATGGTTTCGATCGAACCGGATGTTCTTCAATGTATAGAAAATGAGATCATTCACTCATTTTGACAGCTCTTTTTTTTTCAGATCGCTCAAAGAGTCAGCACTCTGACAAATAACAATAAATATAATTTTATTTTTAGCGTGAATTTTCTTTCGAGAGATTTCTAAAATTGCTGCAATTTTTGGTGACAATATGACACCAAGGCCAAAGTTTCACACTGGCCCTTTCTTTGCTACATCCAAGTGTGTAGGCAAAATGAAGCCCCAAACACGCTTCGAAATTAAACCATGCATCTGCATAAGGAGAATTCGATGAACAACAGATTTCAATTTTTAGCAGCTCTTGCTCTTATCCTCACAATGGGTCTGACCCAAGCTCAAGCTTACCCAGATAATGGTCATGGTCCCGGTAATGGCCATGGTCCCGGTGGACAACCAGGTTTTCCTGGTGGCGGACATGGTGGAAACCCTGGTTACCCAGGCAATGGCAACGGTAACGGCGGGCACCCCGGCTATCCAGGCGGTGGCGGACATGGCGGCCACGGTGGAGATCATGGTGGCATCAACCAATCCCACCTGTCACAAAGTGCTCCACAAATCGTTCGCGCTCTGTATCGTGGAATGTTGTTCCGTGAGCCAGACAGTGGTGGTTTCCAGAATGCAGTTTGGACCATCCAGTCTCAAGGTCTGCAAGGCTTGACGAATGTTGCAGTGGGAATTGGCGACAGCCAAGAATTTCGCCAAAACATCGAGCCTCGCTATCGCAACGTGGACATCGTCCGCAACTTGTACCGTGAGCTCCTCCGTCGCGAAGGTGAGCCAGAAGGCGTTCGTGGATGGACCAATCTTCTTGATCAAGGCCGTGGCGGCGAAGTTCTGTCAGGCTTTGTAAATTCTGAAGAATTCCGTCACCTGTACGTTTACTAAACAACAGTAACGAAAATGCAATTATGAAAGCCGCCCTTGAAAAGGCGGCTTTTTTTTTATAAAAAATCAGTCTCAGAACTTCAGCTTTGATGAGCTTTCCTAATTCGAAAAAGAGTCATTAATGCCGAACTTTAAAGACCACAAAAAATATTTCTTCCCGGCCCTGTTATTTTTCAGCCTTTATCTTTTCATCATTGGTTTTTCGAGCGGCCAAGCTCTTGCCGGCAATCCATCTCCTTTGCAGCATTCGCAAAACACCGCCAATGATTTTATCTACCCATGGCCTTACTCGAAAACTTTGGTCGGCACATCACACGCGGCACCTCTTTATGATCCTTCCGGATTGTTGGCCGAACACGTGCTTTCGCACGGTGCTTTGGACGCGCGCGCTATGGGATTCAGCGTATTGAAAATCTGGCTGGGACCAGAAATTTTCTCATCTTCTTTTTACCGTTTTGAAAACAGCACGATCAATCCTCAGAAAACTTTTGCGCAAATGTTGTCCGACCCCGAATATCAAAAAACTTTGCAGCTTCCATTTGAAGTGTTCGTGCTTGAGTTTGATACGAGCGAACTTTGGGCGACACCCAACAACCGCCGCTTGACCGCCGCCGACATTCAAAACATCGAGCAGCAAACCTACGACCTGGCTTCAACGCTGCTTCGAACTTATGCGGGCACCGGCAAAGTCTTTATCATCCAAAATCATGAAGGCGACAATCATCTCGCGGATTTCGGTAATCCGAAATTCAAGCTTCCGGATCCCAATTACGTTCCGCCAACGTCGGTGGCCTATGACAACTACCGAGATTATTTTCTGGCTCGTCAATCTGCCATTCGGCGCGCACGTAAAGAAGCCAGCGCCAGCAACGTCGCGCTTTACCACATGTGTGAAGTGAATGCGGTGATCCGGTCTTCGCATCCTGAACTTTTAAAAGATCGAACCCAACAAGCCGAAGCCGTTGGACAAAAGCTGGTGATCACATCCCTGACCACCGAAGTCTTGCCGAGCCTGGATTGTGACCTGTATGGATATTCGGCCTACGATTCAGGTCTGAATCCGGACGGAAAGCTTTTACCCGAATCAATCGAATTCATTCGCGCCCACACGGCGCCAAGCTTGGCATTTGGTCGCCAGAATGTCGTCGTTTCCGAAATCGGAATTCCAGAACGTGAACCGGGATTTCAAAAACTGCTTCCGAATTTCATTCAGAACTCGCGCAACTGGATTCAAAAACTGCATCTACCACTTTTTTTGGTCTGGGAGCTTTACGATAACGAGTGCGCCACCGGTGATTGCCAACAAGAGCCCGGTATTTATAAAAACATTCAAATGAACCAAGCTCGCGGCTTTTGGATGCGCGACGTAACTGGACATACGAGCGCTTCGTTTCAGGGCATTCAAGATCTGGTCGAACCGCAAGTGAACATCGAAGAAGTTCCGGCCTTCACCTATCAGGTGTTACTGGGACGAGAGGCCTCTGTCGAAGAAATTCAAAGCGGAGTTCAGTTCATCCAGAGCCATGGCCGGGAAGCTTATTATCTCAGTGTCAGCTCAAGTCTGGAAGCACGCTCGAAAGTCATCAGTGACGTGTTTCAGAAGGTGCTCCATCAAAAACCAAGTCTTGAACAAAGTCAGTTCTGGAGCCAAGTGATCAAGGGACTTCCGCTGGCGTCAGCCGCCAATCTGTTGATCCTGCAGGGCCAAGGACTGAACAATATAAAAGCCACGCCAATCATCCCGGTTGAATACGATTCTTCGTTGAAACCTGAAGAAAAATCTCGCAAGAAAATGATCATTGCTTTCTACAGCAAACTCTTGGGTCGTGCCCCGACTCAGCAAGAAACTGATTCGCTCATGAAATCCAAAAATTCATGTCAGCAAATCGCAAAGTCGCTTTCCACAGGCACGGAATTTATTTCTGCAACGCAGGCACTGAGCAATCAAGAATTTGTCCAAAAGCTTTATAAGGCTTTGCTTTTGCGTGATGGCGAGACCAATGGTGTTGGCGGCTGGAAACAAAGTCTCGACGAGCATAAAATGAGCCGCGCCCAAGTGGCACAAGGTTTCGCCGAATCTGACGAAATGAAAATGCGCTGCCAAATTACTTACGAAGTGCCATAGGCGCTGCCTTCACGCTGGTCGGGATTTATCTGAAGTGGGCTCTATAACGAATTTGAAAGAGTGATCGTGTTCAAAATCAAAGGCCGCCAACTCTTTCAACTGGTTTTTTGTTTTTTCATCTGTGGTGCTGGATATTCTGCATTTGCAACTGCTGCAATTGATGTGCGGCCTTCGCTTGCAGCACAAGCGATGCAGCCGCCCTCTTTACAGAATATCGAAAGTCGTTTCAAAGATTTCCAATGCCCAACGCTTGCCAAGTATGCGAATCTTTACTTTTCGGTCAGCCAGCTTCTGCAATCGTGTTTAGACCAAGCACCGGAAAATAGCCGCATCCTGCTGGAGCCGGGCAAATACATTCTCACCCAAGCTATCGTGATTCAAAAATCCGTTTATCTTGGCACCAAGTCTCTCGATCCCATGAAAGACGCGCCCTGCGCCCTGAACGACGGTGCTCGCTGTGCGGTTCTGCTGATGTCGGCGCCAATTTCAAACAAGCCCGGCGTGCAGGGAATGGTTCACGTCTCTGCTCGAAACGTCGTGCTTGATCATTTGATATTTGATGGCGATCGGGCCAATCCGCTTCGCAAAATCCATGATATGTGTCGAAATTCCGCAACCCGAATGCAGGCGGATACTTTGACGGTGGACGGAGCCGGACTCACCATCTCGAATTCGGTCGTGAAAAACACTCCTTGCTCGACGGGAACCGAGGTTCGCGCGACCGCCGTGGGTTTGACGTTCGTGAATAATTTTATCGGGCCGAACGGCATTCACAATGACGATGCGATGTGGTCCGATGGTCTGACGGTCCATAACAATGCAAACGCACTGGTGTCGGAAAATATTTTTTTCGATAACACGGATGTGGATTTGATTTTTGGCGGATGCCAGAATTGTCTGATTCAAAAAAATAAGATTCTGCATGACGATCCGTTCTCGGGCTCTTCCTTTGCGGGCCTGATGGTCCATTCGTGGACGCCGGAAGCGGGTGACTATCGCGGCTCGCAAGTCAGCGAAAACGAGATCAACTGTGGCCCGCAAAAACGTTGCGGCTTCGGTCTCTATCTCGGCTCATACTCTTGGTATCAGCAGCCCATGTTTGGTGGCGAATACCGCGGCAACAAAATCAGCAATGCCATGATTGGCTTGAATATCGATCGCGCGACAGGGCCGGTCGTGGTAGCCGGAAATGAAGTTCAGAATAGCGGTGGCCATTTCTCAACCAGTTGTGGCATGCGGGACATGAGCGCAATCAACATCTCACCTGAATCAAAACCATACGTTGCCTATACGGGCTCCAAGGTCGGATTAGACTTTAAAAGCTTTGCCGGCTGCATCCCAAATTGGTGGCAATAACTTCGTAAACTGAAACCGTTTCTGCTCTCAACTTCATTCCTTGAGTTTTGATGAAAGCCCGAACTCGCTCAAGGACCACGGAATTCCATCCGATGGTCTAGAATGAGAAGGGAACCATGAAATCATTCACGTTTGCTAAGGGTTTTATTGGATTAATGGCGCTGTCCCTTTGCATCTTGCTCAGTTTTCAAAACTGCGGCCAAGTTCAATTTACCACGGCTGAACAAGATCTCTCTTCCGAAGCGGCCGCTGCGAATGCCAATCCTTTCTGTGATCCTGCTCAGCGCCCCCCCGATGCGGATCAAGTGTTCTGTCTCAATTCGAATGTCGCCAGCGCGGTTCAGTGGTTTGACGTGATTTGCAATAGCTCGGGTCAATGGACTCGGACCCAGCGAGATGCTGTTGATTACAGCTTGTGCCCAGGCATCTGTGATGCGAGCAAGCGACCTTCCAATCAAGAAACCATGAGCTGTCCTGCGCCGAATGCCAGCCTCATGTCCGCAATCCAAACTTACAGCGTTCAATGCCGAATGGATGGCGAGTGGACGAGAACCACCATGGGTGCGGTGGATTACACACTTTGTCCCAAGTCTTGCGATCCGTCGATCAAACCGCCTTTGACCACGGTGGCGGCCTGCGCGTCGCCTTACCAAAATCTTTTGAGCGGGATTCAAAACTATAACGTCACTTGCAGCGTGATTGGCAAATGGGAATCACAAGCCACTGGAGCCATTAACTATGCGGCCTGTCCGCAGACCTGCAGCCCGACGACTCGCCCCACAAGCTCAGAGACCGTGAAATGTCCGAGCAGCAGCGAAATCAAAGCGGTGCAAAATTATACGGTCTCATGCCAGGCCAATGGAACATGGATGCGCACGCCTTCGGATCTCAACACCTCAAACTGCGCGAGCCCGACTTGTGATCCAAACACCCGTCCGGCGGCATCTTCGACGGTCGCCTGCGCGTCGCCTTATCAAAGCACGGTGAAAGCAGTGCAAACGTATACTGTCAGTTGTTCGGGAACGACGTGGGTGCAATCACTGGCTTCCAGAGATGACAGCCAATGCCCGAAAGCCTGCACCGGAACCGCACCCGCTGCTGGTGTCGACAGTTCCGCATGTCCTGCACCGAACGCAACACAGATATTGGCAAAGCAGGCTTACACATACACCTGCAATAGTGTGACGGGTCAGTATCAGAAAACTGTGTCGGGACCGATTGATTACAGCTCATGTCCGAAGGCCTGCGCTGGAACCGCGCCCGCTTCTCGGGTTGCGGTGACGTGCCCAGCGCCTTTCAATCAAGGCACGGCTTATCAGAATTACAGCGTTCAGTGCAACACTGCGACCGGTGCTTACCAAAGCACGGCCACAACGTTAGACACCTCATCGTGCTCTCAAGTTTGCGATACCAGCACGAAGCCCGCGAGCATTAGCATGCTCGCCTGTCCGTCACCATTTCAAGACCGCATGTTGGCGACACAAAATTATTCGGTGACCTGCCAAGGGACGTCCTGGGTGCGCACGGCCACCAATCAGGACAATTCGGGTTGTCCCGTCAATGATTGCACCGCCTCCATCAACCCAGGAACCAAACAAATCATTCGAGCTTGTCCTGGCGGCGCGACTGGTTCGGTCTTTCGAACCTGCAGCGTGCAATGCAACGGTAAAACATATTCGCAAGTGAACTGCACCGCCGACAATTATGGTGACTGCAGTTGCGGAGCAAACGCGGATTACAATTCAGCGACCCAAACCTGCGTCGCCAAAGTTTGCGCAAACGGCACCACCAATTATCCGACCTGCGATCAGTGCGCATCCACCCAGTATTTTAACGGTACCAGCTGCGTGACCAAAGCATGTACGCCGAATAACTCGGACAGTTCGGGATGTGCGACGGCCAATGGTTCGGGAACTCGCGTGTGCAATGCCACCGGTTCCGGTTACGGCGCCTGCACCTACACTTGCAATGCTGGATACACCTGGAATGGAGCTCAGTGCGTGATGAATACGCCCGCGAAAATAATCTCCACGGGTCAGCACTGCGATATTGGCGGATCTTGGGGATGGAGATCTTACGAAGTGGCTTGTCCGACGGGAACTTATCCCATCAATCCAAGCAGCGTCGGCGGCTGTCCGGCAGGCTGGTCACAATACGGTGGCCTTGGCTGTTACGCTCCAAAGCAATCTGGCAAAATCGGACGCACGATCGCCGGCTGCAGCACCAGCAATTATGATGACGAGTGCTGCATTTGGACTTGCTCGGCCTCGGCGCCGCCACCTGTGTGGGCCTGTTATCAGGATTACGTTCAAGGTGCGAGCGATAATATGATCGCGCTGAATTCTTGCACCTGTCTGTCGGACTTTGATCAAATGAAGCGAACAACCTACATCCCCGAGTACGGCTTTACCGGCCTATTCGATGACTATGGAAATATGATCACCGTGCAGACCGGTGGCCATTGCACGCTCCCTTGATCGGCTTAGTGGCAGCTTTGACCAGTGGGCGCGCTGAATGAAGTGTAACAAACAAAGTTTAAAGTCATTCCTTTTTTCAGCTCATAGGTTTTTGCCAATTCTGCAGTAACTGATTCAACACGAGCCTGTCGGGTTGATGTTCTTTCGTAGCCTTCAAAGCAACCATCACTGGTCTTTCGGGAAACGACATTCGCTTCTGACAGCTGCTGCAAGACCAAGGCGCCGTCCTTCTCATCTCCGCCAAGCGGTGCATCCTTGAATTCAACTCCAACGAAAGCATCGCTTTCTCTGTTTAAAATCTTATGTGGGCTGGCGGGCTGACCATTCGCAAGGACAATTTCCAAGCTCGTATTATTGATCATCGCGGCCGTGCAGCTGTCTTCGCCATACGCGTGCATCGCAAATGCCGATGAAGTTATAGACAATAGAGTAAGAATAGTTAGGACATGTTTCATGTATTGCTCCACAGTAGTTTTTAAAATTGCGAATAAGGCATTTGCAATTGTGAAGCCCAAACTGCCGCTAACGTCCTGCAATTGAGTTGAAGCTGCTTTCGCGCTTTGCTAGCATTGCTCATGGCATTGAAATACAAATTACCGAAGGACTATTCCATCAAAGAAGTTCCGACCGAGGAATTTCGCAAGCTTTGGCAAAAGCCAGGTCGAAAATTTTTTAACGACATGTCCCTGTTTTACGATGCCAAATTGGTCTATTCAAAAAAAGAGCAAAAGCAGCTTCAAACGCTAAGAGAAATTTTTAATTCGAAGCAACACTTTCAGATCAACTTGGCTCTTTATCATAAAAACAAATTCATCGGCTGGTCCTGGGGCATTCAAGAAACGCCCACAGTTTTTTACATGTGCAACTCGGCTATTTTTGAAAATCATCGTCAAAAAGGTCTGTACACCTGCTTGATGAGAGAAATGCTCAATCGAGCGACGAAACAAGGCTTCGCCAAAATCTATAGCCGACACATCATGACCAACAACGACATCCTGATCGCCAAGCTCAAGCAGGGATTTAAAATCACCAGCTTTGAATTGTCGGATGCTTTCGGTTCGATGGTGCATTTAACTTATTATCCATCGAAAATTAAAAATGATATTTTAGATTTCCGATCTGGATACAAACGGCCGAATCGGAAAATCAAAAAATTATTCAGTCTTTAATTTTTTCCTGAGCGACCGGAACGGATTCCGCTGCCGTTCCGCTTCGGGATCCAACGCGAATGCCAAGGCGTCTTTCTGCCTGTCTAAACTTTAGACAAAGGGATCGAAGGCATCTACATGGGTGCCGCAAAATAGGCGCCGGCGTCTGATTTTTTATCAATGATCTCACATTTCTGCGTTCTGGGCCGGCACTGTATTTGCGCTTTGCCCGGGTGGTGAGAATTTCAAAGATCGTCGTCATCATTCAACTTTCTGGTCTCTGCACGCTGCTTTTGCCAGGTTTTGCACCGGTCCGGGCTCTGGCCGGAACCACTTGCGAAGGCCTGTATCGGCCTTCGCACACCAATAGCGACCAAGCCTTTCTCATCCAGCAACTGCTGGAACAGTCGCTTCATCCAGGCCCCGGCCAAGCAATTGCTAGAACGAAAGCGCAACAAATCCTTCAGCTCGACGAAATAAATTTCACCTATTTTTTGGCGCTTTTCGAAAAGAACAGAACAAGCGGTCTCAATGAGTTCCTGAAACTTTATCCAGCTACTGATGGTCGATTGATTGCATTTCCGGTCGGCGCTTCAGCCACGCCCCAAGCCATCAATCAAAAGTTCATGTCTGTGAATTACTCTGACATCGAAAAAGGTTTTGATGGAAGTTCCGCCCGTTCGACGGTCTTAGTTCTGCGAAAACTTCAAGCTGGTACAGGCTCGTCGATGGCCAGACAGAAATATTTTGCTTCTCGTCCCGAAATGCCGGCTTTGCTCGGCATAAATCGAAACGACCCCAAGCTTGGCGCCAAAGGGACCGATTTGCTCGTCAAAATTGAACATCCACGAAAGCCCGGCACCCAAGTTGAAATCACGATTGCAGAGCTTCAACTGTTGCAAGCATTGCACATCGCAAAATCAGGATTCTATTCGAAGCTCGTCATTCAGGATATTGTTGGCCCCGAAACTCAGAACCGGCTCAATCAAATTTGGCACAAGCCATCCTTGATTGATCCCCATCTCACTTACGCCCAACTTTTTGAAACGACCACTAACGTTGAAAGAGCCGGCAGCTTTTTTCAAGGTCAAGTTCCAACCATCAATGAGGCGGGTCAGGTCTCGCTCAATCGTTTAGCGCCAGCCGGTCACGGATTGTTTGCGGTCGATACTCTTTTGACGGTGGCGCACGCGGGTCCACAAGCTTCGAAGGAAGCCCACAATCGAGTCACGGCCATCTCCAACGGAGAAGATCTCAACAGCCTTCCTGATCCGGTCATCGTGGATTGGACGGTTAAAAATAAAATTCCCATCGTGCTTGTTTCCACAACCAAGACATCAATCGATCATAAGGGCGGACTTCTCACTCTCGTCAAAGACACTGAAACCGGCGAACTTTTTTTGAATGTGGTTGAAACCGCAGTTGCGAAAGCGGCCGGACAATTGGATGTCTTTGAAAAAACGGATGGTCTCGTGAGCACCAATCTCACTTTGTTCAATCATCAAGTTCTCGGAGAAAAATTAAAAAAACTTTCCGAAGCCGAGCTTTTGCAGGCGATTTTTCCTGACGTTGTTCAAAATTGGAAAGAACAAAAAGATACCGATGGCGTCACCCGAAAATATCTCCAGCTCGAGGGCACGATGGGCACTTCGATCATGAATCTCGACCGTGTCTTTCGAAAAAAATTCGGCGAGCCACTGGTTTACGTCGTGAATATCGATGCAGACCGCAGAACCGATTTCTTTTCGCCCATCAAATCCGCATTTGATTACTTTATGCAATTTCATTCCGATCGCTTCGCCATCAATCCGGGCAATTACAAACTTCGCCATCTGGGCGGCGAACATCTACCCGCTTTCCTCTTAAAAGATCCGGCCACGAACGACGCCTATTATCAGGACGTGCAGAACGTTCTTTCCAGTTTTGAAAAAACAAGCGTGCGCGAATTGCAGGATTTGCAGGTCAGCGGCCCGGTCCTGGCGCGAAATATGGTGCTCAGGGGTCACGTCCAGATCACCAATGAAACGGGACAACAGGTCGACCTGAGCGATCTGTCAGCCCGCTTACCGAAAGACACCGATGGACGAACCGTTTTAGAAAACGTCCATATTCAGTGGAGCAAAGAAAAAGTCCTCATTCGAAAAATGAAAGGCCCTACGTTATGAAGATGTCTCGATTGGCAATGCCGACTTTGATTCTTTTGACCTCGCTTTCCGCCCATTCCCTGTCCTGCAGGCAAGTTTACCAAGCAAAGCTCGGCGTCGGTCATGCCCGTGTCGCCATCAGTGGCAGCCACACCGATTACAACTTGGGTTGGACTTTGGCGGCGCTCCTGCCGGTGAAAACAACGGTCGTGGTCTTTGAAGGCGAAAACGGTCTGATCGAAGTCTCGAGCCAGGGCAAGAAAATCAGCTACCGTCTTGGTTCCGAGCAGGTCTCCGGTGACTGGGGCGATTACATCCGCGGAATCACCGCCGTCTTGAAGGAAGACGGCTACGCCCTCAAGGGTGCGCAAATCGAAATTTCTTCGGACATCCCGTTGGGCGCAGGAATTTCGTCAAGTGCTGCGCTGGTGACGGCTGTTTTCAAAGCTTTGCGACAAACCTTCGTCCTTCCCATCGATGATTTGCAAATCGCGAAGATGGGCCAAAGGGTCGAGCACTTTGTCGGAGCCAAAACAGGTCTTCTGGATCAAATGACGATTTCGCTTTTGGATCAAGACGTGAATTCAGCACTCTTCATTGATTTCGCAACGATGCAGTACAAGAAAGTCCAAATGCCGGCCGACGCCGAATTTGTGATCGTACATTCGGGACTGACCCACAGTCTGAAAGACACGGACGGCACGCGAAACTATGCCACCCGTCGCAGCGAATGCGAAGGCGTCTGCGAGCGTTTGAAAATTCCAAATCTCAGCACGATTTCATTGAGCGAATTGGAATCCCATCAAAGTGAATTGGAACCAGAAAATTACAAACGAGCCCACCACGTGATCAGTGAAAATGACCGGGTTCGCCGCTTCATGCAAAGCGCGAGCGCAGGAAATTTAAACGAGATGGGACACATCATGAATGAATCCCACCAGTCGCAAAAAAATGATTACAATATTTCCGAACCACCAATCGACGCCCTGGTCGATATCCTTCAACATCAACCCGGAGTGTACGGTGCCCAATTAACCGGAGGAGGCTTCGGAGGCGCCGTCGTATTCCTGGCAAAAAAAGGACAAGGAACCAAAATTGCCCAGGCGATCTTACCTCAGTACCTGAACCACCCAGCCAACGGCGGCCATTACAAGCCCCAAATCATCGCCCCGATCAGCGCGCAGGATTCGCATTAATAAAACTCTTTCAGGTAAACACCCTGCCGAGTGGCACCATTCACCAAAGAGTACATGAGCACGATAGCGCCCGTGTTAGGATTCGCAGTTAATTTCAGCGATCCTAGTGTGTAATTCGGATTCGCTCCACCCGATGTCGCATCCACCAGTGGCGTGAGTGCAGACCAGGTCGTTCCACCGTCGTAACTGGTCAGGATCGAAATTCCGGTGTCCAACGCTGAGCCATCCATTGCGGAAGTTCCGGTGGCAATCGCCACCACGATCAAATTTTGGTTTGTCGCCACGGCGGCGTGGAAAACCTGGTTGCCAACGGGAACGTCTAGCAGAGAAGAAAAACTGGATCCGTAATCTCGCGTACCCCAGATTCGCAAGGCAGAGTTGGCATACGAAGGACTGTAAAGATTGGCGATAATGATACTGTTATCGGTCGCATTTTGCGCGGCCGCCACCACTCCTTGAAGATTGTTTTGGTCTGTATCGGTGTTTTTAATTTGGGTAAAATTTTGGCCCGAATCCGTGCTTCGAAACGCTTGCGAAGACAGCACCAAAACTTTTCCCGTATTATCCTGGAAAGCTCCGGTCATTCCATGATTCACGGAAACATATGGAACTGCAGGTCCAATGGAATTTCCAGGCCATCCCCCCGAAGCGATGTTCCACGTCCCGCTCGATTGCATGGCATAATCAATGCCGTAGGAATTATTCCCGAAGACAGAATTGTAATACCCATAAGTGTAGTACAAATTGAAGTCAGTACCCGTCATCGTGATAAAGGCATTGTCGTTGGGTGCCTTACCACTTCCGTCAAAGTCAGCAAAGCCCGCATACTCGGTCCAGTGCACATTTGCCGTGTTGTAATCAGAGCTTGTGTAAATGTAGCTCCAGAAACCACCTTCGACGGCAACGTAGGGAACACCGGCGCCAGTGAAATAAACATTCGCGGTGCGATTTCCGTTAGCGGTGATAGCGGCCGAAGTCCAAGTCGTTACGCCGTTGCGACGAATGACGCCGTCAAGCTCATTGGTGCCACCATTGACCTTATTATAAAACAAATAAAGATCTCCATTCGGCGCATAATTGATTCCACCATAGGCAAAAGCGTGGCTTGCATCCGGATCAACAGCAGGCGCATGCCAGGTGGCTCCAGAAATACTTCCGGCCGTTCCCGTCCAAGCAGGCAATGTGGTCGTCGTCGTGGTTGTAGTCACCGTCGAAGAAGTCGTTGTCGTCGTCGTGGTCGAAGTTGTGGTCGTTGTCGAAGAGGACGGCGTGATCAAACTGTCAATGCCACCACCACCCCCGCAGGCCGAAAGCAAAAGAACAAAAAGAAGCTGAGGTGCGAGTCTCTTAGACCCGTGATTCTGTCCCATCTGAAAACTTATCGGTCCCTGATCAATCCAACTCGATGTTCAAATATTCGATCCATTCTGGACGTCTCAATCTGAGACACATTTTTCTCGATCAACCAATACCACTGTCCCAGCCATCACAAAGGTCTTTCTGTAATTGATGATTTTCAATGAATGACAAAAAGGGATTCGAATAAATTCGTATCTAAGCTTTAAAAGCGCCCAATAAAACGATCGGCGAAGCCGATTGCCAACAACAGAATGTAACGACCCAACTGGGAAGCGAGGTAAACGACAAAGTCGTTTACAAGCGATCGGCGGAGCCGATTGCCAATAACAGAATGTAGAGAGACCAGTGGCGAAATTTTATTAAAAATGAGCAGGATCGGTGTCGAAAGAAATGGTAGGGAGTACAGGATTCGAACCTGCGACATCCACCTTGTAAGGGTGGCGCTCTACCAACTGAGCTAACTCCCTATTGGTATAGAAGGGTCTGATTTACGACCCTTCCTAGACTTTGTCAAATGCTACGGTCGACATTTTTAAGGTCGACCGCCGTTTTTTAACGTTTTTTCTTCGGGCAAATTCCGGTTGGGCTGTTGTGAACCTTGTGAAGCTCGTAAGCTTCGGGATTCTCATCATTCAAACCGCTGATATTTAAGACGGTGTAGGTCTTGCTCTTGCGATGGGCGGACACTTCGTCCCGTCCATACTTCAAAGCCGCTTCGCTGAATACATGGATCGTGATGTTCTTTGCATCTTTGCCATCCAAGATCAATCCGCGCACGACGCGCTCTTCTTCAAAGCCCCCGCCATGAGCCAGAACCTGGCAGCTGCCGCCTTGATATTCGGTCACTTCCAGTTGGTTGGTTCCCTTGCTGGATTGAACGGTGCGGAATGAGAAATAAATTAAAGTGTCACCAAAGTGAACGGACCATGTGCCCTGGATGCCCTTCCACGGAAACGGAATCTCTGCCCCCCATGGCCAAGTATCCCCCGGATCAGCGTGTCCGGGAAAACTCATTCCCAAACACATCACCAATGCTAGTAAAAATCTCATTGTTGTTCCCCTCTACTTTCAATGAGCACCCTTGCGGATTTGTTCATAAAATAACCGTTTTTCGCACGGAAAATATATTTCGGCTTGTCGTAATCCGGCTCAATCATCTTTCGCAGACGCTTGATCGTGACGTAGATCTTGTTGTCGTGAATGGCCGGATCGTAATTTTGACGCCAAACTTGTTCGACCAGGTATTCTTTCGAGAACACCTGACCCTGGTTCTGTACGAACAGGCGTAGCAGATCCATCAAGATAAATTGGTTTTTAAAATCAATGCGACCCAGCTTCTTCTCGACAACAGAATGATTTTCCATTTCGAAAATTAAATCGTAATTGCTAACGGAATCTCCACCCAGCTCTTGCAGGGCTTCGTTCACGCTTCGAGACAAACGAACCATGTTTTGCGGATCCAAAGATCGATGCGCCAGCTTGAAATGCGTGCGCGCCACTTCTTTATCACCCATCAACATGTAAGTACGTCCCATGTTGTAAATGACCCGCAGATGAACGTGCAAAATCTTATGCTCTTTCAACAGATCATAGGTCTGCCACAAAAGTTCGAGCGCTTGATCGTAGCGTTTCAGCTCGTTGAAAATTTGTGCGTTCAAAATTTGCGAAGCCATGCGGACTTCGGGAATTTCTAAAACTTGGAAAAAGATCTGGAGATTGTAGATCTCTTTCAAGGACTCGGCATATTTGCCCAGGTTCTTGTAACAAATCGCGAGACCATTAATGGCGTAGCAGATATCGCGCTTGTGATCGGTCGCCAGTGCAATTGCCAGGGCCTTTTGAAGGTATTCAAGCGCTGTTTCGGTTTGCCCTTTATAAGAGGCACACAGGGCCAAGGTGTAATAGGTTTTTGAATTCAGCTCGAAGCCTTCTTTCAAAACCAGATCTTGAATTTTTTCTTTCAGAATTTGGATGTCTTCGAACTGTTCGCGCTCGGCATAAATTCGCAGGAGATGATTTTGACAATCCAGATAAGCCGAAAAGTTTTTATCCTGATGATATCCCGCCGCGGCCTCGGTGAGCTTCGGGATGGCCATGACAAAATCGCCACGATCTGAATAAAGCTTTCCGAGCTCGTACAGACGATCATAAACTGATTCAGATTTTTTGTTTTGTGTTAGCGTTGTCATCAGGGCCGAACCGTTCTCACAAATTCCTGACAGTTCGTCAACCGACTATGTCGTTACGCTGCTCATTATACGTGCATGGTGGCTTGCAAGATGGCTCTTATCCACAGCTTAGTGCAGAGCTTAAACTGCGAAGATAACAAGGGTTTAAATAGAAAAGGCCCCCTTAGCGGGAGCCTTTCAAAAAAATCTTAAATTTTTCGTTTAGGTTCACTTAATTTCGGTCAAATCAGTGCGTTTGCGCCAATGCTTGACCGGTAAAATGAGCCTTGATGCCGAAATTTTGTTCTTTTTGGACCTTGAACAACTCTTTAGGATTTTTAATATCCAACGCGTTGACCAAAACTTGATCGACGTGATCGACGAGAATGACTTTGAGATCTTTCAGGATTTCTTTTGGAATGTCCTTCAAGTCTTTTTCATTTTCTTTCGGGCACATGATGACTTTGATGCCGCCACGGTGAGCCGCCATGATCTTTTCTTTCAAACCACCGATCGCCCAAACCTTACCGCGCAAGCTGACCTCACCGGTCATTGCCACGGTTCGTTTCACAGGGATTCTGGTGATCGCCGAAACGATCGCGGTACACAATCCGATACCAGCAGAAGGACCGTCTTTCGGAGTCGCGCCTTCAGGCAAATGGATGTGAACATCGATGTCCTGGAAGTATTCTTTCGCCAGTCCGAACAAAGGTCCGCGTGATCGCACGTAGCTCATCGCTGCCGAGCAAGATTCCTTCATCACATCGCCGAGCTGACCTGTGACCGTGAATTTTCCTTTTCCGGGAACCACGGTCGCCTCGATCGCCAGCAAGTCTCCACCCACTTCGGTCCACGCCATACCGTTGACCAAGCCGATTTCGTTTTGCTCTTCGATTTTGCCCATTTTGTATTTCTCTGGGCCCAGCAACTCGACCAGTTTCTTCGGAGTGACAACATAGGCTGCTGCTTTTTTCGTAGCCGCCTTCTTGCTGCCCTTGCCTTCCGCTGCTTTCTTGCTGCCATTCTTCATGTCAGCAACCGCTTCTTCGCGTACGATATCGCGAGCGACCTTACGGCAAACGTTGGCAATCTGTCTCTCGAGATTACGAACACCCGCTTCTTTGGTATAAAAACGGATGATGTTTTTCAAACTCTGCTCTTGGATCTGCACTTTGCGATCTTGAAGACCGTGCATTTCCAATTGCTTCGGAACCAGATAGTTCTTACCGATATGGTATTTCTCGGTCTCGGTGTAACCCTCAAGACCGATGATTTCCATACGATCCAACAACGGACGCGGAATCGTGTGCAACGAGTTCGCGGTCGCGATGAACATCACCTTTGAAAGATCATACTCAAGTTCCAAGTAGTGATCTTGGAAGTTGTTGTTCTGCTCTGGATCCAAAACCTCGAGCATCGCCGAGCTTGGGTCACCGCGGAAATCAGATGCCATCTTGTCGATCTCATCCAACAACACGAGCGGATTGCCTTTGTCGACCTTGCGAAGCGCTTGCAGGATTTTACCTGGCATCGCTCCAACGTATGTTTTTCTATGACCACGGATCTCGGCTTCGTCACGCACGCCACCCAAAGAGATACGGGCGAAAGAGCGATTCAAAGATTTTGCGATCGAACGTGCCAGAGAGGTCTTACCAACCCCCGGAGGCCCGACGAGACACAAGATTGGACCCTTCATGTTGTTGGCGATCGAAAGAACGGCCAGGTATTCCAAGATACGGTCTTTGACCTTCTCGAGACCCCAGTGATCTTCGTTCAGCACGTCTTCGGCGAAACGGATGTCGTGCTTTTCTTCCGAGTATTCCTGCCAAGGCAAAGAAAGAACCCAGTCGATATAGTTTCGAACCACTGTCGCTTCCGCAGACATTGGCGACATCATTTTCAGTTTCTTGATTTCTTTTTTGATCTTCTCTTTGGCTTCGACCGACATTTTTTTCTTGTTGGCCTTTTCCTCGAGATCCGCAAGCTCCTGTTGGTAGTCGTCTTTCTCTCCCAACTCTTTTTGGATCGCCTGCATTTGCTCGTTCAGATAGTATTCCTTCTGCGAGCGCTCCATTTGCTTCTTCACGCGGGTGCGGATCTTCTTCTCGACCTCGAGAATTTCGATTTCGCCCGTCATGGTGTTCAGCAAATGTTCCAGACGTTTACCCGGATCGAAGATTTCCAAAACTTTTTGTTTGTCTTCAAGTTTCAGGTTCAACTGAGCCACGATGATATCCGCAAGCTCCCCTGCAGATTCAATCGTCGACACGCGCATCAGAATTTCTGGTGGAATGCGTTTGTTCAGTTTGACGTAAGTTTCAAAAGTTGTTTTGACCGAACGAATCAAAGCCTGAGTTTCAACTTGGCTCTGAATTTCTTCGTTCACGTCTTCAGTGCTGACGACGAAAAAATTGTCGTTTGGCACGAAGCCTTTGATTTTGACCCGGCGCTTACCTTCCACCAAAACTTTCACGGTTCCATCTGGAAGTCGCAAAAGCTGAATGATGGTGCCCACGGTCCCAACACTGTAGATGTCTTTGGGTTCTGGGTTGTTGGTTTTGGCGTCTTTTTGGGCCGCCAACACGATGTCGGTCTGCTTGCTCATCGCCTCTTCCAGAGCATTGATGCTCTTTTCGCGGCCGACGAACAGGGGCATCATCATATGTGGAAATATGATCAAGTCCCTTAATGGTAACATTGGTAGTTGCGAGTTATTGGTCGCCGACATTCTGTCTCCCTCCTTGAAGATGAAATTACCTAAGACGTTCTCGAACAGGACTATGGTCCGGCTGTCATCTCTTGATCATCAACCTTTGTTCCTGCAACGGTTGGCAATCGTCCCCTGATGACCCCTTCTGCAATCAGAACAGTTAGGGAACTTCGTTATTATTGATGGTATCGAGAGTCCTAGGTGATGTGAACGAATTTTTCATAATATAAAATATAAAAACGCCATGTTTCGCAATTTTAAAAAGCACTCGTTTTAGAAAGCAAAAAACCCCTCGATTTCGCGAGGGGTTTTCTGTTTAGTTACAAAAAAATTTCAACGAGCTAGCCTTGCGCAACTATGCGCTTTCTGCAGAGCCCTTCTTGGCGTCGTCGACACGCATCTCCTCTTCAGTCTTGTAGACCAATTTTGGAGCGGCGCCTTGTTCGATCACTGTTTCATCAATCACGACTTCTTTCACGTTGGTACGTGAAGGAATGTCGAACATGATGTCCAGCATCGAAGATTCGATCACACCACGAAGACCACGAGCACCCGTTCGGCGTTTCAAGGCCTGCTGCGCAATCGCCTTCACTGCTTTATCCGTGAATTTGAGCTCAACACCTTCAAAGCCAAACAGCTTTTGGTACTGTTTTGTCAGCGCATTCTTTGGCTTGATCAGAATTTCGACCAAAGCTTGCTCTTCCAAAGGATCCAGAACCGCCATCACCGGCAGACGACCGATGAATTCCGGGATCAAACCGAACTTGGTCAAATCATCTGGCTCTACTTTTTGCAGAATATTTTCGCCAGCTTCTTTTTCCTGCACCGTTTTGATGTCGGCCGCGATACCCATTGTTTTATTCGAGGTGCGGCTTTCGATCAATTTTTCCAAACCGACAAAAGCACCACCGCAGATGAACAAGATGTTCGAAGTATCAACCTGAATGAATTCCTGTTGCGGATGTTTACGACCACCTTTTGGCGGCAAGTTCGCAACTGTTCCTTCCAAGATTTTCAACAAAGCCTGCTGCACGCCCTCACCAGATACGTCTCGCGTGATCGATGGATTTTCAGATTTGCGAGAGATCTTATCGATTTCGTCGATGTAGATCACTCCGCGTTGAGCTTTCTCGACATCCCAGTCCGCCGCTTGCAAGAGATTGAGAACTACATTCTCGACGTCTTCACCAACGTAACCGGCTTCGGTCAATGTCGTGGCATCCGCCATGGCGAAAGGAACATTCAAAATTTTAGCGATCGTTTGCGCGAGCAAAGTTTTTCCTGAACCGGTTGGACCGATCAACAGAATGTTGGATTTTTGCAATTCAACATCTTGAGATTTTTTGCCAGACTGTATGGCGTTGATTCGCTTGTAGTGGTTGTGAACCGCAACCGCCAGCGATTTCTTCGCTTTCAACTGACCGATGACGTAATCATCCAGGAAACCTTTGATGTCCGCTGGTTTCGGAACTTTGAAAGTTCCTTTGACCGACGTCTCTTTTTCTTTTTCCTCGTCGATAATGTCCATGCAAAGGTCAATGCACTCATCACAGATGTAAACGCCGGGGCCAGCGATCAATTTCTTGACCTCTTTTTGGCCTTTTCCACAAAAACTGCAGCGGAGTGTTCCTGAATCTTTCGTGCTCATTGGTTATTTCCCTTTGCTCTTTCTGAATTCAACAACTGAATCAATCAATCCAAATTCCTTTGCGTCCATCGCACTCATATAGTGATCCCGCTCCATTGTTTTGGCGAGACTTTCATAATCGCGTCCGGTGTGATCCACGTAAACCCGGGTCAGCTTTTCTTTGGTCTTCACCAATTCGCGAGCGTGGATTTCGATGTCAGTGACCTGACCACCGATCCCGCCTCCGCCCAAGTGAGGCTGATGGATCATGATACGACTATTGGGCATAGCATAACGTTTGCCTTTTGTTCCCGCAGTGAGCAACAAAGATCCCATCGAAGCGGCCATTCCGAGGCAATACGTTGCCACATCACATTTCACGAATTGCATCATGTCGTAAATGGCTAAACCGGCAGACACCGATCCACCCGGCGAGTTGATGTAAAGGTGGATATCTTTCTCGGGGTTGTCTACCTCGAGGAACAGAAATTGTGCGATTAAACTATTGGCCACTTCATCGGTCACCGCAGATCCCAGGATCACGATACGATCCTTCAAAAGACGGGAATAGATGTCGTAACTTCGTTCGCCTCGGGCGCTTTGCTCAATGACGTAAGGGATCAGGTTCACGGTGTTCTCCTTTTCAGCTGGCTGTCATTTGCTTTTCGGCTAAAAACAGCATAGTTTCAATCGACTTTGGTCTTACAATTTCTGTCGTTCTGCAATCTTAGGATATGCAAAGGGAGTGCTATGATAATCGAACTCACAAAATCATCTCAGTCTGGATCAGTTTTGGTTGCCTTCGCGGTTAATTCCAAGAGAGGTAAAACCGACAGTATCAAGTTGACACACTCTGGGTTGGAATCAAGGCTGAAATCCGCCATCGAGAGCAAAGAATTGTCATCGAAGGCACAGGACTCTGTCTTATATCGAGACATTCAGGTCGATGGGTTCCGTCACGCCGTGGTCGTTGGTCTAGGTGAAACCATGGATCACGAGGCTTTTCGTCAAGCCGCGGCCGTTGTGCAAGGACATTTAAAATCATTGAAAGCCAACGATGCGACCATCGCGATTGATGCCGCACTCACTGACAAACGCAAGGCTGCGAAATGCGTTCAGGCATTTGCCGAAGGTCTTTTGCTGAGCGATTACAACTTTGACGAGTTGAAATCGAAGAAAAAAGAAACGACAGAAAAGAAAATGGACATGGTTGTGCGTTTGGAAACCAAACTGGCAACCGATGCCGTGACAAAAAAGGCATTCCAAGAAGCCTTGATCCTTGCTGAAAGTGTCAACTTTTCTCGGCGCCTGGGAGATATGCCCGGCAATCTGATGACACCGACCATTTTGGCCGACACCGTGGTCGAAGCGGTCAAAGGCACCGGGATTAAAGCCACGATCTGGGATGGCGCTCGCATCAAGAAAGAAAAAATGGGCGGCCTCTTTGGCGTTTCACAGGGTTCGGATCAAGATCCCCGCTTTATCATTCTCGAATACAAAGGCGCGGCCGCTTCGAAAAAGCCAATCGCTTTTGTCGGCAAGGGTCTGACATTTGACTGCGGTGGGATCAGCATCAAGCCTTCTGCCGGCATGGAAGAAATGAAATACGACATGTGCGGTGGCGCAAACGTGATCGGCGCCGCGATCGCTGTCGCGAAATTGAAGCTGAAGGTGAACTTGATCTGCTTGGTGCCTTCGACTGAAAACTTGGTCAATGGTTCCGCAACCAAACCAGGCGATGTGCACTTTGCGCGAAACGGAAAGTCATTTGAAATCAACAACACCGATGCGGAAGGTCGCCTGATCTTGGCGGATGCTCTTTGCTACGCAACCGAACAAGAACCAGAAATGATCATCGATGCGGCGACATTGACCGGCGCGATGGTTGTCGCTCTCGGAAACATCCACACGGGCTACTTCACTCGCAATAATGCTTTGAAAAAGAAAATCGAGGCGGCAGCCGAAGCTTCGGGCGAGTGGGTTTGGAACATGCCACTGACCGATCATCACGTGAAAGATATGAAAGGCACCTACGCGGACCTTTCGAATATGTCTTCAACCAAAGGCGCAGGTTCGGCGACGGCGGCGGCGTTCCTTGAGCAGTTTGTGGGTGAAGGAATTCCTTGGGCTCACTTTGATATCGCGGGCACCGGCTGGGCGGCGGGCAATCGCTTGCCTTACTGTCCGAAGAAAGGTGCTTCGGGCGCCATGATTCGCACCTTCGTTGAGCTTGCTAAGCAGTTCTAGTTCAGTCTCGAGGGGAGCAAAGAAAAAACCCCTCTCTAAAGGGACCTCCGCGCCCGCACGATGCGGTACCAAGCGCGGCTGAGGCCTGGAAGGCCGTGTCCCTTTAGAGAGGGGTTTGTTCTTTGCTCCCCTCGAGTTCCGAAAGTCTTGGTTCGCATGCTTGCTTGGTGCGAATTGCTTGTTGGAATTGAAGGTTCGGTTTTGGTGCGAGTTTCTTTTTTTTCTTACTTGCTGGTTGCTTGGCAGTCGTTCATTTTTTTCAGTTCGCTGGCTTCTGAGGTGAGTTCGACTCCTCTGCCTAAGTTTATTTTTAGGGTTTCTTTGTAGCGGGCGACGCATTCATTGAAGCCGTTGATGAAAGATTCTTCGAGATTTTTTGTCAGGTGCAGTTGCACGGTCTTAAAACCGAAATGTGAGAATGAGTCTTGGACGATTTGATCTAGTTTTTCGATTTCGCAACCTTCTTGGTAAGCCGCTATGTGGGTCAGTTCCATGGCTTCTCCGACTTGGCCGCCGACCTTGATGCTTTCTTGGGACGGAGATTTGTATTCGGTCTTCATTTGGTGATTGGCGTTTGATTGTCCGGCTTCAAGAGTGCATCGCAGGCCTCCTGTCACTTGAAGCATTGAAGGGCCATCGATTTTTTGGATCGATTCTTTTGCCTGGGCCTGCAGTGCAAATATCATCGCGAATAAAATGCATTTTTTCATGGGATTCCCCTTTTGATTTTTGAAAACGCTTTATGCGTCTCGTTTTTCTCTTGGGGAAACCTATAAAGGAAAGTGCTATTGATCTAATATATACAGTGTATCGCTGTGATAAATGGATTTTATCACACGCAAACGGCATCTCTTTTACTGGGCAGCCGTTCGCGGTTGCCGATGGTTTTTAAAAATTTACGACGAATGGTTTTTTCATGATGCTGTTCAATTCTGAAGTTGGGATGGCCACTTCGGAATTAGCGCCGGTGGGGTCGACCAGCTTTACGCTTCGGAGCATCCAGGTTTTTGGCCATTGATCCGAGACGTTGGCGAATTTCAGTTTGGCGGGATGGCCGTCGCGGAAATCAAATTCTCCATCGGCTACGGGCTCGCCGATGATGCGGGAAACGGGGATCCAGACGGCGGAGATGCTATTGATGTCGGGCGATATTTCGCAGGCGCCTTCGACTTCCATGTGCGGCAATTCACCGCCGACCGCAACGCCGTCACCTTCGAAACCCAGAACGATTCTCGAGTAGCGTTGGCAGGCGAAAACTTTTTGGCCGTCATTGCCGCGAATGACGAAATGGCCCAGCTCAACGCCGATATCTTTTTTGTCCATGACGACTTTCACGCCATCTAACAGGCGCTGCTTGGCTGCATAATTCAGGGCGGATCCTTCCAGATGAGAAAAATCATAGACCTTCTTGATGGCGGCAGGATCCCGTGAGGGGCCCGAAACGATCGTCACGTAATTTGCGTCAGGGAACTGCCTGGATTGCCAGCTGATCACTACACCGCACAGAAAAAAGAGTGCGATCCCAAGCAACATAAAGAAAGTTTTCATCCTGAAATCTCCCGTTCCATTCATTGATCTCAATAAACTCATATTACACGAGATCCCACGGGCCAGGCTTTAAGATTGTGGTATCTGGACTAGGCCCAAACCACAGCTTCGCATGTCTGATCCGTCTAAAGTCCAGACGCAGCCAGGATGGATCTATTTCTTGAACTTGGCGCCCATTTGCTGAGCTTCCATTCCGATCGCCAGTAGACCTAGACGTGCGGTCCAACCGTAAACATTTTCCAAAGGTGAACCCTCAAGACTGACGTTCAAATCCGAAACGCACAGTTTTTTGTACACGGCGCCTGGACTGTTCAAGCTGTCAGTCGAACTTTTCTCGGAATGAGTTCGCAAAAATCCACCCGCCAGTTCGTTGCCGATCATGTAGATGACTGGTTCGGCAGACGCTCCCTCTGCCTGCACGCGTGAAGGAATGCCCTCTTGAATGATGACTTCTTCGACATCACGACCGCCCTTGGCGGCTTTCATTTTTTTGCGCGATTTGCTGTTCCAGTCTTGAATTTCAGCACCGCTGCCCACGCGAACGACCGCCAGACCATAGGTTCCCGAATTGTTTTTCACAAAAACGAAAGGCTCCTGGTCAATTCCACGCTTTGAATATTCCGTTTTCAAATTCGCGATCATGCGGTCCACACGGTCCGCCAATTCTTGCCGTGAGGAATCCTCGTTCAGGTCAAAATGTGCAAAGTAATCGGTCGCTACATTCAAGGTGAAAGGATCGATGCCAACGATGTCGGAAAACTCTTGCACCAATTGATTGTAGTTTTGAAAATACTGAGACTTTTTACGCTGATACCAGCCAAGCTCGCGTGGCGGGTTTACCGGGATCTGCAGCATGGAAGCCCACTCTTCATGAGCTTCTGAAAAGTCATTATTTGAAATCACCAGATCTGGTTTGAATTCCTGAACCCACTTTGAATTTTGAAAGGCCGAAACGACATTGATTTCTTGGCCGGATGAAGACTGGACCGGCACCGGCGCCGACAAAACCCGCGGGATCCCGACGATCACTTCACGGCCGACCTGCTTGAGCAGATTTTGGATGGTCAAAACATTTTCCCAGTAAAAGGGATTGTTGGTGTGCTCTTCGGTGACCAATAAAATTTTTCGAACCGAAGTTCCGTAATGTTTGTCCAGATACTGCGACATCAAACTGACGGCGCCTTCTTTATCGGTTGGACAAATATTGTTAAATCCGGCCGGAAAAATATTGGCGTCGACATTGGAAATTTTGAATCCCGCATCGCGGATGTCGTAGCTCGAATAAATTGGTGTGTCCAAGGTCTTGGTCTTACCGCAATACCACTCGGCTAATTTGCCGGACTTGTTGCACAAGCTTTCATGAAATTCGCTTCGAAATGTCATCGCTTCAATCCCCCTAAACTTTCAGCTTCTGGGGTCAAAGGATTGCGGATGCCTTTGGCAGTCAGGAAAGTTTGCGCCTGTTTTTCAAGCTTCGTGATATAATTGAAAAGCTCGCCCGCATCTTCATGCGAATTCGAAGCATCCGGAGCCCGGTATTGTTTCAGTTCATTCATCAATGCCAAGAGCTGTCCCGTGAAATTCAATTGTTTCTCCGTTTGTTCCCGTTTCGCCGCCCCTTGCTCCATCGCTTTGTTCAAGGGAATCTGCTGAATCGTATTCCATAGATCACGATAGTTGGCGATCAATTCCTGCGAGGCCATTGTGGACCACGGACGACCGCCCTCTTCGCTGCTGCGAAGGCTAAAGATCTGCACGATCTTGAGGGTGTCAAGACTGGGCTGAAGATTTTCAAGCGACACCTGATTTGTCGAGAAAACACCCATGTTGTAATAAATCGAAGACAACCAAACAGCGGAATTTTCAGATTTTTGTGCGGCACGCACTTGCTGGATGCCGCGCTCGGCCTGACGGAAATAATGATCGGCTTCCTTGCTGCGACCCATGCGGTTGTAACTGGCGGCCATACGTGCCGGGATTTCCGCTAAACTTTGTTCGGGTCGGAGATGATCTTGCATTTGCAATGCATCTTGCAACGAAGCCAACACGCCTGCTTCGTCTCCCAAATTTTCATAACAAAAAGAAACTTGATACAATGCCTGAGCCGCGATTTCGGGTTGGTGAACACGCGTGGCTTCAACTGTACTGCGGTACAGTTCGGCCGCTTCGGCCCAGCGACCTTGAAATTCTAAAACTTTGGCCCGGCCCAGTTCGGCTCTTTGATAAAATACCGAGTTCGGAAATTTCTTTTGAAACTCTAAATAGAGATTTTCCGCCCCGGCGTAATCCTGCACGTTCAGTGCTTGATCGGCTTTGTCGATTTCCTTTTCCTGCTCGGCACGAACCAAGGGGTCAATCGGCACGCCATGATCTTCGTCGAATTTAAACGACGAGCACGCGGACAAAATCAGCGCTGCACAAAACAATGTGAATTTTTTCATTTCAAAGAATCCTCGGCTTCTTCCATATTCTGGGCCATTTCCAAGACGCCCTCAAGATCTGAAATCGGGTTCATCAATTCCGGTAATTTCAGGACCTGTCCTTGGCCACTCATGCGAATTGAAAAACTGTGGTAGACCTTTTCTCGAGAGGCCAAATAGTTTTGATATTGCACGTACAAGTTTTCCAGTTCGCTGTGTCCCTTGATCTGCAAAGATAAATCCAAGCCCTTGGGATAGGCGCGATTGATCAGGACGCCGGAAAGCTGATAACCGCTTTTGCGAATTTCCCGCGAAAAAAATTCGGCTTCTTTCAATTTGGCTTCATCAAAGCTGGTCACCAAAATGAAATGAGTTTTGGGATGCACCAAAAGCTTGTGCATGTCGGCAATTCGTTTTTGCAACTGACCTTGCCATTGTTGGATGCTCAGGAAAAAGTCCGCCAGCTCCCGCATGAATTCAGAACCGGTCAGCGATTCAAGAGCACGTAACACTTGTTTCGTGCCGGTTTGGATCAGCGATCGAAAAAAGTTTCCGCCCTTGGCGTCCGGACTGCGAAACCAGTGAGTGATTTTTTCGTTGAACAAAACCGAAAGTTTTTGCGGTGCCTCGAGAAAATCAATCGCGTGCTTTGTCGGCGGCGTATCCAAAACGATCAAGTCATATTTTCCAGATTCATGACTGGAATAGAGCTTTTCCAGAGCCGTGAATTCTTGAGATCCACTGAGCGTCGTCGACAATTGCACATACAATTTATTGTTGAGAATTTTTTTGGCGCGCTCGGAACTGCCCGAAGCGCGCGTGACGAAACCATCGAAAATCTTTTTGGCATCGATAACCGACGCCGATAAAGAACCTTTGATGCTCGGATGCTGAATGACGGCCTCGTCGTGATCTTCAAGACCCATCGTTGATTTCAAACGCTTCGCCGGATCGACGGTCAACACCAGGACCCTGCGGCCCAGTTGCGCGGCCCTTAATGCCAGAGCCGAAGCCACGGTCGTTTTCCCGACACCGCCGCTACCGACACAGACGATGACTTGGGCCTTCATCAAAATTTCTTTCATGGTAAAGCCTCGGCCATCTGTGAAACCACGTCCCATGATTTGACGGAAAAAATCTGCGGCAAGATCAAGACTTCGCCCTGCAGTTTGAGCTGATTTAATAAATTTGCCTCGGCCGTTGAAACTTTATTGAGATATTTTTGAAAAGTTTCCAGCTCGTCGTTTGAGCTTTTCAATGCTTTTGGATCTGGATCTAAAACGCGATTGAAAATATGCGTCGGCTTGATTTTGACGATGTCATGGATCCCCTGCCACAATTCAATGCCTTCAACCACCGGCAACTCTTCCGGAAAAGAGACGACAAAGTATTGGCAAAACGCGGGATCTTTTAAAATCTTATCGATGCTACGGGATTGGTCGCCCATGGGACCAAAACGGATCGCTTCCGCCATGCCATGGGGCGCTCTCATCAACGCTAGAAAATGTCCCGTGGCGAAGGCGTCAATGACCAGGCAATCATAATTCAAAGGTGGGCCCACTTTGCGGGGATGACTGGTGATTTTTCCCAGGATCGAAATTTCGGACAGTGCGGGCGCCACTTGGATCAGAGATTTGGTCACTGAATTTTCGAAAAAGAGCCGGTACAGACTTTCCACTTTCAGCAGGTGACGAGCGTATTCTTTCAAACATTCGGGGCCTGACCACAGGGCGATATCGAGATTTTTTTTCAAATTCTGCGGCTGGTAAGTCACCTGCGGCAGGTCGAAATAATCCTGGTAAAAGCTTTGGTACCCCAATTCGACCAGCAAAGTTTTTTCGCCGGCCTGAGAATGCTTTAAAGCGATCGCGGCGGCCACGGCCGATTTTCCGACCCCGCCTTTTCCAGTTACAAAGATGATTTTTTGCTGAGGAGAGTGCTTCATCGTCATCCAGTGTCTCAGGCCCCCTTTTCAGAGGCATTTCGCCTTGCATTATTAGCTTGCCAGTCCGTTGATCATCTCATAGGATCCGACGGCTTTAAATCCCTCATTTCTAACGGAAATAAAATAGGAGACCTATGAAATCCTCTGTCGAAAAAGTCAGCTCTTTGCAGCGACGTTTGAATATCGAAGTTCCTGCTCAGGCTGTTAGCAGCGCTTTTGACCAAATGCTGAAAGGCATTCAAAAACAAGCCAACATCAAAGGCTTCCGCCAAGGTAAAGCACCCATTGCGACCATCAAGAGCGTTTACGGCGACCGTGTGAAACAAGATGTCGTTCAAGACTTGATCCAAAAACATTATTACGAAGCTTTGCGTGAACACCAGTTGGATCCAATCAGCTATCCGGAATTTGAATTTGATCAATTGGACGAAGGAAAAGATTTTTCTTTCTCTGCCAATTTCGAAGTGAAGCCCGAAGTGAATTTGAAATCTTACGAAGGCCTCGAGGTCGACAAAGAAAAATACGAAGCTGACGAAAAGAAAGTCGAAGAAGTTCTGCAAAACATTCGCTCAGCCCGCGCTGAGATGGTGGATGTTCTGGAAGATCGCGCTGCGGAAAAAGGTGACGTTGCGATTGTTGATTTCGAAGGTTTCGTTGATGGCAAGCCTTTGGAAAATGGCGCCGGCACGGACCACAACCTGGAATTGGGTGCGAACCAATTCATCGAAGGTTTCGAAGAAGGCGTGATCGGTATGAAAATCGGTCAGGTGAAGACCTTGAACCTGAAATTTCCAGATCAATACCACGCAGCCGATATCGCCGGTAAGCCGGTTGAATTCAAAGTCACCTTGAAAGGTCTGAAAAAGAAAAAGCTTCCGGACCTGACTGACGCTTTCATCGCGGAGATGATGGGTAAAGCCGGTTCTGGCGAAACTCAGACACTCGAGTCTTTGAAAGAAACCATCCGCAAGGATTTCTCTGAATCAGAACTCAAACGCATCGAGGGAGATTTCAAAAATCGCATGCTGAAAAAACTGGTGGCTCAGAATCCAGTCGAAGTTCCACCTTCAATGCTTTTGGAGCAGAAAAATGCCCTGAAAGAAGACATGAAGAAGCGCATGGTTGAGCAAGGCATGGGCGAGAACGATTTCGGCAGCTATGCTGAAAAATGGGATAAAGATTTTGAAAGTTCAGCTTCCGAAATGATCCAATCCGGTTTCTTGATCGACACCATCGCCAAGAAACACGACCTGCGATGGACCGAAGCGGATCTCGAGAAAAAATTTGACGAATACGCAAAGCAAACCGGTATCGACAAAGCTCGAATCAAAGAATTCTATTCGCGCCCCGAGCAAATGAACCGCGTGACCTACGCGATCACCGAAGAAAAAGTGATCGACTTTTTGCTGAAATCAGCAAAAGTGAAAGAGGTTTCGAAAGACAAACTGAAAGAAAGCCTCGGCTAATTTCGGCTTTTTGTTCCTGATCTCAAAACCCCGGTCGCCCTTGGTGCCCGGGGTTTTTTTATGCCCATCGCTGTCTCGTGGCCGACCTTTGAGTGTCGGCTCACCTTCTGAGCTTGCAGATTCCATGGCGGCATCGCTATTCGCATGGCGGATCTTTACGACGACAGAGAGCTGGACGCTCGGCGCGGCCTCTCACCACGCGTGATTCCATTCATTGGTGTTTAAGGCAAATCGGGATGTGGTCCGGGGAGGTTTTCGGCAGTCTCGACGATTCGCGCTGATTCATCACTTGGTGCAGAAGTATAAGTTTAAATTCTACGTGAAAGTCGAACAGATCTCGATTCAAAGCGATCACCTGCATTTGCTCATCCGCACAACGAGACGGTCCAATTATCAAAGCTTCTTTCGAGTGGTGGCGGGACAAATCGCTCAGCAATTCGAGAAACAAGGGCTTCTGACGGTAGCAGTGACCGATACCCCCGGAGAACTTTCGCGCTATTTCACTCGAGTGGTGAAAAGTTGGAAAGCCTACCAAACCGTGCGCGACTACATTCAGCTGAATGAAAAAGAAGCTATCGGCGAAATCACCTACCAAAAGCGGCGACTGAAAGGGTTCTCACAGAGTGAATGGGAAGCGTTATGGACTTAGTTTCCGTCCTGCAGGGAGATCGATAATCAGAATACCGACCCCCGCGATCGGAAGGGAGGTCTGATCACCAGAATGCTGATCCATCTGGATGGAAGCAACCGGCTTCGCCGCTCGCAGCGGGAAGCCGTAACGTAGACAGAAATTACTGACAATAATTGAATTGTTCAAAGTAGCGGTCGCAGGCGCTTTGCGGGAAATTGCAGTCATTTCCGTAAACGCTGTCAGAAGCTGGCGGACAAAAGGCACCCGGAACGCGCTTCACATTCGCGGTGAAATCGCCTTCCGAAACAGATTGTCCACCCTTACTAAGGGCAAAGTGAATTTGATTCTGACCTTCGAGAAGCAACGGCTTTTGCGTCAGCGTGTGAATTCCCAGATTGAAGACTGATTTTGATTTGCCAGTCTGGCCATCATATTTCGAGTCTTTACTTTTCTGCGAACCATCGGCGTGTTTCGCATTCAAAGTGACGCTGTCGGCATCCGCAACCGGGCCCACAAAATAATCCGTCAAGCCTGGTGTCCACAGATCCGCATCGCAACGAATGTATTTCGTCTGCTGACCTGGTCCCTGACAAAATAAAGTTAAGTTTCCCGAAATTCTTTGTGTTTGAATCTCATTTCCTTGGCTAAATCCTGCAGCCAGAGATCCTTGAGCCAAAAAAACAGTTCCAGAAAAAGCGACGATTGAAATCAGTGTTTTCAAGATGCGAATCATGAAGGCCTCCGTTCAGATGCCTTCACGATAGGATGATTTAAAATGCTGAGCAAGACTCTATTTCGTAGCCGGAGTTTCTGAAGCCGCGGTGGCTTGACCGATACCCTTCATCAATCTCCAGGCCTTGAGGTAGTTAAACGCCTGATAAACCTGGTAATCATTGGCCAAAAGTTTTTCTTTAGGACCCATGTTCTGATCCTTTTTGCTTCCAGCGTCCTTCCACCAAGCGTCAAGAGCGCCCTTGTCCTTCTTATCAAGCTTCTGATCGAGCTTTTCGAGCGCCTTCTCTTTTTCGTTCAACAAGTGACCTTGAATGTCTTTTTCCCGGGTGCCGCGCGGCTTGATAATCGCCTTCCCAAAAGCATCGGTATCCACGTCTTCAACCTCAATATCCGGAGTGATGCCCTCGGCCTGAATGGATTTTCCGCTCGGTGTATAGTATCGAGCGACCGTCAGCTTCAATCCCGAGCCGTCACCCAATTTCACGACCGATTGCACGGATCCTTTACCGAATGATTTTTCACCCATGATGATGGCGCGTTTATTATCCTGCAAGGCCCCAGCCACAATTTCGCTGGCACTGGCCGAGTATTCATTCATCAGGACGATCAAAGGAAAACCAGTGAAGGCCGCGTGTTTGCTGGCGTAAATGATTTCTTCCTTTTCTTTTTCACGACCGATGGTGCTGACGATTTTGCCATCTGGGATGAAAAGATCGCTGACCTTCACCGCCTGATCCAACAATCCGCCTGGGTTTCGGCGCAAATCAATGATCAGTCCTTTCACGTTGCTGTGTTTCTTCACGTGATCGTTCAAGATCTTCTCCAGATCTTTTCCGGTGTTTTCGATAAAGCTCGTGATTTTCACATAACCGTAACCATCATTCATGTCGGTGTATTTCACCGAGCGTATTTTCACACTGCCCCGAGTGATGGAAATGTCCCGGGGTTTGTCTTCGTTATCCCGCGCGATCGTCAGCACTGTCTTCGATCCTTTTTTCCCACGCATCAGCTGAGAAGCTTCCACCAGACTTAGACCCTTCGTACTGGTGCCATCGACGGCGATGACTTTGTCGCCAGGCTTGATACCTGCTTCCCAAGCTGGGGTGTCTTCGATCGGTGAAATGATGGTCAGAATTCCGTTTTGCACGCTGATCTCGATGCCGAGACCGCCGAATTCGCCGCTGGTTTCAGATTCAAAATCTTTGAAAAGTTCGGGCGCCATGAAATTCGTGTGCGGATCCAACTCTTTCAACATGCCTTTGATCGCCCCGTAGACCAGCTTTTTGGTGTCGACGGGCTCGACGTAATATTGTTGAACCAGGTTCAAGACCTTGCTGAAGATTTGCAGGTCTGAATATCTTTCGGCGGCCATGGCGGAGGTCGCTTTGATATCGAAGGTGCTAACGGTCCATCCTCCAATCGCAATCAAGCCTGTGAGCAGGACAGCTTGTCGAACAGTTCGGTTGGCTAAGATTTTCATAAGGTGTTTCCTTTCACCCATTGCTGAGGATCTGAAGGTTCTGAAAAATGTCGAATTTCAAAATAAAGCCCGTCTCCGAAATCGCCACCGGCATGACCGGACGAAGCCAGAGTTTGCAGTTGCTGCACCTGATCTCCTTCTTTCACTTTGAGATCCTGCGTGTGCGAATAAACCGAATAATAGTGATCGCCGTGATCGATCACCAAAGTCTGCCCAAATCCAGGAACGGCTCCGGCAAAAGCGACCTTGCCTTGGAAAATGGCTTTCACCTGGGTGCCGATCGGCGCTGAATAAAACTGTCCCTTGTGGCTGAAGACCACATTGTGAGCTTCGTCTTTGATCAAACCAAAACCTTGGGTTAGGTGACCTTGGATCGGCTGAGGGAGCTTTCTTTTCTGCTCAAAGAAGGAGGGCTGAAATAAAAGATCTAATACGCCTGTTTCGTCATTTTCCGTGAGCTGCTGCGATTTTTTGCGGATGTCTTTTAATTTGATCAAAGCAAAACTTTGCGAGGACTTGATGTTTTTGAGAATTCGTCCCTTGATTTCATTTTCTTGGGCCAACTTTGTTTCTTTGGCCATGATCTTGGATTCGATCTTTTTCAGGTGAGCCCATCGCTGATTCAATTTTGTCTTTCGCGTTTCCAATTCATTTTTGGATTCGGCATAGTCTTTGATCAGATTGACGTCTTTTTGTGCGACAACACCAAGAATTTTCAAATTTCTTTCCAGTTCGGCACTGCTCGCGCTGGAAAATAAAACACGCGCCAGTCCTGGACCACCCAATTTATAAATGGCAGCCAGGCGATTTCGCAGCAATGCCTTTTGAGATTTTGTTTTTTGCTCAAGCCCCGTAATTTTCTGGGCCAGGTCTTTGATGCTGGATTCAAGAACCAATTTTTCTTGTTCCAGCTCGGCTTTTTCACCGACGATCTTCTTCATTTTGTGGCCGATATCAAACAGGGCGCCCATGACTTTGCGTTGCTTCACTTCGTCGCTGATCAATGCCGTTTTCGTTTGCTGAAACTCTTTCAGCAGATGCTGGGACGAACCCGCAGCGTGCGCCGCGATCGTAACGGAACCTAAAATAAATCCCAGCATGGCCGTCTTACGATTCACGTTGGTTGCTTCTTCTGCTGGCGGCCCAGCCATCATTTAAACCCTTCAAACACAAATGTGTCGCGCCCCAACCCAAGACCAAAGAACACAAAAAAAGCGCACCGATCGTTTCAGGTCTTAGAAACTGGACGTGCTGGGACAATTGCAAAAATGAGATTTGCGACTGCAGGGAATTTTGCATCACCGAAAAAAGTCCAAACGCCACAGCCAGTCCGCTGGCGCAGCTCAAAGCACAAAGCGTCAATCCTTCTTTCAAAAATGGTCGACGAATGTAGCTTGGCGTTGCGCCGATCAGCTCCAGAACCTCGATTTCCTCTCGGCGTTGATGAATCGAGCTTCGAATGCAATTGGAAATAACGAAGACGGCACAACCAATGATGACGAACGCAAAAACAAAGCCCGACCAATTGATGGCCATGGCAATCTGTGAATAACTTTTCACCCAGTCCTGTCCGTAGGATACGTCATCGACGCCGGGCTGCAGTTTCAGTCGGGTCGCAATGTCCTGCATTTCGCTCAATTGATTTTGCACCGGGATTTTCGAGTTCAAAGAAAACTGAAAGCTAGAGGGAATCGAATTGAGCAACTCATTGTCATTCACAAGGTCCGGAGCGTAGCTCGCCATCTGTTCACGAAACTGCCTTAAGGCTTTTTCGTTCGAGACGAATTCAACTTTGTCCAAGCGATCGTTGTTTTTTAATGACGTGGCGATTTCCGCGGTTGCTTCCGGCGACGCATTCTCGGAAAGATAGACCGTCATTTGCAAAGACTCTCCCCACAAGGTCAGAACCCGTTGCAGATTCTCCCGCATCAACAGCACACCACTGATCACCGAAAAGCTCGCGGATAAAATCAGAATCGTGGAAAATCGCAGGGCCGCCTTTTTCACGCCAGATCTCCTGAAATCATTCCGCCCTTAATTTCAAGAGTGCGCTTTTTTCTTCGTTTCACCAAAGCATGATCGTGGCTGGCGACGAATACCGTCGTTCCTTGGGCGCAGACGCGCTCAAGCAAATCCATAATCTCTTCGCTCAGGTTCGGGTCCAGGTTTCCCGTTGGCTCGTCGGCAATCAAAACACCGGGTTGGTGCACCAATGCGCGCGCGATGGCGGTCCGTTGCTGTTCACCGCCCGAAACGAATTCGGGGAGCTGATCCGATTTATGTGAAAGGCCCACTTGCTCTAAAATATCCGAAACACGCTTTTGAATTTGCGCGGGACGATCCCCACGAACTTGCAAAGGCATGGCGACGTTTTCGAAAATTGTGCGGTCTTTTAAAAGTTTAAAATCTTGAAATACAACACCGATGCGGCGGCGAAAAAATGCGACCTCTTTGTCTGAAATTTTCGTGAGATCAAAGCCCGCTACGCGAATGCCACCGGACGTGATTTTATCAAACGCCGACATCATTTTGAACAAGGTGGTCTTACCGGCGCCACTGGGTCCGGTCAGGAAAACAAACTCGCCTTTATCGATTCGCAAATCGACATTTTTGAGCGCGTGCACAGGTCCGGGGTAAGTTTTATAAACATGCGAGAATTCAATCATCCTCTCATTTTAGGACGTGGCTGAATTCTTGTCTCAATCTGCAGGGTCGAGGTCTGACCTTGGATGGGTCTAGATTTACGGTCGTGTTTAGTGGGAAAAGTTTGAAAGCGCGGTTACCGGATTTGCCCTGTCAATAACTGATCCAACACCAGGTTGTGCTGATTTTTCAGCGCCATTTGCAAAGCATCGTTGGTCCGAATCGAACCGCTACGCAGGGCTTCGTCATGACTGGTCTTGATGGTCTTGATCACGGCGCCATTTTTAAAAATTCGGCTGACCAGAAACGGATTTTGCAGACCCCAGTCCTCGGTTTGTACGTGGTAGGCCTGACCTTTGACTTGAATATCGGAATTATAACCCTTTTGCATCCACCAAAATCTAGCACCAATACAATCGCGCATCAATTCCTTGATACGCGATTTATTTTATGTTTCGCAGCCTGGTTTGTGGGGCTGCAACTAAGTTCGGATCTACTTTGCAGTTGCAGGTGTTTCCGATGCGGGCATTGGACCAGCCTCTTTTTTCTCAGATTCCGCTTTAAATTTTGCTAAAAAATCTGCAGCGTCTTGGCATTCCATTCTCTCAACCTTCGAACTTGCCATGGCATCATTTGATTCATCACGCAGCTCTTTTAGAGACTTTGTGTCCGAAAGTGGCTCTTCGCCTTGAAATTGGGCCAACTCGTTGCTCGCCGTCGTAACCGCCGTTTGAGCCTCTGCGATCACTTGCTGGTTTTGCATATTCTTATCTTCCATATTTTTAGCCATATTGCTTATCTCTAACCAGCTCTGCTGTTGCTTTTTCAAGAAGGCTTCATCCTGCTTCAGCTCTTTTGTCTGCTTATCACTGAGAGATTTAGAGTACATCTGCGCCAGCTTCTGAGCACTTTGCTGCAAGGCCTGCAATTCAGCATTCTTCATTGAAATATTCATTTCAAGAATAGCTAAGTCGGATTTGTATTTTTGAACCTGCATGTCACGGGATTTAAATGCTCTCTGTCGGCAATTTGCCAACGTCTTATTAACATTGCCGCTGATAGACGCTTGTCCACGAGCCAAGGCAGATTTCAATTTGTCTCTGCTTTCTATGGCGTCATTCTGACATTTTGTCAGTGCGTCTTGCAGCAAACCGACCTCAAGTCCACGTTGAGACGTCATCAGAGCATCTTGCTGTTGAAGCTGAAAAATGGATGCGTTCGTTTCCCGAATTTTAGCTTCGTATTCTTTCACTTGTTTGTCATACGCTGCTTCTTGATTCAGTCCCTCTTCAGCGCGTCTTGCATTGTCTTCCTCTTTTTTCTCCTGTGCCCCGATGAATTCTTTCTGTAAAGCGTTGTATTCTTTTTGTGCGGACTCGCGATTTTTCAGAAGGTCTTCTTGGCTTTTCTGGAATTTTTCTTTCTTCGTATCCAGCGCCGTTTTCATTTTTTCTAGCTTAGTATCGTATTTATCCTGCGAATATTTTGAACATTTCTTTTTTGAATCACTGCCCATCATGTTCGAGAAAGCTGACATATCAGCGCCACCCATTTGGGTCATGTATTGAGTGAAGTCCATCTCACTGTCGCCCATGCCTTGGCAGCTCTTGAAATCATCGCGGCAATCCTTTTGTGCCTTTGCTATTTTTTTCAGCTTAGCTGCCTTCTTTTTATCGTCATTGCTAGCAAGATCGTCGTCGTCATCGGCAATATCCGCTTTCTGGTCATCAGAACAAGTAGCTAGAAAACTGTTCATTTTTTTTTGAGTATTTTCTCGAGCTTTTTCACAGCGTCCCTTGGCAGCACCAAGCTGCTCACCTAAGGTTTTAAGCTTCGTCTCTCCGGTAGAAATAAATCCAGCAGCACCAGCATCCGCGGCATTGGCGACACCTAAAAAGCCAGCGAAAACAAAAATCATGACGACCGTATATTTTATTGTCAGTATCTTTTGATTCATTTGTTCCCCCAATACATTTCTTTATCGGAGCAAAAGCCGGGCCTTTCAAGCTGGCACCCCATAATTTGGACCAGCCAATGTCTCAAAACGAGACTCAGTTTTCACATGACCATTCGCAAACGAAGCAAAGTCGCCAGCGAACCCGACGAACGAAACAAACTCATGGATTCAAGTCGAGGTTTAAGACTTTCTCCGACACTCAGACGCGACTGGACCTAAAGCTAGACCAAGCTACTTTCTCGAGCGAAAAAAGCCTACAATTTGGGTTTGAGAAAATGACCCCGTGCTGCTACGAAAAAGTGGCAGGCACCTTTTGGAGTGTGGAATGAAGAAATTTTTGATCGCGTTTGCTGTGTTGGTGGTTTTGGGTCTCATTGGTGCTTTTTCGGTTTTCAAGTATGTCAAATCGACATTGCCCCAAATGATCACCTTGGCTGACTATCAACCCTTGCTGGTCTCCAAAGTTTTCGACCGAAATGGAAAAAGCATTGGTGAATTCTTTCGTGAACGCCGGCAGCTGATTCCTTACAAAGACATTCCCAAAGACGTCGTCAACGCGTTCTTAGCGGCAGAAGATGATTCATTTTTTCATCACAAGGGCATCAATTACCTGGCGATTTTGCGTGCGCAGTTGGCGAACATGAAAGCCGGCCACACCGTGCAAGGGGGATCGACGATCACGCAGCAGGTGGCAAAGACTTTGATGTTATCGAATGAAAGAACGATCCTGCGCAAAGTGAAAGATGTGCTTTTGGCGATCGAGATGGAAGAGCATCTTTCCAAAGAGGATATTTTGTACCTGTACCTGAACCAAATTTATTTCGGCCAGGGCGCTTATGGAATCGGAATGGCCGCCGAAACTTATTTCCACAAAAACGTGAAAGACCTAAAGCTTGAAGAAATCGCAATCCTGGCTGGTCTCCCGAAAGCTCCTTCGGCTTATTCGCCGGTCACCAACCCATCGCGCGCGAAAGAACGACAGGTTTACGTTCTGAACCGGATGGCGGAAGTCGGCTTCGTCAAAAAAGAGCAAGCCACCGAAGCTGCCAAACAACCCGTCAAAGTCTACATGCGGGAAACCTATCAAGACTATGCACCATTTTTCTTAGAGACCGTCCGCCAGCTTCTGGTGTCTGAACTGGGGGAGGAAGCAGTGTTAGACAAGGGTCTTCGCATTTACACCAGCCTTGATCTGGAAAAACAAATCGCCGCGCAAGAGTCTCTGACTCAGGGACTGAAAGATCTCGATAAGCGCCAGGGATACCGTGGGGCCGCGAAAAATACGACCGACCCCAAAGAGGTCGGCGAGTTCCTGATGAAGTCACGTAACAAATTATTATCCCAGATTACGCCAGAGAAAATCATTCAACCTGATGGCAAGTTTGTCGATTACGGTCCGCTCAATCTGCAATATGACGTGCGCAAGCTAGGTCTGCCAAATTATCTGAAGGTTGGCACCGTCACCGAAGGTATTGTTTCCAAAGTCGATGACGAGCTGGGACTGGTCTACGTTCGAATCGCGGAATTGGAAGCGATCATTGATCTCGAGACCATGCAATGGGCACGAAAGCCGGATGCCAACAAGCGCTACGAAAATGATCTGATTCGCAAGCCCTCACACGCTCTGAAAATGGGCGACATCATTCTGGTCAAAGTCGTCAGCGATAAGTTTGCATCCTCTCGTCTGCAAAAGCTTTTAGCGCCCGCCAAAAAAGGTGCCGTCGCGAAAGCCGCTCCGGATCTTTCCAAATACATCGAAGTCACTTTGGATCAAGAGCCCGTCACCGAAGGCTCGCTGCTGTCTTTCGATCAGCAAACCCAAGACATCTTGGCGATGATCGGTGGATACTCGTTCGAAAAGTCCGAATACAACCGCGCGCTGCAAGCCGCCCGACAAACGGGTTCTTCATTTAAATCCATCGTCTATGCGTCGGCGCTGGATCATGGCTACACACCGGCAACGCCCATCATGGACGCCCCGATCGTTTACGAAGAAGGAAAAGAAGGCGACGAAGGCCAGGAAGACACCAAAGTTTGGAAGCCAACCAATCACTCGAAAAGTTTTGGCGGTGACATCATTTTCCGAAACGCTTTGGTGAAATCGTTGAACGTCCCTTCCGTCAAGATCATCGAAGATCTGGGTGTCGATTGGCCAGCGCAATACGCAAAGCGCCTGGGCATTTTCTCACCACTGAATATGGATTTCACTTTGGTGCTTGGATCCAGTTCGGTGACTTTGTACGAAATGACCAAAGTTTTTTCTCAGTTCGGACGCATGGGAAAACGCATCCATCCGCTGATCATTCACCGGGTCGAAGATGCACAAGGAAAAAAGCTCATGGATCAAGTGTCATTGGACATTCGATTTAAAAAAGAGATGGATCCGATTGACGCTCAATTTGAAGAACGAAGAACGGCCTATCTCGAGTCTCTGAAAGACAGCACCGGGAACGGCACAACGCCGGCCGCCGAAGTCACGGATAAAAAGAAGATCGAGCCCAATATTTTCTTTGAAGACATCGATCAATTGATTCGCCCCACGACAGCTTACCTCATTACGTCGCTGCTCAAAGGCGTCATTGAAGACCGAAACGGAACCGGCGGACGCGCCAAAGCCTTAGGGCGCGAAGTTGCCGGAAAGACCGGAACCACCAACGGCTATTATGACGCATGGTTCGTTGGTTATACCGCCCAAATTGCAACTGGCGTGTGGGTTGGATTCGATCAAGAGAAAACCCTGGGGAAAGGCGAGGTCGGAGGACGTTCGGCTTTGCCAATATGGTTAGAATACATGAAAGCGGCCCACGAAGGACTGCCACAGATGACTTTCCCTGTGCCAAACGGTATAGTTTTCGCCAATATTGATCGCGAAACGGGTGAGCTAGCTAGCAGCAGTTCCAAAGAGATCATTCGTCAGGCCTTTCAAGAAGGAACTGAGCCCACATCGTCTCGCAATAAAAAAGAAGAAGACACCGATTTTTACAAGCAAGATCTCTCTGAATAACCTTGTGGAAAAAGCTGTCTTCTTCGCGCGGAAACGCAGACCAAGGAAGACAGCTTATGAAAGACATCCATCTCTGGGGCGTTAAACAGAACAATCTGAAAAATGTGGAAGTGAAAATTCCGCTCGGATCTTTCACGGTCGTTTGCGGTCCCAGCGGATCGGGAAAGTCCTCACTCGCTTTTGAAACGCTGTTCGCCGAGGGCCAACGTCGGTTTATCGAAAGCATGTCGAACTATGCCCGACAATTTTTGAACAAAGCCCCAAAGCCTGACATCGAAGGGGTGAACAACATCCCTCCAGCGATTTCGATCGAACAAAAAAATTCGGTGAAAAGTTCCCGCTCCACCGTCGGCACGACGACCGAGCTGATCGACTATATGCGCTTGCTCTTCGAAAAAGTCGGCGAGTCCTACTGCCCCACCCATCATGTGAAAACTGAAAAACAAAGCGTGACGGAAGCCGCCGACCGGGTCGTTCAGTATTTCTCGGGCCAACGTGGTTACATCATGGTGGAAATCGGTGCCGGCAGCCGTGTGGCCGAAGGCAAAAAAATGCATTCGCTTCTCTTGCAGGATGGATACCTGCGCATTTACATCCCGCCGAAAAAACAAGAAGAGGCCAAAGCGAAAAAAGGTAGCACCAAAAAAGCCGCGCCAAAAGCAGAGGCCCCAACCTCCGCCGAAGTGACCGTCACCACCAAAGAAGAAATGGGTGAAGTCATTGAAATCAGCACTCCGGCGATGCTGAAAAAAGGTTTGCCGAAAGATACTTTCTTCCTGGTGATTGACCGCATGAGCTTTAGCGCCGACGAGCGCGGACGATTGGCCGATTCATTGACCCAAGCCTACGACGCTTCAATTAAATACAATTCAGGCATGATCACCCGCCGCTGCAGCGTCATCACGACCGACGGAGAAAAGCTTCAACTGAGCGAGGAGAACTCGTGCCCCATTTGCGGCTACACTCCGCCGCCTTTGACATCTCGCCTTTTCAGCTTCAATAGCCCCATGGGCGCCTGCCAAACCTGCAAAGGCTTTGGAAATATTTTGGACATTGATGAAAAGAAAGTCGTTCCGAATCCAAATTTATCATTGGCTCAAGGCGCACTGAATCCATTCACCATGCCAAGCGCGGCGCAAGACCGCAAACAGCTGATGGCCTACGCAAAAAAAGCGAAGATCGATACCCACACACCTTGGAAAGATCTCCCTGCCAACGAAAAGAAAGTTCTGTGGGATGGTAATGACGACTTCTTCGGCGTTCGCGGACTGTTCGAATATCTCGAAGACATGAAATACAAAATGCACGTGCGCGTCTTCATTTCGCGCTACCGTTCACCATTTCTGTGTCCCGATTGCAAAGGATCGCGACTGCGCAAGGAAGCTTTGAACGTTTTCATTCAAGATAAAAACATCGAAGATTTTTCCGAAATGACGATCGAAGAGCTTTGTGACGTTTTCAAAAAAATGACCCTGACCCCAATGCAGCTTGAGATTGCCGAAGAAGTTTTCAAACAGATTCGCGCCCGTCTTGAATTCTTAATGAGAGTTGGCGTGCACTATCTCACCTTAAGCCGCGAGACCCGAACTTTATCCGGTGGCGAATACCAACGCCTGATGTTGGCCAATCAATTGGGAATGGGTCTTTCGCAGGCCCTGTACGTGCTTGACGAACCGACGGTCGGCTTGCATCCACGCGACAATGACCGCTTGATTTCCATTTTGAAAGATCTGAAAGATTTGGGAAACACCCTCGTCGTCGTCGAGCATGATCACGACGTGATTAAAAACAGCGAAAACATCATCGAGATGGGACCCGGCAGTGGATATCTCGGTGGAGAAGTCGTTTACGAAGGAACCACCGAGAAATTCTATAAATCAGAAAAATCCAACACGGCCCAATTCTTAAAGCCCAAGAAAAATTGGGCTCCCCTTCGCGTGGTGCGACCGGTGGACATTGAAACGTTCAAATACAAATTGGAAATCAAAGGCGCCTCTGGCCACAACCTGAAAAATCTGGATGTGACCATTCCACTGCATCGCCTGGTGACGATCACGGGCGTCAGCGGTTCAGGCAAGTCCACGCTGGTGACAAAGACTTTGTATCCGGCGTTGGCGCGAACGCTCGATATTGAATACCTCCCTGTGCAGGACTTAAAATCCGTCAAAGGCACCGAGCATTTGAAAAACGTGTTATTGATCGACCAATCCGCCATCGGTAAATCAGCGCGCAGCTCGCCGATCACTTATTTGAAAGCCTTTGATTCCATCCGCAGTTTGATGGCAAGCCTGCCAGAATCCAAAGCCCGCGGTTACACACCGGGAACATTCTCGTTGAACGTGGATGGCGGTCGCTGCCCGGCTTGCAAAGGCACGGGCTTTGAAGAAATCGATATGATGTTCATGGACAATGTCGTCATTCCTTGTGACGTCTGTGACGGGAAAAAATATCGAAACGAAATTTTGGAAGTGAAATACAAAGACAAAAACGTCTCCGAAATCCTTTCGATGACCGTCGCCGAGGCCATGAATTTCTTTGTGGCCCATCCCAACATCCGAAAGCCTTTGAGCGTCCTGAAGGAAGTCGGTTTGGATTACCTGCAATTGGGCCAACCGGCCGGAACATTGAGCGGCGGCGAATCGCAGCGATTGAAGATCGCCAAGGAGCTTTCGCACATTCAACAGAAAGACACCTTGTATATTTTGGACGAACCAACCACGGGTCTGCACTTTAAAGAAGTCGAACTGTTAATGAAGGTTCTCAATAAGCTGATTGATGCGGGCGGAAGCGTCATCGTGGTCGAACACAACCAAGATGTCATCCGGGGATCTGATTACGTCATCGATTTGGGACCGGAAGCCGGCGCCAAAGGCGGCAAGATCGTCGCCGAAGGTTCACCCGAAGAAGTGATGAAAAACAAAAAAAGCCTGACGGGACAGTACTTGAAGCGGTATATTGACGAAATGTCATTATGATTGCACCCGAAGTCAAAAAAGTCTTGCGTGGGCTGAAACCCCACTCGAAGGCTCTTATTATTATTGCCTGCGCCGGCATTGTTTTAGCGATCACTCAGCCACTGAACCTGCTGTTTCTGAAAGCTATCATCGATTCCTTCCAGATGAAGAAAACCGATGGTCTGACCAGTTCGGCGCTGGCCTTGTTGGGAATCACTTTCGTTGCCGGCATTGCCCGGTACTTTCACATCTACATGATGAACATGGTGGCGGAAAAATACGCCATCGGTCTTCGACATAAGCTGCAGCAAAAGTTCATGAGCTTGAATCTGACCTTCCATAACTCTTTTCAGGCGGGTTCTGGCGGACTGATTTCGCGGGTTTTGAACGACATCACCGTGATTCAAAACGGCCTGCGCATGTTCGCCGATTTTTTTCGCGAGCCCTTATCCTTGATCTTCACCATCGCCATGTTGGTGTATTTGAACTGGCGCCTGACCGCGACCATCATCTTCGTTTTGCCGTTGGTTTTGTTTTTCCTTCGCACCATATCTAAAACCATCAAGGTCTATTCGATCAAAGGCCAAGAAGATCTCGAACGAATCACCGCCACCGTGAAAGAAAGTTTGGATGGAGTCCGCATCATCCAGTCGTTCAACCTGGAACAAGAGATGTCCAATCGCTTCGAACGTGAGGCGAATGAATTTCTAAGTTCACGAAAAAAGATTCACCAAAAAGTTGAAATGGCTGGTCCCGTCACTGAATTCATCGCCACGATTTTGATTCTTGGAATCATCGTCTACATGGGATTTGAGGCCGCCGCTGATCGGGTCACGCTTGGTGATTTTGTGGCCTACGCAACGGCACTTTTGCAAATCAACGGACCGATCAAGAAAATTCAGGAAAGTTACGTCCGCGTCCAAGAAACGGTCGTCGCTGCACAACGGGCCTTCTCTATTCTTGAAGATCCCAACGAAGTTCCGCAAAGCGACTCGCTAAAGCCGTTCCCGAAAGACTGGAAGACGATCACTTATCAAAACGTCAGCTTTTCGTACGGCAAAGACCAGATCTTAAAGAGCGTGAATCTCATCATTCAGCGCGGAGAAATGATTGCATTCGTTGGCGCCAGCGGCTCCGGAAAATCAACAATCGTAAATCTGCTGGAACGTTTCTTCGATCCCACCCAAGGTGAAATTTTGGTAGATCAAACCCCGATCCGTGAGATCAACCTGAAAGATCTTCGTGCGAATGTCGCTTTGGTCACGCAGGATGTTTTCTTATTCAGCGACACGATCGAGCGAAACATCTGGGCCGGAGATTTCTCGAAACCGCGTGAAGGCGTCATCGCCGCCGCGAAAAGTGCGAACGCCCATAACTTTATCATGCGCACGCCCCTGGGATACGAAAACCGCGTGGGTGATCGTGGCAACCTGCTCTCTGGCGGTGAAAAGCAGCGGGTCAGCATTGCCCGTGCGATCTTTAAAGACTCGCCAATTTTGATCTTGGACGAAGCGACCAGCGCACTGGATTCACAAAGCGAAGTCGAAGTGCAAAAAGGCCTTGATGAATTGATGCAGGGAAAAACAGCATTTGTTATTGCTCACCGTCTTTCCACTATTTCCAGAGCCCATAAAATCGTTGTCATGAAAGCGGGCGAGATTGTGGAAATCGGCACTCATCAAAGCTTGCTGCAAACTACCGGCGAATATCACAGCCTTCATCAATTGCAAAAGCTGTAAACTTTTGAAGTTCTCCCGATGGCCATAAAAAATATGAAGAATAACCGCGGCCTTTAGGCAAGACCTGCACGAAATGCATTTTCCAAGTCCGCTTTCAGGTCTTGCAGATTTTCAAGACCGACATGCAGCCTTAAAATCTCTCCCTTATTCGCCCAATGACCGGTTGTTCGAAAGGACGAGGGGTCGGCGGGAACGATCAAGCTCTCGAAGCCACCCCAGCTGTGCCCAATGCCAAAAATCTTCAGCGCGTTGACCATTTGGTTCACCTGATTTTTTTGAAATTTTTTTTTGAGCTCGATCGAAAATAAGCCGCTGGATCCGGAAAAATCCCGTTTCCAATTCTCATGTCCCAAGCCGCCCGCTAATGCAGGATGAAAAACAGTTTCCACCTCTGGCCTGTCTTTCAACCATTGCGCTAAAGCTAATGCTTGTTCAGAATGTTGCCGAAGGCGAACGGCCAAAGTCCGCAGGCCACGCAGCCCCAGATGAACATCATCAGCGCTGGCCATCTGCCCTAGATCAATCGCGCAGGCGCGAACTTCGGAATAAGTGAGATCATCACAAGCTATGATTCCTAAAAAGCTATCGGCATGACCGGTGATGTATTTAGTTGCGGAATGAATGGAGATGTTCACGCCCAGCTTCAGGGGTTGAAAGAACAGTGGCGTGGCCCAGGTGTTGTCAATCATGCTGACAATTCCGTACTGCCGGCAGACCGCCACGATGGCCGGAACATCCTGCACTTCGAAGGTCAACGAACCCGGTGATTCCATGTACACCAAGCGAGTTTGCGGCCGAATCAATCTTTCAATCCGCGACCCTATCAATGGATCATAGTATTCGACTTCGACGCCAAAGCGTCGCAGAGAATTGCAAAATCGTCGGGTTGGAAAATACGCCGAATCGCTGATCAAGATGTGCGCTCCGGATTTGGCAAAGGCCAAGATGGCCGTCGTGATGGCGGACAATCCGGTTCCCGTGCAAACCGCACCGTAAGCGGATTCCAATTGGCAGATCGCGCTTTCGAAATTCCGAGTGCTGGGCGTGCCAAATCGGCCGTAGACCGTACCCACGTTTTTCATCGGATCACGAGCGGACTCTTCCAAATGCTCGATTGATTTGTAAAGAACCGTCGATGCCTTGTACAGCGGAGGACTGACAAAACCGTTTTGGTCCTGAGGTGAATTGCCAGAATGGATCAGGGTCGTTTCAATCCTTGGCATACACCAGATCCACATTCGCAATTGGTGCCGGAACTTTTTTAACAGAGAAAACAAAACCAATGGCAGATGCCAAAAGGCCATTCAGAACCACAAAAATCCAAAAATTTCGAAGCTCGCCCTGGTGTTGGCAAGCATCAAAAATCAGGCCGCCCACAAACCCGGTTAGCATTCCCCCACAACCAGTCGAAAGGCGTTGAATCCCAAAAGCCAAGGCGGGGTTCTTTGGCAAACGACGGATCACTTCGATATCGCACCTGAGATTAACGATCGATTGTCCGATGGTCATGACAATCGTGCCGATCAAAAAGCCAGGCAAAGTGTTGAGAAAAAACAACGCGAAACCAAGCGCCATCAATCCATAGCCTGTCGACAACAGGCCGCGCAGGTTCCAGGCTGATATTTTTTTTGCCATCAAAGGCTGAGTCAAAAAAATCGTCGCGAAATTCACCAGCATCACCAATCCAAATTGATCGGTTCTCGAAGTCGTCGCCAGATAGAGGCCTAAAAAGCTCTGAAAGAAAAAATACAAATAGAAAGACAAAGTGCTAAACACGACCGGCCGTCCTGCCGTCATTAAAGCGCGAGGCAAACCTTGAAACGAGGTGCGTCCTTCGCTCGGAATATGGGTGTCTGCTTGCAGGGTCAGCTGGTGGACGATAGCCAGTGCGATGAAAAGGCCGGCAACCAGCTCAAACAGAAGACTTGGATTGTAGCCAATCAAGATACTGGCGACCAACGGCCCCAAAGCCATTCCGGCGCTGAGCGCGGCATTGCTGATGGAAAGGAAAAATGGTTTCAAATGATCATCAACACTGGAGACGATATAGGCTCGGTTTGCTGGCAGGTAGACCGCCGATCCAGCAGCGACCAAAAAAATCGCGGGACCAATCATGAAACGAAATTCGGGAGATATCGCCATTAGGATGAAGCCCAACGTGCGAAAGCTCAGTGAAAAAACCATGCTGCGCTTTAATCCCAAACGCTCCGAAATCATGGCCCCTAAAATTCCACCGCCAAATTGCACCATCGTTGAAAAGGCCACGAGTATGCCAATCATCTTGGAATCCATTTGCAATGCTTGTTTGAGAAAGATTCCTAAAAAAGGCGTCACCATAAAGCTACCGAAAGCAACGATGCTAGAATTCACGATCAGAGACTGTAGACTGCGTGGCAAATCCAGAAAGAAACGGATTTTTTGAGACATAGATTGTTTCATTTTATTTTTCCCAAACCGAATTGGCCGCGAACCATGAAACCGTGTTTTGAATATTTTCAATCACGGCTTTTTCATCTGCTCCTTGAACCACGTAGCCCGCCAAGAAAAGACCCGATTTGACTCCGCCCGCATAAGTCTGCCCGGCTTTTCCGTTGAGTTGACTGTCGAGAATCCAATTTGGGACCTGGTTCTCAGGAAGCTGCTTCAGCATCCCTTTTTGCGGAGGAATCCAAACGCCGCCGCCGGCGCGGTATTTGATGGCCGGCACACGCGAACGAAGGCCGCATTCGGCTAAAAACCATTCCTTGTCCAAATTGATGCCAAAAGTTTTTTCGATGATGGTGCTGACAACTGCTCCGCCAGTGCGGCTGGCGATTTCACAAAAGACGATTTCGCCGTTTGCACGCTGCCAAAGTTCGCAGTGAAAAGCCATGTTCTCAGGTGAAGGCAGGTTTTGAATGATCAGCCGAGTGGTCTCGGTCAAATAATCGTGAACTGGATCTTTTGGTGAAACCGTGACGCTTCCACAAAATTCGTCGTCACGGAATGAAAGGCAATTGTTGATATATCGAGAAGGTTGAATGAAGACAACTCGTCCATTTTGAACCAGTCCATCGATGTGATACATTTGGCCTTCGACAAAAGTTTCGATTTCCATGTTCACGGTCGATCCTGTTTCCAAATAACGGTTCAAATCATCCAAGCCTTTCAAGATTTGGGTGCCGTAGGATCCAGATTCAGAGGTCGGTTTGATGACCACCGGATAGCCATGATTTTCGATGAATTCCAAAACATCATAGGCTGAATTCACGGCGTTGTATTGAGGAAGGCGCACCCCCGAAGTGGCCAGATAGTCTTTCATGACCACCTTATTTCGATAGGCCAGTGCGCTATTCACTTGTTGGCCTGGAATTCCGATTCGCTCTCGCAACTGGGCCGCACGGATAATGTCGGCCTCGGCCCTGGCAAACACGGCCACCACGTTTTCATGGCGCGCTAAATCCAGGGCTTTCTGTTGGACTTTCATGTTGGTGTCGTAATTCGCGAAGGAATAAACATTTGGTAAATGCGCATAGCTGTCAGCAAATTCTTTGGCGACCAAAATCAAAGGTGTGAGCCCTGAATCTTTCAGCCAAAGATCGTATGGAGTTTTTTGATGGCTGGTTTTTGCAAAAATTAGAACGCAAGATTTCATAGTGAGGCCTCATGTTGCTGCTGCATTTTTTGAATGGCGATGCGAGCTTGTTTTGTGATTTCCGGTTTTTTCTCAAGAAGCATCTCTTTCGCGAAGCATCCGTTTTGGTAAAAGCCGTTTGTTCGCTGCTGAGAGAATTTATCGATTGCTTGGTGGTCGAATTCGAGACCGTAGCTGGTCTTTTGTGAGTGCAAATCGGTCTTTCGGTATAAATATCCAAGATAGGGTTCAAAGATATTTACGCACGCAACGATATCACCGATCTTTTCAATTTTCAGATCCGAACTTTCCATCAGCAAGCTATTGGCCGAGGGGATTACGGTGAACAGCTGTTTGCCGGCGCGACACCATCCCACATGCTTGGGAAAGCCCATCACTTCAACTCCGAAAGAGCCAAAGTCTTCGCTGACCGCTAACTGGAAATTCAATTCTAAATTTTCATGCAGCCATTTCAGGTCGCGATAAAACTGCTCAATCTCTGATTTGGAAAGTGGCAAGTGGGGATGACGGCCGCCATGATCCGTAAAATTATTGAATCTGAGGGTGTCGATGCCCAAGGCATTAAAGTATTGCGCATAACGAATCAGATTTTCACGGATGTGATTGTGTTTGCCGATGGTCAATCCAATGTTGACTCGGATGGGTTCTGCGGTTGTCGTTCGCGCATTGTATGCTGATATTCGCGCGATGACTTTTTCGGTGTTTGCACCGCTAAAAACGCCTTTGATGGGATAGAACTTTTCGTCTTTCAGCTGACCATTTTCCCCAATGAGACCATGAAAGGTGATCGAGATCGTTCCGTAACCGCTGGCTGCGGCTAAATCTAAAAGCTCGACGTAATTATCTGCCAATAAAGGCCGACCGCTGGTCCATGCATCTCCTTTTTTCATCGTCTCAGTGGGTTTGTGATCTTGTTCTTGGCGAAATTCACGATTGTGAGCCGGTCCGTGAATCCGCATAAAATTCCCTTGCAGGGCAAAGCTATCGACGTATCTGGCAAAAACTTTGTAGCCTTCTTTCGATAACATCTCTTTGATGCGTCGGCCTTCATCTAGATCGAAGGATTTGTTGTGAACTTTTTCATAATTCACGAACCAACAATGGTTGCAGTTTTGCTCGCAGGTATTTTTACCGGTCTTTGTATCCAGATCCAAATAGATGTGAATGTCTTTGGGTTCAATGTTCGCGAACGGAACTTCGAATGGAATATCACCGTGAAAGTCATAGGCGATGGGTCGATTTTGAGTCATATGGTCTCCGGTTCAGATGTTGCCAAGGCCCGAATTGCAAACCCGAGTCCGAGCCGGGAATCGCTAGGCTGCGTTTTAAATGGGTTTCAAGCTTGAAATCGGACGGACACATCCGGGATGTTGGACATTAAGTCTTAGAGCCGAGAGCCATGTTGAGTTGAAGCCGGGAAGCATGTGCGGAGATGGTCGAAACATGGGAAAAGGGTCTAGATTTTCGACAAAACCTCGCCGTCAGGCATGTTTTTCTAAAATTTCGTGACCAGTTTGAGACGTCCTAAGCCCCCATTTCCCCTCGTAAAGTCCGGAACTGTTTCAGTCTGACACAATCGGATCGTCTAAAAAGTCGATACTGCCATTAAGCTTGTCCAAGTTTTTGACGACAAGATTTCTGACAGGACTGAATACGAAATCTACAAACGGAGATTTGTTATGATTAATTGGGATGAGTTTGAACATATACACGTAATCAAAAGACTGAGACACATCCTCAGTTCATGGTGGAATGTCGATGTTATCTTCACCGACGAGCGTGGCCAGCTGAAGGGCTTTGAAGGCGCGAAGACGGCTTGGGCCAATCCCTCGGTCGGTTACTTGGTGTCTAAAGATTCAACTCAGCAAGGAATTGCCGAGCTGGTAACGAAGACTATTGATGACCTGAGAATGTCGGATAATAAATTTTCGATGCGCAAGTGGGATCTGGCCGGCTTTGACGTCGGTGTTTTCCCGATCATGATCGAAAATGATTTCATGGGAACTGTCATCGCGATGGGATTCTTTCGCGATGCCAACTTTTCACAACGTCTGCAAGAGGTTCGCGATCGTTTGGCAGCCTACGGCGCTAGCGGTGACTTGATTGAAAAATCAATGCAGAAGTTCAAGCATCTGGACGACAGCGAACGTGGTCACTTTTGTGAGATCTGCGACCTGGTTGCGCAAGAGGTTGTGACCTTGCACCTCGAGATCACTCGACGTGAAGACCGCATCAAAGAATTGAACAAAGAACTGGGCTCTCGCTATAAATACGACAACATGATCGGTAAATCGAAGCCGATGCAGTCATTGTACGCTTTGCTTGATAAAATCAAAGGTGCTGATTCAACCGTGTTGATCCAGGGTGAAAACGGTACGGGTAAAGAGTTGATCGCGAAAGCCATTCACTATAATTCCCATCGCAAAGATAAATCTTTCGTGATCCAGAACTGTTCGGCGTTCAATGACAACCTTTTGGAGTCAGAACTTTTTGGTCACGTCAAAGGATCCTTCACTGGTGCCTTGAAAGATAAAAAAGGTCTTTTCGAGATGGCGGACAAGGGAACTTTCTTCTTGGATGAGATCGGTGATACGTCACCAACCATGCAAGTTAAGCTTCTGCGTGTGCTTCAAGAAGGAACTTTCATCCCCGTGGGTGCCACCGAGATCCGCAAAGTTGACGTGCGAATCATCGCGGCGACCAACCGAAACCTGAAAGAAATGGTTGAAGCTGGAACGTTCCGTGAAGACTTGTACTATCGTTTAAATGTCATCAATCTTCGCGTTCCGCCCTTGCGTGAGCGTAAAGAAGACATCCCTCTTTTGGCAGAATTCTTTTTGCAAAAAGCCGGAGATGCAAACGGCGGAGCGAAACGCATGCTGACGAAGCGTGCTCTCGAGAAGCTGTATGATTATCCATGGCCAGGTAACGTTCGAGAATTGCAGAACGAAATGGAACGCTTGGTGGTATTGGCTGGCGAAGAGACAAAAATCTTGCCAGAAACACTGTCGCCAAAAATTCTCGAGGTTTCTGAGAAATCTAAAGTTCAAGGTGCCCGTCTTCAAGGTAAACTGAAAGACGCTTTGGAAGACCTGGAAAGAGAAATGATCCGCGAAGGCCTGCGCCGAACTGGCTGGAATAAATCCAAGTTGGCAAAGGAGCTCGGGATCTCTCGTGCTGGTCTGATCATGAAAGTTGAAAAATACGGTCTCGATAAACGTAAGATCGCTCGCTAAACTTTTCTTCTCTGAAAATTCTGAATTAAATGCGAAACCCCTCGATAACACGAGGGGTTTTGTTTTTTCGTCCGCCTGATTGCGAAAACATTTTTGACAGATCTTTTTTTCAAGCGGCAAGTTGGCATGGCAATTATTCAGAAATCTTATAAATGAAGTATTTTCGTTATCGACGATTTCCTAACATTTCTCAGTTTTGAAAAATGGCTTCTCCTCGAATATACACGCAAAGGACAGAGACAAAATGCGGCACGTGACTTGAATATAGTCACGAGCAACGGTCTCGATGATTTTGGGGTGAGATTATGGTGAGGGATATTTTAGATTCAGCTGCTATGGGGAAACTGAAGGGAATACTTCAGGAACGCTATGGGATGGGGTTGCGGATCAAGTTCATGCAAGAAGTGTCGTCTTTGAATTTCGAAGACGACACGATCTTGCGAACTGGTGGGGATCTGCAAATTCCGATACAGGTCGAGGATAAGCTCTTGGCGACTGCAGTTCTGGAAAAGGGTGGGGAACTGCAAGTCGTCGAGCAAGAGACCGTTAGGCAATTGGTCCGGCTCTTTTTAGAGCCGGAACTTTTCAACTGGTACGTTCAACAGATGAGCCACAACATGCAGTCCCACTCGAGCAATGTGGACAACATCGTCTCTCTTTACGAAATTGAAAATGATGATGAAGATGATTGCACAGAGCCAGATTTTTCATCGAACGTGGTTTTCTTGGAATCACAAAATCCAAATTTGATTCCACGTCTGACTCATAATATTCACGAGGTTTCTCAGCACTGGGCACTTTTAAAGTTCTCGGACATTCAAGATCAGGTGAACAATGTTGCCGATATCAAAAGTTTGGGGGACTTAACTTTGGTGATCGATGACATTCTGCAGGTTTCGCCGAAACATCAGCAAATCATGCATGATCATTTGTCGGTCGCGGGAATGAGCAATGAGCCTTTGTGGGTGGTGGGATCTGCATCCAAGTTGGAAGATCTGCAAGATCAGAACATGATTCACTCGGGTCTAGCTCAGATCCTGAAAGATCATCGCTTGCAAGTCGAAAGGCTGCCAAAGGATCCAAAGCTCTTGCAAGAGTCGCTTGAAATCATGCTCGAGTTCTGAGACGATCAAGTGGCATGCAAGCCACAGTGGACGAATTCTTTCAAAAATTTCTAGAGACGCATCTGCGCACGGATGACTTTAAGGTTTATCAATTGGCGGGAGATGCGTCGAATCGCAGATACTATCGCGTGATTCAGAGCACCCAATCGCTGGTGCTGATGCGTTGGGAACCTTTTGATCCAAAGAATTATCCGTTCCTGTCAGTCTTAAATCATTTCGCAAAGCATGGCATTCATGTTCCAACCGTTGTTGGTATGGACGAAAAGCTGGGTCTAGTCCTGCTGGAAGACCTGGGTGACCTGACATTAGAGAGAAAGTTTTGGGAAAGCCAAAGTCAAGAAGCCTCTCTCCCTTTTTACAAGCAAGCCATCGACGAGATCATCCGCATTCACTTTGTCGCCAGTGGCGATAAAAATGCGGATTGCACGGCCTTCCGGATTCAGTTCGATGTCGAAAAGTTTTTGTGGGAAATGAAATATGGTCAGGACAATCTGCTGACCGGAGTCTGCAAATTTCAATTCACCGAGAAATCGAATGCGGATTTGACCCGCGTTTTCACCGAGATCTGCCAACGTTTGCATGAAGAGCCCAAATACATCGCGCATCGCGATTATCATTCGCGCAATTTAATGATCAAGTACGACGAGATGCGGGTTATTGATTTCCAAGACGCGCGTATGGGGCCCATTCAGTATGACTTGGTGAGCTTGTTGCGAGATTCTTATGTGAATATGAATGATCAGATGGAAGAGACCTTGCTGAAAGATTACCTCGAGAAAGCCAAACCTTACTTGCCGAAGAATTTTTCTCGCGAGCACTTCGATCATATTTACGAGCTGCAAACCGTTCAGAGATGCTTTAAGGCATGCGGTAGCTTTTCGAGTTTCTATAACTTGCGCAATGACACTCGTTACTTGAAATACATCTCGCACACTTTGCGCAAGGTTCTCAAAAGTTTGAATACATTTCCGGAATATAAATTATTTGCCGACATCCTGATTGATTCCGGCGCCATCGAAAGAAAATACGAAGCCTTATGAATGTCATGATCCTGGCCGCCGGCGAAGGGACACGTTTACGTCCCTACACCGAGCAAGCGCCCAAACCTAGCATTCCGTTTCTAACTGTTCCGTTGGCTTTTTATTCTTTGTCCCTTTTGGATCAAATTAAAATCGACAATCTCGTCGTCAACACCTATCACCTTCCCCGCCAAATCGAGAATCTTTTTACGCAGGTTCCACCCCAGTGGAAAGAACTGCAGTATTCGGCAGAACAAGGGAGCTTGCTCGGCAGCGGCGGTGGAATTCACAATGCACAGAGATACCTGCAGGGAAAAGGAAATTTCTTTGTCCTGAATGGTGATGAAATCATTTTACCGCACGAATTTGGTGTCCTTGAAGAGATGCAGGTCTTTCACAAATGGCATAAAGGTATCGCCACCCTGCTGACCATTCCGCACCCAGAGGTCGGCAAGAAATTCGGCGGCGCTTGGCTGAAAGATGGAACCAAGATCCAGATGTTCTCGAAAACGTCTCCGGGCGAAAAAGCCCCGCGCGGTTTGCATTTCACCGGCGTGCTGCTTTTAGCAGATCGCGTCTTTCAATATTTCAAGGACCAGATCGAAGTCGAAAATATTCTTTACGACACTTTGACGAAAGCGATGGCTGCCGGTGAAGAGGTTCATGCTTTTGAAACCAAAGCGGAGTGGTTCGAGACCGGAAATCCGGCGGATTTTATGTCCGCCACTGAAACTTGTTTGGACTCTTTGATCGCCAATTCGAAAAATCATCCTTATTGGCAGGATTATTTGATGCAGACGATTCGCCTGTATTCAAAGAATCAATACATGCTCGAGAAAGATTGGTCGCGTTTCGCGGAACTGCAGTCCTCTATTTTGAAAATAAAAAAAGGAACTTTGTAAGAGCTCTTTTAGAGTGCACTCATCCGCCGGGCTGATCGTTGGGCCGGCGGGCTTGAATTCGCTATAGAACCTCGGTGATTTTGCCGAGCTTCACGGCCTTTTTTGCGCCGGTTGTTTTTGGCAAATTCGATGGCTTTTCCCAAATTCGGTAGGCGGCCAGTAATGCAAAGGCGCCCCCTTCGATCGAGCTGACAGGCCAACCGAAATCTTCTGTGCTCATCACTTGAGACTGGGGCAAATGATATTGGATTCGCTTGTGAAGATAGGGATTCAAAGCTCCACCACCACATAAAATCACGGCGCGCGGAATGGCCGGGCAATACTCTGCATAGGCTTGAGCAATGGATCGGGCTGTGAGTTCTGCCAACGTCGCCATTTTATCTTCGGGAATCATCGGGCCCATTTTTTCGTCTAACTTTTTCAAATACGCTTCACCGAATTGTTCGCGCCCACAGCTTTTGGGCGGAGATTCCTGAAAGAACGCGTCCTCACTCATCGTCGCTTCAACGACAGACTGAAGAGGCAGACCGCGAGAAGCGAATTTTCCGTCCTGATCATAGTGAACTTCGCCCTTACTGACCTTTGAGATGTACAGATCCATCAGCATATTGGCGGGCCCGGTGTCGAAGGCCTTTTCCACATCGCCTTTTTTATTGATAAAGCTCAAGTTGCTGATGCCACCCAGGTTGTGAACGCTGATATTTTGTTTTGGAAATCGAGACTGGAAAACAACTCGATGAAAGAGCGAGGCAATCGGTGCGCCTTGGCCGCCCACCGCGAGATCGGCCGTGCGGAAATCTGAAATCACCGGAATTTTGAAATCACTGGAAAGGTATGAGGGCTCGCCGATCTGCAAAGTGGCCTTTGGGGGCGCGTGGTAAACGGTTTGTCCATGCAAGCCAATCGCGTCGACCTTCCATTTGTGTTTATTCAGAATTTTTTTAAACTGGGTCGCGTACAATCGGCCAAGATCATGATGCAAATCCGAAAGAGTGGCGACATTCAGCTGATGATTCGCCGCTTTCGCCAATTGGTTTCGAATCTCGTCTGGAAAAGAATAGTGTTCGTGACCCAAGTAAGAAATTTTTGGTTTGGGACCGTTCTGAATTTTACAGTAGACGTAATCGATGCCGTCCAGACTGGTGCCATTCATGATCCCGACAATTCGAAGCTCTTTTTTCCGAGTGAGCGCAGACATCCGCATATGACATCAGGATGCCTGATGTCAGGGGGAAAGAAAAGAGCCGTTCTTCTGGTGCAATTCATAGCGACGATCGATCATTTTAAAAACGGAATCTTGCGGAACTCCGATGGGATTGCCATTAAAGTCTTTCGACATCCCCGCGACCTGGGCCGGATCTCGATCGATTCCCAACTTTTGTCCAGCGGCCGCGCCCGCAGGAAGGCTTCCGTAAGGGGTCAAACCACCGTCAGATGCCGCTGCCGGTTTTGCGCCACCACCACCAGCGCTATCATCAAACATGCTGGCCGCCGAATCTGCAGCCTTCATTTTTTCTGCCGCTAACGCCGGGACCTTCGACATTGCATCTTCGAATGATTTGATATTGGCGGAAGACATTCCTGCCGCCTGCAGACTGTCCGCCGAATTCAGTGCCGATGTTGAATATTTTTTTCCGTCTGGAGAGGTGACCGTGCCCTTATTGACGTCCACATTCCATCCGTTTTTCTGAAGCTTATCGATCGTGGCGATTGCATTTTTCCAATCCGGATCGTTGGTATAGTTTGGAGTTGTTGGCACCGTTGTCGATGTTGTCGTGGCCCCTCCATTACCATTGGCCAAATTATAGGGGTCATCCGCTGCCGTCGTGACGGCCGCTGCCGTCGAGCTTGAAGTTCCCGAAGCATTTCCCATAAGCATGCGGACCGCCGTAGTGGCGGCTAAGGCAAGAACAAACATTTTACAAGTGCCCGTCATTCCAGCGGGTGTAAAGCACGTGGCAGCAACACCGGCGGCCGAGATTGCCATGCCGGCACCGGCGAGACTTTTTCCTTTGTTCGAATTATTTTCCGCTTGTTGCCCAAGGCTTTGAATGGTCGGGCTGTTGATCGTGGTTGTCGTTACGGTGGAAGCCCCCGCCGACGTAGTCGTCGCCGTGTACATCGTTGGCAACTGTTCATCTCGCGCCAACGCCATCGGTGTCGCTAAGGAGATCGCAATGCCGATTGTGCATAGGTTCTTTATTTTCATTAGATCCCCCTTAAGGGTTCAGCGATGGTTTCGCTTCCCAATATCTTTCGCTGACCTTTTCCCAAATCGATTTTGATCCACCACTTGTGACCTGACCATTTCCATAAACTTTGACCGCAGCTCCGTTGGGATCGTGCGCGCCACCCGGCAAATAATCTTTGTAGGCCGAGTTACCGACGCTCGCCGCAGATCGCGATCCACCGCCACCACCGCCTCCATCGTAGCCACCTAAGATATTTGCGTTCAGCGTTTTCTCTTTTTTCGAGGCATCTGCACCACCGGTTTTACCGGCAGCTCCGCCACCACTGAGACCACCAGCACCGCCTCCGCCCGCTCCGCCCAATGATCCGGCACCACCACCACCGCTTCCGCTAGCACCAGCCTGAACTGGGATCGAATCCGTTGTTCCGGTTGGCAATGCTGCATTGGTATCGGCCGAAGTTCCAGATGATGACGGCGTGCTGACTGATGGCATCCCATTGGTGGTTCCAGCGTAACCACCGCATCCAGATGCGGTCGGCGTCCGTTGACAAATACACTGAGTCTGCTGAAAGTTTTCCGTCTTGCTGCAATCCAAAGTTTTCGCGCACTGAGTATTGTAAGGATCCTTCGTGCAATCCACCACCGTGGTTGCGGTATCACAACTTGCCATGCGACCAGATTCGGCCAGCATGTTCATCAGACCAATTCCGGCTGCTGCCATGTTCAGTTTGTAACCCTGACACAAGATTTGTTGTGGGGTCACATCTTTGGCAACGATTTTAAAGTCAGCCCCGCTAATAGGGTCATCACTATATTTTGCAGTCGCTTCAGTCACTGCTTTGACCAGGCCATCACAAGAAGATCCACAGTGAGCTTGCGCCAAAGCACAGGCTGCATTGTACAAAGTGAGCGCCTTTTTTGCTTTGTCCATTCCATCTTGATGCGCTTGGCATGCTTCCGTTTGCGAGGTCGCTTGTTTAGTTTTTATCGTTTCAACGATTGTTCCAATCAGTCCAATGGCTGTTTGAATATGTGGGCTAACTTCGGTTAAACAAATTCTTGCATACTGTCCGGCGGACTCGCAGGCCGTTACAGCTTTTTCCAAAGCTTCAACTGTTATCAATTTGTCTTTCTCATGTTGCACCGCCAGTGTTGAAACTGGCACTTCAAATCCTAGTGCGGTAATTTTCGCGGTGATCTTGGGTTTCATTGCCGTCAAGGTAGCGGCTCCAGCAACCAGATCAGCTTTTGCGGCGTCTGCTCCGGCTACAGTCCCTGCAGCTCCGCCCATTCCATTATACATTGCGTTTGCCCATACGGATGAGGAGAGCAGCAGCGTGATGATTGAAAGTGCGATGCGAATTTTCATAATCCCCCACTCACCCAGACTTATCGGTCGATAGTCGAGTTATCTAAATGCAATTTCTGGGGAAAACGGGCTTTCTCAGATTGAGACTGCTTTTGCTGTCAGAGTGAAAAAGCAGGGATCCTGGCTGTCGAACTGACAGACACACCGGCGCGCTGTCTGACTAGGGTTCAGTCAGTCGATCAATGGGAAATGGACGCTTAGAAATTATCTGGAGGTGGGTTTTTCACTCGACCGAACTGGTTTTTTCCTCCCAATTCATAGTCTTGCTGCGTGCCGTTGACTTCGTTCTTCAAAAATTTTCCATCGACCAATTTGACCGAATAGCCCGTGCGTCCACCGGCCCGGCAAGAGCCCGCGGTGAACGAGCGATCATCATCCTGTTTAATGTTATTTCCGCCATCCAAACATTTGCCGAAACGATCGCTGTCGAGAACGTATTCGTCCGGTGACTTCTGCTGCCATGCTGTCAACACCTGGGCAAATTCGCTCAGGTAATAAGTTAATTTCGAGTTCCAATCGATCATGTTTTTCGCAGGGTCCTTGAGCACCTCGATCTGATTGCGAATGCTGAAACGCTTATCTTGGTCGCTGCCCTGCATGCGCGAGCCCAGGTCGCCGCGAAATAAAAAGGACCATTCGGAGCCATATCCTTTTTCAATTTTGCGGAGATAGTTATTGTAGAAATCCGGATCGATCGAATAGTTGGCGGTGTCGAATTGATCGGGAGCCACCGACATGATCTCAAGGTTTCGCATCATCGGCGCCTGGTTAGTGTCTTTGTCCCAAGCTAGCGGATCACCCATGACGCTTTTTTTATCGTAATCCTGCTCTTGCAATTGATCCCACCATTTGAGCTGAATGCGCGGGGTGACTCCGGGCGGAGTCATCTTTTCATGAATCGCTTTCGCAAAGTGCGCGACCGTCAGCTCGGACATTACGCCAATCGTGTCACCCATGTAGCGGCTGTGGTTTGGAAAATAGCGGTGCTGCGCTTTCAGCGTGGCTCCATCAAAAGCACCCATGTCTACATTTGGCTTTACTCGCGTTGGCACAATGGCATCCGTGGGTTTTGATGCATCGGACTCTTCAGCACCTGATGGCCAAACCGATCCGTACCATGGACCCACACGCCCGCCAAAAGGTTTGGCGTAAGCGGTGGCCTTCATCGTCACGCTCCCCATCGGCGAGAATGGAATTTTAGGAGTCGTCGTTGCCGACACACCCACATAACCCAGACACCACGGATTTTTTTCGAAACCCAGGCTCGAGCGAAAGAGAAGCTGATTCGGATCGTTGGTCGAATATTCGCTTGCCACCTGTGCCAGATCATTGGCGTATTGAACAAGGTCAGGAAAAGATTTTGGAATATTCAGCGAAACTGCCGGCTGGGCACTGACATTGAAATATTTCGCTTCAAATGTTACGTCTTTTCCATCCGTACTGCAGTTACCGTCAAAGACAAGATAGACCGGCAAAACGAAAACTTCTTTCAACCATCCTGGCGGTGAGACCGCGGTCGGATTTCCGCGACAGTCCCCCATCGCCAATGAATTAATAAATTTGAAATCAACTTCTTTGTTTCCCGACCCGTTTCCATTTTCACCAAATTGAGCTTTGAGGCCTTCTTGATTGGGATAGGACAAATTTCGAATTAAAGTTTTGTACACACCTTCTTTGATTGATCCACCTTGAATGTCTCGCGGATCTTCTTTACTCATTTCGTTGGCCAATGCCAATAAGAGCTGCTTCCGATTGCGAATATCGAATTTGTACGCAGAAATAAATTTCGCCAGCTGCAGCCAGTTGATGGACATCGAGTATGCACAGAATTGGCCGGCCTTCTTTTTCAACTCTTCTGCCAAGGCGATGATCGGTGCTTGAAACTTAGTAGCGTCAACGGCTGGTCCGAAAGCGGGAACACCCGGCAAGGGAACTCTGAGGATGTTGATTTCTTTGCAGTAACTTTCCGTCACGTTCAAAAAATCGAAGGGAGTGTAAGCAACGCAAAAAGCCGGGTCGAAATCAAGGGGCTTATCGTCTTCTCGCACGATCGTCCTATTATAGTAAGGATGCTTGGCTCCGGGTGTTGCCGTTGTTCCCGCGCTTCCCAGTTGCTCGTAGCGAAACGTGAGAAGTTTAAAGCTTTGGCGAATTTGGTAATTGATGTGTGCAATCGCATTTAAGGATTCGGCCTGTTTCATTGCGCCGTAATAAGCGGCCAAATCAACCGAGTTCTGCAGATTGATCTTATGATGCACAAGTAATCCGACATTCACGATCATGGCGAAAAATACAAAGAGCACTTGGAACATCAGCGCCACGAACAGAGCCACTTGTCCTTTTGAATTTAGAAGATGTCGCTGTCGAAGCATGTTGTTGAGTTTTCCCAAGCTTTATTTTCGCTCGAAGCGTCTCGTTTGGGAATCCGTTCGGCACATTTCTCGACCCCAAAGGCTTTGACTCTGACATCAGCGCAGACAAAAATTAAATGGTCTCTTTCGAAAGGAACCTGGACCATGGTCTTAAAAAGGATTTTCTTGGCATTGTCATTCTTGATCGGTATCTCCATCGCTCTGATCAGCCATGCGGTTCGAGCCGAAGTTTTATTTGAGGGCTATTCAAAAGTTTTATCGGGCGGTGTCCACATCGGGTACTCGATCGCTCGTTACGAATTCGACGCCAAGAAAAAACAATTTGTGGCCACGACTTTTATAAAGACCAATGAGATGGGTGGCAATCTCACCGAATCCATCAAGGCTTTCAGTGACGAGTCCATGAAGCCGGTGTCCTATCAATACACGACCTTGATTGGTAGCAAAGTGAAGACAATCGATGCGCAGTTCCCGAAAGGAAAAATATTGGCCACGGTTTCGGGCCAGCAGAAGGAAACGATTTCGAAGGAATTGCCGAAGGGAACTTTTCTCAGTTCATTTTTGGCTTACGTCATGTTGAAAAGTCCGCAGGGTTTGAAATCTGATTCAAAATATGATTTTCAAGCGGTCGCCGAAGAAGATGCCGCCGTTTACAAAGGAACGGCATACGTCAAAAACGGCGAAGATTACAACGGCATCAAAGTCCTGCGCGTCTTGAACGAATTCAAGGGAACCAAGTTCATCAGCCTGGTGACCGATCGTGGCGAAGTGCTGTCAACCAAGTCTCCGGTGCAAGGCATTTCCACCGAACTGGTCGCGAAACCCAGCGATGCGACCGCGGCTTTCCCGATTCCGACCGCAACACTAAAAACATTATTCGGCGACGTTCCCACGGGACAAATCAATGAAATTTCCAAGCGAGCCCAATCGGCTCCGCCTCCAAACAAACAAGAAGGGGTCCCTGCTGGGAAAGGTCTCCAGCTGAAAGGTGGCTCCCCCACGCCGCCAGCTCCGGATAAAAAAGGAGACAAGTAATGAACAAAATGATCGGTCAGCATATTTTAATGGGGATCTCCGGCCACGCCCTGACCGCTGACGAAAAAAAATTCATCGTCGAGAACAATATCAGCGGCATTGTTTTATTTGGTCGCAACGTTGCCGAACCCAAACAGGTCTATGACCTTTGCAGCGAGATTCAAAGCCTGCGCCTGCAACAAACGGAAAAGACACCGCTGTACATCTCGATCGATATGGAAGGCGGTCGGGTTGCTCGTCTCAAAGCGCCCTTCACGCAGTGGCCCCCGCTGAAAAAATTAGGTGACTTGGATTCACCCAGCGTTTCTTTCAATTTTGCAAAAAACATGGGGCAAGAATTAAACGCCGTCGGCATCAATTTAGATTTCGCTCCGTGCATCGATGTGTTTTCAAATCCGAAGAACACCGTTATCGGTGACCGCGCGGTCAGCTCGAATCCAGAGCTGGTCGCGAAACATGCATCCGCCTTGATTCGCGGCTACATGAAATCCGATGTCATTCCGTGCGCGAAGCATTTTCCGGGTCACGGCGACACCATTATTGATTCGCATGAAGATCTGCCGGTCGAGCAAGCGGACATGAATCGCTTGAATGATCTCGAATTGATCCCTTTCAAAAAAGCCTTCAAGTCTCGTTTGAATCTGACAATGACCGCCCACATTCGCTTTCCAAAAATTGATCCCGAATGGCCTGTCACTTTGTCTGAAATATTCTTAAAGAAGCTGTTGCGCGAAGAGCTCCGCTACAAAGGTTTGATCATCACCGATGACTTGGACATGAAAGCTTTGGCCAGCCACTATGGTCGTGAAGTGATTCCTGTTCGAGCTCTGCAGGCCGGTGCCGATTTGCTTTTGTATTGCAATGAGCCCGAATCTCCCCCTCGCGCGATCGAGAGCATTAACAAAGCACTAACTGAAGGAAAGCTGAAGAAAACTGATCTTGAAAATAGTTACAAACGCATCTTAGCTATGAAGAAGGAATGCATTCCGAATCCAGAACCCATGTCATGGCAGGACGCCACTCACTGGATCGGGCATGCCGAACATTTTAAATTATCTCAAGCCATCGCGAATGGAGAAGTTCCACCGGGACTTGTTGCAATGGCCTAAGGAAGGGTCATTTGAGAAAGTTTTTAACCACCGCCTTGCTCTTTGTTTCTTTAAATTTAAATGCCCAAACCACCGACTGGAGCCAGGGTTTCCCGGTTCCTGATGGTGGACGACCGAATCCCTACAGTTTGGATCAGGCAACATTCGAAAATTCGGTGCTGCAGGGAAAGATTCACACGCAGATTTATCCGGTATCGGTCACCGGACTCTTGCCGCCGTATCATCCATTTAAAAATTTCATCGAAGATTCGGCCGCAGATCCTTTTCGCCAATTTTTGCAGACCTTCATCAAAGGTCTGACCCATATGCAAAGTTTCGATGATGTTTTGAATTGGGTTGGATTGAATCGATACCCAAAAGACACCGATCAGGGTGTGTATTCAGTGCCGCTGCCCAACAACCGAAAGCCTGAAGAGGACCGCATCGGCTTTGGTTTGATGGAACGAAATGGCGCCGAAGGTTTCACCTTGTCCTGCGCTGCTTGCCATTCCAGCCGGCTGTTTGGAAAAACAGTTCTGGGGTTGACCAATCGATTTCCGCGCGCCAACGAAACATTTGTACGCGCAAAATTTGCGGCGCACTTTCTGGGTCCCAAAACTTTTCAGAAATTAAATCACGCCACGGATGCAGAAACTGACTTAATCCGCGATTTGAAAACAAATATCAAAGCTGTCGGCGTTAAAAAACCTTTGCAACTTGGATTGGACACTTCGCTGGCGCAAGTTGCTTTATCATTGGATCATCGAAACGCCGATGCTTATGCCACCAAGTCCAGCCATTTTGAAAAGCATCCGCGCGAAGATCTGCTGGATCAGTTGCCGGCCGATTCAAAGCCCGCAGTGTGGTGGAATTTAAAATACAAAAATCGATGGCTCTCTGACGGATCGGTCGTCAGCGGCAATCCGGTTTTCACCAATATTTTATGGAACGAAATCGGCCGCGGCGTGGATTTAGAGAAATTAGATGGCTGGCTTTATGAAAACACCAAGGTCATTCAAGATCTGACAAGCGCCGTGTTTTCCATCGAAGCTCCCCGCATGACTGATTTTTTCCAGGCCTCGCAATTTGATTTGGAAAAAGCAAAGGCCGGCGAGAAGATTTTCAACACGACTTGCGCGCGTTGCCACGGCGTCTACGAGAAAGCGTGGAGCTCTCTGAACGCTTCCTTTCTTTCTCCGGAAGATCAATTGAAGACCACCGCCGTTCATTATCCGAAATCGACATTTGTGGTCGACGTCGGCACCGATCCAAATCGGTATCTCGGAATGAAATCACTGGAGAAATTAAATGATCTCGCGATTTCCAAACGAAACAACACCGTGATTCAGGCGCAGAAGGGATACGTGCCGCCACCGTTGGTCGGTATCTGGGCTCGATGGCCTTACTTTCACAACAACTCGGCGCCGAGCCTTTGTGCTGTGCTGACGGTCGCGAGCAAACGGCCGGTCGAATATTACGCTGGCGCTGCGAACGATCCGGGCCGGGATTTTGACTCTCACTGCAACGGCTATCCTTTGGGCGATGCCACACCCGCGGAATGGAAAACAAAAACTTTCCAGTACGACACCCGTCGCGAAGGCCTGCGAAACACCGGTCACGATGTCGGTATCTTTATCAAGGACGGTCAAGAGATCCTGACTTCGGAAGACAAACTGGCCGTGATTCAATTTCTACAAACTTTGTAGAGTTTGATCCTGTGAGTATCGGAAGGCCTCAGCTGGGGATTGCCAGTTTGTGGTCAGATCCTGAATTTTTTTCCAAAAGTTATAAAAATCCTCTAACAAAACAGGCTCTTAGCGGGGCCTGGAATTTGTAGTGTTGCTATCCGTTGGAGGCTTCTCGATGGATGCAAGAACCGAATCCCGAACCTACAGTTTCATGGCAATTTCGACCGTCGGGCACGTCGCTTTGGCCATCGGGATCATGACTTTGAAAATTCAATTGCCCGAGCCCAAAGAGATCACCCAAATCGAGCTGATTTCGGCCGCGGTTCCAGCACCCGCACCGCGTGCGCAGGCTCCTGTGGCTGAAGCACATATTGTTTCGGAAACTCCGAAAGCGGCAGTTGCCGAAGCGAAGGTCCAGCCCATGGTCCAGCCCGAGATCGAGCCAGTTGCGGCCGAGCTGCCTGCGATGGATGAAGAGTTGGCCGTCCCGATCCAGAAACTCCCCGCACACTCGTCAGCCAAATCCAAAACATCAGCCGTGAAAACCGCAAGAGCGATTCCGAAACCGATCCCTGCAGTTTTACCGGTCGTGGAAAACACAGATCTTGAGTCTCCGGCAGCCGTTGCACAGAACGAACTGAAAGACGAAGACATTGCAGAAGATCTTTCCAAAGTTGATCAAGAGGAAAACAGCAAGCTCGCGGCCGTGCATGAAGACCTGAACCATGCGGCCGATCAAGAGCTGAAAGAGCAAGAAGCAAAGCTTGCGGACTTGCAAAAGCAAAACAACGCTCTGTCGCAGAAGATGGCGAAAGAAAACGCCCAGAAGCGATCGCAAGAAAAGCAGGCTCTGGCTCTAGCTTCAGCCAAAGCTGCGGCTGAATCCAGAGCTGCCGCCAAAGCGCAGGCCGCCCAGATCGCTGCCGAACGAGCCCGTCAGGCCGCCGCCGCTCAACAAGCGGAACACGACCGAATTCTTCAAGCCAAGCAAGCTCACGAAGCGGCGATTGCGGCCGCAGCGGCAAGCTTGGCTGCGAAACCGGCAAAGGGTGCGGACTCTTCAGGGGATGATAACGGAATCCGGTCATTGGAAGAGTTAAAGCAGATGCCCGGCAATCAGCGACCTCAGTACGATGCCCAGGATCGCTTGCACCAACGCCAGGGCGAAGTCGCTTTCTTGGCTTACGTGTCCCGTGAAGGCAGCGTCGTGAATTATAAAATGCTGAAAAGTTCAGGTCACCGCGAGCTGGACTCGAAAACCCTGAAAGCCATCCGCGGCTGGAAGTTTTATCCAGGCCAGGAGGGTTGGGTTGAAATTCCGTTTAAATGGGATTTAAAAGGTGGGCCGCAGGAAATGCCCACCACTCTCCGAAGAAGAACTCAGGCCAGTCAGAATTAGGCTTGAATTCGAAGGCAGCATTCAAGAAATGCTGAATTCAAAAAACAAAGGACCCTTGCGGATCCTTTCGTAAACTAAGTTAAATACCTGAAACTATTTGTCTTTGAACAATACGCTTGCAGATTTAGTCGAACCTTGAGTGCGAGACGCAGATTTGCGCTTCTTACCCATGTTCTTGTCGCGACGTTGACGTTTCAGTTCAGTTGCTCGAGTTTTTGATGCCATGTGAGTCCTCCGGAAAGAGGCAGAGCTACCAAATCGGCAAAGCCAAGTCAACCGAGTGTCGAGTTAAACTCTCGTTTTGAGGACTATTCTCGTAAGCATAGTGCAAACCGAATTTAGGACCGATAAAACCAAGCCCCGCCGTGTAAAGATTCGCGTCCAGCTGATTGTTTCGCTGTAAGCCCCATCGAAGCACCAACCAGCGGTTCATGTAGCTTTCCATGCCGGCAGCCAAAGTGGGTTTTCCAAACGTGTTGTTTTCAGCCGAAATCACGTCGGCTTTCACGCGAACAAATTTTCGGTAATTGTAGCTGCCACCCACGGCCATCGTTTGTTTCAAACGGTAAGCCTCTGGAATGGAATCCGATGTCTGCGGAATCATGTTATCAAACGTCGCCGCGAGCCCTAGACTCTGATTCGGCATCCACAAAAATCCAGTCTGCACATTGGTTTGCATGTAATGATCCATCGGAAATCGATCATCCTCGTGCAAAATTCCCAATCCGAAAGCCAGTTGCTTGTTGATCATATTCCCAAATGAAAGCTTGAATCCCCGCGCGAGCAAATCATCCGTCGCACCCTCAGGCCGAGTCGTGTTCTGCGTGTACGAGAAAGAGGTGGGCACCACGGTTTCTTTCATGCTGTCGGTCACGCTGACGGCGAGGTCCTGATTCGTTCCCATATTGTTTTGCTTGGTCGCGCCGAAACCGGCGGTCAGGTAATAACCCTTCATCATCCCCAAAGTTGCCGGATTTCCAAACGGAGTTTCGCTGGCTTCGACCGCCGCACGTCCCGCCTCTCCCGTCGCGGCCGAGACCGAGCCGACATAGGCATTCGCAAACGAAGCGTGCAACATAGACAAACCGAGAAACAAGGCCGATAGCCGTTGAAACATAGGGTCCCCTTTTGAAATGGATCTTCAAAAAGGCTAACAAGCTTTGGCGCTTGTGTTCAATCTTTTATCGGCGAATGCAAAGGGTGAGATAGGACGCGCAAGGATACTGACCGTTGACACCGCAGCCGCTGTACAGTCCAGCATTTGGATTGGCCGAAGCTTCCGGAAAGAACATTTCGTCGTAGACGATCTTTCCCGACTGGTAGCAAGTGGTGTCTTCCACTTTGGGAACGATACATTTGCGAGAAACATTGATGTCCCATTGGTCCGCCGGAAGAAACCGACGTAAGGCCTGTAAAATGGCCGGACGTGTGGGATAGCTTGGGTGATAAATTCCGTCATCGCGAAGGCTGGGGCTTGGATCGGAAAGATTGGCCGTATAGGGCTCGTGCGGACAAACGGCCGAGTACTGCTCAGGACAACGGGTGGTGTTCTGCACGAGTTTTCGATTCGAAGGACACTGACCACCGAACGCGACAGGAGGAATTCCGAATCGCGCGTCGACGGGAGATTCGCAAAAATCACCGGTTTGCGCGGGTGTCGGGCAGGCACCATTGGTCACCACGAAATGATTGGCGCGGTAAGCGGTGGTGTAGCGATCTGAAGGGCGGACAATTTTAAACTTGTAACTGCAATCCCACGCCACACCGGCCGTGCGAGCGCCGGTATCGAGATCATATTCCTCGACCGCCGACAGCGAGTCGGAAGAAGGATAGATGGACGTTCCTTGGTGTGCGTTGGCGATTCCGAAATGCACGCGGAATCCTTTGCCGTAAGCGTAGCGGTCATCTGTGCCTTCGCTGATCAAATCCGTGCTATCCGATTTTGCAAAACCAAGCGCCAAGAAGCTGGCATCATAATTTGCTCTCAGCGCGGCGTCGTAAGCTCCCAATGAGGATGGAACCAAAACCTTGGCCTCTAAAAATCGCGAGTAAAAATCAGGAACATTCGGAAAAGTGTTGAAGACTCCGTCGGACGTTTCAACGAATTGCGTGGCCACTTCCGTATCCGAAACTGGCGCCAGGAAATTCACCGTGGGTGAAGCTCCCCCGGTGGCCAAGGTCATGAGATCTTTTCGCGGCGTATTCGTTTTTCGGAAGGACATCTGCAACCGGGCACCGGCCACCGAGGGCAAGGTTCTCAGCGCCTCATTCATTTTGTCTTTCTGAATTGTCGGTGTAAAACGGCCTGACAACTGAGCCCACTGAGTTAGAAAATCGGATCGAAGCTGTAGACCTGCGGCACGGATTCCCAACTGCGCGGTCGCTTGATCAGAGGGATTGTCGAAAGCACCGACTTTCCAAGAAAAGTATGGTGATTGCGCGTTCGCGTTCGGCACCGACATCGGGCACGACATGTGGGCAATTTGGTTCACGGAAATCTGATACGGAAAAGGAAGTGACGCCAATTTTGGATCGACAGTTTGTTCGGTGCTCGCTTCATTCAATGTTTCCGAGTTTTCAAATCCTGCTTTTCCACAGTTCTGAAACAAGAAAACTGTCGATAGAACACCTATCATCGCGATAGCCGCTGCAATGCGCCCCATGTACTCCCCTTGTGACCAATTTGAGAATATCAGAAAGTGACATCAAGAGCCAAAAAAGCTCAGAACTTCCATGCTTTTATCCCGTTCTGAGACGGTTTTTAGGACTTGTCTCAGGACCAAGGTTTTGAGACAACCGAAGGCTATGTCGAAAGTAAAAAAAGCCATTATTCCTGCAGCTGGTTTAGGCACTCGTTTTCTGCCCGCCACGAAGACGGTACCGAAGGAAATGCTCACTATCGTCGATGCGCCGATTATTTTCTACGTTGTTGAAGAGGCCGTGAAGGCCGGGATCGAAGACATCGTCTTGATTCAGGGTCGCGGTAAGACCGCCATCGAGGATTTTTTCGATACTTCTTACGAGCTGGAAGACAAGCTCCACAAAGATGGCAAACTAAATCTCTTGGAAAGAATCATTCACATCCGTGAGATGGCCAACATCATCAGCATTCGTCAAAAGCACCCCCTTGGATTGGGGCATGCCGTGCTCTGTGGTGAGAAAGTTGTCGGCAACTCGCCATTTGCAGTTTTGTTGGGTGATGAAATCATGGTCGCCAACGGCGATGAACCTTGCACGATTTCTCAGCTATCGCAGCTATACGATCAGAACTCGGCATCCACCGTCGCCGTCATGCAAGTCCCGGATGAAGACGTTTCCAAGTACGGGGTTGCGGACATCACCGAAGTTCGCCCGGACCTTTTTCGCGTGAAGGGTTTTGTTGAGAAACCTTCAATAGCCAATGCTCCCAGTCGGTGGGCGTTGCCCGGTCGTTATGTTTTTTCCTCGGACATCTTTGGCTATTTGAAAAATGCAAAGCCCGGAGTGCTCGGAGAAATTCAGCTGACGGACTCGATGAATGAAATGGCAAAAGAACAAAAAGTATTCGCGAGTCCTCTGAAAGCCCATCGCTTCGATGCGGGCGATAAGCTTGGCTATTTGAAAGCGAATATCGAACTGGGGATGAAGCATCCCGAAGTTCAAGAAGGCCTTAAAAAATATCTACTGCAAGTTGCTTCCCAACTGTAAGGAACCGTTCATGAGATTGGCATTTTTGTTTTCATTTTTATGTTTGGTGATTGTTCAAGCGCACGCTTCCATTCCCAAAGCGAGCATGATTTTGCAACGGACATCCGAGAATGCCGGCAGCGGTATTTACCAGATCGATCAAGAAGTTCATTTTCCAAATGGTCCGGACACTCTGGTCCTGAAGGAAACTTGGATGATCGAAAATGAAAACAACATGAAGTTGTTGGTGACCGGCGTGAAGGAACTGAAAGATCAGGTTTCTTTTTACATTCAGGTCGTCAATGGCAATCGCATCCAAGGATCTTCCAACAAACGCATCACGGAAGATTTTATCGAGCGTTACTTTAACCTTCGCAACACGGAATCTTTTGCGCAGGTTTTGGTGCAAATGAAATTGGTGCCGCCACATGTGCTGGCAAAAAAGCCGCTGCGAAATCTGAAAGAATTCGATCCTCAACCTGAAAACTTCGTGCGTTTATCCCGCACGGGGGGAACCATTGCTTACGCCATCGGAACTCCGACTGCGGAAAATCAAGAGCTTCCCGGCTTCTGGATCGAGCAAGACCAATTTGTCCTGCGAAAATTTCGTCTTCCCACGGGGGCTGAAGTGGCCGCTGACAAGTACAGCGCTTACGCTCACGGCTTGATGTACCCCCGAACACAATCCATTCGCTGGGGTGCAAATCAAGTGACCGTGCAAACGATCTCCGTCAGCTCGCGCACCAAAGAGGCGTGGGCTCAATTCGGCCAAAAAGCCGTCAGCAAAGTGGAAGCTCTCAATGCTTTGCCGGCCGCCGCTCTCGTTGAAGAATTTTATAAGAGGTTTCGCTAGTGTCAGAATTTTGGAGTATCGCGGTTGATGCTCCTTTGCACGAACCGCTGACTTACGCCGCTCCCGAAGAGCTCTCCAGTCTCTTGAAGCGAGGCATGCTCGTCGAAGTTCCCTTGGGGAAAAAGCGACACGTGAAAGGCCTTTTGTTGGCACCGACCGAGAAGGTGCCTGAAGGTTTCACGATCAAGCCCATTCAGAAAATTGATCCGGAATATCAGGTCCTGCCGGAATCCTTCATTCGTTGGATTGAATGGCTGGCCCATTATTATTTTCATCCGATCGGCAACGTGATGGCCTCGGCCTATCCGCCGCTGGTGCGCAAAGAAACCAAACGAAAATCGAAACGTCCGCCCGTCGTACCGCTTGTCGAATCGACTCAAGCATTGGATCTAACGCCCGAGCAGCAACATGCTTTCGATTCGATCCGAAAGGCGTCTGGATTTTCCACTCATCTTTTATTCGGCGTCACCGGCTCTGGAAAAACCGAAGTCTATTTGCGCCTGCTTCAGGAAGTCATCGAGCAGGGCCAACAAGGTTTGGTCTTGGTTCCGGAAATTTCTCTGACGCCCCAATTGGTGCACCGTTTTGCCGAGCGATTCGGCGACCAAATCGCCGTCTTGCATTCGCAGCTGAGCGATCGCGAGCGCACCAATCAGTGGTGGGACATGGTCGAGGGCCGCAAGAAGATTCTGATCGGCGCGCGCTCGGCGCTTTTCTGCCCGCTTCCGAACCTGGGACTGATCATCGTCGATGAAGAGCACGAACCCAGCTACAAGCAAGATGAAAAACTGAAATACCACGGTCGTGATGCGGCCATCATGGCGGCGAAATTTGCAAATTGTCCCGTGGTCTTAGGCTCGGCGACTCCAAGCTTGGAATCTTGGAAGAACGCCATCGAAGGTCGCTACCATTTGCACCGCATGGCCACGCGGGTGAAGGATCGGGCTTTACCGACGGTGGAAATTTTAGATCTGCGCACCGTCGAAAAGAATCCGGATCTTCCCTACTGGCTTTCCGAAAATTTATTTCAGGCGATGCACGAAACCCTGGCGAAAAAAGAGCAAGTCGCTCTTTTCCTGAATCGTCGTGGCGTGGCCAACGTCGGTTTGTGCGGCGGCTGTGGCTATACTTACGAATGTCCCAACTGCGACATCACGTTGACGTTGCACGGAAAGCACCACCTGGTCTGCCATTATTGTGATTACCATGAGAATTACAAACTCGATTGCCCGTCCTGCAAAATCGGCGAAGTCACACCACTTGGATTGGGCACCGAGCTGCTCGAAACAGAAATTCAAAGACTGTTCCCCGAAGCGAAAGTGGCGCGCGCCGATCGCGATGAAATTCAAAACCGAATGGATCTGGAGGAGCTCGTTAAAAACATGGAAACCGGCGAAACCGATATCCTGATCGGCACCCAGATGATCGCGAAAGGTCTCGACTTCCCGAAGCTCAATCTGGTGGGCTTGGTCTTGGCCGATGTGGGTTTCAACCTTCCCGATTTCCGCGCAACCGAACGCAGTTTTCAATTGATCACGCAGGTCAGTGGGCGCGCCGGCCGACACGTGAAACCTGGCGAGCCTCCGGGTCGAGTCATCATTCAAACCTACAATCCGGATCACCCCAGTCTCACGTTTGCAAAACAACATGATTTTGAATCCTTCTCGCAATTGGAAATTTCCCAGCGGGAGCCGCTGAATTACCCTCCACTGGGAAAATTAATTTCGTTTCGCATCTCGGGTATTCAACTGCATCGGGTGCAAGAGGCAGCTCGACTTTTATCGGTGCGCGCGCAACAGCTCAAAGCAAAGCACGCGGCGTACGAACAGGTCGAGGTCTTAGGTCCAGCCGAAGCGCCACTGGCCAAGCTTCGCGGACAGTATCGTTATCATTTGTTATTAAAAGGCAAAGATCACCGCCACCTGAATTCGTTCTGTCACCAAGTCTTAGGTGACTACAAATGGCTGCCAACCGCCGTCCGAGTCAGTGTGGATGTTGACCCCCTTCAGCTTCTCTAACACAATAGGGAATCATGAGTCAGGTTCCCTGCCCACGATGTGGGACTCCTTCGAACGAGCTGCAACATATGGACGCCGGTCTGATTGCCAAGCTTCGCGAATCGGGCAATGAAGAACAAATCCCACCCCAAGTCTGCGCCAATTGCTTCACCCAATTAGCGGGTTCGGTCGCACGCGGCAGTTTGTTAATGGCCCGGGAAAAAGCGAAAGAGCAAAAAAAGCTGATGCTCTGGAAAAGTCGCGTGAACCTGATTAAAAAAGCTCGGCAAAGCATGACCGAAAAATCTTTCTCCGAAGCGGCCGTCGCCTATGAAAAATACATCAAAGTTCTCGAAGTCGTTTTCGATTCAAAGCCCGGCGAACTGAACCCCGAGCAATTCAAAGATTCGGCCCGCACCCAAGAGCTGACCATCGTGGCGTCGGTGTACTGGGATCTTTTGCGCATTTACGATACCAGTGAAAGGTACGGCGAGCGCCAATCGATTGCGGCGAAAAAGCTTGCGCAGTTTTTGCGGTTTACGCCGATCTTCCCCGACATTCTTCGCAAAGCCGAGTCCTTTCAGAAAACCGCCAAGAACCCCGCCGTCATCCGCAACTTTCTGAAAATGACATCGGAGAACAAAGGCCGATGTTTCATCGCCACGGCCGCTTTCGAATATCATTCCCCCGAGGTGCAAGCCCTGACCTCTTTTCGCGACGCCTATCTACTGAAATCTGCGCCTGGCAAGGTCTTTGTCATTGTTTATTATAAAGTTTCACCACTGCTTGCTATGGTTTTAGACAAAACTCCTGCGCTGAGAGCGGCCATTCGCTTTCTATTGCGCCAAGTTTTGGTTTTTTTGCCATCCACGTCGGATTCCGCTTCTCGTCATCAGCGTTAACCCTTGCAAGCTAGCCGTGCCTTTTGTGAAAATTGAAGGCTATGCAAACTGTGTCACGAAAATCGAATCACGTTTATGATTATGCCATCATCGGTAGCGGATTGGCTGGCCTTTGTGTCGCCAACGCTCTCAGCCGAATCACCAACAATGTAGTTCTCATTGAAAGCGCCGACACCTTCGGCGGTTTGAATCGCTCGATCCAAACGCCTTTTGGCGCCGTCAATAACGGTCTTCGATATTTGCCCGATACCGACCTCTCTCAAAAAGCGATCGCGTTTCTCGAAATGCTGTTGATGAGTTCGTTGTCCCCAGAATCCGTGGAAACTCCCGCCATGACTTACGAATCAGGCGGACTGCGACCTTTTGTTGGCTTCGGCAATAATCCCCCAGCATTTTACGAAGAAATTGCATACTTCTCGCAACTACGGTCATTGAAAACCAAGTTAGAAGCGCACGAATGGACGCAGGTTCTTTACAGCCACTTTACCGGCGAGTTCATGCCTCGCTCTTACGTCACGAAATTTCATCAAGAAGGCGACCGCATCACCCACCTGACGGTGAATGGCCAGAAGAATATTCAGGCTCTGAACTTTGTTTACTGCGGGCCCGTGAAAGCGTTGCGTTTGCTCTTGCCGGAAGGCGCGCTGAACGCCAAGGCTTTACAGAAGCTTGCGAAGAACGATTTCTGGACGGCAGTGGGCGTCGATCTTTTGCACAATCACCAAGTCACGGACTTGCAAAACATGCACATTCTCAACGGCACGACTCAAGATGATCTCGGTCCGTGCGTGGGCCAATTTCATCCAGCCGCGGAACTCAATGGCGAAACGCTGCAGTACTCGCAGTGGTTGACCTTTCTGGAAGACGAAGAAGCGGAAGACACCGAATTGGTTGGGGCCGCTTTGAAAAAAATCAAACGCCAAATCAAACGCGCCTACCCTGACGCTTTGGAAAATCTCAAGTTCGAAAGAATTCTGGTCGTTCCATCTTATTCCGGCAACGGCGAGCTCAAGCTGACCGGCAATCAAACCATTCCAGGATTGGAAAATCTCTGGGTGGGCTCAGCACAAATGAACGCCCAAAAGAATTTGCTGGGCGCTTTGTTGCAGGCCGAGCTGATCACCAGCGCCATGGGCTGCCATCCCTTGCAGCAGGCTGCCGTCACGGAATCTGTGCCGGTTCCTGAAAATTCGGACAGCACAGAATCTCTCTGACCCTTCACGCGCCCTTTGTTCTCAAAGGAATCTTAGGGTAGACCAGAGGCGAACCTTTTCCAGGAGCCTCTATGTCTGGTCGTCTATTGATTCTCATCCTCGCTATCGGCACGGCTTTGACGGGTTGGTTTTTCTATCAAACCCTGCAACAATCCTCACAATTTCGCCATCTTGCCACGGATCAAATGGCGGTCGAATACGTGACTTACGTGAAGACCTTCCAGAATGTGGATCGCCTGCCTGTTGCAGAATCGGGAACCACCAAATTCTTTGCTCCCCTCGCGAATCCTTGGAAATTTGAATTGCATGATAAAACCTTGGTGGCGTTCGTTCCCAAATTCGAATCCGAACCGGCAGGCCAAGCGCCCGATGCGGAAGCTTTGACTTTAGCCCAAAAGACTATCGAAAGTTCACTGATGTCTTGGCTTGAAGACAAGTATCATACCAAAAAAGACCTGCAGGTCGAAGTTCATCTGCAACCAGCTTCTGAACACGAACCCTCTGTCACCAAGTAAAAGACCCGCAAACAGCGGCTGACACGCGCGTTTCAAAACGACATTTTCACTGACCAAGGTGATGACGGTTTGCGAGAAATTCGCTTGCGTTTAAGTGCTGGCCGATTTTCTAAACATTTTTGAATTTGCACCTGAATCATATCATGTATTTGCGTCTCTCCATTTCATGGCCGTGAAATTGCTTTTTCATCAAAGCGGAGGGGAAATCATGCAAATTCATTTTCAACGTGTGTTAGTTCTTGTTTTGGCCGTCTACGGGTTATCCGCTTGCCAAAAGGTCGTCGATTACTCGAAAGTTTCAGTTTCAGACAGCAAGGTGCAATCCGAAGGTGATTTTGTTCTTGATCCCACTCCGACGGAAACGGTCCCGCCAGAAGGGAACTCCGATGATCCCGATAATTCGACGATTCATGTCGAACCCATAGTCAGCAAACCTTGTGATAATCTATTGGCCGCACCCGCTTCATTTGATTTAAACGCAGTCACCGACCTCAACGTCAACGGACAGTCGGGAAACACAGTTATTAACAGTGTTCGAAATCTCTCGGTTCAATCCCTTTCAGGCGATCTCACGGTCTTGTCTGCGGGCCATGTGACCTCAATTGTCTCTGTCAGCGGAAACGCCCAAATCAACGCCCAAAGTGTTGACTCTATCGAAGGGATTTCCGGCAACTATTGTTTGAAGGCGGACCACGTTGGAAGCGTCAAGGCAGGCTCTGGCCAGATCCAAATCCAGGCGAAATCGATCGATTCCCTGACGATTCTTTCAGGGACCCTTCATATCTATGGCGCCGTTATCAGCCATCTGGATTCGATTAGTGGGACCATCTGTCTTCATGACGGTGCGAAAATCTCAAATATTGATTCAAGCTCCAGCTCGGTGAAGATTTCAGATAACTGCCAGTAATTCGAAACGAAACCATCAAATCTAGGGGGTCACGAAACCCAGGCCCCCTGCCATTTTGAGCTCTTTTCTCTGTGTAAAACCCTCTGGAAAACTCTGAGAAGCCGATAAATTCCTTTTCAGCTCACCGTTGACCGTGACTTGAGCTCCCATAGCTCCGGATCGCCTGCGTGCTTCGGATCGAAAGGTGGCGTGAGCAATCCGGGCCGAACTTTTTGTTGCCTCGAGACAAAAAGCCGTGTTACCTGATCCCCACTTATTACTCACTTCCCGATACCAACTGGTCTCCTTGTGAGCAATTACCGGCCTCCATGCCGGTCACTGTCGGGAAGGTGGCTTAACCAGAAAGGAACCCCATGGCTAATGTGACCATGAAAGAGATGCTTGACGCCGGAGTCCACTTTGGACACCAAACCCAGCGTTGGAACCCAAAAATGAAGAACTACGTTTACACGGCTCGCGGAGGCATTCATATCATTGACCTCCAAAAGACGGTTGTACGCGCCAACAAAGCAGCGGAATTCGTAAAGAAAATCGCGGCTGACGGCGGAAGCTTGATCTTTGTCGGAACAAAGAAACAAGCCATCGAGCCAATCGAAGAGGCAGCAAAAAAATGCGGTCAATACTACGTCACCAAACGTTGGTTGGGCGGCATGCTGACAAACTTCGAAACCATCAAAGCTTCAATCGATCGTCTGCGCAAAATTGACCAGATGAAGGAAAAAGGCGAAATCGAATTTTACACTAAAAAAGAACGCGCTGGCATCGAGAAGGAATACATCCGATTGTCTGATTACCTGAACGGTATCCGTGACATGAAGAGCTCTCCTTCTGCAATGTTCGTCGTTGATTTGCCAAAAGAACACATCGCGGTTGCTGAAGCAAAACGCTTGGGCATCCCAGTTGTGGCGATTGCCGATTCAAACTCAGATCCTGAGAGCATCGAATATCCGATTCCAGGAAATGACGATGCAATCCGCTCTATCAAATTGTTCGCAAACCTCGTTGCGGATGCTTATTTGGAAGGCGCGAAAGAGTACGAACAAAAACTCCGCTCTTCTTCTGACAAAGGTTCTGACCTTGCGAAAGAAAAAGAAGGTCCAAAAGAAGCTTCTGCCGCTCCTCAAGAGCGCAAAGGCCGTGCTCCACGTAGCGCGACCAAGCCAGCTGCTGCGACTGAGACCAAGAAAACTGAAGGACCAGCAGTTGTTAAAGTTGCGAAGCAACGCAAACTGGTTGCAGCCGGAATGGCTGAAGCTGTCGAGATCCAAGCTGAACTCGAAAACAAAGAAGAGTCTTCAGAAGAATCTGAGTCTTAATTATTCAAAAGGGGCTTGATTCAAAGCCCCTTTTTTTCTCTCTCTCTGCTTGTAAAATTTGAAGGAGCATATATGTCGATTTCTGCCGCAATGGTGCGCGATCTTCGCGAAAAAACAAGTGCCGGAATGTTGGATTGCAAAAAAGCCCTCGAAGAAACAAAGGGCGATTTCGAAGCTGCAGTTGAATGGCTTCGCAAAAAAGGTCTTTCTTCAGCTGCGAAAAAAGCGGATCGTTTGGCTTCTGAAGGAATGGTCACAGCTTACACATCTGGAAACACAGGTGTTTTGCTAGAAGTGAATTCTGAAACTGACTTCGTTGCAAAGAACGATGCTTTCAAAGCTTTCGTTAAAGACGTTGCGACTTTGGTTGCGACAAAAAAACCTGCGAGCGTTGAAGCTTTGGCCGAAGTTCCGTCTGCATCTGGCGCCAAAGTTGGTGATGTTTTGAAAGAAACGATCGCTAAAATTGGTGAAAACTTGGTTCTGCGCCGTTTCGAACGTTACGATGGTGCTGGCCTGGTTCACACCTACATCCACGGCGATGGCAAAATCGGCGTGATGGTTGAACTGACAACAAATTCAAACAACGAAGCTGTTCGCACATTCGCAAATGACATTTGCCTGCACGCAGCTGCGATGAATCCTTTGGCTCTTTCTCCAGATCAGGTTCCAACCGAAGTCGTCGAGAAAGAACGCGAAATCCTGAAAGCGAAAGCTTTGGAACAAGGTAAGAAGCCTGAAATGTTGGATAAGATCGTTGGCGGTCAAATCAACAAATTCTTGGCAGAAAGCTGCTTGCTCGAGCAGGCCTTCGTTAAAAATCCAGACCTCAAAGTTAAAGACTACATGGCTGAGACTGGCAAAAAAGTTGGCGAGAACTTCTCCATCAAGCGATTCACTCGTTATGAATTGGGCGAAGGTCTTCAAAAACGTGCCAACAATTTCGCAGAAGAAGTTGCTGCTCAGACGAAGGGTCACTAATTGGCGTCTTCCAAGTATAAACGCATTCTTCTGAAACTCAGCGGAGAGGCCTTGGCCGGTAAAAATGGCACGGGCATCAACAATGGCATCATTCAACAAATCGCTCGCGATGTGTCCGATGCTTTCAAAACTGGGGTTCAGATCGGAATCGTTATTGGTGGTGGCAATATCTTTCGGGGTGTTGCTGCTTCGGCTGAAGGAATGGATCGCGCCAGCTCCGATTACATGGGAATGCTGGCGACGATGATCAATTCTTTGGCTTTGCAAGATGCTTTGGAAAAAGAAGGCGTTCCGGTCCGGGTGCAGTCAGCGATTGCCATGGCCGAAATTGCTGAACCTTACATTCGTCGTCGCGCCGTCCGCCATCTAGAAAAGGGCCGCGTGGTCATTTTCGGAGCCGGAACCGGCAATCCATACTTCACCACAGATACAGCGGCCGCTTTGCGGGCGATGGAAATCAATGCTGAGATCCTGATGAAGGCGACAAAAGTTGATAAGATCTACGATAAAGACCCTGTTAAAAATCCGGATGCAGTTCCTTTTGATCGCATCAGCTACATTGATGTGTTGAACAAAGGCCTGCAGGTCATGGATTTAACAGCAGTCAGTTTGTGTATGGATAATAAGCTTCCCATCCTCAGTTTCGATCTGATGACCCAAGGAAATATCCTGCGTGCGGTGGTCGGCGAAAACATTGGTACGGTTGTTCATTAATATTTTACGGGGGGACCATCATGGTTGCTGACGTTAAAAAGCAAGCTCAAGATAAAATGGAAAAATCGTTGCAGGCTTTGATGAACGAATTGAAAAAGATTCGAACAGGCCGCGCACAGGTTTCAATGCTCGATAATATCAAGGTGAACTATTACGGAAACCTTTCGCCTCTCAGTCAGGTGGCGGCCATTTCCACTCCGGACGCAAAATCATTTTTGATTGCTCCGTGGGAAGCTTCCATCTTGAAGGAAATCGAGCAATCAATCATCAAAAGCGACATCGGCATGACCCCGATGAATGATGGCAAGGTCATTCGCTTGAAGGTTCCAGATTTGACGGAAGAGCGTCGTAAAGACCTGGTGAAACAAACTAAGAAAATCGTTGAAGAAGCTCGCGTTGCTGTTCGCATGGCACGCCGAGATGCCAATGAAGAAGTGAAGAAGGCTTTGAAGGATAAAAAAATCAGCGAAGATGAATCAAAAAAATCCGAAGCTGACATCCAAAAGCTGACTGATGATTATGTCAAAAAGGTCGATGCCGTCTCTGATGAAAAAGAGAAAAGCATCATGACGATCTAATCCGATTTTTCATCTCGAGGCTTCATGAGTCTTCCTAAACACGTGGCAATCATCATGGATGGCAATGGACGCTGGGCCCAGTTGAAAGGGCGCCCGCGAACCTATGGCCACATCAAAGGTGCCCGTGTTGCCAAACAAATCATTACCGCTTGTGTGGAAAAGGGTCTGGAAAATCTGACCCTTTACGCTTTCTCGAGCGAAAACTGGTTGCGACCACAAACCGAAGTTCTATTTTTGATGAGTCTTCTGCATCGCTATCTCAAGCGGGAAACCGCCAATTTGGTTCGTCAAAATATCCGCTTCAATGTCATCGGCGATCGAAGCAAGCTTCCTCCGGAAGTTTTGAAAGTAATTGATTATGCGACCGAGCAGACAGCCAATAACACCGGTATGAATTTGGTTTTTGCCATTAGCTACGGATCTCGTCAGGAAATCACCGAGGCCGTGCGTGCGCTGGCCCGTCAAGTTGAAGCCGGTGATTTGAAGGCAGCCGAGATTGACGAAGCCTTGATTCATTCCTGCCTGAATACAGCAAAATGGCCTGATCCTGATTTGATCATTCGCACCAGCGGTGAGCACCGTCTTTCAAATTTTCTCATGTGGCAGGCGGCCTATGCCGAATTTTACTTCTGCGAAACGCTGTGGCCGGATTTCTCGATTGAAGATCTCGATATCGCCCTTCTTAATTTTTTAAAGCGTGAGCGTCGCTTCGGAGCCATCCATCATGAAAACGCTCATCACTAGAGTCATCTCCGCCCTAGTCGCCGCAACGGTGGTTGGCGCTTTGTTTTATTATTACGATGTTCAAGGTCTTAAGTTTCTTTGTTATGTCGCCTCGTTCTTAGGTGTTCGCGAGCTAACGCGAATTCTTTTTAAACCCGAGGACTCGCTTCTCATCAAAATCATCTTCGCGCTTTTAGGTGTAGCAACCTTCGCGCTGACCGTGCGTTTTCCCGAGCATTCCACTTTGGGGTTTGTTTGCATTTCGATCGTGTTTTGCTGCATTTCGATTGTCTACGAACGACGCTTTGAAGATTTGACGGCGCTCTCGTTGTTTCAGGCCAAAAGTATTCTCGGCTTTTTCTACGTTGGTCTTTTGCCAGCAATGGCTTACCGAATATTAGACATTCCCAATGGAAAGATCTGGTTTTTAACAATGCTGATGATCGTCTTTGCCGGCGATACGTTCGCCTATCTCACCGGAATGATGTGGGGAAATAAAAAAATTCTCCCTAAAATTTCCCCGAAGAAAACGATCGTGGGCTCAATTGGCGGATTGGTGGGTTCGGGTATCGCGGGAGCCCTATCTGGAATCTATTTTCTCACCCACGTTCCACTTTGGGGTTTGATTCTTGTCTCGCTCTTAACCGGAATTGTCGCGCAACTGGGAGATCTTTTTGAATCCATGCTGAAACGCGTGGCCAATCGAAAAGATTCTGGCTCGATTATGCCTGGCCATGGCGGCGTCTTGGATCGTTTGGACGGAGTGCTCTTCGGCACACCTATTTTATTAGCAGGCGCGCTGTTGCTAGAAAACCTCTTTTGACGCAATTTGAGACACTCTTAGGTCCGGTTTTAAATCTCCGGTTGTTCCATTTTTGATAAAGAAGTAGCGCCCTCTCAAAGCCTTTTCTACAATATTAGAACTATGGATATTATTTTTGGCTATTTGCATTCTGGGCTATCGGCAATCATTCCTTTTATCATCCTTTTAGGTCTGTTGATTTTCGTTCACGAACTGGGACATTTCTTGGTCGCCAAGTTCTGGGGCGTGCGCGTGGAAATCTTCAGTCTCGGATTCGGAAAGAAAATTTTAAAATATAAAAAGGGCGATACGACATATTGCCTTTCACTGATTCCGTTGGGCGGATACGTGAAAATGTTCGGTGACGAGTTAAACGCTCAAATTTCCGAACCAGATAAAAGCGTATCATTCACGCACAAGCCGGTCTGGCAGCGCATCTCCGTGGTGCTGGCCGGTCCGCTGATGAATTTTTTCTTCGCGATATTTATTTTCTTCGTTGTTGCCATGCTTGGTGAACAAATGAAGGCACCGGTGATCGGTGACATCGCGGCCCATTCGCCAGCGTATGAAATGGGTTTCCGATCAGGCGATCATATTATGAAGGCCGGCGGACAGACCATTCAAACTTGGGATCAGTTTGTTCACTTGATGACCGAGAACCACGGTCAAACCTTGCAGGTCGAAGTGCAGCGCGAAGGCACGGATCGCCTGGATGCGATTCAAGCAACGCCGGTCTTAGTTGCCAATTCAAATGTCCTCAGTACCGATGAAAAAATCGGTGATATCGAAGGCCTTTCAATTTCTTCAAAAGCCAGCCTTGTTGGCATCCGAACAAATTCGGTGGCGGCGAAAGCTGGACTGCAAACAGGCGATCTGATCAAGTCCGTCGGTGGCCGACCCGTTAAGTACTTCCGTGAACTGGACAATCTGCTGGTATCTCAACAAGATCAGCCGATTTCTTTAGAGATCGAGCGTTTTGAAAATGTCGAATCCGGAAAATCAAAATCGATGAAAATCGAAATTCCGGCAACGCACTTTGCATCCATCGCTTCCATCGGCATGGAAGCATCAGAATTGTACTTGGCCAAAGTCATCGACGGCTCGCCAGCACAAGCGGCGGGCCTGAAAGCGGGAGACCGCATTCTGTCGGTCAACCAATTGGTTCCGCAAAAATGGGAAGAGCTTTTGGAAGCAGTCAAATCTTTCCAAGGTGATAAGCCCCTTTCTTTCGAAGTCGACCGTGAAGGCGCTAAGAGCAAAATTGAAATCACTCCACGGATGACTTCGCAAATGACCTCACAAGGTGGCGAAGAAAAACGTTTCACCGTGGGCATCGTGCCTTGGGCATTTCCAGCCGCTCCGGAGATGGCTTTGATTAAGGCAGACGGTGTTGGCTCGGCTTTTGTCCGTGGCGTGGAAAAAACAAACGAAATCACCAAGATGACTTTGGTCAGCTTTGTTCGGTTGATCCAGGCGAAAATTTCTCCGAAAAATATCGGAGGCGTGATTTCGATCGGCCAAGCGGCCAGCGAGACCTTCAAATTGGGGGCTTCTCAATTCTTGCAAATGATGGCCGTGATTTCGGTGAACCTTTTCATTCTGAATCTCTTGCCCGTGCCGGTTCTGGATGGCGGACACTTGTTGTTCTACGTGATCGAAGCCGTGAAGGGCGCGCCGGTCAGCATGAGAAAAATGGAAATCGCTCAGCAAATTGGTCTCGTCGTGTTGATGAGTTTGATGGTCTTTGCTTTGTTCAATGACTTTACTCGTTTGCTTGGATCTTGGTAATCACGAATGAACGTTTTGGCTCTGGAAAGCAGCACCTCGGTCGCAAGCGTGGCCATCTGCCGACAGGGCCAGGTCCTCGTGACCGAAAGTTCCGCCTCGCAACGAACCCACAGTGAATTTCTAAATCCCGCCATCGAACGCTGCTTGATGAAAGCCAACCTCCAGCTGGAAGACATCGATCTCTTCGCCTGTGGAGTCGGCCCCGGCAGTTTCACCGGCATTCGCGTCGCCATCAGCATCGCTAAATCTTTTGCCCTGACATTTCAAAAACCCTTGGTCGCCATGGACTCGTTGACCCTTCTGATGCAAACGGCGCGGCACCAGGGTGAACAGACCGAAGATGTTTTGTGCTTGATCAACGCTCATAAGAACATGAACTACACGGCTCGTTTTTTGGGTGAAACGATGACGCTTGAACCGAATGCGATGACGGTTCCCGAGCTCAATCAGCTGATCGCTTCCGCCGAAAATCCAGTTCTGTGTTTGGGTGATGGATACCGAGCTTACGAAAAATTTTTCTCCCCCGAGTTCTTTCAAGCCACAATTCGCAATCCAGACTGCTCTGACTTTCCGATGGCCACGACCTTGGGATTGTTGGCCCCAATTCTGCAAGAAAAAAACCAGACGATAGAATGGAATTTGCTAAAACCCCTTTATATTCGCGCATCAGAAGCCGAAGAAAATCAGAGAGTTAAATCTCGTTGAATTTGTCTTCTCGATGGAGCATGAGATGTCGGCAAAAATCTGGGTCACTGGTGCTGGTAAAGGTGGAGTGGGAAAAACTTTCGTTTCCTCGAGCTTGGGTATTACCCTATCAAAGCTGAATAACAAAGTTCTACTGATCGACTTCGATCTAAGCGGTGCGAATCTTCACACAACTTTTGGCGAAAGCCCTTCATCGAAAAACCTTTCGAGTTATTTCAGCGAAGGCACGCCCTTAAAAGAACTTTACTACGGCACACAGATCCCTAAACTTTCTTTGATTCAGGGATTTTGGGATTCATGGGCGCCGACAACCCTGTCGATCGAACAAATCAACAAGTTGATCGAGGACTGCCGTCAGTTGCCATTCGATTACATTCTTTTTGACCTTGGTCCAGGCCCCGCTTTGGCGCACCTTGAATTGTTCTTCCACGCCGACGAAAGAATCTTGATTTCAAATTCAGAACCCACTTCTGTTGAAAAAAATTATCGCTTCATCGAAGCCTTTATCTGTCATTCGTTGAAAGAAAATTCAACGCCGGATTCTTTCGGCAAGCTCGAGCATTCGCTCAAGGCTTACCGAACTAGACAAAAGAAGGGCTGTTTTTCATTCCGCGATTATCTCAATTCAGAATGCGGTTTCGATTTTAATTTCTTCGAACAACTGCAAAAGAAACCATTGCGTTTGATCGTCAACGAAACGCGCAGTCGCCTGGACGAAGATCTTGGTCACTCGATCAAAAGCGTGTGTAACAAATATTTTGATCTCTCGATTGATTATGTTGGCAGTATCGATTTCGACAATGCCGTGTGGCAGTCCGTGAAAAGCCGCGATCCGGTTTTGATCGACAAGCCTTTTACGCCATTGGCCGGTCAATTTCTTTCGATCTGCAAGCACCTGACAAATCCAAATTTAAATGCCAATTACTATCGAGCTGTGGTTTAATTTTGGTGTGGAAGCGACACGATTTAACTATTACGACATTCTCGAAGTAAGCCCTCACTGCGCTCAACACGAAGTGACTTCCGCTTACGAAAAAGCAAAAACAACTTATTCCGGCGACAACCCAGCGATCTACACGATCTTCTCGGAAGAAGAAGCGCGTGATCTGTTGAAGTTGGTTGAAGAGGCGTATTCGGTTTTGGGCAACAAAACTTTGCGCACGCTATATGATGAAAAGCTCGGACAAATCGGCATTCGCCGCGAAGACCTCAGCTTCGAAGTTTTGAAAGCGCAAAGCAAAATTCAACAACCCGAAATGCCGAAGAAGCCAAGCGGAAAAATCGAATACAAAATCGATGAAAACTTTGAAAAAGAAATCAAAGCGCAAACGAATTGGAATGGCGAAGAGCTCCGCAAGGTCCGTGAATACAAAAATATTCCGCTAGAACGCATGAGCGAAACAACAAAGATCAGCGCCTATTACATTAACGCCGTCGAGAAAATGGATGCGAAGAGTTTACCGGCGCCCGTTTTTGTTCGCGGCTACGTCGCCCAGATCAGCAAGTTTCTGAACTTGGATGAGAAACGTGTCTGCGATTCTTACATGAAGTTCTTTAAAGAAGCGCTTGAAAAATCAGTCTGAATTTCAAGCCATCGAAATGCTTCCGCAAATGGTGGGACAAAGGGTGGACAAAGCTTTGAGCTTTATTCCCGAAATTGGTTCCCGCTCTCGCGCCGAAGTTCTCATTGATCAGCGGCTGGTGCTGATCAACGGGCAACCTCCTAAATCTTCTTACAAACTTTCCGCCCACGACCGAATTGAAATATCATTTCCCGAGCCGACGTCGTCGGAAATCAAACCTTTCGAGATGAATCTTGATATTTTGTTCGAGGACAGTGACGTCATCGTCATCAACAAACCCGCAGGTTTGGTTGTCCATCCCGCGGCGGGACATCAGGACGACACCTTGGTCAACGCGTTGGTCGCACATACCGATGACCTGGCGATGAAGTTCGGAGAAGAGCGCCCCGGAATCGTCCATCGCTTGGACCGCGAAACCAGCGGCGTACTGGTGGTAGCAAAAAATGACTTTGCCTTAGAGAATCTGGCTTCACAGTTTAAACAGCGAAGCGTTCACCGAATCTATCACGCCATCTGCCTAGGTCTTCCCGCACGACAAAATGGGACAATCCAGAGCTTCATCGGACGTCACCCCATTCATCGAAAAAAATTCGCCAGCGTTTTGGATGATGAAAGAAAAGTGATTCGCGACCGCGAGCTGGCTCCCGAAGTCGGAAAATGGGCGGTCACCCATTACAAGGTTTTGAAGAACCATCCGGCGGGCATTTCTTATCTGCAATTGAAACTGGAGACCGGCCGCACCCATCAAATTCGGGTGCACCTTTCGGAAATGGGTTGCCCGATCTTATCGGATGATCTTTACGCGACGGAAAGACGAATCAAATCCGTTTCTGGCAATAACAATCAAGATCTCTTGAAGACTTCAACCCGCTGTGCGCTTCACGCGTGCGAGTTGGGCTTCGTGCATCCCAAGACCGGCGAAAATCTTTTCTTCAAAGTTCCGTGGCCTGATCACCAGGAGATTCGAAATCATTTTTTCAAGGGTTTGGATTGATGAAAATCGAAGATTCGGGAATCGGCACGATCATCGATACAAATCAGTATTCGATCCTGTTTGGAAGTCGCAACTCGAATGCGGAAGAAATAAAAAAATTGTTTCCGAACGTCCGACTGAAACGCATCAAGCAAGTGCACGGCAATCAAGTCATTCACACCTCTCCACACGCCATTGATTTTTCACGCGAAGCGGATGCCCACTATTCAAATGAATCGAATACCGCTTTGGGGATCGCAACTGCAGATTGCATTCCAGTTATGATGTTCCACGAAAACCCCAAATGGGTTGCGTCCATCCATGCCGGCTGGCGAGGAGTGGAAAATCGAATCGTACCGAAAACCGTTGCTCAGCTGGTCAAGCTTGGCTGCAAGGCCGAAAACATCCTCGTTTTTGCGGGGCCACACATTCAGAAACCAAGTTTCGAAGTCGGCAATGATGTCCGTGATCAGCTGCTAGCCTGCAGTCCACTGAGAGATAGCAGCATTTGGTCGCCCCTGGGCGATACAAAGTCCCGTGTCGATCTTCATGAAATTTTAAAAGCCCAGCTTATCGAAGCTCAGGTCGATCTCCATCACTGCTTCTTCGAACTGAAGGATACCGTACAGAATCTCGGCTACCATTCCTTTCGCCGCGATAAGCAAGAGTCGGGACGACAAATCAGTCTGATTTTTCTCAAATAGCTTTAACCCGCTTTTCGTCCTAAAAATAATAATAAGTTTAGAAAGGAATTTTATGCTCAAGAAAATTCTGCTTGTTGCGGTGATCATTATTGCGGGTGTATTGGGGTACGTCGCTCTTCAGCCTTCTGAATATCTGATCGCGCGGGAAATCCTGATCAAAGCACCGCCCGAAGTGATTTTTCCTTTCATCAATAATTCGAAAAAAACCGGTGACTGGATGCCGTGGAATGAAATCGATCCCGTCATCGAAATCACTTACGAAGGGCCGGCCGAAGGCATCGGTTCAAAGTCTGTTTGGAATAGCCCTGGAAAACTGGGAATGGGTGAAGCGCTGGTTGTAGAAAGCAACTCGAATCAAAACGTGAAGACACAGCTGAATTATATGAAACCGCTGCCGATGTCCCAATTGGCCGAGATCACTTTGATCCCAGCTGCGGCCGGAACGATCGTGCAATGGTCTGTGACGGGAAAAAATAATTTCATCAGTCGATTGTATTGCACGGTTCAACAGGTTGATAAAATGATTGGCAATCAATTTGAATCTGGTCTGGCAAAGTTAAAAACCAAAATCGAAACGAGCGCATCTCAAGAACAGTTGGCTCCATAAGTCTGAATAGACGATAGATAAAACTGAATTTGAACCGAAGGTCCAAAACAGAAAAAACATGAGATTGAAGTGTGTTTTAAAAGAGGAAAAGTACTTTAAATGGTGGCTCGAGACGGAATTGAACCGCCGACACACGGATTTTCAGTCCGCTGCTCTACCAACTGAGCTACCGAGCCATTCTTGCGAAGTATCGCCCTAAAAAAGGAGGTTCTAGTTACCTAGCAAACCTCCCCCATGTCAATCAGACCTTTTCAAAAGCTGATTTTAAATCTGCCATCAAATCTTCGAGATCCTCGATACCAACACTCAGGCGAATCAATGAATCATCGATCCCTAAAGCCTTACGGCTCTCAGCCGGAACGCTAGCGTGCGTCATGATTGCCGGATGTTCCACCAGTGATTCGACTCCGCCTAAGCTTTCAGCAAGCGAGAAAACAGAAACGTTTTCCAAGAAAGCTCGGGCCGCATCCATTCCACCTTTAATGAAGAATGTGATCATCCCACCCATACCCAACATCTGCTCTTTGGCCAGACTGTGCTGAGGGTGAGAAGCCAAACCTGGATAAACAACTTTGCTGACTTTCGGATGGGATTCCAAAAACTTTGCGATCGCCATGGCATTGGCTTCATGGGCCTTCATTCGCACGGGCAAAGTTTTCAAACTTCGCAAGCACAAAAAAGCATCGAATGCCGCCTGGATTCCGCCCATGGAATTGGTCAGAAACTGCATGCGCTCGGCAATTTCCGGACGGTTCGTGACCATTGCGCCGCCGACCACATCCGAATGTCCACCGATGTACTTGGTCACCGAATGAACCACGATGTCGGCACCCAGACTTAATGGACGCTGAAAGTACGGGCTCATGAAAGTGTTATCGACGGCGACCATGATCCCATGCTTTTTCGCTTCGGCCGAGATTTTGCGAATATCAACCAGCTTCAAAGTCGGATTGGTCGGCGTTTCCAACCAGACCATTTTGGTGTTCGGTTGGATCGCTTTGACAAAGTTTTCAGGGTTCGTCAGATCAACAAAGCTAAACTGCATGCCATCGTGACGAAGCACCTTATCGAAAAGACGGAAAGTTCCGCCGTACATATCATCACCGGCGATGACATGATCCCCGTTCTTCAGCAGGTGAAGGACGGTGGTCGTCGCGGCACAACCCGAAGCAAACGCAAAACCATGGGTTCCGCCTTCCAGGCTGGCCAAGCAATTTTCAAACGCCCGGCGAGTGGGATTGTGAGTACGGCTGTACTCCCAACCCTTATGGACACCGGGTGATTCTTGCACGTAGGTTGAAGACAAATACACCGGGGTCATGATCGCACCCGTCGTTGGATCTGGCGATTGTCCCGCATGAATGGCCCGAGTTGCGAAACCGAAATCTTTTGTCGTTTCTGTCTTTTTCATAACAAACCGTTCTCTTTCATCCATTGATCGTTAAAAACTTTGCTCAAATAAGCTCGTCCATTGTCGGGGAAAAGCACCACGATATTGCTGGGTTTTTCCAATTTTTTGGCGTACTCCATCGCCGCCACCAGCGCCAATGCCGCCGAAGGCCCGACACACATACCTTCCGCCGCGATGATTTTTCGGGTCATCTGGAATGCGGATTTATCGTCGACCTGGATCACGCCGTCCATCACGTCAAAGTGCACGTTATCCGGAAGCATGTCCTCGCCCACCCCTTCAACTTTGTATGGTGCCGGTGGATCCACGATTTTTTTATGATAATAAAGGTCATACAAAATACTGCCGATGGGATCTGCCAGAATCACTTTGGTTTTCGGATTCTTTTCTTTCAGGAATTTGCCGACTCCTGAAATGGTGCCGCCCGTGCCGGCTCCGGCCACGAACACATCCAACTTCTCACCCAATTGCTCCCAAAGTTCGGGACCGGTTGTCTTATAGTGACGGTTGAAATTGTCCGGGTTGTGATATTGATTTGTGCAGAACGCGCCCGGAATTTCCTTTGTTAAACGAGCCGTCACCGAATAGTGGCTGCGAGGATCATCGGGCTCGACACCCGTGGGAGTGATGATCACTTCAGATCCATAGGCTCGCAGGATGGCTCTTTTCTCTTCAGAAATTTTATCCGGCATGACGAAAATGGATTTGTAACCTTTGATCGACGCAACCATGGCAAGACCCAATCCGGTATTTCCTGAAGTCGCTTCCACGATTGTGCCACCTGGCTTTAGGTCGCCCCGCTTTTCGGCAGCTTCGATGATTTCGACCGCGATCCGATCCTTGACGCTCCCGCCGGGATTCATCGTTTCGAGCTTCGCCCAGAAAGTGTGGGGCGATCCCGCCGTCACTCGGTTCAATTTGATAAGAGGCGTATTGCCGACGGCCTCGAGCAGATTATTAAAAACATTTTTCATAGTTCCGGTGCCTTTTCTTTCGTTTTTCGTTTCTTCACTTCGACTGGAAATTGGGACATCAATGCCAAAACCGAACTCATTTGCTGAATCGAATCGTTGGTGTATTCCAGACCGTTTTCTTGCATCAGCTTTTTCACGCGGACCTGACTGGGTTTATCCTTCGTCAATTCGGTGATGAGAGACTTGAGAGTCTCGAATGAAACGTTTTTTGCCATGACGCCCCCTGAGACTCTCAATTTATCCAGAGCTCAGAGGGGTATCAACTGGATTCAGGATTGTGCAAGCAAAGATGTCAGGAATGGGCCGATCAAGAGCGCCAAAAAGGCCGGAAATTGAAAAAAAAGCAGCGGGACCAGTGATTTGATTGGAAGAACAGCAACGAACTCTTCAATTTCGAGCTTTGCGGTCTCGTAAACCTCTTCCTCCAGGGCACAAATCTGCGGATAAATCGGCTCGCCCCGCAATCCCATCTCGATCACTTCGAGACATTGGCGGCGCACGAAGGTCATCTGGCCCAATATTTCTTGTGGGGGCCGCCCCATTTCCAGAAATTGAAGCCACAATCCAATTTGCTGCCGCCATGAATCCGCTGGTTGCATTTCGATATAGGCTTGCAGAGTTTTTCGCAGCGACAGGCCCTTTTCCAGTCCAAAACGGACCTCCATGAGAAGCTCGAGCGGGGGCGCTATATTTTCCATCGATAGTTCCTTCCCATTCTTTGCACCACCAACAGACCCGTGCCAAAAAGCGTTGTTGAAATCAACACCAAGCCCATCAACTTCTGCAATCCAAAGTCACTTTGCACATACAGCAACACCAAAACGTACATCCCGGTCATGATCCATGATTGAAATCGCACTTGCAGCAACGCTTGTCTCGACTTCTGTCGGAATCCTTTCTCCATCATCAATCGTCGGCGCAAAGCTTTCATACGGTCGATAGGTTTGTGCGCAGACTGATCAACAAGCGCCAATTCACTAAAGAAAAAACGGATCTGGGGGTCATGAGCCAAACTTTTGATCTCTTTTTGATACTGAAGTGCACTCAAAAACTCTAATAGGGTGAAGCGGATGTGGTGCGATGTTCGTTCCAAACAGATTTGCAGCGCTGGGCGAAATCCCTTTCCCGTTTTCATTGAAAGGATCAATTGATCCAAGATCGGAATGAAATGTTGCTTCAACACCTGCTCACGCTTGTGCTGAATCCCCATCGGAACCCACCATGGTGACAAAAAGATGACGATATTCAGCGCGGTCAGCAGAATTATCATGTCTCGCAGAAGGAAATTGAAAAGAACAACCGTCAAAAAACTGAACACTCGGATCTGAATTGCGCGCTCGGTGGAAAAAATCTGCAGCGATTCTCCGGTCCGAAGTGTCCGGTGCACGATCCACAATCCGAATATCGAAAGCGCTGACCAAATCAACATGCAAAGACCTCCATGAAGATCCTTCTGCGCAAAAAAAGTGCTCAAGAAAAAAAATCTTATTGACGATAGAAGTCACATTGTGAACACTTAGGACAAGAAGTCTTCTTTTTGTCTCGCAAGAGATGGGAAGAAAAAGTTAAAGGAAGAGAAGAACAACGTTAACTTTGCATCCCGCACGGGATATCCACTAGGAGGAGCACATGGCAAAGAAGAAAGCAAAAAAAGCTACTAAGAAAGCTACTAAAAAAGCTACAAAGAAAAAAGCTACTAAGAAAAAGTAGTTTCTTTGGATCCTAATTTTAGGATTTCGAAACCCTCGGCCTCGGCCGGGGGTTTTTTATTTGTGGCTCCCGCAATCTTTGAAAATCGGATTCTTCCGACTCAAAGTCTCTTCAAACTCCTCTGATTCACTCCATACAGTCTAAGATGCGTGCAAAGTTCACGATGTCCGAATGGATGTTGGAAAGGACCGCATGTCGATGGATGGGATCCTAGAAATAGTAAAGGGCACCAAAACCTGCGACCGGAACTGGTGAGAGAGTCTCGAATGGTGTCAGAAAATTAATCTCCGCGAAGAACGAACTCCCCGTCCACGGTCCAGATAATAAACTGTATTGAAATCCCAAATTCGGAATCAGAAGATTCACTCCAAACTTGCCGGTTTTCTTTTCTTCGTCGTCCAAAAATTTGGAACCCAATTCGTTCGGCATCGTTTTTTCGATTTTTTTACCTTCCGCAGACGCGTTGTACCATCTGGCATATCCAAATCCGGCATAGGGCGAAAATTTTCGTCCACCGAAAAGATGCTTCCACTGAAAACTGAAAGCTCCGTAACCAGGACCTCCGCCAAAAGAGGCAATCAAAGAATTTTCCGGTACAAAGTTCAACTCAAGCAATGCACCCATCAATCCAGTCGATCCAAATACCGAAGCCCCGACCCCCATTCGACGTTTCGCGCGCAAATCCAAGGCGCTATCAAATTCTTGAGAAGCATAGGTTTCCCGCAAAGAATTTCGTTGCGATAAGGGCGTAATTTCCTGGCTGGGTGGATTTTTCTGGGGTCGAGATTTGTACACAGGCGTGCTCGGAACTTCGACTTCTTCAAAAAGAACCGCAGGTCCTTTGGCAAAAGAGGATAAAGAAATAAGAAGCGCAAAGCTGAGCAACAACGTTTTCATGCAGGACTCCTGATCAGAAAATGGTCGCGCCGATTTCGGCCTGCGGCAAGGAATTCCCGATTTCGAGCAAGACTTTTTTAGAAGGATCGCCGTCATTTCCCACGATCACTGAACTTCTCACTTTGTCTTTCTGAGGCGTGAACAAGAAACCTGAGTTTGGCTGGCATCACGCGCTGGAATAATGACTCGAACACCGTGATTTTGACTCTCGCAACGCCTTGTTCTACGAGTCCGGAAATTGTCTGGGAACCCTTGTCTGTCGGGCTGTTTTAAGATTGAATGGGCCATCATTTAGATCATGTCTAATCAAGGAGAAAATATGGCTCACAAAAGAAAGAAAATTGCCGTCATTGGTGCGGGTTTCGTCGGTTCAACATGTGCTCACTGGGCAGCTTCCAAAGAGCTGGGTGACGTTGTTGTTTTGGACATCAACGAAGGTGCGGCAAAAGGGAAAGCTTTGGACTTGTTGCAAGCAAGCCCTGTTTACAAATTCGATTCAAACGTCACTGGAACTTCGAACTATGCAGATATCGCGGATTCTGACGTTGTGATCTTGACTGCTGGTATGCCACGTAAACCGGGCATGAGCCGCGACGAACTGTTGGGCATCAACGGTAAAATCGTTAAAGACTGTTGCGACGGCATCAAAAAGTACGCTCCAAACTCGATCGTGATCGTGGTTTGTAATCCAATGGACGCGATGGCAGTTCACGCCAAGAAATGCTTGGGTTTCCCTCGCGAGCGCGTGATCGGCATGGGCGGCGCTTTGGATGCGTCTCGGTTCCGCACATTCATCGCTGATGAATTGAAAGTTTCTGTGAAAGACGTCACTGGTATCGTCATCGGTAACCACGGTGATGCCATGGTTCCATTGCCACGTTTGTCGACTGTTGGTGGCGTTCCTTTAAACGAGATGATGTCGGCCGAGAAAATCAACGCCATCGTGGCTCGTACAAAACAAGCCGGCGCTGAAATCGGTGCTTTGTTGAAAACGGGATCTGCTTACTATGCCCCTGCTGCAGGTGCGGTTGAGATGGCAGAAGCGATCTTGAAAGACCAGAAACGCATGCTTCCTTGTGCGGTCGAGCTCAATGGCGAATACGGCATCAAGGGCATGTTCGTTGGTGTGGTCTGTAAGTTGGGTGGCGCTGGCATGGAAGGTATCGTTCAGTTCAAATTGAATGCGGACGAACAAGCGGAATTCGAAAAATCCGTCGCGGCTGTGAAGAGCTTGGTCGATGGTTTGGCTGCAGCTGGCGTATAAATCTATATTAAGGAAATAAAATGAACATTCACGAGTATCAGGCGAAAGAAGTTCTTCGCAAATACGGAGTGGTCACTCTCAAAGGGAAAGTGGCCTTTAATCCAGAAGAAGCGGTTCATGCCGCAAAGGAAATCGGTGGCAGTTTGTGGGTCGTTAAGGCTCAGATTCACGCCGGCGGTCGCGGTAAAGGTGGCGGTGTTAAAATCGCAAAATCTTTAGACGAAGTCCGCGATCTTGCTAAAAAGATCATCGGCATGACTTTGGTGACTCATCAAACAGGTCCCGAAGGGAAGCTTGTTCAGAAAGTTTTCATCGAACAAGGCTGCAATATTGCGAAAGAATACTACGTCGCATGTTTGGTTGACCGGGCAACGGGTCGCGTGGCGATGATGGCCTCTTCTGAAGGTGGCATGGACATCGAAGAAGTTGCCGCCCACAATCCGGACGCGATTAAGAAGGTCGACATCGATCCCGTCACGGGATTGATGCCTTTCCAAGCTCGTGAATTGGCATTTGCGATCGGAATTCCAGCTGAAAATGTTGGTAAGGCGACTCAATTCATGATGGGCTTGTACAAAGCATTCGTGGATGTCGATTGCTCGATCGCCGAGATCAATCCTTTGGTCCTGACCAAAGAAGGCGACATCATCGCTTTGGACGCGAAAATGAATTTCGACTCGAACGCACTTTATCGTCACAAAGACATCCTGGAATACCGGGATTTGAACGAAGAAGAGCCGACCGAAATCGAAGCTTCGAAATATGACCTGGCCTTCATCAAGCTCGATGGCAACATTGGTTGCTTGGTCAACGGTGCGGGACTGGCGATGGCAACTTTGGACATCATCAAGCTTCAGGGCGAATCTCCGGCGAACTTTTTGGACGTGGGCGGTGGCGCCAATAAAGAAAAAGTCACGGCGGCTTTCAAAATCATCCTGAAAGATCCAAACGTGAAAGGCATCTTGGTCAACATTTTCGGCGGTATCATGAAATGCGACATCATCGCGGATGGCGTGATTGCGGCTTCGAAAGAAGTCGGCCTGAAAGTTCCATTGGTGGTCCGTTTGGAAGGAACCAATGTGGAAATGGGTAAAAAGATGCTGAAAGAAAGCGGTTTGAACATCACTCCGGCTGACGATCTGACCGATGCGGCTCAGAAAATCGTGAAAGCAATCCGAGGGGGTAAATAATGGCAATTCTGATTAATAAAGACACTCGCGTGATTTGCCAGGGATTTACTGGCGCCCAGGGAACATTCCATTCGGAACAATGCTTGGCTTACGGAACCAAAATGGTGGGCGGAATCACTCCGGGTAAAGGTGGAACCAAACACATTGGTCTCCCCGTTTTCAACACCGTGAAAGAGGCGAAGAAACAAACGGACTGCAATGTTTCGATGATCTTCGTTCCGCCTCCGTTTGCGGCCGATTCTATCATTGAAGCCGTGGATGCGGATTTGGATCTTGTGATCTGCATCACCGAAGGCATTCCTGTTTTGGATATGGTGAAAGTGAAGCGCTTTATGGAAGGCAAACGCACCCGCCTTGTGGGTCCGAACTGCCCGGGCGTGATCACTCCCGGACAATGCAAAATCGGTATTATGCCCGGTCATATTCACAAACCAGGTCGTATCGGCGTTCTGTCTCGTTCCGGAACTTTGACTTATGAAGCGGTTCACCAACTGACTCAGCTGGGATTGGGACAGTCGACTTGTGTCGGTATCGGTGGAGACCCGGTGAACGGAACGAATTTCATCGATGTCTTGAAGCTTTACAATGCGGATCCAGAAACGGATGCGGTCATCATGATCGGTGAAATCGGTGGTTCGGCTGAAGAAGAAGCGGCAGAATACATTAAAAAAGAATTCAAAAAACCTGTGACTGCCTTTATTGCGGGCGCATCTGCTCCAAAAGGTAAGCGTATGGGCCACGCCGGCGCGATTATTAGCGGCGGAAAAGGCACGGCCGAAGCGAAATTCGAAGCTTTGGAAGCTGCTGGTTGCAAAATTGCTCGATCTCCGGCAGATATGGGCAAAACTTTGAAGGCACAGTTAAAAATGTAATCTGAGGTCGGCGATTCGTCGCTGACCCATTTCTAGGGAGTTAGAGATATGGCAATGGAAAAAACATTCTCAATCATTAAACCAAACGCGATGAAAAAGAACGCAATCGGCGACATCATCAGCATGTTCGAAGCGAACGGTTTGAAAATCGCCGCTGCAAAAATCGAAGTGATGAGCAAATCAAAAGCGGAAGAGTTCTACGCTGAACACAAAGCTCGTCCTTTCTTCGGCGAACTGGTCACATTCATGACTTCTGGTCCTGTGATGTTGATGTGCTTGGCTGGTGACAACGCAGTTTTGAAAAACCGCGAAATCATGGGTGCAACCGATCCTAAAAAAGCGAACGCTGGCACTGTCCGCGCAAAATTCGGCGATAGCATGGGCGAAAACGCAGCTCACGGTTCCGACAGCCCTGCATCTGCAGAGCGCGAACTGGCAATCTTTTTCGAAAAACACGAAATCTGTAATCTCTAAAAAGAGTCCGTGTATTTTTTCGGCGGCACACCGCAAAAAAATCCACCAGAGTTCTGAAAAAACAAAAAGCCGAGGCGATTCGCTTCGGCTTTTTTATTATCTCAGTATGATTCACTCGCTAAAAAGTGTCCGTGTACTTTTTCGGCGGAACGCCGCAAAAAGGATCCGTTCATTTTTGAAAATTGCCGGCCATGTCGAGCATGAAAAACAAATACTGATCGGTGACGGCGTGACCATGTGAGAAAAAAGGAACTGGTTAGCTATTTTCCTGCCAAGGATGTCACTTCGAAAAGGCCCGCTTGGATTTGTCGAACTATTGGCATGTTCTTCGAGATATTCAGCTGCACGGCCAGCTCGATGTCGTCGATAAAATGTTGCGGCCATTTGCGAGTTTTCTTTTTTGTTTCCCAATCACCCAAGACAGTCCTGGGATCCTGCACCGGACCCGTCGTTTCTTGAGATAGCCTTTCAGCCATCATCCATGCACAGAGAGAATCTTCCGGCGTTTCTTCCGCTGTCGTCATTTGGCCCGCCGGAATGATTTCGACCTGTGAATATTTCTGGTTCACGACATGCTGAACAATCGCATCCATGTTATTGAAGCAACCAACCAGCACTGGCGAATCAAAATAATTTGCTTCAAGAGCGGTCGTTAAATTCGTCGTTTTGTGAATAATTTTTTCGCCAACTGAAACCAACTGACGCACCAAAGTCGGAGAGTTATCGATACCAAAATCATAAACCTCGGAAACCAGACGAAATGACTGATCCAGAAGACCGCGAATCAGCTCTAAGTCATTTGCCACCAAATACCGAGAAGGCTTTTTTTCCAGGATGGCAAGAGCTGTCGTTGAGGCGCGAAATACATCGATAATGATCCGGACTTCTGGAGTCCATCTCGCATCCGCAGCCTTGTACCCATTCCGAATTCTAATATCCATACGCTCTTAGTTAGTTAAATTTGAGATTGCTGTCCAGAAAGTAAATTCGACGCATGCACATCCAACAGTTTCACGCCTCTGGATGTTCCCATACTTTCAGGCATCAATCGTTCTTCAACCTGAGCACAAAGATAATAGAGGCCGGCTTCCCTTCATTCATCGGTTCGACGATTTCTTCAATCGCCAAACCACATTGTTCAAATAACTGCGTCCATGCGCCAAGCGTCCTGCCATACCAACGCATCTCTCCTGAGAATTGGATTCCACTTGATTTAAAGTCCTCGTGATTCCATCCATTTCGGTACTCTGGCAGGGCAAAGCAAGGGTGAAGAGTCTGGATCAGCATGCGACCGCCGGCCTGTAGAAAATGCGATGATTCTCGCAGCAAGCCAGTAAGGTCTTCTTCTAATAAAGAGAAATTAAAAATGACTCCGGCAAATTTCGTTGTCGCTTTCCAGGCACGGGTCGCGATCTGTTCATAGGTCACTGACTGGAACCGCGCTTGGTGTTTCGTCCTGGCGATTTCGATCAAGGCCTGCGAACCATCGATTCCGAGGTAATCCGTCGTTGCTGAATCCAGGGCGCCGCCGATCCAACCTTCACCGCATCCGACATCAAGCACGGTCTTAAAGCCGTAGCGTTGAATTTCATGAATGATGGCGGCATTGGTGACCTGACGGCTCTTAAAGACACCCGCCTCGATGACCTGATCCCACTGCTTGGCGTTTTGTTCCCAAAAATTTTTCGACATACTGAAAATGATTCATCATGACCTAGAAACTGACCAGATCTTTTTTCATTGGGGGCTTGTTTTCACTTTGAAACTCCCCTATCTCATAACATCTATGATGGAATTATTGGAAATCGATATTGAAAAGCTCAGCTTTGGCGGGGACGGCATTGGTCGGCATGAAGGCCTTGTGTATTTCGTTCCTTTTTCCGCACCCGGCGATCGATTGAAAATCCAAGTCATCGATAAGAAAAAGAATTTTGCACGCGCCGAAATCGTCGAAATTCTGCAGCCCGGGCCTTCACGAGTGACGCCTTCGTGTCCAGTTTTCGGCCGCTGCGGTGGCTGCACTTGGCAGCATATTTCGTACGCCGAGCAGCTTCGACAAAAGCAAGCGATTGTCGAAGAGCAGTTGAAACGGGTTCTCACCAGTCAGACGCAGATTTTACCGATCGTCCCAAGTCCCAATGAATATCGATATCGCAATCGCATTCAACTGAAGTTCGATGGCAAGAACTTGGGATTTTATGCTCGCCAAAGTCACGACGTGATCAACATTCAAGATTGTCCCATCACCGAAGAGTCCTTGGCACAGCAGATTCAGCCTTTACATGACAAGCTGGTGAAGGATAAGACTCTTTCCATCCCCAAGGTCGAGCTGCTGCTGACCCCCGCGGGCAAAATCGAGACCGTATTTGAGGATTCGCCATTTGAGGGAGTCGGCTTTTCGCAGGTGAACACGGCACAAAATCAAAATCTGACATCGACCGTCCTAGACTGGATGAAAGGTCGCTCGGCGCCGGTGGTTTACGATCTTTATGCAGGTGCCGGAAATTTTAGCTTTCCGTTCTTGAGCCAGTTTCCCAAAAGCACCATCATCGGCGTCGAATTGAACGAAAAATCCGTTCGTCTCGCCCAACAACAGGTCAAAACCCTGAATCTCAGTCCCAACCGAATGCGTTTTTATCTCAGCGACGTCGAGCTTTTCTTAAAGCGCAACATATTGCAGCCCGATTCTTTGGTCCTGTTGGATCCTCCAAGAAATGGGTGTTCAGAAAATGTCCTTCGTACTTTGGGCCACCAAAAGTTGCAAAGGATCTATTACATCAGTTGCAATCCGTCAGCTCTGGCCCGAGATCTAGAAAGATTGAAGCAGTGGGGTCGTTGGCGTCCTGTTCGGGTCCAGCCTTTTGACATGTTCCCACAAACGGACCATGTCGAAACTCTGGTAGAGCTAGCAAATGAAGCGGAGATTGACTCTCCCTAAGTCGTTGATATCCTAGGGCAAGTGGTAAAACGCATCTTTGGGATTTTCCTCTTATTATTGGCAACGGCTTGCGCTTCAGTTTCGACAGAAAATGAAGAGACCGCAAAGCTGCATTTAAAAATCGGAACATCACATCTCAACAACGAAAATTATCCGCAAGCTCTGACCGAACTGTTGACCGCACAAGAATTGGATCCTACCAATCCGGTGATTCAAAATAATTTGGGCCTGACTTATTTTTTTCGCGAACGATATGACTTGGCAGAAAATCACATTCGCAAAGCATTAAAGCTTGAGCCAAAATATTCAGACGCTCGCAATAATCTTTCACGCATCCTGATTGAGCGTGGCCGCTATGACGAGGCGATCAAAGAAGCGCAAAGCGTGATTCAAGATCTGACATACACCAGTCCGGAAAAGCCATTGATCAATTTGGGAATGGCCCAATTTAGGTTGCTGCAGCTGGCGGAAGCCAAAAAGACTTTTCTGAAAGCCTTAGATTTTCAGCGCGACAATTGTTTGGCGAATTCTTACTATGGCCGCACACTTTTTGAGATGAGAGATTACGAGCGCGCTGCCGAAGCCTTGGATCGCGCCGCCGGTTTTTGCCAACGCAGTCAATATGATGAGCCCCACTATTATAGTGCTTTAAGCTATTACCAGCTGGGACAAAAACCAAAAGCGGAAGCGCGTTTTGAAAGTCTCCTCAAGCTGTATCCAAACGGCCATTATACCGAAAAAGCCAAAACAATGTTGGAAACCATTCGCAGGTAAACATGACAAAACTGGGTGAGTTGCTAAAAGCTGAACGTGAAAACAAAGGTCTTTCTCTGCACGAGATCGGGATGAGTCTGAAGATCAATCCCAAGATTTTGAAAGCCATTGAAGATGGAAATCAGAATGACCTTCCAGCGAAAACTTTCCTGCGTGGCTTCGTTAAATCTTATGCTCAGTACCTGCGTCTGGACGTGAAACAAGCCTTGGATATGTTTCAAGAAGAATACGGCACCACTCGCCCCGAAGAGCCGCAGAAAGCTCAGCCCACTGAAGCTGCTCCCCAGCCCATCGTTTCGGCTCCCAAATATGAAAAGTCTCTGAAGCGTCCCGACGATGCGGCCCTACCTGTTTCGAATAACAATCGTATTTACACCATTATATTCGCCATCTTGTTGTTAACCTTGATCGCCTTCGTGGCCAAGATGATGGATAAATATCAAAAGGAATCTCGCATCGCCAGCGAAGTGCCAATGACGGTCGAAACGACAACGACGACCTTGAACGTTCCGGTGTCTGTCGAAGCCGAAACTTTGGCCACCCCAATTTCAGAGACCACGACAACAGCCATTGCGGGCGCGACGACGACAACAACGATAGGGGTGACGCACCCTTCAACCACGACCACAACAACGTTAAAACCTGTTCCTACGACTTCGACCACCGTGACAACCACCACGATGAGAGCCGTTACGACGACAACGACTCTCAAAGCCCCGGTGACAACGACAACTATGCGCTTGCCAGTGACAACGACCACATTGAAAGTCGTGGCACCGGTGACGACGACTTCAACGACGACAACAACCACTTCGACGGTTGCTGGCGCGACTACCACCACCCTCAAAGCGGCCAGCACCGAAGTCATTGTTGAAGCCCTCAACAAAGTCAAAGTTCGCTTCAGTTTGAATGGCGGACAAAAATGGGACAGCATCGAGCTGAGTGCCGATCAACTGCACACTTTCCGTTCGAAAACGACGGTGGATCTGGAAATTACTGACGGTGGCGCCGTGAACTTAATCGTGAATGGACGCGATCGCGGTGTGCCGGGAACTATCGGCCGACCGATCAAACTCAGCTATCCGAAATGATGACGATCAGACGCATCTGGCTTTTTACTTTGCTGATCAAGCTGGTCGCCTCTGCGCTGATTCCCCTTTCAACTGATGAAGCCTATTACTGGGTGTGGTCTGAGCACCCGCAGCTCAGCTATTTTGATCATCCGCCGGCGGTGGCTTGGCTATTTTGGCTGGGACACGCATTTGAGTCTTTCGGCCAAGCTGTGCGCTGGCCGGCCGTTTTATTAGGTCATTGCACTTTGCTCATTTGGCTTTTGATTTGGCGCCTTTTGTATAAGGGCGAAGAGACGGAATTCAAATTTTCGTGGTGGATGGTTCTCGCTTTGTGCTCGCCCTTGTTGGGATTCGGTTCGATCGTGGTCACTCCGGATTTGCCGGTTCTTTTTTTCTGGTCGCTCTCACTTTATTTTTTGCTGCGAGTTTTCAAATTTCAGACAGCACAAGAATACATTGCTCTCGGAATCTGCTTAGGTCTGGGCTTTTGTTCCAAATATCACATCGTCTTGTTTTTACCGATACTTTTCGCCTACCTGATATTTGAAAAACGTTGGTCCCAAGTCCGATGGAAATACGTCGGTCTGACCGTGATTTTCGGCCTTGTATTCTGCAGTCCCGTGCTGATTTGGAATTACATGAATGATTTTGCTTCGTTCAAATTTCAGATGAAGCATGGTCTGAGCAGACCCGTTTACAAATTTTATTGGACGTGGACCTATGTTCTCGCGCAAGTGATGGTGATTTTTCCCACTGTTTTTTGGAGCGGACTGAAGGCGCGCGTGACGGGACTGGCGCGAACATTTTTGTATTTTGCGTGGGGGCCGTTGCTCTTTTTCCTTCTGTCTTCATTCAAAGCTTTGGTGGAAGTGAATTGGCCGGTTGTTGCTTATCCGGCATTCTTCGCCTTGGCGACATTGGGAGCAAAATCGAAAAAGCCGTTATGGACGGCAAATATTTTTTGGATTTCTCTGATCGCGATTTTCGCCAGCCACGCCATCAAGCCATGGATTCCTTCAGCTCCCGATAAGCTTTCTGAATTTACTCAGTTTGAGCCGCTCATCAAAAAATCGGATCAATATCAGCCCCTGTATGCCAGCACCTACCAGATGGCGTCCTGGCTTTGGTACACCAAAAAGCAGCCGGTTTACAAACTTTACGGCATGAGCCGTCATGATCTTTACGATTCATTTTCCGAGGCAATTCCCAGGTCTTATCCCATCTATGTGATGATGAAGCGCCAATCCGATTTGCCCGAGTGGATTCAAAAAGATCCACTGTTTGTTGTATCCGAGGTCGAAAGTCTCGATAATGACCTGGTCATTGTGAGGATCAATCGATGATTCGTGTTTTGATTTCGCTGACCTTGGCGTTGTTATTTTATTTCGTCTACGGCTTTTATCTTTCACAAAGCAATCTCACGGTTATTCCGGCAAACCTGAAGCGTGAATCAAATACCGGCTATTATGATTATCGTGGCGTCACCAACGTCCGCACGGAACTGAGCAACGGTTCTTCAAGCCCCACCGAAGTCATCTCTGAAGCCAAGCTTGCTGGACTTGATTACATCTTTTTGACCGACATCAATCAATTCGGCAGCAAGGCTTCGATCAATGGATACAACGGAAATCTTTTGGTTTCCGCCGAAGGCGAGTACAGCTTTCTGGATTCACGCCTGCTTTTCTATGACCTGAGCACGGATCACAAGCCAACCGACCCGGGGGAAGCGCAAGTTTACTTCACCGATTTGCTATCGAAAAAGTACAATGAAAACAATGAAACCATCGTGGTATTGGCGCATCCTTTTCGCCAAGGACCAACATGGACCGGCCCTTACCCGACTGGTTTAGATGGTGTCGAGGTTCTCAATCCCAAATCGATTTCTGCGAATGCGTGGGATCGATCCAAACTGAATGTCATCTGGAGTTTTATTATTTATCCCTTCAACCCCCGCTACGCTTTTCTGCGCCTGTTTCGTGAGCCATCCGAAGAAGTTGCTCTCTGGGATAAGCTGTCTCAAAGCCGGCCGACCTTGGGATTTAGCGGTGCCGATGCATCTGCCAGAGCCGTTCCATGGGCAAACGCTCTCTTGAAATTTCCAAGCTACCAAACCTCCTTTGAAATCACTCACAATCATGTGCTGCTCAATTCCGAATTGACTGGCAATTATCAAAAAGACAGGCAGAAAATTTTCACGGCCTATCGCCGCGGCCATTTTTACATGAGCCTTGATTTGCTGGGCGACCCCAAAGGGTTTATCTCGACGATTGAAGATCGGGAAAAAAGTTACCTGATGGGTGATCGGCTGAAGTTTAATAAAAATCTAAAACTGAAAGCCCGACTGCCGACCGAGCCTTCGGCATTTTACGAAATCGTCGTCTTTAAAAACGGTGAGCGCGAAGCCACGTCCAACGAAACCGAGTTGGATTATGCCCTGACCGGCCCCGGAATTTACCGAGTTATTGTGCGTGTCAGTCCGCTGCTTCCTTTTCCGGAAGGAAAAAAATGGATCACCTGGATTTACACAAATAATTTTTACGTCGACTGAGGTTTGCGAATCACGAGCCCCGGCTGAACCAAATTCTGGCAGCTCAAACGTTCATTGGGGTTGAACTGTCGATCGTCGCGAATTTCTCGTTCGGCCAAACCTGGTTCTTCGAAGTTTTCCAAACCTTTTTCCACAAAGATACGGCAAGTCCCACACGTTCCCATTCCCCCACAGCTGTGATCAATATCGATATCGGCATTCAAAAGTGCATCCAAGATTGTCGAGCCTTGACTCGCTTGGACAACAACGTTTTCCGGCAGAACCGTGATGGAAACGGGAGGTTTTGTGTCGACAGTCTTTCTTTTGTGGAACAAACTTGAAACTCCTTAAACCATTCTGTATCAAGGATTCTATGAGATTCATAGCTTTTGACATCGAGACCACCGGCACCGTGCCCGGAGTAGACCAAGTCATTGAAATCGGAGCGGTTCGCTTCATCGATGGCCAGGTCGACGCTGTTTTTTCAACCTTGATTGATCCACTTCGTCCCATTCCACCCGGCGCTTCGGCGGTGAACGGAATTTCAAACGATATGGTCAAAGGAAAGCCGACCATCGATCGCATTTTAGAGCCATTGACAGAGTTTTGTGGGGACGATCACTTGGTTGCGCACAATGCACCTTTCGATTCACAGTTCCTGATTTCGGATTATAAAAAGATCGAGCTTCCGACCCCGCGCGGGATCATCCTTGATACTTTGCCGATCGCCCGCAAAGTTTTTCCGGGCCTTGCAAATTACAAACTGGGCACTTTGGTTCAACATTTGAAAATTCCAACAACGGATTTCCACCGTGCCGAAGAAGATGCCACATATTGCGGTAAGCTTTTCTTGGAAATGGTCAAACGCATTTCCGTCAACGGACAACCACCGGCCGTGGAAAATCTAATCGCCCTGACGGGAAAACCATTGTCCAAATTTCCTGTCATCGAGAAGAAGCCCAAACAAATGGATTTCTTCGCTGGTCTTCTCTAGCTCCAAGGCGGCCGACCTCGACCGCCAGTCTGGGACACTTGGCTAATTCGAAGATTGCATCTATTCTTTAGGTCAGAGCCCGTCGCAAAATATCACTTAGGTTTTGCAACGTTCTCACTGGCATTCAGCTATGGACCTTAAAGAAGCGGAGCAAATTTAGTGATTTACTGGTTAGGTGAATTTCTCGCCCAATATTATGGACCCTTTCGTCTTTTAACTTCTCATCTGGTCCTGAGCGGTCTCAGTGTTCTATCCTGCTTCGTTCTCAGCTTTTACTTGCTCCCACGGCTGATGCATCGCTTGCCGCGAGATCGAGGCCGTAACCACGCCGTCCAAGGTGCCGTTGCCGCCGGTAAACCGACTGGTGCGGGCGTCATTTTCATCTGCCTTTTCGTCGTGGTCGAGCTTCTCTTCTTGCCTTGGTCCGTCGAAGTCGTGGGAATTTTGCTTCTAACCTTTGGCGCGATGATGTCGGGATGGCTAGATGACAAAGCCGTCGTTTCTTGGGGCGAGTATAAAAAGGGCTTGATCGACATGGTTCTCGCCATCGTTGCGGCCTTTCTGCTCAGCGGTTTCAGTGACGTTGAAATATGGCTGCCATTTACATCCCAGATGTTTTTGATTCCGCTGTGGCTGTTCGTGCCGCTGGCGACGATTCTTTTATGGGCGACAATCAATTCCACCAATTGCACTGACGGGGTCGATGGTCTTTCGGGCACCTTAACGTCATTTGCGTTCGCGAGCCTGGGCGCGCTTCTGTATTTTATTCTGGGCCACAAAGAAATTTCAGCGCATTTGCTATTGCCCCATTACGTCGATGGCGCCAATTGGGGAATGATGGCTTTCTCGATGGTGGGATGTATTTTGGGTTACCTTTGGTACAACGCCAATCCATCAATTCTATTAATGGGTGATGCGGGCTCTCGTGCTTTGGGATTTTTGCTCGGGGTTTTTGTGATCAAGACCGGCAACCCTTTTTGCATTTTGATCGTGTCCGCCGTGCTGATGGTGAATGGCGGAACAGGCTTGGTGAAAGTTGCGATCATGCGCTTTTTCAAAGTCGCATTCTTGAAGAGCGTGCGTTTTCCCCTGCATGATCACATGCGCCATAATAAGGGATGGTCCAACACCCAGGTGTTGGTTCGATTCGCTCTCATTCAAGTGATGATCACGCTAACCTTGATGATTTTCCTCATCAAGGTTCGATAGGTTAAGATTCGACGGCTTGCTGAGCGATCGGATAACGTCGACCGCGACCGAAAGAGTGCTTTGATATTTTCAAAATCGGCGCCGATTGCCAGCGTTTGAATTCAGATCTCAGAATTGCTTTTGACAACCACTCGTCCGTCTTCGTCTTGATGGCCCCACAATCCCGAATCAGTCGATCCACGCTTTGATCGAGATCTTCATATGGCGGCAGACTGTCTTGATCTTTCTGATTCGGACGAAGCTCCGCACTGGGTGCTCGGGTCAGAATCTGCTCGGGAATCAATTCCCGTTCGGCGTTGTAGACCGCACACAAACCGTAGACCTGGGATTTGGTCAGATCACCGATTGGCGCCAGGCCCCCGCACACATCTCCGTACAAGGTTGAATATCCGGCCGCCAATTCAGATTTGTTTGAGGTCACCAGCAAAAGTGAATTTTCTTTGTTCGAGTACGCCATCAAGAGCATCCCGCGAATCCGCGCCTGCAGATTTTCGTGAATCAAACCAAAGCTTTCAATGCTGTAAGCCTGATCGATCGTTTTCTTGGCGGATTCATAAACATTCTGAATCGGAACCTCGAGAAAACGAATTCCTAAATTTTTTGCCAGTTGTTCGGCCAATTTCAAACTGTCGGGTGAATTGTACTGGCTCGGGAGTGCTAAGCCCGCAACCTGTGAAGGCCCCAAAGCGTCGACTGCCAAGCAGGCGACTAATGCCGAGTCCACTCCACCACTCAAACCCAAATGAATTTTGCTGAGACCCGATTTTGAACAAAAGTCTTTGATTCCCAAAACCAAGGCCTGACGTAAAATTTCATCGGTCGATTGCTGCAAAGGCCGCACGCCGCCTTCCATCTTGCCAAGATCAAGGACATTGATGTCTTCTTCGAAAGCCACGCTTTGCAATAGGGTCTTTCCCTTGGCATCCAGAGCAAAGCTTGCTCCGTCGAAAATAATTTCGTCCTGCGCTCCGACCAAATTCACATACACCATCGGTGCTTTTAAAAGCTGGGTTGTTTGCTGAACCAATTTTTTTCGAATCTTTAATTTGCCATCAAAAAATGGAGAGGCGCTTTGATTGATAATCAAATCAACCTTCTGTCCCTTGAATTGCAAAATCGGATTGTGTGAATACTGGCTGTTGCCCTTGGCATCCGGCCAGGCCCAAATGTCTTCACAAATGGTCACAAGAATTCGGTGACCCTTGAAAGTAAAAAAGTTTTCACTCATGTCGCTATTTTCGATGAAGCGTGCTTCATCGAAAACATCACCGGTCGGCAACAATTCCTTGTGAAAGAATTTGGTCTTCTTTCCCTTTTGCACCAAGGCGGTCGAATTGAAATAAGGGCGGCCCTTTTTATCAGGATTTTTCGTCAACACGCCAACAAGTGCCGCCATGCCCTCGGGCATCGCCTTTTCGATTTTTTTCAGTTCTTGCAGCTGTTGATCGACCAGCTTTTTTCGTTCCAGCAAATCAAAAGGGTGATAACCAAACAGCGTGCTTTCCGGAAAGACCACTAGATCACAGTGTTTTTCCTGAGCGCGCTTGATATAGGTCACAACCTTTTCGCGATTGCCGGCAAAGTTGCCGAGTGTAGTATTGATTTGGGCGACTGCGATTCGTAGGGACTTATTGCTTTGTTTCATTCAATTCCGGCTTTATGAGGACTCTCCCTGAAAATCCATCATTGTATCCATGCCAATATGAAATAACCGTTTCAGGGAATTTCCAGCAATAATACCCTTTGCCATCATCAAAGTCAGCTAGCCACAGACCTTTGGGGCTAGCTCCCAATTTTGTCATTTTTTGTTGCCAACGATCAATAATGAGATTGATTTCGGCCTCAAGCTCGGTCACACGGGCTCCGCTCATGCCCTTAATGGCTTCGATCCGATTCACCAAAGTTCGAACCTCTTTTTGTGCAATTTCAGTGATGCGGTACACGACAGGCAAAAGCTCTTGAGCTTCGGCATACGAGAAGGTTCGCTTGTGATTGAGCGGAATGATATCCATCGTCTCTCTTTCGATTTGGGAAATCTGATATCGGACAATCAATCAAAAGTTTCAAGAAATTATGAAGAAAGAATGGAAATGAAATGACTCTGCATGAACATATTTCCGACGCCTCGCGCGCAGTGGTGTCGCTGGTGTCACTTTTCCATGCTCTTCGAAATCTGCGCCATCTGACCTAGCAAAAATAAGACGATGGCGACGATAATCAGAATGATCAATCCGTATTTAAAGTATTCCGAAAAAGACCACGGCTTATCATCATCCGCGTTGGCGACTTTTCTTTCGGGTGCTTTCATGATGAATTTTTTTGATTTTTGATCGGGGCCGAATTCTTCATTCAGCGGCAATTTTTCGTGATGCTCAACCTGCGAGGAGTTTTGATTTTTATTCACGATGAATGATTGATTCAATCCGTTCCTGGTGATCATCGGGCCGGCAACAAAAGACGAACCTCCCGAAGAACGTAACTTATAGTACTGTGAGGACGGTGAAAGTTTTTCGACAATCGTGTTGGATCCGTTTCCTTGGTTCGAGGCGCTATCGGAGCCCGCTCGGGATCCGACCGGGAAAGGTGTCGTACCGCTGCGGCCGCGAGCTCGGTTTGCCATGGATCCGCTGCCTGACGTTTCACTATGGGTTCCGCTTCCGCTTTGGGGAGGGTTCCTTCGATTTTGGCTGTCGTTCTTTTCCAAGCTGCCGCTGTTGCTATTGATCGGCGGGCGACCATCGGTAACGGAAAAACTTCTAAATCGAGAATTGCATTCGCCACTCTCGCTGCTTCCACCCGTTGTGGGCAATTCGCCAACATCCAACAAGCACTCGAGATACTGACCCATATAGTCCTTCATCCAATCACCAAATGGCTTATAGAGCTGATTCATCAACCCTAATATGATGGCAACGGATAGGCCGACGATGAGAATGTACTCGACGAGAGCCTGACCGGACTGAGAATTTTGTTTTTCTAAACGAAGCATCTCGTTCATAATATACCATATGAAATCACTTCTGCTGGGACTAGGTCTCATGCTTTCTGTCTCATTCTTGGACGTTGGACAGACCTGGACAATGGCCCGGGCGAGCGTCGTGCAAGAGGCTCAGGCTGCATTGATGAAAAAAGATTATCAAAAGGCGGTCGACCTGCTTTCGCCAAAGGTTGAAAAGCTTTCCCGCGATGGTCTTTTTATCTTAGCTAAATCTTACAGCGGTCTGAATAATCACGAAGCCGCCATTAAAACTTTCACCGCCAGCCTTGCCATGAATGCCAAGGACTTTGAGGCAAAGACCTTGATCGGCTCTGAGCAAATGCAGTCCGGTAAAGACAAAGATGCCCTGGCCAATCTGAAAGAGGCGCTTGAAATCAATCCCAGCTACGAATTGGCCTACAAAATTCTGGTTCAGTACTATGAAAAGAAAAAGAACAAATACGAACTTCGCCTGCTCTACGAAGACATGATCGATAAGGTCGGCGAAAGTGTCGCGGCCGTCACCAAGCTGTGCGAGCTGACCACCCAAGATCGTCTGTATGATTTGGCGTTTAAGCACTGTCAGCGCGGCATCACTATCAGCCCTTCGACGCCAGAGAATTATGTTTATTTCGGCATCAGTTCCCAGGAAACGGGACAGGTTGAAAAAGCCGACCAGCTTTTAAAGAAAGCGGCCGATGACTTTCCGAAATCCGAACTGGCGCAGCTTTCTTATGCTCAACATTTGGATGAAAAGAAAAATTATATTGGCTCTTACTCGTTCTACAAAAAAGCCCTAGTGGCCAAGCCTGATTCCATTCCCGCACTGATCGGAATTGGCAATTCAGGTTTAGAAATTCAAAAGTATTCCGAGGCTTTAGATGCCTACAGCAAGGCCTGCAAGTTAGACCGCAAAACCCTGCCCTCGTTTCGAAGAGCGACCAACACCTTGCGCACCATGAAGGTTCAAGACTGGCTTAAAAAATTTGAAACCGGCATCGATGGTTGCAGCGGCGGCTGATTGATCTCGGCGGTTTAGGCTTTGGGTTCGATATCAAAGTAAGATCGCAATTTAGCCGTTGGTTCTTCGACAAAGCTCACTTTGATTTTCTGGGCTTCCATTTCCAAAATTTCACCCTGAATTTGGCTGAGGTCCGCACCCGTCATCACCAGGCACGCCACAGATCCGGCATAGCGAGGCTGACGAAAGTCGACGACTTCCAGTTTCATTCCCAAAAGCTTCTGCGCCCAATTGAACAGATAACCTGCAAATTCAGTTTCCAAAATCAGCAGATAATTCTGAATCGGTTGATTTTCCAAATGATAATAGGCCTTCAACAAACGCTCGTCCGGCTGATTGATAATGACGGACTTTTGCAAGTCAGCGGTTCGTAGGACCTTGCGGTAGCTTGTCAGATCCGCTTCCGGACCTTGCAGCAGCAGCTGGCAGTAGGTTCCAAATGGAATGATCTCCAGCAGCTCGAGATTCTGTCGGTGGGTCGCGATATTAGCGGCCTCAAGCGCAGCTCCGTAGCTGGCGACCTGAATCAACGCCAGGGCACTCACACGATTTCTCCGATAAGGTCGTACTCCATGCTGTCCGTGATTTTGACTTGAACCAAATCGCCGATCTGGGCTTCACCGTCATTGATCAAGACGACGCCGTCAATGTCTGGCGCTTGTTGCGAGGTACGGCCCTGCAAAAGCAATTCTGTTTCTTCACTGTAGCCTTCAACCAAGACCTGAACGGTCTTGCCGATAAACGCTCGGTGTTTTTCCCGTGAAATATTCTGCTGCACTTCCATCACGGCTTCGTACCGACGTTGCTTGGTCTCTTCGTCAACTTGGTCGAGCATCTTACCACCCGGAGTGTTCTCTTCCGGCGAGTACTTAAAGCAACCCACACGATCAAATTTTTGCTCGGTGATAAACTTTAAAAGTTCTTCGAATTGCTCTTCCGTTTCGCCCGGGAATCCCACGATGAATTGCGTGCGGATGACGGCCTCGGGGATTTGCTCGCGAATGTTCATCAAAACCGTTTCAATCTCTTCACGAGTCATCTTGCGATTCATCTTTTTCAAAACATCGTTGTTGATGTGTTGCAAAGGCATGTCGAAATATTTGACGAGTTTCTTGCTATTCTTGATCAGCTCGATCATTTTCGGCGTGATTCCGTCTGGGTACAAATAAAGCATACGCACCCACTCGACACCTTCGATTTCAGAGAGTGCCTTCAAAAGCTCTTCGGGGCTTTCCTTCGCATCTTTGTTCTTGCGACGCAAATCCCATCCGTAATCGGTGAAATCATGACTGATGATCAAAAGTTCTTTCACCCCACCGGCGACCAACAATTTGGCTTCATTCACGACGTTTTGCAGAGTACGAGATTGCAGGTTTCCGCGGATCAACGGGATGGCGCAAAATGCACAACGTTTCAGACAGCCTTCAGAAATTTTCAGGTACGCCCGATGACGGGGCTGCGAATTGACTCGCGGAGTGGCTTCTTCTTGCAAGAAAGTAGGAAGATTGAAGAAAGTCTTCTTTGTTTCGCCCGCTTCGTGATTTTTCAAGATCTTCGCGATATTTTGAAATTCGCCCGAACCAACAAAAAGATCCGCTTCCGGCAATCCATCAACAAGGTCCGTCTTATATCGCTGAGTCAGGCACCCGGCTACGACCACGCGTTTGACCTGGCCCTGATCTTTCAAATTGGTCATGTCCAAAATTCTTTGGATGGATTCTTTCTTACTTTCTTCGATAAAGCCGCAAGTGTTCACGATCACCGTGTCGGCGCCTTCGGCATCGGCGGTGACCGAGTAACCTTCCTTCATGAGCGTCCCCGCCATGATTTCGCTATCGACCAAGTTTTTAGGGCACCCAAGACTGATAAAGTGGACTTTGTTCATATTTCTGTTACCTGAGCACCTTTTGGCGGGTGATAAGAAAAGATTTTTTTGTTCATGGATTTTTTAAATTGCGCGTTTGAAAACTTCATCGTCGTCAAATTTCCGATATCGTCCTTGTAGGAAATCTCAGAGACGAGCTTTGATGAATTATCGATCTTCAAGGTGAGATGTTTGATATTCAGGTCAGAGGTCAAAGATTCTGTTTCGTAAACGGTTTGGGAGCCATCTTTCTTGGCGGACAGAATCTTAAAGTACTTGGTCACCGGATCTTTGGTTAACAAAGTTGCAAACAATGTTTGCGATTTATTTTTCCCCGAAAGTTTTGATTTGGTCACCTGAACGGAACCACCGAAATCTGACGACGGTTGCTGTTCGTTCCACAATGTTTTGCCGTCAAACACGAGCAAAGATTTTTCGGGCTCTTTATTTTCCAAACGAAACAAGCCTGCCGACAACGAAATCTCACCCTGCAGTTTGGTTTCTTTTCCGGTCAGCTCAGACTTGACGATTTTTTCCAGCGACATTTGCACCATGGTTGCTTGACGGTATTTTGCCGTTGCTTCCGTTAATGGTTTCAAATCCATCGTTGGATTTTTTTTAACTGTTGGTCCGGCTGCAAAAACAAAAGTTGAAATCAACAAAACGAGCGCGTTGGCCACTGCGAAAATCCTTTTGAAATTATGAGATATATCGACAAGTTATATATCAAAATATCAGATCAGCGGCAAGCTGACGTCTGTGTGCTAAACACCAGACCTCAAAACCCTGGGTGCGGCCTAAAGCCTTCTTCGCGGCCAAGGCCGTTGCTCCGGTTGTGACGATATCGTCGATAAAAATTACATGCTTGTGCGTTGGATGGTCAGTCGCATGGAAGACAATTTTCTGTCTTTCAGAAATTGTTTTAGATTTTTGGGATGTGTGGCCGGGCATAAATTCTAAGGATTGAATGACCGGGATTCCCAAAAGCTTCGAAAGAGCTTTTGCCCAGTTCGCAGCATGATCGCGTCCCTTCGAGTTTGGACACGGCAAAAGCACCGCATTTGATGGCAGCGAAGCTAGAGGCATTCGCGCAACAAATGCCCGCGCATAAAAATCGAAGGCCACCGCCGGTTCTCCGCCCTTCAGTGAAATTATCAATTTCGAAACCTTTCGATCCTGATCCGGAAACCAGTCGAATAAGGCCCATGCCTGAATTTCGGTCGCGGTCAGCTCGAAGGCGCGGGTGGTCGGATGCTTTCTCCAGAGATCGGTCTCGCAACACTGGCAAAATTGCGAGTTCGTCACGAAAAACGACCCACAGTGCAGACAGCACCGACCTTGCTGATGAATCCATTTCCAAATTGCTTGTCTCATTATTTCAGAACTTTGCAATTCTGAGGCAAACCCCGCACACCAAATGAATCGGCTTTCGCCCCCCGGCATCCGAATTTCGGAAGGGCTTCAATCATTATGGTAAGGAAGATTTTTGAGAATCGCAAAGCTTCGGTAGATTTGCTCGAGCACCACTGTTTGTGCGACCAGATGGTTTAAAACCATTTTCGAAAGGGACACTTTCAGCTGGGCCCGCGTGCGCACCCGCTCATCGACACCGTAGGCGCCACCGATGATGAAAATGGTGCGTTTTTTTCCCGAATTCAGAATGGATTCGATTTTTTGCGCGAATTTTCGAGACTCGAGGACGTCTCCTCGCTCATCGAAAAGGACGACGTAATCATCCGGTTTGACCTCGGCCAGTAAGGCATCGGAATCAGATTTTAATTTCTGATCGCGATCTTCGCGAGAGGCTTTTTTGATTTTGAGTCGCTTGATCTCAAAGGGAATGAATGGCGTGATCTTTTTTGAATAAAGCTCATCGACCTGGTCAGCCCAATCTTCCGAAGCGGTGGCGCAGGTCAACAAAACGAATTTCACGACGGCTCTTTAAGACCCATGTCTTTGGCTTCTCGCCAGAGATTTTCAATTGAATACTCTTGGCGAACGTAATCGTAAAAAACATGAACGATCAGCGATCCGTAATCGACAACCACCCAACGACCTTCATCAATGCCTTCCACGCTTTGCGGGAAAATATTGAACTCCTCTTTTACCGCCCGCATCAGGTTTTCACCCAATGAAGACGCATGCCGAGTGCTTGTCCCCGATGCCACCAAAGTGAATTCCGCCGGTGCCGTCATGTTTCGCAGATCGAAACCACGAACCTGAATGGCTTTTTTCGAAAACAAAGTGTTCGCGCAGAAAACGGCCAGGTCTTTATAGTCTTTGATCTTATCGCCGGGCGCTTTGTAGAGCTTGTTTTCTTTGATGTAGGTTTCAACCGAAAGTGGAATGTATTTTGAGACATTCTTACCGATGCGGATCCATTTGCGAAGCTCGGTTCCGCTAGCGGGCACATCTTCCAATTTCAAAAATTGAATGTTTCGTCCGGTTTTAAGTTCAATGAAATTGAAATCAAAATCAGCGACTTCTTTTTTGATGAATGCCGGCAGCTCATCTTCAGATTGCGGGAATTGAAAGCCTGGACGTGACGTCAAAATGATGTTGGCTTCCTTTAGGATTTCGCCGGGATTTTTCCACTGCTCAAGCTCTTCCAGCTTATCCATACCGATGATCAGAAATAGATCTTCGGCATCGATCGTCTTGCGAAGTGATTTGATGGTGTCAATCGTATAGGATTTGCCGCCACGTTTGAGTTCTTGGTCGTCGACGACAAAAGCGTCTCCCCAACCCTGCAAAGCCAGCTTGGTCATATCTAAGCGCTGTTCGGGCGTTGGACCTTCGGTTGGAACCTTGAGTGGATTTTGGGCCGCAGGAATCACGCGAATTTGATTCAATCCCGCTTTTTTCAATACAACTTGCAAACTGTTCAGGTGGCCCATGTGCGGAGGGTTGAAGCTGCCACCGAATATTCCGACTCTCATGTTTCGTCCTCTGCAGAAAAGATATACTTTCCAATTTCAAACAATAATTTATCTACGTTTTTACCAGTCACCGCAGAGATCGCCATGGGTTCGTAACCCAGCTCTTTTTTAAATTGAGCTTGGATTTTTCCGATCGCGTCGGCCGACAAGGTATCGATCTTATTTAAGACCACCAACTGCTTTCGTTCATTCAAAGGAAAGAATCCGTCTTTGCCTTCGTTTGCTTCGTCATACATGCGAAGCTCGGCATTGATGTCTTTATAGTCTTGCAATGGATCTTGCGAGCTCATGCCAGAAATATCAACGAGATGAACAAAAACGCGCGTGCGTTCGATGTGTTTCAAAAATTGAATTCCCAAACCAATGCCTTGATGAGCACCCTTGACCAGTCCCGGAATATCGGCGACGACAAAAGCTCTTTCGTCGCCAACTTTCACCACACCCAAATTTGGCGTCAGCGTCGTGAATGGATAATCGGCGATCTTTGGTTTGGCGGCAGAGACCCTTGAGATCAGAGTGGATTTGCCGGCATTCGGAGAGCCAATGATGCCTACATCGGCAATCAGTTTCAGCTCCATTTTGACTTCGACTTCTTGGCCGGGCTCACCCGGCTGAGCGTGTTCGGGCGCTTGATTGACACTGTTTTTAAAATGCCAATTGCCGCGACCACCACGTCCACCTTTAAGCAGAACGTATTCTTCGATCCCCGTCATATCGACCAAAATTTCGCCATTCATATCGCGAATGATGGTTCCTGGAGGAACCAGCATCACCATGTCTTGGCCATGAGCGCCCGTGCAGTTTGAGCTGCTACCCTGAACGCCGTTTTCGGCCGCGTATTTTTTATTTCGACGATAGTCCACCAACGAATTCAGATTCTTAGCGGTCCGCAAGATGACATCGCCACCCTTGCCGCCGTCACCACCATCAGGTCCCCCTCGCGGAGTCATGGATTCGCGGCGGAAGCTCACGCAACCAGGACCGCCTTTACCCGAGGCAATTACTATTTTCACTTCATCGATGAACTTCATTTGGATCTCACGTCTTGAATCAAATCCCTAAGCTCGGAAATTTGACAGCCGCCCAAGCAGCACAATTGGTTTTCTAATCAGGTTATCTTCTGATCTTTTCTATTTTCGCAAACTATCAAACCATTTTAAAAACTGGTCCGCGAAGGCGCGAACGAGGAAAGCATTATCTTAGAAGGATCACGAGTTTTTAAAGTGATTTGGCATGTATAACAAAAAGGGAGCCTGTTGGGCTCCCTCTTTATATAACTGTAAAATTAATTCTAAAAATCAGGTCTACGCAGATTTTGGGTAAACGCTGATTTTGAATTTCTCTTTTGAGTAACGTTCGAATTTAACCAAACCATCGATCACTGAGTAGATCGTATAGTCACGGCCCATCTTTACGTTGTTGCCCATTGTGTATTTTGAACCACGCTGACGAACGATGATTGTTCCTGGAAGAACATGCTCACCACCAAAGCGTTTAACACCCAATCGTTTACTCTGTGAATCGCGTCCGTTTTTCGTCGAACCGCCGGCCTTTTTACTTGCCATCCTGTCACCTCTTAAAAGCCACTTCTTATTTCGTTCAGACGTGGCCGCTAGTGCCCCTACCGGGCGATCAAATTTTCAGAAAGCTTACGCTTTCTTGCTAGTTTTCTTTGCTGCTGGTTTCTTTGCTGACTTTTTAGCGCCGCCTTTTTTCTTGGCTGCTGCTTTTTTAGGAGCCGCTTTTTTTGCTACTTTTTTCTTCGCAGCAGGTTTTGCAGCTTTCTTTTCAGCTCGGACTTCTTTGTTGTTCAATGCTGCTTTTTTCTCTTCAGTGCGAGCAGCAATGCGATCTTGGCGCGATTGAGTTACGTCAACAACGTTTGCATCGCCATCAGCTTTAGCTGTCTTGCCATCCAAAGAGATAGATTTCACAAAAAGTTCTGTGAAAGGCTGACGATGAGTTGCGAATTTACGATAACCTTGGCGACGTTTCTTTTTGAATACGATCACTTTGCGGTCTTTTGTTTGCTTAGTTACGACAACGGTAACTTTCGCACCTTGAACAAGTGGGGCTCCAACTGCAGAAGCGTCTCCACCGACCAACAAAACCTCAGGCAAATCGAATTCAGAACCGAGAGCATTTTCTAGTTTCTCAACACGGATCACATCACCGGGTTGAACTCGATATTGCTTTCCGCCTGTTTGAATAATGGCGTACATGTTTAATCCTCCAAAATGGGCATTACAAAGTCCCCTTAGATGCCATCCAGCATGGGGGGTTGTCAACAAACCAGTCCTGATTTTTCCACATTCTTAGAGTCCGAAGTGGGAGACCTTGCGCTTGAGTCAACAAGACTGGGTCGCGAAGCGGTTTAGGTGGTTGAATTTACTGACTTTTGTATCCCCTGGCAAGGATGAATATTGAACCGGGCTTGCCGACCCCCCTTGCTGAAGGAATAATCAGTAAGAAGCGAGGTTTTTATGAAGGCGTTGATGGTGCTCGTGGTTTTTTGTGGGATGCAGCCAGCTCTGGCGGCTTGGACTTGTGATCAGGGAAAAGAGTTGGTTTCGGTCAAACGGGATCAGATGATGGGTCGGGACTCGCGCCCTTTTTTGCATGCCTTGAATGCTCGCTACGAGCAGCACGTGACGCCAATGCGGGCTTTTGAGGCAACTCATCCCGAAGCTATGCCCAATGCTTATTTGAATACTGAAGCTGGAAAGAAAACTGCTTTTAAATTAAAGGATATTAAAGAAGGTTTTAATTTTGATGCCGCTTCCGAATATCTCTTGGGCGAATCTCTTGGCGATCACCCCGCGAATCCTGAGCGCGTGGACTATACTCATATCTATAAAAAAGGGAAAAAGCTGTTTTACCTGGATGGCGATCGAGTGGTCGCCACCCGCTTGATGGTCAGCGAGTCCGAGTATTTGCTGAAGGTTTTCAATTCCGACTGCAGCCTGCGTGAAGTCGTAAGTCTTCCCACCTTGGAATTGGGAAGTGAAAAGTACGAATACAAAGTCAACGGCGCTTACTGTTCTCAATTGGACAGCAAATCGCCAACACGAATTGATGCCGAAGTTCAGGATCAGATGAAAATTTTTCTTCCAGACGAACAAGAAGATCTCGACAAGCTGAAGTCGAAGGTCACTCGAGACTGCAAGCAGTTCGCACCGGCGGCGGTGTCGAAAAAAACTTCGGGCGCCGCTTCTCGATCCAAGTCTACAAAATAAAGATCTCGTATTGTTCGACGTGGTAGGTGGGTTCAATTTTGAACGCCACGGATTTGCCGATTTTTTGCTCGATAAAATTCAAGGTTTCGCCTTCGACTTCGTAGATCCAATCGACCACTTCCTGGTGAGTGTGAATCACGATGTTGGATTTTTTATTTTCCATTTGTGGCAAATCCCGTTCGAGCTCGCGGAAGATTTCGTTCGCGACCGTTGATTTTCTTTTGGTGTAGCCACGGCCTTCGCAATAGGTGCAGGGCTCGCACAAAGTTTTGATCAGACTTGGGCGAATGCGTTTTCGCGTCATCTCGACCAGCCCCAACGGGGACATGGAAATGATGTTGGTGCGGGCACGATCTTTTTGCAGATCTTCGCCGAGCACGGCCATCACTTTTTCGCGGTGGGATTCTTTTTCCATATCGATGAAATCGATGATGATAATGCCGCCGCAATTTCGGATTCGCAGTTGGTGGGCGATCTCTTTCACGGCTTCAAGATTTGTTTTCAAGATCGTATCTTCTAAGTCTCGTTTGCCAACGTACTTGCCGGTATTGACATCGATGACGACCAAGGCTTCCGCTTCGTCGATGACGATGTAGCCGCCGGATTTGAGCCAGATTTTTCGGTCGAGAGAGCGCGAAATTTCGATGTCGATATCGTAGAGATCAAACAGCGGTTTTTTCTCTTCGTACAAGACGATGTTTTGTTTGTACTTCGGCATCAGTTGCGACACGAACTTTACGACTTTTTTGTGAACTTCGGGATCATCGACCCAAACGCTGGTGACTTCTTCGCTCATCAAATCGCGCAGAGCCCGAAGCTCGACATCGATTTCTTGATGAATCAGACCCGTGCCTTTTTTCTTTTCATAATTTTTGAAGACCTCTTTGCTGAGACGATCCAGGTATTCAATGTCGTTTTTAAGGCTTTCTTCGGTCGCGGCTTCGCCGGCAGTGCGGACGATGACGCCGCCAGATGGATTGATTTTGGTGACCAGGTTCTTCAATCGCTCGCGCTCTTTTTCGTTTTCAATTCGACGCGAGATTCCCAGATGGCGAACCGTTGGCAGATAGACAACAAATCGGCCAGGCAAACTGATATGCGTGGTGAGACGAGCACCCTTGGTGCCGATCGGATCTTTTGCGACCTGCACCAAAATGTGTTGGCCTTCGGTCAGCAAATCTTGAATGGGCGTCTTTGGGGTTTCGACGATCCGGTCTTGGTCGTCCTCGTCCACCATGGGGCTATCGCGATCAGGATCTGAGAAGGTTTCGTCAAAATCATCGCGGATGTCGCCGACATAAAGAAAGGCGGCCTTTTCTAGACCAATGTCCACGAATGCTGCCTGCATCCCGGGCAGGACCCGGATGACTTTGCCACGATGGATGGATCCCACCAAGGTGGGGGATGTTTTGCGTTCAATTTTAAAATCCGCCAGGACTCCGGCCTCGATATAGGCGACGCGGGTTTCTTGGGGTCTGACGTTGATGAGGATTTCTGCCGACATAAGTCCAGAGAGGCTAACATAGAAGCGTCGAGAGCCTAAGTTGAAACTGGTGCGTTACTCGGCAAATATGACGCCCCCAGGTTCAGACTTAGGCACAAGAGGTCCGGATCCGCAGGGCAGGCTTCAAGATTTCGAGCTTAACTTCCGATGAAGAAAACATGGCAGCAATCGACGAATTATTTAAAGTCATGGTTACACAAGGTGCTTCGGATCTTCATTTGACCAGTGGAGCCCCGCCTTATTTGCGTCTTCACGGCCACATGGTGCCAATGAATTATCGCGAGCTTTCAAATCAAGACGTACAGGGCTTGGTGTTTGAAATCCTGACTGAAAAGCAGAAAAAAAGCTTCATTGAAAAATGGGAGCTGGATATTGCTTACACGGTTGCCAGTGTCGGCCGATTTCGTTGCAACGTTTTCATGCAGCGAAAAGGTTTGGGCGCGGTCTTTCGTATCATTCCCGAGAAAATCAAAAGTCCTCAGGATCTGAATTTGCCGCCGGCGATTTTGGAATTGATCGATGTCGATAAAGGATTGATCTTGGTCACCGGCCCAACGGGTTCCGGTAAATCAACGACCCTGGCGTCGCTGATCCACCATATCAACTTGCATCAAGACACTCACATCCTGACGGTAGAAGATCCGATCGAGTTCGTGCATCCCAATATCAAATCCGTGGTCAATCAACGTGAAGTTGGAACACACACGAAATCTTTCGCCAACGCTTTGAAAGCGGCTCTTCGAGAAGATCCAGATATCATGCTCGTGGGCGAGTTGCGAGACTTGGAAACGATTTCTCTGGCGCTGACCGCTGCCGAGACCGGACACTTGGTGTTTGGAACTTTGCACACCAATTCCGCCGCGAAAACAATCGATCGTATCATCGACGTTTTTCCTGAAGGTCAGCAACAGCAGATTCGAACCATGTTGGCCGAATCGCTTCGTGGCGTCGTCGCTCAGGTTCTGTTTCCGAAAAAGGATGGCACGGGTCGTGTGGCGGCTTATGAAATCATGCGCTGTACAAAGGCGATTTCAAATCTGATTCGTGAAAACAAGATTCACCAAATTCCGTCTCAGCTGCAGACCGGTCAAAAATACGGCATGGTCACGTTCGAGAAGTACACGGAAGATCTGGTGCGCAAAGGCCTGATCCATAAGAACGATGCCGCGACTTTCTTAGGAAAAGAAATCGAAGACAGCGACTCGGATCCAAAAAAGGCCGCCGGCTAAACGCTGGCTTAGAAATCCCAAGAATATTGGAAGACCGGATGTCGTGCGATTTGTCCCTGAGGACGAGGCACGGGATCCAACGCCATGCCATTCGTGCTAGCCCCTTGCGCGAGCACGTAGCCGGTTCCGCCCAAGACCCCAAGTGCGAGGCCCGTCCAGATATTTCCGATGTGCTCTTGAGGCTCACCATAAAAGCTGAGTGTCGACAGTCCCAACACGGCGCCGCCCAATCCTGCCAGCATCACCGTTGCCAATCCCCGGCGAAATCCGGTCAGCCCCGATGTTGTCGAAGTTTGCGCGAAAGTATTCTGCGACAATAGAAAAACGCACATCAAAGACAGAAATAACTTTCTCATTTGAGCTCCACGTCCGGTCGAATTTCAAATTCGCTTTGTTTCCAATTTTCTTCAGGCTGCAAAGCTTCGATGTTTTTCACGATCACTTCGCGCACCATCGCGAAGGGCGGGCCTTTTTTCAAGACTTCACAGTACGCATCGAGCTGACTTTCAGTTCCATGGGCAACGACTTCCACGCGGCCGTCTAGCAGATTGCGTGTCCACCCTTCGATTCGCATCAACCCAGCTTGTTTTTGTGCGAAACGCCGGTATCCGACACCTTGTACTCGACCTGAAACGAAAATATGGTATGTCATTGCCTTCATAGCCTAGGGACAATCTCAACACAGGGAAGATAGAGGTGCAAGATCAATGAAGCTGTTACCGGCAGAGGTTATCAAAAAGAAACGCAACGGCGGCATCCTCAGCGAAGATGAAATTTCGCAATTCATTCTGCAATACACGGCAGGCGAAATTCCGGATTACCAAATGTCGGCATTGTTGATGGCTATTTATTTTCAAGGCATGACGACACCTGAGACCTTAGCTTTGACAAAGACCATGTTGCATTCGGGTCGTGTCATGGATTTCAGCCACATCCCTGGCTTTAAAGTCGACAAGCACAGCACCGGCGGCGTTGGTGATAAAACCAGTTTGATCTTAGGCCCCATCGTTGCGGCTGTTGGTTTGTATGTGCCCATGATTTCGGGTCGCGGTTTGGGCCACACTGGCGGAACCTTGGATAAGCTTGAAAGCATTCCGGGGTTTAACACTCAGCTGACGCTGGATGAGTTTGCGATCGCCATTCCACGACATCGCATTGGCTTTATCGGGCAAACAACTGAGATCTGTCCTGCCGACCGTAAAATCTATGCGCTTCGTGATGTGACGGCGACAATCGAAAGTTATCCGCTGATTTGCGCTAGCATCATGTCAAAAAAATTGGCTGAAGGGATCGACGGTCTCGTTTTGGATGTCAAAGTGGGCTCTGGTGCTTTTATGAAAACGCTCGAGCAAGCGGACGGTTTGGCTCAGCAGCTGATGGCCATTGCCAAGGGTTACGGTAAAAAAGTCGCCACCTTGCTAACGAACATGGATCAACCACTTGGCCGTTATGCTGGAAATTCTTTAGAAGTCGAAGAGTGTGTGGCGATTTTAAAAAACCAACACTTGGTCGGTCCGAATGGAAAAGACGTTTACGAAGACACGCGCGAACTGTCCTTGCAGCTTTCGGCTTATATGCTGTGGCTGGGTGGTGCCGGTAAAACGGTGGAAGATTGTTATCATCTAGCGCAGGTCGCCTTGGGCTCGGGCCGAGCTTTCCAAAAATTTGAAGAGCTTTGTCGTTTGCATCTGGGACGGCTGCAAGATTTGCCGACACCGAAACATTATCACCCCGTTCTTTCAAATGAGAGCGGTTATATTGCCAGCATGGATACGGAAAAAATCGGAATCGCTTGCGTGCAAATCAAAGCCGGTCGCGCTGTGATCTCAGACATCATCGAACCGACAGCCGGCATTGAATTTCATTACAAAGTTGGCGACAAAATCGAAAAGGGTCAGCCGCTCTTCACTTTGCACGGTGCTGATTTGTTGTTGCTTCAAGGGGTTGAAAACTTCCTGCGAAGCTCGGTCACATTCAGCACACAGCCCGTGACGGCGCCGCCACTGATCTTAAAAACTTTGGTTTGATTTTCAGATAATAAGTTTGGTTCAGCGGAAGTTGCTATTTTCTGAAATCATCGGTTTCCAGGGCCGTTACGCTTTTAGGCGAAGCGGCCCAACCAGCCACCGACCACGTATGAGGATGGCGTAAATACACTTTTCCTCGTTTTCCTTGTGGTCGGTTTTTTGTTAATTGCACATGTTGTTTGGAACCGGACGGCCCTGATTCATCACATGTCCGTATGGTGTGAATTGAAAGCAGTAGGTCCAACCCGTATTGGCCGTGCCCCAACGATACGTCGATGGCGAAACCGCTTCGCAAGTTTGATTGCTCAGAGGTCGCCCCTGCAACATCACGAGATGCTCTGGAGTAAATTGATAGCAGTAACCATAACCATCGCGGCCTTGACCCCAATCAGGATGTGAAGGGCTGGTCGCTTCGCAATTTTTTTCTGGAACGGGCATGCCTCCATTGAGCACTTGGCCATAAGAGTTAAATTCGTAGCAATAGCCATACATGTCGCTCCCCTGCGCCCACTCGAAATGTGTGACTTGTGGATAAACCTGGGGTTCGGCCTGCGCGGTCGCCATGGACAGTAGAAATCCCAGTCCGAGAAGAATTTTTGTGAACATTTTTTCCTCCTACTCGCTATGAGTAAAAAAAGCATTGGCGCTCGGAAAGAAAGTTTCAACACAAGAATTTCGGATGCCTTAGATTTCGCGTTGCATTTAGAAAAAGGTGGCGCTACCTTTTTTGCCATGAGTTTAAATGATCGTTTGCAAGAGACAGTGACTTTCCTTAAATCAAAAACCCGATTGAAGCCGCACCTGGGCATCATCTTGGGTTCAGGGCTGGGCGCATTTGCTCGGGACATTCAGGTCGAAGTGGCCCTTCCATTCAATGAAATTCCGAATTTCGTTCCGACTTCGGTGGAGGGTCATTCCGGCAATCTGATTTTTGGAACCGTTGGTGGCAAACCGATCGTCGCCCTGCAGGGGCGCCTGCATTATTACGAAGGTCACAGCATGGACACGGTGGTGTTTCCAACACGCGTGATGGCTTTGCTCGGTATTCAGGTTTTGATTCTGACAAATTCGGCTGGTGGTTTGGGCGATCAAATGAAGTCCGGAGATTTTATGATCATCGAAGATCATATCAATTTGACCGGAACGAATCCTTTGATGGGTCCGAACATGAAAGAGTTGGGTCCCCGCTTTCCGGATATGACCGAAGCTTACGACCGCAAATTGATTGCGGGACTTGAAAAAGTTTTTCAGGAAAAGAAAATTTCTTACCACCGTGGCGTCTATGCGGGCGTCAGCGGTCCGACTTACGAAACGCCGGCGGAAGTTCGCTACCTGAAACAAATCGGTTGTTCGGCCGTGGGCATGAGTACGGTTCCAGAATCCATTGCTGCCAATCATTTGGGTCTTCGCGTGGCGGCTCTTTCTTGCATCACCAATTTAGCGGCTGGATTGTCGGCGCATAAGCTCACTCATCAAGAAGTGACGGACACCGCACGCCGGGTGGAAAAAGACTTTGCTTCTGTTTTGGTTGATTTCATTTCTCACCTGCCAACTGTTTAAAACATCGTCTACATTTTTGATTTTTCGAGCTCCATAAGACGAACTTATGGAGCTTTTTTCTTTGGTTCATTCGCTCACTTAGCGTCCCCTTGTCGAAGGTCCAGCCCGTATTTGCGGGGATCTCGACTCATCATTTTTTCATTCTGAGCCGAAGAGCTAACCGGTGCCATGAACCATTCGGGTCTCTCATGAAGAGAGCCACGAAGGCACTCGGAGAAAAAAACATGGAAGTTCGAAAGTTGTTGCTGGGCGCGGCCTTAATCGCATCCGTGGCGTGCCAAGAAAAAAAATCCGTCGATCAAGTCGCCAATTATAAAAATGGCACGCAGGCGCAGACCTGTCCGGCCTCTTCGATGATGAAAAATCGATTTCTGGTCAAATACGAAGATGGCCACGTCGAAGTGATTCAAGCCGAAAACGAAACCGTGTTCGAACATGATTACCTGGAACCAAATTTAAAACTGATCAAACGTGTCGAGTACGATTCGGTCGTAACTTTGGCGCAACCGCAGATCCACGAAGACAGCACGGTCGATGGGGACTGGGGACAACCAATGATTCACGCAGATGCGGCATGGGCGCAGGGAGTTTACGGACAAGGCGTCACCGTCGCCGTTGTCGATACGGCAGTAGACATTACTCATCCACAATTGATGCCACGTTTTTTGATGAACACCCAAGAGCTGACCGGTCAGGCAGATGTCGATGATGATGGCAATGGTTACAAAGATGATGTGCTCGGTTGGGATTTCATTCGCAATGCGCCTCCTCGAGAAATTCAGGACGACACCACTTACCATGGGACCCACGTAGCCGGAATTATCGCGGCCGATCCAACGGCAGGGCCGATGTCTGGTGTGGCACCGAAAGCCAATATTCTTCAGGCTAGCTTCATTGACTCGAGCCACGGCAGTATCGGTTCGGCAATTCAGGCCATTCAATATTCAGCTTCACGTGGCGCAAGGATTATCAACGCCAGCTGGGGTGGGCCAGATTGCTCGGACACCTTGAAAGAGGCGATCAACGAAGTCGGCCAACAAGGAGTCTTGTTTGTCGTCGCTTCCGGAAATGATGGTTATGATTACGATCGTTTGGGTTCTGCTTCGTATCAATATCCAGCTGTTCTCAATTTAGCGAATTTGATTTCGGTTGCGGCAACGAATGCGATCGATGGGATCACGTCTTTTTCCAATCTCAGTTATTCGTTGGTTCATATCGGAGCACCCGGTGCTGACATTCGCTCGACAGTTCCAAAATTAGCGGACTCGACGGGCTACCATCTTTTGGATGGCACTTCGATGGCGACACCGTTTGTTTCGGGAGCAGCCGCTCTGTTATGGAGCGCTAAGCCGAATGCCACAGTGGCCCAAATCAAACAGGCGCTGCTGAATTCGACAGATCTTCGCCAATATAAAGTTTCGACTCAAGGTCGATTGAACGTTGAGAAGGCACTGACCGAAATCCGTCGCATAGTCCCATAAGTCTCACGTGCATCTGAAAATTCCCTCGTGATAAAAAGACTGTTTCATATTTGTGAAAGAGTACGAACGAGGGAGTTTCGATGGAATCTGAAATTACGACCGAAAAGCGTCTCAAGGACCTTGAACATCGCAATGAAGCGGCGATGGCAGGTGGCGGCGCTGCGCGAACTGAAAAACACAAACAAGGTGGACGACTGACGGCGCGCGAGCGTCTGGATGTTTTGCTGGATCCCGGCAGCTTTGTTGAGATGGATCGTTTCGTCGTTCATCGCAGCAGCAACTTCGGTATGGATAAGAACCGCATGCCTGGCGACGGTGTCATCACCGGTTATGGCCGTGTGAATGGCAAATTGGTTTATGTTTACAGCCAAGACTTTACGGTTATTGGCGGATCGATGTCCCGCACTCAAGCCAACAAAATTTGCAAGATTCAAGACCTCGCGATCAAAAACGGTGCTCCCGTCATCGGCCTGAACGATTCTGGCGGTGCGCGAATTCAAGAAGGTGTCGAGTCCCTGGCCGGTTACGCCGATATTTTCGTGCGCAACACCACCGCTTCTGGCGTCGTTCCGCAAATCACCGGCATCATGGGCCCGTGCGCTGGCGGCGCGGTTTACAGTCCCAGCATCACGGACTTTGTGTTCATGGTGAAGGATTCTTCGTACATGTTCGTCACTGGTCCGGACGTGATCAAGACCGTAACTCATGAAGAAGTGACCAAGGAAGAGCTGGGTGGAGCGACCACACATTCACAAAAATCGGGTGTTGCTCACTTTGCTTGTGATTCGGATAAACATTGCTTGTTGCTGATTCGCGAATTGATGGGCTTTTTGCCGTCAAACAATTTAGATGATCCACCGACCCTACCGACCAAAGATCGCCCGGATCGCATTTGCGATTCATTGAACAGCATGATTCCAGACAGCCCTAAAAAGCCTTACGACATGTTGGCGCTGATTCAAGAAGTGGTTGATGAAAAGTATTTTCTGCAAGTTCATCAACATTTTGCTCAGAACATCATTGTCGGTTTTGCGCGCTTGAATGGCCGCAGTGTTGGTATTGTGGCCAACCAACCCCAATTTCTGGCAGGTTGTTTGAACATCGAAGCCAGCCGAAAAGCGGCTCGCTTCATTCGCTTCTGTGATGCTTTCAATATTCCGATCGTGTCTTTCGTTGACGTTCCGGGCTTCTTGCCAGGAACGGATCAAGAGTGGAATGGTCTGATCACTCATGGTGCGAAGCTTTTGTATGCTTACGCGGAAGCAACCGTGCCGAAGGTGACTTTGATCACGCGCAAAGCATATGGCGGCGCTTACATCGTCATGGGATCGAAACTTTTGCGTTCGGATATCAACTTGGCCTACCCGACTGCGGAAATTGCGGTCATGGGTGCCGAAGGCGCCGTCAACGTGATCTTCCGAGACCAAATTGCGAAAGCGAAAGATCCGGCTGCGGAAAAAGCCAAATTGATTCGCGAATACGAAGAAAAATTTAGCAATCCGTACATCTCGGCCGAACTTGGCTTGACCGACGAAGTGATCGAGCCGGCATTGACTCGCCGTCGTTTGATCGATGCCGTTGAAATGCTGAAGAACAAGCGCGATATCAATCCACCCAAAAAACACGGAAATATTCCGCTTTAATCAGGAGGCTTAAATGTTTAAAAAAGTCCTCATTGCCAATCGCGGAGAAATTTCAATTCGCGTGACCCGTGCGTGCCGCGAGCTCGGCATCCCGACGGTCGCCGTTTTTTCGGATGCTGATCGCGATAGCCTTCACGTTTTCTTGGCCGATGAAGCTTATAATATTGGTCCTGCTCCCAGCATTGAATCCTATTTGCGTGGCGATAAAATTTTAGAGGTCGCAAAAAAATGCGGCGTCGACGCCATTCATCCGGGATACGGATTCTTGTCTGAAAACGCCGCCTTTGCTCGTCAGTGCAAAGAAGCTGGCGTCACATTCATTGGCCCCACCCCGGAAAACATGGAAGCAATGGGCGATAAACTTTCAGCCAAAGCTTTGATGAAAAAGGCCAAGGTGCCGACCGTGCCCGGCAGCGATGGCTCGGTCGAAACTGTCGAAGAAGCGGTCAAGGTGATCAAAGAAATCGGACTGCCCGTTATCATCAAGGCCTCGGCCGGCGGCGGTGGCAAAGGGATGCGTGTCGTGCGCACCGAATCTGAAATTGACTCCGCTTTTCGCGCTTGCCGTTCCGAAGGTCAGAATTATTTCAAAGATCCAACCGTCTACATTGAAAAATTTGTGACGGACCCCAAGCACATTGAGATTCAGGTTTTCGGCGACACCCAGGGTAACGTCGTTCATTTATTTGAACGCGAATGCTCGGTTCAGCGACGTCACCAGAAGATCATCGAAGAATCCCCGTCGCCTTCCGTTCCGCCCGAAGTGAGGGCGCGCATGGGAGATGCCGCCGTTCGGGCCGCCCAACAAATCGGATATGTTGGCGCCGGTACGATCGAATTCATCTTCGATAACTCGACCAAAGATTTTTATTTCATGGAGATGAACACCCGGCTGCAAGTCGAACATCCGATCACCGAAATCGTGACGGGTTTGGATCTGGTGAAAGAGCAAATCTACGTGGCCTTAGGCCGTCCGCTGAGCGTGAAACAAGCGGATCTGCGCCAAAAAGGCCATGCCATCGAAGTCCGCATTTGCGCCGAAGACCCCATCACTTACAAACCGAATCCGGGCGTGATCCGTGCCTGTCGCCATCCGCAGGGACCTTTTGTCCGATGTGACAGTTACGCTTACCCCGGGTACGAAGTCCCGATCTATTATGATCCCATGATTGCGAAAGTGATCACTTGGGGTGAAAACCGCAAAGAGGCGATTGACCGAATGGAACGGGCGCTGTCCGAATTTATTCTATCCGGCATCAAATCGAACATTCCTTTGCACAAGACAATTTTGAAACATCCAAAATTTTTGGATGGCAGCTACACGACCCAGTTCCTGGAAAAAAACTTCGAGGTGATTGAGCCTGAGCTGTTTAAATCCATCGACGATCACGTCTTTTTGATCGCGGCGGCGATCACGGCCTTTAATGATCGCAAGTCTAAGGATGTTCGTCAGTACAATGTCTTCCCGAACTGGAAACGGGTCGGTCGCAAAATTCAGTTGAGGATGTAACATGTATTTCGAAGCAGAGCTGAAAGGCAAAAAGTACAAAGTCGACGTGGTCGAATCTCCCAAGATGTGGAAGATCTCTTTGCAAGAAGAGGGCGGAGCTTGGGCGCACTATGATTTATCGAAAGATGATTACAAGCGATCGGAAAGCTATTTTAGCTTTTTGTTCAAGGGTGTGTCTTATTTGATGGATGTCGTGGGCCAGGACACCGAGTACACGGTGTTCACGCGAAACTCGTTCCGCACCGTCAAAATCTTCAATGACGAAATGTTGTTGCATGAATCATTGAAGGCTGGCGGCGGATTGGGTGCCGACAAAGAATTGAAATCCGGAATGCCGGGCAAAGTGATCGAGATCTTCGTCAAAGAAGGCGACGTCGTGAAGGCGAACAAACCACTCTTGATCATGGAAGCCATGAAAATGGAAAACGAAATGCGCGCGGCCGCCGACGTGAAGATCAAACAGATCTGCGTGAAGCAAGGCGACTCGATTGAGGCCGGCGCGGTCCTGATCAAGTTCGAAGATCCTTAATTCTTGCGTGTGATCTCTGGTCAGCGGCTCGATCTTGAGCCGCTTTGATCTGGTCTGTTGATCTCCCTTTTTTCTCGAACTCTATAAACACTCGTTTTTAGATTGGCTTTAAGACGTAAACTATTTCACTTATGAAGTTAGTATGAACATATATCTGGCGATCAAGTATCATTCGGACAATCAGAATAAGACTTTCATCGAACAAATTTCTCAGCATTTCGAGAATCAAGGGCATTCCATCATTTGTGCTGCCCGTGATTTTGAAAACTGGGGAGCAAAATCCTTTGATCCGCAGCAATTGCTATTCATGGCTTTCAAAGCGATTGAAAAAAGTGATTTAGTTTTGATTGAGGCAACTGAAAAAGGTATGGGAGTCGGGATTGAAGCCGGTTTCTCATATGCTAGAAATATTCCGATTATCACCATTGCAAAACAAGGTTCCGATATTTCTTCAAATCTTCGAAGTCTGTCCCAAAAAGTATTGATCTATACTTCGCCTGAAGAGTTATCACTGTCCTGGTAAAAATCAGTTAATCAAACTTGGCGAGCTCTTCGGCTTTTTTCTTTTCAAAGAAGTACACGAGCCAGACACCAATTTCGTACAGCAAAATCAGTGGGATCAGCATCATGATCATGCTGAGCAGGTCAGGTGGGGTCACGATCGCCGCGACCACCGACAGAACAACGATCGCGTAACGGCGTTTGTCGCGCAGGAAGCGCGAGCTGACGAGACCTAACATTCCCAAGATCGTGATGATCAATGGCAGCTCAAATGAAGCCCCGAACATCAAGCTGGTGGTCACGAAAAATGACAGATATTCGTCGATCGTGATCATGGGTTTGTCGACGTCTCCCCCGAATCCCATCAAGAAATGAAAGGCCGCCGGAAAAACGACGAAATAGGCGAAGCACACACCCGTGATAAACAGAATTGTTCCAAAAAACAGGAACGACAAAGAATACTTTTTCTCTTTCGAGTAAAGCCCTGGCGCCACGAACTTCCAAACTTGGTACAGCCACAGCGGGCACGACAGAACCAAGCCGCCGAAGAACGCGAGCTTCAAATGCGCGATAAATTTGTCGGCGGGACCCGTGAAAATCAATCCACCTGCCGGCAGGTACTGAGCGATCGGTTTGCGAATGATATCGAACATCTGTTCGGTGAAGTTATAACAAACGATCATCCCGAAAATAATTGCGTACCCCGAACGCACGATGCGGATCCGCAGCTCCGAAAGATGATCGATGAGCGTCTGCGTTCTCTGCGCCAGTTCGTCAGATGGTTCGTAGGAATTCATGACTTTTTATCGTCCGTCTTATGTGGATCGGGAAAAGTCTCGGCGATCGAGGTGTCGGGCGGAGGCCCGTGTTGAGCCTGATGATTCAAAACTTCTTGGTGAGCGGCTTCTTGGCGTTTTCGTTCCTGCTCTTGCGCTTCCCGACGTCGGCGTTCCGCCTCGGGGTTGTGATTCATGTCAAAAATATTTTGCTGATCCAGTTTCACCTGGCTTCGGAACTCATCCGTTAAGGTGTTGGTCGTGCGGCGCAGATCGTTCAGGAAGCGTCCAAGAATTCGCGCAACCTCGGGCAGTTGCTTGGGGCCGATGAGAACCAAAGCTATCACCGCGATGGCGATAATTTCTGAAATGCCTAAATTGAACATGATAGAGCCTTCTTAATCTTGTCGGGCCAGCTTAGCCTGGTCTGTTGGCAGAGTCAAAACGCCCATTTCAATGAGCTTTTCCTTGGCCAATTCCGATCCCGTTCTCATATAGCGATCGTAGAGCCTGAGCAAGCCCTGATCGGTGTGCACCGAAGATTGTTGGCTGATATAGGTTAAAACATCGACGAATTCGATAAAGCGCTGGGAAAAAGTTCGGTAAACCTGGGCCGTGTCATCCTCGCGAACGCAATCGGCAAGACTGGCGTAGGCCGCGCCGCCCATCCCGGCATAGTAATCCAGATCCACAATTTTTCTTGTTAAAGAATCACCAAAAAATCCGCTGATATAAAGGCTCTTATCGCCGAGCTTTTTCAGAAGATCGATCTTCTCTGGCGTCTGGCTGCTCGAAGCCATGAGAAACGTTTCCGCCAAGGTATCCGGTCGAGTGAAAAGATTTCGCGCGTCCAGATAATATTCTAAAAGTTGAACCATGTAGAGTTGGACGGCGGGAGTCGTTTTGATATTGCGTTTCGAAAAGCCGGCCTCAACCATTTCACCAAAGTATTGGCGAGGTGATGCGAGGAAAAAAGAATGAGCTGTTTCTTTTGCTTTTTCCGACATATCCATCAGTCTTATCGGTTACTTATGGATTTTAGGATAGCACAGATGTCTCAGTCTGAGACGTTTCGGCCGAGATTTTAGACGAAAGTCACATTCTCTCGGCCCTTCGATTAGCGGCTGTTTTTTCTTCTATAAAAACGTTCTATGACAGCGGATTATCCGGTCCCGCCAAACTGATGACGGGTGCTGATTGGAAAATCTGTCTCGACACCCGCAGCACATCTTCCGCCGTGATGGCGAAATATTTATCTGCCAGTTTGAAAGTTTCATCGTAAGGCACTCCGTAAATATCATCATACAGAATGCTGGCACCGATCGAACTCACCCGCTGCAAATCGATGTCGTGTCGACCCGCCAGGTATCGCTGCGCTCTTTCCAGCTCGGGCCCCGGCACCAAATTCTCGCAAAGTTTTTGAAATTCGATCCGCATCATTTCCAACGCTTTTTTCACTTTGGATGGCGAGCATCCGATGTAAGCACCAAAATACCCGGCGTCCACGCCTTCCATGCGCATCGGAGAGACCGAATAGGCCAACGAGTTTTTATCTCGAAGCTCGATGAACAGGCGACCGCCTTGACCGGCCAGGATGGACTGAATCACCTGCAAGGTGAAGCGATCTTCGTTGGTGATCGTCAGTCCCGGAAAGCCGATGATCAGGTGGCTTTGCTCTTTTTGCACTTTGTAAAAGCGATGCGTTTCGGTCTTCGGTGGCTTGATGCTGAATTTGGCTTCGAACTTTTTTCCTTCCGGAATTTTCAATGCCATCTTTTCGATGTCCGCCAACCAAGCATCGACATCCACGGCGCCGGACAAGGCGACCGTTAGATTTTTGCGCTTGCGAATGAGCTCCCAGTAATCTTGAATTTCGGTGTGCCCGATCTTCTTTAATGTTTCCGGAGTTCCCAATAAATCACGGCTGTAGGGGTGTCCCTCGAACATTTTTTCCATGAATTGACGACTGGCGATTTGCGACGCATTGTCGTTGCGGCTTTTGATCTGATCCAGCTGAATTTTTTTCTCGCGCTCGATCACTTCGGCCGGAAAAGTGGGCTCGGTCAACAATTCCAGAAACAGTTCGCGGGCAGGTTTTTCGAACGCCGTCAGGGCGTCCAGTCCCATGCCGAACGAATTCCGACCCGACATCGGCCCGATTCCCGCCGCCATGGCTTCGATTTCATGATAGATCTGCGCTTCAGCCCGAGTCTTGGTGCCGCCCATCCAGCTTCGGGCCGCCAGCTCTGAAAGACCTGCCAAATCTTTTTCCTCGGCGCGTCCTCCGCCTAAGAATGCAAGCTTTGCCGAAAACACATCCGTTTCAAAACTGGGTCGCGCCAAAACACGGACTCCGTTTGAGAGATTGTAAACTTCCACTCGCGGCTCTGACGCCACCTTCTTGGTCAGCATTTTGTGAACTGCCGGCGCCACTTTCTTGGTGGACACCTGACCCGGCTTCGACGTTTTCAGAATTTTTTTGAAAGTCTGGATCCAGGCCGCCCAACATTTTTTGACGTCCTTCGGATCGTCGTTGGTGTAAGAGGTAATGGTCAGATTCTCGACGTTCATGTATTTCTTGGCGACACGCAAAACATCTTTGGCGGTGACCTTACTGACTTCTTCGAGATACTTTTCGAAGTACTTGGGATCGCCCATCAGAAATTCGGCATCTCCGAGTTTTCGCGAAAGTCCATCGACCGTTTCAACCCCGTAATAATTTTCGCTCTCGAGATTGATGATGGCTTTGCGAATTTCAGCTTCCTGAATCTGGCCGTTTAAGACCTCTTCGATTGTTTCCGAAACCCCGCGTAAAGCACTGTGCAGGTTTTCTTTATTGTAACCCATCGACACGGCTAAAAAGCCTGGATCCTTGCCGGTGAAAAGGCTGGCACCGACCGAGTTCACGATCGGCGCTTCGATTCGCAGCTTGTGGACCAAACGAGAGCTATCGCCCTGACCCATGATCATCGAAAGAATATCCAGGGCCGCATTGTCTTTGTGCTTGATGTTCGGCGTTCGCCAACCAATGTAGGAAATGCTTTGTTCGAAAGTCGACTTTTGAACCTTGATGCGCGGCTTGGTCTGCTTTGGTTCTTTTTTTCGGCGAACTGGTTTCACGCGGTACTTTTTAAATTCGCCAAAATATTTTTCGACCTGTTTTTTCATTTCCGCCGACTCAAAATCTCCGGCAACGACCAGGAACATATTCTGGGGTGCATAGCGATCGTGATAATACTGCGTGATTTTTTTGGCGCTCCAGCCGCGAACATTTTTCTCGTAGCCGATCACCGGGATGCCGTAAGGATGCTTTTGGTAGGCCGTTGAAAATAGGAGCTGGCTGGCACTGCGGCCCAAAGAATCCTGACCACGCTTGATTTCCTCGATCACCACTTCCCGTTCGTTATCGATTTCAACCGGATCGAACTGCGGAAAGCCCATCATGTCGGCCAAGGCCTGCAGGCCCGTATCGACGAAATGCTTCGACATCGTCACGTAAAACACGGTTTGGTCAAAAGAGGTATAGGCGTTCAGCTCCCCGCCCGAGCCTTCGATCAAAGCCGCGATTTCGCCGACTTTGAATTTACGAGTCCCTTTGAAAACCAAGTGTTCGATAAAATGACTGATGCCCTCTTCGCCCTTGGCTTCGTCCGCACTGCCAGTGCGCACCCAGACCTGAACCGAAACCACGGGAGATTTGTGACTTTCCTGGAAAAGGACCTTCATGCCATTTTTCAGTTGAAATTTTTTGATCATACCTTACTTTGCCTCCATGCCAACTCAGGTGTCGCCCACGTCATTCGGGATTTATATTCACATTCCATATTGTCTTCAGCGCTGCACCTACTGCGATTTTGCGACTTACGAGCAAAGCAAAATCATGCCACCGGCCCAGTACCTGAATTTGCTGAAAGAAGAAATTCGGCAGACGAAAAATGCCTATTCTCAGAAAGAACTCACCACAATTTATTTTGGCGGCGGGACCCCGAGCCTTCTTCCAGCTGAAGACATTGTATCGATTTTAGAAGCGCTTGCAAATGCCGGTTTCACAAAGACCCCGACCACCGAAATGACAATCGAAATCAATCCGGCAACGATCACGCCGCAAAAAATGGAGCTCTATTTAAAGGCCGGAATGAATCGCTTCAGTGTGGGAGCGCAAACATTTGATGACCGGCTTTTGAAAAGCGTCAACCGTGAGCACAACGCTCAGCAAACAAGAGAGACTTTGACTTTTCTCAAGTCGTTTGGAGTCAATTTTTCATTCGACATCTTGTTTGCTTTGCCGACCCAAACAATCGATGGCTTGAAACGAGATTTGGAAGAAGTCGTGCGATTGAAACCTCCACACGTCAGCCCCTACTGCCTGACGGTTCCAGAGGGCCACGTCTTGTCGGCGAACCGACCCCTGGAAGACGACCAGTTGAAAATGTTTGATTTGATTTCATCCACATTGAAATCCGAAGGCTACGAGCAATATGAAATTTCAAACTTCGCACTTCCGGGATTTCATTCGCGACACAATTATCTTTACTGGGATGACTCGCCTTATTGGGGCCTTGGTCTGAGCGCCCATTCCTATGCCCATCAAGGTCCGTGGGGGCTTCGTTACTGGAATCCGAATTCGATTGGCGCATACCAGAATTGGATCGAGTCCAATCGCGGTCGAGATTTTGAAAAGCCAGCGGATAATTTACCCGAGTCTTGTTTCGAGCGCCTTGAAAAGCATCAGGCCTTGACCGATTTTTGCCATACCAGTTTGCGCACCATGAATGGTCTCTCCGAACTCAAGCTTCATTCGCGTTTTGGCCACGCCGCCGTGGAAGCCGTGCAAGGACAATTGCGGCTTTTTGCCGAGCAAGGTTTGGTTACACGCTATGGCGAAGGCCATTGGCGTCTCACCGAAGAGGGTCAAGTTCTGAGCAATCAGGTTTTTGCCGGTTTGACCTATCTCAAAGGCGAACTTCCCTCCTAACGCGCTTGACACTCGTTGTTTAGAACCCAGATTTTCGATAGATTTGAGGGGTTTAATTTATGGAGGCAATCGTGTCAGAGAACAACTCGGACGGAAAAGGTTCTGCTGGTCTGGAAACGGCAGCGACATCCGAAACTGAAGAGCTGAAGGCTCAAGTCGAAAAATATAAAAATGATTATCTTTATCTTCGCGCAGAGTTCGACAACTACCGACGAAATGTCATTAAAGAACGCGCCGATCTGATCAAATACGGCAGTGAACGTTTGGTGGTTGATGTGCTTGGGGTCCTGGATAATTTTGAGCGCGCACTCGAAGTCAAACCGAACGCCGAAAATCTTGCGACCTATAGCAAGGGCATCGAGATGACTCAGACCGAGCTGAAGAATGTCTTGCAAAAATATGGCGTCAGTGAAGTTCAATCCAAGGGCCTGCCATTTGATCCTGCTGTTCACGAAGCTCTCAGCAGCGAAGAGACCAGCGAAGTGAAACCTGGATTTATTTCTCGCGTGTTTAAAAAACCTTACAAGCTTCACGACAAGGTGATTCGGCCTGGCCAAGTGGTCGTGGCCAAAGAACCTGTTTCGAATTAATCGGAGGATAAGCGTTTGGCTGCAAAAAAGGACTTTTACTCGACTCTTGGTGTTTCAAGATCCGCTTCACAAGACGAGATCAAGAAGGCTTATCGCAAGCTCGCGATGAAGTACCACCCGGACAAAAATCCAAACGATAAAAAAGCGGAAGAGCAATTCAAGGAAATTTCTGAAGCCTACGAAATTCTGAGCGACGAAAAAAAGCGCGAAATGTATGACCAATTCGGCTTTGCCGGAGCGGGTGCCGGTTATGCTGGCGCCGGAGCTGGCGGTCCAGGATTCGGCGGATTTCAACAAGGCTTTGGATCGTCCGATGATTTCCAAGATATTTTTGGCGACATGTTCGGCGACGTCTTCGGTGGGCGCGCCGGCGGTGGCGGCTTTCGACAAAGCCGTCGTCCGCAACGCGGGGCAGACCTTCGTTACACCCTCACGATTTCGTTCGAAGAGTCCGCTCTGGGCACTGAAAAAACAATTTCATTTCTTCGTCACCGAAATGGTCGCGAAGAAACGGCACGTTTGTCCGTCAAAGTCCCTGCCGGGGTGAAGCCGGGCCAGCGTTTGAAATTATCCAGCGAAGGCGATGGCGCTCCGCAAGCTGGAGCTTCGGGAGATTTGTACGTCATCATTCAAGTGCAAGAGCACCCCTTGTTTCGCCGCGAAGAGGATGATGTTTTGTTGGACGCACCCGTCTCTTACACGGACGCGATTTTAGGTGGTGAAATTGAAGTGCCGACCCTGACCGGTCGCGTGGCGCTGAAGGTTCATTCGGGATCGCATTCCGGACAAGTGTTTCGTCTGAAGGGAAAAGGCTTTCCAAAAAGTGGCGGCTTCGGCGCGGGGGATATGCGGGTCCGTATTGTGATCGACACACCTTCTCACATCACCGGAAAACAAAAAGAGTTGGTCCAAGAGCTAGCAAAAGCTGGCAATGAGACGCCGCAAGTGAAAGAATTTAAAGAAAAAATGGCGCAAATTTTAAAAGGTCGAAAATGATGGATTTGAAAAAAGCTTTACTCGCGGTTTTGGTGGCAACTCAATTTCTATCTTGCACATCGGGACCGAAATCGAGCTCCCGCCCGACGGCAGAACACGAGGTTCAACCTCGACCTGAGCCACCGAAAAAAACTCCGATTCCCAAAGCGCCTCCAGAAAAAATCTTTGATGCCGCCCGCAAGTTTTTCGACGCAAAAGAATACAACAAAGCTTACGATTACTATATGGCAGCGGCCCAGGCTTGGAGTGGAAAAACGCGCGAGCCCGAGGCCTACGTATGGGCGACACGCAGCCTGGTTCGTGGCAATAGATTTCACGAAGCCGCCGATCTCTCCAGTCAGCTTTTGAAAACCCGCAAGTGGAACGAACCCCTGACTTCGGAATTGACCGGTTACTTATTTAAATCTCAAGAGTCGATCGGTGACCTGATGGCGGCATTGACGACGGCAGCGGAGGCTCAAGCCAATCCACTATTGGCGAAAGAGTCCGAGAGCTATCGACTGAAATCCAACGAAATCATTGAAAATAAATTGTCTCCGGCGGAGCTCGAGAAAGTTGCAAACCAAGAAAGTCTGGGCGCCGCACGAGCGAAGGCCTATCAACGTCTGGGTGAGATCAGTCTCGAGCAACGAGATCAAGATGATGCTCGCAAATATTTTTCAAAGGCCGTGGCGATCGCGCCCACCTCGGACGCTGGCATTCATTCGCAAGAGATGATGGATCAACTGGAATCCGTTCGTCGTGTCGAAGCCAAGACCATTGGCGTCGTTTTGCCGATGTCGGGAAAGCACGCCGCGATTTCGCAGAAAACTTTGCGCGGAATCCAAATGGGCTTGGGTCTTTACAACAACTACCCTTCGTCATTTAAATTGGCTGTCATTGATAGCGAAGGCAATCCAGACAATGCCCGCCGGGGCGTCGAACGTCTGGTTCGCGAAGACAACGTCATCGCTGTGATCGGCAGTGTTCTTTCAAAAACAGCTCCGGCTGTTGCCGCAAAGGCCAGCGAGCTGGGCGTTCCATCCATTGCCCTGTCACAAAAAGCCGGCATCACGGATGCGGGTCCCAATGTGTTCCGCAACTCTTTAACCAGCGAGATGCAGGTTCGGTATTTGGTGAAGGTCGCCATGGAAGAGATGGGAATGAAAAAATTCGCCGTGCTTTTTCCAAACGATCTTTACGGCGTCGAATTCGCCAATATTTTCTGGGATGAAGTTCTGGCGCGTGGCGGACAGATCGTCGGCGCTCAGAATTACTCGAACAAAGAAACGGATTTCCGTTATCCAATTCAACGTCTGGTCAGCACCTATTATGTTGAAGGTCGAGCCGACGAATACAAAATGCGTTTGAAAGAGTGGGCGGATGCGCAGACCAAAAAATCGGTGCGCAACACGCCACCTGATGATCTTTTGCCACCGATTGTCGATTTCGACGCGATCTTTATTCCTGACAGCGTGAAGGCCATGGGCCAGATCTCGGCCATGTTGTCCTTCAACGGCGTCAAGGGCGTGAAACTTTTGGGGACAAATCTGTGGAATGTTCCCGGTGTCGCGAAACGCGCTGGCCACTTTGCCAACAACCTGATGTTCGTCGATAGCTTCGTTTCAACCGAACCCCAATTCATGAATTCGGTTTTCACGAAGGATTATAAAACGATCTTCAACGAAGAGCCTGGCATCTTCGAAGTGCAGGGATACGACGCCGCTTTGTTGCTGCGCCAATTGATCTCACAAGGCAATACGAACCGCGAATCATTGTCGCAAGCCTTGGCCAAGGTCCAAGATTTTCCGGGCGCCGTAGGGCCATTATCGATGACAGCGCAGAAGGAAATCATGCGTCCTCTGGTTGCTCTGACATTGGATAACAGCGGGACCGTGATTCCATTTCAGAAGATGAAAAATCCTTAAATTATTTCGCACTCGCTCGCTGTGGTCGGATCGTTCTGCAATCGATTCGCCACGGCAGCTGTCAAGAGCTTCCCGAATACTTCCGTCGCTTACTGTTCATATAAGAATTAATTATGGATAGATTCTTAACCAGTCTGATGTCGTGATTGGTCAAATCCCCCAAAGGCGAGCGCTGCCACGGAAGGCGCTCCTAGCAATGAAATGGGGGGTTTTATGTTTCAAGGATTGTCACGAGAAATCGTTCAAGAGTGCCGTCAGAAATTGTTACTGATGAAGAACGATCTCCTGAATCGCGCTCGTCACATTCGAAACGAGTTTGCACAGAATGACAAAAACAGCGGTGATGAAATCGATCAAACCGTTGCCCACCTTGCCGAACACGGCTTTCTCGTTTCGCAAGAACGCATCCGCACACAGCTGCTGGAAATTGAATTTGCTCTGGCTAGAATCGAAAGTGGACAGTTTGGCATGTGCGAAGAAACTCAAGAGCCCATCGAAAAAGATCGTCTGCTTGCAATTCCCTACACGCGATTCAGCATTGAAGGTGCTGAAATTCGAGATGCATCCCGTAAAAAATTCGCTCGCTAACGCTGCCAGAATTTTCCACATTTCAGAGGAGAAATTTGGAATCTGTTTTGTGGAAAACTCTCTCACCAAGCGTCGTGTTCTATGTAGAATGTTTGAGCAGTGAAGATTTTTTGTTGAAACTCAGAAGGAAGCAATTCATAACACCCTCGAATCTCATTAGGTCAAAGATCATCAAAGGGGGAATAGATGAACGCGACCGACCTGACATACTTCAAGGTCTTTCTGCTCGATCAGAAAAGTTCTATCTTGAACAAGTCGAGCGAATTTAAATTCGAACAAGCGGTTGAAAGATCGCACATTCCTGACGAAGCCGAAGCTGCTTCTCATGATTTATCTACGTCCTTGTCCATTCACTTGCACGAGCGTGATCGTTTGGTTCTGTTCCAGATCGATCGTGCCCTGGGAAAACTGGAAGAAGGCACCTATGGCCAATGCGAAAGCTGCGCCGAAACAATTGGTGTTGGCCGACTGAAGGCTAGCCCATTCGCCACGCTTTGCATTGCCTGCAAAGAAGAACAAGAAGATCCACGCAATTTCCTCCAATAGACTCCATTTGATTCCTTCTCATGGAGAGAGGTTCGCTGACATGGATGTCAGCACTGTTTTTTCTCATCCCAAAGCCTAGCTTTTTCCCTCTGAAAACTCGACCAAAGCTGCTTATTTCACTGCAATCAGCGTTCTAGACGTTTTTTACTTAAAGCCTTTGCACAGACGCGCCGAAAAATTTCACAACGAGGCAACACTATATTCACCGCGCGACTGGCGGAGGAGCGTTATGAGTTTTGACGACAAAGTTTCAGAAATACCAGCAACATTGCCCATGCTTCCTGTGAGAGACATCGTTGTGTTTCCTTACATGATCCTACCTTTGTTCGTAGGACGCGAAGCCTCGATCCGCTCTGTTGAAGATGCACTTTCAAAAAACCGCCTGATCTTCCTGGCCTCTCAAAAAGAGATCACCGAAGAAAATCCAACGCCTGATACGATCTACCAAACAGGTACGATCGCGAAAATCATGCGCATGCGAAAGCTGTCCGATGGTCGAGTTAAAATCTTGATCCAGGGTGAAGCGAAAGGCCGCATCAAATCCTACGTGAAAACAGCTCCTTCTTTCGAAGTGGCCGTTGAAAAGTTGGAAGACGCACCAAACACATCTCCGGGTGTCGAGTTCGAAGCTCTGATCCGCACGGCGAAAGAGCACATCGAAAAGATCATCGCTTTGGGCCGCGTGCTTTCTCCAGATATTTTGCTGGTTCTGGACGATGTCACGGACCCAGGTAAATTGGCTGATTTGATCGCCTCAAATCTTGGAATCAAAGTTCCCGATGCACAAAAAGTTTTGGAAACCGTTGATCATAAAGAGCGTTTGAAATTGGTGAATGAAATCTTGGCGGCTGAATTGGAAGTTCTGCAAATGCAGCAGAAGATCCGCACTCAGGCGAAAGACGAGATGTCAAAATCTCAGCGTGAATACTTTTTGCGCGAGCAAATGCGCGCTATAAAGAGTGAGCTTGGCGAAAACGATTCCAAATCAGAAGAAATGGAAGAGTTGCGCGAGAAAGTTCACAACGCCGGAATGCCGGTGGCTGTTGAATCCGAAGCTTTGAAGCAATTGTCGCGTCTTGAGCGCATGCACCCAGATGCTTCAGAAGCATCGATGGTTCGCACATACCTGGACTGGATGGTTGATCTTCCTTGGAACAAGAAAACTGAAGACGTCATCGATCTCAATCGCGCCAAAGAAATTTTGGACGAAGATCATTACGATCTGCAAAAAGCCAAAGACCGTGTTTTGGAATTCCTGGCTGTCCGGAAATTGAAAAACAACATGAAGGGTCCAATCCTTTGCTTCTGCGGTCCTCCGGGCGTTGGTAAAACATCTCTCGGTAAATCCATCGCTCGCGCGATGGGCCGTGAATACTTCCGTATCGCTTTGGGCGGCGTGAAAGATGAAGCAGAAATCCGTGGTCACCGCCGTACGTATGTCGGTGCGATGCCAGGTAAAGTGGTTTCCGCTCTTCGCCAAGTGAAAACTAACAATCCAGTCATCGTTCTTGATGAGATCGATAAATTGGGTAGCGATTTCCGTGGAGACCCGTCAGCAGCGATGCTTGAGGTCCTGGATCCAGAACAAAATGCGACTTTCCGTGATAACTATTTGAATGTCGATTTCGACCTTTCAAATGTGCTCTTCATCGCGACGGCGAACGTTCTTGAGAACATTCCGCCAGCACTGCGCGATCGTATGGAATTGTTGCAGATTTCTGGCTACACAGAAAATGACAAATTACTGATCACCAAGAAACATTTGATCGATCGTCAGATCGAAGCGAATGGTCTGCAAAAAGAGAACATCAAGTTCACAGACGAAGGTATCCAATATCTGATTTCACACTACACTCGTGAAGCCGGTCTGCGTAACCTTGAGCGTGAAGTTGGTTCGATCTGCCGTAAGGTGGCAAAGCAAGTGGTGTTGGGCGAAACAAAATTCGTCGAAGTCACTTCGACTTTGGTTCCTGAATTGATGGGTCCTCCCCGTTTCTTGCGTGACGAGAAATTGGCTGACTCGCAAGTCGGTGTTGTGACAGGTCTTGCCTGGACACAAGCTGGTGGCGAAGTTCTGTATGTTGAAGCTTTAAAGTACAAAGGAAAAGGCGGTCTTGTATTGACGGGCCAATTGGGCGACGTCATGAAAGAATCTGCTCACGCAGCGATGGCTTATGCGCGCGCTCACACGGATGAACTCGGAATCCCCGAGGACTATTTCGAAAAGTGGGACACTCATATTCACTTGCCTGCTGGGGCGATTCCGAAAGACGGTCCTTCTGCTGGTGTCACCATGTCGACGGCGCTGCTCTCCCTTATGACAGACACGCCCGTTCGCCATGACATCGCCATGACCGGCGAGGTGACACTGCAAGGTCGAGTCCTTCCTGTCGGCGGAATCCGCGAGAAGTGCTTGGCAGCTTTGTCTCAGGGAATCAAAGACGTGATCATCCCTCTGGCCAACCAGAAAGATCTGTCTGACATCCCACCAGAGTTCAAAAACAAGATGAACTTCATCTGTGTTGAGAACTTGGACGAAGTGTTCGCGGTTGCTTTCGATAAAGAAGGCAAGAACAACAAAAAGACTGGCGCCCCAAAGGCCGGCAAAAAAGGCAAGGGCTCAGCCGCAGCATCTGCAGCTTAATCTGAAAACTGAATTTTAAGATAAAAAAAGACCTGGGATTTCCCGGGTCTTTTTTTATATTGTCCTGAATTTAGGAACGAACCGAATTCGCGTCTTACTTGGCGAAATCGTCGTTCATCTGCTTTTTCACGGCGGGAACGTACATTCGAAGCATCATCTCGTCGACCAGCATCTGGGCGTCCATTTTGACCTTCTCAGAGCAGTTTGCGCAGTACTTGACGATGTTCTTCATCATGATGGTTGAAGAGCCGTATGAACCGTATGGCGTTGAATCGCAAGCCGGCAGGCCCTCAAGCTTGATGCCGCTTTGGCTGCCGCGGATGTCTTGACCTTTATCATCCAAGAACGGAACTGGGCAGTCATCGTGATTCCAAAAACCGTGCTCGCTTTCGCTGTGGCGAGCTTCGTGGAAAATGATATCGATGCGATCCATTTGGGGCGTGTCGTGGTTGGTGAAATTCGGTGAAAGCCACATTTTGTGTGGATCAAAGCTCGGCTGCACACACGCTACCGCTCCGCCGCCGCCACAATCATCAAGACCGACAGAAGAAATCCGCGTTTCGAAAAAATTTTGGTAAGCTTTACCAGAGACGGCTGTGTAAATTTCTGCGTGCAGTGGAGTCTGCCCGTTTCCAACAACCGTGCTGATGAATTTCAGATCACTGGCCATTTGAGATTGAATTGTTTTTGGAACATCCGAGTCGTAGCTGAGAGCTAGAACTGAAATGCCAGATAACAGAATTGCCGCGGCCGCTAAAATTTTTGTCATAATCCCCCCCGGAATTGCGATTCTTCTAGCACATTCAGAGGGGCCATCAATTCAATTTTTTACAGTCCGTATTTTTTTTGAATGCCTTCGGCTCTAGCTTGCAATGAAGAGCCCGGGAACTGACGCGCCTCTCGAAGCAGATCCGCAATTTCCTGACGCATTTCGGGGTTATTCAGAAGTTCTGGGGATCTCTCCAACTTTTGCTCCAGCTGATACAAACCAGCCAACTGAGGATAGTTCAACGAGGTCTGATTGGTGGCCTCGGCATGTGGGTCTGGGTTGGCTTCGGTCTTCGAACAGTCACCCATGCTCATGCATGGCTGCTCTTGATAGATTGATTTCAAAAATTGCACATCTTTGGCTGACTGCAGGTCACGGGCCACCAAGAAGGCGATCAATCCCCGGCTGTTGCGGTTTTCCATGGGTAGGTTTTGATAGGCCTTCATCAGGTTTTCATGCATTTTTGGCGAGAGCGTTTTGAGGTCTTGGTCAATCCGTGGATCATTGTCGTTTCGGCTGTTCACGATTTCTTGAAACACGGTCCACTGCTTGGTTTCCACTTCCGAAAACCCTTGGGGGGTGGCTAGATTCAGCTTCGGTCTTTCGGCCACGACTGGTGTTTCGGCCGAGGTCGGCCCTGGCAGATGATTCCCTTTCGAAAAGTCCACCTGGCTTGGCTTCAACGGAACCGGATCCGAAGACGCTTCCGGACTTTTTGAACCCCGATAGAAAAAGAGCCCTGCTGCAATCAGCAAGGCTCCGATAATTCCAAAATAAAGAGACGTTTTACTTTTTTGCATTGGAATTGAAGTCAGCAATCATCGACTGCTTCACTTTGGCATCAGAGATACGACCCAATTGGTCGGTTGCGTACAGATCCGCATCCATTTTCACCTTGTCGTTGCAGTTCGAGCAGAACTTGGCGACGTTTTTCAACATGATCGTCGAAGAACCGTAAGATCCCATCGCCGTCTTGTCACAAGCAGGCTCTCCGGCCAAAGGTGCACCTGTCCAGATGCTGACCTTGTCGTGGCCTTGCTCATCCAAGAATGGAGTCGGGCAAGTCGCGTGACTCCACCAACCATTGGCACGCTCGGTGTGACGAGCTTCGTGATAAACAACCATCATGCGCGCAATTTGCGGGTGAGAAAACTTGATGAAGTTTTCGGTCAGCCACATTTTATTCGGCGCAAACATTGGTTGAACGCAGGCTACCGCCGCGCCACCGCCACAAGCATCGAGACCGACGCCTTGAACACGGCTTTCAAAAAATGTTTGGTATTTCGCTCCATCCACCGCACCAAAAATTTTTGCGTGAAACGGAGTCTGTCCCGATCCTTGCAGTTGGTTGATGAACTGAAGATCTGCTTTCATCTGCGTCGCGATATCAGCTGGTACATCCGAGTCAAAGCTCAAAGCCCAGGCATTTGTAGTCAAAGTGACAAGTATAAGTGTTAAGATTCTTTTCATTGGTTCCCCTCCGATGCAAATCGTTGCATTTTTTGAGGAAAAATCACGCAGTTTTTTTCGAAGCGCGCCATAAAAATGACTTCTACCTGAAAAACCATTTCTCAGAACAACTCTCTCTACTGTTTCTTTTAAATAGCGAAAGTCGCTTGCGTTGCTGAGATATCCCAAGCCTGAGCCAGAATTTTCTCTTATATAGAGCGTGAGTGGAGAAGTTAGCTACGGCCGGAAAGACGATCGTTTTCGGCTTCGAGAACGCGGATCAAAGTTTTGAGATCAGCCTGCTCTTCTTTGAGATGCATGATCTGCTCTTCTTTTTCTTGAAGAATCTGCGTATACGCCTTCTTTAATTCGGTCAGAAGGCGATTCGCAGCCGCCAAGATCGGTTCATCTTGAGTGGTTTGTACGGGTTGGATCGGTACATGATCCAACTGAGTCGAAGTCGAAGCCCCCACCGGCGATTGCTCGACCGGTGGTTTTTTAAGGGAGGGGCTCATCGCGGGGGAGGGGCGATGTTCTTGAGGTTGGTCCAAAATCAGATATCGTCCATCGGCGAACTGATACTTGATGTCTTCGGCTTTGATCCGTCTTCTCAAAGTACTAATACTCACCTGGTATTTGGATGAGTACTCAGTCAATGGAAGCCAGTTCGAAACCATTTTTATCAACCTCTCTTGCTTATCCACTGTAGCAGCTGAGGTCTTCGTGTCAAACCGAGGTTACTCAAAAATAGTCAAATATCTTCAAAACCCGCTGAAGGTCTGGTTCTCCGGGCCTTGGTCAGGTGAATACTCAGGACCTTGGTCGTGAAAAAGCCTTGTCTGGTGACAGATTCAATTTTAAGCGGGCCTAGACGCGCAAATTTCGGGCTTTCTCTTTCGAAGTTCCTCTTGGATACTCAGGTCATGCGGTTGAATTTGCGGGGAAAGAAAAAAATCGGACTGGTCTTAAGTGGTGGAGGCATCAAAGCAGCCGCATTCCATATTGGGGTTTGCTTGGCTCTTCGGGAAAAAGGCTTTCGGTTTGCCGGGGGAACCCGGGAACAAGTGAAGCGAAACTTTCCCGAAGACGATCCGATGACCGTCAGACTTTATGTCGGTTCCAGCGCCGGATCTTTTGTCGCGACGGCTTTGGCGGCAGGCTATTCGCTGGAAGCCCTGGTGAAGGCCTTCGAAATGAGTGCGGCTGGAACCAATAGCAAAACGGATCATTCCTTTGGACACCTGAGGCCTTTTAGCTACAAAGAGTTCTTCACCATTAATAGCAGCAATATTTTACGTTCCCTGCCGTTAAGTGTTTTGCGTCGATCCGTTTTAACAGGTGGCCTTGAAGCCCTGATCAAAGATCGATTCAAAGTGAACGGATTTTTCAACGCCAACGGCATGGAAAAGTACCTTCGCGAATACGCCCTTTCCCATAACGAGTTTCGCCAACTGGGGGTCGAACTCTATATTATAGGTACACAGCTCAATCACTCGAGGAAGGCTATCTTCGGGAATTTCCCAGATAATGTTAAAACTCGAACCTTGATGTACGTGAATTATGCGAAAATTTCCGAAGCCGTCGCGGCTTCCGTCAGTTTGCCACCGGTTTTTGCCCCATTTAAAATCACTCGGCCGGATGGAAAGGACATGTACTTTTTCGATGGCGAAATCAGGGACAGTCTTTCAACCCATGTGGCTTCAGACAATGGGGCTGATCTCATCATTGGCAGTTATTCTTACCAGCCTTACCACTTCACACCGGAAATCGGCAGCTTGCACAACTATGGAATTCCGGTGATTTTGAACCAGGCTTTGTACCAGGTGATCCAACAAAAGATCGATCGGCACATCAATTACAAAAATGACATCGGTGCGATTTACGATTCCATCGAAGGCTACTGCCGCCAACACAAAATTCCCGAAGAGCACAGCGAACGGATTTTAAAAATCATTCGGGACCGCGTGAATTACAAACCCGAGGTGGATTACATTTACATTCATCCCCGCTCGCAAAATCACGAGATGTTTTTCGCGGACCATTTCTCGCTCAATACCAAGGTCTTGGAAAAGATCGTACGCGCTGGATTCAAATCAGCCATCGGACAACTGCGAAACTACGACCTTTAAGGAGCTTTTTTTTTCGGCGAGTTCAGATCCAGCTGCGTCTCAAGACATAAAATCTTCAACCGATTGGCGGTGTTTGGACTCATGTGAACAAAACGAACACCAAAAACTCCGTCATCCAATTGATGAACGACGGATGCGTCGATTGGCAGAATCTTTCCTTTTCCCCACTGCAGGGAACCCTTCAGCACCGAGCCCGGGGTCAGGCGTTTATTGCTGTCCCAGTTGATTCGGGCTCCCCCCGAACTGATTTCCAGAATTCGAAACTTGCGATTGATTTCGATATTGCGAATGGCACTGACGTGAAAACTGAGATCATAGCTTTCCGGAATTTGAATGCGAAAAGCGATTCGTCGATTCAGACGGTAAAACACCTGATCGCTCAGCAAGGTCCAGTAACCTTCCAGCTTCTTAAATCTAGTGGTGATAAAGTAGCGCTCGCGGTCCAGGTAGAAAAGTGCTGTGACCTTCTCGAATTCACGCGGCTCCGGGGTGGCCTCATCAAGTGTGCCGTAAACATTCAGATCCCCATCCACCATCAGGGCGTGAAAGGGGTACATGACATTCTTCGAATTTTTGATGAAAATTTTTGTCTTTTCTTTAATGGCCCTTTGAAGAATTCTTTTTCGATCAACTTTCGAAAAGACTCTTTCAAAGGGAGATTTCGCCATTAAGACAGGGCCTTTTCAAAAAGATCAAAGACCGGTCCCGAAACCAAACCTAAGACGACCACAAGAATGGCCGAAATGATGATGGCCGCGCGGGTGGCGTTCATCGAAACCGGAGCTTCCTGAACATCGCCCTCTTTCATGTACATGACAACGATCGGTCGCAGGTAATAATAAACGCTGATCACGGAATTGATCACACCCCACAAAGCAAGCCAGATCAAACCTTCGCCGATGGCCGCAGTGAAGACATAGAATTTACCGAAAAATCCGACCGTTGGTGGAATTCCCGCCAACGAAAGCAAGAAAACGGTTAAGCAAAGAGCCATGCCCGGTCGCTTTCGCGCATATCCGGCCAAATCATCGATCTGTACAATCGAGTTTTCGTTCTTTTCCATCAGCGTCACGATCGCGAACGCACCCAAAGTCATCAATGAATAAGCGGCCAGATAGAAAATCACGCCTGAAGCCCCAAAAGGAGTGTCTTCGCTGATACCTGCCGTGATCAATCCCACCATCAAATAACCCGAATGCGCGATGCTGGAATAAGCGAGCATGCGTTTGAAATTGTTTTGCATGATGGCCGCAACGTTACCAACGATCATCGTAATGACCGCAAGCCATTGCAAAATGTCGAGCAGGTTCTCAGATCCCACCAAGCTTTTGGTGAAGATCAAACGCAAGAAGGCCGCAAAGCTGACCGCTTTCACCGCAGTCGCCATGTAGCTGGTGTGCGGGGTCGGAGCGCCCTGATAAACATCCGGTGTCCATGCATGAAAAGGAACGATCGAAACTTTGAAACAAAATCCCAACACCATCAAGGTCATTCCGAACACGAAGGTTTGCGAAGACGTGATGAGCTCTGCCGTTTTCGAAATCACGACAGGAAGGTACGTGCTACCGACACTTCCGAAAATGAAGGCGATTCCGTATAAAAAGATCGCCGAAGCGAAGCTTCCCAAGATGAAATATTTGATCGCCGCTTCTTTTGACAGCTTCTGCTCGTGCGACATCGCAATCATCAGGTAAAGAGCTAAAGACATTGTTTCAAGACCGATGAAGATCATTAAAAGATCCTGCGCCGAAACCAAGATCAACATTCCGATTGCCGAGCTCAAAGCCAAGAACATCAGCTCTGAAAACTGCTCTCCGGTCGTCGCGGCGTTGTCGTACATCAAAAGCAAAGCGCCCGCTGCAGACAACAAGGCGATCAGGCCCATCCATCGCGTGATCCCGTCCAAGACCAAAGCATCCGCAAACGCGGTCGCGCCCGAACCAGAAACGATCAACAATAAAACCACCGCAGCAAAAATTCCGCCTAAGCCTTGAATCAAAGTTGCGGTCGGGCTTTGCTCGACGTTACCCTTTAAAACCTTAACCGTGATCGGGATGATGCTCGCCAAAAACAATGCGATCATCGGCGAAATCAGGAGAATATCACCAATACCAATATTAATGTTCATTACTGGTCTCCTTTATGAGAGGCCTGCAGCTTTTCAGATTCTGAATCCGTCATGACAGTGAGCTTGTAGTTGTTCTTGTTTTTCACCAATTGATCGATGCTGGCTTTTGAATAATCCAAAAAGTGATTCGGGAACAATCCCATCCAGAACACCATCAAGATCAAAGGCGCCATGACGATCATTTCCCGCCAGTTGAGATCGTGCAGCGGATGATGCTCGTCTTTCACAAGCTCCCCTTTTTCACCAAAGAACACTCGTTTGAACATCCACAGCATGTAGACCGCGCCCAAGACCACGCCCGAAACCGCAAAATATGCGAAGGCTGGATTTGATTGGAACGTCCCAAGCAGAATGAAGAACTCGCCGACAAAACCATTGGTCATCGGCACCGCGATCGACGACAGCGTGATGATGAAGAAACAAATCGTGAACAACGGAAGAACCGCGGCCAAGCCACCGTACTTTGAAATTTCACGTGAATGCGTGCGCTCGTAAATCATTCCGACCAACAAGAACAATGCGCCGGTTGAAATACCGTGATTCAACATTTGATACAGGCTTCCACCAATTCCAAATTCATTGAACACGAAAAGTCCGATCAAAACGTAACCCATATGGGATACGGATGAATAAGCGACAAGCTTTTTGATGTCCGGTTGAACCATCGCCACCAACGCTCCGTACACGATACCAATCGTCCCAACCAACAGAAACAGCCATGACCAGTACTGAGCCGCTTCAGGAAACATAGGAATGGTCCATCGCAGGAATCCATAAGTACCCATCTTCAACATCACGCCCGCCAGAATGACGGAACCTGGAGTTGGCGCCTCGACGTGAGCGTCTGGCAACCAAGTGTGGAATGGAAAAACGGGAACTTTGATCGCAAACGCCAAAGCAAATGCAAAAAACAATAGAGTTTGCATGCTGAAGAACTGATTGCCGATGAAAGGAATGTCCAATTTATAGAAATCCAGGATGCTCGCACTCATTTGGCCGAATGCTTCTTGGGTCAAAAACATCATATAGATGATCGCCACCAACATCAGCAAAGAGCCGATCATGGTGTAAATAAAGAACTTCACCGTCGCGTAGATTCGACGTGTTCCACCCCAGATACCGATCATAAAGTACATCGGGACCAGTGAAAGCTCCCAGAACAGGTAGAAGAAAACCGCATCCATCGCCAAGAACGTTCCCAGCATGGCGGTTTGAAGGACAAACAACGAAACGTGGAAACCCTTCACGCGATTATCAATTGCGGTCCACGAACCCAATACGATGATCGGGGTCAGGAACGTCGTCAAGATCACGAGCCAAAGCGACAATCCATCAACGCCAAAGAAATACGTGATGCCGAAGCGTTCGATCCAGGGATACTGCTCGACCATTTGCAACTGTGCCGAACCCGGTACAAATCTTTGCAGGATCGCCAAGCTGACGGCGAATTCGATCAGCGACATTCCAAGCGCCAAAGGTCGCAGCGTGGATTCTTTGGGCCACAAAGTGAGGATCAAGGCGAATAAAAGCGGTAAAAAAACGACTGCCGATAAAAGCATGAACTACCTCACCAAAATAAAGGACAATGTCAAAACCACGCCGATTGCGATGTACATGGCATATTGTTGAATATTTCCATTCTGAAATCCGCGCACCAACGTACCGCCACCGCGGACGATGTCGGCGACGACGTAGGTCGCTTTATCGATCACGTTGACATCAATGTAGTACCAAAGGTCCTTGCTGAATCGAATCAACGGATTGATGATCGCGCCAAAGTACAGCTCGTCGACAAAATATTTATTGTAGACCAAGTTGTAGACCCCTTTGATGCTTTCGGCGATTCGCTTTGGTTTCTCTGGAGCCTGCACGTAAAAATGGTACGCAACGAAGGCCGAGATCGTGGCCAATCCAACCGACACACCCATCAATCCCCACTCGACAGAAGCGTCAGCATGCTCCATGGCTGGAACCCTGATCGAATGCTCAAGCCAGTGTTCCCAGAAGTTTGGAATGTTTCCAAGAGCCTCGCCAATCACGTGCGGAATGCCGATCCAGCCGCCAATGATCGAAAGGATGCCAAGCACCACCAACGGGATTGCCATCGTTGGAGGCGATTCGTGCGGATGAATGTCTTTTGGAACGCGGCTCTTTCCCCAGAAGGTCAAAGCCATCAATCGAGTCATGTAAAATGCGGTCAATGCCGCACCGATGGCACCCATCGCCCACAAGCCGACGTGGCCCATTGGCGAATGGAAGGACATCCACAAAATCTCATCTTTCGAAAAGAATCCCGCAAACGGAGGAATTCCGATGATCGCGAGCCAACCAAAGAAAAAGGTCCAATGCGTGATGGGCATGTACTTTTTCAGGCCGCCCATCTTTCGGATGTCTTGCTCTTCATGCATCGCATGGATCACGCTTCCCGATCCTAAGAACATCAGGGCTTTGAAAAATGCGTGAGTCATCAAGTGAAACATGGCCGCGCCAAAAGCGCCCACGCCGCAGGCCAAGAACATGTATCCCAGCTGCGAAACGGTCGAATAGGCCAAGACCTTCTTGATATCCCATTGGGTCATACCAATTGTTGCCGCCAACACTGCGGTTGCGGCACCGATGATCGCGATGATCATCATCGTGTTTGGCGCCATCAAGAACAAAGGATTCAAACGGATGATCATATAGACGCCGGCGGTGACCATGGTCGCCGCGTGGATCAATGCGGAAACCGGTGTCGGACCCGCCATCGCATCTGGCAGCCAGACATAGAGAGGAATCTGCGCCGATTTTCCGGTTGCGCCGATAAAGAGAAACAAGGTTCCCAAAGTGATCGCGCCCATCCAAGCCAGCTCAGGTGTGGCCGGAACCAAGGCGTTGATCTCTTGAAAATTCAAAGTTCCAAACGTCAGAAATAACGTGAACATGCCCAGCAAGAAGGCCGCATCCCCGATACGATTTGTAACGAAGGCCTTCATTCCGGCCGCCGCTTTTTCTTTGTCTGTGAACCAGAAGCCGATCAGCAGGTACGAGCAAAGACCAACACCTTCCCAACCAACAAACATCACCAACAAGTTATCGCCTAAAACCAGCAATAACATGTTGAACAAGAACAGATTCAGGTATGCGAAGTATTTCGCCACACCCTTATCATGGTGCATGTATCCAACGCTGAAGAGGTGGATGAGGGATCCGACGCCCGTGATGATCAAGATCATGATGGCACTGATCGCATCCACCACGAAGCTCATGTTCACGTTCAATTTGCCGAGTGCCATCCACTGAAAGAACTGAACATTGATGTGGCGACTTTCTTCCGGCATTCCGACCAGATCAACCACCAACAAAATGGCGCTGATGAAAGAAATCGCAGCCATGGCCGTAGCGATGGTGCCGGCCACATTTGCCGAGTGTTTTTTATATCGAAGACCGTTAATCAGAAATCCGATCAAAGGCGCTAGAATCAAGGTGGCCATCAAAGCTGTATGAGACATGTCGGACTTATCCTTTCAGATGCTCGAAAAAGCGGATGTTCACTTCTTTGAATCGTTTGAAAATCGAAACAACCAGGGCCAATCCAACCGCCGCTTCCGCCGCCGCAATCGTCAAAACGAAAAACACCATGATTTGGCCTTCCAGTTTTCCCGAATAACGACTGAAGGCCACAAAGCTGATGTTCACTGCGTTCAGCATCAGTTCGATCGACATCAACAAGACGATGGCGTTTCGACGAAGCAAGACCCCCGCCATTCCGGTCGCAAACAAGAACGCCGAAAGAATGAGATAATGATTGATGGTGATGACTTCCAGAAACTCAGTGCTTGGCATGAGTTCCTCCTTTACTGCGAGACAGTGCAACCGCGCCAACGGCAACGATTAAAAGCAAAACCCCAAGGGCTTCAAATCCGAAAAGATATTGTGAGAACAACAAGCGTCCCAACTCTTTCGTGTTATCTCCACTCATGCCAGATGCGGTCTCTTGCACCGGAAGAGAGATTAAATTGTAAGAGCTCATCAAAACCGAGCCCACAATCAATCCGCCCAACAGACCCACGCACGCCAGCTTCACGGCACCAGAAAATTTTCCGTGCGTGAACGAATGCAGCTCGTGTTTCAAGTCAAACAACATCAAGACCATCACGAACAGAACCATGACGGCTCCGGCGTAAACGATCAGCTGAACACCGGCCAGAAAGTAGGCATTCAATGTCACGAACAGAGCCGACACGCCAACCATGGTCATCGCGAGACTGAGGGCGCTGTAGATCGGATTCGTGATCAGCACGACCGTGAGCGCGCTGGCTCCAGTCATGATTGCCAATATCCAAAAGAGAATTGCTTCGGGTGACACTTTGTTCTCCTAGCTGTGAGCGACGAAAATCACAATCGCGGTTAAAATCGTATTGAAAAGCGCCCATGGCAGCATTGTTTTCCAACCCAAATCCATCAGCTGATCGTAACGAAAGCGTGGCAATGTCCATCGAACCTGGATGAAAATCCACAAAAAGATAGCGAACTTGAGCATCCAAACGACAAAGTGAATCAGGCCGGTTAACAGATTCGCACCGGTTGCCGTCGAGGCCACACCCTGCGCCCAAGCCAGAACGCTTTCGTAAGGCCAGTAAGGAATGTGCCAGCCACCGAAGAAGAAAGTGATCATCAGGCCCGACGCCACCATCATGTGACCATACTCGCCGATGAAAAACAGAAGCATTTTGAATCCGCCGTACTCAACGTGGAAACCCGCAACCAGTTCGGCTTCACCTTCGGCCAAGTCAAACGGCAGACGATTTGATTCGGCGAAAGTCGCCGCGAAGAAAATGATCGCCGCTAAGGGCTGATAGAAAATTCCCCAATTTGGCAGACCGATTCCGATTTCGTGACCCATGAATTTAAAATTCATCAGGCCTTCTTGTGCCGCAATCATGTCCGTCAGATTGAAAGTTCCATACATCAAGATGACGCCGACAATGGAAAGGCCCAATGCCAATTCGTAACTGATGATTTGGGCGCTGGCCCGCAAAGCACCGAGCAAAGAATATTTATTTCCCGATCCCCAGCCCGCCATCAAAATTGAATAAGCCGCCAAAGACGAAACACCCAGGATGTACACGATTCCGACATTGATTTCGAAACCCTGCCAAAGAAATGTGTAAGGACCCCAGCTCTGACCAAACATTTCAAATGCATCGACATGAACCGGAGCCGAAAGCGGAATCGCCGCAAACGCCAAAGTTGCCGGAACCAACGCCGCTACGGGAGCCGCATAGTACAAAAGCTTCACACCATTTGCCGGAAAGAATTCTTCTTTGAAAAGAAACTTTACGGCATCCGCCAAAAGCTGCATCAGTCCCAAGGGGCCGACGCGGTTTGGACCAAAGCGGTTCTGGATAAAAGCCGAACCACGGCGCTCAAGCCACACCAAGATCGGTACTGCTTGCACCATCATCAAGAAAACGACGACAAGCTTGATGCAATTGACTGCAATTTGAAATGAATCGTGACCCATGGATTAATCCCACTCCAAAGCTTTGGATTTTACTTCCCAAAACAATCCGAAAATGAAGACGGCCAGAAAGACCATCATTGAAATCAAAACGAACAAACCCTGACCCGAAGAAATAAAATCTCGGAAGGTAGTCGCCCATGGATACATGAAAATGATTTCGATATCGAAGATGATAAACAAGATCGCGGTCAGATAAAATTTGACCGAAATTTTAGTATCCTTCTTTTCTTGAACTGGAATTCCGCATTCGTAAGTTTCGAATTTAACGGGGTCGTAACTGCGACGTCCCAGCTTCGAAGCTAAGAATAAAAGAAGACAGCCGAATAGCGTAACAAATATGGCGATAAATAGAATTCCACCCAAAGGCATACGGTAGGACCCTCCTGCTGCGAGATCTAAGGTTGCAATCGCGTTTTCGACTGTACTATTTACCCCAGTGTTTTCCAAGAATTATGAATGGCTTGGGCCTTTCATTTCTGGCATGATCATTCACCGATGAAGACTTCGCATTCTGCTGAAAATTTGAACCTTCACCTTGAAACCATTTTCGAGCGCGAGTTGGATCTGGGACGCAAGCGTTTGTTGGTGACGGGAACTTCATCGCCAAGCTTTTTAGCCCTTTTTCTGTCTAGCTCAAATCACAGTAAAATAAATAAGTTGCCGCACTTGGTTGTAACTTCTGGTTTGGCTGACGCCAATCGTTTTCAACAAGCACTGCAGTTCTTCGACTCTTCGCGAGATGCTCTGATTCTAAGCAATTTTGATGTCTCTCCTTATTCGACTCTCGATCCACGAATGCAGAACACTTCAAACCGGCTGCGCTTTTTAGCACGCGCTCAAGATTCGCGACCCGGCGACATCTTGATCGCGCCGATCGCTTCGCTACTGCAAAAGACAATTCCCTTTTCGGTTTTGAAGAAAAACTCGTTCCACTTCAAAAAAGGATCTGACCTACCAGAGGACCTGCACGGTTTTTTGGCAAAAATAGGATACCAATCATCCCCGCTGGTTGAAGATGTCGGCCAATATTCTATGCGTGGCGGAATCGTCGATATTTTCTCACCGGCTCACGATCAGCCCGTCCGAATTGAACTTTTTGGGGAAACGATTGAAACCCTGCGTTTTTTCTCGACGGCGGACCAAAGGTCCCAAAATGAAATTCAGTCCTTTCATTTGATCCCGTGTCGCGAAGCACTTTTCGAAGATGAGGTTTTAGAGCCCATGCTAGACCGTTTTCGTGCCTCGTGGATCGATCGCGATGTCGAAAAGTCAGAGGCCGAGGAAATGCTTCGCGCCCTTTCCCGCAAACAGCTGACAACCGGTTTTGATTTTCTGTTACCTTTTTTCTACCCGCAGCTTGATTCGCCTCTCGATCATTTCTCTTCATCGCTGAATATCTGGCTTTTGGATCCGATCAGCATCGCGCGTGAATCCGATCAACTGCTCAGCGAGATGAAATCCGATTTTAATGCGTCCACCCGACACGTTGTTCGTCCACCGCTCGAAGCATTTTTCCAAAGCCTGGACAGCCTTCAGTGGCCAGACGACAGTCGCTTCTTTGAATTTTCGAATATCGAAACCGAGGCAGTTGATGAAAATTCGTCCCGAGAGGTGCAACGGATTTCTTACCTCACGCAAAACGTCTTAGATCTTTCGAATCCTTTGCAATCACAAACCCCAGGAAGCGACATTTGGCTGGGGTCCTTACGCAACAAGCTGACTGCCTGGAAAGATGACCATTATCGCATTTTTGTGGCGGTGAAAAACAAAAGTCAGGCCGAGCGTCTGAAGTTGTTGTTAGAAAAGATCGACTGGTCGGTGCAGATTGCCGAGCCCGGTGATGAAAGATGGCAAACTTGGTACGAGCAGCAGGATAGCCAAAGCCGCACCTTACAAGTCATTCTGCGCGTCCTGCCCGAAAGCGTTCGCATCGCCGAAGATCGCATCGTCTTTTTGCGAGACGAAGATCTGCTTGGAAAAAAACAACGCGTTCGTGATTACTCGGCATCTGAAGATTTTCAAAAACAGGCCAAACGTTTATCGTTCGGAGATTTAAAACCCGGCGATTGCGTCGTGCACGTTCGCCACGGTGTGGGCGTTTACGAAGGTCTTCGCGTGATGAATATCGGCGGCGTTGAATCCGAATTCATCCAGGTCGGCTACAAAGATAAAGATAAATTGTATCTTCCCGTCTACCGCGTGGGCCAGCTGCAACGTTATTCAGGCGCAGCCGCCACGACTGTTTTGGATAAGCTGGGCGGACCCGGGTGGGAAAAAACAAAGTCAAAGGTCAAAGGTCATCTTCGCGACCTGGCCGCAGATCTTTTGCAACTTTACGCCAAGCGCGCAGAGATGCACCGGCCGGCGTTTGAAATTCACGAGGATGACTTTGCCGCTTTTGAAACGGCATTTCCATTTGACGAGACCGAGGATCAGCTGCGTGCCATCCGCGATTTTGTTAAGGACATGACTTCGACGAAACCGATGGATCGCCTGATCTGCGGCGATGTCGGTTTCGGAAAAACCGAAGTCGCCATGCGAGCCGCGTTCTTGGCGGCCCACAATCGGAAACAGGTCGCGGTGCTGGCACCCACGACGGTTCTTTCTTTCCAACATTTTGAAACATTCAAGAAGCGGTTTCACGGATGGCCCTTAGAAATTCGCGAGCTCAACCGCTTTGTTTCCAATGCCGACATCAAGAAAACTTTGAACGAGCTAAAAGCGGGAAAGGTCGACATCATTATCGGCACCCACCGCTTGCTCAGCAAAGATATCGAGTTCAACAATCTCGGCCTGATGATCGTCGATGAAGAGCAGAAATTCGGCGTGGCCCACAAAGAAAAGATCAAAAAACTCAAAACCAGTGTCGACACGCTGACCTTGTCCGCGACACCGATTCCCAGAACCTTGAACATGAGTTTGATGGGAGTCCGCGACCTCAGCATCATCAACTCGGCACCGGTGGATCGCTTACCCACACGGACATTTATCTCTAAATTCGACGCTGAAAACCTTCGCAAGGCGATCGAATCCGAAATCAGCCGTGGCGGTCAGGTTTATTTTATTCACAATCGCGTGCAAAGTATTTACGGAATCGCCGATGAAATTCGCCAGATTGTTCCGCATGCCCGCATCCGGGTCGGACACGGCCAAATGGATGAAGAAGAGCTTGAAAAAACCATGGTGGCTTTCTTCAACCACGAGATCGACGTGCTTGTCTGCACAACAATCGTCGAATCTGGAATGGACATTCCCCGTGCCAACACGATGTTTATCGATCAAGCCCACATGTTGGGCCTTTCGCAGCTTTATCAATTGCGCGGGCGCGTGGGTCGCAGCAAGCAGCGCGCCTATTGCTACTTGATCTTACCACGCGACAAAAAGTTGGATAAGGACGCGCAAGAACGTCTCAAGGTCATTCAGGAAAACACCGCTCTCGGTAGCGGCATCCGAATTGCGCAGTACGATCTCGAGCTTCGGGGCGCGGGAAATATTTTGGGAGAAGATCAATCAGGCCACATCAATTCGGTCGGCTACGAGCTTTACATGGATCTTTTGAATGAAGCCGTCCATCAGTTGAAAGGCGATCCGGCCGAAGATGTCGAGCTGGATCCGGAAATCAACTTGCGAATTCCGGCGATGATTCCAGAGCAGTACATTGGCGACATCCGCATCCGCCTTTCTTATTACAAGGCCTTGGCGGACATTCAATCTCACGAAGATTTAGAAAAAATCGAAGAGGAGTTGAAGGATCAATTCGGCGAAATTCCTGAGCCGACGCTGAACCTGATGGGCTTGATGTTGATTCGAAGCCAGTGTCGAAACCTGGGTGTCAAAGACATCAGCTCGGGCTTGAAAAATATTTCGCTGAAATTTTCCGAGAAAACAAAGCTGAAGCCCGAAACGGCAATTTCCTTGGCGATGCGGGAAAATAAGAAATACTCGATCACTCCGGACAATCGTTTGAACATTCGGATGAACAACCTCAGCTGGCCTGCGGTGTATGAAGAGCTGCAATATTTGATCAAACTGATCTGACGTTAAAATTCGAAGCGCAAACCTGCGCCAAAATTGAACTCGGTCGAAAAATCAGGATCGTCTCCCGATGAAGATCCCTGGTACTGAGAAACAAAAATATCAAAGTAAAGATTTTCAAAGCCCGAACTCTTTTGCGCCTCAAACGCGGACATTGGGTCCAAAGCGTTGAGCTGAATCAACGCGCCCAAAGTAAAAGCCGTCGAAAACTCGGTCGATCCGGATTTTCCTTCGGACCCTACCGTATTTTCTTTCCAATCAAACTGAATGATTTGTCCTTCGATATACGGAACAACATATGGTTCTGGAAAAAGCGCATCCATCATGTAAGAGAAGAAAAGACCCTTCTTCGTCAATTTCAGTTCTGAATCAATATCGGGTCGCACTTCGGGCCCGGTGGTCGCTACGTCATATTGATATCTGATGATCGTGTCGTAAACGCTTCCTTCGCCCGCGACAACCCCAGCGCTCAGCGAGCCCGCACTGAAATTGTATTTCGCTCCGAGCTCTCCTTGGGTGATATTAATTGGCGAGCTGCCAAACATTTTATCGTAACCAAATCCATCAAATTGAGAGTGAAAACTTCCCGGATACATTTGTTCATTTTGAACCGCAAATGTCAGACCCCAAGTTGATCTTCGTTCACGATAAGGAATCAGGCGATCTGCAGGATAGACGACTTCAATTTTTCCGTCTTTTGGAAGGTCTTCTATATCTGGGACGGCGGCGAAACTTTGAACCGCGAGCAAAAAAATGCAAAACGCCAACAAGATCGAGAGAACCAATGAACCTATGTGGCTTGAGGCCGAATCTGGTGGACGTTTCATCAGTCTCAATTATTTCATTGCGAATTTTTTTTGTCCTGCGCCCCGACCCAGATTTTAGACCCTTGTCGAGTCTAAAAAGAAACCGCCCGGCAAATATTTCCTAGCACTTTGGCGGAATCCGGAGAGACGCCTTTTTGTTGATTTCGCAGATGTGAGTGATTCGAATCAGCCTGCCAAAAAAAAAGCCCACTGTTTGAGAGTGGGCTTTTGCTAAATATAAGTCTCTTTCGTTAGTTCCGAAGCTTAGTGCGTGTTCTTATCGCCACCAACAAGATTCAATTCGGCCTTCAGTCGAGCGATGTCTTGCTGAACATGTTCCCAGTTCACATCATCTAAAGATTCATTTGCCAGTCTGAATTCCAGAGCTTTCAAACGATCCGAGACAACCTTTGTATCGATTTCGTCTGCTTCAACAGCAGTCTCAGCCAATACATTCACGCCTTCCGGAGATACTTGGCAGTAACCCCAACCGATCGCGATTTTTTGAGATTCGCCGTTTTTCAAACGGTATTTCAAAATTCCCGCTTCCAGTGACGTCACCAACGGAGAGTGTCCTGGCAAAATGTTCAGCTCGCCACGGAACGCCGGTAGAGTGATCTCATCCAGCTCTTGATCCGCTACGATTTTCTTATCCGGAGTCGCAAAATTTAATTTAAACATCATTCACTCCAGTCCCGCAGCCCACCCGCTCAGGCGGACCGCTGACCTTCGAAAAAATTACTGAAGTTTCTTCGCTTTTTCGATCACTTCTTCGATTGTTCCAACCATGTAGAAAGCTTGTTCAGGCAAAGCATCGTGTTTACCTTCCAAGATTTCCTTGAAACCTTTGACGGTATCTTTGATGTCAACATAGCGGCCTGGCAAGTTTGTGAACTGCTCCGCAACGAAGAATGGCTGAGACAAGAAACGTTGCATACGACGTGCACGTCCAACCACCAATTTATCTTCTTCAGACAATTCGTCCATACCCAAGATCGCGATGATATCTTGAAGCTCACGATAACGTTGCAGTGTCGACTGAACGCCACGAGCGACGTTATAATGTTCTTCGCCAACGATGTTTGGATCAAGCAAACGAGACGTTGAAGTCAACGGGTGAACCGCCGGGAAGATCGCCATAGCAGCGATATCACGATCCAAGTTCGTCGTTGCATCCAAGTGAGTAAATGTTGTTGCAGGAGCTGGATCCGTATAGTCATCCGCAGGAACGTAAACGGCCTGAACGGAAGTGATTGAACCTTTTTTAGTCGAAGTAATTCGCTCTTGCATCGCGCCCATTTCAGACGCCAAGTTCGGCTGGTAACCAACGGCAGAAGGGATACGACCCAACAACGCAGAGACCTCAGAACCCGCCTGAGTAAATCGGAAGATGTTGTCGACGAAGAAAAGAACGTCTTGGTTTTTAACGTCACGGAAGTATTCCGCAACTGTCAGACCGGTCAAAGCAACACGCGCACGTGCTCCTGGCGGCTCATTCATCTGACCGAACACCAGAGCGGTCTTCGCGATAACGCCTGAATCTTTCATCTCGTGCCAAAGATCGTTACCCTCACGAGTTCGCTCACCGACGCCGGCAAATACCGAGTAACCACCATGCTCAGTCGCGATATTGCGGATCAATTCTTGGATCAAGACGGTCTTACCAACACCGGCACCACCGAACAGACCGATCTTTCCACCCTTTGCGTAAGGAGCCAAAAGATCGACGACCTTAATACCAGTCATCAACATCTCAGCAGAGATCGCTTGGTCTTCGAATTTTGGAGCTGCACGGTGAATTGGCCAGCGTTCTTTCGCTGTTACTGGGCCCATTTCATCGATTGGCTCGCCGATAACGTTGATGATGCGTCCAAGGACTTCTTCACCAACGGGGGCTGTGATCATGTTTCCAGTGCTCATCACTTTTTCACCACGAGTCAGACCTTCGGTCGAATCCATAGAGATCGTGCGAACAACAGAGTCACCCAAGTGCTGAGCGACTTCCAAAGTCAGATTGTATTCTTTGTCAGACAAGAATTTGTTTGAAACTTTCAAAGCCGCGTTGATCGCAGGAAGCTCTGAACCTTCGAACTCTACGTCCACAACGGGACCCAAAACCTGTTTTACTTTACCGAGTTGCATTTAATGCTCCTTCACCCTGAGGCAGGTGCCCGCTTCCGCGGCCCACCGAAACTTAATTAAATTAAAAATTACTTCAAAGACTCCGCACCGCTCACGATTTCCGTCAGTTCCGTCGTGATTTTCTCCTGACGAAGCTTGTTGTACGTGAGAGTCAGTTTTGAAATCATCTCTCTTGCGTTGTTTGTCGCGTTTTCCATCGCCGACATGCGAGCACCGTGCTCGGCCGCGACCGATTCGCACATGCAACGATAAACCTGAATGCTGAACGCTTTCACCAACAATTGGTCGATGATCTTTTCAGGATTCGGTTCATAGATCATGTCCATTGAAAAACTTGGCAACGCGTTCTTCACATCGAACGTATTCTGAGACACATCGATTGGAAGAAGAGTTTCCGAAACAACCTTCTGAGAAATTGCTGATTTGAATTCATTGTAGATCAGACGAATTTCATCATATTGGCCGTCCAGATAATCGCGCATCAAACGCTCGGCCACTTTCGAAGCCAAAGCATAAGAAACGTCTTTATCCAGCTTCAAAATCGTCTCGACAGATTTAATCCCGCGACGAGCGAAGTAATCGTTTCCGCGACGTCCGACAAAAAGGAAATCCAATTTCTCGAGCTTCCCTTTGTGGTCACGATAATAATTTTCAGCAAATTTATTGATGTTCGAGTTGAACGCACCACAAAGACCACGATCTGATGTCAGCACAACCAGCAGAACTTTTTTCGTTTCCACTGGAGCTTCCATCAAAGGATGGGTCACTCGGTTCGTCACGGCGATGTCGGCGATCAGCTTCAACAAAGTGCTCGCATAAGGTCGCATGTTCACGATCTGATGCTGAGCTCTTCTGAGCTTCGCTGCAGACACCAGCTTCATCGCTTTCGTGATTTGCTGAGTGTTCTTGGTTGAGTCAATCCGAATCCGGATATCCTTTAAACTTGGCATTCTTCCCTCTTATTTAGATGGTTGGAAGATCGCTTTGAATTCTTCCAAAGCCGATACCAAGGCCGTTTTAATTTCTGGAGTGATCGCTTTTTGCTCTGCTACGTTTTTCAAAACGTGGCTGTGCTTAGCTTTCAAGAACTCCAAAAGTTCTTTTTCATAACGACGAACATCTGATTCTGGGTAGCTATCAACATACGCATTTGTAGCTGCGTAGATTGATACGATCTGCTCTTCCACTTTATATGGAGAGTAAGCTGGCTGTTTCAACAGCTCAACCAGACGACGACCACGCGCCAACTGTTGCTGAGATGCCTTATCCAAATCAGATGCGAAAGCCGCGAACGCCTCAAGAGCACGGAACTGAGCAAGCTCAAGCTTGATCGTACCAGCAACTGATTTCATCGCTTTGATCTGAGCAGATCCACCGACACGCGATACGGATTTACCGACAGAGATCGCTGGACGCACACCTTTATAGAACAGGTCTGTTTCCAAGAAAATCTGACCGTCAGTGATCGAGATCACGTTCGTAGGAATATAAGCAGAGATATCGCCCGCTTGAGTTTCGATGATTGGAAGAGCGGTCAATGAACCGGCACCTTTATCATCAGACAATTTCGCCGCACGCTCGAGCAAACGAGAGTGGAGATAGAAAACGTCTCCAGGATAAGCTTCACGACCCGGAGGACGACGAAGCAACAGAGACATCTGACGGTAAGCCTGAGCTTGTTTCGTCAAATCATCATAGATGATCAGAGCATGGCGAGCTGTATCGCGGAAGTATTCCGCCATTGCTGTACCAGTATAGCAAGAGATGAACTGCATCGGAGCTGGGTCAGATGCACCCGCAACGATGATCGTTGTGTATTCCAATGCGCCCGCTTGACGAAGTTTTTCAACAACGCCAGAGATTGTCGACTGCTTCTGTCCGCAAGCGACGTAAAAGCAATGAACGCCTTGGCCTTTTTGATTGATGATGGTGTCGATCGCGATAGTCGTTTTACCTGTCTGACGGTCACCGATGATCAATTCACGCTGACCACGACCGATTGGAATCATCGAGTCGATCGCTTTGATACCCGTTTGAAGAGGTTCATGAACCGATTTACGGTAAACGATACCTGGTGCCTTCAACTCAACGATACGGCTGTGAGGAGAGTTGATCGGACCTTTGCCATCAATTGGCTGTCCCAACGCATTCACAACACGTCCCAACAAGGCCTCGCCCACTGGAACCTGAACGATTTTTTTCGTACGCTTCACAACGTCGCCTTCTTTGATCGTGCGGTCTTCACCGAAGATAACCACACCGACAAAAGAATCTTCCAAGTTCAAGGCCATTCCGTAAACTTCGCCTGGGAACTCGACAAGCTCACCGGCCATGACGTTCTCAAGACCGTAAACACGAGCAACACCGTCACCGACTGAAAGAACGCTGCCAGTTTCGCTGACTTCAATCTTTTTATTATACTGATTGATTTGTTCCTTCAGAACTCTGCTGATTTCGTCTGCGCGAATAGTTTCCATGATTAGTGTGATCTCCTGTTCAAATCTTCACTCATGCGAGTGAGGTGAGTTTCTAAACTGTCATCAAAAGTCCAGCCGCCAACCTGGGCAACCATGCCGCCCAAGAGCTTCGAATCTTCTGTAAAATTTAAGATTACTTTTTTCTTAGTTACCTTCGTAACCGTATCTTCAATCTGTTGGCGAGCTTCGGGGCTCAGGGGTGTCGCCGAACGAACCGTTCCGCGGGTTACGCCATGATCCTCATCACTGATGGCTTCGAAAGCGGCAACCAGCTCGGCAAAGATTTCCAGACGATTTTTCTCGGCCAACAACACCAATGTGTTTGTCACTTCGGCGCTCACCTTGTTTGAAAGAGCCGCCTTGAGTGCCGCTATCTTTTGGTCTGGCGGAATCAAAGGAGACGAAACAAATTCGTGAATCGCTTGGTCTGCTTCGAAAGCCTGCTTCAATGTGCGCAGTTCAGCAAAAACCTTATCTTGGTTTTTACCTTGCTTGGACAAATCATAAAGCGCACGAGCGTATCGGCGCGAAACTTCGCTAATCATTTCTGACCTGCCTGGATGTTTTGGATAAAGTCGGATTGCAGGCGCTTGTGATCTTCTGCTGTCACTTTTGATGAAAGCTGCGTTCGAGCCGCCTCGAGAGATTCATGAATCAAAGTTTCGCGAAGTTCGTTTTTAGCGCGCTCAACTTCGAGTTTCGCTGCCGATGCCGCCTCTTCACGGAGGCGCTTCGAAAGAGCTTCTGCATCCGCAACCATCTGTCTTTTCATATCAGCCGCTTCGGCTCGCGCGCGAGAAATGCTTTCGTCTGCCGTGCTTTCCAATTTTGAAAGACGCGTTTGGATTTGCATGCGCTCATCTTCGGCCGCTTTGCGTGCCGCTTCTGCTTTTTTGGCGGCGCTAAGGAAGTTTTCTTTTTTCTCTTTGAAATAATTTTGAACAGGCTTTTTCAAGACGAAAAACAGGCCGATCACCATCGCCGCAACATTGATCGTTTGATAAATGACGAGCTTTACCGGAATCGCAATGTGTTCGTCGTGATGGCCGGCAGCTGCCGCTTCGCTATTAGCGAGAACCGCTTGGCTCAAAAATACAAGAAGTGTTGGGATCAAATATTTCATTTTTATTTCCTACTTGGCCAGCAGTCGACGAGTCATTTCTTGAGCGACAACTGGAACGTCCGCTTTGATTTTTGCTTTTGCATCGCCAATTTCAACGCTGACCTTTTGTCGAGCGGCCTCAACCAGCTTTTGTGCATCAATTCGAGAAGCCGATACGATTTTTTCGTACTCTTTATTAGCTTCGTCGCGATATTGGTCAAAGATGCTTTTAACGTTTCCGGAAACCTGACGCGCTTTAGTTTCATATTGAGTGCGCAGCTCGTCTGATTTTTTTTGAATTTCGATGGCGAGATCTTCGCCACCCTTTGTGCGCATCTCTCGCTGAGCCAAGGCTTCAGCATAAGGAGCAAAAACAAGACGTGAAAGTGCAAGGTAAGCTACTGTAAATACAACGAACTGAACAAAAAAAGACTGATTCAGTTCGAGCTGTTCTAAGATCGCCATTGAGATAATTCCCATCCAAAATGATTTGAATTCGCTGTCAAAATTTTGAGACAGCTGGAATTAACATTAGGCTGAAGAGACGGTCAAGGGCTTGTCGTGTCGAAAGCCCCTAAAATATTGCAGTCGCTCAAGATTTGGGCATGTAGGATGCACCCTCGAAAACCACTCCTTCATCGATCCGAAGGCTTGGGGTCGTGACGGTTCCTTTAAAAACCGCCGGGGGATGCATAATGACACGCCTGCGGGCAAAAAGGTTTCCTTCGACATGACCACTAATAATGATGGTGTCGGCTTCGACCTGTGCTTCGACATGAGCGCCCTGATTGACTATTAATATGTCCTTCGTGAAAATTTCGCCTTTGAATTGACCACCCAGCTGGACGGTCCCTTCAAATGTCAGCTTTCCATCAAAGCTCGCGCCTTGGTCCAGAATTGCGGTTACATGACCAAGCGCGTTCTCTTGAAATATCTCAGTGTCTTCCATGGCTTTCTTTCAGTCGATCAACGATCTGTGTGAGTTCTGCATCCGAGTAGAACTGAATTGAGATTCGACCTTTCGAGTTGAGATAGTCAATGCTGACCTTTGTTCCCAATGCTTTTTGAAGCTCGTCGGTCAATCCCGCGATCAACTTCTGGGTGACCCCACTTTCTGGTTTTTTAAGGGAGTCGTCTTGTTCAGAATTTTTTCCTGCGGCCTCTGCGGCTACAAGCTTTTCAAGTTGGCGAACACTCAGTTTTTGCTGACTGATTTTTTTAGCGATTTCCAGTTGAGCCGCTGGATTTGTCAGACTCAGCAAGACCTTCGCATGTCCCGCCGAAATTTCGGACTCGACGACCATTTGGCGAATCTGTGGTGGCAGCGCCAACAATCGCATCGCATTTGCGACGGTCGCTCGGTCTTTTCCAACTTTTTCCGCAACCTGTTGTTGAGTCAGACGAAACTCTTGGGCCAGTCTCTGGTAGGCTTCACCTTCTTCAATCGGATTTAAGTCCTCACGCTGAATATTTTCAATAATCGCAAGCTCTAAAGCCGCTTGGTTTTCCAAAACCTTAAGAATCACTGGGACTTCGTGTAGGCCAGCCAACTGAGCAGCTCGCCAGCGTCTTTCACCAGCAATGATCTCAAATTTCCCCGTAGGAAGTCTCCGCGCTACAATCGGCTGCAAAATTCCATTCTGTCTTATAGATGCTGAAAGCTCTTCCAGCGCTTCTTTTTCAAAGTGCGTTCGCGGTTGGTAAGCGCTTGGCGCCAACTTGTCGACAGCAATTTTCCAAATTCTTGCATCGGGCGGCACGGTTGGTTGTGGCTGCGCTTGCGCTCCGGCCGCTGGGGCGGCGGGCGTTGCAGCTGAAGGCGAAGGGCTTGCTTGAGTATTCAACGGAGCCGTCTGGGTATTCACCTTTCGAGCGGAAGAAGGAGCTTGCTGGTTGGTTGGTGCCTTTTCTGGAGCTCCTAATGAAGATTGCGCTCCACCTAGGAGAGAACCCAATCCACGACCTAGTCTTGGTTTTTTGTTTGGATTTTCACTAGAAAGATCAGACACTTAGATCTCCTTCATATTCTTCTGTGTTTGCAGAAGCTTCAGTTCTTTGAGTCAATTCCTGAGCCAATTCCATGTATTTAGTGGCACCAATTGATCTCGAATCATATTCAAAAATGGATTGACCGTGACTAGGCGCCTCGCTCAAACGAACGTTTCGAGGAATAATGGCTGAGAATACTTTTTCGCCAAAGTGATTGCGAATTTCAGTAACAACTTGGTGACTCAAGTTATTTCGGGTGTCGAACATCGTCAGAACAATTCCTTCAATGTGCAAAGAAGGATTCAAATTCTTTTTGATGATACCGGCCGTATTTAAAAGCTGACTTAAACCTTCCAACGCATAGTATTCACATTGAAGCGGAACCAGAAAGGAATCAGCTGCTGTCAGTGCGTTAAGAGTTAAAAGGCCTAGAGATGGTGGGCAATCAATAATTGCGTAATCAAACTTGTGTGCAACAGAGGCAATTGCTGATTTTAACCGATATTCTCGATGTGGGAGATCCACAAGTTCAATTTCAGCCCCTACTAGGTCAGGATTTGCGCTCGCAACCACTAAATTGGGTACTTTTGTGATCTGTGTGACCTCAGAAAGCGTCTTTTCACCAATTAATACGTGATAAATGTTCGAGTCTTGGCTTTCGAAGCGCTTAAGGCCCAATCCCGAAGATGCATTTCCTTGGGGATCCATATCAATAAGGATCACTCGCTTTCCAAGTTGAGCTAAGGCAGAAGAAAGATTCACGGAGGTGGTTGTTTTGCCAACTCCACCCTTTTGATTCGCAATACATATCGTTTTTGCCATTTTTTCCCTCTCGTCCAATAAAAGTCTCGGATTTTTGAAACAAATTCAAGACTTTTACTCAAAAAGCCGATGTTCCACGTGGAACATGAAGCATTTCATCCTATTTTCCTTATTAATCCTAGCTCTTACTGCTTGCGATAAGCCGAAAGGTGATCCTGAGACCGGAGATCCGATTTATAACGATCTTCTTCAAGAGTCCGCCGCCATTGGCGCTCAAATTAATAGTGCAGAGAAAGAACTCGAAGGATTTCAGAAAGATCTTGAAGCCGTTGCACCTCAAACCGGACAAATCAAGTATGCAGAAAAGCGCGTGTATGAAACCACCGCCAAAATCGATAAATTGAAACAAATGAAACAGTATTGGGAGATGCGTGCTGAAACTCGAAAAGAATTGGATCGCAAGAGTTATCTGGCGGCGTATAAGGAAAAAAAGCCCTGGCCCGACCCTAGTGAATACGATGAATACAAAACTCAACGAAAACTGGAACAGGCGCCAAGAAATTGGGACATTCGCAAACGTTTGGAACAAGCAAAAGTTGGAATCCCACTTGGCCCAGGAAAACATGGCGGCAGTGAACATGAGGGCGCCGCAAGTGAATCAGAACATGGTGAAGGCAATTCGGAACACGGTGAGGCTCCCCGCCACGGCGCCGAAGAACATTGATTGTTCCACGTGGAACATCTAGCTTTGGATTTTTTCAGTCTTCACGACAGCAAACTTCACTTCACCGACAGGAAGCTTGTATTCGCCCAACAAACCAGGCTGCCAGTATGAACACAGTTGTGTGGGGATGTCTGCAATCTCAGTCGCCCACTCTTCACCCTTGAGATGGTAATAAACCCCTCCCACAGGAAAAATTTTACGCGTGGCTAGCATTGCCTTTGAAAGAGGAGCAAAACCTCGGGAAACAGCGCACTTTACAGTCTCCGCCGGCAGCGCGTCAATTGGCCGACTCAAGAAATCAACATTTCGAATCTCAAGTAAGTTGGCGATATGCTTAAGGAATTCTACTTTTTTACCGTCACCTTCGACCAGGTGAAACTTCCGCTCAGGAATTAAAAGCGCCATGATCAAACCCGGAAAGCCATTCGAGGCACCAAAGTTATAAATCTCATTTTCTTTGAGATCCTTAGCAATCAATCGACTGGCCAAAATCGAATCTGCAAAATGAATCGCATCGGCCATTGGAATGGTTTTCACTCCAATCAAATTCAGACTCTTATTAATCTTCAAAAGTTCTTCGTGATATTTTTTGAGCCTGGCTCTCATTTCAGGAGAAAGATCAGGGAACCATTGATCAATTCTCCAATGAATAGTGATAGCATCAGATCCGGTCTTGGCGAAATTCAAGGTCAATCTCCCTTAGCTTCTTACGACCTTTCAAATGTATCATGATCGCCTGAACGGCTGAAGGATTTACTCCACTGATGCGTTGAGCTTGACCCAGCGTACGAGGTTTTACTTTCAGCAGTTTTTCAATTTCCTCATTCGAAAGTCCGCGGATCTCTCGATAGTTCAAATCATGTGCTAAATGCAAATCCTCGAGCCGTTTTGATTGAGAGATGAGCTCCATCTGTCGTTTGACATAACCAGAATATTTAACCTCGATTTCAACAGGTTCACACACGTTTGGATCTAAATCTAATTCAAATCCGAGGTCTGAAAGATGTGAACTGTCTATCTCTGACCTGCGAAGCAACTCTTCAAAAGTAATGGACTTATTTAATACTGGCGTTGGAATTTGGGCGAGCTTACTTTGCATTTTGGCCGTCGGATAAACCTTCGTTTCGCGCAATTTTACCAGCAATTCGGCACGGGACCTCTCTAACATCTCCAAACGCTGATTTCCCGCCTCGCCAACTAAACCCAAGCTTCTTCCGACCTGACCTAAACGATCAATAGTATTATCTTCTCTCAATACTAACCGGTGTTCAGCGCGAGAGGTGAACATGCGATAAGGCTCGCGCGTTCCTTTAGTCACCAAATCATCAATCAAAACTCCGATATAGGCCTGATCGCGAGATAAAACAAATTCATCCCGACCAAGGACCGAGTGGGCCGCGTTGACTCCGGCCATGAAACCCTGGGCCGCTGCCTCTTCATAACCGCTGGTTCCATTGATTTGTCCGGCCAAAAACAGTTTCTGAATGGGACGAGTTTCCAACCGGTGCCAGATTTGTGTCGGTTCAATAAAGTCATACTCGACCGCATACCCGAAGCGCACGACCTTGACGTTTTCAAGACCCGGAATGGTTCGTAAAAAATCCATCTGAACATTTTCAGGAAGACTGGTCGAAATTCCCTGAAGATAAATCAGATCCGTGTTCAATCCTTCAGGTTCTAAAAAGGTCTGATGACTGTCTCGATCTGAAAACCTCACAACCTTGTCTTCGATCGACGGACAATACCTTGGTCCGGTCCCTTCAATGATCCCGCAATACATCGGAGACTTGTCTAAATTCTGCCGAATGATTTCGTGGGTTTTTTCTGTTGTACGCGAAAGATAACAAGCAACCTGAGGCAGCTGATAATTCCCTGGCGAGCGAAAGCTGAAAGGAAAAAATTTATCATCCCCATACTGGGGAATGGTCTGGCTCCAATCAATGCTGTCTTTGTGAAGGCGCGCCGGGGTTCCCGTTTTCAATCGTTGAACTTGAAATCCAAAATCACGCAACTGATCTGACAAGCCAATTGATGCTTGATCTCCGACTCGGCCACCTGCCGTCTGGGTGAGGCCGACGTGCATCACGCCATTCATGAAAGTACCGGTGGTGATAATGGTGGCTTGAGAAAAAATTTCGGATCCATCATTCAAAACAACGCCGACGCATTTTTCTTTTTCCAGAATCAAACGCTTCACTTCGGCTTGGCGAACGGAAAGGTTTTTTTGATTCAAAAGTTTATCGGTCATGTACCTAGAATAAAGATGCTTGTCGCTTTGAACCCGCGATCCACGAACGGCTGGACCTTTGCGAGAATTCAAACGCTTGAACTGAATGCAGGTTGCATCCGCCGCGAGACCCATCTCACCACCCATGACATCAATCTCTCGAACCATGTGACCTTTGGCCAGACCACCAATCGAAGGATTGCAGCTCATGTAGGCGATGCGATCCGTGTTGGTCGTGACCATCAAAGTGGAAAGACCGAGACGAGCCGAAGCTAATGCGGCCTCGACCCCAGCATGACCAGCGCCCACAATGATGATATCAAAATCACTTTTCCGAGTTTGCATCTACTTCCCTATACAGAATTCTTTAAAAACGCGGTCCATGATTTGATCATCGAAGCGCTTTCCCAATGTTTCTTGAACCATCAACAGCGCCTCTTTCATCGAAAGCGCCGTTAGCTCTGGACTGGCTGCGGATTTTACCAACCCATAGGCCTCGTCCATATTCTGCAAAGCTTTTTGCAGATTTTCGTAATGCCGGGCTTGCGAGATCACCGCCTGGTCTTCGTACTGCGAATCCCCCAAGCTTTGAACCAACAAACCTTTTAAAAATTCACCGTCTGTTTTATCGAAAGCCGAGACAATATGGATCTTGTCTTTTAAAAGATCCCCAAAACCCTGTAATTTTTGGTCGATTTTGAGCTGTTTTAGTAGGTTTTCGATGCGTTTTTTGGGGGTAAATGGGCCTAAATCCTTCTTATTTCCGATCAAAAACAGCTTAAAAGGGTCCAATTGTGACAGTTCTTTGAGCTCTTCAGCCGATAGATCCCTTGAACTGTCGAATATAAAGAAGATTCCATCGGCCGTTTTCTGGGCTGAATAGCTTCTTTCAATTCCGATTTTTTCGACCTGATCGGTCGCCTGACGAAGGCCTGCGGTATCAATCGCATTTACCTTAAATCCGCCGGCCATAAATGAAGCCTCGATCAGGTCCCGAGTCGTACCGGGCACATCGGTCACAATGGCTTTGTCGTCTTCAACTAATAAATTCAGCAGGCTGGATTTACCAACGTTCGGGATGCCGGCTAAAACGAGCTGGTACCCATCCTTCAGAATGCGTCCCTTTTGAAAGCTATCTACTAATTTTTGCAGACGCGCTTTTAAACCAGACACTTTATCTAACAAAACTTTTTCTTCGACGACTTCCAAGTTCTCGGTGGAAAAATCGATGGATGCTTCAATGTGTGCGAGACACCAAATCAATTCATCTTCGATTTTTTCGAGATCCTTCGATAGATTTCCCTGCAGCTGTCTCAAGGCTTGCTGAGAAGACTGTCGAGACTGACTTTCAATCAGCGACAAGACACTTTCAGCTTGAACCAAATCCATCCGGCCGTTCATAAATGCGCGATAGGTAAATTCACCGCGATCAGCCGCCCTTGCGCCGCTATTAATCAGCTCTTCTAAAATCTGTCGCGTGATGTTGGGGCTGCCATGACAGGATATTTCAAATGTGTCTTCGCCCGTGAACGATCGTCCCTTTTGAAAAAAAGTCGTTACTACTTCGTCGATAGAATTCCCATCACTGATGGTTGGATTCGACCGTAAGATTCCGTAATAGGCCCGGTGGGACTCGAGCTTTTCTGGCAAAAAGTCACAAAGTGCTTTCGTCACCGTGGCGGCGTTCGAGCCGCTGACGCGAATGACGGAAATTCCCCCGATTCCGGCAGGGGTTGAAACCGCACAAATTGTATCTAGATCTCGATCTCTTAACACTCGGGTGTCCTTAAAATAAAAAAGCGACCTTAAGAGTCCTTCCCTCAAGATCGCTTTTGAAATTCGTTTTCAAAAACTGGCTGTTTTAATCAGCTGTTTCTTCAGGGCCTTCCTGATGTTTATTTCCGTTGGCCTTCACCGGATAAATCTTAATTTTCTTGTAAAGACCATCCCCGATGGAACGACTCTTCACGCGCTCGTCACCAGCCAGATGTTGATGAATGATTTTGCGATCTTTTGGCGGCAACGCGCGGAAATAAACAGATTTTCCCTTTTCAAGCGCGATGCCTTTCAGTTTTTCCGCCAAATCAATCAATGCTTGGCTTGATTCTTCACGGTAGCCATTGCAGTCGATGACGATGTTCGTACGATCTTCTGGAAAGTGATGCTGAATCACGCGCTTCAAAAACAATTGAATCGCGTCGATCATTTGTCCTTCTTTATCTTTCAAAATTTCTTCGTCGGCGCCTGAGAACTCGATCACGATCTGCGGTTCACCTTGGTCATCTGTTCCGCTCGTGGCTTCAAAATTCAATTCGAAACCGGCTTTTTCAACCAAGCCTTCGACCGTCGTGTTCACGAGATTTTCAACCTCAGAACCACCCGTTTTCTTTTTTCCACCAAAAAGTTTGCTAAAAAATCCAGACATACAAAACTCCCCTTATTACGCTTTCGCTTCTTTTGCTTTGGTAGCAGTTGCTCGATCGTGCATAAAAATCTGCTGAAGAATGATTCCAGACAGAGTGTTGATAAAAATATAAAGCGTCAGTCCCGCCGGAAGATTGATCATCATCACCGCAAAAATCAGTGGCAGAAACTGCATCACCTTCGCTTGCGTTGGATCCATCGTTGATGGCGTGATTCGTTGTTGGATGAACATGCAGACCGCCAGCAAGACCGGAAGAACATAGAAAGGATCTTTCAAGCTGAGATCATGAATCCATCCGAAGAATGGAGCTTGATACAGCTCAATGCTTTGCCCTAGGACGCGATACAACGCGAAGAAAATTGGAAGCTGCAGCAGCATCGGCAAGCAACCACCCAAAGGATTCACTTTGTGTTCTTTCCAAAGACCCATCATTTCACGATTCATCGCTTGTGGATCATCTTTGTAGCGCTCACGCAAAGAAGCGATCAGCGGTTGCAGCTTTTGCATCTTTTTTGTCGAACGGAATGTTGTGACGTTTAACGGTAAAACGATCAGACGAACCATCATCGTCAGAAGAATAATCGCCAATCCCCAATTCGGGATGTGCGAATGAAACCACTGCATCGTGTACAGCAGCCATCGACCCAAGGTTGCGAAGAAGCCGAGATCAATCACTCGCGCTAAATCCTTATCGATCTTTTCCAAGACAGTCAGAGACTTGCCGCCGGAAAAAGAAACCCATTTCAAATCCATGGTGTTTTTGCCATTTGCGGCTGGCTTATAAACCATTTGCGCCAGCAGCTCGGGAACGCCCGGACCACCCGTGATTTTTGCTTCCGGTGTGATTTCAGACTTATCCAATAATGAAGACGTAAAATACTGAGATCCAAGACCAATCAGGCTGACGCCGGGAAAGGATTTTTCGATTTTTTCTTTTGCCGCCGAAGCGTGAATGCGTTCTTCGGTTCCCGAATGAATCACGACGAAATCTTGGACTTCGAGCGCGGGCATGAACATGCTATGGGCAACTTCACCCAAAGATTTTTCCGCGATGCTGACGACTAGACCAGGAAATGTGCCATCGACATTTTCAATGTGCACGGTGTTTTGCAAAGCTTGCGTCGAAGGATCGATTTGAATATTGCGATGAATAGTAACGGCACCAAATTGCGCCGTTCCCTCAAATTCATTCTCGGACTTTTGAGTGATCGTGAAGTCGAGTGGTTGGTTGCTTCCGGCAACCGACATTTCGTAAAGAGCGTGTTGGTCGCTGACGCCCAATTTGATGGGTTCATGCGCACGATCTGTGTGGGTTTTAACCACCAGGTGCTTCAAGCCCATTCCCTTTGAAGACAAATCAAAGGCAATGTCCTGATTTTCATATTTGAGCGTTTTTTCTTCTTGTTGCGTGGCTGCTACCGGTGCCGCAGAACCCTGTGCTGTCGTGGGTTCTGTGGATTTCTCGGTGGAGACTGTGGGCGCCGCCGCTGTTGGGGTCTGAGTCGCCGGTGCGGTGGTTGCTGGTGCAACCTGATTTCCGTACTTGTTTTTCAGATAGCTTTGCCAGCCCATAAAAAGAACGCCGACAAGCACGGCCGCGACCAAAGTTCTTTTATCCATAAAATTATTATTCTGATTGTCCATGATGACCTCTGCAAGGAAGGGGATCGTATCCACAACCGCCACCTGGGCGGCATCGTGAAATGCGTTTCATACTGAGTGAAAATGCTTCGAAAAAAGAAAATGTGCGAAAGGCCTGGGCTGAATAGTCTGAGCAGCTGGGTTCAAATCGACAAGCTCCGCCCAGCCACGCCGATCCAATTGAGCGATAAACACCGATCAATAAAAGTGCGAGGGTTTTAGCTGAAGAGCTGATAAATTTGGTCCAAGACTTTATTGAAGTGTTGAGCGTGAAGCTCTTGATAGAAGCCTTCTGGCATCGATCGAAACACCAAATTAAGGTCGAATTCGGGATTAAATCCATCGGTCGCTGCTTTTCGAAAATACTCTCGTGTCCATCGTTTCAGACGATTACGGACCACAGCAGATCCCACCTTGCGGCTGATGGTGCAGCCAAAACGAAGGTGCCCAAGTTGGTTCTTGCGATAGCCAAGCACCAGCCAGGGACTGAGAGATTTTCTTTTTCCTTTTTTTTGAATCTCGAGAAAGTCCGAGCTTCGTTTCAGTCCAGAGGCTTTCTTATTTTCCACTCGATGAAACAGTCAATCGTTTGCGACCTTTAGCGCGACGACGAGACAAAACAGTGCGACCATCTTTCGTTGCCATGCGAGCACGAAAGCCATGAGCTGATTTTCTTTTCTTCTTCTTTGGTTGAAACGTTCTTTTCATTTCCGAACTCCCGCGTTACGACGAATGACGTCTTTCAAAATATTCACAAAAACAAGTGTGAGCGCGGGATAAAACCATATCGCATCAATCTGGTCAATACTTGTCATTGTGGAAAACTCGGTTGATATGCCCCATCCCCCCTGCTATGAGGGGCCTTTCCAAGTCACACGAGCTGGGGGGAATAGCGCGTGAACACCGTTCAATTTGAACCAAATACAGGAATTGATGCAAGCTTTTGGGAAGACATCAAAAGACGCATCAAGGCCCGTAATAAAGAAAACAAGTCGATCGAGACTTGGTTGGACCCGGTTTCCTATGTGGAAACCGTCGGCACAGCTTCGCTTCCACGCTTGATATTAGGCGTCCCAAGCGCCCTTCATCAGTATTTTGTCGTCGAAAATCTTCTAGATAAAATTTATGCCGAAGTAGCTGATCTTCTTAAGAAAGACTTCGAAGTTGACCTCGTCGTGACGGGCATGAAAGCGCCTGAACCTTCGAATCTCAGCGATGCCTTTTCGCCGGTTGAAAAGTCCTCTCCTCAGCCGATCGCGACGATGCCTCCTTCACAGTCTTCAATGGCTCCGCCGCCAAAGGTGGATCTTTTGAATGCGGATTACAGCTTTTCAACCTTCGTTGTTGGCCGGAATACCGAGTTCGCGCATGCAGCCTCTTATAATGTTGCGCAGAATCCAGGCGCTGAGGGTTACAATCCCCTCTTTATATGTGGGCCTGTGGGAATGGGTAAGACCCATCTTCTACATGCAGTGGGAAATCAGATAAAGCTCACCCACCCCTACTTGAAGATTGCCTACGTCAGTGCCGAAAAGTTCTTAAATGAATGTGTCTCGGCGATTCGTCGTTACGAAATGGATAAGTTTCGTCAAAAATATCGCGATACCCCAGATGTTTTGATGGTCGATGACGTGCAAATGATCGGGAAAACTGAAGCCATTCAAGAAGAGTTCTTCCACACAATTAACTCGTTTATTGAGCGCAAGCGTCAGGTTGTTATTGCGGCCGATCGAATGCCGAAAGATATTCTTGGATTGGAAGACCGAAATCGCTCTCGTTTAGAGTGGGGACTGATTGCCGATATCTCGATGCCAGATTTGGAAACGCGCGTCGCAATTCTTCGCTATAAGTCGGAGAAAATGAACCTGCGCCTTCCGGAAGAAGTTGTAAATTATGTGGCGAGGATATCCAAAAGATCGATTCGGGAACTTGAAGGAAATTTGAAAAAAGTTAAAATGTTCAGTGAACTTCAAGGTTTATCTATTGATATCGAATTGGCCCGAAGAGTTTTGGCTACTCACGAAACTCAGACCACGATCTCGGTCGAGGATATTCAAAAGATGGTTGCCGATCATTTTAAAGTGAAGATTTCAGATTTGAAATCAACGACTCGAGCCAAACAAATCGTCGTTCCTCGCCAGACCGCGATGTATCTCATCAAAAGAACTTTAGACAAATCTTTGGTGGATATTGGACGAGCTTTTGGCGGAAAAGATCACACGACTGTGATGAACGCGATGGATCGTGTCGAGTTTCTACTTTCGAAGGATATGGATTTCAAGAATGATCTCGATGAGTTAACGACTCGTATCCACAATATCACAGGGGTGTGAATGTGGACATTGTATAACTTTGTGGAGAACTTGCGGATCGGGTTGTGGATCCGAGTTATCCCCGAATTTTAGAAATTTGGGGTTCGATTCACTGCAGGGTTTATCCACGGAATTTCTTTTGAATTTACAGGAGCTTAGTTCGTTTGTTACGTTTTCCACGCTCCTACTACGACTACTAGTTTTATATATATAAGAATAATAGTTCTTAAAGGCCCAAAATTGGGGTGATGCATGAAAATTGAAATTGAAAAAAAAGATCTGATGAATCTCATCGGTAAGACGCAGAACATTGTTGAGAAACGAAATACAATGCCGGTGTTGATGAATGTTCTTTTGGAAGCTGACCAAAACGAGCTTCGTGTTTTTGCAACTGATCTCGAAGTCAGTTTGACGGACACGGTGAAAGTTAAAACTTCCCAACCTGGAAAAGTGGCCGTCAGCGCCAAGAGTCTTTTTGAAATTGCTAAAGAACTTTCTGAAGGAATGATTCAGCTTCATCGCAAAGACAACAATTGGCTTGAAATCAAACAAGGCAAATATTTATCGAAGATCGTTGGGATCAGTGCTGAAGAATATCCGATCTTTCCAACCTACTCGGGAAATAATTTTCTGAAAATTGATTCAGAAGTTTTAAGCGACATGATCGACAAAACGATCTACTCGGTTTCTAACGATGAAACTCGTTACCACTTGAACGGAGTTTACTTCGAACAAAAAAATGATGCCGGTTACACGATGGTGGCAACTGATGGTCACCGACTTTGTTTGGTGAATAAACAAATTCCCTCTTCAAAGGCAATCACCTCGGGACAAGGCGTGATCATTCCACGCAAAGGTCTTCATGAGATCAAAAAGCTTTTGGAATCTTTATCTGGTGAATTTGAATTGGCGATCGAGGGTTCACAGTTGATCGTTCGCAAAGAATCGACGACTTTGATGATTCGTTTGATCGAAGGAAAATATCCGAACTATCAACAATTCATTCCCGCAAAGCTGTCTCAGAAAATTCGCATCAACCGTGAAGCGTTTCTCACTTCGCTCAAGCGTGTCTCATTGCTGGCGAATCACAAGTCAAAAGCTGTGACTTTGTCTTTGACGAACGGACGAATGGAAATTGCATCGAACAATCCAGAGTTGGGAGATGCAAAAGAAGAAATCGAAGTCGGTTACGAAGGTAAAGAAATGAAAATTGGCTTCAACGCAAAGTACATCACTGATGTTTTGAACGCGATCAACGATGAAGAAGTCGATTTTGAATTCAACGACCAGCTGTCACCAGGCTTGATGCGTCCCCATAACGATCAGTCCTACACCTGCGTCGTCATGCCGATGCGAATTTAAAAAAGCACCTGGCATTTTTTAGAAGCTCGGTGCGATGGAAAACCGCATTGAGCTTATTGTTTTCATGGAACCGGAGAAAACAAATGGCTTTGATTAAGCCCGTCGAATTTTTTTCAAAAAAAGGCCAGAAGGTTATCATTCGAAATCTGAATGGAGACGAAGCTGAAAAAACGCTTCACGCGATGATCCAGATCTCGACAACCTCACCGTTTATTTTGTCGACAACAGACGACTTTAAAAAAATGACGGTCGAGGATCAAAAGAAATTTATCGTCTCTCATAATGACAGTCCTCGAAAATTATTTCTTGTTGCCGAAGTTGAAAATAAAATTGCAGGGATTCTGAATTTCTATGCTTTCGGTGACAGCAAGCGATCCCACAGAGGTGGGCTTGGCGTCAGTCTTCATCATGATTTTCGTGGTCAAGGCATTGCGAAAAAATTAATGGAAGTGCTAATTGGGTTCACTCGAACGCTTTCGGGCTTTCGTTATCTCGAGCTCGAAGTTTTTGATAGCAATCTCGATGCGATCAAGCTTTATGAAAAACTGGAATTTCAAATTTTGCACCAAACGCCGAAAGCTTATTTGCTTCCCGATGGAAGTGAGCCGGCTGAAGTGAAAATGAGACTTGAGGTTCGCTCTTGATCCAGGCTCTCCAACTTTATCAATTCCGAAATTTTTCCGAAGCGGTCGCCAGATTCTCGCCGAAGGTAAATATTTTTCTCGGTGAAAACGGTCAGGGAAAAACAAATTTGCTCGAAGCGATTTCGATTCTGACCACGGGGCAGTCTTTTCGATATGCGGATAACGAAAATTTTCTAAAGTTTGGGGCGCACGAAGCATTTCTAAAAGCCAAGGTTCGTCACGGTGAATTGGACTACGATCTTCAGCTCAACATTTTGAAATCGCGAAAGAATCATTTGCTGAACGGGAAAAAGACATCGGCCCTTGAGCTTTCAAAAAGATTTCCGAGCGTGGTCTTTTCTCCGGAAAGTCTTGCGGCGATCAAAGAAGGTGCCGATCAGCGTCGCCAGCTTGTGGATGAACTGATTGTCAGTTTTCATCCTCGGAATGTGGATTTAGTTGGGGAATTCCGGCGAGCTCTGAAAACTCGGAACAAGGTTTTAAAAAATTACGTCTCGGGAGATGTCCCCCGCGGCGAGACCGAGGCCCTTCTTGAAAGCATCACGCCGATTTTTTTACGTTTAGCGGTCGAACTGACCCATCAGCGCTTAGAGGCTCTCAGAGCCATTTACCGGGATTTTAATCATGCGATGCATTTCATTTCCAAGCGTGAAACTGTGGATATCTCGGTGGACTATGTGATTTCCGATCAGCATGCGCTTAATTTTACGTCAAATGACATTGAAACTTCTCTTCGAAAACGCCTCGGTGATTTGCATGATGCAGAGCTTGCAAGTGGTGCGTCATTGGTGGGCCCACAGAAGCATGACGTTGTCTTTCTATATGGTGAAAATGACTCGAGATTTTATTGTTCTCAGGGACAGCAAAGAGCCCTGATATTATCTTTCAAAATGGCTCAAATCGTGTATCATAAGCGGATTCATGGATCCTACCCTGCACTCATGCTCGATGACGTTTTGTCAGAGCTGGACGCAGAAAAGCGGGATTCCTTGATCCGATTTTTGAGTGAAATCAACACTCAAATTTTTATCACAACCACAGATTTCAGCCTGCCAAGCAGTTTGAAATCTGAAGACTGCGCTGTTCTCAAGGTGCGCGAGGGTCAGATCATTCCAGCTGAGCCGGTTTAAATGCCGATTCAGTGATCAGAGGCTCCGATGAACGTTGAGCAGCCACAAAGGCGATCGCAAAGACGCGATTGCTGGCAAGTGAGGCGACATGAGCGAAGAAAATCAACCTGTAGCACCCATCGTGGCGACACCAGCTGCGGCAAAAGAACAAACGGAATACGGTGCTGACTCCATCCAAGTTCTCGAAGGACTCGAAGCGGTCCGAAAAAGACCAGGCATGTACATCGGCGATACGGGCTTCCGCGGATTTCATCATCTTGTGTATGAAATTGTGGATAACGCCGTTGACGAAGCTTTGGCAGGATTTTGCAAACACATCAACATCACGATCAACGCCGACGAATCCATCACGGTTGAAGATGATGGCCGCGGAATTCCCGTCGACACTCATAAAACTGGAAAATCAACTCTCGAGGTTGTCTACACGGTTTTGCATGCTGGCGGAAAGTTTGATGGCGGAAGTTATAAAGTTTCTGGCGGTCTTCACGGGGTTGGCGCTTCTGTGGTCAACGCGCTATCAACACGACTGCGTGTTGAGGTTCACCGTCAAGGTGGCGTCTTCGAACAGATTTATCACAAGGGTGCGCCTGAGGCTCCGGCGAAACGCATTGGCGATTCGAACAAAACTGGAACCAAAGTTAATTTCAAACCAGATCGCGAAATTTTCAAAGACGAGACGATCACCTTTGATTTCAATTACCTGACCAACCGTTTGCGCGAGCTTGCATTTTTGAATGCGGGTCTTTACATCGGCATCACCGATGAGCGCACGGGTAAGAAAAATGAATTTCAATTTTCGAATGGTTTGGCTGAATTCGTTTCATTCATGAACCAAAGTAAAAAATCTTTGCACAACGACGTGATCTATTTCAAAGGCGAAAAAGACAATGTCGAAACTGAGATTGCTTTGCAGTGGAATGATTCTTATTCGGAATCCATTTTCACCTATTGCAATAACATCAACACTCACGAAGGCGGAACTCACTTGATCGGCTTTCGTGGAGCGCTGACGCGGACAACGAATGCCTATGCTCAGGATAAAAATCTTCTCAAGGATTTGAAAATTTCTTTGGAAGGTGAAGACATCCGTGAGGGCTTGGCTGCGGTTATCTCCGTCAAGGTTCGTGAACCGCAGTTCGAAGGTCAGACAAAAACCAAGCTTGGTAACACCGAGGTAAAAGGGATTGTCGAATCGCTTGTGAACGATAAGCTTGCGGATTTTTTTGATCGCAACCCGTCTGTCGCGAAGAATGTGATTGGAAAATCTGTTGAAGCGGCTCGTGCGCGAGATGCAGCGAGAAAAGCGCGAGAGCTCACTCGTCGTAAGACGGCTCTGGATGGCGGATCGTTGCCGGGAAAAATGGCGGATTGCCAAGAGCGAGACCCTGCCCTTTGCGAACTTTACCTGGTCGAGGGAGACTCGGCAGGTGGATCTGCAAAGATGGCCCGCAACCGAAAGACGCAGGCGATTTTGCCGCTGAAAGGTAAAATCCTAAACGTCGAGAAGGCGCGTTTCGATAAAATGCTTTCCAACGAAGAGATCAAAATGATGATCTCGGCGCTTGGAACCGGAATCGGAAAAGATCACGTCAACGTTGATAAAATCCGTTATCACAAAATCATTATCATGACCGATGCGGACGTCGACGGATCTCACATCCGGACGCTGCTTTTGACATTTTTCTATCGTCAGATGCCACATGCGCTTGAGCGCGGTTACATCTACATTGCGCAGCCACCTTTGTACCGAGCGAAAAAAGGAAGCCAAGAAGTGTATCTGAAAGACGATGCGGCTTTGACGGAATTCCTTTTGGGTCTTGGCTTGAATGGCGTGAAAATTCCATCAGCGAAAAAAGAGTTGGGCGAAAACGATTTGAAGAAAATGATTTTGAACATTCAAAAATTCAATCATGTTCTGAAGGCCTCTTCGGCGAAATACGATCAAGATGTTTTGTATTTCTTGGTCAGCAAGGTCGCCGACCATGAAAATGCTCTTTCGAATGAAACCGAAATGAAGCAGACCATGGAAGATCTGCAAGCCTGGGTGAAAAACAATCCAAGCCGCGGTATCACGGAAATCAAAACCGGAATTCGCAAAGAGGGCGACAAAAACATCGCGACGATCAATACGGTTCGTTACGCTGATCGCATGGCAACGCAGATTTCTTTGGACACTTTGAAAACGCCTGAATGGACCGAGCTCACAAATTTGTGGAATCAGATCCAGGGCATCTCTCAGCTGCCAGTGTCGGTGCAAATCGATAAGACCGAACAGTCGTTTGAAGATTACACAAGCTTCTACGAGTACGTGATCGAGAACACGAAGAAGGGTTACTACATCCAACGATACAAGGGATTGGGTGAGATGAATCCAGAGCAGTTGTGGGAAACAACCCTCAACCCAGACAACCGAATGCTGTTGCAAGTGAGCATCGATGATGCGGTTGCGGCCGATGAAACATTCTCGGTTTTGATGGGTGAGCATGTCGAGCCCCGAAGAAAATTCATTCACGACAATGCTTTGATGGTTAAAGGCCTGGACGTCTAAGGGATATAGGAAATTTCTATGGATCAAAATCAAGAACGAAAAGGCATTTCAGTTGTCGATATCAACAAAGAAATGCGGGATGCATATCTTCAATACTCGATGAGCGTTATCGTCGGTCGCGCACTTCCTGATGTGCGCGATGGTTTGAAGCCGGTTCACCGCCGCATTCTTTTTGCTCAACATGAAATGGGAAACAATCACGACAAGCCGTACAAAAAATCGGCTCGTATCGTGGGCGATGTGATCGGTAAATACCATCCACACGGTGACTCGGCCGTTTACGAAACCATGGTTCGTATGGCCCAGGACTTCTCGCTTCGCTACCCGCTTGAAGACGGTCAAGGAAACTTTGGATCCGTCGATGGCGACAGTCCGGCGGCCCAGCGTTACACCGAAGTCCGCATGACAAAGCTCGCGGAAGAGCTTCTGGAAGACATCGACAAGGAAACCATTCCTTTTGGTCCGAACTACGATGACTCTCTCGAAGTTCCTTTGGTTCTACCTTCAAAATTTCCAAATCTTTTGGTGAACGGTTCGGCCGGCATCGCCGTTGGTATGGCGACAAATATTCCGCCGCACAACTTGGGCGAAGTTTTAGATGGAACCATTCATTTGATTCACAATCCGGATTGCTCGATTGACGAGCTGATCGAAAAAATTCCAGGCCCTGATTTTCCAACTGCGGGTCAGATTGCTGGTCGTGAAGGAATCTTGCAGGCTTACAAAAAAGGGAAAGGCATTATTTCCCTGAAGGCCGTGACTGAAATCGTTCAGATGAAGGATCACGAAGAGATTATCGTTTCGGAAATTCCTTATCAGGTGAATAAGGCGAAACTGATCGAAAGCATCGCTGACCTGGTCCGCGATAAACAGCTGGAAGGCATTTCTGATATTCGTGACGAATCTTCACGCGAAGGCATGCGCATTGTTGTGATTTTAAAGCGCGGCGAAAACGCCAGCGTTGTTTTGAATCGCTTGTTCAAGATGACCCAGCTGCAAGTCAGCTTCGGTATCATCATGTTGGCACTGGATGCGAAAAATCAGCCCGTGACCTTCGACCTCAAAGGCATGTTGCAAGCGTTTGTCGAGCATCGCCGCGACATCGTTACCAAGCGATGTATTTTCGAACTGAAAAAAGCCCAAGAGCGCGCGCACATCTTGGAAGGTTTGAAAAAAGCTCTGGACCACATCGAAGAGGTCATCAAAACCATTCGCGCTTCAAAAGAAGCAAATACGGCTCGCGAAGCCTTGATGGCGAAATTTGAATTCAGCGAACGGCAAGCGGTTGCGATTTTGGAAATGCGTTTGCAACGCCTGACAGGATTGGAACGAGACAAGATCGTTGCCGAGCTGGCCGAACTGATGAAGCAAATTGAATGGCTAAACTTTGTTCTGTCTGATGTAAAAGAAATCTACAAAATCATCGTCAACGAACTGGAAGAGATCCGAAAAAAATATGCGGACAAGCGCCGCACAGAAATTACGGGATCTTCTGATGATATCGAAGACGAAGATCTAATTGCTGACGAACTGATGATCGTAACTGTGACAAACACAGGCTACATCAAGCGAATCCCGCCAGACCAATACCGCCTGCAAAAACGTGGCGGCAAAGGTTTGAAGGGCATCGAGACCCGAGAAGAGGACTATGTCACAGATCTCTTTACGGCCAGCACAAAAACAACCCTGATGGTTTTCACCGACAAGGGAAAATTGTACTGGGTCAAGGTGCACAAGCTTCCGCTTGGCAACCGGACCGGTAAAGGCAAAGCGATCGCGAACGTTGTACAGCTGAGCTCTGGCGAGAAAGTCCAAGCGATTTTGCCAGTCGAAGAGTTTGCGGATAACAAGTACGTAGTGATGTTGACCCAAAAAGGCATCATCAAGAAAACGTCACTGGATGCCTTCTCGAACCCACGACCTTCAGGCTTGTTGGCACTGACGACCGACCTAGATGACAGCGTCATCGAAGCCAAAATTTCAGATGGCACCAGCGAAATCTTTATCGCGACCAAAGAAGGCATGTCGATTCGTTTCAACGAAAGCGATGTTCGTCCGATGGGACGATCAGCTCGTGGCGTAAAGGGCATGACTTTGGATAAAAACGATATCGTGGTCGGCATGGAGATCCTGGAAAAGGACTGCAAGGACACATTGTTGCTTGTGACCGAATACGGTTACGGCAAGCGATCCGAAGTTCCAGAATACCGCGTCCAATCTCGTGGTGGTGTTGGAACGATCGCGCAGAAAACGACCGACAAGGTCGGCAACGTTGTTGGCGCGAAAAAAGTTCGTCCGGATCAAGAGCTGATCCTGTCGACCGATAAGGGCCAGAACATTCGCATGAAGATTTCAGACATCAGCGTTCTGGGTCGAGTCACGCAGGGCGTTCGCTTGATCAACTTGAAAGATTCAGATGAAAAAGTAACGGGCCTTGCGCTTGTGGATGCGGATGAAGAAGAGGCAAACGGTGCAGCACCAGCCGGTGAAGATGCTCCTCCTCAGGTTCACTAGAGCCACCCTTGTTTCAATCCTGCTTGTGGCGACGGCTTGTACATCGCCCGAGCAGCAAGAAATGAATGCTGGTAAAACGGCAGTCAGCGAAGGTCAGTTTCACATCGCCATTTCGCATTTTGAACGAGTGATCACTCGCGCTCCGGGAAAACCAATTGGTCTCGAAGCGGCTCGCGAAGCCGCCCGCGTTTCTTTCTACGAAACCAAAGATTTTTTAAAGGCCATTCACTTTTATCAACAGTTGGTTCTAAGCTCGCCGGACGCAGCCGAGCGCCTGCAAGCCCAAAAGCAGATCGTTTCGATCTGTTTCGATCACCTGACGGATTATCAAAAAGCTGTGATCGAGATCAACAAGCTGATCGTTATGATTCCGGACCCTAAAGAAAAAGCCGAATTCAAAATGAAATTGGCCCGGGCTTATTATTATCAAAACAATTTCACGCAGGCGAAGAACGAGACCGACGAATTTCTACGCACCAATCCTCCGTCGGATCAAAAATTCGATATGACATTCCTGAAAGGTAACATCGCCTTGGCAGAGAAAGATCTGCCGACAGCCATTGGACTTTTCAAGAGCCTTTTGACCGAGTTCCCTGATCGCGCCATCAAGGACAACGTTGGCCTGACCTTGTCGGTTTGTTATGAAGAAATGAAAGATTTTCGGGGTGCTATCGAGGTGTTGGAGCAGCTCAAGTCCACACACCCCATGCCCGAATACATCGACATACGAATCAAGCGATTGCAGGAGCGTCTGAAGAACCAACCTGGCGCTCGAGGAAAAGTGCACAAATGAAAAACAAATACATCGTTTTCGTCGCCATGGGGATCGAGCTGGTCGGAATCATGATTGGCTGTCTGCTCATCGGTCAGAAGCTCGACGAAATGTACTCGCTCAAAGGCCTTGGAATGATTGGACTTTCGATGCTTGGTCTGGCGGGATGGATCTTTCAAATTGTCATGCTCGCAAAAAAAACCGACAGCCAACCAGGGGAATAAACTTGAATCATTTAAAGCTTTTTTTAATCATTCAAGCCGCGGTGACGGCTATAGGCTCTATTGTTTTGCTCGAAGGTCGCGACGCGCACAGCGCCGCATCATTCGCCATTGGCAGTGGAATCGTGCTCTTGAACGTGATCTCTCTAGGTTTTGTCTTCTCTCGCGTGATTCAGAAAAAACTCATTGCCCTCTCGATCTCGATCATTGTATTTAAGTACGCGATTTTAGGGATCATTATATACAAACTTTTAAGTCTCGCATGGGTCGACCGAATTTGGCTCTGTGTGGGGCTTGCAAGTCTTGTTGTAAGCGCCCTTTTCTTTGCCTCTGTCGCCAAGAATGACGACGAAGACGAAGAGCAAACGTAAAACTTTAAGGAATTATTCATGTCGTTTACTTGGACCTCTCTTATTCCTGGTGTTGGCCACGAATACGCGCACGTTGCTACAGCTGGTATCGTGACTGGCGGATTGGTAGTCGCAAGTTTTGCAGCCAAAAAAGCTTTGGGAACTGGCGATGCAGCGGTTATTCCTGCCGATCGATTTTCGCTCAAAGGTTTTTTTGAAATGATCACCGAGTTCATGGCTGGGCTTGTCGACATGGTCATTGGCGAGGGAGGCAGAGCCTACCTTCCTATGTTTGCGTCTTTTTTTACTTTTGTTTTGGTGAACAACTTGGTGGGTGTGATTCCAGGAATGGCGCCTGCGACTGAAAATCTGAACACCACTCTAGCAATGGGTTTGTTCGTATTCTTGGTCTACAATGCCTATGGTTTGATTCATAACGGTGTTGGTTACTTGAAGCATTTCTTGGGTCCCGTTCTGTGGTTGGGTCCTTTGATGCTGGTGATCGAGTTGATCTCACACATTGTTCGTCCAATTTCTTTGGGACTTCGTCTGGCGAACGTCTTGAAGGGGGATCATACTGTTGTCGGAATCTTTTTGGACTTGGTTCCAATTGGTCTTCCAATCCCATTCTATTTGTTAGGAATGTTCGTTGCTTTCGTTCAGGCGTTCGTATTCACATTGCTGTCAATGGTTTACGTGGCACTTGCAACGGCTCACGACCACTAATTTTTGAAATCAATTTGCAATAGTTTAGCTGTTTAAAACTAAAGGAGAAACAATGAAAAACTTCGCAAAAAATATGTTCTTGGCTTTGTCGACTCTGTTCGTAGCATCTGCTGCTTTCGCACAAGAAGCTGCTGCAACTGCTACTCAAGCTGGCGGTGACCGCGGTTTGATCGCTTTGGGCGCAGGTTTGGCAATCGGTGTTGCTGCTTTGGGTGGCGCGCTTGGTCAAGCTCGCACTGCAGCTGCTGCATTGGAAGGTATCGCTCGCAACCCTGCTGCGCAAGGTAAGATCTTTACTCCAATGATCATCGGTTTGGCTCTGATCGAGTCTCTCGTGATCTACGCGTTCGTCATCGCGTTCTTCTTGAACGGTAAGTTCTAATTATTTGTTTCATAAACGCGATCTCCTTCGTTGTCGTCGTCGGTCGTTTGTGCGGCTTCCAATTAGGAAGCCTCCGCACTCTCTCCTAGCCGCCTCGGATCTCATCGTTTCTGAAAACAAATAATATTTGCATTTTAAATTTGCAAATCTAGCAAAAGCCGGCTGTGATCAGTCGGCTTTTTGTTTTTTAAGACAAGACGAAACGCGTTTTATCTGAGGGGGTAAATCGATGAAGTCCGTTTTCTTTTCTGTCATCTTGATGGCGATTTCAGCCAGTGCAATGCCAAAATTTCTGCCGCACATTCTTCCCGATGCTCCAAGCTCGGCGTACCGGGGCAAGTACATCTTAAGCCCGGTTCGTTCGGCGACCGACAACGTCCAAGAAGCGATCATGCTTGGTGAGCGCAACATGGCTTGGTTGAACCATATGAATTCTTTTCGTCCCGAAGGACAAAAAATCCAGCTGACGAAACCTGGCGATTTGAACGGAATTCCAATTGAAACGCCAAAGACCTACAGCCCTAAAACCGTCACCGAAGATTACCAAAAGACGAAGGCCGATATGCCGGCCGATATGGCGAAGATTCTTTACAGCGATGCGGCCTTTACTCAGGATCCACCGATTTCGGAACAAGACTATATCACATGGGCTAAGAAGGTTGATCGCAACTATCAAACCGCTGTTCGCTGGACGCTGATGGAGCCTTACCTAGGGTATCTCAGCAAAATTCGCGCGGAAGATCTGCGCGGATATTACTTCTTAGGAAAAAAGACGGCGAACGTGGAAAGCCTGTTGCGATCCATGGATACTCTACCCGCAGATCAACAAGCGCAAATCACCGAGTGGCTGACACAAATGTGTCAGAATCTGGATGGTCTGATGGCGAATTGTGAATCCCGTACGGAAGAAAGCATTCAAAACAAAGCGGCCTACGAATTTTATCTTCGCTATGTCGATGCAGGCGCTGAAATTTGGAATCGGTATTTTTCATTGGAAAATCCCCGCCCCGAAATACAGTGGTCTTCGGCTCAGCCGAACGTGATGAAAGTTCCATTTACAGATCCAAAAAACCCCAAAGTTTTAGATTTTCTAAAATTCAACATCGAAGACGAGTACAAGTGGGACCTTTGGAATTTGCATTTAGACTTTTTGGTTCAAACACCAATTCATGTCGAGTTTCAAGCTGGCGTCACCCCGCACGTCAATGCGGCCGGTGGTGATACCATCACCATGGACGCCAATGCGCCTTTGAGTGAATGGGATGTCCAGTGGACCATCCGCCACGAATTCGGACACGTGCTCGGATTTGTGGACTGTTATCTTGAATTCTACGATCCGAAACAAGAAGCGATTGTAACCTATCAATTGGATATTAATCACCTGATGTGCGCGCGCTCGGGCCGCATGCAGAAGTCGATGTACGATACGCTGAAGAAGTTTTACTATAAGTAAAAATCGAAAATGAGATTGAAGTGTTGGTCGAAAACCAACACTCTGGCTCCTTCAGAACAATCTCTAATTACAACATTGAGTTCACCGTGGATTCGACGCGGGATTGGATTCGGTCCAGTCCCTCTTTAGTCCAAGATTCAAATCGCAACACCAGAACGGGCTGCGTGTTGGAAGCTCGTGCCAATGCCCAACCATCGTTGAAGCTGATGCGAACGCCGTCGATCAGGTTGGTCGTGTATTCATTGTTTCCAGCAGGGAACTGCGATTTCAATTTTTCGACGATCTGAACTTTCTTCTCTTCCGTTGTATCGATGCGAATTTCAGGAGTGTTAAAGGCTGGTGGCAAGCCTGCCAGTAACTCTTGAATGCTCTTACCGGTTTTAGCCAAAATTTCGCAAACGCGAAGGGCGGCATAGAGTGCGTCGTCGTAACCATAGTTTCGATCAGCGAAAAAGATGTGACCGGACATTTCACCGCCAAAAGGAGCTTTTTCCACTTTGATTTTTTCTTTGATCAACGAGTGGCCTGTCTTCCACATGATCGGCTCGCCGCCATGATTTCGGATATCATCATACAGACGATCCGAGCACTTGACGTCGCCGATGATCTTGGCGCCTTTTTTCTCGGCCAAGATGGAGCGGCTGACCAGAACCATCAGCTCATCGCCATAGAGCATTTTTCCGGTGTGATCGACGATTCCGATGCGATCGGCGTCGCCATCAAAACCAATTCCGACCACGGCTTTTTCTTCGCGAACTTTTTCCGCCAGCCACTTGAGATTTTTTTCGACCGTAGGATCCGGGTGATGATTCGGAAAACGCCCGTCTGGTTGCTCGAATAGAATTGTTGGCTTCAGCCCGACGGTTTCAAAAAGTTTGCGCACGATGCAACCAGCCGCGCCATTTCCACAATCTAGAACGGCCTTCACACCGCTGATGGTGCCGAATTCTTTTTTATAACGCTCCAGATACTGAGGGAAGATATCATAAGTCTCTTCGCTACCCTTGCCGTCGACGAAGGTGCCCTTTTCAATGATCTGACGAAGACGTTGAATCTCTTCGCCGAAAATGGTGGCCTTGCCAACGCTGATTTTAAAACCGTTGTAATCTGGTGGATTGTGGCTGCCGGTGATCATGATGGCGCCATCCAGACCTGCGATTTCAAAAGTCGTAAAGTAAGAAATCGGCGAAGTGACCAGCCCGATGTACAAAACGCGGATGCCCGAGTCTTGCAGACCTTTCGAAAGAGAGGCCTTGATCTCGGGGCTGGAGACGCGCGCATCGTGGCCCAAAGAGATGGTGAGATTCTTCTTCCCGAATTTTTCGAAGAAATATTGTGCGTAGGCCCGACCTAAAAGGTAAGCAAAGTCTTTGTCGAACTCTTTGTTGTAAACGCCGCGAATATCGTATTCTCTGAAAATGACATTTTGATACATATTACTGTCCTTGTTTTGCGAGCCGGATTCCCCATTTGAGGGCTTCGATCATCGAACCGGGCTTTGCCTTGTTCTTCCCAAAAATATCTTTAGCAGTACCATGATCAACCGAGCTTCGTCGAATAGGAAGTCCCAGTGTCAAATGAGCTCCGACATCAAAGCCGTGAGCCATCTTAAAAGGGATCAGGCCCTGATCGTGGTAAAGCGCCACGTAAAACGAAAATCGTTTCCAGTTTTCCGGTAAATACGCCGCATCCGGCACCAAGGGGCCAACAGGTGTTGGTTTGAATGCAAGCGACCGCAAGAACGGACGAAGCGTTTGATCGTCGAAATTTCCGATCAGACCTTGATCTCCGGCATGGGGATTCAGCCCCAGCACAGCAAGCGGCTTGCCCGCCTGCGAGCCAGGCAAAAGCTTACGGGCTTCGTCTGCACAGGCGAAGGCCTCTTTCAAAAGGTCTTGGGTCAATGTGCTCTGGATTTTTTCAACCGGGATGTGACCAGAAACCAAGAGAACATTGAACTTGGGGCCGATGAAAGTCATGAATGCATATTTACGACCCGAAACACGCTTTAAAATATCGGTGTGACCGAGATCCTTAAAACCAGATTTTTGAATCTCGGTTTTCGATAAAGGCGCGGTCACCATGGAATGAAATTCGTTTTTCAGGCAAGCCTTCGCACAATCTTCGACCCACTGAGCGGGTGAAGAGTCTTGGATGATTTCGATAATGCTCTTTTTTTGAAACGGAATATTCAGCGCTTCGGCAATGCTATGGACCGGGACGCGTTCGAATTTTGGCAAACGAAATTTCGGAGAGTCCGCATGACGAAAGAGATAGAACTGGGTCCCGCTTTGGGGACCGAGATGATTCAGGGCCTTGGTTGTCACCTCGAGCCCAATGCCATCGACATCACCAGTGGTGATTGCGACCCTGCGATTCACGCATTGATCCGGATAAAGCTTTCTTCGCGTTTGCTGTCGATCCAGTTTTTGAAATGCTTTTGAAATGCTTTTTCGAAAAGTTGAGCGCGGATTTTTTCTTTTTCGTGCTCGAACTTTGGATCAGAAATGATTTTCTTGTTCAGAACTTTGACGATGTGAAAACCAGCCCGTGTCTGCACGACATCGGAGACATCTCCCGCACCCAGGCCTTGAACGGCCTTTTCCATTTCGGGGCTGAATTCGCCCGCCTTAAAGACGCCAAGAACGCCGCCGGTCGTGAAGCTTGGATCTTCGCTGTTCTGTTCGGCTAAAGTGTCAAACGAGCCACCTTCACGAATTTTTTTCAAGACGGCCTCGGCGCGCTCTTTCGCGGCTTGCGGTCCGCCCTTGTGTGGATTGAACAAGATGTGGGCCAGAGAATATTCGTAGATGCCGGTGTTGGCATTCGGATTCATGCGCGCATACTGAGCCGAAACATCTTCGTCGGATACGCGAATTTTTGAAGAGATCTCCTGCTCGATCAGGGCCTGACGTTCGATACGGGTTTTGATGAAGTCCTGATAATCGCTGGGACTCATACCCTGAGCCTTGATGGCATTCATCAGTTCGGCCCGAGAAACATTGTTCTTTTTTGCGATGTCACGAAGCTCTTGCTCGACACGTTCGACGGTCACCGTCAGGTTCAGACGTTTGATTTCGGAATCCAGAATCTTTTCGTTGATCAGGAAATCGGTTTGTAAGGCTTTGTTACCCTTTAAAGAATCGGGACGCTGTCCGAAAAGCAAAAGGTCATCAATCATCCCGCCCTGATCGACCTTCTTAGAAAAACTTTTCAGGTCCGACTGCAATACAATCTCAGAATTAACGACGGCCATGATGCGGTCAACGACCTCGGCAGATGCGATGTTAGTGTGAAGAAAAAGAATTCCGGCAAGAACGCTGAGAAAAGTTTTTTGAATCATTTCTGACCTCGTGTCTCCACCGAAATTGCGCCAAGAAGATCATTGTCCCGAAGCACGCGGCTGGAGCGAATCTGTTTATCGAGCCAGGATGCAAATTCAGCCTGCTCTTTTTTTCCAATCAAGGCCTGAACAATCTCGGGTCGCACCTCTTCCAGAGTCGCGAAGCCCGGGCCCGTTTTCCTTTCTACTTTAAAGATGTGAAAGCCGTAAGAGCTTTCCAACACCTGACTCATGCCGCCAATCGGCAAGGCGAAAGCTTTGTCAAAAATGTCCACGGAGCCTTTTTCAACCCATCCCACCAGGCCGCCGGCTTTGGCCTCGGGAGCGACTGAATATTTTTTTGCCAAGTCGACAAAATCACGCTTTTTGAGCTCGTCCCGAACGCTTTGTGCCTTTGAGAGATCATCGAGGATGATCTGGCGCAGGTAGATCCGCTCTTTGCGTTTGTAGTTGTTTTTGTTTTCTTCGTAATACTTGCGAATATCATCTTCAACCGGTTGGCCGATTTTCTCGGTCATTTTTTTAAAGACTTTTCGAGAGACCAAAGTTTGTTTCAATTCATCTTTCCAGTCCGACATCGAAAGATTTTCTTCAGCCAACGCACGACGGAAGGAAAGGTCATCGGGATAAGACGAGCGAAATTGATTGATCTCTTTTTCTAGCTCCGAATCGTCGATGGTAATCCCAGAGCTTTTGGCAAAGTCTTCGATCAGTGTTTGCAGAATGAAGACGCGAATCACGTCCTCTTTGGCGCGCTTCACGTTGTTCGGATCTTTGGCGGCAAGGGCGTCAAAGTTTTTCAATCGGCGCGCCAGGTGGTCCGAAAACTCTTTGGCGCTCATCGTGTGCTCGTTGACCTGAACAACGGGTTTGGCGGCCAAGCGAGAGCCGCCAAAATCACAACCAGCGATCAGCAGACAGATGATAAAATGAAAAAGCCCCGAGATAACGGGGCTTCTTAAAAACAAATTCACAGAAACCTCTCAGCGCCAGTCCCCAAACTCCCAGACCCTTCTTCGGTTCTTCAACAAAGCGATTGAAGGGGTTCTCGGGCAGGCTTAGTTGACCAGCTTTTTGTTCACTTGAATTTTATAGTTCTTCTTCAAGCGCTCAAAGTAATCGTTAAAAGCTTCGCGTCGCTTTTCATCAAAAACGGCGGCGCGAATGGCACGCTTGTTGGCGTTATCAAATGAACGGCGACCGGTGACTTTGATGATGTGGTAGCCGAACTGTGTTTCAACCAATGGAGAAATTTCTCCGACGTTCAATTTCAAAGCGGCTTCATAGTAACTGGGAACCCAGGCAATGCGATTTCCCCAACCAATATCTCCGCCCGTCTGTTTGCTGAGCGGATCGTCAGAATACAGCTTCACGAGCTCTTCGAATGGACGTTTGCTCTTTTTCACATCTTTTTCGTAAATCTCTTCCGCGCGTTTTCGAGCTTCTGCCCGCTGTTCGGCCGTCGCACCCGGCTTAACTTCGATCAAGATATGAGATGTTCGCATCTCTGGATTCTTTTTATAGTACGCGGCCATTTCTTTGTCAGAAACATTGATTTTCTGAACACGGTCGCCGAGATCTTTTTCCAGCAAAGCTTTGTACAATTCTTGGCGCATGCGATCTTGAACAACCGGATCGTTTTGCAGCTTTCTTTTTTCGGCCTCTTGCAAACCCACTTCGTAACGGATCATATCTTCTAAAAATTGTTCTTTCGATGGCGGATTGACGGTTTGGTTTTTGATCTCAGTGTATTTCTTATTGAACTCGTCCACCGTGATGGTTCGGTTGCCGATGACCGCAATTGCTTCTTTGGATTGGGCGCCCGCCGTAGAAATCAGACATGAAACCAAAAGAAAGGTCATAAGAGCCTGGAAACGCTTCATATTTCGACATCCTTAAATGAGTAATAGATCCTCTTAAAAGGCTAACTGAGTGCAGGGGGAGCGTCTATTTTTTTACGAGCTTCAGACTGCGCGTTACGCAGAGCGTCTTCGACCTGTTTTGCAAGCTCTTCCGAGCGCGGATCCATGTCACGAGTGACTGGACCGATAGGGCCTTGCCAGCGCATGTGAATTTTTGCGAAAGGTTTCGGAAGATAGGCCTTGTTCCAAGCTTTTTCGAAGACCCATTTGTGTGAACACGCAACACCGATCACGTAAATCGGACTGCCCATGAGACGACTGATTTCAAAAACACCGGGCTTTACTTTGTAAATAGGGCCCTTGGGTCCGTCGACAGCAAAGCTCGAGTTTCTTTTTTCGTCGCGCACGATGCGAACTAGACCTTTGAGAGCATTGATGGCGCCGCGGGTGGAAGAGCCGCGAGTGGTGACGCCGCCTAAAAGGTGAATGACTGTATTCATCATCTCGCCGTCTTTGCTGGTCGAGGTGATCGTGGCGATTCGGTAACGACCCACGAGATAAATCAAAGCGACCTCGTCGCCGTGCCAATGCGCAAAGATCAAAGGCTCTTTGTTGGCCAAAGAGCGTTTCATTTCATCCGGTTCTTCGACCGTCACTCGCCACGTCATCGAGAGGCTCTTGAAAAAGAGCCAGACGATAAATCCGAGAATGTATTTTCGAAACCAAAGTTCGATCAATGATGAAGAGCTTTCTTGAATTCTTCAGTGAGCTTCGGAACAACATCGAACAGATCACCAACGATGCCGTAAGTCGCCTTTTGAAAGATGGGCGCATTCGGATCATTGTTGATCGCCACGATCACCTTCGAACCGGACATTCCAGCCAAGTGCTGAATGGCGCCGGAAATTCCAACCGCAATGTACAGAGAAGGAGCGACCGTCTTACCGGTTTGTCCAACCTGCATGCCGTGAGAAACCCAGCCTGCATCGACGACGGCACGAGAGGCGCCGACGGTTGCCCCCAAAACATCCGCCAATTCGGTCAAAAGTTTAAAGTTGCCCGCCTCTTTCAATCCGCGGCCACCAGAAACAATGATATTGGCTTCAGTGAGATCCAACTTTTCAGAAGTGCCCTTGACGATTTCTTTGATCAAAGTTTTCAGATCCGTTTTTGCGACCGCGTGCTCTTGAACATTGGCTGTCGCGCCAGCCTGAGGAGCATCAATCGGCAATTGATTCGCGCGCATCAAAACAATTTTTACGGCGCTATCTTGAAAGCCCATTTTTGCGAAAGCTTTTCCCGAATACACGGGACGCTTTACAGTCACGTCATCTCCAGAAATTGTCAGCTCAGTGCAATCGCTTAGGACGCCGGTGTTCAGGTGTGCGGCGACTCGTGGAAACAAGTCGCGGCCCATGGAGCTAGAAGACGCCAAAATGATGGTGGGCTTGATTTCGGCCACAGCCTTGCTCATCATTTCGGTGAAGAGTTCCGGGTTGTACTGATCAAAGCTTGCATCCTTGAACATGTGGACTTCGGTTGCGCCATATGCCGCGCACTCATCTGCGAAATTTGGAGCCTGCGAGCCGCCGATCAGGGCCGCAACCGTTTGGCCGGACTTTTTTGCCGCGGTCAAAAGCTCCTGAGCGCTTCGTTTGATTTTGCCATTTGCGGATTCAACAAAAACTAAAATTTTTCCCATTTTCAAATTCCTTTACAGAACTTTGGCTTCATCACGAAGCGCTTTGACCAACGCGGACACCTGAGCTGAAGCATCTCCCGAAAGAATTTTGACGGGCGGCTTTTCTGGCGGAAGTTCCAAGGCTAAAGTTTTCAGCTTTGCCGTTGCGCCAGCGGCGACCGCTGCAAAGTCCAACTCTTTGATTGTTTTCTTTTTTGCTTTCATGATGCCAGGCAAGCTTGCGTAGCGTGGCATGTTTAAGCCCTTGTTGGCCGCGACGACAGCCGGAGTCAGCATTTGCACGACTTCCTTCGCCCCGCCTTCCACATCTCTTTCCACAACAACATTTTCAGCTGTCATTGAAAACTTAGAGACAACAGTTGTATGCGGCACCTTCAAGAATTCAGCAACCATTTGGCTGACGGCGGACGCGTTGTCGTCAATCGCTAGCTTTCCGGTGAAAATAACTTTGCCGCCACCTTCTTGGGTGATGGTCGCCGCCAATGCTTTCGCCGTTTGGAAGGGATCGATATTTTCAGGAGCATCAACGGCGATGCCTTCGTCTGCACCCATTGCCAAAGCGGTGCGGATGGTTTCGACCGTGCGTTTTTTAGGGCCAACACTAACGACCCAGACTTGTGAGCCGGGATTGGCATCGCGAGTTTTGATCGCTTCTTCAACCGCGTACTCGTCATAGGGGTTCATGACCCACTTAATGCCCGTCGTGTCAATTGACTGAGAATCACTCCCGATCTTGATCTTCGTCTCAGTGTCGGGAACTTGCTTGATACAAACAAATATCTTCATATTCTTGGCTCGTTTCCTGTCTAGTTAAGAACCTGTCTTAATATCCCGTAAGGCTTCTTTGGCTCGGCCTTCGGCCCATTAAGACAAGCTCTAAATGCTCGCAATATCGAATAAAAACTCAATCGAATCAAAGCTTTCTTGCGTCCAGTAACGTGATGCTCCGACTAGACAAAAAAGAGGGACAGGTCTACAAATGAAAACAGATTGAAAATGCATCTTTTAGATTTGGCTTTGAATTAGAAGGACACGACTATGGAAGTGACAGCTACTCGTCCGTTTTTTCTCACCAGCATCGGCAAAAAGTATTTGATGGGTTTTACGGGACTCATCTGGGCAGGCTTTGTGCTTTCCCACATGCTCGGCAACATGCTGATTCTCGTCGGCGCTGACGCCTACAACAAGTACGGCAACGGTATCGTAACGAGCGGCATTCTGATTCCGGCCGAAATCATCCTGACTTTGGCGTTCGTGGTCCACGTGATCATGGCGGTTCTTTTGACGATCGAAAACCGCAAAGCACGCGGCAGTCGTTATGCCGTGACTCCGGCGGGCGACAAGGGCGGCACCCTGGCTTCGCGAACCATGGCCATTCAGGGAAGCCTGGTTTTGGCTTTCGTGATTTTGCATCTGATCACTTTCAAATACGGAACGTATTACGAAACAACCGTGAATGGCGTCACCATGCGTGATCTGCACCGATTGGTTGTCGAAGTTTTTCATCAACCTGGATATGTGCTCTGGTACTGCGTGGCCCTGATTGTTTTGGGATTTCACTTGCGTCATGGCGTTGGATCGATCTTTCAATCCTTCGGCCTGAAAAACGATCACTATGCTCCAATGATTCAGAAGATCGCAATCGCCTATGCGGCCATCGTGATTCTTGGTTTTCTTTCTCAACCCTTCTATGTGTTCTTCATCGCGGGATAGGTAATAAATATGGCAACACTTGACGGAAAAGTTCCTTCGGGCTCGATCGATCAAAAATGGGATGACCACAAGTTTCACATGAAGCTTGTCAATCCCGCGAACAAACGAAAGCACACGGTTATCGTCGTCGGCACCGGTTTGGCGGGCGCCAGCGCTGCGGCGTCTTTGGGTGAGCTCGGTTACAATGTCAAAGCTTTCTGCGTGCACGAATCTCCTCGACGGGCGCATTCAGTGGCGGCACAGGGCGGAATCAACGCCGCGAAAAATTATAAAAATGATGGCGACAGTGTTCAGCGTCTTTTCTATGACACAGTCAAGGGCGGAGACTTCCGGTCTCGCGAAGCGAATGTGTATCGCCTGGCGCAAGTTTCAACCCAGATCATTGATCAGTGTGTGGCACAGGGTGTTCCCTTGGCGCGCGAATATGGTGGATTGTTGTCGAACCGATCTTTTGGTGGCGCACAGGTCTCGCGTACGTTCTATGCTCGAGGTCAGACCGGACAGCAGCTGTTGTTGGGTGCTTACCAGGCGATGATGAGACAGGTTGAGAAGAAGCAGGTTCAGCTTTACAACCGACGGGAAATGCTGGATCTCGTGATGGTCAATGGCCAGGCGCGCGGCATCGTGACCCGAAACTTGAACACCGGACAAATTGAATCTCACGAAGCTGACGTTGTGGTTTTGGCAACTGGTGGATACTCGAACGTGTTTTTCCTATCGACCAATGCCATGGCCTGCGCGGTGACGGGAGCCTGGAAGGCGCACAAAAAAGGCGCTTACTTTGCGAATCCTTGCTTCACGCAAATTCACCCCACCTGCATTCCCGTATCGGGAGAGCTTCAGTCCAAGCTGACACTGATGTCCGAGTCTTTGCGAAATGATGGACGCGTTTGGGTGCCAAAAACAAAAGGTGACAAGCGGCCGCCGGCTCAGATTCCCGAAAATGAGCGTGATTATTATCTCGAGCGCATCTATCCAAGCTTCGGTAACCTGGCTCCCCGAGACGTGGCCTCTCGTCAGGCGAAATACCGAGTGGACGAAGGTTACGGCGTGGGCCCAACCGGCGTCGCGGTTTATTTGGATTTCAAAGACGCGATTCAACGTTTGGGCGCTAAGGCGATTTCTGAAAAATACGGAAATCTTTTTGAGATGTACGAGAAAATCACGGGACAAAATCCTTACGAAACTCCGATGTGCATTTACCCGGCGCCTCACTACACCATGGGTGGACTGTGGGTGGATTACAATCTGATGAGCAACATCCCGGGGCTATTCGTTGCGGGCGAGGCGAACTTTTCAGATCACGGAGCCAATCGCTTGGGTGCTTCGGCGCTGATGCAAGGCTTGGCTGACGGCTACTTTGTCTTGCCATTCACGGTTGGAAATTACATCGCCGGCACGAAGATCGATAAAATTCAGACCACTCACGAAGCCTTTAAAGCGGCCGAAGATCAGGTCAAATCGACGATCAACAAAATGATGTCGATCAAGGGCGATCGCACGGTCGACAGCATTCACAAAGAGCTGGGCCGTATCATGTGGGAAAACTGCGGAATGGGTCGCAACGAAAAAGGACTGCAATCAGCCTTGGCGCAAATTCCGAAATTGCGGGATGAATTCTGGAGCAACGTTCGCATTCCGGGTGATGCAAATGATGTCAATACCGAGCTGGAAAAAGCAGGACGAGTGGCAGATTTCATCGAGCTTGGCGAATTGATGTGCCGAGACGCTTTGGAGCGCAAAGAATCTTGCGGCGGACACTACCGTGAAGAGTATCAAGAAAATGGCGAAGCAAAACGTGATGACGAAAATTTCTGTTATGTCGCGGCTTGGGAATACAACGGCGTCGGCAAACCCGAGACTTTGCACAAAGAAGAACTGAAGTTTGAAAATGTCAAACTGGCAACACGGTCATACAAATAGAGGTTGGACATGGGAAGCGGATCAGGAAAATTACTGAATTTGAAATTGAAAGTTTGGCGCCAAAAGTCAGCGAAAGACCAAGGCAAGTTTGTGGACCTTGACGCAAAAAATGTATCTGAAGACGCCTCGTTTTTAGAGATGCTCGATCAGGTCAATGAACAATTGGTGACCAAGGGCGAAGAGCCCATCGTGTTTGATCACGACTGCCGAGAAGGCATTTGCGGCAGCTGCGGCTTCATGATCAACGGGCAAGCGCACGGCCCGATGAAACACACCACTGTCTGTCAGCTGCACATGCGAAACTTTAAAGACGGCGAAACTTTGGTTCTGGAACCATGGCGCGCGCAAGCGTTTCCGATCATTAAAGACCTGATGACCAACCGTTCCGCTTTGGATCGCATCATCGAAGCTGGAGGATACGTCTCGGTCGATACTGGAAATGCTCAAGACGCCAATAATCTTCCGGTTCCGAAGCCGGATGCGGATGCCGCGTTCGAATCTGCGACGTGCATCGGTTGTGGTGCATGCGTGGCCTCTTGTAAAAACGCCTCTGCGATGCTTTTCACCTCGGCCAAGGTGACCCACTTGGCACTGTTGCCACAAGGCCAGGTTGAGCGCGCTGAACGTGTGACCGACATGGTTGCGCAGATGGATGCTGAAGGCTTTGGTAACTGCACGACGACTGGCGCCTGCTCGGCTTCGTGCCCGAAGGGAATCTCACTTTCCAACATCGCTTTGATGAATCGCGAGCTTTTGAAAGCAACACTGAACAAAAAGAAAACTGTCGAGGGAGACGGAATCTAGCTTCGTCCCATTCAACAAAAGTATATTTCTTCGAAAAGCGGTCCGGTTCAAGGGCCGTTTTTTTTGCTTTCATTGCTAAAAAATCAGTAGCGCTCCATAATCTGGAAGTGACCTACATCATCTACGCCGTAGCTAAGTTCCTTGGATATTCTGCTTGGGGATACTTGGGGTTTCGCCTCTTCGACGCCAACCCCACGCGTGGCCAAATCCTTTCATTAGGATCGGCTCGTTGGTTGATTGGTCTGATCTTTGGTTCGGTTTTGTTTTTCATCGTAAGACCCGAAAAAGAAAATGCGCAGATGATGTATTTTCTAGTTTATATCCCCGTTCGCTTTGTTGAATGGTTCCTTGTTGGCCGTCTGTCTTATCAAAAGTGGCCGAACATTCGGCAAGATCCCAAATTTTATTATTGGATTGCAGGCGGAATTGTCGTTTCATTTTTGCTAGATCTGACGTCGCCCGAGATGATGGAAAATGGGCGGTTCTGCGTCGGCCGCTGTCTGTGTTAATCCGCTCGTAAAATTATAAATTTTCATTCAGCCCAGCAAGACTCTTTCGATCCTTCGCCTTGAATTGAGACACCTTGCGCCTCACCTCTTTGCCGAGGGTGCGTGTCTTCTCAAGAGAGCGGCAGCGGCTTCCCCACCTAAAGTCCAGCATCAGAAACGCCGAAAGAGAAAAGCTGGGGAGAAGCTTATGAAAAAAATCGGCGACATCATGCAGGAAATGGGTTTTCGCAAAGACGCTCCAGACAGCGTAAAAGAGGCTTTCATCAAGCATCTCATCAAAAATGCCTATGGCGTCGAAGTGCAAACGCCTTCAGAAAAAAGATCAGCGCAGACCCAAAGCAAGACTGATGAAAATAACGTTCTAAGTCCCGAAGCGAAAATAACTTCGACAGAAAACGGACAATTGGTTTTTCCGTTTTTCCAGGACCAAAGCCGCAAGAAGGAAAAAGTTTCCTAGAGCAAAGGCACAGATTCTGTGTCGATTCACATCGAATTGCAGACGCGATGATAAAATAGAAATCGTCAGGTCCTAACCACTCTTGACCCAGGAGGGATCATGGGGATTTTTATCCGAGTCGCTTCCAGCGCGATTCTTGTGACCGTCGCCGTTTCGTTCAGCGAGGCCCGAGATCTTGAAGCGGTGCCCGGCGAGTTTCTCGTGAAGGTCAAAGACTCCACAAAAGCTTTGGACATCAAAGCTTTTGAAAAATCCTTGCACGGAAAAATCCTACGCAACCATCCCCGCTCGAAAATTCTCGTTCTGAAAAGGCCGATTGTGGAAATTCCCTCGGTTGCATTGGAAAATTTAAAACAAAATCCGAATGTCGAAATCGCCGAGCCAAATTATATTTACCGAGCCGAAAAGCTTCCGAACGATGTCGACTTTGGAAAACTTTGGGGATTGAAGAACACCGGACAGAACGATGCTAAAACCACCGGCGAACCCGGAATGGATATCGATGTGGAAAAAGCTTGGGATATCACGACGGGCTCGGAAAATATGGTGGTCGCGGTGATCGACACCGGTGTTGATTACACTCATCCGGAATTGAAAGATAACATGTGGGTCAATGAAGCGGAAAAGAATGGACAGCCAGGGGTCGATGATGACGGGAACGGTTTTGTCGATGACGTCTACGGATATAACTTTTCCGATCCGGAAGCTCCAAGCGCGGATCCAATGGATGACAATGGACACGGTTCGCATTGCGCAGGTACCATTGGGGCCCGTGGTGATAACGGTATCGGAATTGTTGGCGTCAATTGGAAAGTGAAAATCATGCCGGTCAAATTTCTCGGCACCGGTGGCGGAGGAACATTGGAAGGCGCGATTCTCGCCATCGATTACGCCACCCAAACGAAAGCCAAAATCCTTAGCAACTCTTGGGGTGGTGGTGGCGAGTCCGAACTTTTAAAAGAAGCCATTCAAAGATCTGCCGATGCGGGAGCTCTATTTGTGGCGGCAGCCGGCAATGATGGGTGGAGCACGGATGACAACCCCCACTACCCTTCGAATTATCCGGTCGATAATATCATTTCGGTTGCGGCAATCGACAATCACGGCGATCTAGCAAGTTTTTCCAATTACGGAAAAAGATCGGTGCACATCGCAGCGCCAGGCTTGAATATCTATTCCTCGTTTATGGGTGGCAGCTATCAATGGCTTTCGGGAACGTCGATGGCGACTCCGCATGTTAGCGGTGTGGCGGCTTTATTGTGGGGAGAAGAACCCGAGCTCACATCGCAAGAGGTAAAAGACAGATTGCTCACCACCGCGCGAACGATGCCATCGCTGCGAAATAAAGTGTCGTCGGGCGGATTGGTCAATGCTTTCTACGCCCTGACGGATTACGAAATGCCGCCCGATGAGAATGATCCCTTTTATTGGAAAGCGAACGCCCTTTCGATTTCAACGACCACGCATCCGTACGCAAAAAATGCCGAAGAGGTTTTTGATGTCGAAGTTCCCGGCGCATCGGAAATGGCGCTTTATTTCGAAAGATTCGAAACCGAAAGAAATTTTGACAAGGTTTCATTCTATGATCGTGGTGGGAACTTGCTTTTTACGATGACCGGATTCCAAAACGATTCTTACTCGCCAGTCATTTCCGGGGACTGGGTTCGCTTGATTTTCACCTCTGATAAATCAGTCGAAAAATACGGATTTGATCTCACTAAAGTCAGCTACCGTTAAGCGATTATTTTTTAAGGCCGGATAAAAATTTTTCGATCTTGAGATTGACGTAATCTGGGAAATCCAGCTGCGTGCAATGCGAGCCATAGGGCACACGCACGAACTCGCTGCCCTTGATTAATTGATGCAGCTCTTGCTGAAAACGCAAGGGAGTGACCATGTCTTTGTCACCGCTGATGATCAATGTCGGCTTTTGCACTTTGGCGGCGACTTTTTCGCCGGCAAAATTCATCATGTCTTCAAAGTATGGAATGAAAACACCGAGAGATGTTTGGGAAAGACCGCGCGCGTATATTTCGATGTCTTTAAAATGTGTGAGCTTGAGATTAAACCCGCCCGCCATTCCGGCTCCCAACATAGCCACAGGGTTTTCCACAATTTTTTTCCAGACAAGATCGATGGTCTCGGGACTTTTTTCGAAACTGGATTTCATCAATTGGAAAAAAGGCTCGACAACGTCCAGGCCAAACATTCCTTTGATCGGATTCTTTGCAAAGCCATTCACGAAAATCAAAGATAGAAAAAGTTCGGGCGAGCGCTCGTACGCCTTCAGCATCGACTGTGCGCCAAAACTGTGACCGACGAAATGTGCTTTCTTCACCCCGACCTCGCGAAGCAAATACGGGATGTCCTGAGCGATCGCATCTAAAGATAAATGCGAACGATCTTCGGGAATGTCAGATTTATGGTGGCCGCGAATATCAAAAGCGATCACCTGATGCGTTTGTGCAAAGTGGTCAATTTGAAAATGCCAATGATTGATCAGGCAAGCGAGACCGTAAATAAAGACGATCGGCTCGCCCTCGCCGCGAACTTCGTAATAAATCGAAGTGCCATCGAAACTTTGAAAGCGGCCGGATTGAAACGGGATTGATTTTTTCATGAAATAAGCCTGACTTCGATAAGGGACGATCCGACCCGAATTTGATCCCCAGATTTAAGACTTTCGGTCGCGAAAGAATTGTCATTTAGGAGAATGGTATCCGGATGCTCGGTCTGGAATAATATTGTGCCGTCCTCAAGGGGGCGGATTTCAAAAGCGACCTCGGGGGCTCCGGGGTCTTGCAGCTCGATATCCAGGACGGCGCCACCGGCTTTGCGTGGACCATACCCCAAAAGAATCTTGGTGTCGGCCTGGACGCCTTCTATAAAGTGCAATTCAACCAAAGAGGAAAAGGGCAAAAGCACCGAGCCCAAGGTCGAGTTTTGGGCCTCGAGCATGGGGACCTGGGATTTGAGCACTCCACGCCAGCCCTCTTCCACCAGAGGTTCGATTTCCGGAGACTCATCAGCCTCTTCGTGAACCCGGAAGCTGGTGCCACCGATTCGGAAGGTCACCCCATCCATCAAAGCGACTTTTTGGACCTTAGTACCGTTAATCTTAATGCCGTTAGAGGATCCGCTATCTATCAGATATAACTTGCCATTTTCAGAACTTTTTACCTGTGCATGGAGGGCCGACATCTTGGGCTCGTCCAAAACGATCTCGCCGGTGGTTCGACCGATACGAACCCCTGCTACGAGCTTAAATCTCTGTCCTTCGTCGGCGCCGGAGGTGACTTCTAAGAAAAGTGCCATCTTCCCCATTCTAAACCCGCTTCTTCCCTTGAGAATAGTCCAAACCCGTGATAACCCAACCTTTCCAAAAAACCTTGCTGACAGGACCAATATCCAGACTGTCGGCTGTTAAACCGAAAGGGATCAAATGGAGAAAAACGAAGTTATCAAGCGACCTTATGAAGTCGTTATCTTGATGCACCCTGATTCAACACTTCAGGAGCAAAAAGACCTGTTCAATAAGAACAAGTCGATCATCCAGAACTTTAAAGGTTCTATCCACTCGTTGGAAACATGGGGCAAGCGGACGCTGGCAAACCCAATCGGAAAAAATCGCAAAGCGGTTTATTTCCATTGCACGTTTGAATCACAAACTGCTGCCGTTGCCGAACTTGAGCGTACAATGCGCATCAACGACAAAGTTCTGCGCTTCATGCACACCAAACTGGACTCACGAGTCTCTTTGGCAAAATTCATGGAGACTTTCAAAAAAGGTCTGCAAGACAGTGCTCAGCGTGAGCGCGAAAAAGAAGCCAAAATGCAAGCTCGCCGAGCGGCCGCACAAGCTGCACGTTCTCACGGAGACGAGTAGTTCGCTACTTTCTAAAGGAGAGAGTTTGTGAAGCAGGAGCTTTCTGCAAAGCCCTCATTCTCGCGCTTCATCGTGGTTCTGATCATGGCCACCGTGATGTCGGCTCTCTTTACGTTTTTGGGAACTCCGCTATTGCGAGTTTTGCGAAACGTATTCGGTCCTTGGAAATATTGGTTGTCCGGAATTTTAATTTCGGCCGCCATGTTGGTTGCCAGTCCGATCTTTTTAATTCTGAGCTTTATGATTCTCTCGCTCTGGGTGACCGTTGGTGTTTACCAAGAGTTTGAAGAGCGAGGACGAGGAAGCTTTTGGACCGCATGTTTGAGCATCGGTCTCGGAAGCGCCCTCTTGATTCTGGGTCCGCATTTGTGGACCCAAGCTTTGGGGCTGAACTTGGTGGAAAACCTCAAGACCAGTCTCGAAGAACTTGCCAGGCAGTCGATGGGCGGAAAAAGCCTGAGCGAGTATGGCATGAGTGGCGAAGCCATCGTGGGACAAATTCCTTCGATGTTGATTGTGGTGCAGACCGCATCTTTGGCCTTCGCACTGATGTTGGATCGAAAGTTCGCGAACCTTGTCGGACTTCGGTTCGAAAAGATAGCGTCTCAGATGAGATTGCTGGAATTTCGAGTGCCGGATTTCATGGTGTGGATCACGATGATTTCGTTCCTGTTTAGTTTCATCAAAATGCCAGAGGCGTGGATGTCGATTGTGGCACTGAACGTCTTTATCGTGATGATGGGACTATACTTCTTCCAGGGCTTGGCGGTGTTAGAGCTGACATTCCTGGTGTTCCGAGTGGGAGCGCTCGCAAGGCTTCTGCTGTATTTATTTGTAGTAGGCCAATTATTCTTTTTATTAAGCATAGTTGGAGTAATTGATTATTGGGTGGATTTCAGACACAAAGTGAAACGCTGGAAGTTGTCTGAAAAGGACCAAAACAACGGAGAAAACGTATGAAAGTCATTCTTTCTAAAGACGTCAAAGACGTAGGTAAAGTCGGAGATTTGGTTAACGTATCTGAAGGATTCGCTCGCAATTTCTTGTTCCCAAGAAAAATGGCATCTGAAGCAACAGAAAACCGCGTAAAAGAATATGAACACTTGAAGCGTGTTGCCGATGCGAAGAAGAAAAAAGCTGTTTCTGAGCGCAAAGATCTTTTGAACAAAATCAACGGCGTTGCCGTGAAGTTCAAAATGTCGGCTGCGGAAAGCGACAAGATTTTTGGTTCTGTCACAACTAACGACGTGTCAAAAGAACTGGAAAAATTGGGCTACTCGGTTGATCGCCGCGACATTCATTTCGAAGAGCAAATCAAAGTTCTGGGCACTCACAAAGCAACTGTGAAGTTGGGTGAAGGCTTGGAAGCGACAATTCAAATCGCAGTCGAGCGCGCGTAATTTAATACCGAAGCTTTTAATATTGAATTTAAGAAACCCTGGTGAAAGCCGGGGTTTTTTATTTTTAGCTGGCGGTGCTTTGCTGAATCAAGTCCAGCAATAGGTCAGCGAGAATCTCTCGCATATTATCGAGCTTGAGCTCACTCATCGTCAGACCTTTTTCATTCATCAGCTGAGACAGACGAACTCGAACATACTCTTCTGGCAAACCCGTATTTTCCACCAATGTATCAAACAGCTCTTGCCCTGACATTCTCCACTCCTTGAGAACTTCTTCCTTAAAGACATCTTGATTGAAGCAAAGGGTTAAATGCCAAGCAAAGACAGCTTCGCTGATTGTCGGCAAACTTAGTCCTTGGTCTATGTATCTTTTCACTGTTAGGCTGAACCCATGGAAATGACTGGCATTCTAATTACAGGTGGTGGCGGATTCTTAGGCTCTCATTTGGCAGAATTTTACCTGCGCCAGGGAAAACAAGTCGTCTGCGTTGATAACTTTTGCACCGGCCTCAAATCAAACAGACAGTACCTTGAAAGTCTTCCTGAAGCCAAAGGACGTCTTCAATTCATCGAGGCGGATGTCAGTCGCCCTTGGTCATTGTGGACAAACCAAATCGCCGTTCCAAAGAAACAAATATCGCACGTGCTGCACTTTGCTTCACCAGCATCGCCGCCGCATTATCAGCGGCTGTCGATCGAAACAATGTGGGTGAATACAATTGGTCTGCAAGAGGCAATGTTATTCGCGGACGCTCAGGGCGGACGCGCGATTTTTGCTTCGACCAGCGAGATCTACGGGGATCCTGAAATTTCTCCGCAACCGGAAAGTTACTGGGGGAATGTCAACACCTTAGGGCCGCGCTCATGCTACGATGAAGCCAAACGTTTTGGTGAAGCCCTGTTGTACACGCACAATTTAAAATACAGCACTCGACACGGGATGGTTCGTATTTTTAATACCTATGGTCCCCGCATGAACCCCAATGATGGTCGCGTGATCATTAACTTTTTGGTGCAAGCATTGCGCGGAGAGAAACTTTCGATCTACGGAACGGGTCAACAGACGCGAAGTTTTTGTTTCGTCTCGGACCTGGTCGCGGGAATTGATCGCTACGCGCGCTCTGAAATTCGTGAGCCCATCAATCTGGGAAATGAAACTGAATTTTCAATTCTTGAGCTGGTGCAAACGGTGCAAGAACTTTTCTCAGATAAAAAATTGGGGATCGAGCATTTTGAATTGCCAAAAGATGATCCGCGCCAGCGAAGACCAGATCTGAGCAAAGCGAAAACGGAATTAGCTCCTTGGTCGCCACAAGTTTCTTTGAAAGAAGGACTGCAGCGCATGACCGAATGGCTGAAGACCATGGATGCATCGTCGTTCAAGGTCGCCGGGAGACCGTCGTGAAGGTCTTGGTCACTGGCGGTGCGGGTTACGTCGGTAGCCACACTTGTAAAGCGCTAGCAAAGCGTGGAATCACGCCGGTGGCATTTGATAATCTGTCGATTGGTCATGATTGGGCCGTTCAGTGGGGGCCTTTTTACAAAGGCGATATTCACGAAACAGAAAAGCTCACAGATATTTTGAAAAACGAAGACATTCAGGCGGTTTTTCACTTTGCAGCCTTCGCCGAAGTTGGCGAGTCCGTTCAGAATCCTTTCAAATATTATCACAACAATGTTCTGGGAACGATGCAGCTTCTATCGGCCATGAAACGTGCACGAGTTCGTAAATTTATATTCTCGAGTACCTGCGCGACATACGGCGTCCCTGCGCAGCTTCCGATTTCGGAAGAGCAAGCCCAGGTGCCGATCAATCCCTATGGACAAAGCAAATTGATGGTCGAGCAAATTCTCAGCGATCTCGTGAAAGCAGGAGACTTGTCAGTGACCGCGCTTCGGTATTTTAATGCGAGCGGCGCCGATGTTGATTGTGAGATTGGCGAAGACCACGAACCCGAATCTCATTTGATACCGGTTGCGCTGGATGCGGCCTTTCAAAGGCGACCACACTTGACGATTTTCGGGGAAGACTATGAGACAAAAGATGGAACCTGCATTCGTGACTATGTTCACGTGACGGATTTGGCCGAGGCACATATCTTAGCGTATGAAAAAATGAGCGCGCCGGCATTTCAATTTTACAATCTAGGAACTGGGCATGGGTCATCTGTTCGAGAAATTGTTCATATGGTGGAAAAGATCACTCAGCGCAAAGTGCCGATCCAGATAGGCCCCCGCAGAGCCGGAGATCCAGCAAAGCTCGTGGCTTCCGGCGAGAAGGCGAAAAAAGAGTTGGGATGGTGGCCCCAGCACTCGAGTCTGGAAAACGTAATCGCCACGGCCGCGCGCTGGCATGAAAGCCACTTTATTAAGACGTAAATAATGGAAAAAAAGGTTTTAGTTTATCAAGCTTATGGTTCAGTGGATATTCTTCAGCAAACGAAGTTTTCCGTTCTTTCTTTGTTGAAGCAGCTCCCCGACACATCAGATCTAGAAGTTTGGATCTACACCGATCAAAAAAAATTCTTTGAAGACTTTTTTCAAAACAGGCAAAACGTCCGTTTGTTCGAATTAACGCCCGAGCAGATCAGCAAGTGGAAGGGGCCGCTCCAATTTGTGCACCGATTGAAGCTCGAGATCTTGATCGATGCCGGAACGAAATTTAAGGGCTGCCTTTTCTACTGCGACAGCGACACGTACTTTACCAAACCGCCGACAACCCTATTTTCAAAAGTGAACGATCGCATCAGCCTGATGCACGTGAAAGAGGGCGCTTTGGAACAAAACACTGATCCTCTCTCTAAAAAAATTCTGAAATTCGTTAAAAAGCATCACTTTCAGATTGGCAATGAGCTGGTGGGAATCGGTCCATCCACCGAGATGTGGAACGCGGGCTTCTTGGGCCTTGCCGAGAAAAATAAATATTTGTTGCCGCTCATGCTGGAGCTGACGGACCAATCTTATGCCCTTTACCAAAAACATGTAATGGAGCAACTGGCCGTTTCGTTTTATCTTCAAACCAAGACTTCGATTTCCGCCGCCGATGATGTGATTTTTCACTATTGGTATCAAAAGCAAGAATATCAACAGGCGATCGACCAATTCTTTTCCGTGAATCAGGATGTTGATATGGCATTAAAAAACTGGGACGCATTCCAGAAGCCTGCGTTAACACAAAAACGCGTCAAGCGCTCGCTGCTGAAGAAGATTTTGCGACAAAAATAAAAATTGAACCATGCATTAGGATTTTAGTCTCTATAAGGAAAGATTTCTTCTGCTGACCCTTGCTTCGCGATACTCTGAACGTCTGATGAGGTTCATATGATTATTGCAAAAAGCGTTGTCGATAAAACGTTAAACGAGGCTCTGTCAACGGGAGCAGATTTTGCCGAAATTTTTGCGGAAGAAAGTTACTCGAGCCGTCTTAGCGTCATCGATTCCACGCCGAAAGAAGCCGTGGTGGGCCGACAGTACGGCGCGGGAATTCGAGTCCATTTTGGAAAAGAAGAAATTTACATTACGACCAACGATCTGACCGAAAGTGGATTGATCAAAGCGGCACGCATCGCCGCCCAAGCAAAGACCGGAAAGCAACGAAAGGCCCCGGCCTTTCAATTGGAAGATCCCGTTACCACATTTGATGAAATTGGCAGTGACGTCAAAATGCCTTGGAATTTTGATCGAGACCGAAAATTTCAATTCCTCAAAAACATGGATCGTTCGGCACGCAAACAGAGCTCCTTGGTTTCGCAAACTCAGCCGGCCTTGATCGAGAAGGTTCAAAAAGTTCAAATTGCCAATTCGGCCGGCGTGCACGTCGAAGACGTGCGCACTCACTATCGCACTTTTTTTGAAGTGTACGTCGAGGAGCACGGAAAGAAAGAAAGTTTTCTTTCCAACGAATTTTCGGTCACGGATGCTTTGTTCTATGAACATCTTTCGGTCGATCAATGGGCCAAGCAAACCGTGGATTCGGCCCTGACCATCTTACGTGCAGATTTTGCACCGGCTGGCGAAATGCCCGTCATCATCGACAACGGATTCGGCGGCGTTATTTTTCACGAGGCCTGTGGACACGGACTGGAGACGACTTCGGTTTCAAAAGATGCCTCTGTTTTTTGCGGAAAGCTCGGCGAAAAAATTGCGCAAGACTGCGTGACGGCCATCGATGATGGAACCATCGAAGGTGGTTGGGGATCACTGCAGTTTGATGACGAAGGAAATACGACGAAAAAAACGACGCTGATCGAAAACGGAGTCTTGAAGTCGTACATGGTGGATCAGCTTGGTAGCAAAAAAACCGGGCACAAGATCACCGGCAGCGGTCGTCGGCAAAACTATAAATTCGCGCCGACATCACGCATGCGAAACACTTTCATCGCGGCCGGTAACGACAGTTTGGAATCGATGATTCGTGATGTGGATTTTGGAATCTACGCAAAAGACATGGGTGGTGGATCCGTGAATCCAGGCACCGGAGATTATAATTTTGCGATCCGGGAAGCCTATTTGATTAAGAATGGACAGCTTCAAGGCGCGGTCAAAGGCGCAAGCCTGATCGGTCAAGGTATCAAGACGCTCGGATTGATCACCAAGGTCGGCAACGAATTGAAGCTTGCCGCGGGAACATGTGGTTCGGTCAGCGGATCGATTCCAGCAGCCGTGGGTCAGCCGGCGGTTTTGGTGTCTAAAATTCTGGTTGGGGGACGAGCATCATGATCGAAACGGCAAAAGATTTTTTTCAAGAGTTAGAAAGAGCGGCGAAAGCAGATGGTGCCGAAGTTGAAATGGTTGTTTCAGACTCGGAAAGTTTTTCAGCCAACTATAATCAAGGTGAACTGAATAAATATTCTTTCGATCAATCTTTGTCGGCCGGCGTGCGGGTTCTTTATGGAAAAGGTGCAGGCTTTTCGACAACCGAGAAAATTTCAAAAGACTCGCTGCTAGAAACCTATAAAGAAGCATTGCGGTCCGCCAAGGACCTCAGTAAAGAAGCGAAATCTGAAACCGAAGCACAGAAGCTTTTCAAACCGACCGGGAAGCCCGCCCCGATGCACTTGGTCAGCACCGACATCGAAAAGGTTTCAATGGAGTCCAAGCTAGCAATTGCGCGCCAGCTGGAGACAGTCGCCTTGCAATATGATCCCAAAGTGCAAAACGTTCCTTACAGTCGTTATGGCGAAAGCAAAGGACGTCGGCAGCTGATGAATTCACTGGGACTGGATGTTTTCACGGAAGCGGCCGGAATCTCGGCTTTCTCTTACGCTCTTTCAAAGCACGAGAATGAATCGAAAAGCGGCGGTTATTCAAACTTTGTGCGAAAGCCTCACCAGCTCAGCGCTGAAAAAATCGCGAAGGAAGCCGCCAAGCGCTCCATCGAGCTTTTGGGTTCGACCCAGCCCAAGTCTGGAAATTATCCCGTCGTTCTTTTCAACGAAGTCGTCTCTGAGCTGATTGATTTTTTGATTCATCATCTTTCCGCTAAAACTTTGGATGAAGGAACATCGCTTTTAAATCAGAAGCTGGATCAGAAAATCATTTCGGATAAGCTGACCGTGCTGGATGATCCATTTTTGACGGAACTGGGAGGAGCTCGGCCCTTTGATTCCGAAGGCGCAAGCTCTCAAAAAACAACCTTGATCGAAAAAGGGAAGTTAAAGTCCTATCTGACCAACTCGCATTTGTCGGAAAAGTTGGGGCTGAAACACACGGCCAATGCTTCACGAAATGGTGGAGAGATGGGCGTCGCCCCTTCGAACACCATTATCGAAGCCGGGACATCTTCGATTGATGATTTGTTAAAATCGGCGAACGAAATGATTTACATCACCGCTGTCGATGCCCTTCATTCGGGATTCAACGCGACGACATTGGATTTTTCGCTCCCCGCTTATGGATTTTTGTATCAGGGTGGCGAAAAGGTTCGCCCCTTGCACCAGATGGTGGTCAGCGGAAACCTGTTGTCCCTTTTGAATAATGTTGAAAGCTTGAGCCGGCGTTACAATCAAGATGGCGGTTCGGTCTTGGCGCCGGATATGTTTATTCCCGAGATGTCGATTGCAGGTCAGTCGTAGAGTTCACGTCCTGGTCGAGAGCACGTGCTATGAATTTGAGGTGGGCTGACGGGTTTTTAACCAGTGTCGGCCCCTCGTAAATGCCAGGAGGAGAACCACGATGGCTCCGCTGGTCCACTTAAGAAAAGTAACCGTACCCATCCATAAGATAGGACCCGCAATAATTCCGGTTTTCAATGTCGATAAGATCCAAGCGGTTTCCACCAAATCGAATGCGCCAGGCAGGTAGCCAATCTTGCAATAAGACTTTTTCCAACCGGTCAATCGTTGGAAGCTCAATACCAGAAATGACGAGTACAAAAAAATGAAAACCAGGTCGAGCAGCTCGTTCACAAAGTAACGGCTGGCTTGTTCGGGACTGAGGGACACAAAAAAACTCCAGACGTCCATCTGATCATAATACAATCGAGCGTCCAGCGACTGGCTTGGTCCAATGATCATCATCGCGGCTAAGACAACGAAACCCGAGCCCAAAATAAAGAGCATTTTGAAGTCGAAATATTTTTTAGAAATCAGACAACACCCGGAGCAAAATTACGAGGCTTGCCACCAGGACCCGCACCACCGGCAGTGGCGCCAGCGGGAGGAGGTTGCGGCGGCGGCAGTGGATGTTGAGTCTCTGGATCGGCATCGCGGAAGCGACCGAATTCGGCCTCCCACTTGAGGCGGACCGTTCCTGTCGGACCATTACGCTGTTTACCGATGATGACTTCGGCGTGACCTTGCTTGTCTGGATCTTCTTTATCGTAATAGTCGTCACGATAAAGCATCATGATAACGTCGGCATCTTGCTCGATGGATCCGGATTCACGAAGATCGGATAGCATTGGACGACGATCTGCACGACCCTCGACACCCCGGTTGAGCTGCGCAAGCGCGATGATCGGAACGGCCAATTCCTTGGCGATCGATTTCAGTGTTTTCGAAATTTCGGAAACTGCGCGCTCTCGGCTTTCGACCTTTTGCTTGAGATCCATCAACTGCAAGTAGTCGATGATGATGCAATCAAGGCCAACCTGGGCTTTCAAACGGCGCGCGCGCGCCCGAATTTCGAAAGGGCTGATACCCGAAGTCTCATCGATAAAGAATTTCGAATCACTGACCTGGCCGGCGACGTTGATCAGCTTTGGCCAAACATTATCGGCAATTTTTCCAGAACGAATGTCTTTGGCGTTAATGCGGGCCTCGGTGGCCAACACACGCATCATGACCGCATCGCGACCCATCTCGAGAGAGAAATAAGCAATCGTTTTCTGCGCCCGCAAAGCCATGTGCTGAGCCAAGTTCAACGAGAAGGCCGTTTTTCCCATGGAAGGACGAGCGGCGATGATGATCAATTCGCCCGGTTGCAATCCCGAAGTCATGCGATCCAACATGGTGAAGCCGGTCGGTACGCCCGTGATGTCGGTGCGACGCTTGTAAAGTTCTTCGATCTTCACAACGCTGGATTTTACGACTTCGATTGCGCTGATCAGACCTTCGGTTTTTTTGTTTTCGCCCAGCTTGTAAAATTCAGCTTCGGCGTGATCGATGAAAGTTTCGACGTCGGTGAAATCTTCTTCATACGCTTTTTCAATCAGCTGAGAGCTGGCGTGAATCAGACGGCGAAGCAGAGATTTATCTTTCACAATTTTTGCGTAGCTGGCGATATTGGCCGAAGAGATCGTGCGGTTCACCAGATCGACCAAGTAATCGGCCCCACCCACTTGCTCGAGCTCGCCCTTGCTTTGAAGCAAGTTGGAAACGGTGATCAAGTCGACAGGCAGATTTTTACGGTGAAGTTCTTCAATGGCTGCGTAGATTTTTTGATGAGAGGGCTTGTAGAGGTCAGAGCCAGCAATAACATCGACGACTGAGTCCCAGGCGTCTTTCTCGAGCATTAAGCTGCCTAAAATCGACTGCTCTGCTTCGATGTTCTGTGGTGGAATTCGAGTTGCCATGAGTCCCCTCTCTCAGCCCTTGAATTCATTGGACCATCGGCTTTTGCGGATCACTTCTGAAGAAGAATGCGGGTCTCGTTCAAGTTGTCGGACAAAGCGACCCGCTGATGCAAGAACTGGTGGTTCAAATGCTTAATTGAGTTTTTTGACTCGAATCTTATAGTTGTCAATTTTCTTCTTCAGAGTGTTGCGGTTGATGCCAAGCATTTGCGCGGTTTTCACCTGGTTGCCGTTGTAGGCACGCAAAGCGATCTCGAGCAGAGGGCGCTCGACTTGTTCAAGAACCACGTTGTAGAGGCCGTTGAGTTCGACTTGCGCTTCTTTTTGTTGTTGGAAGAGAACTTCCAATTTGCTTTTCACGAGCTTCTCGAGGCTCACAGCTTGAAGATTGGCGACGAAAAGATTGTCGGAACTGTTCAGGTTCGGCGTCATGTCACTCCCACTATAACTATCAGTTAGTTCAGATTAATTGTTTCAGATGTTTCTGAAGAGAGAGCGTTCTAAAACTTTTTCTCTTCATCGACAAGCGGGATTTTTGAAAAAGGAAATTCTTTTTCAAACACCGCGCAAGTCGGCATTCCAGATATATTTATGAAGCTGCAATTGCAAGCGCACGGGCGATTTTTTTTCCAAAATATTTTCAGCCAACCAGCGTTCAGAGACTTGGCCATATGATGGACTGTATAAAACCATAAAATTTTTGAATAAATCATGTTGACGACAAAATTTTTCTGACCAGTCAAAATCTTCGACACTGCAGATGACAAATTTAAATTCTGTTTTTTCATTCACAAAATTTAAATTTTCCATCAGGAAAGAATCCGTTGCTCCCGAATCCGGAGTCTTCACGTCCAGAATAATTTTAACCCGCGGATCAACTTCGTGACATGATTTCGAGCCACTGGTTTCAAGCGAAACTTTGTAGCCTCGATCACACAATGTTTTCATCAAAGGTAAAACTTCTTTTTGCAGTAATGGCTCGCCACCGGTGATACAGACATAAGGCGCGCCAAAAGATTCAATTTTCTTGAGGATGTCCTCAACGCTTTGGAACTCGCCTTCATAATACGAGTATTTCGTATCGCAATAGGTGCAGCGCAGATTGCAGCCGGTGGTGCGGACAAAAACCGTTGGCAATCCTGCGTAGGTCGTCTCGCCTTGAATGGAATGGAAGATTTCATTGATTTTAATCATGAAAATTCGGGCCTTAGATCTTGGTCAAATGTGCTGCTACATGTGGGTTTGAGGCCAAGAAAGACCAAAGTCAAGACTGAGTCTTTCAGGTCTATTCAGCCTATGTAAGATTTCGTAACCTTAAGGGATGAGTCGACTATTCCAAAAGTTCAAGCAGGACGTATTCGGTATTTTCTTTTTTGGGGCCGCGTTTTTTGTCTCCCTGGCACTGGGGAGCTTTCATCCCGCCGACCCCTCATTCAACTCTATCGGTCAAAAGCTCAAGGTCGCCAATTACTGTGGCTACGTTGGGAGCTTCTTGGCTGACGGGCTTTTCCAGCTTTTCGGTTTGTCGGCATGGCTCTTCGCGGTGGGGCTTTTTCGCATGGCAGTCGTGAGCTTCCAGGGCGAGAAGGTCTCTTTCAAGGATCTGAAGCTGATCTGGGCGTCTTTATTGATTTTGACTCTCAGTAGCTTGGTTTCGGTTTATGCTCCCGAAACTCGAATCTACCAAAACCAGATCTATCTAGGCGGAATTATTGGGCTTGGGATTTCCCAGGTCTTGATCAAAGCCTTCAACGAGGTCGGCGTGCAAATCATACTGTGGAGTGCCGCCTCCGTCCTTGTCGTTTTCTATTCCGAGAAAACAGTCCAAGAGCTGATGGCCTGGCCCATGCGAGCGCTACAAGCTTTAAAAGGTCTGAAAGGTTTGTGGCCAAAGGACTTTTTTGCAAGTCAGGCGCAGGCAAAGAAAGAGAAAAAAGAGAAGAAAAAGCTGGTGAAAACGCCGGATGAACCAAAGGCCGCCGCATTTGTTCCTTTGAAGCCCGAAGCGAAACCGGCTGCAGAAGCGGAAGAGCCCGAGGTTGAATCCCTGTCGCCTGTTGAACCGGTGCAGCTTGAAATGAAAGATGATGAGGACGAAGAAATTGAAAGTCAGCGTCAGCCGCAACGACGCAAGGTCGTCATGAAGGCCAAGGTCAGCCGCCACGTGGAAAACTGGGAGCTGCCAAAAATTTCTTTGTTGGAAGATCCTCCGGCCACCCGCTTTAAAATCGATGAAAAAGAAATTCGCAGAAAAGCTGACACGCTAACCGATAAGCTCGGACAATTTTCGGTCACTGGCGAAGTTGTCGCCGCCAAACCAGGTCCTGCAGTGACGATGTTCGAATTCAAACCTGCGGCAAATGTGCGAGTTAGCAAAATCACCGAACTTGCTGATGACCTGTCGTTGGCGCTGTCCAGCGAATCGCTTCGTATCATCGCTCCGATTCCGGGCCGAGATGTCGTGGGCATCGAGACTTCGAATGCTCAGCGGGAAACAGTATACCTGAAAGACATGTTGGCCGATGATAATTTCTGGAAAGATGATCTGAAACTTCCGCTGGCGCTTGGTAAGCAAGCTAACGGTGATCCAAGAATTGTTGACCTTCGGAAAATGCCGCACTTGATGGTGGCCGGGACGACAGGCTCTGGAAAATCCGTCTTCGTCGTTTCAACCATCACGGGTCTGCTTTTCAAACACTCGCCGAAAACGTTGCGCTTGATCATGATCGATCCAAAGCAGGTCGATCTGGCAGCCTTCGAAAAAGTTCCGCACCTGGCAATGCCCCTGATCACCGAAACGCGACAGGCGGTCAATGCGCTCAAGTGGGCCGTGCGTGAAATGGAAAAGCGTTACAAATCCATGAACAAATTCGGCGCGCGTGGACTGGAAGCCTTCAACGAAACGGTTTCGAAACTTTCGAAAGAACAATTGGAAGAGCACGAAAAGTTCAATCAAGAGCTCGAGACCACACCGGGAAAGAAAAACGATCAGTATTATTTCTCGCAACTGCCCTACATCGTCATCGTGGTCGAAGAGTTCGGAGATCTCATGACCGTCGATAAGGCGAATGTCGAGACCGCGGTGGTGCGACTGGCGCAGATGGCGCGCGCGTGCGGCATTCATTTGATTTTGGCAATGCAGTCTCCGCGAAAAGAAGTCGTCACCGGTTTGATCAAAACAAATATTCCGGGTCGAATTAGCTTCAAGGTGAACTCGTCAATGGATTCGCGAATCATCTTGGACGAAACCGGTGCCGAGCGTCTGTTGGCGCAAGGGGACATGCTTTACAAGTCTCCGGGCGGATCGAGCCTCATTCGTCACCATGGGCCGTTCCTGAAAGACTCTGAGATCAATGACATCGCGAAATTCTGGGGCGGACAGGCCGAGCCTGAGTACGATCCAACGGCGATGAAGGCGATGGAAGCCGGAGCCGGTGGTGGTGGCGGTGGAGATCTTGGCGGCGAAGGCGGAGACGGCGGAGGTTTCGGCGACGAGCAATACGATGAAAGATACGATGAGATCTTATCGTGGGCTTCTTCACAGAAAGAAATCAGTGCGTCTTTGATTCAACGTCGATTTCAATTGGGTTATCCCCGCGCCGCGCGAATCGTTGAAACTTTCGAGCGCGAAGGTGTCGTGGGTCCTGCGAATGGCAGCAAGCCGCGTCAAGTGCTGGTCAATAATTTAAACGCGCTGATGGACTGAGAACACAGGCCACAGCGACCCGACGACGCAGCAACGCAGAAGGCGAGCGAGACTTTCGTCGTTAATTTTCTTTGACTCCTCGATGGGCAGTGCAATGATTTTGTCACTGTCCAATAAAGAAGGAGGGACTTTATGTTCAAGAAAATTTTGGTAGCTCTGAGCTTCGTCGCTTCAGTTAGCGCGCAAGCCTACACAATGCAAAACCTGGCTCAAGAAGTGGGTTCATCAGTTGCTGAACAAGCAGCAAGCGGTCGTGGCATGTTCAACTTTAAAGTTGGCGATACGGCTTCTTACAAACTGCAAATGGGATTCTTGCCCGGCACAATGGTCATGACCGTGACAAATGTTGTTCCTGACGAAGTGACCATCTCTCAAGTGATGAATATGTTGGGACAAAAGCAAGACTGCGTCGAAGTTTTGAACCCAAACACGGGTGAAATGAAGAGCATGACTTGCAATGGTCAGGCGCAAAATTCTGGCGACGCTAGCGACATCGAAGTGATCGACCAAAAAGAAGACACCGTGACTGTTCCGGCCGGTACTTTCACTTGCTTGTACATCAAAGCAAAACAAAAAAGTAACGGTAACGAGATCGAACAGTGGATCAACCCTTCTGAAATTCCAGTTTTCGGAATGGCAAAATCAACAATGCCTTCGCAAATGGGCAAAGTTGTGATCGAACTGACTTCTTTCAAAAAAGCTCAGTAATGACCATGGGTTTGATCCACCGTCAAACCTTGCAAAGAGCCACGTTGATCGTGGCTCTTTTTTTTGGTGTCGCCGCGGCCAAGCCCGCCGGCTCGACCGAGACCTATCAAGACATTATCGAGAAAGCCTACAATCTCAGTTTGCAAAAAGATCGCACGCAAGCGATTTCCCTTTTGCTCGGGGCTTTGAAAAAAGAATCGAAGAAAACCACCGCCCAAAAAGAATTGGTTGCGGCCCTCGAACAGGTCTCAAAAGTTTTCTATAGCGATAAGGCGCAACAATTGTACGAGTTGGCATTGTCGTTAAAGTCCACCGATCCTGGATTGGCCCTTTCCAAACTGCAAGAGGCGGCTCGTCTCGAACCAGAGAACTCGTCCATCGAAGTGGCCTTGATGAGACTATCATTAGCGAGCGGCGATTGTGCAGCAACGGCAGGCCGGCTTTTAAAGCAGAAAGATCTGGCGGCAATTCTTGAAGATTTTCGCTTGGTGGCCGCCCAAACAGCACTGTGTCAGGGAAAATTTAGCGATTATCTCGGCGTTCGCGCGGGCGTTGATGTGAAAAACTCGAGCCTGGGACCTTTCTGGCAAACGGCAGAACTGGAATACCTCTATCGAACAGCGGCATTTACCAAGGCCGACGATGCGGCCATCGCCTTGCAAAAGAGCGATACAAACTTTCCTGAGGCCTTGTACTGGCAGTGGAAGTCCGAACTGGAGCTGAAGCTCAAGGCCGATAAAGCTGCGCAGAAATATTTAAATCAGTGCAAAACCATGAACAGTCGTCAGGTTCGACTGTATCTGCCCGAACCAATGCTATGTCGTCGCACGACGGAAGTTGAATCTTTCCTAAAGAAAAACAATAATTCAGAGATATGAAGTCCTCTGTCAGCGCCGGATTCCTCATTCTTTTCAGCCTATTCATATCCGCTTGTGGAGTGAAGGGCCAGCCTCAACCGCCGCTCACGGCTCCAGTCTTGGGTCGTGGTGAGCCCAGCTATTCAAAGGCCACCGAAAAAGTGAAGCTGAAGAAAAATCCTCTTCCCGCTGATTGGGATGATTCAGATGAATTCCCAGAGGAAAAAGAAAAATGAAATTACCAAAAGGTCTCAGCATCAGCCGCATGTCGGGTGCTGAGAATACTTTTTTTGTCGTCGATGCCGTGAATTCTCCTTGGGCTCCGATTTTTGCAAACATGACCGAGACCGATAAAAAAACATTGGCGGCTCGGTTGTGCCAAGGCTTCTACGGTTTTCACACCGATGGAATTTTGTTTCTTCGCGCCGAAAAAAATTACGATTTTGCCTGGGACTTTTTCAACTCGGACGGATCCCAGGCGGAAATGTGTGGAAATGCGGCTCGCTGCGCGACACTTTATTATTTTACGAAAATCGAAGAAAAAGCGCAGATGAGATTTTTGACCGGTGCCGGGGAAATTGCCGGCCAAGTTCTGTCGCCACGTCAGGTCCAAGTGCAAATGACCCAGGTCTCCCCGGCGAAACAGATGACGGTGCTGGGGCATACGGGTTACTTCGTCAACACCGGCGTGCCACATTTTGTGCTCGAGCAGATCCCGGACCGCGAGCTCGCGGTGGCGCTGCGGAAGGTGTCGGATTTTGGTCCCCCGGGCGCGAATATCACTTTTGTTGAAGATGTGCAGACGGATTTTTTAAAGGCCGTAACGTTCGAGCGTGGGGTTGAAAATTGGACTCGAGCTTGCGGAACCGGCGCGGTGGCGGCCGCGATGTATCTGCAGTCCATACAGGGCGAGCGCGAATCCGTGCGGGTGCAAATGCCGGGCGGACTTTTGACAATTCAGGGCGCGCGAACCGGGGTCCGACCTTTTCTGACGGGACCGACGCAATTCGATTTTGATTTGGATAATTGGGAGAATGAAGGATGAAAAATTTTAAAGGTGTTTTTTCTGCATTGATCACGCCGTTCGATCAAGGGCAAGTGGATTACGTTTCATTGAAAAGGCTTGTCGACTTTCAGTTGGAAAAAGGCGTGCAGGGTTTTGTCATCAATGGCACCACGGCGGAAAGCCCAACGCTGGAATCTTTTGAGCGGGAAAAAATTTTTCGCGAAATCAAAAGTTGGGTCCCGAAAAATTTTCCGCTCATCATGGGAACCGGATCCAACTCAACCAGTAAAACCATTCAGGAATCGAAAGAGGCCGAAAAGCTGGGTGCCGATGGCATCTTGGTGGTGGTCCCCTACTATAACAAACCACCGCAGCGTGGATTGCTTGAACATTTCAAGGCGGTTGCCGACGCCACTCAGATTCCAAATATCTTGTACAATGTGCCCTCACGAACGATTACTTTTCTTGAGCTGGAAACGATCAAGAAGCTGAGCGAGCATCCCAATATTTATGGAATCAAAGAAGCCTCGGGAAATATTGAACTGGCTCGACAGATTCGCCAATCCTGCGGCGAATCCTTCAGCCTTTTATCTGGCGATGACGGTACTTACGATGACTTTATGGCCGCTGGCGGAAACGGCGTGATCTCGGTCGCATCGATGATCATTCCTGAAGCCATGTTGAAAATTAAATCGAAAGACTATCGCGAACTGATCGACATGCTTTTCGTGGAAGCAAATCCGATCCCGCTCAAGAAAGCATTGCAGTTGATGGGTATCATCAAAAGTCCCGAGTGCCGCCTGCCGCTGGTCACTTTGTCAGAAACAAACACCGAAAAACTAAAAAAGGTCATGAAACAAAAAGGACTGCTTTGATGAAAAAAATCAAAGTTGCGGTCTTTGGCTCTAGCGGGCGCATGGGTCAGGAAGTCTTAGGGCTGATCAAAGAATCTAAACACCTGGTGTTGGCAGCCGAATTGAACCGCTCGACGAAGGTGGATTCAAAAAAGTTGGCTGAAGCAGATGTTTTAATCGATTTTTCGGTCGCCGCCGCTTTTTCGAAAGCCTTGCAAATCGCCGTCGACCATCAGTTGCCTTTTGTCTCGGGAACAACGGGGTTGTCATCAGCGGATCAGAAAGCTTTGACCCTAGCGGCGAAAAAAATCCCGATTCTCTGGGCCCCCAACATGAGCTTAGGAGTGGCGACCCTGACCAAAGCGCTCGAGGTCTTTTCGGCCCTTTCGCATTTTGATTTTCAAATTGAAGAGACCCATCACCGTCACAAAAAAGACAAGCCAAGCGGTACGGCTTTGCATTTGCAGAAAAAACTGGAATCCGTTTTAAAACGATCGCTCCCCGAGCCCCTGGCTTTGCGGGGCGGTGGCGTTTTCGGTCTGCATCAAGTGCATGCGATGGGTGACAATGAAACACTGATTTTCGAACACCGAGCCTTGAATCGAAAGCTATTCGCCGATGGCGCTCTGCAAGCGGCAGCGTGGTTGGTAAATCAGAAAAAAGGTTTGTTTGAATTAAAGGATATCTTAGGTTGATGAATCAGCATTCCGTTTTAATTTCAATTTCAACGGACCTGATGGCCGGCAATGACAGATTGAAATATTTCATTCATCAGTTTCGTGAAATTGGCGAAATTGTCCAGACCTCGTCTGTTTATAAAAAATTTCTCAGTGAGCGATCCAAGGATCTCAACTCTAATCTTGTGTTGGTTCTGCGATTGAACACGGAACGAGATCGGGACGAAGTCTTTGCGCTTCTGCAGAAGCTGGAACAGAAAAAGGAAACAGCTTTGGGCGCCAGTCCGGAAAGCTTGATTCTTTTGGCATTCGATCAGGAAATCCGCATGCGACCGGGACAAAATCTCCCGCATCCAAGGCTTCACACCGACACTTTAACACTGCGTTGCGCCGGGGAAGCTTGGCCCGAATATACTCATCCAGTTCTTGGACAAACTTTGCAGGAACTTGTAAGATGCAGTGATCCGCTCAAGCACGTCGAATTTTTCGCTCAAGGGCGCAGTTTACTATCCACGGAGCCAATATGAAATTTTTTATCGATACCGCTGACATTGAAGAAATCAAAACCGCACAGATGCGTGGATGGGTCGACGGCGTGACAACCAATCCGTCTTTGATCGCCAAGACGGGCCTTTCTTTTCACGAAGTCATTAAGAACATCTGCCGCCAAGTTCCCGGTCCCGTTTCGGCCGAAGTGATCGGTTTGGAAACCGAGCAGATGTTGAAAGAAGGCCGCGAACTGGCAAAGTTGGCGGACAATGTTGTTGTCAAAATTCCAATGACCGAAAATGGCATGATTGCCGTTAAAAAATTAAAAGCGGAAGGCATTAAGACCAACGTAACGTTGGTGTTTTCACAAATGCAGGCCTTGTTGGTCGCGAAAGCCGGTGGCACGATGGTGTCGCCTTTCGTGGGTCGTCTTGACGACGTTGGACAAAATGGCATGAGCTTGATTGCGGACATCGTCGAGATGTACCACAACTATGATTTTGATACCGAGGTGCTAGTCGCTAGCGTCCGCAATCCCATTCACATTCAAGATGCAGCCCTGCTCGGTGCAGACATCGCAACCATTCCATTCAAAGTTATGCAACAGATGACCCATCATCCTTTGACCGACAAAGGCATCAAACTTTTCATGGATGATTGGAATAAGGCCCAGAAAAAATGAGATTCGTCGTTCAGATTCTCCTGATAGGTTCCTTCCTCGTCGCTTGCACGAGCGGCACCTATCGAATCAGCGAACAAAATCTTTCCTTGGGCGAAGTGAAACGTATCATCACTTCGGTTATCGGAGATCCGCGGATCCTGAGCGAGAATCAACGAACTTTTTATTCCCGTTATTTCAGCCGGACTGGCGACTCAAAGTTCGATCCTGAGCGCGCGAAAGAGCGTCTCTATGCGAAGGTCGTGGTGCTTGGAGACCGCAGGCCTTATGACTTGGAAGTCGAGGTCATGGTCGAGGAACGAGCGGGAAAAGGCTATCAAGAAGTCGGGACAGACGCGGTGGAAGCCAAAAAGCTCGGCAAAGATCTGCGCAGTCGGCTTAACCAAGGTCGCAATGAGCGCAACGCAATTGACGATTTCCGAGCATTTTAAATAACATAGGAATATCCAGTGGATATTCCAAAGATGGGTCTGAATCATTTCATGTCTCTTTCGGCGTTGGTGCTTGCCTGCACTTTGTCGCCGTCCTTTGCGAAAAACACTCGGGTTGTGACCTTCAAAAAATTCATGACTATTCAAACTTCAAAAGCAGATCCGCCGCGTTTGGCTTTTGATGAAATCAATTTGGAAGATCGAAAAACAAAAAGCGATTGGGATATTCTGAATTCAAAAAGCGGATCGCAATTGTTGGTGGGCGAAGATGCGCCCTACTTTGCGGCCCGTTCTCCGGCCCAATCATTGCGCACCAAAAAAATTGTTTTGCAGACGATGGCATTCACCCATTCCGAAATCGAGAAAGTTCAACAAGATCGAGAATGGGTTCAAGAGTTGCCTTCGATGGATCAAAAGCGAATTCTGGAAGCGCAAGAAAAGCATGGCATTCTGGATGAAGATTGGCAGCCTCCTAGCTTTCAAGAGCAGGCCGCGAGAAAAATTTCTGAAGCTCGCGCGGCTTTAGCGGCAGAAGAGAAAGAGCAAGCGACGCCAAAAATATTCATTCAAGCGCAAAACAGCGATGGATCGACTCAGACCGCTGTTGATAAATCAGACGTTGTTGTTCGGGATCCGCAGAAATTTGTTTTGAACGGAATGATTGAGCTGAAAGGTTTGCCACCACCGACGGATCCGCACTGGCAGCTGCACGTCGCTCGCTACGAAGATGACGTAAAGCTGGAAGATGCAAAAGTGGATCTGAAGAAAAGCACGTACTCGATCCAGGTTCCGGCCATGGCGGGCAGTTTGGTGGCGCAAATCACGGATACGTCCACCGGCGAAGTTCTGGGAAAAGGAACTCTTCGTCTCAGTGAATACGACCAAGCGAAACAAAAAAAGATCACCATCGAAAAAACAACCGACTTTATCGCCTCAAGCTTCGAGAATTTTTACGATCACCCCTCGTCGATCGGTACGGTGGCGGCCCGTGGTCGGCAGAAGCCAGTGGCGACACGTGTTTTGTTCGCTTCTCTGGACACCGAAGGGCGCACGGACGAGTCCGGAGCCTACCACTTCGATCAAATTCAAAGTGGATCTTGGGGATTGTTACGAACTCAGGCCAAAGGATTTCACGCCGGCCTGCACCTGATACAAAGCGGGAAAGACAAGCGTCATCCCCTGTTTCCGGAGAGCATGATCAAGGCTCTCAGACAGATCGTTGAAGACCAAAGTCTGACCAGCGAAGTGGCTTCGAACGGTTCGATTGTGTGGGGACAAGTCACCCAAAATGGCAAGGCTCTGGTTGGCGCGCAACTGCAGGTTGAGGGATTCACAAACTATAAACCCGTGTATTTTAATAACTTGCTTCTGCCAGACGCCGACATGAAAGCAACTGGTGAGAATGGTTATTTTGCATTTGTCGATTTGCCGGCAGGATTTCAGGCCATCACGGCCAATTACGGGGCAACGAATATTTCTCACGTGAATGTCGTTGTGGATGACGACACCGTTTCGATTGCCGAGATGGAAAGTTTAATCCAGACCGAGAAAGCTTCGGTGAAGGTATTTGATGCGTTTACCGGACAACCACAAACCGCGATGGTGGACTTGCAAAGCTTACCGCAAGCGCTCGAAGTCAAAGGCTTTGCCGAGATCAATCTACCAGATATTCAACGGCTCAGTTTGATGAAGATGACCCCGCAAGAAACGATGTACTCTGAATCCTTGCAGCTGTACGAGGATTCGATGGAGTCCTTGCACGTTCCACTGATTCGAACGGATTGGTTGCAAAGCTTAATGGCTTACCGAAAGATCAGCATGTCTCCGGACTCCGGAGTGATCGTCGGTTTCGTGCCCGGAATCGCTTTCGAAGTTTATCTTGGACACGAGCCTAACTTTCCGAAAGATCAAATCGTTTACTTTGATCCGCAGGGCCAGGTGGTTCCGCACGGAGTGGCTGGTGGCGGATTCGTGATTTTCAATGTGCCGATTGGCGTGCAATCCGTTGTCGTGGCGAATGCCAAAACCGATCTGCTGCAAACGCAAGTTCTGCCGATGGACGAATCAGCGCTTGTGACCTTGAAATTCAGATAAGATCCAATTTTTAAAATAGGTTCCGCGCTCTTCAAAATTCTTAAACTCGTCCCAACTGGTCCCGCCAGGACTGAGAAGGACGATGTCACCGCTTTTGAGAGTTTTCTTCAAGCCGGAAAGGCAAGCACCAAGTTTCGAAAACACCGGTCCTGGCAGCTGACTTTTTTCTTGAGCCTTCGGTCCGATTTCACCGAAAAAATAAAAAAGAACGTTAGGGTTTCGCCCCGCCACACGCAGGTCCTCCCAAGGAAGATTCTTATCTTTGCCACCGACCAACAGGTGAACTCGCCGATCAGGATGATCGCCGGTCACTGAATTCAAAGCTTGCAAGACCGAGCTGATTGAAGTGGCCTTGCTATCATTGAGAAATAGGACGTCCTGAATGGTGCCACAGTTTTCCAACCGATGCGCAAGACCCGGAAACTTGATCATGGCGTTGAAGCTTTCTTGTGGCCACCGAAAGAATTCGGCGACGGCGAAAGCGAGCGACAAATTGTCCAGGTTATGGGTGCCAACCAGATTCGGTTTTTGCTTCAAGCGTGTTTGAAAACCCAAATCACTTCGGTCCGTCAGCACCCAGTTTATCGACGAATTGAAGGCCTGAATTTGTTCGCGAAGAGCGCCGATATCACCACCGCTGCGATTGAGAACTCCCAATCCAGTTGCGTGCTGAAAGAGCCTCATTTTAGTTTCATAGTAGTGCTGCAAGTTTTGATATCGCTCCAAATGATTTGGACTGAGATGAGTGAGAACGGCGGCCTCACATTTCAGGTTGCGAAAGTTTTCCAGCTGGTAACTGGAGAGCTCAAGCAAAACAAACAATGCCTTGTTCCGATTTCCCGAAATCAAACCGGTGGCGTATTCCGCCAATGGGAAACCAAGATTTCCACCAACAAATGCATTCGGATCAATAGCAGTCACGCCAGTTCCTAAAATCGAGGTGGTCGTGCTTTTCCCCAACGCGCCGGTGATGGCCACGACTTTTTCGCTGGTCAAGAAAGCAAACGCAATCTCTAGCTCGCTGGTCAGTCGAAGTCCTTGTTGCAGGCATTCCTGAATCCAACTTTGCGCCAGGGGAACGCCGGGAGAAACGCAAAGTGTTTTTGGTTTTCCGATCGACAGTAATTTTTCTGTATCCTGAAAGTCAGCTGGACTTTTTTGATCGAAAGTCAAAATTTGCGATCGTTCGATGCCGGCCGCGAGCAATAACTTCAGAACGGCTTCGCCACTGAGACCTAGACCAATGATCGCAATCGGTAGGGGAAGATCAAGTTTGTGAAGTTCTGGTCTCATGGGTCTGTCTTATCACAGGTTGATCTTGAATTTCACGGATCTTAAGCGAAAATAATCTTATGGAGCGTCAAGCAGCGGAAGACTTTCAAAAAGCCAGATACACGGCCATCGTCAGCGATTTGCATTTGTGCGAAGCCGAGCCCGTGAACACCAAGTTTCCGTTATGGAAAAAATTTAAGACGCGTCAGTTTTTCTTCGATGACACCTTCGCCAAATTTCTTCATCACATCGAAGAGCGCGCTCACGGTGAACCGGTCGAGCTGATCTTGAACGGGGATATTTTCGATTTTGACTCGGTGATGGCAAGACCCGATAAGCCGGTGTTTCGCTTTCATTGGCTTGAAGAAAAGCGTGGCCTTTATCCGCGACCGGAGCGCTCGAAATTCAAAATTCAGATCATTCTGAAGCACCATCACCAGTGGGTGACGGCGCTGCGCGAATTCGTGCTCAAGGGAAACCGTGCGGTTTTCGTCATCGGCAATCATGATTTGGAAATGCACTTTCCGGATGTGCAGCACGAAATTCTGAGCGCTTTGAATCTGGGAGATGCCGAAGAGCGTGTGCGCTTTTGCGAATGGTTTTATATCAGCAATCAAGACACCTTGATCGAGCACGGCAATCAATACGATCCCTACTGCATGTGCGAAGATCCGATCAATCCTTTCACGCAAGGTTATAATTATAAAAGCATCCGCCTGCCATTCGGGAATCTTGCCTGCCGCTACATCTTAAACGGCATGGGGTTTTTCAATCCGCATGTTGAAAGCAATTTCATCATGAGCCTGCGTGAATACATCGCTTTCTTTTTCAAATACATTTGGCGTGCCCAGCCCTTGCTGATTTGGGACTGGTTTTTTGGCGCGATGGCGACCCTGATGGTGGCCTTGTCGGATCGATTGTTGAAACCGATCAAGGACCCGCTGAAAATCGAAGACAAGGTGAATTCCATTTCTCAAAAGTCCAATGCCGAACCCCGCATGGTGCGAGAGCTGAAAGAGCTGTTCGTTGCTTCGGCCACCAGCAATCCGTTTTTGATCGCGCGCGAACTGTGGTTGGACCGCGCTTTTTTGCTGTTCATTGCGTTTCTGGTGGTTTTTGAATTGATGATCCTGATGAAGCAGTTCTTTGACCTTTCGTTTTTCTGGGCCCTGATTCCGCTGATTGGTCTTTTGCCTTTCTTCCTTTTCTATTCCAAGTCCGTCACATCTTTGGTTTCGAGCTTTAAAGAGCCGGATGAAAGAATTTTGGCCACGGCTTCGGCAATCACGAAGGTCAAACGCATCGTTTACGGACACACTCATCTAATTCGTCATGAAATGATTGGGGCCGTTGAACATCTCAACAGTGGCTGCTGGTCACCCGCTTTTACCGATGTCGAATGCACGCAGGCGATGGATCAAAAAACATTTGTTTGGCTGCAACCCTCGCAGACCGAACATCGGCATGCCCGGGTTTACATTTTTGATGGAGAAAAGTCGCAAGAGGCCTTCTCGTCTGCATCACGCTCTATAATGCGGCGCAAATCTTAAATATTTCGATCTCAAATCGAATTAATTTGCGTACAGTATATCCCTATGTAACGCTCTATTCGTTCAACAAGGAGGCTCCATGGCTGACGTATTGGTTGTAACCAGTAAGGTTAAAAAATTTATTAAAGAAAAAGGTCAAATGAACACATCTGCGGAAACAATCGATGTCTTGAGCAAGGCCATCGAACAGCTCTGCCAAAAAGGAATCGACAGCGCGAAATCTGACGGCCGCAAAACCGTTATGGCTCGCGATATCGTGATCGATCACCTGTAATTGACAGGGCGATTGAAACTAACGCGATTGCGTTCAAACATTTTGAATGACATGATCAATGGGGCTCTCAAGAGCTCCATTTTTTTTGGAAGGAATGCGATATGAAAATTCTGTTTTGCGTCGTTTTTCTACTCTCGACCCAGGTGTTTGCGGAAGAAGATCTTTTTGCAACTTTCGATCGCACCAAATGCAAAATCGAAGAGAAAACCAAAGAAGAAATCTGCACTTTGGACGGCAAACGCATTCCCTCTGGCCTTGAAAAAAAGAAACAATCAGCCAAAACCGGGAAAGATGACGAGCTCGACGTCATTACCGAGTAATTGCTCTTGTTTCCCATGCATTTTGCTTTGAACTCAGACTGCTGTCCTACGGCGGTTGCGGAATCACAACATCTTCTGCAAATCATCCCACGAAATGACGGTAACTCCGAGGCCCTGAGCTTTCTCAAGCTTTGAACCCGGATCATCGCCCGCCACTAAATAATTCAGTTTAGAAGAAACCGAGCCAAGGATCTTGCCGCCGTTTTGTTCGATCAAATCCTTGGCGTCATCTCTTTTGACCGGCAAAGTGCCGGTGATCAGGAAGCTTTTTCCTGAAAGGGGACCTTCCGTTTTTCGCTGCGGACCTTCGATTTGCACACCCAGTTTTGAAAGCTCCCGAACTTCTTTCACCAAAGCTTTTTTGCCAAGCCATTCGACAATGGATTTGGCGACCTTGGGTCCGATGTCGGGCACTTGTAAGAGGTCCTCTTCGGTGGCTTCTAAGAATCTTTCGATCGTGACGAAATGATCGGCCAACGCCTTGGCGGTCTGTTCGCCCACGAAACGGATGCCCAAGGCAAAAATCAAACGGCTCAGGGTTGTCTTCTTCGATTTTTCGATGGAATTGATGATATTCTCGGCCGACTTGTCGCCCTGTCGATCCAATTCTAAAATTTCCGATTTTTCGAGACGGTAAAAATCAGAAAAAGATTTCACCAAGCCATTGTCGACAAATGTTTCGATCAAGCGGTCGCCGACTTTATCAAGATTCATGGCGCGACGAGCGACAAAATGTTTCAGAGACTCTTTGACGATGGCGGGACAAAAAGGATTCACGCAGCGGGTGACCACTTCTTCTTCCAGCTTGACGGTCTTTTCACCGCAGATGGGACATTTCGCCGGAATGACGAAAGGCTCGGCTGACAAGGGCCGCTTCGAAGTGACAACGGCCACGACTTCGGGAATCACGTCGCCCGCTCTCTGAATGACCACGGTGTCGCCAATGCGAATGTCTTTCCGCGAAACTTCTTCTTGGTTGTGCAAAGTTGCATTCGTGACCGTGACGCCACCAACGCGAACTGGTTTCATCACCGCGACCGGAGTCAAAGCGCCGGTTCTTCCCACTTGAACCACAATGTTTTCCACAATGGTTTCGGCTTGTTCCGGTTTATATTTCGCGGCCGCCGCCCACCTGGGATTTCTTGCGACAAAGCCCAAGTCGTCCTGCAGACGAAACGAATTCGCCTTGACCACGATGCCATCAATATCGAAAGGCAACTGATGCCGAACTTTTTCAACATCATGGTAATAAGCGATCACCTCGTCCGCGCCGAGACAGGTTCGACGCAAACTGAGATCTTTCGTGTTTTGCACCACCGGTAAGCCGACGCTGTGGAAATATTCTTCCATTTCTTCCTGGGTGGAAAAACTTTTGCCTTCGATCACGCCAGCAGCATAAGCGAAAAAGCGCAAAGGCCTCGACGCCGCAATCTTTGAATCCAACTGACGAACGGTTCCGGCCGCCGCATTTCGTGGATTGGCGAATGTTTGGTGACCGGCCTCTTGTTGCGCTTCATTCAACGCAAGAAATTCTTTTTTAAACATCAAGACTTCGCCGCGCACCTCGAGCAAGGCCGGAGGTTTCGCGCTATCCAGTTTTAAAGGAATCGTGCGAATGGTTTTGATGTTCTCGGTGACGATTTCGCCGGTTGTCCCATCTCCACGTGTCAGGGCGCCCGTCAGCAAACCTTTTTCATAAATCAGCTCGATGGCAAGACCATCAAACTTTGGCTCACAAAAATATTCGATTTCTTTTTCGGTGTTTAAAAATTTTTTTACCTTGGTATCAAAATCTCTTATTTCTTCTGGCGAGTAAGTGTTGGCCAAGGAAATCATCGGAATTCGGTGATTCGCTTTTTGAAAAGCATCGAGCGGTTTTCCACCCACCCTTTGGCTAGGAGAGTCTGAGCGATCAAGGTCCGGATGTTCCTGCTCAAACTTCAGCAGCTCCGCAAAAAGTTTGTCGTATTCAAAATCAGAGAGTGTCGGTTGATCAAGGACGTAGTATTTATAATCGTGCTCGGCGATTTTTTTCTTGAGCTTCTCGTAGGTCGCGTTCATGCCCCTCACCCTATAATGAGCGCGCCGCAGAAAGCCAACATTTCTTGAACAAAGAAAACTGATTGTGCGAGCGAAAATTTCCTCTAACCTAGAAGGACCTATGATTGATCAAAAAACAATCGCCCACATTGCAAAATTAGCCCGACTTTATGTCACCGACGAAGAAGCCAAAATTTATGGCGAGCAGCTGTCCAAAGTTTTGGGTCAATTCGAACAAATTTCCAAAGTTGACACGAAAAATATCGAGCCGCTGGTCACGCCGACCGACATGAAAGCCTTCTGGCGCGAAGATGTCGTGGTCAAAGAGGGAACCGCCGAAGACATGGTTGCGAACGCTCCCCAAAAAACCGGCAATCTCTTTACCGTCCCGCCGGTGGTGTAAATGGATCTCAATACCGCAAGCTTCAAACAAATCTCAGACTCTGTTCGCAGCAAAAAAGTCAGCGCTCTCGAAGTGACTCGGCATTTTTTGAAGCGCATTCAATCGATCGATCCGAAATTAAATTCTTACATCTCGATGAATGAAAAAGCAGAGGACGAAGCAAAAGCCATCGATGCCCGTATTTCCAAAGGCGAGGACCCAGGCTTGCTGAGCGGTGTCCCGTTCGGCATCAAGGATATGTTTTGCACAAAAGATTTGAGGACGACGGCAGCATCAAAAATTTTGGAAAACTTTGTTCCGCCTTACGATTCGACGGTGGTCGCGCGTTTGAAAGCAGCGGGCATCACGGTGCTTGGCAAATTAAACCAAGACGAATTTGCCATGGGCTCTTCAAATGAGACTTCATTCTTTGGTCCCACCAAAAATCCATGGAACACGGCCTACGTTCCTGGTGGCTCCAGCGGTGGATCTGCCGCTGCGCAAGCCGCACGTTTGGCCGCGGGAACGGTCGGGACCGATACCGGAGGATCGATTCGTCAACCAGCCAGCTTTTGCGGAGTCGTTGGCGTCAAACCCACTTATGGTAGGATCAGCCGTTACGGCATCATCGCTTTTGCATCTTCGTTGGATCAAGCAGGCCCCATGGTTTCTTGCGTGGAAGATGCCGCTTTATCTTTAGAAGTGATGAGTGGCCAAGATATCAAAGATGCCACCACCAGTGATCACCCCGTTCCGCAATTCTCAAAAAATCTCAAAGAAGATCTCAAGGGTATGAAGGTTGGCCTGATGAAAGAGTATCTCTCAGGCAAACTTCATCCCGATGTGCAGAAGACTTTTGAGCTTGCCATCGAAACCGTGAAAAAGCGCGGCGCCGAAGTCGTGGAAGTTTCCGTCGCGATGACCGATCAAGCGGTGCCCATGTATTACTTGATTTCGGCATCCGAAGCCTCGAGCAATTTGGCTCGCTATGATGGGGTCAAGTACGGCTACCGTACCCCGGTGGATACTTTAGCTGGCTTGGATCTCGACGAGTTCTATATGAAAACTCGCGGAGAAGGTTTTGGCCGAGAGGTCAAACGACGAATCATGCTCGGCACCTACTGCCTCTCCAGCGGCTACTATGATGCCTATTACAACAAAGCTTGTCAGGTGCGGCGAATGCTTCGCGATCAGTATCAACAAGTCTTCAAACAATGCGACGTGGTTCTCAGTCCGGTGACAACTTCTCCGGCATTTAAGCTCGGAGATAGAATCTCGGATCCGCTCGCGATGTACATGAACGATATTTTCACCGTCTCCGCAAATCTGGCGGGTCTTCCGGGAATGAGCGTGCCTTTCGGCAAGTCCGCGGACGGGTTACCGATCGGGGTGCAGATCATCGCTTCGCACTTTGAAGAACAGAAAATGCTCAATGTCGGTTATTCGCTGGAACAAGCATCGGATCAGAAGTGGAAGGTGGCGAATGTCTAACACCTCAAGTGAAGGAAAAAACTATCGCGGCTTCGAAGCGGTGATTGGCCTTGAAATTCACGCCCAGCTGAAAACCAAAAGCAAAATCTTCAGCGCGGACTCGACCCAGTTCGATGCTGCCGATAATGAAAACACCAGCCCCATTAGCATTGGCATGCCGGGAACGTTGCCGGTGATCAATGCGAAGGCCGTCGAATTCTCGGTGAAGACTGGATTGGCGTTGGGCTGCGAGATTCGCAAGAGCTCGGTCTTCGCGCGCAAGAATTATTTTTATCCCGATCTGCCGAAAGGCTACCAGATCTCCCAATACGACAAACCGATCTGCCATGACGGCAAGTTGAGCTTTAAGGTGGACGGGGTCGAGCGCACCATCCGCATCGAGCGCGCGCACATGGAAGAAGATGCCGGCAAGTCCACTCACCACGGCGAATACACTTTGATCAACTACAACCGAAGCGGCATTCCCCTGCTGGAAATCGTTTCGGGCCCCGACATGCGCAGTCCCGCCGAAGCGGCCGAGTACGCGCGAACCATCCGTCAGATTCTGCGCTACCTGGATGTCTGCGACGGCAATCTCGAAGAAGGATCCATGCGCTGCGACTGCAACGTCAGCGTTCGTAAAGTGGGTGCGGACAAATTGGGAACCAAAGTCGAAATTAAAAATATCAACTCGTTTCGCTTTGTCGAAAAAGCGATCGAATACGAAATCGAAAGACAAATCGATGCCGTCGAGCGCGGTGAAAAGATCATTCAGGAAACCCGATTGTGGGATCCAGATAAGAATCGAACTTTCACGATGCGCACGAAAGAAGATGCGCAAGATTATCGGTATTTTCCAGATCCTGACCTTTTACCGGTTGTCGTCTCCGGAGAAATCATCGAGAAGTATCGCGCCGAATTGCCGGAGCTTCCCCTCAAGCGTGCGCAACGCTTCATGAGTGAGCACGGGCTTCCCGAATATGACTCTGGAATTCTCACGACCGAGAAAGACGTGGCCGATTATTTCGAAGCGTCCGCCAAAGTTTCGGGAAATGCAAAATCCACTTCGAACTGGATCATGACCGAATTGATTCGCGAACTGAACACGGCCGGAAAAAATATTCAGCAGTCCCCGATCCATCCAGAGCAATTGGGACGCTTGGTTGCGTTGATTGACAAGGGCACCATCTCCGGAAAAATTGCCAAGCAAGTTTTCCAAGAAATGTGGGAATCCGGCAAAGATCCTGAAGTCGTGATCAAAGAAAAAAATCTGGTGCAAATTTCCGATACCGGCGCGATTGAAAAGATCATCGACCAGGTATTGCAGGCCAATCCTTCTCAAGTGTCCGAGTATCGCGGTGGCCGCACCAAGCTGCTGGGATTTTTTGTCGGCGCGGTGATGAAAGCTTCAAAGGGACAAGCCAATCCGGATGTGGTGAATAAGATATTGCTCGAAAAGCTAGGCCAGGTGTAATCGTCATGAAGGTTGCGGCCCTGGATCTCGGTACGAATTCCTTTCTCTGTTTGATCTGCGAAGTGAAAAACGGCGAAATCCAAAAAATTTATTCGGACCAAGTGCAAATCGTGCGCTTAGGTCAGGATGTGAATCGCACCCGACGCTTTCAACCCGAGGCCCTGCAGCGCGCCCGTCACAGTCTCGAGCTGTTTCAAAAAACGATTCAGGAACATCGGCCCGAAAAAATTTTGGCCATGGCGACCTCGGCTGCCCGGGATGTCAGCAATGCGGATGAACTTTTTCAAATCGGCAAGGACGTGAACATCCCGATTGAAATCATTCCCGGTGAAAAAGAAGCCGAGATCACTTTCAAAGGTTCAATCTCGGGATTACCAAAAGATCACAAAGTGCGGGCCGTGATCGATATTGGTGGTGGATCGACCGAAATTATTGCGGGCACGAATCAAAGTATAATGGGCGGTCGAAGCATCAATGTCGGTGCCGTGCGCTTGACGGAAATGTTTTTTCCGCACCAGCCGCCAAAACCCGAAGAGATTCAAAAATTTCAGGACCATTTGCAAAAAGAGATGGCACCGCTGATTCAAGAACTGGACCGTTATAAAATTCAGGAGCTGATCGCGGTTGCCGGCACGCCGACCGAACTGGTCGCCGCGTCGATCGGAAAATTCGATCCCGCGCAAATTGACGGCTATGTCCTGACCGAGAAGCATTTGCAGGACTGGGTGACCAAGTTCAAAAAAAGCTCTTCACGCGAAAGAACCGAAAACATGGGAATCTCGAAGGGGCGCGCCGACGTGATTTTGGCGGGAACTTTGATTTTGCAGTATCTTTTAAAGGCGCTCAATTTTGCATCGGTCCAGGTCTCGACCCGTGGCGTGCGCTTCGGTGTGGCGCTGGAAATTGAAAAAAGAAATGTGACCTAAACCAAGGATAGATATGAAAAATTTCTTTCTCATTCTCATCATGCTCTTTCCAGCTTTGTCCTTTGCCCAGGCGACTTTCGAAAAAAAGAAAATTAAAATTGGCGCCCAGACTTTGGTGGTTGAGATTGCCGACACTCCGGAAAAGTCCGCCCAAGGTCTGATGTATCGCAAGGAACTGCCCGAAGGAACGGGAATGCTCTTTGTTTTTCCGAATGAGCAAACCCGTGCATTCTGGATGAAAAACACCTTCATCCCATTGGCGATTGGCTACTTTAACGCCAAGAAAGAATTGATCGACATCCAAGAGATGAGTCCGGCCGCCAGCACGATGCAAGTGGACTTCCCGACTTACGAAAGCAAAGGGCCAGCCCAGTACGCTTTAGAGGTGCCGAAAGGCTGGTTTGTTAAACACAAAATAAGACTAAAGCAAAGTTTTTCATTTTTATAAGACGTAAGTCCCGCGAGAAATTTGCTTCGTCGCAAAAAGAATTCTAAAATTTTCAAAGGGACAAGAAGTCCATTTAGCGGCAAGAACGGCCGTTAAAAAAATTATCAAGGAAGACACTATGAGAAAACTGACTGCAATCTTCGCGGCAACAATCTTGGCTCTGCATCTCTCGGCCTGTACATCGAGCGATTCGAAAGAAGACGGTACAGAAGACGGCGCCGTTGCGGAAAGCACCGAAGGCACGGATGCGGATTTGCAAAATCTAGATGCTCCTCCGGCAGAAAATGCGGTGGCGGCAACGGACGGCGCAAACGAAGGCTTCCTTGACGAGCAACTTCCAGAAGACGCTCTCGGCGAGTCTAAAAAAACAGCCGCGGCCGAGCCACCTCCGGCAGAAATTGCGGATAACACAACTCCTCCTCCAGCGATGGAAGAGCCGCCGAAATCAGAGCCGGCTGTGACCGAAGCGGCGCCAATCGAAGCTCCACCAGATTCATCTGTTGCGGCGGTTGATACCGGAACAACTTCCTCGACTGAGCCTAGTTCAAATCTCTCAGATGCTTCGACGGGTGTTTCAGCCGCAACCACTTCTTCATCTGAGCCTTCGATGACAGAGCCTGCTCCGGTAGCGGAAGCGAAGCCAAAAGTCTCCTTGCAGAAAATTGAAGCCGCGCCAATTCATCGCGAAGGAATTTTGTTGAATGCCGTGTACATCGCGCGCTCTGGCGACAATTACAAAAAAATCAGCAAAATGATTTATGGCTCTGACGACAAAGCGAAAGAACTGAAAAAGGTGAATCCTTCTGTCAAACCTCGAGTGGGCGACAAGATTTATTACAACTCGCCCGTTCGTCCGGCCGATGACACGAAGATGATGACCTATTATGAAGATGCAGGAATGGTCCCGGATGTGTACGTCGCGCAAGAAGGCGACAACATGAAAAAACTGGGTAAAAAATTGTTGGGCAATAAAGATTCTTGGAAAGAAATCTGGGCGACGAACTTGAATGTCGACAGCAAAGATACTCTGCCAGCCGGAACCGAACTTCGATACTGGAAGGCCGCTCCAGCTCAGGCAATTGCCGCAGCTCCCGAAGTGGCAGCACCGGTTGAAGCGCCAGCAAAAACAGACGTAGCGATGAACAATCCTCCGCCTGACATGGCAGCTCCGCCGCCAATGCCTGAAAATCCTCCGCAAAATGCAATGCCCGAGGTGCCGGCGCCACCGCCGCCACCAGCTCCAGACATGCATACCGCAGCTCCGCCACCTCCGGATATGGCGCCACCGCCTCCTCCGCAGCCAGTTGCTGAGCAGCCACCACCTCCAGCTCCTCCACAGGAGATGGCTCCGCCACCTCCGCCTCCACCTCCTGACATGGCACCTCCACCACCGCCATCTCCAGTCGTGAAGAAGCCTTCGCAAAACGGAGAAACTGGTGGAATGGATAATGACATGATCATGTCTCTGGCGGGTGCAGGAATTATCGCGATCGGTTTGGCCGCGATGATCATCGTGCGCAAGCGCCGACAAAATCGTGATATGGCTCAGGCCTTCAACGACACCCAAGTCGGAACATAAGAAGTTTCAACAAAACCAAAAACGAAAAAAGCCTCTCCTAACGAGAGGCTTTTTGTTTTCTAGAAAGAAAATTTGAAAGTTTAAGAAACTTTTTTGAAAATACCGTCCAAGATATCGCGCGTATCCGTGCGTTTGTTCTCGACGAAATAGATCAGATCATCAACGATCTGGACATCGCGATTGTTCAAGGGAAGGAACTTGACCCCTGAACCACTCGAGTTCGACCAAACGACCAGGGCCTGAACATTTCTCTCGCGACCGCTGACGCGAAACTTCAATGATAATTTTTCACCAGCGCGCAGACCGGTGCCTTGAAACTGTAAAAATGCGCCAGTGATACTGATGTTCTTCAATACTCCGGCGGACTCTTCACGGGCATAATTCTTCCGATACTCGACTTCGATGTGAAGCGGGGTTCGGGGTGCGGGTGTCTGTGTTTCCACAAAAGTCTCCTTCTTCATAACTGTTCGCAGTTGTGGCGGCTCATTCTTTCATTCGGCAATTGATAGGAAAAACTCAACACTTGAAGTGCCTGATTTGAATGTGACCCAAGCAGAGACAGGTGACGTGCAGCTGGTAACAACGATACTTATATTATCAGTTGTTGAAAGAATATCCAGTGTATTCATATGCTTATCTCAATATGAGACATGCCCCTGGTTTGCTTCAAAGAGTTGATTTCAGAATTGACAAAATTCCTGGACCCCTCCATTATTTGGAAAGTTCACGCGATTTAGTTCTTTTTAAAAGACTCAAATTAAATATATTCGTTTAGAACGCAATAACCTTATAAACCCACATTTCAATTTAAAAACCGATTCAAACTTTTAAATCTAAAAATCGAAATTGAAAGAACCAAGGAGATCCTGCTTGTCTGCCAATAAGGACGAAGTTGAAGTAGTAAAAAAACGGGGCCGTACACGTTCGGCTGCCAAAGAAGAAGCATCCGTTCCCGAAGCCCCAGTTGAAAAACCTCGCGAACAGCAAGCACCTCCACAATCTGTCATCGAAACCGCACCAGCCCCAGCTCCTGCACAAGAAGCCTCTCAATCTGGACCCGCAGCTGCAGCCCCGGAAGGCTCGTCAGCCCAACAAGAGGGTGGAGCAAGCGGCGGCGGGGGTGGTGGCTCCCAACAGCAAAATCGAAACAACAACAATAATAACAATCGCAACCGCTATTTCGATAAACGCGGTGGTGGTGGCGGCGGCGACCGCGGCGGTGGTTTTAAACACGGCGGCGATCGCGGCAACAATCAACGACGTGATTTCCGAAATGATCGAAACGATCGTGGCGGGGATCGCAATGATCGCGGTGACCGAGATCGCAACGACCGCGGAGATCGCGGTGGCTATCAACACCGGCATGAAGAGCAGGGTGGTCAACAACACGACCAACACGCTCAAGGCCAGCACGAAGGTGAAATCGATTTGACCGATATCAATCTGACGGATGAAGAGAAAACATCTCTCAGCTCGAAAGATCTGAAATCAAAAAACATCACCCAGCTTAATGAGCTGGCGGTGAAACTGAAAATCGAAAATGCAGCCGGCCTTCGTCGTCAGGATCTCGTATTCGAAATCTTGAAACGTGCGGCCCGCTTGGGTGATATCTACGGATCGGGCGTATTGGAAATCCTGCCGGACGGTTACGGATTCTTGCGCAGTCCGGATTACAACTATCTACCAGGTCCAGATGATATCTACGTTTCTCCTTCGCAAATCCGTCGTTTCGGTCTGCGAACGGGTGACACCATCACGGGAACCGTTCGTCCGCCAAAAGAAGGCGAGCGATACTTTGCCCTGTTGAAGGTTGACTCTCTCAACTTTGAAACTTCAGAAACAAATAAAGATAAAATCCTGTTCGACAACTTGACGCCGCTGTATCCAACGCGTCGTCTGAAGCTCGAGCATAATCCGGGTGATTTCACGACACGGGTTGTGGATTTGATGGCGCCACTCGGAAAAGGCCAGCGTGCCTTGATCGTGGCTCCTCCACGAACTGGTAAAACAGTTCTCATGCAACACATCGCGAATGCCATCACCACCAATCACCCCGAGGTGAAACTGATCGTTCTTCTGATCGATGAACGACCGGAAGAGGTGACGGACATGCAGCGTACGGTGAAGGGCGAAGTCGTCTCTTCAACGTTTGACGAGCCACCAACTCGTCACGTTCAGGTTGCCGAAATGGTTTTGGAAAAAGCAAAGCGTTTGGTCGAGCACAAACATGACGTTGTCATCTTGCTGGATTCCATTACGCGTTTGGCTCGTGCGTACAATACGGTCGTTCCGCCTTCAGGAAAAATCCTGTCGGGTGGTGTGGATTCGAACGCACTTCACAAACCAAAGCGTTTCTTCGGTGCCGCCCGAAATATTGAAGAGGGTGGATCTTTGACTGTTATTGCAACAGCCTTGATCGACACTGGATCTCGCATGGACGAGGTCATCTTCGAAGAATTTAAAGGAACTGGTAATGCCGAGATCCACTTGGATCGCAAGCTGATGGAAAAACGTATCTTCCCATGTTTGGACATCAATAAATCAGGGACTCGTAAAGAGGACTTGTTGATTGAAAAGGCAGATCTGAATCGTCTGTGGATCCTGCGTAAGGTTCTGGCTCCGATGAACGTGGTTGATGCCATGGAATTCCTGCTGGATAAGATGCAATCCGCTAAAACGAATCAGAACTTCCTAGGCAGCATGAGCGGCGGCGGATAGAGGGCGATAAACAGCTGATTTTGCTTAATAAAAAAGCTCTTGATAGGGGCGGGGCATTATGTTAAACCCTGCCCTTCGATCTAACTTGAAGGACAAGCTATATGAAAAAAGATCTTCATCCAAAAATTAACGATGTCGTATTTAAAGACATCTCTTGTGATTACGCATTCTTGGGCCAATCTACAATGAGCTCAAAAGAAATGATCAAATGGGAAGACGGCAAAGAATATCCGCTGTTGAAAGTGGAAATTTCGAGCGCTTCACACCCATTCTTCACAGGCAAACAACGCGTTCTCGATACTGAGGGACGTATTGACCGTTTCAAAAAGAAGTACGGAAAGAAATAGCTGCCTCATGAGCCTTCGGCTCATGGAAATTCAAAGCCAGCGGTTTTGGATCTCCAACGTCGGCGCCTGAAGGCTATCGAAAATGCGGTCTCGAAAGAGGACCGCATTTTTATTTTTGGAGAGCCTGTTCTCTTCAATTCAATTGCGGCATCCCAATCAAAAAATTCGCAAGCTTCCAACCACCCGGGGCTTGAATTAGAACTCGATAATTTCTGAAGGAATCTTGAAATGTTCTCGAAGCTCGATGAAGTCGAATCCCGATACGAAGAAGTGAACTTGCAACTGCAGCGTCCGGACGTTGCCAGCAATCAGACTCAGTATCGTGCCTATATGAAAGAGCTTTCTGATCTCGAGAAGGTTGTCGTTGTTTACCGCGAATTTAAAAAGAAACGCGGAGACATCCAGGCCAACAAAGAAATGCTCGGCACCGAGACGGATCCGGAACTTCGTGAGATGGCCAAAGAAGAAATTCGTCAGCTCGAGCCGGAAGTTGCTGAGCTTGAAGAGCGATTGAAGATCCTTTTGATTCCTAAAGATCCAAACGATGACAAGAATATCATTCTCGAGATTCGAGCGGGTGCGGGTGGCGACGAGGCCAGTTTATTCGCGGATGAATTGTTCCGCGGTTACGCTTATTACGCTTCGACTCAAGGTTGGAAAGTCGAAATGATGTCCTTTTCAGAAGGAAACGTCGGCGGAGCAAAGGAAATCGTGGCCAGCGTTTCTGGCGACTCGGTTTACAGCAAGTTGAAATACGAAAGCGGCGTTCATCGCGTGCAACGTGTTCCAAAAACTGAAGCTGCGGGACGGATTCACACATCGACCGTCACCGTTGCGGTTATCCCCGAGGTTCAAGAGGTCACCGTCAAAATCAATCCCAATGACTTGCACATTGAGACCATGCGATCTCAAGGGGCGGGTGGACAGTCGGTCAATAGAACTGAATCCGCAGTCCGCGTGGTGCATTTGCCATCCGGGCTTGAAGTCAAATGCCAAGAGGGTAAATCTCAAACATCCAACCGCGAGCGCGCTCTGCAAATCTTGGCAGCGAAGCTGCAACAGATCGAAGACGATAAAGCTCGTCAGGCAGCATCAGATGTCCGCTTGGATCAAATCGGAACGGGTGATCGCTCGGAACGCATCCGCACCTATAACTTCCCGCAAACTCGAATCACCGATCACCGCATCGGCCTGACGATTCACCAATTGACCCAAGTGATGGGTGGATCTTTTGAGTTGCTCATTGACCCGCTTATGGCACACTTTCAGGCGGAGGCCTTGAAGAATCAAAGCAAGCAGGTATGAATCTAAAAGAAGTTCTCGATCGCACAGTCCAATTTTTCAAAGATAAAAACATCGAGACGCCTCGTCTGGACACCGAAATTTTGCTGACCGAAGCCCTGGGCTATAAAAATCGCGTCGACCTTTATCTGAAATTCGATCAACCTCTCAGCGACGAAAATCTTGCGAAAAGTCGGGACTTCGTTCGTCGTCGCTCACAAGGTGAACCGGTCGCCTACATCATCGGGAAAAAAGATTTCTACGGATTCACATTCCAGGTGAATGACAATGTTTTGATTCCGCGACCCGAAACCGAACTGTTGGTTGAGGAAGCGCTCAAATGGCTCGAAAAAAACCAGATCGATCATCCTAAAATTTTAGACCTGGGCTGCGGTTCTGGTTGCATCGGCATTGCACTTTTAAAGAAAATTCCCAACGCAACCCTGATCGCGGTTGATAAATCAGAGGACGCTGTGCAAGTCGCAAAACAAAATGCGCAAAATCTGGGTGTCGGTGACCGCGCTGAATTCGTGACGTCAGATAGCGCGGCATTAAAATTCGATGCCCAAACATTTGATTTGATTTTAGCAAACCCACCTTACATTGCAGAAAATGATCCCAATGTGCAGGCCGAGGTCAAAGCGTTCGAACCAGAAATGGCTTTGTTCGCTGACGATAACGGCTACCAGGCACTGAAATCCTGGGCGAAGCATGCGGCACCCTGGCTCAAAGACAAAGCGTGGATGGGTTTTGAAATGGGCGCAACCCAAGGCCCAACAATGAAAGAATATTTTTCCGGGCTCAAAATTTTCGATGAGGTCCGTGTTGTGAAAGACCTTGCAAGCCTGGATCGCCATATTGTCGGAGAAAAAAATGGATAAAATGGTCGTTGTCGGTGGAAAAACTCTGAATGGCTCTGTCAACACCAGCGGAGCGAAAAACGCCGCTTTGCCGATCTTGTTTGCGACTTTGCTGGCTGAAGGTGAGCATGTCTTCCGAAATGTCCCACGGCTGAAAGATATCGACTCGACCGCCGAGCTCTTAAATTCACTGAGTTGCGAAACCCGCTGGGACGGTGATCTGTTCAAGGTCAAAGTGAAACGGGCCAGCTCATTGGAAGCACACTATGATATCGTCCGCAAAATGCGTGCGAGCATCTTATGCCTAGGACCACTGCTTGCGAAATACGGTGAAGCCGTGGTGTCGATGCCCGGTGGCTGTGCCATCGGAACTCGACCAATTGATTTGCACTTGGACGGAATGAAAGCTTTAGGTGCCGAGATCACGCTTGAGGAAGGTTACGTCAAAGCCCAGGCGAAAAAATTAAAAGGCGCAAGCTTCGTATTTGAAACCTGCACCGTCGGTGGAACCGAAAACGTGATGATGGCGGCGGTTTTAGCTGAAGGCCGTACCATTCTAGAAAATGCAGCCAAAGAACCAGAAATTGTCGATCTGGCAAATTACCTCATCGCCATGGGCGCGAAAATTCAGGGGCACGGGACAGGCGTCATCACTATTGATGGGGTCCCCACTCTGAAGGCGGCCGAATACACAATCATGTCCGATCGAATCGAAGCGGGCACTTTGCTCATCGCGGGTGCGATCACGGGTGGCGAAGTTCGAGTTCAAAAAATGAATCCAGATCACATCGATTCATTGATCATCAAAATGCGAGACGCGGGCTTCAAAATCACGACAGAAGCCGACAGTGTCATTGTTCATCCAGCCAAATCTTGGCAAGCGGTGGACGTAACAACAAATCCTTATCCACTTTTCCCAACCGATCTGCAGGCCCAATACATGGCCTTGATGGCGGTCGCCCAGGGAACGAGCGTGATTACTGAAACTGTTTTTGAAAATCGCTTCATGCACGTTCAGGAGTTGATTCGTTTGGGCGCTGACATTACTCCTAAAACCCGCGTGGCCATCGTGCGCGGCAAGCCTCATGGTTTAAAAGGTGCGCCCGTTATGGCGACTGATCTTCGTGCCAGTGCGGGTCTTGTGTTAGCCGGCCTGGTTGCGGAAGGCGAGACTGTGGTGGGACGCATTTATCACTTAGACCGTGGTTATGAGAATCTTGAGTTGAAGCTTGCCTCGCTAGGCGCGCTGGTTCGTCGGGTCGAATAGCTCTGAATCACGAATAAAGCTCCTTTGGTATCTCGAAAAACTTGACCGAATTCGATGAAATTCCACGATAACAAATGGAACTCACGAAACCGTTCGGAGATGGCACCTTCAAAAAGAGCCAATCGTTTGCATTCGCCTGAGATTTAGATGTTAAAGAAATATTCGAATTTTCTTCCGTGAATTCAACTTCACTCAATTTGACGTTCGAAATGCCCAAGCCCGTGGCTTTCGCCCAAGCTTCTTTCAGGGTCCATAATTGAAAAACATAAGCGATCTTTTCATGATCTTCGATCGAGTCGAGGGTGTGCTTTTCGCTGGCGGAAAGATGCTTCCTTACAATGAACCGAGAGACTTTTTCAGAACCGACTTTTTCAATATCAATCCCTAAGTCATGTGTCCCTTTGCAGAAGGCGAACAGACCGTACTCTTCCGAGTGCGAGACATTGAATGAAATATCGTAGCGCGAGTCCAGTTTCAATTTGCCATGATCGCCCACAATGAAAGAAATTTTTTCGGGTTCCACTCCGAGATATCGCGAGAGAAGAAGGCGCAAGGAGATACGTGAAAAAATGAACTGACGTTTGGCTAGTCCTTGCAGCTGATTCGCTTTGGCGTGCTCGGCAGCTGATAGAATTTTGATAAATTTGCTGAACTGATCTTGAAGTGTTGTCAGGTGACCTCGCCAAACGTAGATCACATCTTCCGGCAAGGATTTCCAATTTTCGCTCATGAAAATTCACCTGCTTTTTGTCGGCAAACACCGGCCGTCTCGGATAAAGGTCACGACTTGACTTATATTTTCGACGTGGAAAAATATTTGTATGCTAAATGATGCGCCCGAAATTGCCGGATTTGCAATTAAAAGTATTCTGGGGTCCGGCCAAACGGGAGTCGTGTACAAAGCGCAGAGAGAAAATCATTTCTACGCGATCAAAATCGTTAAAATACAAAATGAAAATGCCAAGCAAGAAGCTCTTCTTCTTTTCTTAAAGGAAGCGGCCACAATTGCGAAGCTCAGTCATCCGGGCCTAGCCAAATTTCATGAAGTTGGTGAAGTCGAGGGCCGCCCTTATATTGTAATGGAGTTGGTTGAAGGCGAGTCATTGCAGGAAAGAATCGCTCGCCGTCCACTGAAAGAAAGCGAATTGATACTATTGATTAAGTCGCTTTCAGAAATCTTGGACTATTTTCATTGCCGTGGAATTGTTCATAAAGATCTCAAGCCAGAAAACATTCTCTTCGGTGCCCGAGGAGAAGTGAAGATTATCGATTTTGGTTTTGCCGAAGAAACGAACAATATCCGCCAAGGTGCGAATTTCGGCGACAGGGCTGCTGGAACCTTGCTTTATGCGGCACCTGAGCAAACAGGAGTTCTGAACCGATTTATCGATAATCGAACCGATTTGTATGCGTTGGGTGGAGTTTTGTATCATTGTGCCACCGGTCGCCCCGCTTTTGATGCGACGACGGCTATCGAATTGTTAGAGTCGCACTTAACCAAAAAACCCGTTGATCCTTTCAGAATCAATCCCGAAATTCGACCCTCTTTATCTGCGGCCATCATGAAGCTTTTAGAGAAGGATCCCGACGATCGATATCAAAGCGCCAAAGGCCTTTTTGCCGATATCGAAAATTTGTCCAAAATTGAACAGAATGGTGAGCCCTTTCGATTGGGGCTGCAAGATTCGGGTCTCAGAGTCTTTGAAATATCATTGGTCGGACGAGAACAGGAATTAAACACGATCATTGCACAACGAAATAAAATTTTCGAAGGTCATGGCTCTGCACTTCTCATCGAAGGCGAGGGGGGAAGCGGTAAATCGAGATTGGTTCGCGAGTTTCTGGACCTACCTCATGACAAAAAAATTTTTGTCATGGCAGGAAAGGCAAAAAAAAACGAGTCCATTCCGCTGGGGCCTTTACGAGAAGCCATAGATGATATTCTTTCCCGGGCTCGGCGCTCCTCTGAAATTGAGCAAAAGCGCATCTTCCAAGGTATTATCAGTGCCGCGGGCGATTTTGCCGGAATTATTCGGCGTTTGTCTCCAGGCTTACAAATTATTTTTCACGACGCGAAGGATATTCCTCCACTTGATGGAAATGCCGAGCAAGAAAGATTTTATTCCAAGGTCGCCGAGTTTTTTGTTTCTATTGCAAAATATCTGGGGCCGACAGTTTTATTAGTTGATGATATCCAGTGGCTGGATGACGGATCTATCGAAATCCTTCGGGAGATAGCCAAAATCATCGGCTCTGTGCCTTTCATGTTGGCGGCAACATCTCGCGATGATCCAGGAAGCAAAGAAAATTTAACTCGATTTGAAACAGCCATTAAAGACGCTCAAATAACCAAGATCATTTTGAAACCTTTAAATGTGGAGGCCGTCGGTCAACTGATCGCCGCTCATTTGGGTGGCAAAGAGTTGGAACCGGACAGTGTCTCTAGTATTGCAATTAAAACAAATGGAAATCCATTTGCTGTTGGCGAATATATCCGCGCTTTATTGGATCGAGGTATGCTTAAACCCACGAAAGAAAATTGGGTTTTCGATCGTCAGCACTTTCACGAACTCTCGCTACCTGATGACGTGATTCAATTGCTGACCGATCGTATTTTTAAGCTCACTCCGGATTCCATTCAGCTTCTTTCTCTTGCCGCCGTGATGGGCTATGAATTTGAAATCCCGTTACTGTTGGCGACGGCACAAAATCAATCAGAGATGGTGGATCGGGCCGTCATCGAGGGCCAGCAGCAGGCACTGATCGAGCGTACGGATCGGGGATATCGATTTGTGCACGATCGTGTTTGTGAAGCCCTCATCCAGGCGATTCCAGAAGATCGGTTGAAGATCTTTCATCAGAATTACGCAGAAACATTAGATCGACTTCATTTGGACGACCCACAGCATGTATTCGCTTTGGCGCGCCACTATTTTTTAGGATTTCCCGAGCGAAATCAGATGAGAGTTTATCAAACCAGTCTGGCGGCTGGTCGCCTTTCACTTGAAAATTTTTCGAATGAAGAGGCCATTGAGTTATTGGAACAAGCCCTGAAGTATGCCCGTGCCGTATCTGTAAAATCGAGTGAGTTGAGTTTGATTTTTGAGCTGCTGGGATTGGCATTTACCAGATCCGGTCGACATCAGGAAGCCATTGAACATTTTAGCAAGGCACTCGAAAATCTGACTTCGCCCTTGGACTGCGCAAGACTTCATTATTTGTGGGGCTTGGCTCACGCTTCTCAAGGTCAGCATGATTTCGCAAAAAATGAATTATTCTTAGCGCTTCAATTGCTGGGTCGACCGTTTCCAAAAACCAAAATTGGAGCTATCTTTTCCCTGATCGGATATTGGATCGCGGCTCATTTTCGAATTCGAACCCGAATCGGATTTGGTACCGCCGTCGGCGAAAACCGAAAGCGCCGCGAACTGGCTTCTAAAATCAGTTCGACCGTGAATCTGATCGCCTACTTTGCAAATGATCAGCTGTTATTAGTTCAATCTGCAGTTCGAGAACTCCATAGCGTACAGTTTCTTGGCGTTTGCACGGAAACCGCAAAAGCTCACATTTTTTATGCGATTGTTGCCGGGACCATGGGACTGGAGCGTGTGACCGAGAAGCATGGAAAAATATCGATTTCAATTGCGCAACAAGTTGGAAATCAGGAAACGCTGGCCTATTGCGAACTTTATTACGCGGTTGCAATCGAGTTTGCAGGTGATGTTGTTCGGGGACACCAACTCTCATTGGCGGTGGCGCCGAAGGTATTTCGATATTGTACGGCTTGGGATAAGGCTTGCCTGATATCGCAAAGGACACATCCCGTGGTGGCAGGAAAAGTCCAGGAAGCTTATGACTGGATCGAGAAGATGACTCCGGAATTGTTATTGGCAGGTGATGTGGCACTACTGCACGCGACCTATTCAAGCCAGTTTTCCAGTGCATGGATGCTAGGAAAGGCGAGCGAGGCCGCACGAATTTTACAAAATATAAAAGCTTTGCCGGCTCAGTCGGTTGCAAAAGCATTTATCGAAACTTATTTTTATTGCAATGTGATTCATGCCAGCTTGATGAATGAAGAGTTTGGGCCAGATTTAGAACAAGCCATCGAGAGGCTCGATAAAGTCGGACTGGACATGTATCACAGTCGACATCGTTTTGCAGTAGCCGGCTATGTTCGTCTTGAACAATTTCGGCGCGCGCAAGATCAAAATGAAAAACAGAAGTTTCTTTCTTTGCTAAAAAAGTATGTTAAAAAAGCCGGGTTTCCAAATGCTCTGACACCGATTCATTTAAGTCATGCCTATGTGTTAAAGGCATCTTATTTAGTAGCCTGTGGAAAATTTTGGCGCGCGAAATATTACCTGTCGAAGGCTGAACAGATGGCCACGGTCAGCGACAACCCTTGGGCCCTTTTTCTGGTCAGTCGAGAGCGCGCGAGAATCGCAGCTGCGCAAGGCCATTCAACGATTACAGAAGTCGAAGCGAATCGAAGTCTGCAGCTGGCCAACCGTTATGGATGGGTTCCGTTAGCAAAACAAATAAGTAGGGAGTTTCAAATCAAGCTCAATTTGGAACCAATTAGATCTCAGGACTTTACCGAATCGAAATATGGTTATGGTCGCTTGATGACGGCCCAACGAAAATCCGAAGCCCTGTTGCAGATCAGCTTAGCTTCGACGTCGACCTTGGACCCGCATCTACAGTCGCGATCGATTTTAGATGAGCTTGTGAAAGTACTGGGGGCGGAAAGAGCTTTTTTATTTGAAGCTGATCCAGCGCAGCCGGGAAAGTTGAATATGAAGGCCGGACGGGATTCGGACAAAAACGATATTCGGGAGCTGAAAGGATACAGCAGTACAGTCGTTCATAAAGTCGGAACTGAAAAACGTGCACTCGTTGTCAGCGGAACAGATGATGGCGAAGTGACGGGCGCGCAGAGCGTGATTACGCATGGCCTTCGAAGTATTCTTGCAGTTCCCGTCCTTTTTCGCGAAAAATTCCTGGGCGTCATATATTTAGATAGCACCTTGGCAAAAGGAATCTTCACCGAAGACGATTTGGAAATCGTTAATGCCCTTGCCAATCATATCGCTATCGCATTGGAAACAATTCGCTCTGCAAATATGGAAATTGAACACATTTCTATGAAAAAAGATCTGGAGCTGACTCAGGTTGTACAGACATTGATGCTTCCCAAAACAAGTGTCTTCCGAACGGAACACATTGAAATGTCGGCTTTTTATAAAGCTGCGAGTCAGTCGGGGGGAGACTGGTGGTGGTTTGATTCCGATCCAGAAAAAAATTCTTTGATGGTATTCATGGGAGACGTCACTGGGCATGGTGCCGGCCCGGCAATGATTTCAGCTGCTGTGGCGGGATCGTACCAGGCATTCAAATCCATGCGTCAGCCGACTCAAGGAATTCCCGAGTTTTTTGAGATTTTAAACAACACAATCTTCAACCTGACCTCCGAAGAATACCTCATTTCCATGAGCGCATTTGAACTTAATTTGGACAACGGGCAGGTTGATTTTTGGTCCGCAGGTGCTCCTCCGATGATCATCCTGAGATCGGCCGGAAGTTGTGAGCATGCTTCGCCGCCTGGAATGTGGTTGGGTAAAAGTAAAATTGATATTGGATTTGAAAGATTTCAGCTAGAGCCAGGAGACAGGATCGCCCTCTTCACGGATGGATTGTATGAAATGGATCTGAGAGACAATACAAAATTCAGTGTGAAGCGACTGGAAAAATTATTTGTCAAAACGCTACCCGAGCCGGTCGAGCCCGCGTCAAAGGCTGTTATGGGTATGATCAGTGACATCACGACAGATATACAGGAAGACGACATCTCTCTGATTTTGGTCGATTATCGTCGAACCAGTAAATAGAAAAATGAAGTGGGAGAGGCCGGTGGCAACAATAGAAACAGAAGTTGTAGTGATTGGTGCTGGACCTTCAGGTCTTGCGGCGGCGGCTTGTTTGAAGCGAGCAGAGATCCCATTCGAGGTGATTGAAAAGGAGGGAAGTGTTGGAGCTTCATGGCGCCAACATTATGAACGACTGCATCTGCATACGACAAAGTATCACTCTTCACTCCCTTACCACCCTTTTCCGGCAGAATATCCACGCTACATTCCCCGAAACCTATTTGTTCAATACCTAGAAGGCTATTCGAAAAAATTTAAGATCGAGCCCCATTTTCATCAAGAGGCCACGCATGTATCCCATCATTCTGAACATGGATGGACTGTTGAAACCAAAACGAAGACTTTTCGCGCGCGGCATCTGATTGTGGCATCGGGGTTCAACTCGAATGCGGTGGTTCCAGAATTTCATAATATAGATCAGTTTCAAGGAACGATTCTACACAGCTCAAAATATGTAAATCCAAAAGCTTATAAAGGATTGAAAGTTCTTGTGGTCGGCATGGGGAATTCCGGTGCAGAAATTGCGCTGGATCTTATGGAGGGCGGAGCCTTGCCGACAATTAGCATTCGCGGCTCGATTCACATCACACCACGAGATTTATTTGGTTTGCCAGTACAAGACATCGCCATTTTATCGACGCGATTGATGTCTGAATCTACGGTCGATCTTATATTTCAAAAAATATTGAAATTGCTGAATGGTGACTTGAGTCGCTATGGTATTCGCAGTCCTTCAGAGGGGGTCGCTCGCCGGTGCCGAGAAAAATCCCGAATTCCGGTGATAGATGTTGGAACGTTGAAAGGCATTCGTGCCGGGCAAATCCAAGTCCGGCCTGGAATTGCAGAATTTTTCGAAAAGGGAGTCGTATTTCAGGATGGTCGGCGAGAAGAGTTTAGCGCCATCGTGTGCGCTACAGGCTATACTTCGAACGCAGAGAAGTTGTTTGATGCAACGGAATGGAAAGGCATAAAAAATCAGGGCCTTGCGGAAGCGGAAGGCCTCTATTTTATTGGCTTCGATAATGTGCTCACAGGATTTTTGAGACAGATTGGCATCCGTGCGCGGCAAGTCGTTGCTCAAATCGCCTCTACTCGTTCTTTCTAAGAAGCGACCTTTCTTTTAAAAATCCCAAATTGATTGCCAACTTTTTCAAGAACCGTGACGGCTCGATTGATGTCTTCTCGTGTATGCGTTGCCATCACATTCATTCTCAAACGCTGTTGAGTTTTAGAAACGGCAGGATACATGACGGGATTCACAAAAACGCCTTCTCGATGAACTTGCAGCGCAAATTTTTTGATATCGATATCACTGGGAATCATGACAGGAAGAATTGGACATTCGTTCTTCAAGTGAATTCCGATCTCATGTAAAGAGGAAATCAAATATCTGACATTTTCATGCAGTTGTTTGAGCAATTGAGGCTGCTGTTCGACGACATCCAGGCACCCCAAAATCGTTCCCGCCGTTGGCGGTGCCAAGTGAGCAGAAAACATATGGGCTCGCGAAAAGATTCGAAGATAGTCGATGATATCCTTTCGTCCAGCGATGAAACCACCGGTTGAAGCGAAGGCTTTGCTAAAAGTGCCGATGGTAATGTCGATTTTGTCTTCCATTCCAAAGTGCTCACCGGTACCGCCGCCACGTTCCCCAAGTACCAATGTACCGTGAGCATCGTCAACGGCGAGAAGAGCGTCATGCCGATCGCAAACCGCGCGAATCTGAGGCAATGGCGCAAGATCGCCGTCCATCGAATAAACTCCTTCAACAGTTACAAAGATCTGTCCCTGGTGAACAGCTTTTCGTCCGCGAATTCGCTCTAAAATCTGGCTCAAGTGATCGACGTCATTGTGCTTGAATGCAAAGGCTTCCAAACCCGGGAAATAAGATTTTGCCATCATCAAAGCATCGAAGAAGCTTGCATGGCTCATTTCATCATAGATGATAATGTCCGAGTCTCGACATAAGCCAGCGACCCAGCCAATGTTCGTCTGATATCCGGTCGGGTAAATAAGAGCTGCCTCTGCACCCTTGAGCTTTGCGAGTCTGTTTTCTAGCTCTTCATGAAGAGCGGTCATCCCACTTAATAGATAAGGGCCGGACATTCCGGTACCAAATTCCTCAATGGCCTTTGCGGTTCGGGCTTTCACCTGAGGATGGCAAGAGAGACCGAGATAATTATTTGAACCCATCATCAGCATTGTTTTGGGTTTCTGTGTTTCCAAATCAAATATTTCAACAACGCGGTCATTTTGACCGAGTAATCTTCTGGCATAAATTCCAGAATAAAGTGTGACATTGACGGTATCGGCGCAGGACTTGATCCGATCTAACAGTCGAGATCCTTGTTGCGGAACCACATTATTCAGATGGAGATCGTCAACATTGACTTCGTCAGTGAGAAAAGGGCTGGCGCCCATAGGTATCTCGGCATTTTTAGGAGCATAAGCAAAGTCTTCAAGTTTCTTCGCCAAGTCTTTGAGGCTTTTCGCTTGTACAAGAAATTCAGGAGGAATGTCATCACAGTCGAGCCACAGTTCGATGTCTCCAGCCAGCGTCGTAATCTGAAGCGAGCCAAGACCGTAACTCGAAATACTTTCATTCGGATCAACCGTACTTACTTTTAAATAAGTCGCGATTTCCGTATTCAACCAGGCCTCAATTTCGTTCGCCGTTACTTTTTTTTGCTTTTCTGTGCTCATGTTTAATTAGGCAGCTTTCGAATGCAAAAGCTGTTCTCTCCATTCATATAAGATGTTCAATTTTCCTTGCAGGTACGCTTCTTTGCAGGCGCGCCGTTGAATTTTTCCGCTGGAAGTTTTTGGAATACTTCCTGCCTGGATGAAAACGATTGCGTAGACCTGAACCTGGTTTTGATCCGCCAATGCTTGGCGGATTTTTTGGGCCGTCTGTTCTTCGTTGAACTTTACGGGTCTATTGATGTTCACTCCCGGCAGTGAAGCAAATGTCTGACGTGTCAAATACTCGAATTTATTTTTTGGTTCGCTCCATTTGGTCCGGCGTTCAATTTCGGCAAGGACAACGACCTTGGCTTCGTTTTCAATCGTGACTTCAACGGCGGCGACACAACCTTTTCTGATGGGTGCATCGACGTTTTCAATAGACTGTTCCAGATCTTGCGGATAAAAATTCTTTCCGTTGATGATGATAACGTCTTTCATCCGGCCCGTGATAAAAAGTTCTCCGTCTTCTCTCAGAAAGCCGAAATCTCCCGTTCTGAAGTAGGGGCCATCGTTAGATTCGGATAAATGGGCATGGAATTCTTGCTGCAACTCCACTGAACCGTTCCAGTACCCCTGTGCGATGCTGGGGCCTTTGGCCCAGATCTCACCAATTTCACCAGTCTTTAATTCGCATTTCTTTTTTGGATCGACGATTTTGATCGTCATTTCTTTCAGGGCTTTGCCAGATCCTACCAGGCGAAGAGAGCGTTGTGTGGGGCTGGTCACACATTCAACTTTATTTTGATCAAGTTGGTCGGCATTGAGATTGATGATTTGGGTTGGACTCATCCGTTCTGAGGATGCGGCAATCACCAGAGTTGATTCGGCCATGCCATATGCTGGGTGAAATGCCTGAGCTTTAAAGCCGCAAGCGGAAAAACGTTTAGCAAAACGTTCAAGAGTGTCAGGTCTTATCGGTTCTGCACTGACACCAGCAATGGTTAATGAGCTGAGATCAAGTGTTGCAAGCTCCTCATCAGTGACTTTCCTCGTGCAAAGGTCATAAGCAAAATTTGGTGAGGTTGTCATCGTGGCGCGCGTATCCGAAATGGCTTTGAGCCAGCGATAAGGTCGTTTTAAAAAATCGATCGGTGAAAGAATGGTCGCTGAAAAACCCGAATAAATGGGATACATCATGCCAAAAATAAGGCCCATATCGTGATAGATGGGAGCCCAACAGACGCTTCGATCCTCACATGTGACCTTGACTCCACGATCATAAACAGAGCATTGATGCGCGAGATTTCCATGGGAGATGGTCACTCCCTTTGGAACACCGGTGCTTCCTGAAGTGTACTGAATCAAAGCCAGTTGATCCAAGCTTGGCGCGGTCACGTATTTTGAATTTGGCGTTTTTTCCGAAAGTTGCTCAGTGCGAATCCATTTTAAATTTCTCAGCGTCGGATAATTTTCAAAAGCGGTTCTCATTCCAGATAAAACTTCTGAGTTCGTCAAAACAACATCGGCTTGAGAGTCTTTGATAATCGTTAAGAGGCGAGGAAGCATTCGATTGATCAAGGCTGGATGGGGGGGATAAGCAGGAACTGCGACAACGCCCGAATATAAGCAGGCACAAAATCCGAAAATAAAGTCCTTGCTAGAATCAAATAGCAGTAAGACGCGAGCGCCGGGTTTGCAATGCTGAAGTAGCGCTTCTGAAATGACTTTTGCTTTCAAGTCGAGTTCATGAAAGGTTACCTGATCTTGTTGTTTGCCGCCATTCTTATGAAACGTATAGGCTAATGGTTGTGCTTGAACGTCAGAAGATCGTTCTTGAAGTATCTCAACAAGAGATTGGGCTTTGAAGACAGACAAGTGTAAGCCTTACTTTTGAGTAATTTGTTTTCCTGCGCTATGTGCAATGGATGTATCGGCGAATCATAACTTTTCTTTAAGACCTTTGTCGTCTCAGATGGGGATTTTGATCACGAGCTGACCGCGCTGGAAATATGAACTAGTTAGTCATATTTTCATAGATTCGTTTCTTTAAAATTCCTCGCGTGGCCCAGGCAGAAGCAATGATGCAAGCGGCGCACAAAATAAGAGCGCTCCAAACAAAATTGGTAGAAACCCATGCGATTGCAAATGGGATCGGTTCGGAAAAAAGTCCTGCTCGATACGTGATATGCAATGAATTAATGAGCAACGTCAAAACCGCAGATACCATTGTTCCAATTCCGCTTCCTATGAGGCCGAGCAGAAATGCTTCGGCGGCAAAAATCAGAGACAGTTGACGATCCGTATATCCAAGACTTCTCCATATGCCGATTTCACGAGTGCGTTCTTTCACGATGCGAACCATCGTGTTGAGGACGCTCAACCAGGCGATGCCTAAAAGGATTAGGCTCAGGGAATTTTTAAAAACCAAAAGAAAGTCTTCGGATTTTGAATATGTGTCGCCGATGACCTTATGTTGTCGCCAATCTTGAACCGTGAGGTTCAAACCGCGCTCGTCGCTGATCTTTTGAAGTTTCTCAACGAAAGATTTTGTAAAATTGGGATTTTTTAAAAGTACAGAAACGTAAGAGATATCTCGAGTTCCAGCAAGAGACTGAGCATTTTCTAACGAAGTCATCAAAAAACGGGAATCCAAGTCGCGAAAGCCGGCATCAACTAAACCAACGACTTCGAGATCTAGTGCGCTTATTTGCCCGGATGCTGTCATGGATGTCAGCTGAATATTGGATGAGGGATGGCATTTGAACGGACGAATAGATTGAGTATAGCCATGCATGGATCGAAAAATTTCAACAGCCGGATCCGGAAGACAACCCAGTTTCTGCGCCAATGTCTGTCCCAGAACGATCGAGTCTTTCCTCGAATTTTCCAAAGGTGTCCCATAGAGCGAGTTCCAGGCCCAACTCTGACCGCGAATTTTTACGCCTGATTCCAGATCATAGCCGATACCCCAGAAAACAGCGGATTTATGGCCCGTCGATCCCATTCCGCCAATTCTTAAAAACTTGGACCAAGCAGCAACTTCCGGAAATCCTTGTAGGACCTCAGCGATTTCTTGTTGATGTTTTTCGTCGATACCGAATTTCATCGGTTCGGCACGCCCTTCAGGGCTCCAGAGACCTTTTTTTTCGATGTTCACATCGCCAAACATCATCAGTTCTCTGTATTCGACAAAAAGCTGATGCAGGGTATTTTGAATATATCCTTCAAATAGAACCATGGCGGCAAAGCCGATTGAAATAGTGAGAACGGCCGCCAAAGACTGTCGCCAGTGCCTTTTAACGTTGCGAAATGAAACAAGCCAATAAATTTTCAAACGCCAGTTCCCGAGTCTATTAGTAAAGAGATAATTGATTCCTTCGATTTCCGAGTGACCACTAAAAATGAAAACAGGGTGGAAACGCCAACAAAGGCCACCAATAAAAGGCAATACACATAAGGATTGGTAACCAACTTAAGCGGCAAAGGTACCGAATATCCGGGTCCACTATAGAAGAGGTTGAGAGAGTTCACGATTTTCGCAATGACTTCCGAAAAGAAAATGCCCATCAGACCCGAAAAAAGAGAAATGCAGAAAGCCTCTTTTGCAAAAATATTTCGAATTCTGGAGGGTGGGTATCCCAGAGCTCTCATTGTGCCAATTTCTTTCAGCCGCTCCATCACTGACATCGTGACCGAGTTCATGACGATTAAGCCGGACGCTATCAATATCAATGTCCCGATAAAGCTACCCAGGGCCAGAAGAAATGAAACAGTTCCGTTGTAAAGAACTCCAACTCGCTTGTCGGTAAAAGTGAGAACCTCGACATTCAGGTGTTGGGTCTTGAAGTCTTGGTTCAACTGCTCGACAAACAAATTTCGATCGTCTGGACTTTTCAAGAAGATTGCGAATCTGCTGACTCCCTTTGATTGTAACAAGTCTTGAACTAATGCCAAGGGTGCTTTGACGCTGAAGTCCTCGAGGAATGGCAGGCTGGTCGTATGTTTCATGGATAAGGTGGCGCTAACAGCATTGAGATCTCCGCTCAAACTGCGACCGGCAATTGAAAATTGTTTTTCGTCTAAGGTCATTTCTTCAATCGGACGACTTCTTTGCAAAAGTTCGCTCACCCCATGGCTTACGGAAATCGCGTCTGGATATTGGCGAGTGGCTTCGAGCATACCAAGACCAACTCGTGCTTTGACAACATAAGGACAGCATTCAGTAGAATGAGGATTTTGATAAACGTAATTGTCCAGTTCTGGTGGAATGCCTTGCAACCAAATCGGCGTTGAGGTGGTTCCATTTGAAAGAAGTGCTTCTGTCGATTGAAGACCGGCAATAAAATCAATACGGTTTTTGTAGTTTTCTAAAACCTGAAAAATTTGATGGATTTCGGTTTCGGAAATCTGAAATCCAGTTGGGTCCAAATCAATATTTCCAGCTCCGCCTTTTTTATAAATCTGAACATGTCCAAGGTAGTTTAGGTAGATCTCAAAGTCTCGGGTCGCCATTTCAGCTTTGCTGAGATAGGCCACCAACATGGAAATTCCTAAATAGGCAATAACCAATCCGATTGATGTGGAAAGGGATCTTCGCTTGTTACGGAGTAGATTGCGAAATGCGAAGCGCCACTCCAGAGTTTGAATCATGATTGAATGGAACCATCTAAAATACGAATCACCCGATCCACGCGGCCAATTAACTTTTCATCATGTGAACAAAAGAAAAAAGTGGTCTTATGAGTCTGATTCAGCTCCAGCATGAGATCAATGATGATATGGGTGGTTTTAGAATCTAGATTGGCCGTGGGCTCATCGGCTAAAATAATTTTTGGCTGAGTCACCAAGGCACGCGCAATCGCGACACGTTGTCTTTGTCCACCCGATAAGCGATCTGGATAATGATTTCGGAAATCCTTAATATGGACATCATTCAGCACCTTTTCAACGCGGACTTTTCGTTCCGCAGGTGAAAGATCTGGCTGTATCAGCAATGGCAATTCAATGTTTTCGAAGGCCGTTAGAACCGGGATGAGGTTGAAAGATTGGAAAACGAAACCAATTTTTTGATTTCTGATGCGGCCTTTCTCGACTTCGCTCAGCGCAGAGACTTCCCGTCCATCAATGAGAATCTGCCCGCTATCTGGTTTATCAATGCAGCCGATGATATTCAGTAAGGTGGATTTACCTGATCCGGAAGCTCCGATCAGAGCAGTAAACTCTCCCGCGTGGATTTCCAAATCGAGATTTTTCAATGCCTGCTGTTTCACCTCTCCCAATTGAAAACTTTTATTAATTCCCTGCATTTTAATTATGAGAGGAGAAGCTTGCATAGAAATCAGTCTAATGGGCTGTTAACTGGAAGACAGTCCAGACGCGGCGCGTAGACTCCTCTGAGGCGGTCGAATTTTGGACAAAAAAAAGCCTCGTTCTGGAGGGGGGATGAACGAGGCTTAGTAAAAACTTAGAATTTGAGAGAAAGAAAAGTCTCAGCCCATGGAGGGGATCCGGGCTGAGACCAACCGCGAAACGCTTTAGTTGGCGACTCCGCTAATACCAAACACAACCAGCACAGGAGCAGCCACTGCTTGATCGCCTCTTCCGGGGAGGGGGTCCACTGAAGAAGCACTAACCGCAGGGCCGATCGAGTGCATGACTTTAACTGCTTCAACTGCAACTTGTTGTCCGTTGTAATCAAAAAGATCAACATTGGACTCGAGTTTGTAAAATTCAGTGTCCGAAACGACGAGATAAAAATCTTGATCGACTGTCATCGCCACTTGGCCAACAAAATTTTGGGTTTGAACAGGTGTGTGATCCGTGAAGATCGGGTTGATTGTCATTTCAGCTTTCGCTGTCGCAGAGATTCCAAGAACAACAAGAATATAGATCGTGATCAGAGCATTTCGGATGATATTCTTTTCGCCAAGTAACTTCAGCATAACCCTCACCTTTCGAAAAGGTTGTTGAGCAACAGGCGTGCCAGTCGAATTCACCTTGAAAATAAAACTAAGGTCGTAAATGCTTTGCGTTACGGTTCCAAGTTGGTTTCAGTGGTTCCATCGTTGAACCAGCAGACCAAGACTTTGGTACCGTATTGGGTTCTTTGACTCTTCATTTGAAAATAAAATTTCAATTCGAAGGCATCGTCAGCTTCCGAAAGACTGAGGAAGGGATCGCTTCTAGACTCATCGTTTAAGAAAAAGCCAAGTACAATCAAATATCTATGGCTGACGTTCGCGGACCACATTCTAGCATCCAATGGCTGATCAAAACTGAATCGGATCGACAGCTCGGGCCTTATTCCACAGAAGCCGTTCTGAAATTAATTTCGCAGGGCGCCCTGAGCGGTGGCGAACAAATCAAAAGATATCCGGATGGAAAATGGGCGGCTATTTCGCGGCAGCCTGATTTTTACGACAAGCTTTTGGATGCTCTGGAAGAGATTCCAAAATTTGATCCGAATCGACGCGAGCGAATTGAAGCGGACACCATTGTTGCACCAATGCCGGAACGTCAACAAAGCGAAGATCATGAAAAAACTGTGATTGTCCCAAGGTCACAAATCACGATTGCCGAACAAAAAACTCAGTTGCCCGTGATCGAAAACGAATCGCCGGCGCAATCCGTACAGCCCGTGGTCAAAAGAGAGCCGATTCAGCTGGAACCGGTTTCAAAGCTTTCGAAAAAACAAAAAACGAAATCCATTCAAATTCCACTGATCTTAGGCGCGGTTGCGATTTTATTTATCGTGGTCGCTTATTTGATTCCAGAACGAGCGTCCATTGGTAAGCCGCATTTGCTGGTGCCGCGGGCGTCGAACTCGGCATCAATGTCTTCAAAGGATGTCAGTGCCGGAATTCAGAAAGCCATTCACGAGTACGAAAAAGATACTTTCGAAAGCTATCTAGAAGCGCAAAACAAATTGGTCGCCGTGATTGAAGGGTCGCCGCAGAATATCGACGCGCGCGGATCACTGTGTCTTGTTTATAAAGAGCTTTGGCCTTTCGTCAAACAAGATGCGCAAGATATGGATGCGGTTTTTAATATGTCGAAAGCGACACGCAGTTTGGATCCAACCGGTATTAACGGTGTGTATTGCGAGGCGATCAAACTGATGACGCTCGGAAAATACAAAGAGGCCCGAGGCGTGATTGAGTACGCCTTGAACCAGCCGCAGATGTCGACGGCTCCTGTTTTGTACCAACTGAAGGCCGAGTTGTTGTTCGAGGAAAAAGACATTCGCACTTCGATTTTGTACGTTGATAAGGCGAAACAGCTTTGGCCCGAATGGGTGAAGGCGACTTTCGATGCCGGTAAGTACCAGGCGCGAAACGATCAGCCGGCAGAAGCGGTTAAGTCCTTCAAACAAGCTTTGCAGCTGAATCCCTTGCACCGTAAATCACAAATTGAACTGGGAATTATTCTGTTCAAGAATTTTCACCAATCGGATGCCGCTTTGGCACAATTGTCTGCGGCCGTTTCTTCTGTCAGTAAAATTCCGAATGCAGACGTGTCACAGGCGCATTTTTTCTTAAGCTTGATTTATGCCGAAAAGAAAAATTTTGCACAGGCGAAAGAGCATGCGCAAGAGGCATTCCGGCTTAATCCGAGCGATTCGCAGACCAAAGAATTGGTGACGAAACTGGGTGGATCGACCAATTTGCCTGGCGGCAGCAGTGGCGATAGCGAATTGGTGTTTTTAGGGGATCAACACCAAAGAACCGGCAACTGTTTGGCGGCGCAAGCGGAATATAAAGCTGCCTTCGAGTTGGATTCGACCAATGCCGTTGCGGCCCTGAAGGCGGCGAGATGTCTGTGGCAATTAAACCAAAGTTCGGACGCCATTCAATGGTTGAAAAAGGCGATCAAGTCGGATTCGAAACTGACTGCGGCCTATGTATTGATGGCCGATTACCAATCCGAGCGTTTTGATTATATCGGGGCAATGCAAACACTGAATAAAGCCTCGCAGCTATTCCCAAATAATTATGAAGTACTTCGAGGTTATGGATTGGTCGAGTACCGCCGTAACAACATGAAAGATGCGATCGGGTACCTGCAACGGGCCAACAAGATTTTTGAGAATGACATTGAAACTTTGATCTTGCTGGCGAAAGCCTTCATGGCTTCGGGTGACTATGCTTCGGCGCAAAAGGCCTCTGTTCGGGCGATCGAGCTCGATTCAACCAGTACCGAAGCGCAAATCGTTTACGCCCGTATCTTGACGCAGTTTCAAGGCTTGGAAACCGGAATTCTGTATTTGAAAGACCTGATCAACAAATTCTCTTACACGTTGGACTTTCGCTTAGCGCTTGCGGATCTCTATCGGGAACAGGAACGGGCCAGCCAGGCGCAGAAAATTTATGAGCAACTGATCGACGTCGATCCCCGAAATAAAAAGGCGCGACTGGGGTTGGGGCAAAGCCTTCAGGCCCAAGGAATTTTTGATAAGGCCTTGAAGCAATATCTGGCGGCCAGCGTGACGGACCCGTCTGACATGGAAGGGTTATTCCGAGCGGGGCTTGTGTACATCGACATTCATAAATATTCGGATGCGATTACTCAGTTGAAACGCTCGCAGGTTGTGAATCCGCTTTATCCAAGGTTGAATTATTATATGGGCCGGGCTTATTTTTTAAATGGGGACTATGAGCATGCGCTGACGGCGGCGATGGAAGAGCGGAAGATCAATCCGAATTTGGCGGACTCTTATATTCTCGCGGCCGAGATCTATACTCAGACGAAGCAGTTTCAAAAATGTGCCTCGGAATACCAGCAGGCCATCAAGCTGCGTCCACAAGGGGCCGAGTTGTACGTCAAAATGGCACGTTGTTATCGCCAAAGCGGCAGTCCTGACATCGCGGAAAGCATGTTGGGCATTGCGGCCAATCAGGAGTCGGGCCTGCCAGAAATTTACAAGGAACAGGGCGCTGTTTACGAAACGAAAGGTGACATTCGGGCTGCAGTTCAGGCTTATAATAAGTACCTGACGTTGTCGCCGAATGCGCCGGATCGTCACGAAATTGAAGCGCGCATCACGATGATCAGCAAGTAGCTGTCGTTGAGGACAGCCAGCGGAAGGAAAAGGGGAGTCAGATGGGAATTACCGATAAAGTCAGTCAGATTGCGGGACAAGTTCAAGATGGAGTCAAAAACAGTTCGGTCTCATTCGCCAGTCTGTGTCTGAAACTTTTGACCGCGTTCTTTGTCGCTTTGACCCTTTCTTTGATAGGTCAAGAGATGATGGGCTCGGGCATTTTCACTTTTATTTTCACCATGGTTGTCATCATGGCGCTGATGATGAAGTTGATTGGAAAATGGAATGTCGGAGCCGTGCTCTTATTTGACTTGTTTTGCGTGCTTGTGGCACTTCTGCTAAGACTGTATCTGCAAGTCGCACCTTAAGCTGCGACTCTTTTGAAGCTGGCTCTTGAACTCCGGCTAGAAAGTTTTGGAAAACCATGATCGATATCAAGCTGCTGGAAAAAAAATCTGAAGGCGGACCTTCTTACTATGACGAATACAGACAGTGTCTGATCAATCGAAACGCTTCGGTTGAAACTCTGGATCAGGTCATGGGCCTGAATAAGAAGCGCAAAGAACTGATCACGCAGGCGGAAACTGCAAAGGCCAATCAGAACAAAGTTTCTGGTGACATCGCGAAAATGAAGCGCGACGGGCAGGATGCGTCGGCTTTGATCGTTGAAATGGGACAGTTGGCAAGTTCGGTTAAAGAGATGGAGCAAAAGGCCGCCGAGGCGGAAGTGCAGGTCAAAAACCTGTTGCTCACGTTACCGAATAAAACCCACTCGAGCGTACCGGTGGGTTCTTCTGCTGACGATAATAAGCTGATCAAACAGGTTGGCGAGCCTCGCAAATTTTCTTTCAAGGCAAAAGAGCACTGGGAGATTGGCGAAAAGCTGGGGATTTTGGATTTCGAGCGTGCCGCCAAGGTGACGGGGACGCGATTTACATTCTTAAAGGCCGGTGCGGCCCAGATGGAGCGCGCGTTGGTCCAATTTTTCATGGATTTGCATTCGCAAAAACATGGCTACACCGAAATGATCCCGCCGTTTATCGCGAACAGCACTTCTTTCGTGGGTACCAATCAGTTTCCAAAGTTCGTGGATGATGTTTTTCATTTGGCAGGGACGGATTACCATTTGATTCCGACGGCCGAAGTTCCGGTGACGAATTATCATGCGGAAGAAATTTTGAAAGAGGAAGAACTGCCGATTAAATTCTGCGCGTATTCGCCCTGCTTTCGAAGTGAGGCGGGATCTTCGGGCCGCGATACGAAAGGATTGATTCGTCAGCATCAGTTTAACAAAGTTGAGTTGATGGTCTTTGCGCATCCGAGCCAAAGTTATGAATTGCACGAGCAGCTGACTTCACATGCCGAACAGGTGTTGTTGGATCTGGAGCTGCCTTTTAAGCGCATGCTGCTATCCACCGGGGACATTGGCTTTGGTGCGGCCAAATGCTTTGACTTGGAAGTTTGGCTTCCAGGCGCTGGTCAATATCGAGAGATCAGTTCTTGCTCGAATTTTGAAGATTTTCAGGCCCGTCGGGCGAACATTCGTTTCCGTCCTCAGGGGGGAAAGCCTCAGTTCGTGCACACTCTGAACGGTTCGGGCTTAGCGGTTGGACGAACATTGATCGCGATTCTTGAAAATTATCAGCAAGAAGACGGATCAGTGCTGATTCCAAAGGCACTTCAGAAATACATGAACGGAAAAACCCAGATCTAGATTCTCTTAGCAAAAGGCGACCTCGTTTGTTGCGGTGGTTGTCTTGGATTTCTGCTATTTTGCGAGAGCTTTGGACCTCTTTTCCTTTATATTTTGCGATGCAATATGTGGAAAAGTCGTTGATACCACTCGCCAAAACCCATAAAACGGTCGACGGAGAGATGGTTGAGCGGTTGAAAACACCAGTCTTGAAAACTGGCGACCCTTCGCGGGGTCCGTGGGTTCGAATCCCACTCTCTCCGCCACTTTGGCTCCGCTCTCAAAAATTCTAATTTAAAATCTCAATCTCTCAAGACCGCAACGAACTCTTTCAGCGATACGATTTTCATTTCTTAGCATATCGCTTTTTAAATTTTCGATTTTTGTAGCCTGAGGATTCTAAGCTCTCAATTTTCGAGTTTTAAGAGGTGGGCCTTGATATTCAGCCCACCCGAATAACCACCAAGACTGCCATCGGCCGCGATCACGCGGTGACAGGGAACGATGATGCAAATAGGATTTCGTCCGTTGGCGGTCCCGACGGCGCGAACCGCTTTTTCACGACCAATGTGTCGTGCTAGGTCCGAGTAGGAAAATGTTTTTCCGTAAGGAATCCTGATCAAGGCCTGCCAGACTTGCATTTGAAATTCGGTGCCATTGAGATCGAGTGGAATATCAAATTTTTTCCGATCACCATTGAAATACTGTTCCAGCTGTTCGACAGATGTCGCGAGAATTCGGTGAGCTGGGGTCGGTCCCTGCAACGATGTCGCAAAGGGAACAGGTTGCTCTTCCCAAAATGCACTTTTCAATCCCTGATCAGAAGCGGTTAGATAAAAAGGTCCAATTGGCGAGTTCATTTCCCATTGCAGCCAGTTCATGAAATTTTCCTTTTTTTATTTTTTGCAGAATTCGAGTATTCGCGCCACAACAGATGGGCCGCATATCCACGCCAGGGACTCATCTTTTCGATGACTTTGGGTGGGTGCATTTTTAAGGCGCGCGCTAAGATTAAATCTGTTTGCGGGAATGCGTCCGTGTGGCGAAGGGCTTTCAGGCTCATGTAATCGGCGGTCCAAGGCCCGATGCCCGGGATGTCGAGAACTGAGTGGTAAAAGCGGTTCACATCCTGGGTACTTTCCAAGGAAATCTTTTTTTCGGCGACAGCCCGCGCGAAGGCGATCAATGCCTTTTTACGTGCGCCCGTGGTTTTGAGTTCCGTTAAATCCGAGGTCGCGATTTTTTCGGGTGAAGGAAAAAGTTTGATGGGTTGGCCATTGCGTTTCAGTCCTGAGTCCTCGCCCAAAAGCTCAATCAGGTCATGAAGCAGGCTTCGACCGAAGCTGACGCTGACCAATTGACCTAAAATTGTACCGACGGCCACTTCGAAAGGATCCCAACCTGAAGCCATGCGAATTCCGGGATATTTTCGAAGAAGAGTTTTCAATTCTTTACTCTCTTCAAGACAGTTCGCGATAATGACTGGATCTGAATCCAGATCGAAGAGCGCACGAACTTTGGCGATCACGATATGAATCACCGAGGTGTCTGGAAAATCGATTTCAACCAACAAACTCGAGCGGTCGGTTTCGTTGGAAATCGCGATCTGGCCAATCTTGCCATTGATGTTGATCACTCGGTGCATGCGACCATTCTCGAACCATTCGAGATTTCCGACCTGATGCCGCTCATAGGACTGAAGCAAACCCTCAAAATCGAAAGGGGGTCGGTAAGGCAAAGAAAGTGTCAGCAAATGGTTCGTAGATAAGGGACTGCGTCGAATGCCCGTGGGACTTTTCTTGAAGCGATCTTTAAAGGCGTCGTTAAAGCGTCGAATGGATCGAAAGCCGGAAGCAAACGCAATTTCTGAAACCGGCAAAGTGGTTTCGGTGATCAGCTTCCGTGCGAGATTCAATCGATTTTCAAATGAAAGTTGCTTTGGAGTTTTACCGATTTCTTCGACGAATAGGCGCCGCAGGTGGCGGGCCGTCACACCAAACATTTCAGCGAAACGATCTTCATCGAAAGTCATGGTCTCTTGGTGATGAAGCACTTTGATCGCACGTTGAACGACGGCAGATTTTCCGACCCAAGCTGGAGATTGGGGAGCGCTTTCGGGCCGGCATCTGAGACAGGGACGGTAGCCATTTTTTTCGGCCTCTAAATAAGAATGAAAAAATTCGACATTTTCACGCTTCGGCCGCGCAGGGCAGATAGGGCGACAATAAATTCCCGTCGTTTTGACGGCGACAAAAAATTTGCCGTCAAAGCGGTGATCCCGCGCCAGCATCGCCTGATAATAAATCTCTTCGCGCTTCATCAAGGCACTCTAGCCGGAATTTTTGGTGACGTCTGGCTGTTTTCGGACATTGTCATTTTAAGTCCTATTGAATCGAAAAATTCTCTTGAGAGCCCTGCCATATGGACTGGACCTCGGGACCATCCCGAGAGGGGCGTCAAAGATGTCGGGGTTTGGGAACATTTTAAAATGAATAAAGAAATTCTTATGACAGCTCAACGTAAAAATGCAGTTTTCTCAAATATAAATGCCTTGAGCATGGATGATTTTGAGAAAATATTTGAAATCCTTAATTCTCCATAAATGATTGAGTTTGGACCCTTGAGGAAACAAAGACTCGGTCCGTTATTAGGAGTGAATGTCAGCATCAAGCCCTATTAAAAAAATGATTCTCTTTTTGGGACAGCCGCAATTTGAAGTTGAGCAAGCCCGGCAAGCGCTTGCAGATTCTTTGGGTGCTCGTGCCAATCCCGTATTTATTCTCGCCAAAGACGCTCCCGAAGCCGAGAGAAGAGTGAACAACCAAAAATTCGATGCGGTCATCATTGATCACAAGGCGCCGCGACTGAATGAAGGCACTTTTTTGCGTGGTCTTCGAAGTGGAAAGAACACCAATAGCGCCAACGTGCTGGTCACCATTCCGACAGATGACTGGGTGCTACCGCCCGAACTGAATGATGCAGACCAAAGATTGGTGATGCCGTTTACCGTTGATATTTTGGTGCGAGCTTTGGCAAAAGCTTTGGCCACCCCTGATCTCCAGCAAACGACACAGCCTGCCTCTGGAGATAAGCCATCCGCTTTCGCGGTCGATGTGCGCGTTCTCAATGGCATCGTGAAGTCAGCTTGTTTTGTTTGCCAACAATTCGGTATTGAAACCTCGAAATTTCACAAGCCGCTAGTGAGAAAGAACAACGAGTCGTGGTCCGGCGACATCGCCGCATCGATTGAAATTCAGAGTCGCCTGTTCAAAGGTTTGATGATCATTTCATTCGAGAAAAGTGTGTATTTTAAATTGCTCGAAAATATGTTGGGCGAAGTGCAAACTGAGATCAATGCCGAAAATGCTGATGCCATCGGTGAAATTGCCAATATGATACTGGGAAATGCCAAAGCTGATTTCACCCAATACGATGTCGGAATGAGCATTCCAAAGATGTTGGCAAAGGGTTGTATGCCCGAGTGTCCTGCGGGCAAAGCATCGATTGTTTTAACCGCGGAGACGCCACACGGATCTTTTTATATCGAAGTCATTGCATTTCCCGTGAAATAAAATAAGCAGTAAAAAACGAACTTTTGCGTTTCGGAATGGGACGCGAAAGGGACTTTAGACTTGCTCCTAAAATGCCGTTAAGAATAGTAGGAGTTGGAATGAAGCCAATATTATTATTCGTCGCTTTGTTGATGCCAGCCACGGTCTGGGCGGATGCCGAAACGCAACAGGCCGTTAAAGAAGTCCAAGAACAAATGAAGTCTCCCTCCTTTCATCAAAACGCCGCGAAACAGTCGAAGGAAGCGGCGGCCGTCGAAAAGCAAGTGAAAGACGTCTCCGGATCACCCGAGAACGAACAGGCCATGTATGAATTCGCGGCGCAAATTCTGGGGAATATGAAAGACAATTCTCCGGAAGAAATGCGAAAGATGCTGATGGACGCTCAACAGAATCCGGAAGCATTTGCGAATTCATGGACTCCGGAACAAAAACAAAAATTAAAAGAACTTTCCGAACGCATTCCAGCCGGTCAGAAACGGAACCCCTAAATGTTGCCTGCGCTTAAAACATTGCTTCAAGAAACTTTGAAAATCTTATGGCTTTGCGGTCGTTACCTGGGAGTCTGTGCCATTTTAGTGTTTGGCTTGATGTCGTTAGCGACCGGTAAATTTCCACCACCGGTGAAAGATGTTTACCAAAGTCTGCAAGCATTTCAGTCTTCCATCAATATCGGAAAAGCCACACGAGGTTTGGCCTCGGCACAAGCGCAGCAAAAACAAATTCTAGCCGCATTAGAGGATAACGGCACACCGATGCCGGAATCGGGTGCGCAGGTCGAGGATCAAACACAGCCGAAAGATGCAAATGTTGTCGGGCTGGGTGTTAATGCTGTCAGTGATAAAGAAAGAATTAAAGCATTAGAGTATGAGGTCGCGCTGCTGAAAGCCAAATTGGCGCGTGCCGAAAGCGAAACGTATCAGCTTCAAGTCAAGCAAGCATCTGCCCGTCAATAGTGCTGAAGCTCCATCTAATTGTTGATTCTCCGCTGACAAGTTAATAGTGTAGCGGACCTATGGAATCGAAACAAAATTGGATGCAACGAGCGATCGAGTTATCAAAAGAAAATGTGAATCAAGGCGGTGGTCCCTTTGGAGCGGTTATCGTCAGAAACGGAAAGATCGTCGGTGAAGGTGTCAATCGCGTCACGGCCTCAAATGATCCAACGGCCCATGCCGAAGTCGAAGCCATCCGCAACGCCTGCAAGAATTTGCAAACTTTCGAATTAGCTGACTGCGAAATTTACACCAGTTGCGAGCCTTGTCCCATGTGCTTGTCTGCAATTTACTGGTCACACATTTCAAAAATCTTTTACGGCAATACCAAAAAAGATGCGGCCGATATCAATTTTGACGACGATTTTATCTACCAAGAGATTCCTAAGGCTCCGCAAGAACGAAAAATTCCCATGTTGCAATTGTCACGAAGCGAAGCCCTGAAAGCTTTCGAGCTTTGGACGGAAAAAGCAGATAAGATCACTTACTAACCTCGGGAGATTGCCATGCGAGCTTTGGTTTTAATCATGATGATGTTTCTAGGATTTTACGCACAGGCTGGATCAGGGCCATTGTTGGTGGGTGGCATGGTTGGCGATCCAACTGGTTTCACCATCAAGTACGAGCAACACAAAAACACATCGATCGACGGTGGTCTGTCGTATTCTTTGGGCGCACGTTCCGGCGCGCAGTTGCATGCAGATTATCTCCTGCAGCGGCCACAAGTGATCGATGCCGGAGACAGCGAATTGGATCTTTATTACGGAATTGGTCTTCGCATGATCACCTTGAGTTCGGGTGACGACAAAGGAAAATTGAGCTTTGGCCCAAGAGTACCAATCGGTTTGCGACACGAATTGAAAGATCCTTCCGTCGAATTTTTTGGTGAAGTCGCGGTCATCGTCGACATCACTCCTTCGACAGCCGCGGACTTGGATCTCAGTGTGGGCGCTCGTTATCGCTTTTAAATCGTTTATAAATTCGAGCCCATTCTGTCCCATATTCATACGTTTTATTAAACGGCTGAATCTCTTGTCCTTTCTCGGGATCTAGCCTCTTTTTTGTCAGTACGAGTCTGTTCTAAGCCCTCTTATTCTGTAAGTGACGAGGGGGTCTTATGCAATTCTACGGCATTGTCAGTGGCAACCTGGAGACAGTTTTAGATCGCGAACTGATCGAGAGGGCTTTAGCAAAGTCCCCGACTGGCGGAAATGCAAAACCCTTTGCGTGGACCTGGACCGGCAACGAACTCACCATCATGCACAACAAAGTTTTGGCGCAGCACTATCTCAATCCCAATCATCATGCCTCGTGGATCGCGTTGGGTTGCTTGCTCACCTCGGCAGAAACGGCCGCGCGCGAGCAAGGGTGGAAAATGGAATTCTACATTCGCGAAGACAATGTCAGCGCGAAAGTTATTTTCACTCCGGCAGGAAAGAGCCCGGATTTCGCCAGTCGCATGAAAGCCATGATGTCCAGAGCCACCTACCGGGGAGAATTCAAAGTCTCTGAATTGCCGCGAATTTCAAATAAGATTGCCAAGAGCGGGACCAATGTTCATTTGGCGTCGGCGAATTTTATCACGCAGGCTTTTCGAAAATATATCATGAACGCGGACACGTATCTTTGGTTACAGACCAAGGCAACCGAAGATTTTTTGAAAGAAGTTCGGTTTTTTGATTCGCGAATGGAACCACGGGGCATTCGATCGGCCGATTTGGGAATCGGGATCGTTGATCAACTGATGTTTTATTGTTTGAAGTCAATGCCATCGATTTTTTCAATTCTTTCGCGAATTCCCGGAGTGAACATGCCCTTCAAACAGGCTTCACGGCGCAGTCTTAAAAACGCGCACTTCTGTCTAATCACGGCGCAAGACTTATCAGCTTTGGGACTGGTACGGGCGGGACAAACCGCTATGGCAGCTTGGATTGAGCTTGAGGCGATGGGGTACAGTGCCCAGCCATCAACCATAGCGTCCCTGAGCCTGGTGGCCGCCGGGACGGGAAACCTGCCGGCAGATACGCGAGATTTTTTCAGTGACCTTTTTACCGGAGCCGGACCCGAAGTCTTAAAGGAACAATTTCATCTGGCGACAGATGAAAAACCGGTCTGGATGTTGCGATTTGGGGTGAAGAAATCTTAGTCGTCTCGTTTTGAGAACGCAATTCTCGACTGTTCTAATAGCACGGGGTTGCGGCTATAATCTAAGAACATGCTCAAAAGATTAATCGTCGTGATTGCGATTCCGATTCTATTTCTTAGCTGGTCGCAAGGCTGCAGTCGTGTTTCTTTTTTTGACACCGGTCTGTTCAATCAGAAGGAAGAAAGCCAAGCCTCTCCGACCGCCGATTCGGGAAATGGCGGAACCTACGATGGAAAGCTGCGCGTACTGCACCATTACGTTGATGGTTTTCAATGCGAAGGCAAGCCGCAGCCCGAGAGCATTCTCATCCGCAAAGATTTGGATCAGTGGGACATCATCAAAAACTCGAAAGAGAAGTGTGCGGTTGTTGATCAGACCCCCGTAGCCGGTGTTGTTTACGACGATGTGAAAAAAGAAGCGACGTTCGAAGGAAAACTTTACGTCGTGCCAAAACCTTACTTTGTCGATGCGAATGAGCCGCCAAATTTACCGGATGCCAATCCCTTAGATGCGGTCTGTGAAGATGCCAATGGCAAGTGCTCGGTGCAAGCGGCCTTGCAAACGGCCGAGGTTGCCTCGTACACGTCGGGGGTTGATGTCTCGATTCCGGTGATGAATTTTAAACTGGCACAGGAGCTCGGTCTGACATCGGGTCCGAATGGCCACGCGATTCTTGTACATGGCGCCGGGCCGACGATGAGCACGTTCGATGGGCAAGGTGCGACCAATATCTTGAGAATTTATGGTGTCTCTAGCAGCGGACCGGTGAATCTGCAGGGATTGAATTTGATCAACGGATTTTTACCGTACCGATTTCCGCCCGCAGGCAAATCAAGTGCCTCGGCCTTGGAAAACAATTCGCCGGCACAGCTGAATTTATCGGACATGCTGTTTCAAGGCAACAATGGGGCCGATGTTTTCCAAACAACAAAAACCGGTGGCGGTGTCCAAATTCAGAAAACAAGATTCTTAGGCAACAATCCTGATCTTTGGGTCATCCGCTTTGAATACATCGTCAGCGGCCAATTGATACTGGACCAAGTCGAAATTTCGAACAACAAAATCAGCGTGGCGGGTGGTGCCCTGATCGCGACCCAGACTCAAAACGGCGTCGCCGTCATCGTCAAAAATTCTTTGATCAGCCATATGGTCGGCGGCTGCGCTCTCTATTTTCATGATGTGGAAGGGGCCTTGATCGAAAACACGACCATCGCGAACAATGAACAACAAGCACTGTCAAATTTTATGGATGGCAGTGATACGGCGGGTGATATCGTATTCAGGAACTCGACAATTTTTAACAATGGTCGCATGACGGGTTGGGGCCAATCGAATTTGTACGCCATGATTAAGGGCTCGGTGCAGATGCTGGATCTGCAAAATACCGTTGTCTTTCAGAACGATCCAACGATCGCGAATTGCATTACCTATGCTCCGGTGGTGAAGGCGACCAACAGTCTTTTTGATGATACGACCTGCAGGCCGACCGGCAGTAGCAACTTGAATGGAGATCCAAAGCTTGCGTCTTTGGCCAACAACGGCGGCTTTGCTTCGACCATGTTGCCACTGGCAGGCAGTCCGTTGATTGATGCCGGCGAAAATCTCAATTGCCCGTCCACCGATCAACGAGGTCAAGCCCGACCTATCGATAAGCAGGGTGGCGGCGCCAAGTGCGATATTGGAGCTGTTGAGTTGCAATGAATCACGCCGAACAATTGAAACAGTGGGATGAGTGGATTCGGCAAGGAGCGGCCTCGAAAGTTCGGGGACTTTGTCGCAAGCTCAATCATAAAAAAATTCCACGCGAACTTTTAACCGATTACTGTCACGTAGCGCGCCGAGTGGGAGCGCCGGATCTGATCGTTCTGTGGCTTCGACCCATTGTCCGCTCGGAGAAAGTTCTCGCCCGGACCGCAACCACCAAAGAAAAGGCGTTGTATGCGCTGGGCTTGTTTCGTCTCGGCGCTTTCGGCGAGGCCGCGCAAATTTTATCCGAAGTTGATCCTGAAGAAGATCCCCAATCGTATTTCTATCGGGCTTCGTTGAACATCAATCAATGGAACTATGCCAAAGCCATTCCGGACCTTCGAAAATATATGGCTCATCCCCAAGTTCCGGACTATTCGAAATTGGTGGGACAATTAAATCTTTGTGCCGCACTGGTTTCGATGGCGAAAGTCGATTTGGCCGAGAAGGAAATTGCGTCGTTGATGCGGAAATTAGAAAAGCAAGAAGGATCGCTATTGAAGGGAAACTTGCTGGAAATTCGGTCGCAACTTTTGCTGGAGCAAGGAAAAAGCGAAGCGGCGCTGAAGGATTTGGAAGAAGCCGCCCAATTGCTGGATAAAGCAGATGAACGCAGCATTTTGTACGTTCAAAAATGGCAGCACCTGATCAGTCTCAGGTCTCGGCCCGGAGATCCAGAAATTCTGCAGCAACTTGAAGCCTTAAAGCTTCGAGCATCGGTCGCGAATGAGTGGGAAATTGCGCGAGACTGCGAATTGCAGCGGGCCTTGGCGTTGAAAGATGAAAATCTAGTATCGCGAGTTTTTTGGGGCTCAAAATTCAAAGGTTATAAAAGTCGCGTGCTTCGCTTATTTGGCAAGGCCGTCGTCCAGGATTCTTTTTTGTGGAGTACGACATCCGATAACCCAGAATCGAACACGCCGATTTTGGATTTGGTGGACCTAGCACCCACACCGATTTTGAAAAAGCTGTTCTTCATTTTAACTCGGGAATTGTATCAGCCTTTACGTTCCACCGAAATTTTAGATTCGCTTTATCCCGGAGAATATTATCATCCAGTGGCCAGCCCAACAAAATTGCATCGGCTGATGGCTCGTGCCCGAAGCTGGTTGGTTGAACAAAAGCTACCGATCACAATTCAGTCGTATCGAAATGGATACAAGCTTGAATTTCAGATCGCTTGCCGATTGCATTTAAAAAGCGATTTTAAGCCCAAAGTGAAAATGGACATGCCCTTGGTCGCAGGCAAAGAATTCTTTTCGGTGAACGATTGGGCTCAGGAAAAGGCAATTGCTCAGCGCACGGCCCGCACGCAGATTCAGAAACTTGTAAAGTCGGGTGTGTTGGAAATTCAGGCTCGCGGGCCCCGCACCCGCTACCGCCTGAAACGAGCCTAAATCTCAAATTCTGTCGTTCCATTTTAAGACACATTTCTAAGCGCAGGATTTTATTAGGAATTGCTACCTTTGCGGCCCATTTTTGTCCGTGTGGCTTGTTTCGCCAGTTGGATAACCTATTTGAGTGGGGGATCAAACATGAAAAGATATCTGAAAAGCTTGCTACGCTTTACGAGCGAATCTTTGCGGGATGACCTTTACCGAAGATTGATGGTGGTTCCAAAAGAATATTTGGATTCGGAAATCAGCGTCGAAATTGCGACCTCTCGTGAAGATCTGCAGAGTGCTTATTCCCTTTTACACGATTGTTATGTCGGAATTGGGATCATTGATCAGCAACCATCTGGAATGAGATGCAATTTCTTTTCGTTCATGCCCACTGCCACCGTGATTGTTGCAAAGAAGCAGGGAAAGGTCATCGGCACAGTCAGCGCAATCAAGGACTCGGTGGCGGGCTTGCCGTCGGACCAAGAATTCCGAGAAGAAAATAATAGGCTTCGTTATCAAGGAAAATCTCTGGTCGAAGGTTCGGCGATGGCGGTAGCGCCCGAGCACCGCGGGAACCACGGCGTCTCGTTGTTGTTGATGTGCTTTCTTTACAATCACAGTCGATTCTATTTCGAATGCGATTTTTACGTGGCCGCAGTTCATCCTCGTGCCGAATCCTTTTACCGGGCATTGTTGGGATTTCAGATCAATAGCCAACCATTGAAATACGAAACGCTGAATGGTGCTGCCGCTGTTCACATCTCAATGGATTTATCAGCTAACCATTTGAACAAAGTGATCAACTCTTACCGAACCAAAGATCCAATGAAAAATATCGGTGCGCTGTTCGACCGTCCCGATCACCGGTATCACTATGCTCCTAAAAAAGCGGGCTTAAGTATCAATCCAGCATTTACGCCAACGATGCTCAAATATTTTTGTCTGCAGCAAAGGGAGGTTTGGTCAAAATTCAGCAACGAAGATCGGCACACATTGATCCAAGTCTATTCGACCTATTTTGGCGATCAGAGCATGGCCGAATTTCGTAAATTGGCCGATGAGCCGTCATTGGAAAAAGAATTTCGCACGCCGATTCGTCTGACGGCGGTCGCCAACTTTTTCGAGCACATCAGTTTTGGCGAAATTTCGGATTTGACCGGGCAGGGTTGTTTCATCAATAGCTTTGGGCATCTGCCGCAGCCGAACGAACAAATTGAAATCGCGTTTCGCTTCTGCGATCAGGAATACCGCGTTCGCGGAAAAGTCGCTTGGCTGAATGAAGCTCAGTCTCTGCGCCATCGTCGCGGAATGGGAATTCAATTTGAGCAGAGTATTCCGAAGCTCGCTTTGGATTTGCAAAAATGGGTGTTCAGTGTTTCACAGCCGTCAGCAACGCAAGAAGCAAAGCTGGCTCGGCGCTTCGCGTGACCAGTTTTAAGTCTAGGACCGAACCATGAAATCGAATTGTAATCATCTGTAATTTGCGGAAAAACGACCAAGGCCTGAAGCTAATCTCAAGCAAAGGAGGTCCGTATGGCTTGGGCGCAAATTATTTTTGGTCTGCTTTTCGTTTTCATTCTCACTTGTGGAGGGTGCAGTCAACCCACCTCTGGAGCTGGCGCCTTGGGCGAAGCCCTGACTTCGGAGCCAAGCACTTCGGGTGATCCAGGTTCGACGACACCAACAAATCCGCCCAGTGCCAGCGGCGCATGTGATGACACGCGGACAGGTTTCGCCGATAGCGCGATTGTCGAGCAAGTTTGTGTCTTGGTGAACCAAGAGCGAAGCACGGCTGGCGTCGGCGGGCTGCAGTTGGACCCTGCTTTATCCAAAGTGGCGCAGGCGTTTGCGGAAGACATGGTGAACAGAGGATATTTCAATCACACTTCACCGGAAGGCCTAGGTCCCGCCGACCGTCTGAAGGCCGGACAGATTTCGTATAATACTTGGGGCGAGAACATTGCCTATTATTATAAAACTCCGGAGGCCGTCATGACGAGCTGGATGAATTCCAGTGGCCATAAGGCGAATATATTAAATTCGAAATTTGGAAAAATCGGAATCGGGTATTACCAAAATTATTGGGTGCAAGATTTCACGAATTAAAAGCACGACGATTTAAAGGAGGGTATCGAGTTTGCTCATTTTGGCAGGCTTGACGTTTAAGCTGCTGATGGCACGGTTCAATTTTTGGATCACTTTGTCATCGACGCTCTTGCTACACATCATGCGGCGGGTGAATCTTTTCTTCGCGCCGGGAAGTTCCATCAGTCGAATGCCTTTTGGATTGAGAACACCTTGCTGGATGTAATATTCGACCTCATCATTCGATATCATCATAAAATCATCGCGGCCCAAGGCGATCATTTGCACCATCTGGGAAGACTCTTGCGTCGTTAATTTCTTATTCGGACTTTTCAAAACCATCGCCGTGATTTCATCACCAAGGGTGTAATTTTCTTTCACGAGGATCGTATACTTGGACAGCATCGTGGCGAAGCTCACACCGCGCTTTTCGGTCACCCGGGGATGGATGATCGCCACCAGTGGTTGGCTGATGTAGACGGGGTCCGTAAATTTCGCGAATTCGGAACGGCTGGCTGTTTGCTCCATGCCCAGAGCGCAGTGCGGTCCTTTGTTTTCCTTGATCATGGCGAACTGACGATTGATCGGAGTTTTGGACCAAACAAAGGGAATTTTTGCCTTTTTTAAAACTTGCGCAGCGGGAGTTGCCACCAACCCTGTGGGTTCACCGTTCGGTTGGGTCAAGGCATAAGGGGGACGATCAACATAATGAAGTACAATCGGCTTTTCTGCCTGCGCCGTCAGTGTGAAAAGGCTTGCTATCAAAATCATCAATGCCTTGAATTGAAAAAGACTTTTCATATATTTTGTAGCTTTGCTCCTTTCAGTTTCAACCGATTGAGTTCAGGAAATATAATATTCAATTTTTCAGTGCTAGATTTGAGCCCGCATCGAAAATATGTCAATAGAATCTCGTTTTTTTGCAGCAGAGAATGACAAAGACCATTGTTGCCTCCGCAAAGAAACAGAATATCGGTTTGTCTCGCACCGAATTCGGGAGCACTTTTGGATCGAATCCCAAACGGAGCCAATACCAAAGCAAGGAAGCGTACAATTAAACAAACCGCGAAATAAAAATAACGAAATTTCTTCCTCCCCCGGTCTCGAAATGCCAGGTCGGCATCAATGAAAAAGAAACGCGCTTTAAGTCAAATTTTTTCTGATCAATTCATTTGCAGAGGTATTTTAGCCAATGTTTCAGACAGTGCTTTCACCAGGCCTTCGATGATGAGCGGTTGGTAAAAATCGGCAAAGGTTTTGGGCGTTATCACGCCGTGATCGAGCTCATATTTTTCAATCGAGAATATTTGTCCGTCCATTTTCTGCGTTGTCACAGAATAGTTTTCGAACATGGCCGACGGGCTTTCACGAACAGAATACAGTTTGGAATCAGTGTCGACGCCTGCCTTTTTATCATGCGATTCGATCAATTGAAAATCGACATAACTGAGGGGAACACCAGGGATACTAAGGCCATCCAATGAAATCATGGATTTGCGGATGCCGTTCCTTTTTTGGGAAGAAATTTTGACAGTTTGCCAATTCAATTCCACGTGCCAAAAATCCAAGGTTTCATCGAAGCCCCAATCTCCCGCTAAGAACTGGTGGATGGTCAAAGCCTGCAGACCAGAGCCGGCCCGTTCGACGGATAAAAGGCTTTCAGCACCGCGACAGTCGGTAAATTTAAAGACCTGCCTGACGGTGTTGCCCTTGGTTGACGTCTGCACCGAAATGCCCTGCAGCTGGGATGTGCAATCGGCGACAAGATTTGTGGATTTGAGAAGAATTGAATTCTTTGGCAGGCGAATCATTGAACTTTGCACTAGATTCACCATGTTGTTCTGATATTTTTCCAAAGACATTTGCAGAATTTTTTCAAAGCTATCCGCCTGCACGAACGTCGCCCCAGCCCGCGAGCCCAAGATCTGAAACAGAATCAGAAAAAATATTTGCAGCTTGAGACTCTTCATCATTTCGTCCTTGAATCGATGACCTTTCCGTCTTCGATGGCTTTCAAAGAAATGGTGATAAAGTCCAGGACTTTTTGATAAGTGTCCTTTGATGTCGGGTTGGTATAGACCTGACTTTGCAGGGTGAGCAGCTGACTTTTGAGCAGACTGTTATTCGGAGCCAAGGCACTTTGCGGAAAACCATCGCTCAAAAAGACATTGAAAAGCTGTTGCACCAGGGTCAGGTAAAGTTGCGTGAAAATTCCATCCAGGGATTTGATCAGATCTGGATAGGAGATTTCTTCGCGGGTGATTTGATCCTTGTAGACCTGTGCATTTTGAAGATAGCCAATATGAAATTGCAGTTCGGAGCTGTCGCTGAGATTGATCGGCCCTTTTGAAATCGAACCTGAAATGTTCACCGGGACTTTGTTGATATTGATGACATCCCCTTTCGCAGTGGGGCGGGTGATGAAGGTCGCAATTTGCTTTCCCATTGCGGTCATGACGGTTTGCCATCCGGCGGGCTGAATTTTCGAAGTGGTAAAGGATAAAATTTCGACTTTGTCGGCATCGAGAAGGCTGTATTTGCGGTAAGTTTCACCGGGCTGAAGCCAGAACTGTCGATGCGCCGAAATAAAATCTGATTCCGTCAGTGTCTGCAGATTCTTTCCGCGCGTCTGCAAGAGCTCGATAAATTGAACCATGCCTTCTTCGCAGCCGTAATAATACAAAGCCTGACTGAGAGTGTCTGTTTTACGAATTGAATTGAAACCAATCATCGCCACCTGGCCGACAAAATTCTTTTGGCCGCAGACATCTTGACCGTTGGCAAAGAAAGCGATGGTTTCCGAAGGATTGACCGACGAATTTCCCTTGGGGCGGACGATGAAGCTTTGTTGCAGTTCTTGAATTTTTTTGGCAAGGCCCGCCGTCATTTGCTGAGAGAACTGATCCAAAAAAGTTTGGACGTCAAATCGCGGGATGACCTGCGCCCGGGCCGAAACAGAGAGCAGCAAAAAAATGGACAAGCACAGTTTGCGAATCACCTTTTGTTTCCGCCAAGCAATCGCTGAAGCAGTCCGGAATTTTCGCTTGCTTTAGGTTCTGTGGCAGCAGTGCGAATCGATACTTCGTGCTGACCTGGAAAATATCGCATGGTGTACGAAACCAACGGTGCCGAGCTTTCATCTACTGAAATTTGAATTGAGATCGGAATGATTTTGCAGCCATCCGAACGTTTTTGACAGCCTTCTTGGAGAGAAGCGTATTTCAAGGTGGCAAAGCGGTGACCATGAAATGCTAAATCACGAAGCTTGGCTGGGGTCGACCGAACCTCGCCGCTGATCAAATTCTTTTCTGTCACGTAAACCATTTCATCGGCCAACTCCAACGACAAAGCTGCGGGCTTGATGCGAAATCCGGCGACCTGGCCAAAAAGCGATGCTGACAGGACTCCGTCTTCGGCATTGATGACCGAGCCTTCGAGCGCGGACAGAGCTTGCGTCAGGGTCTGTCTTGGATTCGAGACCAACTCGACCGGTGCCGTTCGCTCGCGCTCTTGTTGAATGACGGGGATTTCGGAACGTTCCACGCGGCTAGCAGAGATCACCATGATCAAATCCGAGGAAACCAGTTTTTCAGATTTTTTGCCGGCGAAAATAAAATTTCGTCCCCGCGAGTTCGCATCCAATTGAACCGAGCGCTTGGCAATCACGTACGGATTATCGAGATCCAATACCATCGAAGGTCGGCTGATGAATGTTTCGGTGGCAATTGAATTGGGTTCTTTGGTTTCTGCCGAGTGCCGCACCGAAAAATTTGCGATCGACATGCGCGTGCCGGTTTTATCCAAGGAAACTCGACCCGACAGAGTGAAACCGACGTCTGCATTTTCAACCGTTGAAATCGATGAGACGTCTTTGTTGTAAGTCTTGGTCGAAGAGTTGCCCGGAATATTTTCGCCATTGGTGACGGTGGTTTCGAAGACTTCAGAATCAGTTGACCAAGAGCTGAGACGGGTGAGATCCAAGTGAAGTCCGAAAAGGGCCGAAGTCAGGTTTCCGAGATTCAATTTCAATCCAGTTTTCAAATTGCCATCACCCAGCGACGAGCTGTCGGTATCGAAGCGCACGTTTTTGGCATCAGATGGATTCTTAGCTCGCGAGAAGGCGCTGAGACCGGCTTCCAAATTGTCGTAGCCGGAAGATTCGACCGCAAAAACCTTCAGGGTGATTTTGATTTCTGGAGCGATGAAAGCCAAATTATCCAGCGTATCGTTGAAGCGAAGGGCTTCGACAAATTGGTCGCGCGCCGACGGATCCAAAATTTTGAAAACAACTTGGCTGCCCTTTTGCGTAACCATGACCTCGTCTGAAGGGGCCAGAAATCCAGTTCCATAAGTTTGCAAAAGCGAATCGTTGATCAATTTTGGAATGCGGGAAATGGCGATGTTCTTCACCTGATAAGTGCACAAAGGGTTGGCCGCCGTCGAGCAGGTCAGGTTGTTGATCGGAGGGCGTTCGATGGATTTTTCAACCTGCGCAAAAGAGGAAAGACCGGCAGATAGGGTTAAACCCAATAAAAATAACTGACATCGCATCTCGCACTCCTATCAAAGTTGACGAACCAGTCTCAGCAATCGCAAGACCAGGCCAGACGGCCCTAAAATGGTTCATAATATTGACAGCTGTCTAAGCCTTAGACATCAGGCTCAAGTTGGTCCGTTGAGCCCCTGCACGCTCGCCGGGCGTTCTCTCTCGCCAGCGTTGCGGTGTGAAAATAAATTTTCGTGTACATTCAGTTTTTTCAAATGGAATTTGCAAATGATCGATCAACCTTTTAGGTTCACCGGAACACCCTGATCTATTGATGTTGATGAAAGGAAGATAGTAAAGAGCCGGCCATATTCTGCCGCGTTCTCGCCATGAAATGTAAATAGATAGATTTGTATCGAAAGTGGAGGTCCATGCCTGAAACTTGAAATACTGGACGACAGGAATCAAGGCGCAAAACTTTTGATTTGTACCAATTGCAATTTTTGCCATGTTTGCATACTTCAATGGTGCAGATATTGTTCGGGGCTTGAGTACCTGACCGGACTCGTTGATTCGACGTAAGTTAATGTTTGTATGACCTATGCTGACGACCTGACAGCAAAATTAAATGCCTGAACACAATGTGGCGGAGAGGGCGGGATTTGATCCCGCGGTAGTCTTTTGATTACATCTCGAGATTGAAATTCAGTCCGAGGAGAGTCGTGCCATAACCTCGGCCCATGACATCTCCCAAGTCAGACGTGTCGCGTGTCCCAGAGTTTACTGAAGAGGCAATTTGATGCTTTCCGTATAAAGAGACCTGTCCGGATTTAAATTTCCATCCAACCTCTGGGCCGACGGTCAACAAGTTGAACCGGCCAGAGGATGCTTTATAGGAGCTTGTTTGATATTCATCGGACTGAAAAGTTTCATAATTGTTTTCCCAGCCTTGGGACAAATGAAGATCTGTTGTTCCCAATAACAACCATCGAGTCCCCTGATAGCCTCCCCGAAAACTTAAAGACACAACATCTTTAAATGTTCGGCGGCAGGATTGTTCAGGGCACCAGGCATCACCACCTTGACCCACACTTGAAGGACTGTATTTGAAGCTGGTTTCATATAAAAAATCGACATTGTCCTTCCTTGTTTTGATCCCAATGCTGAGAACATCTCTACTGTTTCTTGTAGAGTCCATGGTGCCTACGGAATTTGAAAGAAAGCCGGCCACTTGAAAGCGTTCTTGATTGAGCAAAAAAGCTTGCGCGGACAGATCAACAGGTCCCATTTTCATTCTGTTGTTAGCACCACCGACGCCACCATACGAAGACAGGCGTAGACCCAGCGTTGGTTGGTAAATTGAGTCATTCAGAAAAGTTTTTTGAACGTTAAAGATGTGGATGCTGGTTTGCTCGCCGACGTTGCCTTTGTTACCAAAGTTTTCAAATGTGTATCCGAACTCATCCTTAGAGTGATAATAATTGGTTTCGATCGGAGTGCTCGGCATGCTCATTTTTGATTCTGCGACATTGGACACATTCGCCGCAGGTTTATTCATCCAGACACCGGCCACTCGTTTCACGCGATCATAGCTTGCTCCCTGTGTGGTAATCGACAATGTGATAGCAGACACCAGCTCTTCGTCTTCGCGGTATTCTTCCGGAAGGCTGCGGTGTAAACCCTCATGGATATGCAGGGCGATCAATTGTTCTCGATCGAGCTTCAAAGCAGAAGGAAAGAACCGAGTCGCTGCATGTGGTTCTGCGAATGTTCGTGCATAGACCAACTTCTGATCGGTTGAGATCTCGCTTCCTGTTTCATGTTGCAAAGGAGCAATATCTTCTTGCGCGAGAATCAATTCTGTTTTTTCGACTTCAGGAATCAATAAACCAAGGCCCGCAATGCCAGGGATATTTAAATTTTTCAGTCTTTCGATGGCGATCAAGCGCGCATCCCAAATAGGACCGTACTGAATTTTCGCGCCACCTTCGAGGTCTTTGCCATCATCGCCATTGCCCACCCGCGTGGTCGAAGCGAAGGCAAGATGAGAGGTGAAAAGCAGGGCCGCTGAAATTCCAATCCTTGAAATTGTTTGGCAGGTGTTTTTATTTTTCATGATGGTCTCCTTCCGTGAGACGGATAAATGCGGTTTCTAAATGATAGACTTCAGTTTTTTGACCTTTTGAATACTTGGCAGACAATGTTTCTTGAAATGCAGCAATATCTTTTTTGATTGCGGGGAGATACTTGGGATCCATCGCAAAGCCGACGCCCGTGATATCTCTTTCAGCCGGACGCTGCTCTTCAAGACTGTTTTTGGCTTTCTCGAGAACCTGGCGATGATAATTTCTGACAGCTTCTGATGGAATGCCATCCGGAGACAATACAATGTCATGATCGACTTTGTATTGACCCTTTGATTCTTTGACGAGACCAACTTTTAAAAGAAGTTCCATTGCCATTTTGGCCTGGGTCCGAGTGATATTCAGTCTTTTCGAGATCCACAAAGTATCCCAACGAAAACCTTTGCAATCCATCAAATTGAGCAATGCAAAATAGTACCAATCCGAAAGCAATTGAAAGGTGCTATCTTCCAATACCTGTCGACGTTCGTAAACTTGGTTCATTTTTCCAGATTTTGGATTGAGCGAAGATGATTTGCCGTTGGACACTAGCTGAAAAAGATATTGATCCTCGACTGGGGTCAACCCCAAGGCTTCCGAAATGCGCTGAGCAGATTTGAAGCTGAGCTGTCTTTTTCCATGAAGAATCTCTGACAGTTCGCCCGCAGAAATTTTTAAGTGCTTAGCAAAACCCCGCATCGAGTAGCGCTGGTTCTGCCGAATGCGAGATTGAAGCTCAGCTCTCAAAAAGTCTTGTGCAGAAGCAAATTCGAATATCATGACCCTAGTATCGGAAGCAAACTTGTGCGAATCAATCGGATTTGGAACAAAGCGATCCAAATTTGGAACGGGTCTGGGAGCAGCACTTAAGAGGGCGGAAAAAATGGAAATCAATATTCGAAGAAATCCATATTAAAGCATGAAACTTCAACGTTTGAGATGTAGAAGGTCAGCTATTTTATGAACCTCTTCGATTAAATCTTATACCCCACTTGTGTGAACAACTAACGGAGGGAAAAAATGACCTAGAGATCATCCGTCCAGCTCTTGATGCTTTTGGCATGCACTTGGCATATCAAGCTACTGCAGCGAAGTATTACCTAGGCAAAGTAAAACCTAATTTAGTAAGGCACCATCGAGCCATCTCCTTCAATTTGGTATACGTGAAATACCCCCTCGGCACTCGATCTGTGAACTCCAATATCTGAGCACAGACAATATCGGTGTCGAACGATGAAAGCATGTATTCACTTGCACCCTTCCACAACAGACTATTAATTGCTGCCGCTCCTCCTTCCCATAAGGGATAATACTGCCCATCTGGTTCAGTAAGATTGTGATCTAAAAGTAAAACCCGCGTTGGGCTTAAGGGGAAAAGAATCAACGTTCCCTTGTTTTTTATTCCACGAAACTCCAACGTAGGATGCGCGAAAGTAATGGGATTGTCGGTCGTGATGAACGATGGGTTGTCCGCGACAACCACAGACCACCGCATATTCATGAACAATTTAGCAATTTCGGTGGCGGATCCTATTTGCTTTAACCAAGCTCGTTTCAAGTCATCTTCACTAGCATTACGAAATGTGGGCCAAGTACTTATGTCCAAATCATAGACTTTCCCGCGTGTCATAATGGAAGACGGTGGCTCAGCGCTTTGACTTAAAAATTCTACTATCTGTTTATGTATTGATTTGTGCGCATCAAATGCCGCAGGATTGCGCCAGTACATTACAGCCATTTGTAGTGCAGTAAGCCTTCTTACCGATTCGTTGCAGAGGTCTACCGTTTCATTAGCAATTTGATCCCAGAGTGAGGACGCATACATTTCATCAAGCTCGGCGAGTCTATCCTCAAATGTATAGTCGCGCTTCCCATTTTCGCCAGGAACATATAAATAAAACGCGATGGCCACCTTCTGCACAGACTTCACCTCTGGATCACCGGAAAATTTGCTAAACCTCCATATTTTTCGTTTCTCTTTTTTCTGCTTTGGATCGATAGAAAATGCGCGCAGATATGCCTGTGCCACCCAATGATTTTTCTTTTTTTTCTGTGTCTTTTGATTCATTCACAATCCACTGATGGCCACTTGCTGAGGTCCAACTTCACTCACGCCTTTTCGCTGGTGAGCTTTCGTTTGCGATCCCAGAAGTCTTTTTCCAAATCGGTATCATATGGTTTCTTAAATAATTCGTAAGAGACACTTCGACACAGACTTTCAGCATCGCCAAAAAGGGAGTGATCGTTAATGTTCATTTTCCAGAGATCTTTAAGAATTTGCTGTCGTTCTGTGTGCGAGATATTAAATTTAATAACTTCACCTAAATTATCTTCCGGATTCAAGTCGCCTATTGCTGTCTCATGGCTTATAAACTGTCTTGCCGTAAGTTCTGCGTTTTCTGACTTTGTAGTCTCTAAACAAAATGTGTATTCGGCTTGCTGTAAATAATGCCGGCGATGAGTAAGCAAATTGGGGCCGAGTATATTTATTCGTGGGCCATGAACATTTCCACACCCCATGGGAATACGCCGAAGGCAATAGATCGTAGCGTGTTTTCCTCTTTCATATTCGACATGCGGGTTATTAAATGCGAAAAAAGCAGCAATAAAAGGGGATCTGGTCCAGTCTAAAAATGGAGATGGAAATCCAGAGTGTCTTAAAAAAATTAGCTTTTCACAACAAGCTACTTTGGGCCGACCCGACAACTCATCGAACTCTTCCCAATCATCCCACCTATAGTTTATTTCTTGTTTATAACTTAAGCTGCTAATCTTAATCAGAGCACACTGAGCGTGCTGAAGGTACTGACTTACCTGCATGTCTCCAAACTCACGATACAGGGTAGAATCAATCTGCCAGCTAGATAGCCCCTGTCCTCTAAATAGTGGAGCACTATGGCTTTCACGTGAAAGTGGAAGTGTGCCATCAATTGCCTTAATTTTAAAATCTGCCCAGGATATTTCTTGTTCCTTATAATTCATTTAAAACCTATTCAATGTGATTCGAAAAGTTAAGTCAGCAATAGCTTCGCCATTTTGTCTGATCAGGTGTTTAAACAAATATCAGCGGCAGCCCTGTGTCGGCCAGAGAAAGATCAAATGTTTCAACTTATGCACTCTTGTGTCAATACTAGCTACTAAATAGAAAGATGTGCATGAAATCGAAATCCTACAAGTGATGTTTTATAAAGCAGAGGACTCGTTGACTGCTGATCAGATATTTTGAGAATATTGACTCATGGGAAAAAATATTCACACTCTTGTGGATAATGGCCTGTTGGGGGCCATCACCAAGAGAGGTCATTACCAAAAATATGTGAAGTTCTGTGAGGGTGTAGAATCAATCGGAGTCGACAGTGTTGGAGACTGTGATTTCATTGTCACCCCAGCAAGTTTATTAGAGGCAATTGGTGTGGCCCTCCCAGAGATTAAACCGGTTATACCAGAGCTCCAATTAATTAAAGATACTGAAAAAGCACATCTATCCAAAGCGAAAGAAATTGGAGATGTTTGCGATTTTTTGAGGCTTGATGTTTTAAACAAATATGAATCAATTTTGCTTGAGCTGCCTGAATTGAAAATCGAGTATCTTGAAAGCAAGGTCCAAGAACAGCTAAAATACGTTGATCCTGCATTGAGAGATTGGTTCTATCAGAATTTCTCAAAGAATTTGAAAAGTGTAGATGCCCATTCGTTTATTTGCAACAGGTTGGCTCTAGACAGAATGTATAGTCATAAGTATCCAAAAAAAATCGCTTCACTTATGGATTCAACAACCATCATCGACATAGTTAAAAGCATTGAATTGGAACACAATTTACCTCAAGCAAGGGGACTAGAAAAACTTTGGGGAACTTTTAAGAGGATTTCTGAGCAATCGGTTCGCAACGACTATGGCAAAAAGAAGAAGGGTGATCCTAACACAATTACGACGGATCTGACTCAGCAAGAAATTATTCGGAATATCCGGGTGGTATCAGGTTGTTTTAAATTTAAAACATATCAAGATTTGTTAGATTTAGAGCTTATTCACTTCTCAACCGTAGGACGCATGGCTGTTGGCAAATTGGAAAAGGTTTTTTGTTTTACTGCTGACCCAAAAGAAAAAACACGGATTCGAATACAAATGATGAAGTCTTTTTTGAAAAATTCAAAAGAGATCATGGCTCCCCGTGATAAATCCGGCTTTTCTCAGAAAATTGAATTTGAAAATGGAATTGTTGGTTTCTTTGATAGACATGGGGTTTTGCAAACCTCAATAGAGGTGGCTGATGAGCCATACTTATTTGATAGAATAAACTTGGAAAAAATAATAATTGAGTAACGAACGATTTGTTGTGGTTCGTCGCAACCCATTTTCCTAACTGGTTGAAATTACAAATTTATTCTTTTAAGTGGCGGAGACGGTGAGATTTGAACTCACGGTAGTCTTTTGGACTACGAGCATTTAGCAAACGCTTGGTTTAAGCCACTCACCCACGTCTCCGGATTGGCTGAACATTTGGGAAATTGCCATAAGAAGCGGATCAAATCAATAATTCTCGGGAAATAGCGCGCGCTCGACCGTCTCAATGACTGTGTGAATCAGCTTGATGTGCATTTCCTGAATGCGATCTGAAGTTTGCGCCGGGATGATGATCGAAAGGTCCGCAATCGACTTCATTTTTCCACCGTCACGTCCCAAAAGAGCGATGGTTTTCATTCCCTTTTTCTTCGCCGCTTCGAAAGCGGTGATCACATTCTCAGAGTTGCCGCTCGTCGAGAGACCGATCAGCACGTCTCCGGTACGACCCAAGCCTTCGACCTGTCGCGAGAAGATGAACTTGAAGCCATAATCGTTCGACACGCATGTTGTGTGGGCCGCATCGCCTAAGGCCAAGGCACCCAAAGCGCGACGGTCCTTGCGGTAACGACCGGTCATCTCTTCCGCGAAATGCATAGCGTCGCAGTGCGAGCCGCCATTGCCGCACGAGAAAACGCTGCCGCCTTTTTGGTAGGTCTCGATCAGAATGCGCGAAAATTGAACACATTTTTCGATTTGGGCCGGGTCTTTCCAGAATTGCTCGACCGTTTTTTGGGCTTCTTCGAAAGAGCTCAACCAGACGTCTTGGACTTGCATAATTTCTCTCCAATTTCGGCCCAAGCTTAGCACTATTTTCTAAAAGTCGACAAACCCATAGGAAATTTCTGTGCAAAACCTTGATTTTAAGAATCGAAGTGGGCATATAGGTGGACTCGTTTTAAGTCTTAGCTTACGTGCGGTCGTAGCTCAGCTGGATAGAGTACCTGACTACGAATCAGGTGGTCGGAGGTTCGAATCCTCCCGTCCGCACCATTTCTTCCTTTTTTCTGTTTCAATTTGATACGGTTCAATCAGATCGATCAAGAGATGATCAAAATCTCTGTCTGAAACATTCGCATTTTCACAACAATATTCGACACTTGCTCTTAAGGACGACGGTCTCTTGCTTGCAATTGTATTGGTTTGAGGGGTGTGTATGAGGACAACAAAGGCTGTGAATCTCTTCTGTGTGATTTGGGCTGTCGGATCATTGGTCGGTTGTAAACAAGCCGAACGCTCTTTCACGACGGAAGAGGCGACTTTAGAGCAGGCCTCTACGGCCGATGTTGCAAGCAACAATCAACCAGTGACCACTCCTTCAATCACAACGCCATCCGTGACAACGCCAGCTCCGGATAAATTGCCTGACATTCCAAAAGAAGTTCCATACATGCCAAGTTTTTGCACTTCGTTTTTGAAAGCCGCTCCGGTGGTGATTGATATGACCGCGACAAATAATGTGGTCACGGAAGCCTCTGGATCGAATGTCCTGATCAAGTCTGCAAATACCGTGAAGATCAATCCGGGTGGTGGCTTAACTGAAGTCTTATCGGCCATCACGATTCTTCCGTTTGTCTCCTCGGGTGGACCGGTTTCAATCAATGCGCTGACAGTTAAGGATCTGACGATTTCCGGCGGAGCTCTGACCTGTTTGCACGCCGACCATGTTGGTGCAATTCGGGTGAATGGCGGAGGAGACCAGATTGTCATAGCTAATACCGTCGAATCGATTCAAGTTGGCCCCGGAAGACTTCATCTTTTTGGCGGAGTGATCAATGAGCTGGCGAGCGGCAACAGCTCGGGAGTGATCTGCCTGCATGACGGAGCCAAAGTTCTGAACTGGAATGGTTACATCGTGATTCGAGACCTGGGAGATGGTTGCTCAGCGATCGAAAAACATTAAGATGAGCTACGCTATCGGCGCAACAAGTCATCGACCAATGCTGAGCATCTGAGCCAGACATTGCAAAAGCTCGGGTCGCTCGTTAGCCTTTCATGCATGAGAGTGAAACCCTATTGGTGGATCAAAGCCGTGGTTATGGTTCTCGCCCTGGTGGGTGTGATGTGGATGATACAATCCCTGCGTGAAGGCCCACCGGCAGCGTTGGATCTGCCAACCGTACCGGCAAAAGTCCACTTTCAGCCCGCGCCGCCGACACCTCCGCCGCCAAAATAATTTCAGATTCTTGACAAGTTCTACCAGTTTTCATAGGTTGTGGATTCCGCAAAACCTTGCGGTTGACCGATACGTTCAGAAGTAGCTCAGTCGGTAGAGCAAGCGGCTGTTAACCGCTGGGTCGGGGGTTCGAGTCCCTCCTTCTGAGCCACTTTTCTTTCTGGTTTTTCGATTACATGTTGGGTTTGATACTTTGATGGAGTCCTCGTTGTCGGGACGCGCTTTCGTCGGCATTGAGCCGCCGAAAGCTAGGTGCTCGACGTTCGCCGCCTTCGCGGCGAGAGCCTCGCACATGCTCCACACTAAAATCTGCCACTGGCAGATTTTAGCGCGGGCACGACCTCCTTCTGAGAGTGGTGAGCTGGGGGAGGGGTTGCGCAGATGTATTTTTGGAAATCGGATTTGAGATTTAGGCCTGAGTATTGTTCTAGGTCTTTTTTTAGGATTTCGGTTGTTATGGGCTGGTGAATTCTGGTGGTTAGCCAGTTTTTTAGGAAGTTATTTAGGCTGAGGGTTGGGGACTTGGCTTTGAATAGGTTTCCGAGGTGGATTAAAAAATTTTGGCCGTAATAGTAGCCTTGTGAATCATTGGCTCGGAAATATGGGGAATGGTTTGCTGTGCTGATTGGTTTTAGATCGTTGGGACTTGTTGAGGTTGGGCCGCCGGCATAGGAAGCCATGGCTTCGTCGATCCAGCCGGCATTTCCGTTTGCGGGCATGATTCCGCGACCAAAATAGCTGTGCGCTAATTCGTGGGGTAAGGAATCGATATCCGTTGTCATGGCGCCCGCGTACTCCATACCGGCGCCAATAATGTCATTTATAAAAACCGTGACCGCGGGATGGGGAAACGGGCCAAACAAGCTTTCAAATTTGGTGAGGCTTTCATTTAAGGTCTTCTTAAATTCGTCGACATCATTGTGAGAACCTGAAGCTCTGTAAATCATCACAGGCAGCTGTCGGCCATCGCTTGACTCATATAGGTACTGCAATGTTTCGATCGTATCGGTAGGGCGAATGTTGAAATAGACAGACGAGCCATTAAAATAGGATGGAAATTGAATGGACCAGACATTTTCTGCATTTTTTTGAATGTCTCCGTTAGCGAAGACAATCTCTTCTTTTGTCCCACCGACGACAGTCACGTTCAGCAACATCGGAACTTGGTCAAACTCGAAATTTGCGGGCACATATCGCTCTAAAAGTCCTCGAGCTTCAAAGTCCGACATGAAAAAACCGCTTTGCACGGCACCTGATTGAAAGGTTGCGGGAAACGCTTTCAGCTCATGCTCAATAACGAGCTGATGAATGCCCTCGGGCACGACCTTTTGGACCATTCGAATTTGGCTGAAATCGGAACTGGTCACGTCGTGCGGAGTCTCAATCAATCTTTGTGTCACGATCTGTCCGTCGAGTTCGATTTTTGTTGGTTCATCGACGAGATCGAATATCGGCATTCCTTTTTCATCATTTTGAAACTGAATGATTGTCTTCACGTGGGTTTCTTGATTCGGAATATCAAAGATAAGATCGTACTGGGCGCTTTCGAAATTTACGAAAACGGCTCGTCCGCTGCCATCGCTCAGCTCAAAATTCGGTGGAGCATTTAACAATCCGGCAAATGCGCTGAAAGCAAAACATAAAATGGAACTGATCAATAGCAATGACTTTGATCTCATTTAGAATGAGCAGATCAAAGAATTGGCGAACGTGCAAACAGAGTATCTTAATTTCGGAGCGAGAAATGGATGTCTTGGTGGTAGATGCGGTACATGGGGATGAAGACTGAGGCTGTCGTTGCGGCGATGGCGGTGAGCCAGATTGGGGTGCTTTGCTGGATTGAGCTTTGCACGATATCTGCCGGTGGGAGAGTGTCCGAGAGAAGGCTTCGCATGATGGGGAAGCCAATGGCATCGAGGGCGATTCCTAAGACACAGGCGATCAGGCCCAACAGAAATCCTTCCCACAAGAGCCACGCGCCGATTTTTCTTTTTTTATAACCGAGAGCTCTCAAGACCGCCAGCTGCAGGGCCATGGCGTCGAAGCGGGTGATCAGCATCGAAGTGACCGCTAGCGCGCTTAGGGCCAAGATCAAAATCGTCACGAAGGAGCCGACTTTTTCTCCGGTGCCGGTCAGGTTTTCCAATCTTGTTTTTTGCTCAGAGACCAGAATGGCTTGGCCGACCGTGCGACGGTTGACCAAAGATGACAGAGCATCGAAGCCGTTTGGTTCTAGGTAGACCAGGAAATAATTGAGCACCTCGGGTCCCCAGATTGAAATTCGTTTGAGATCCAGACTGCCGAGAACTTTCTGTGCGGTTGGCAGATTCGAATAAAGCATTCGGTCCCACGCGGACGATGTGGGAGCCAAGATGCCGGTGATTTTCAGTTCAATCTTGGATCCGCTAGCGACTTGCTCGCCGGCCCAGGGTTGAACGGCGATGGTTTTTCCGACTTGCAGATTTTCTTGCTCGGCGACCTGAGAGCCAATGACGATCTCGCCAGGTTCGGTTGCCCAGCGGCCATCCTTGAATGCCGGCGAATCCGTTGGATCGGGACGTTTCAAGAAAGTTTCGTCGGTGCCGACCACTCGAAAATTATCAAGTTTTGCAAAGTACAAGAACGGAATGATCGAGCGGATGAACGAAGGCCGAGACTGAGTTCCATCTTCGAAACGCACGGATTGCTCGGCCCGCAGTGATTGGAAAAGTTTGTAGGGCAAGTATCCGGGATAGTCTCCCTCTCCATTCAATGCACTCAACATGATTTCGATGCCGCCAGCCTTGGCACCGACAATCGCGTCGCCGCCATGTCCGAGCGTCGAGAACCTAGCTTCCGAAAGCTTATTCAGTCGCAGCAGAATTCCGCTGCAGGCGATCGAGATGGCGATGGAAATGATCGCGATGATCGAAGGAATTCGTCGTCTTGATAGATTGAGAAGGGCCAGTTTGAAAGGAGTCATCTAGATGAACTCCTGAAACGGAATGATTTTGGGGAAGCGAGTGCTGATGCGATGATCGTGACTGACCACGATCAATGTTTTGCCCTTGGCCGCATCCAACAGGGCATCGATCACGAAGCCGCTGTTTTTTTCGTCGAGACTGGAGGTTGGCTCGTCCGCCAAAATAATTTCCGGTTGTTGCGCCAGAACGCGCGCGACCGCCACCCGTTGTTGCTCGCCCACACTGAGATAAGAGCAGCGCTCATCATCGCGGCCTTTTAAGTTCACGCGTTCGATCGCCGGGCCGATGCGCTCTGCAGATCCAAGGCCCTGGGCTGGCATGGCAAGAGAAACGTTTTCCGCCACGGTGAGATGATCGATCAGATTTAATTTTTGAAAAATAACGCCGATTTTCTGCATCCTCAGATCACAGCGCTGATCGTCGGTCATGGAATCCATTCGCTGATTGCCAATCTGGACGTGGCCTTCGGTCGGAGAAAAAAGTCCGGCGATGAGATGAAGAAACGTGGTCTTGCCACGCCCGCTTTCGCCTTGGATCAACACGTGGGATCCAAAGGGAATTTTCAAATCTTGGACCGCAAATAATCGCCTGCCATTTGGTAGGACAACTTTAATTTTCGATAAATGCAGGTCCAAACGTTCGCTCATCTAGCACCGAGCTTTTCACTAGTTTATCTGAGAAGCAATGGATTAAGAGGGGGCTCGGCTTGGATTCGGATGCTGGCCTCGGCGACCTTTTGACCGCGGGCCTAAGGTTAAGGATTTTGCATGGCTTTGAAATCGCGGTGGACAATTGCCGTTTGTCATTTTATGTTTGGGGTCTCAACTTATCTTTCAAGGAGGTCTGCTATGAAAACTTTAAACATCAATCTCGCAGCCTTCCTTTCAGCGAAATAGTTCTTTGAACTTCATTTTGAAATGTGAATCGGTTCTGAAACTCCTGAAAACGGCTGCGTAACACCTTTGGATTACGCTTCAAATTTATAACTGGAGAATCATGAATACGAAAAAATTTATCCATCACGATGGTGATGGGCAGGCTTGGGGTGTTGTCTCGACGGAGCAGCTCTGGGCCGATGTCTATGCATTGAAATACAATAAACCCGAGAAAAGATTGGATTCTGAAAATTGGTTGAATCTGTTTCGGCAGGCGAAAGCAGCCGCCATCGATTTTGGTGCGGTAACGCTCGAAGCCCGCCTTCGACAAGAGTACGACATTGAAGTCTTTCGGCAAGTGCTCTTAGAGCTGGGTCTGCAAAAGAAGTCGGAACGCATTGAATATCAGCGTGAGATATCACTTTTGCCGATTGATGCCGGCTCGCCGATGCGGTGGAAGACGGCGAAAGAATTGGGATGGGATCAAAAACACATCGCGGATTTCAGCCGACAAATTACAGCGGGCGCCTTGGATTTGGATCCTGACGAAAACCCTGAAGACTTTGTCCAAGATTGGCTGCACCACCATGAATTTACCTTTGGTCCCCATTGCATCGCGATTGGATTTTTGGATGGCATCGCCTGCGCACTGGTGGTCGCGCAGATTGCAGTGCAAACAGGATGGTCGCGGTTGACCTATATGGGACTGACCCCGGCTTACCGCGGGCGGGGCTTGGGACAATGGGTTCATCGTCACGGATTTCAAATGATGAAAGAGCAAGGTGGCACACTTTACCACGGCGGAACGCACGGGCAGAACTGGGCCATGCGAAGGCTTTTTGAGAACCATGGCTGTCAGGTTTACTGCGAAATGGAAGAGTGGAGCTGCAAACTGAAAGGAGGTCGCTAGATGAAGCGCTTGGAGCATAGAACGCGAAGACTAATTTTACGGCCTTTGAAGAAATCCGATTACTTGGTTTGGTACGATGCTTACGCCAAGGGACTGCCGAAACAAAGCAAGTGGGATGGCGATCCGCTCGCCGCCCACAAGTGCACGCGGAAATGGTTTGAAAAAATCCGCAAGGAACATGCAAAAATCGCGGCGGCCGATGATTACTATCGCTACTATGTGATCGAGAAAAAAACGGGAGCCATCGTGGGCCTGGTTGATTTCGACGTCTATGTCCGGGGTGCGCATCAATTCGCAAACTTTGGTTACCGAATTTTCAATCGTCATTGGGGAAAAGGATACGGGCAAGAAGCCGCCAAGGCAGGTCTGAAAATTGGATTTCGGTATTTAAAACTCAATCGCTTGGAAGCCGCTATCAATCTGGACAATCGGAAATCAATTCGGCTCGTGAAAGCCATCGGCATGAAACGGGAAGGTATTAAAAAAAGATACTGGTTCGAGTTTGGCCAATGGGTCGATCACTTGATCTTCGTCGCAAATCCCGAAGACATTGGGCTGAAGGCGAACAAGCCGTTCTAAAAATGAAAGGGCCCTTCTGAAAAGAGGGGCCTTGTGACAGTCGGGATATCAGGGATCGTCAATGTGGCGATATTTCCAAATGAAGCGGCCGATGGTGAAAGCGAGAAATACAAAGGTAGCGCACAGCCCATAGCCATATCCTTCACCAGGGTAATTTGAATACTGCAGGCCAAAGTACATCATGAACATTTTGTTGATCAATAAAGGGATTAAAAAGACCTTCAAGAAGTCTTTCATCACTGTCGCACTTGGGGCAGCGGCTGCCTTAGTCTCGGGTTCGGATGGGTTCATGGGAGTCATGATAAAGCATTCAGCTTCACTTCGTCATGGTCTTTTAGTTCGAAGGCCGAGGGCTCATCGGGGAATTGTGGGATTCCATCGACAGTGGTCGATCGGCTGGAGCTGACTATTTTTGGCCCTGTGGAAAAGGCGCAGGCAGAAGAATTTTGTCTATAAGAAATGAGCCTCTTTCGACCTGAGCACGATATTTGTAGACGTCACGGCACGAGGTTCACCGTGAAATCTAAAATTTTTGTTCTTTTTTCAATTTTACAAATGCTGATCGTTTTGAATCCCATCGCAAGTGCCGCTCCGGACAGTGATGAGCCGGTGGTCGCGGCCGTGATTCTCGACAATCCATCAGGCGAACCGCTTTCTTCCCCGTCGGAAGAAAGGTTTGAAAGCTCACCGAGCTCGCCGCCGTTGGCGACGGACGATCCCGGAACACCGGGCCGTCATGCATTTGAAATCAATTTTATCACGGATTGTGACCATGCTCAGAATGGACACGCCTGTGAAGGCGTTATCGATGCGGCGCTGGGAATCGGCGACAGAGCGCAGCTTCGCGTCTCAAAAGGCTATTCTCGAGAACGCGCGGACGGAGAACCAAATTTTCAAGGTTCAGGTCCGACCGACATTGGCGTGAAATTTCGCTTTTACGATAAAAACGGTTTGCAGATCGCAACTTTTCCAAGTTTTCGATTGGACGATGCGACTCGCAGGAAAGATACCGATGGCAACACCCTCCCATCGGATGGCAGATCGGTGTATTTGCCAATCATCGTTTCGAAAGACATTGGACAGAATTACACCGTCGTTTCAAATTTAGCCTATGAGAAAAATCTAGATCGAGCGGATTCCAATTCGGTTTTCACTTCGGTGGCTTTGGGACGAAGTTTGGGACCTGATCAAAAAGTCATGGCGGAAGTCGAATCGACAGTTTCAACCGCTACCGGCAGAAATCGCACGAATTTCGTTCGCGTCGGCTGGGCCAAAGTGGTTTTCAAAAGTAAGACGGGTCGCTACCACGCCTCTCTCTTAACTTCGATCGGCCGTCAGGTCGGACCTACTGACGAGACTGGCCGGCACACCACCGTGATGGTCGCGTTGCAGGTAGCGGGATCACGCTAAGCCATCATCTTTTTTCAAAAAAAAGCGACATGATTTTCGTCATGCCGCCTTCCTGACTTACAGGGCAATGAAGGAAACTTTTAGTTGCCTGGCTGAGTGACTTGAACTTCGGCCAGATCGCCAAATGCTTTTTTCAAGTGGCTCAACTTCCAGACTGTTTCCGTCGCTGGTAGCAGACAGAACAAGGTGATCGAGCGGTCCGCAGTTCCACCTGAAAGCGAAAGCGCATTGCTGGTGCTGACGATCAGGCTCGAAAGACGAACCACGTCTGTTTCGCGAACTTCGGCGGTTGTCTCCGCCTTGCCGAGCTTACAGATGGCATCCAAAGCCGTCGCTTCATTCTTCGCCACAGCTTTTCCCGCCTGCAGAACTTGCTCTCCGGTGAGAAGCGCATTGATGGCCGCCGCATCTTTCACGACCACATTCACTCCGTAAGTGAGCTTGCTGACCTCGATGTCATCACCATCGACCACGATCGGTGGAAGAGTCGGGACGGCCGGCGTTGTCACGGTCTGAGGATTCAGCAATTCTTCGACTTTGGCACAAGGAGCTTGAACCGATTCGGCCGTGATAAAAGTCGGCGAAGTGTCTTTGTCGACCTTACCGATGCAGGATTTGGTACCGATCAAATTTTTAAAATCGTTGCAGGATTTCTGCGCGCTCACCAGAAAAATTCGGTTCGTTGATTTGTTGTACATATCAGCGTTGTGACCAACCTCGTTGTAGGCCGCGATAGTGCGAGAGGTGCAATTGCCGTTGCTATCGATCGCGCCCATCTCCGGTGCTGGCGGCGTTGGTGCGGCATCATCGCTTTTCGGGCTGCAGGCAAGCAGTGCGAGTGTGGCAAAAAATAAAATCCATCGTGATGTGTTTTTCATTTCAATCCTCCGATTGGTTTCCTCTATGATGAGCTTTGTCGGTGTATCGCAAACTAAATCCCTGTTTCCAGAGGAATGTGGATTGTATAGAATTCTTAACTATTTGACGCAAAATGCTCTAACTCGGTAGGATCTGACAGCATGAGTACATCCAAAGTCACTCCGCAGAAAGAATATCGAACCGCGCGATTGCTGTTCCAAGCCAGGCTCTTAGGACATGCGGGACAGCTGTTCTCGTTGGTTGATTGCAGTCGTGAGCATCTGCGGCCGTGGATGCCGTGGGAGAAACACACGACCAGCGTTAATGATTCGCTCCAGTATTTAAAAAAAGCGATCGATGATTGGAATGAACAGACGATTTTCGACTATTCAGTTTTTGAAATCAGTTCGGGAAAAATGATCGGCAGCTTCGGCCTGCACACGATTCAGTGGAACCGCAAATCGTGCGAGCTGGGGTATTGGCTCGGTGCCCAGTTTCAGGGTCAGGGTTTTGCCAGCGAAAGCGTGAAACTGGGTGAAGACATCGCGCTGGAAATTGGGCTTCACCGGGTTGTCATCGCTTGCGATCGACTGAATCAGCGCTCGCAACAGGTGGCGCGCCGAAACGGTTACCGACTCGAAGCGAAGCTCATCGATCATGCGCCAAGCGGGGAGGGGATGCAGGACACGATGCAATTTGTGAAGTTCGTGAATCCCCGGATTGAAAATCAAATCACCGAAAATCTGCCCGCTGGCTATGCGATCCAGATTTGCGACGGGGACGAGTTTGATCAAATCGTGGGTCCGTTGAAGGAGTCCATATATGACAACACGATCGCCGTGTGGCCACGAGAAACCTTTAGCGCTGCCGAAAAAGAAAAATTAAAAGAGATGAACAAGGATTATCAAAAACCTTATTTTCTCTATTTGGTGCTTCTCTATCGGGGGAAGTTGGCTGGTTGGGCCGTTGGTTACCAGGAAAACAGGGAAAGTTTCTGCATGTGCGATTCCGCGGTTCTGCCCGAGCACCGGGGCCGTGGACTTTATTCGTACCTGCTGGACGTGATCTTGAAGCTTGCAACCGAGCGCGGTTTTCAGCGCATCACCAGTCTTCATCAAGTGACCAACAACGCGATCATCCTGCCAAAACTGAAAAAAGGATTTCTGATCACCGGAACGAGCGTTAACGATGCAGCCGGCGTCATGGTTCAGCTGACCTATTTTACAAATCCATTGCGACGCCAAATCCTCGAGTTTCGAGTGGGAGCGCTCAGGCCGACCGAGGACATGAAAAAGCTTTTGAAGCTTTGACTTATTTCCTGGTTGTCTAAAAATTGGTCGGCGGTTTTCTCGAAGACGAAAGATGAGTTTGGGTCTCCTGCCGATTCGGTGATAAACTGCGAGCCTCTGAAGGACCTTCCGTTTGGCGAATCAAGACATCCGATTGAATTCTATCTATCTGAAAAACCGCGTTGCCGAGCTTGGCATCAAACAATGGTGGCTGGCCGAGCAAGTCGGCGTCGATCGCAAAACCGTGATTCGTTGGATCCAAGGCCAAGTCAAATCCGTCCAAATCGAAAATGCCGAACGCCTGACGAAAATTTTGGAATGCAGAATCGAAGATCTGTCATTGCAAGACGAGGCGGAACATTTGGCTTCACCCGAAGACCAGAAAATCGCGGCCTCCAGCCTGATCTCCAGTTCGTTCATCGATAAATTGGGACCGATTGGCGAATGGGACGTGATCGAAAATTTCTTAAAAGCCACCATCGTTCCCAATTTGCCATTGAATATTCTGGGCGAACTGTACGATCAGCTCACGATTGCTTCTTGGCGACAGAGCAAAATCGATCCGGCCGCTCTTTACAACCAGAAGACCGAAGAGCTGGCCCGAAAGTCCGGCGACAAGACCTTATTGGCCTCGGCGTTGCTGAGCAAAGCCAATATCCTAGCGTGGCGTGGGCAAGTAGGTTCGGCGATCGAGACCTACCGCCAATGCATCGAATATTCAAATTACATCGAGCCGCGAATCTTGGGCGCCATTTATTCGAATCTCGGTGGCGTCTTGTATGAAGCCGGTGACTTTGTGGAAGGTGAAAGATGTGTCCGCAAGGCCATCGAGATTTTCCAAAAAGGTGGAAGACCCTTGAATCTCAGCATCGCTCATTGCCATCTTGCGATTTTAGCTTTGCAACAGGGGCAGGTCGACCGAGCTGAAGCAGAATCAAAAATCGCGGTCGAATATGCCAAGGCGGATGATTATCGTCGCGGCCTGATCGATGGAAAGATGATCCAGGCCGAAATCGCGGCTCTTCGCGGACAAACGACGTTGGCGCGGGAATCGGCCGAACAAGCGTTGCGAGAGTATTCCGCAATGGGCATCGAAGAAGGTTTAAGCTTTGAGCAAGCGGGGAGAACTTTCCGAATTCTGGGCGATCTGGAAAGGGCGAAAGAACTGTTTAGAAAAGGCATCGCAATTTCCGCAAAATTTCCGGTGTATCAGGCCGCATTGTATTTCGAGCTGGCCATCGCTTTAAAGGCAGATGCATCGCCAGAATGGTTGGAAGCCGCGGAAATGGCGGTGGATATTTATAAAAAATGCCAATGTCCTTTGCGAGTCGAAGCCATTCAGAGGCAATGTCACCTGATGTCCCTGGAATGAACAGACTTATCCACATATGAAGGGCCCATCTTTGAAAGGGAAATTATGAATTTTGAATCTTATCTCAATCAAGCATGGAATGACCACGCGGCAAATGCACTTCGCGTCTCCACCGAATTTTCGACGGGCGCATCGCTGGCCGAAACAAACGAACAGTTATCTCAGCTGGTCGGATTGGCAACGCATGTCTATGGAGAGCATCTAGGGCAATGGGCGGAAGGCGTCCGATTTCTCAATGCTTTGCAAAGTCATCGACATTTTGTGAACGGGGCCGAAGCCGATCATGCCATCCAAAGATCCATTATGGTTCTGCAGCTCGCTTCAGGCCAATCGGTAAATCTCTTAGCATTTACGCCATCCGATCAAATTCGCATTCTGGCGCTCGCGACCTCGGCGATGGCTGAGCGCAATGTGCAGCAAGCGAAAGAGTTTCTTCAAAGAGCGTTAAATTTGGCACAAGCAGGCTTGGGTGAAAAAGACCCGGCCAACCGCTCGCTGGCGATCACCGGAAATAATTTGGCGAGTGCTCTCGAAGAAAAAAAATCCCGAAGCATTGAAGAAACGAGACTGATGGTTTTGGCCGCACAGACCGCCAGAAAATATTGGGAGATCGCGGGCACCTGGCTCGAGGTCTCTCGGGCCGAATACAGATTGGCCATGACCTTTCTGCAATCTCAGGATCTGAGCAAAGCATTAAGACACGCGCAAATTTGTCTGGAACTTTGCCGCGAAAACAAGGCCGGTGAATTGGATCTTTTTTTTGGCTGCGAAGCTTTGGCCCGCGTTGAAAAGGCACGTGGCAACGAAGCTGAATTTCAAGCAGCGCTCGGTCAATGCAAAGCCCATTTCGAGAATCTCAGTGCTCAGGAAAAGTTTTGGTGCGAGTCCACCCTTCATAAAATAAACTGAAACAGGACCCCGTGTGTGGACTGACAAGTCGATCGAAAGCTCGGTACCGGTGAATGAAATCGCGCCACAAGCGAAAGAATGTGCAGGCATTCGGCGCGCAAAGCCTAAGCGGACAATTTACTTTCAAAATGAAACCGGTTCAGCTAAAAAATCAGAATGATTATCACAGCACGTGAACGCGATCTTGGCGGTTTTTCAGTTCGACGAATTTTACCTTATGCGACTCATCGAATGGTGGGGCCATTTATATTTTTCGATCATATGGGTCCTGCGCAGTTCGCACCGGGCGAGGCCATGGATGTGCGGCCCCATCCTCACATCAACTTGGCGACGGTGACTTACCTGTTTGAAGGAAAAATCAGACATCGTGACAGTTTGGGTTCTGATCAATTGATCGAACCTGGCGCTATCAACTGGATGACGGCCGGGCGCGGGATTGTTCATTCCGAGCGAACTCCGGATGATGTTCGCAAAACCGGTGGACGAATGAACGGGATTCAGTGCTGGGTGGCTTTGCCGACAGAGCACGAAGAAACCAACCCGAGCTTTCATCATCACCCGGCAAGCACCTTGCCCGAATTTTCCGTCGACGGGGTGACCTGTAAATTGTTGCTGGGAAAAGCTTTCGGACACGAAAGTCCCGTGCGCGTGCATTCAAAATTATTTTATCTGGATGTGCGAATGCCCAAAGGGACCAAGCTCACCTTGCCGCATGATCATCATGAAGCCGCTTTGTACCTTGTCGAGGGTCGTTTGCGTGCGGGTGAAGATATCGAAGCCATGAGCATGCGTGTCCGTGAAGAAGGCGAAACTTTGACGGTTGAAGCTTTGCAAGATTCCAAATTGATGATTTTGGGCGGCGAAGCTTTGGGCAAGCGGTACATCTTCTGGAATTTCGTATCAAGCTCGGAAGAAAGGCTAGAACAGGCAAAGGCCGATTGGCGACAAGGTCCAAGAGGGGCAGGCAGCCGGTTCCCGCAGATTCCGGGCGACCACAATGAATACATTCCTTTGCCCGAGGAACCGCCGAAAAAGCCGAATCCTTCGGGAACCATCATGTAGAAATGAGACGCCGGACCTAATAGCAAACAAGGAATAGGCGTGCCGAAAATTTGTTAGTTTACCATTAAGGTGTTAACAATCTTTTTATCAAGACCTGGCTCAAAGAGCCCTTCAGATGCAGTCATGACCAACCGAAAAAGTAGATGTCGCTAATTCTTCTTACATTCTTGATCGGAGCATCACTTGGACATCTCTTCTTGGTTTCGCGGAATTAAAGGTCGTTTGTTATTTGCGGCAACTGTGCCGTTGATTGGTTTTGCAATTTTGAGCACGGTTTCATTTAACGGCATCAATAAAATTGTCGGCCTTTTAAATGTCTCGAACGAAACGATCATACCAACTTTTGATGCCATCGGTGATCTCGATGGATCACGACACCGCTTCAACTCAGAAGCTTGGTCTCTGACAACGGGGGCCTTAAGCGCCGAAGGTCGCAAGACATCTTTAGCGACAACGAAAGCAATGCTGGAAAGTTATAAAAAAGCCGTCGACTTCTATGCAAGCACTCCGATGGAAGGTGAAGAGGTCAAAAGGTTTCAAGAGATTAAGCCTTCGATCGAAGGTTTCCTCAAAAGTGCGGCAAAAGTGATTTCAGATTTAGAAAGCAATGATCCGCAAAAAATACATGAAGTCCAATTAGAACTTGATGGCAATGCCCGCGGTTTGAACGACAAGCTCAATGCCTGGATCGACTTTTTGAATGACATGTACAAAAAACAAGCGAAGGCTAGCACCGCCGAAAGCGCCGAAACGCAAAAGTCCGTGGTGACCATTTTGCTTTCGATCACGATTTTGTGCTGCCTTGCGATTTTCGGTATCCTGATTTGGGTGGCCGCGGCCACTTCGAAATCTGTCAGCTCCGTGGCCGAGCGTCTGAGCTTCGCGGCTGGTGAAGTCGCAACCTCGGTTGAACAACTGAATGAAGCGGGCAATAGCTTGTCATCATCTTCCACCGAAGCCGCCGCTTCGCTCGAGGAAACGGTCGCGTCGCTAGAAGAGATGACCTCGATGGTGAAGGTCGGATCGGACAATGCGAAGCTTGCGGCGGATTTGGCCAGCACCACGCGTGACTCGGCCGAAACCGGGGCTAGTGAAATCCAAAATTTGATTCAAGCCATGAACGAAATTTCGGCCTCTTCGAAAAAAATCGAAGAAATCATTTCGGTGATTGATGACATCGCTTTTCAGACCAATCTTTTGGCGCTGAACGCCGCGGTCGAAGCCGCACGTGCCGGCGAGCAAGGAAAAGGTTTTGCCGTGGTCGCCGAAGCGGTGCGCACATTGGCGCAAAGAAGTGCTTCTTCTGCAAAAGATATCACGAGCTTGATCAAGGAATCAGTTTCGCAAATTGAAAACGGCAGCCACACCGCTGACAAGAGCGGCACGATTCTGGCCAACATCGTGAATTCGATCAAAAAAGTTTCAGATCTCAATCGCGAGATTTCGACGGCGAGCCAAGAACAGGCAACGGGTATTGAACAAATCAACAAAGCGATGAGCCAGTTGGATCAGGCGGGTCAAACGAATGCTGCTTCGGCTGAAGAAATCGCGGCGACATCAGGTGAGATCAGCAATCTTGCCATGACCACTCAACAATTGACGGTCGAGTTGAAAGCCATCGTGATGGGAGCGGGAGCCGTCGGCGCGGAGATGCCACCGACCCAGTCAGCGACTGTGAGCCATATTGGTGGAAAAAAGAAATCGTCAGCCGAGAGTCAAAATAAGATCGGAAATGTCAGCGGATTCTAGAATCCGTAGACGAATCGGAAACTGCGGAAGCTTGAACTTCCGCAGTTCCGTTAAAATCTCGATTACTGAAACGTTGCTTTTAAAACAGCACCAGAATAAGCCGAGTATCCACGAACAATCACATAATACACACCTGCTTTTGGCGCCGCAAACGAGCAGCTTTCGTTATTGCTTCCCGTGTAAGGTCGGCAATCATAACTCGAGGTCGTGGGCTTTGCGCCGAAACGCACGTACAGGTCCGCATCCGGCGTTCCGCCCGCCAAGCTCACGACTAGATTCTTAGCGTTTGCCGGGATCTCCACCACGAAAGACTTTTCTTCATTCTTCGCTGCTGACAGCGCGCCGGTTGCTACGCCATTTGCAAGTTTCGGATCTGAGATCACGGGTCCACCACTGTCACCTCCGCCACCTGTATTGCCACTGCGAACGAAGGCCGTGTTGAGCAAACGATTCGGAGAGCCAGTGCCCACTGAGCTCACTTTATTCAAAGTGCTTCCGGCAATCAGTGCCGCCTTCACCGCCGCAGGATTTGCTGACGGATTTCGTTCCAGATAAAGAGCCACGACGCCGGCCGCGTGGGGTGTGGCCATCGAGGTGCCACTGATGATATTGGTCGAAGTGGTTGACGTATCCCATGTCGATTCAATATCGGTGCCCGGAGCAAAGAGATCCACGCACTCGCCAAAATTTGAGAAGGACGAGCGTTGATCCGAATTCGTCGTTGCCCCGATCTTGATGGCCGAAGCCAAGCGAGAGGGAGAGCTCAAGCAAGCCGAACGGTTGTCGTTTCCGGCCGCAAGCACGTAAGTCACCCCCGCATTGATCGAATTTGAAATCGCATCTTCCAGCGCCTGCGAGATCGGTCCACCCAAGCTCATATTAGCGACGGCCGGCTTCACGTGATGCGCGGTCACCCAATCCACACCCGCGATGACGCTCGAGTAAGATCCGGAACCATTGCAATCCAATACCCGCACGGCATAGAGCTTCACGTTTTTAGCGACACCGTAGCTGCGGCTGCCGATCGTGCCGGCAACATGCGTTCCGTGCCCGTTGCAATCCGTGGCATCTGCATCGTTGTCCACCAGATCGATCGCTGAAACCGCCCGCCCCTGAAACTCTTGATGAGTCGTCAGGATCCCCGTGTCGATCACGTACGCGTTCACGCCCGAGCCGCCGCCCTCGAAGTTATAGTTTTTATCGAGCGGCAAACCGGCCTGATCCAAACGATCTAAGCCCCAAGGCGGATTGCTCTGCACCGAATTGATCGTGATAATTTGATCTTTCTCAACGTAAGCGACACTTGGATCCTGAGCGAGCTCACGCGCTTTCGCTCCACTGACGTGGTAGACCCCACCCTTCAATGCGGACGAGAAGACCTTCACCGCGGGCTCAAGCTCCTGGCGGCTTTCCAGGCTGACCATCGACGCTTTGACCAATGCCAAGGCCCTGACCGGGCTTGCATCCTGAGCGGCCAACTGGGGGCTTTTTCGCAAGACCACAATATAATCATCGGTCTTTTGATCGGACTCTTGCTGCTGCTGCTGCTGCGTTTGTTCCGTGACGGCCGCCGTGTCGACCGCGCTTTGACCGCAGGCACTGAGCAATAGCGTGAGCAGACCGCTCATCAGCAGAGCGGACGTTTGAAATTCCTTCTTCAATTTTTCCTCCTGATTTTGTGTTGAAAAGATCACACGAAAATGAGGACGCAAATCAAAGCCTTGTCGGTTAAGAGCCATCCGTGACGGGACGTACGTTTTACATGGCGCCCGCCAAAGCCGACACTGTCTAAGATGCTGACATGGCTTGCAGAGCTCAGAACTGATTCAATGAATCTTCACCAAAAATAAACTTGGCCTTTTTCTTGAAATACGAATTCAACGGTCTCGGAAGTGAAGGAAATTATGTCTAGAGTGGCTTTTCTATATGTTGTGATTCTCATCACCAGCTTGCAAAGTTGGGCATTGACCGCGCCGTCATCGGTCAAAGGTTATCAAGAGTGGAAAAACGAAAAGGTCCAATACGCTCAGTCGCAAGCTGATCTCGTGCGCACTCAGTTGCTGAAAGCGAAGCTCGATTCCAATCGCAAGCTGACGGACAATCTGGAAAAGCAGATCGTGCAATTGAATTGGAATGTGGATGTCGCCAAAGATCTCTCGGTGACAGATTACTTTGTTCTTTACCTCTCTCAGCAAACGGCGACGGATCGATTCCACCAAGCTGCTCAGAAAATGAGCACCAAAGAAGTGACCGAGCTGATGGAAGCCTATGCTAACACTTTAGACACGAGCCCCAGCGACTCGATTGTCCAGCCGGTGACGCCTCAAGCAGCAATTCCCGCCAAATTGCCGATTCAAGCCATTCAGGCCAAATAGGTTCGTTTTAAGCTTGGAGATTGCGCATTTCTTCAATCCTAACCCCTTAGGATCGCGGAAGATTTCAAAAATTTTCTTTCCGAACTTGACAGCCCCTAGGGCCCCTCCATATTGATGGCGTTTGCTTCATTACTTTATTTAATGAATTCCATCGAAATCGAGGAGGATACAATGGCTAAGAGTGAACTTGGTGTAAGACCTTTGCATGACCGCATTTTGGTTCGTCGCATGGCTGAAGAAGAAAAAACGGCGGGTGGTTTGTTCATCCCGGACACAGCAAAAGAAAAGCCGCAAAAAGGCGAGATCGTTGCGACTGGAAAAGGCCGCATCACTGAAGATGGTAAAACTCTGCCACTCGAAGTTCGCGTTGGCGACAAGGTTCTGTTCAGCAAATACGCTGGCACCGAACTGAAGCTCGAAGGTTCTGAATACCTGATGATGCGCGAAGAAGACATCCTGGGCGTCTTCAACTGATTCTGATTTTTTTAAATTATTTAAATGGGTCGGCTGAAGGCAGCTCCCGTATCAAATTAACTAAATAGGCCGGTTGTGAAAACGACTGCCTGCTAACGGAGAAAAAAATGTCTAAAGAACTTCTGTTTTCTGAACATGCTCGCGCCAGCATCCTGAAGGGTGTTAACACTTTGGCAAACGCGGTGAAAGTGACTTTGGGACCAAAAGGTCGCAACGTCGTCATCGAAAAATCTTTCGGCTCACCTTTGATCACGAAAGACGGCGTGACCGTGGCGAAAGAAATCGAATTGGAAAACAAATTCGAAAACATGGGCGCACAGATGGTGAAAGAAGTCGCTTCTAAAACCAACGATCAAGCTGGTGACGGAACAACGACGGCAACCGTATTGGCTCAAGCTATTTACCGTGAAGGCGTGAAACTAGTTTCTGCCGGTCACAACCCAACCGCTTTGAAGCGCGGAATCGACAAAGCCGTATTGGCCGTTGTTGAAGAACTGAAATCGATGTCGAAGCCAATCAAAGCTTCTTCTGAAGTTGCTCAGGTTGGAACGATCTCTGCAAACAACGATTCTGAAATCGGTAAGATGTTGGCAGATGCGATGGATAAAGTCGGCCGTGAAGGCGTGATCACCATCGAAGAATCAAAAACTGCAAAAACTGAAGTGACTGTCGTTGAAGGTATGCAATTCGACCGCGGTTATTTGTCTCCGTATTTCGTGACAAACGCAGAGCGAATGGAAGCCGTTCTTGAGAACGCTTACGTTTTGATCTACGACAAAAAAATCGCGAACATGAAAGACATGATCGGCGTTTTGGAAGCGGTTGCAAAATCAGGCCGTCCTTTGTTGATCATCGCTGAAGACGTTGAAGGCGAAGCATTGGCGACTTTGGTTGTGAACAAATTGCGTGGCACTTTGCAAGTTGCGGCCGTGAAAGCTCCTGGTTTCGGCGATCGTCGTAAATCAATGCTGGAAGACATCGCGATTTTGACAAACGCAAAAGTGATCTCTGAAGATGTTGGCCGCAAGCTCGAGCAAGCGACTCAGGCTGACCTGGGTGTTGCGAAGCGTGTCGTTATCGACAAAGACAACACAACAATCATCGATGGCGCTGGTAAAAAAGCGGACATCCAATCTCGCGTTGCTCAGATCAAAGCTCAAGTTGAAGAAACAACTTCAGACTATGACAAAGAGAAGTTGAAAGAGCGTTTGGCGAAATTGTCTGGTGGTGTTGCGATCGTTCACGTTGGTGCGCCTTCAGAAGTTGAAATGAAAGAAAAGAAAGCTCGTGTTGAAGATGCTTTGAACGCAACTCGCGCGGCTGTTGAAGAAGGTATCGTAGCTGGTGGTGGTACTGCTTTGTTGCGTGCTTCTTCTAAATTGCAAAAAGGTAACTCGAAATTCAGCGAAGAAGAGCAATTCGGTGCGAACATCATCCGTCGCGCTTGCGAAGAGCCAATTCGTCAAATCGCTGGCAATGCGGGTCTTGATGGCGCGATCGTTTTGGACCGCGTTCTTCAAAACAAAGCGACCACTTTCGGTTACAACGCTTACAGCGACGAATACACTGATCTGATCAAAGACGGTGTTATCGATCCAGTTAAAGTTGTTCGTTGCGCTCTTGAGAACGCAGCGTCCGTATCTTCATTGATGCTGACAACTGAGACGATGATTGCGGAAGCTCCGAAGAAAGATAATGGACCAGCTGCTGGTGCTCCAGGAATGGGTGGCATGGGCGGTATGGGTGGTATGGACGGCATGATGTAATCATCTGCCCCTTCCTTTGTTCTTTCCGAAAGCCCTGGGTTTCCCCCGGGGCTTTTTTTTGCCCTTCCCGCAGTCTGGATCAAAACTCTGGAGGGAAAACCTTCTCCAAAGGGACACGGCATCCATGCCTCGCCGCCCTTGGGTACCACATCCTGCGGGGGCGGAGGTCCCTTTGGAGAAGGTTTTCCCTCCAGAGTTTTGAGAGATCCGAGGGTTGGGGAAAATTTTTTGGGGAGATCTAGGGGAGCTTTGAAGAGTTGGGCGGGAGAGGCAGCTTCATTTTTTTTGGCTTGGGGTGTTGGGGGGAGATTGGTTTCTGGGGGCTTGGTGGTGTTAGGCGATTTGGGGGCTGAAGGCTTCTTTTTGGGTGGTTGATGTTTTGAGTTTTTGTTTGTGTTGGGGAGGTGCGGGGATCCTATCTCTCTTTTGGCGAGTCTTCGGATCACTTGAAAATATTGTTGTTCAGTTTTGGTACCAGTACTTCGGTTGATCGTTCCGTTCAAGGTTGGCGGGTTTATGATGAAGGCTTGTTCTGTAAATGATCGAAGCTGGAATCAAATGAAAGGCTCTGATCAATTTGCAGAGCCTTTTCTTCGAATGTCTTAGTTATCGTTTCATCAATCGCAGTCTTTGCTGAACTTCGGGGGATTGTTCGATGAGTTTCAAGGATCGCAGGATCAGAGGGTTTGCGGACTTGCACAGTTGAACGGCTTCTGCGGTGCTGTAGGGTCCAGCGTAGGCTGTCTTGGCACATTGGTAGGTTTGCATGTCGCCATTTCGTGCACAGAGCTCGATGCTTTCTTCGGTGCTGAAGGGCCCGTGGTAAGCCGCAATCGCGCAATCGGCAGGGCCGCTGGCTGTTCGCGTGCCTTGGCAGAGCTGGATGGATTGTTCGGTTGAGAAGGGTCCGTGGTAGGCAGTGATGCCACATTTTGCAGGATCCGTGTTTCGGGCTCCCGTACAGAGCCGAATGGACTCTGCCTGACTGAAGGGTCCGTGGTAAGCTTCGTTCACGCAATCAGCTGCGCCATTGGGAGAAGGTGGTGCGCTTTCAGTGCAAATATAGTTTTTGCCATCTTTAACTGTTGTAAATGAGTCAGCAAAAACTGAACAGGTCGTTAACAATCCGAGCATCAAGAGAAGTGGTTTCAAAGTGCCTCCTTTGTTTGGCAAATCAATAAATTAGCAAGATCGAGTCCTAGGGTCAGATTGAGTATGACGCAGTCGCACCAGTGTCAGGCCTTCGTGAGATTTGGAATTAATACTTTATTTTCACTCACCCATGAAATAAGACAAGGCGCATGAAATGGATCATTCATCTTTTGCTCGTGACGCCTTTGTTGCTGGGATTCGCTTCCACGCGGATCATTCACGGCACTCCAGTTCATAGTACCGAACCCGTCTACTGGAAAACCGTTCGTCTGATCGAGCGTTCGGTCAACAAAAAGTGGTTTCCCAATTGCACGGGATCCGTGATTGCTCCGGATTTGATTCTCACTTCGGCTCATTGCGTGGAAAATCTCGATGACGACAATCTGCGAGTGGGCTACGAAATGCAGCCCTTTTCGTTTGCCACGCAAAACAATCCAAAAAAATCTGTCGATCCTTTAAAGAAATTTAAAACCAGTCCGGTTGTCGGCTGGGTGATTCATCCCAAGTATGGTTCGGCGGATTATGATTATGATTTGGCCGTTATCAAAATCGACGGCACCGTCGCGCCAGGTTTTTCCGCGATGACGATTTTACCGAAAAACTTGGCTGATTCGATTGTCATGGGTCGCAACTACACCGTTCAGTTGGTGGGTTACGGAATGTTGCAAGAAGAGCCCCCGGTGGAAAGCGACGTGCTTCGAAAAGCCGATGTCAGTGCGGTCTTTGAAGGTCTACACTTGGTGACGGATCAAACCAAAGGCTATGGCGGTTGCCATGGTGATTCGGGTGGGCCGGCACTTTTGTATCTCAATTCGGTTGCGTACCTGGTGGGTGTGACCCATGGTCCGACCAAGGACTCTGTTGGCTGTCGACAGAAAGGCGTTTGGGTGAACCCCGCGCTGGAAACCGACTTTCTCAATGATGCCGCTGAAAAGTTGAATTCAACGGCGCGATTTTAATTGATCCTTATTTTCTAAAAAAGATATTCAATTCCACCCGTCAGTGTCGTCAGCGTGTGGCTGGCGGAAGATGCACTTGGCGAGCGGGTGCCAGTGCCCGAGAATTTTGCACTGAAGAGGTCGTACAAAAGATCCGCGCGCAGATTCATGTGCTCGGTCCAACGATAAGTTCCGAAGAGCGAAAAGCTGGTGATCTGACCCGAAGCCGATGAGCCCGAGGTCACCGGTGATTCGTCGACGCTGGTGTTGAGATAGTACAGAAATTTTGTTCCCAATGTCAGTGGAAGCTCTTCGCTGACGGGTAACGAGCCGGCAATGCCCACCGCAAGTCCGCTAAAACTGAGCGACGTGTAAGCGGTCGGAGAAGAGGTATCGACCGTCGAAGCAAATTTAGAATAGCCGCCCAGAAATTGAAATTTGGGTCCGAAGAAATTTTCCGTCAGCAAAAAGTTATATCCCAGTTGCAACGATGTTTGCGTCGAAGAGACATTCACGCGACCGGGACTGGATCCCGCATAGTCATTGGAAAGGCTCAGCAAATATTGCCTCAGGGCCAAATCCAAAAACCAAGTTGTCGTCAACCAAAGCTCGCCTTCCAGATGCAGTGAAGGTGTCGGGGTTTGCCCCGCATTCACGGCACCGTGCGAATTCAAAGTGTTGTTGATCGAGTAATTTCCAAGACCCAACATGAAAGCAAATTTGCCAAGGCTTGGTGCTTCTTTCGGCACCCATTCGGTTGGGTTTTCACCCAAGGACACTTGGCTATCAGGCCGACCGGCCAGCTCTGGCACCAGCTTTCCGTCGGCGCCGCGCGGGGGAGCGGTGTAAACGACAAAGTCGATGGGTTCGACTTTCATTCCTGGTTGAATCACATTTTCTGAGCGCTCCAACACCAATGTACCGAAGCTTAACGATTCATCCGCTTTATCGATGTGGATGCGACCGATGATTTCTTTTTCGGCGCTGACGATGAATTTAAAGCGCGGATGGCGGTTGACCTTGATGATTTGGATCACCGACAGTTCCTTGCCGTCTTGAACACCTTGTTGCGTTCCCAGATTGACGGTGACCTGATTGTTCTTTCGGCTCAGGATCGTGCCGGCATAAGGCAGATGCGATTTCAGCTGACGGTACAAAAGCTCCATCTGGTTGCGAAGATCGGAAATTTCAAAGCCGCTATAATCTTGCAGGCTTTCTTGTGATAGCAGCAATCCATCTTTTGCCAGAAAAAGATTCAAGCGAATGGAAATCCCTTTAGGTCCCTTGGTCAGGCGGCCGCTCAACAAAGCGTCGGCGCTCGCTTTCGACAAGGCCGCTTTCACGGCTTCGGGTTTATCTTCGAAATCCTCGGGCGTAGACTGAATCGAATCCGGAAAAGTGCGAAGGTTCCATTGTCGATCGTTATCGACGATGTTTCGCAGTTGCTGCGTCAGTGGCTTGGCGTAAATTTGCGAAACGTTATCCAGCAGGGGCGCGACCGTGACGTGCTTGATGGACAGCGAATCGTCGACGGAATTTTTCAAAATTGTCTTCTGGCCGTAGGTCAGTGAAGAGAAGAAAAATAAAATAACGGCAATGGATGTTCGTCGCATTTTTTGCATCATATTCATTCATTATGATCATAGCGCAATGAGGGGTCAAATTCTCTTCAAGCTAGAGAGGTTTTTCTCCGAAAAACAGATCATGCGATTTTTCATTCTTGCAGCTGGCTTCATTCTCACAACTCAAATGGCATCGGCCCAAATGGATCTCTCATCCGAGCTTCTGTTGAAACCGTCGGCGCAACCGCCCGAGACATCGGGGCTGGAATCGGGTCGTTACAAAGTGAAAAAGAACGCCCAAAGTCCAGCTTCGGCGGACGAGATGACGATCAAGTTGAAGAAGGTGAAGTCTCTTCCGGGTAAAAAAGTATCCGGATCCGAAGTCAGTCTCGATAAAGATATGGGAAAGAACACTTTGGTGGTGGTGCCGCCAACGACGTCTTCAACCACGACGACGACAACCACATCCTCAACGACTTCAACTTTGAAAACGGTCGCGAAGCCCGAATCTGAAATGTCGAAAATTTTGTTTTCACAGCCAGCGCCGGAAAAACCGGTTGTGGCAAAACCTGTGGATAAAGGGGAAAGCGAGACCTCGGTCGCGGTCGATGTGCCGGCACCGGTCGAGCCTTCGGTCACCGATCAGGTTCGTGATCTCGTGATGGGAAATGGTTCGCAAGAGGTCGAGGCCTACAAAGAGCAAGTGCATCCCGATGACATCCGCATCAATCGCATTGAAGTGAACATCATGCCCGGCTTGATTTCGAATCAGTCAAAGTCCAATTACTCGTTCCGAAATTATAATACTTTTTCGCCGAAAATTTCTTTGGGTGCGAGCTTCTGGCTGACACCATTTATGGGACTGTACGGCGATTACACCACATCGATGGGTTCGGACGTCGTGAGTGATGGCGGCGTCGGATCGCGGATTTCGGCCGTGCAAGAGTGGACGGAGCTTGGTTTTGATATTCGCAAATTTTTCGGCATGTCCCGCAAAGCCAATTCTTTGCAATTTGGAATTCACATGTCCGAATACAAGTTCACCGTTCCCGGAGATGACACGCACCGGGTGAATTTGCGCTCGTCCGGGATTGGTCTGCACTTGCTGACCAGGATTCCGGTTGCTCCCTCTTATTCTTGGGTGTTTGGCGGAAAGCTGATTCCGCGGGTTCAGCATTCGGAGATCGGCACCGGTGTCGATTTATCTTCCGGACAAACGGGCGAATCAACGCGCGTGGATCTGATGGTCGGTGGCGAATTCAAGCTGGCCCGACAAAATCAAATCGTCTGGAACCTGACTTCGTCATTCGAAAAAAATCAATTCAATGGTCAAGCCAACATCACGGATCCCGAACGGGGTGTGGCGCCGAAGGGCGTTTCGGTGGAAAACACCTTCGTGATCTTTTCTTTGGGCTATCGCTGGGGTCAATAGGCCGGTCTGAAGTCGGGCTCGACTCTCGAAGCATGGATTCAAAGCGGCAGTATCGAATAAAATAAGAGCATGGCACTTCGAATTCTAATTGCAGACGATGCTGGCTTTATTCGTGATCTCCTAACTCAGGCTTGCGAGGCCATGGGTCACGTCGTCGTCGGCGAGGCCGTTCACGGGGAGCAGGTCATCGAATTGGCTACGCTTTTCAAACCTGATGTTATTCTGATGGATCTCGTGATGCCCCGGTATAACGGCATCGAGGCGACTCAGAAAATTCTGGAGATCTTACCGGACATCATGATCATCGCGTGCTCGAGCATGGATGATGAGATCACTTTGCAACGAGCGCAGGATATCGGCTGCCAAGCATTTCTGCGAAAGCCATTTACGCGACAAAGTTTAAAATTAGTGTTTCAACAAATCGAATCTCAAAGAAGAGGATCTCGACATGCCTGAAGTGATGTTCGTGCTGAAATCGTTGATCGTAACCGTGGTGTTGATGGTTTGCTTGCAGATCAAAATTGGAAACACCAGCATGGAAGAATCTCTGCATCAGTGGATCCAGACTTCGAGCGTTTCGAATTACGTGCATGGAGCATCTTCGGGCGCAGTCTTAGCGATCCGAAACGCGGCCCAAGCCACGAAGAACTTTGTGGGCGAAACGTTCGGTCACGACAGCGGCACGCAAAAAGCCGGGCGCTTGAATTTTGATTTCAAGCGCAGCCAAAAATATCAAAACGAGCATGAAGACAAATAAAGCTAGCGTCTGATGCTGTCCGTGCCGGCACCTTGAGCACCCGGTTTCACATACACCGGTGCTTGGACAGAAGTGCTGGCCGTGCTTTTCACTAAGAGATTGTCATAGTTTTGTGCTGCGGCCAATTTCGCTGCTGCACGAAGAGGGCATTCGCTGGCCATTGCCTGCCATGAAACAAGCGCAACAAGTCCGACCAAAATCAGATTTTTCATACAGTCTCCTTCGATAGACCTTTCTATCTACAGAGATGTATAGCGAACCACGTGCCAAGATGAGAAATGTGGAAAGAGTAAAAAAAGCCCTCTTTTCGAGGGCTTAGAAGGTTGTTTCATTCTGAGATTGACTGATAGTTTGACAGGCGAGAAGCCAAATACGGCCTACTCAGCCCCTGTCGCGGGCGCGGTGCCCTTAGGAACCAGAGCGGCGCCTTCGGCGGTCGTCAACGCTCTGAACTCGGCTTCCTTACGGACGTTTTCGGTGACTTCCATCAATCCGTTCCGCGCGGTGCCGTCGCGATTGGTTCCGTCTGCATCTGTCTGACAATCACAAGGCTTACCTGCATTGACGGGTGCTGACGCCGCAACAATGCCCTCTGCAACGGATGTTGCCTGCGTGACATTGGTCAGGGCCAAAGCCATCGATGAAGCTCCCAGGAGAATCGTCAAAGTCATTCCGATTAATTTTTTCATGTCATCTCCTTATTGAAACACTTCGGCTGTTGCCGGAGCGATCACGTCTAACAAATTATTGAAGGTGCTAGCAACTTGCATCGCGACCGTAGGTCCTTCGGCGCTATTGACCTTGTCGATTTCACCGCTGGGTTTGTAGCTGACCTTGATGGTGCCCAATCCCGGACGAGTGACGACCGATGGTTTGCCGAAACGCTCTTCGTATTCGATCTTGACGACCTTCTTCGCCTGATCGGTGATCGTGGCGATGCGTCCGCGTTGATCGTAAGTCATGGTGACTTTCTGGCCGTCAGAGTTCTGCGCGAACACCAGATTTCCCTTTGGATCGTACTTGAAATCAGCTTTCTTGGTCAGGGTCACTTTGCCTTTTTCGTTCATGTAGGTGCTGGTGACCTGACTGACCTTCGCGGATTTTGGGTCATACTCGAAAGCCAATTTGGCGGTGTCGCTGCTCTTCAGTTTCACTTGTCCATTTGGATAATAGTCGTAATTGAAACGCTCGTTGTTTCGGCGGATCGAGATCGGTTTCCCGTAAATCTCGTGATAAGTGATATCGGTGATATTGTCATTCACCGTCGAAGCGACGCGAGACAAGAAAGTCTGGCCGTCTTTTCGTTCGGCGTACCAGAATTCGTGTTTCGAGTTATTGACCACTTCTTTGCCGCAGACTTTTTTCACCGAAGACCAATAGTGCATCTTCGGATCTTTTTCGTCGAATTCGTACTTGTAATCCTCTTTGCACTTTTCGCGGTCGACGAAGCTGGTGACCCAGTCATTCTTTTTATCGTAGGTCAGCGTGATGGAAGTCTCGGTTGGATAGTTGGCATCCTTCGGATAGTTCGCCTTCACCATGTTGTGAACATCGTCATATTCATATGTATAGGTCGTGTTCGGGAAAGCCGTTTTCGCCGAGCTCAGATCGTTCAAATTCGTGAATTTGTATTCGGACGTCATGTTGCCGGGGCCGGTGATCGATTTGACTTTGTGATTGGTGTAGAACTTGAAAGTCAGCTTGCGACCGTTGTTGTCGACGATCTCTTTGAGATTGCCGCCTTCATAATCGAGCTTCAGGTAGTTTCCGTTCTTATCGTACATGTGGGTCATGCGGCCGTCTTTATCGAAACGCATGTAAGAGCCGTCCGGAAGATTTCGCGTGTAGACACCTTTGGCGAAAATCATGTTCTCGACTTCGCGGCCGTTGGCGAAAAACTGGGTTCCTTCTTTGATCGGCAACGCCACTTTGTAAGCGAACGCGAATTTCGATCGCAAGTCATGGTCGCTGATCAAATCTTCGGTCAACTTCTTGATCGTTTTTTCATCCGGCTTCTTGGCGGCGCGGACCTTGGCGATGATTTGCGCGACGGTTTTATCGATTTCTTTTTTTCCGAATTCGCGAGGGGTGAAGAAGACCTCTTGTCCCGCTCCGCACTCGGTCAGCTTGATGTTTCCTTCGGCGGTCAGTTGCAGTGTCGTTTCGAAATCCGAACACCAGCCGAATCCGAAGATTCCGTCGAACAAAGATTTACTGTTGTAAGTGCGGTTGATTTTTAAATCATAACCAGATCCCGGGACTTCAAGATCTAGCCACGAGTTCGCAAAGTTTGCATTTTTCATGTCGACAATCGCATACGCAGGCGATGCCAACACGGCAACAAGGAGGAGAGCCAGTTTTTTCATCCATGAACCTCGAGATGAGAGGGGTCATCCAGAACCCCTAGTTATACTTTGATTTTAACTATTTTTCGGATGGTTACGCCACCGATAATTTGCAGGCCGAACATCAAGAACAGCAGGATCAGACCAAAGGTGGTGTTGAACAGCGGCTTGATGTATCCGGGATTCACGAATGAAAATAAAAGCAAAAGCGCGATCGGGACCAAAGTAATGATAATCCCCTGCATAAGCCCCTGCGCCGTCATGGCCTGAATTTTCTTCTCGATCTTTTGTCGTTCACGAATGGTCAGGCAGATGGTCGAGAATGTTTCGGCCAGGTTACCGCCGGTCTCTTTCAGGATGTTGATCGAGGTCACAAACATTTGCACGTCAGGTCTAGGAATGCGCTCGCCCATTTCAATCAAGGCCTCTTCTACGCTGCGACCCAGGCGGATCTGTGACAGCACCAATGAAAACTCTTGGCTGATGGGGTTCGCGAGATTTTCCACGACACGCTCCATGGACTGCGTGACCGAGAGACCGCTCTTCACGCCATTGGCCATGATCGTGAGGCCGTCGACCATTTGCTCGACGAACCGATTGCAGCGACGATCGTACATCATGCGGGTGAGCGCCAACGGCAATGTCCAACCGGCAACGGTGACCATGGCGCCGACGATCAAGCCGCCGACGACATTCGGTAAGAGGGCCAAGAAGACGACCGAGCCCAATCCGAAACTGAGCAACAACATCAAGATGGTCACACGTTTCGAATCAACCTCGACGAACATTAAATCTAAAAGTCTCAGCACTTCGGCGCGACTGCCGAGGCTTTTGCTCTGCAGGTAATTCATCGTGCGGTCGGCCCACATGTAAACGACGAGAAACACGCAGAACGAAACGACGCCGATCATGATCCAGTTGTTGGTGAGCAAAGACTTCATGTTTTACCCCCGGTCGTTCCGGTTTTTTTAAGGCCAGGCATCGGGTTTAAAGCGATGGATGGACTTGGCTTTGCGGCCGGATTCGCGGGGCGAGGTTCGTTGCTGAAAATTTCGCGCGGAATGACGACACCTTTTTGTTCTAACTTTTCGATGAAGGTTGGAATCATGCCCATTGCCTGGAACTGTCCCAGGATACGGCGATTTTTATCGAAGCCTGTTTCTTTGAAGCGGAAAATTTCTTGCAAGGTCACGGTGTCACCCTGCATGCCGCAGACTTCGGTGATGCTGGTGATGCGGCGACTGCCGTCGGACAGACGGGAGATCTGCACGATCAAGTGAACGGCAGAGGAGACCTGCTCGCGAATCGCGCGCACGGGAAGATCCATACCGGCCATCATGCACAGTGTTTCCAAACGACCAATGCATTCTCGGGGTGAATTCGCATGCGTGGTCGTCATCGATCCGTCGTGACCAGTGTTCATGGCCTGCAACATGTCCAAAGCGGCGCCATCACGGGTTTCCCCGACGACGATGCGATCCGGACGCATACGAAGCGCGTTCTTGACGAGATCGCGGATGGTGATGGCTCCGGTCCCTTCCATATTGGCGGGTCGGGTTTCCAAGCGCACGACGTGCTCTTGCTGCATTTGCAATTCGGCCGCGTCCTCGACGGTCACGATTCGTTCGTTCGAAGGGATAAAGCCGGACATCATATTGAGCAAACTTGTTTTACCGGATCCGGTACCGCCCGAGATCACGATGTTCAAGCCGTTTTCGACACAGATCCGAATGAAGTCGATCATCGGCTTCGTCATCGATCCGTATTCCATGTATTTTTCGGCGGTGATACCACCTTTTTTAAATTTACGAATGGTCAAGGCCGGTCCATCGATCGCCAGCGGTTCGATCACGGCGTTCACCCGGCTGCCGTCTTTCAATCGCGCATCGACGTACGGGGTCTTCTCGTCGATACGTCGACCCAATGGGGTCACGATTCGCTCGATCACATTTCGCAGGTGCAGATTCGAAGTGAAGGTCACGGGACTGAGCTGAACCTTGCCCGCTTTTTCGACGAAGATTTTTTTGTAACCATTAACCATGATCTCGGTGACGGATGGTTCGGCCAAGAGATCTTCCAATGGCCCTAAGCCCAAGGCTTCTTCCAAAACTTCTTTGATCACTTTCGAGCGATCTTCTCTTTGCATGCCCGGTGATTCGCGGTCCACGATCTGGGTGATGCTTTGCAAAGTCTTTTGCCGAAGGGCCGCTTCTTTCACGGGATCATTATTTGTTTCGGTGATGCCTTTTTTAAGGTCCATCGCTTTGATCAGCTCATTGTGCACGCGCATTTTCAAAGCGGTGCGAACATCCGTGCTGCCATGACCCGAATCTGGTGCGGCACCTGGTGTGCTGGCAGCACCCGTCGGGACAGGTGCCTGCGGTCGCGAAAGGCTTTTCAGTTTTTGCAGCGGACCGCCCGTCAAGCGACGAACGATATCGTGATAAGCCGCCGAGATCGGGGCTTTGTTTTGCGCGATGACGAATGGTTGGCCTCTTTGCAGAGCGCCCAGCGTGGTGATGTCGTCTTGCGGGATCATGCCCATCACCGGTAAGCGCAGGGCTTGCGAGATGGTTTGCGGATTCATGCCGCTTTGACTGGCGCGATTTAAAACCAGCTGAAACATTTCCATTGGGTAGGTCGCGGTCAAAAGTTCTTGTATCAAACGCTGAGTTTGATTGATCACGAGAACTTCGGGAACCGTGACGATGGTGATGGCGGTGGCTTCGCGAAGCAACGCCATTTGAAAATCCTTAAGCTCATTTCCGAGATCGGCCACGATAAATTTATACTGGCGAGACAGGAACTCAAGCTGCTTTAAAAAAAGCTCGATATTTACATTCAGGGTTTCTTCCGGCCCGCGCACGGCAGGCAGGTAAGCCAAGCCCGAGGGATGCATGGTCAAAAGCTGTGGAAGAGCCTGTGGATTCAGAGAACCTTGAAACTGGGCGACCTCGCTGATGGTTTTGTTCGGGCGAACGCCGAGAATGATGTTTTGATCACCACAGGATTTTGCATCGGCATCCATCAATAAGACGGGCGCACGAAGCTCGAGCATGAGGGCCGCGGCAAAATTGGCGGCGAAGACGGATTTACCGACTCCACCTTTTCCGCCGACAACTGCGATCAAATGACATTGAGGCCCGACAACCATGAATCACCTATTCTGCAAGACGAAATTTCTTTTTGATTTTCTCGGCTCCCGATGACGCCGACGATTTGATGATCGGAGTCACAAACACCACGAACTGGCTTTGGTTGCGTTGAAAGTCACGAGAGGCATACAAGCTGATGATGGGGTTCTTCACGCCTTCGGGTGGATTGTTGTAACCCGTCGCCGTTCGGCTCTTGATCAATCCCCCGATGGCCGCACTTTGTCCGCTGCGCACGACGATCGCGGTCTCGATCGAATTCGTGCTGGTCAATGGACCCGCCGTCGTTTGACCCAAAAGTGCGTCGATTTTAAAACTGACGTCCATGCTGATCGAATCCGAACGCTCACCCAAAATGATCGGCGTGATTTTCGACGCGATACCGACCGGTTTAAACGCCGTCGAAACACCTTTGTCTGTCGAGATCGTGTAAGGAACATCGGAATATGCATTGATGGTTCCGGTTTTTCCGTCCTGCACGATCATGGTGGTGCTTTCCAGAACGCGCGCGTGTCCGTGGGTTTTGGCCCAGTTCAATTTCGGAATCAGGTTGCTGATCGTCGCCATGATCTGGGTGCCGACACCACCACTGGTATTGCTACCACTTTGGATCGTGACGCCCGAGCCATCGCTGATTTCTGGAGTGAATTGAAAGCGAAAGTTTTTTCCGTAGTCTTTCTTAAGCTCAACATAATGCACGACCAACTGAACAATCTTTCCCGGCGGCGGTGGAGCCGAAGCTTTCACCGTGATCAAGTTGATCACGCCGTCATTGGCGGCTTTCGGTCGTTTGACCGCGCCGTCCATTTCGGCTTTTTCGACGATCAAAGCGGGAACGTAGGTCTTCGCGATGATTTCCGCACGGGTCTTTTCGTCTTCGCTGTTGGCGACACCTTGAAGGATGAATTTGTCATTCACGGCGCGAACTTCGATTTCTGGATTGTTGATATCACGTGCGATGAATTCGGCAATCTTCTTTTGCGCCAGTGGTGACAAGGTCACCAATGAAGAGGCTTGATCCCCGAACTGGCTGACGACATTGTAAATGCGGTTCATGTCGCGTGGTAAAAGAATTTGTCCGTCGACGACGACCTTGTTATTGACGATCTTGATGTTGATGCCTTCGATATCACCCAAGAGAGATTGCATTTCGCGGACGACGGCATCCAATTTGGATTTGCGGACTTCGATGCGGTATTCGGCAACGATTTTACCGGTCTTCATTTCCTTGATGGTGAAAGTACAAAGACCTTCACGTCGTGGAGTGAAACGCAAAGAGGCGATGTCTTCGGCGTAAAGCACCTCGGCGATGCCCAGCTTTTTACAGTCACCACCGGATTTGAATGGTTTCGGCACCGGTGGAAGCTTTTCATCGGTCTCGAGACCCAGGGTCAGACTTAAAAATTTACGCGGTCGTTTGGGGGCGACTTGTTCATCCTCTTCTTGCGCGAAGCCGGGTCGGGCGATGACGAAAGAGAGAAGCAGAACCATCAGCAATGGAACTGTTCGATTTAATGATTTCATGTCATTCCCCCTTTGAACCTAAAACCCAAAAATTCTAAAATCTAAAAATCTCGGTACGAACCTTTTTTCTTCGGCAAAGTCGTCGGAATCACCGGTCGTTGCTGCAGCGGTTGCGCCGACGGAATCACGACTGGTGGCGCAGGCGAAACTGGAGCTGACCCCCCGGCCAAATCCAGGCTGGCGCTGGGCCGACCGGTTACAGAGTCTGAAGTCGAGCTTGGTAAACGCGGCGGAACGGCGCGATCGTTCGGATTGCGCAAAGTGAAGAAGATGTTCGCCGGTGCGGTTGAAATAATATAAATCAAATCCTGCGCTTCTTTCGGCGTGGCTTCGATCGTCAACGAATTGTATTTTGTGTCGCTTGAAAGTGGAGTCACGACCTGATTTTTTCCAGAGCTATCGGCTTCAACCGAGCGCGGAATGTTATTCACGACATTCACACCGGTCGCCAGGATGACCACGTCTTGCATGATCATGCTGACTTCACGTTTTTGCGTCATGCCCTTACCGGTATCGATGGCGGCGTAAATATCAACGCGATCGCCTGGTCGAATCAATTTGGCAACGCCCCGGATTTCATCCACCGGCAATGTCACCGCACGCTTGCTGGGTGCGACTTGTAACGAGATTCCGGTCTCGGGTCCTGGTAATAAAAGTTTGCTATCCAAAAGCTGCTCACCTTTTTTGATCGCCTTACCGGCAATCTGGCCGACCGCTTGTTCGGGATCTTGCAAAGCTCCGGGTTCGACAAAATCCGTTGGCCGTTCACGAACTTCCAACATGGTGTCATCAATCGTGGCCATTTCCGCGATGTTCACCTTGGCAACCACAACGTTTTTCATGGCGCCGTAAGCCTTGTCGTACTCGGCCTTTTTTTCTTGCGAGTATGAGTAAAGCAAAAACGCCGCAAACAATCCGGCCCCGAGGGATATCCAAAGTGTTCTTGATTCGTTATTCATCGTTGCTTCTCCATGGCATCAATCCCCACACGTGGCGACCAAGCACATTCCGTATGCGCTTCGCACCCACACCGGATTGACACCTTCTTCGATGCCCATTTCCGATGCTCGTCGTCCTTCGACAATGCCCTTATCTTTGTTTCGTTCCTGCAAGTTGTTCTTTTCATCCGCCACTTCATGAATATCTGAAAATTTAATCGGTCGGCGAGTGGCATAAAATTTATCACCGCCCACCGGAGCGGTTTCATTTTTGATCACGTGAAAGCGCTGCTGCGATTTCGTATAGGTAAAAGAGGCATCACTGCCGGCGGTGTCCCGCAGATAGGTGAGATCAGCCCGATTGCGAAATGTTTCGAAGGCGTAATTGCGCGCGCCGATCGAATTCATGATTCCCGAATGGATCAAGCCAAAAAATCCCAGTGAAAAATTGATGATCAAGATAAAGATCGCCAGGATCGGGACGATTTCAATGATGGCGTTACCGCGAGAATTGCTCAACATCCGTTGTCCTCCCACGGTGTTGGGATATCGCCGCTCTTTTTGAATTTTGAAAAGCGATTGGCGCCATCAAAGGTCCACATTTCGGCCGCCCGCTTTTCCATATAATCCTGACATTCTTTTTGACTGACTTCGCGAATCAGCACGGCGTTCAGCCGGGTCGAAAAGCTGTCGTCTTCAGGGGTGACATTGCCGATTAACGGCAAACGCATTTCCAGAATTTTGGCTTTGAAAGTGGCGCGAACGCCCTGAAGATTTTTACGTGGCTCTGAGCCACCGTATTCTCTTTCAAAGTTTTCACCGTTGCCCGAGCGAATTTCCAGCTCGGCGGGTTTTGAGATCTCAAACCAACCATTGGCGAAAAGCGGAGCCAAGGCGGGACTGCCGAGCAATTGGCCGAACTTCGTTTGCGCCGCTTTTTTCTGTGCGGCGATGTCGTAATTGGCGGCGGCGTGTGCCCGCGATGACGAGAACACAACGTACTGCGCGACCTCGACGACCGATAACGTGATCGTCATCGAGAACGTCAGAATCGTCAGTCCGAACGCGATGATGATCGCGATCAGAAATTCGGTTGTGACAAAACCTTGTTGGTTTCCCATCTTCACGTCTCGCTCACTCTGGCGGTTTAAAGGACAAGATTCGATTCGACGAACCTGGATGGTACCCTGGCTTACATCCGTCCCATGTTCCACATTCAATCATCCCCGAGAGGGTCGCCCAGGGTCTTGCAACTAAATTTTGTGCGAACTGATTGTCGCGCAGGTAATTGGTGATCATCATCGAGATACCGACACCAATCGCCATCAGCAGAATCATTTCGACCAGCAACTGACCACTTTGGTTTTTCAGGCGCGAGCTCATAGAACCCCCGTCCACACAAAGCTGGTCAAAAATCCGAACAACAACGCGATCGTAAACGGAACCTTGTGGGTTTTCTTCTCGGGCAGTTTCGCGCGGTTGAAGACGGCAAACAGGTTGTGCAAGAATGCTTTCCCTTCGCCTTTCAACACCACTTGAAAAATTCCCAGTAGCGATCCCCAAATCAACGATCCCAACAAAGCAATCAGCACCTGTTGCCAGTTCATAAGAACCGATACGGCTAAAAACAATTTCACGTCGCCGCCGCCGATGGCTTTCATCATGTACAAAGGCAAAACGGCCACGATGGCGGTCAAGAGCGACAGACCAGCAATCATGAATCCCGAAAGACCCTGAATTGCGATCACGCATCCCAGACCCAAAACAAATCCAAGCAGCGTCAGCAGGTTGTGAACTTTGCGCGAACGAAGATCGTCAGCCACTCCGGCAAGGAGCAACAGCAGCGCCAATCCTGTTTGCATCATCGTTCCACTCAACATTCTATTCCCACTGCAGGGGAGCTGTTCCGGAACCTTTTTTGGAACCGAATCCGTCTCCCGTTGTTAGATGTTTCTCGACTCGTGCCCCCAGTTTGGGTCCCGCATTGTCAAAGGACCGCTGAGGGCTGCTCACGAGAGCGCCCATGACCAAGAAAACAAACATTGCTAAGAGCAGTATGTATTCAACGGTCATGTGACTTCTTTCCGATTACTGGATTTGATCCATCTGACCCGAAATGGTTTGCCATTTGTCGGTCAGCTTTTGCTTCAATGCCGGTCCAAAAATCACCAGCGCACCAACAACGATCGCGATCAACAAAACGTACTCGGCAGTTCCCTGACCGCTTTCGTCCTGCAATAAATTTTTCGCGAAGTTCTTCAACTTTTTCATGTAGATCCCCCTTCATTTGGTTGCGTAAGGTTCTCACCTTATCCATCTCTATATCGGCTCAATTTGGAAAAACCCTAAGGGTTTCAGGACATAAAGCCTAGACCCGACAAGGTTTAGACAGTCCCAATGTCCACCCGGCGCGCCTGTCATGAAAATCTTAGACATCTGTCCAGTTCGAAAGCCTAGAAAGCTTATTAAACCCAAGGCTTTGCTTGATGATTTGATATTGCAAAATGCAGGACCAAAGGCGGTCTGTTTGATTTTTAGAGTCATCCCGTCTCATGGTGAAACGTCGTTACTTGTCTGTCTCAGGACGAGACACGAAAATTATGGCATTCCGACCAAGTTTATGAAGATCAAATTCTGATTTCTTTAAAGCGGCGGTGTCGATAAGATCTGGGGAATGAAAACAACACGAATACATTTTCTTGCGCTGATTTTTTTACTGGCATCCTGTGCTTATCCTAAGAAAGCAAATTTTTTTAAGCCACAAACGCTTTCTCCTGATCAAGCAACGATTTACTTCTACCGAGCTGAAAACGGAATTGCCGGGCGGAGTGAGGAAAATCCGGTTGTCTTTGTCAATTCAAAAAAAATCGGAAATTTAAAATTCGGTGGGTATTATTATGAATATGTCACTCCGGGTGAAGTCGAAGTTTCATTCTATAAACCAATCTTCGGAGTCGATCTCGTAACCAGACCGCGCTTAAAATTCAAATTGCATGTCGAAGCTGGTAAAGAATACTTTATTGAATACAAAATCGATGAAGAAACAAAAAGCCCGATCTTAAAGCAGATTCCAAATTCATTGGCACTTCCAGAAATTCAGCACACCCAGCTTTTAACATTTGAAAGATAGTCTCCCGCCAGAATGCAGCTTGTCTCAGAATGAGACACAGGTTGCTTGTTCAATGAGATGAGTTGCGGAACGGGCATTGCAAATTGACTTGGGTATGCGGTCCAAGTTGCACAAGGCATTTGCTTTTCCCCTGCTGTCGGCGTTTTTCGTCTTGCTGGTTAATTTGCAGACATTCGCGGCGCTTCGTTGCGAAAAGATTTATTCCCCGCTTTCTTCTTATTCGGACACGAATGACGAAATCAACGAGCTGACCAGTCAGACCAAAGAATTTCTCACGCCGTTGAAAAAAGCACGTGCCGCCGATTCGAAACAAATTAAAAAGCAGGTTCAGAAATTGATGGCACTTTCGGAAAATTACTTTGCCGCCGCGGGAATTGCGTTTGAACCGGTGAAGGAGAAAATTCGATTCAGGGACTTGCGTGATCGAGACGCTTACACCATGACGTACCAGACTTATCGCCTCCACGGCTCGTTGTTGGGAGATGAATTTTCGCGAATGATTTTTGGAGTCGAAACCGATCCGGATTATCACCAGTTCCCTCTGAGCTTCGTCTATGATCCCCTTTATCAGAAAAATCACCGTGGCTCGCGCGGAAATTTAACTGTCGATGGAGATGTTCTGACCTTTGGATCGGATGTTTTTTCCAGTCGGCTGGGATGGGGCTATACGCTCCGACACGAGATCCAGCATTACTTTGAAACGGGCAAGATCAAAAGAGGGTTGATGACGTTGGCCCGTATCGAACTGAGCAATCCTGAAGAGGCCGGTGGCAAGCCGTATGCGGATTACGTGTGGATGGACGAATTGGAAACGCATATCCGAGAATTGCGTCTTTTACTGAATGAGCAATTGAATCAAAAGATAGATCAGAAGCTTTTACAAAAGCGAACGGCCAATCGAGTGGCTTACATTCAGTTCGTCAGAAAAAGCAAGATCAAGGAGAAGCTCGCAACCTTAAAGACGATTTTGCAAAGCACGACCGAGACGTGTCAGTTCCTTCGTCACCATCTTGAAAAAGCAAACATTGATCACAAAAGGTCAGCGCACGAAGAAGATTTTGCGGAAACTGTTTTCGCTTTACCAGACTTCACTCCGTACCGCCAAGTTCGGATCAGTCTGGAAAGCATGATCGATTTCAAAAAAGCCAGCAGCGAACAGGTTCAGCAGGCTATTGCATCGATTTTAGATTGGAATCTCAAACGCGCTGACGAAATTCAAAAAGAAGTGAGCCGGATGGAAGCAAAAGCGGCCAAGCTTGGAATGACCAAATAAGATATCTCGCGAAAAATTTTAATAAAAAACCGCGAGGCGGTCCCCGCGGTTTTGGCCAAAAACTTTGTTCTTGGATTACGAAACTTTGCTGGTATTTCCCGAAACATCTTTGATTTCGGGATTGGATTTTTTCTGTCCCAGCAAGCGATCGAAAAATCCGCCATTGTCTTTGCGAATTTCGATCTTGCGTGGTTGCGCCGATGCCGCTTTCGGCAGATACAATTCCAGCACACCATTTTCGTAACGAGCCTCGATGCGATCGGTTTGCACCGACGCCGGGAGCACGAAGCTGCGTTTGAAAAATCCATAAGACTTTTCGTAGCGCTGAAAACGGTATTTACCTTCGGCATCCACCGAGCGTTTGCGCTCGCCGGACACAACCAGGTTCTTGTCTTGAACTTCGATCTTAATATCTTCCTTGCTCATGCCGGGCAGATCCATGGTCATCATGAAATGCTCATCGGACTCGAGAATTTCGGCCGGCGGAGCAAACTGACGCTCGTCGTAGGCCGGCTTGGTTTCCGACTGTAGCCAGTGTTCCATTTCCTGACTCATTTCATTCCAGAGATCCGAAGTAAGACTTCGGGTTGTCCAGTAGGGAGTTACTATTCTCATTTCAAACCTCCTTTTAGGTTTTGGGTTGAGCTTTTTTCCTTTGATAGCTTTAAATTTTGCATTCTGTTTTTTCTGTCAAGTTGTCGGATTTGAAAATTTTCAGCCGTGATTTTCCGCAGCTTCGTTTTCAGCATGGGCTTCTTGCGGATGATCGCAGTCTAAAACATCGTTGGATCTAAAATCCAAAATCGATTTCAAATACCGCAACGAGGATTCGTTATCCATGCACTGATAAAGATGCGCAGACTTTTTAGAAATCGGGGACGGCTGGACAAAAGTCCAAGCATTCGATCGCGGCAGATTGGCGCTCAGCCCAGTCACCACCACGAGCAGGGACATCGTTCCTAGGGTCATTAAGATATTTTGCGAGACCTTACGGCAAAATCGTTTCAGCAAGAGCTTGTGTTCCGTCATCTGTTTCATGTCGAGATCCTCCTTTCATCATGGATCGAATTGAAAACAGTGATTTGTACGAGCTTTGTATTTTTATTCTGGGAAGACCTTAAATTCTGTCAAGTTGTTCTATTAAAGTATAATTATATCATATAGTTAGCTTAACTATGATGAGCACTCAATTTAGCTCCCAATGTTTCGAATTTGCAGTTCCACGAGCCAACCAAAAGTCTTTGCTTTGATACGACGGCCTTTCGACGCAGCGAGCGCCGAAAAAATACACGGACACTTTTGGAATCTGTAAGCTTGGGGGATGCGCGGAATAATATTTTCTATAATGATGCTGTTGGGTGGTCTTTTTTTCGTACGGACTTCTTTGGCGATTGATAAGAAGCTTGTGGATGGAAGCGAAAAAGTTGTGCCGACGGCAGAGGCTTCGAAGTTTCTTGCGGCTTATACTCAGGCGATTCAAGCCAAAAACGAGTCTGCTTTGGTGGCTTTGATGGAGCCGGCTTCAAAGCAATGCTATCAAAGTTCCAAGCATCCAGAATATTACAAATCCGATTTCCAGAAATGGTTTGAGACGCAGAATCTATCTCTTTACGAATTGCGTAAGTACAAAACGACCTTCGAGTTTCATAAGATGATGAGTTATCCGCAAAGTCCCACTCATCTCGCCATTTTTAATAGCGAGACCAAGATTGGTTCCAAGCCTGCAAAAGGTTTTCAAAGCATTGAAGTGATTGAAAGGAACGGAAATTTCTTTCTGGCGTATCGATGCATGTGAATTTCAAATTTCGACAGCTCTTTTGACGCAGCGAGCGCCGAAAAAATACACGGACTCTTTTTTAGGAAACGAAGACGTTTACTAGGAAGAGGACGACGACTGAGCAGACGAAGAGGACAACAAGTTGGCGTGGTAGCATAGACTCAAAAACTCCTTTTTTGATCTATTGGGTGATGAAAGCGCGCGGCATTTTCAAAACCCTAGTTTTTCATGACGTAAATGTCCGGATAGTTCCGGCCGAACTCTTCGGAATCCATTCCATATCCGACCACATAACGATCTTCGATGGTGCGTCCGATATAATCGGCACGAATAGGTAATTCACGGCGAGCTGGTTTATCCAACAATGTTACAATCTTTAATGAAGCAGGGGAAGAGGCAAGCAGACGATTTCTTAAAAAACTGAGGGTGCGGCCTGTATCGATGATCTCCTCGATGATCAGAACATGCTTCCCAGCAATGTTAACGCTGATATCTTTGATGATCTTGATAGCTCCGCCACGCTCGACCGCCTGTAGATGCACAAAGTCAATTTGTTGCAAAAGTTGAATCTGACGACCCAAATCAGCCGTGAAATGCATCGATCCCCGAAGCGGACAAATCAAGATGATTTCTTTTCCGTCATAATCGTATTCGATCTGTTTCGCCAAAGATTTAACCATCTTAGCGATTTCATCTTTGGTGATGAAAGGAAGCATGTCTTCTTTGATTTGGTTCATAGGGACCTCTTTTTTCATAAGCTCAAGGTGGTGATGCCGGCCGCATTCGCCATCTTCAGATGTTGAAGGGCTTCCGGATGATGAGGGTCACGCAACAGGATGTTCTCCCACTGCTCGGTCGCTTCCGCGAGATTGTTCATATTGTAATAGATCACGCCCAACTTCAGTCGAGCTTGCGTGAACTGTGGATATTCGCGGATCAATCCTTTGAGCTCGCGGATGGCGCGCTCGGGATCACCGTTTTTCACGTAGCATTCCGAAATCCGCATCGCAATTTCCGCTTTACGTGTCGTCAGTTTCTGAGCACGGAACAATTGCTCAAGCGCTTCGTTGTAGAACTTGTACTGAAAATAAATATCGGCGAGCTCTTCGTGTTTGCTGGCCAATTTTTCTTCAACGTAAGAGTCCATTTTTCCAGATTTACGATCTAGCAATTTCTGCGCATCTTCGAAAACCTGTTTGCCTTCATCGTAACGACCCAGATCATTCAGAATGATCGAAAGGCCGACGCTAGCATCAGTGTAAGTCGGATCGATTTCCAAAGCGCGCTTGAAGGTGCGGATTGCTTTGTTGAATTGGCCCTTATCGTAAAAAATAGTGGCCAACATCTGATAAACTTCGGCGTTGCGAGAGTTCTGCAGGATCAACTGATTAAGGATTGGCTCGGCAACTTTGTAGTTGCCATTGATGAAGCTTTCTTTCGCTTCCGCGAGCATTTCATCCCACATCGTCTCAGCCATTACTTGATTCCCTCTTTTGCGAATTGCAGTTCGTCAGAGCCTGGAAATCGTTTTTGTAAGTCAGCCAGATAACGTTTGGCTTTGTCCGGCTCGCCAGCTTTCGAAGCGCTGACCGCCGCGTGCGACAATGCTTGGGCGTCGTAACCGAGGCCCGGGTACTTGCGCATCAAGCCTTCGTAGCGATTGAGGGCGCTGTCATATTTTTCGCGAATGAAATAAAATTCGGCGATGTAATTTTCTTTATCGGCCAGCATTTTCAAAGTGGCTGCTTTTTTATCGCGAGCTTCGCCGACGAATTCAGAATTTGGAAACTGATTGATGACTTCGTCGAAATACAACATCGCACTTTGTGACAACGTGAGATCACGATCGGTCGTTGGTGGCAGCTGGTTGTAAAAGCTCAGCGCCAAACGAAAGGTCACGTAATCGATCTTTGCGTGTTTCGGATGAAGATCTTTGAAAGCCTGATAAGCGACTTGTGCTTCGGCATAAGACTCTTGCTTGAAATAAGCATCGGCCACCGCAAGCTCGGACATCGTTGCGTATTTTGAATATGGAAATTTATTTTTAATTTCTTGATAGCGTTTGATCGCCTCTTCATAGCGCTCGTCCTTGTCGAACTCTTGCGCGATTTGATAAGCGCCATCCGGAGTGTCAGCTTTTTTATCGCCAGACGAGCAGCCGGATAAGGCCCATATACCTGAAATTAAAAGAAGAACTGAAATAATGACTCGAAGCATCTTACACCCAGGTGCAAGTGTAAGTCTAACTTCGAAAGTCGGTCAAATGTTTATAAATCAATGAGACAGAAACTTTCAGCGCGCTGAACAGCGGAATTGAGATGATCATTCCCAAAATTCCCATCAGCTGCGAACCCACGATCACGGCCAAAACCACGGTGACCGGATGCAAATTCACGATGCGAGCCACGACAAAAGGGATAATCAAAACAATATCAAGAACTTGTGCAAGTGCGTAAATCAGTATCAGCCACGGCAAAGTTGCATTTGGATCAGGGCTCGCAAAACAAATGATCAACGCCGGAGCCGCGCCAATGAAAGGACCCAGGTAAGGAATCACATTTAAAATTCCGGCAAACACCGCCAGAAGCAGCGCATAGGGAAAACCCATGATCAGCAAGCCAAGCCAAATCACGCTGCCGATTAGCGCGCTTTCCAGAATGCGGGCGCGAATGAATCCACCCATTTGATCGCTGACTTGATGACTGAGATTCAGCGCCAACTCGAAAAAATTATTCGGCACCAGATTTAAAATGCGGCGGACGAAATCCCGTCCATCCAACAACATGAAATAAGCTAAAAAAGGCGTCAGGAAAAAAATCGTCAAAGATTGAGAGAGATATTCCGGAAGATTTTTAAAGAATTCTTCCATCAACGAAACGATTTTGGGTTGCACGTGACCGCGCAAATCCCAGGGATAAATTTGCGCGACCAGCGAGTTCGCTTGCGATTCGAGATTGACGAGAAAGCGGGTGGCCGAGTCGATGTAATTCGGAAACTCGACTTTCAATGAAGAAATTTGCGCGATCAAGATCGGTGAAAAGGCCTGCAGCAAACCGGCCAAAACCAAAGTCAAAACCACGAAGGGTATGGTCGTTGACCACTGTCTGGAAAAGCCACGACGTTCCAGCAAATCGACGATTGGTGCCAGGATGAAATAAATCACGAAGGCCAAAAGAAATGAGACAAAAACATTTTTGATAAAAACGATCGCCAAAAAAAGCAGACCCAAAGCCGATAGAAAAAAGAAAAGCTTCAATCTTCTTTCGCGTTCGATCGCTCTCAGAGCAAGGCTCATGAGCTTCGTTCCTTTTTCAGCTCGGTGATGCGGGCGGTGGTTTGTCGCAAGCGGGTTCCCAGAACCTCTCCCAAGCGCATCAGAATTTTAACGCCGCCGGTGGGATTTCTTTCGACGATTTCGACTAGATCCGGTTTGTAAAATCCAATCAACACCGATTCGGCATGGGCCGTGGCCGAAGCACTGCGCCGGCCCTCGGTTTCGACCAGCGCCAGTTCGCCAAAGAAATCTCCGGCTTTCAATTGCGCAACCCGGGTCGTGACCGTGTTGTTGGTCGATGCTTCCAACTCTTCGACATTGATATTAATCGTACCGCTCATGATGATGTACATGCCAACGCCGACTTCGCCCTGTTTGAAAATCGATTCGCCGGGGCGATAATGTCGAACGTTGACGATGCTTTCGACCATGCGAAGTTCGGTGAAATTCAAATCTTGAAACAAGATGTTCTGCTTGAGCTTTTGTCGGAGATTGTCGTTCTTGCTTTTATCGCGGAATAGATTTTCCCAGACGTAATTCACCAAGCAGATCTCCCCGAAGTTTGAAACAGACTGGATTTCGGAACCCAACCGGTCAAGGCACCAGGATAGGTGACCTGCACCCAATCCGCATTTTGTTGTCCCAAGACCACTTCCAAGCCACCGAAAAGATCAAACAAGGCGACGCTTTGTTCATTCGGAGCGGAAAAAACAGTGACCTTATCGTTGACGATGGTGGCGCGCGGAATGCCCTGATCGATGACTTTCATCAATGTCAGAGAAAGGACGCCGATGAAGATGATGGTGATCAACGTGGGAATCAGCGGAAATGGAGGCAGTGACTTTTCATCGCGAAAAGCTTCGCGACGTTGACCAATATATTGAAGCCACAACCAACCAGTTGCGAAAAGACATAAAGCGGTCAGCCCCAAATAACCGTTCAAAGTAAAAGGCACGATAAAGCTGCTGCGAATGCTTTCCCACATTTGAATTTCGTGAGGAATTTCCTTTACATCGAGCTGCGGCAGAATGAATTCGAGACTCGCTTTTGGTGTTGAAAAGTCCGGCTTTAAAGCTTGTGCCTTACGAAGCAACGCGACAGCCCACGGCTTTTTTCCCAACTGAAACTGGACCAAAGCCAAGTTTGTTAAAGCCTGGACGTTCAACGGATCTTTTTCGAGCGCTTGGGTGAAAGCCAGACGAGCCTCGTCATATTTCTTCGCCTGATAATTGGTGACCCCGGCTTCGAAGGCTTTTTCAAAATTGGGCCAAGTCTGTTGATCCGCAAGCTGAGCCGGTGGAGTCGAAACAGTCTCAGCCGTTGCCGTTGGTGACGGCGCCGCCGGTGCCGAGATCGAGGTCGCCGTCGGACTTTGGGGCTGTTCGCCAGAGTTCGGACTGGGTGCGGGACTGTTATTTTGAGTGCCGGCTGTCGAAGGCTCGTTGTGACCTTCGGAAGTCTGGGCCGTTGCCTGCAGGCCACAACTCAAAGTGACAAGAATCAAAAATAGGATCTGACCATGCAGACCGCGACGTAAATTGAGAGGGAAAAAGGATCCGAGCTTCATTGTTCCAAAAGTCTAATCTGCTTCATTATACCTGTCCACGGTGATAAAATAAATTCGCAACGGCCTCAGAAACTCAAATCCTTCGTTGCAAGGTTCGAGCGCACCTTTGGTGCGACGTTGTCGGCGTACTAATAGTACGCGCTCCTCCTTGCGCCTCGACTTTGAGCTTCTGAGACCGTTGCGAATACTTTTTCATTTTAAAGAAGGAATTAGAAATGGCGCAATTGTTTGGGCATCAGATTGATGAATCGACTCAGATCCAAAAGCTTGTTCAGTCTCTTGTCGAAGAGGTTGGCAAGGTGAATTCAAATATCAAGGCGGTTCAACCGGCGAATCCGGAGTATGCGAGCAACGGGAAAGCTTTGATTGAAAAAACTGGTCAGGTTCGCGGTCGTCCTTTGCATTATCCGTATGTTGGATCCGGTGCGGGCAATGGCGTTTATGTCGAGTTGGAAGATGGATCTGTGAAAATGGATTTGATCAACGGGATTGGCATTCATTTGATGGGTCATGCCAATCCACGAGTCATGGCGGCGACCGTTCGTGGGGCTCTGTCGGATATCGTCAATCAAGGTAATCTGCAGCCAAATCGTCAATACGGAAAATTTTTAGAAACATTGGTTGGCTTGGCGGGACGTCGCAGCCGGCTCAAGTACGGATGGTTGGCGACATGCGGGACGATGGCGAATGAAAGCGCTCTGAAAATCACTCGCCAAAAACATTCACCGGCCCGCATGGTGCTTTCTTTCAAGAATGCTTTTGCCGGTCGCTCGACGATGATGGCCGAAGTGACGGACAATCCAGCCTACAAAATGGGTCTGCCCGAGTATCACGAGCTTTTGCGCATTCCGTTCTACGATAAGCGCGATCCGCAAAGCGGCGAAAAATCTTTGCGCGCATTGAAAGAGCATGTTGAAAAGCATCCAAAGAATATTTCGACTTTCGTTTTCGAACCGATGTTAGGTGAAGGCGGCTACCAAGCAGCTCCGCGCGAATTTTTCATCCCGATGCTCGATTTCTGTAAAGAGCAAAAGATCGCCATCTGGGCGGACGAGGTGCAAACTTTCACTCGCACGGGGGAAATGTTTGCATTCGAAACTTTGGACATCGGTCAGTACATCGATCTGTGCACGATCGCGAAGACCGCTCAGGTCGGCGCGACGTTGTACACGGAAGAGTACAATCCGCAACCAGGATTGATTGCCGGAACATTTTCCGGAAGCTCGCCGGCATTATCGGCGGGAATTGAAATCCTGAACATGCTTCAAGAAGGCTACTTGGGCGCGAATGGCCGCGTGGCGCAGATTCACAAGAAATTTATCGGCATGCTGAATGAGCTCAACGAAACAACCTGCAAAGGCAAACTGACCGATGCGGGTGGTATGGGCTTGATGATCGCGGTGACTCCGTATGAAGGAAAAAAAGAACAGGTCGATGCTTTGCTGAAGCGTATGTACGCGAATGGCATGATCGCTTTCAATTGCGGAAAAGATCCGATTCGGGTTCGCTTCCTGGTGCCGGCCGTGATCCAGGATTCAGACATCGAAGTTGCCCGCAAGATCATTGAAAAAAGCATTCTTGAAGGAGCTTAATTGAATTTTATAGAAGCTTGCCGAAAGATGATCGCCTTTGACAGTTCTCCGACCCAGGGGACGCGTGAGCTTGTTGCCTGGTTGGGAGATGTCGCGCGTAAACGCGGCTTGCACGTCGAAATTCAAGAAGAGGTTTTTGGCGGAGAGCCGCAGGCGAATATCATCATTCGCCCCAAGGCTGACCGGCCATCGCTTGAGCTTTTGATGCAGACTCATTTGGATACGCCAGACCCAGGTCCGTTTGGTTTGTGGACGGAGACGGATCACAATCCTTTTGATGCCACTATCATCGATCATAAAATGTATGGCTTGGGTACTGCGGACGTGAAGCTTGATTTTCTTTGCAAGCTGGAAGCGCTGTCGGGCTTTTCACCCGATACCACGTGGCGATTGCCGCCGGTGTTGGTGGGAACCTATGGCGAAGAGCTTGGAATGGTTGGGGCGCTGAAGATGATTCGCAAAAACAAGGTGTCCGCGAAGATGGCCTTGATTGGCGAACCGAGCGATTTGCACGTCATAACGGCCGGCAAGGGCATCGCGACCGTCGAAATTCGCATTCCATATAGCAATGAAGAACGACAGTACCGTCACGACCATAACATGCGCGAAAGTACGTCTTCCGAAAGCCGCATCTTCAATGGCAAGGCCGCACATTCCTCGACGCCTCACCTTGGGGAAAGCGCGATCAAGAAGATGTTCGAGTATCTTCTTCAGCTGCCTGAAAATATCGTCATCATGGAAATGGGTGGCGGCGTGAATTTCAATACTGTTCCGGCCAATGCATTTCTGGAAATTGATCCGGTCTCAGGCTTTAGCGATCCCATGTCAAAGAAGATGGCGACCTTGTACCGAACACTGCTGGAGTTCGAGACCCAATTCCTGGCCTTTCAAGATCGAAATTTTAATCCCAGTCATCCCACATTGAACGTTGGATTGATCCGTACTTTTGAAGATCATATTTATCTTTCGGGAAGTTGCCGGATTCCGCCCATTGTGACCAATGAGGTGTATGAAGGTTGGATGTTGGGTCTGCGAAAAAAATGTGAATCCATCAATGCCGAGTTCCGGGTTTCCGATTACAAGCGGCCTTACCAAACCGACGAAAATTCCATTTTCGTGCGTGGTTGTCTGGCCGAGCTTCAGGAAATGGGTTTGCCGACGCAAACAACGACCCAGTCGTCTTCGAATGAAGCGAGCCTATGGTCGCGAATCGGAATTGATTGCATCTCTTTCGGGGCCGGCGTGCGCGAAGGAAATATCCATACGCCGCGCGAACACGTGCAGATTGATGATTTGAAAAAATCGATCGAATTTTACCGCCGAGTGATTGGAAGGTTTTGTTTATGAGCTTTATCGTTCGTCCTGTTCGTCACGAAGACCTGAATCAGCTGACGGATCTCGCCAAGCAATTCACTTTGTTGAATTTGCCGGGCGATAAAAAAGTCATCGCCAAAAAGATCGAAAAAAGCATTCAGGCTTTCCAGGGAAATCTGAGCAAGCCTGAATCCGAATATCTTTTCGTGCTCGAAGACACTGAAGAGAAGTTGGTGGTTGGCAGCTCTTTGATCATGGCCAAACATGGAACGGAAGAAATTCCGCATAACTTTTTTAAAATTTTGAAGCGCAATCATTACAGCGATGACTTGGGAATCGGCTTTATCCACCAGGTTTTGCGCTTTCAACTGGATACGGATGGACCCACTGAAATCGGTGGATTGTTGGTGGACAAAATTTACCGTCGTCGACCCGAAAAATTGGGAAAGCAAATTTCTCTTTCGCGTTTTCTGTACATGGCGATGAATTTAGACCGTTTTGAAGACCGTGTTCTGTGCGAGCTCACTCCGCCATTGACGGACGAAGGCCGATCGGAATTTTGGGAAGCCTTGGGACGTCGTTTTACCGGTCTTCCTTATCAAGAGGCCGATTTGCTATCGCAAAGCCACAAAGAATTTATCAGCTCACTTTTTCCGGAAGACGATATTTATCTCTGTTTATTGGATGCAAAAGCGCGGGCCGTCTTGGGCCGCGTGGGTGAATTCACTAAACCCGCACAACATCTTTTGGAAAGCATTGGCTTTGAATATTTGGATGAGGTTGATCCTTTTGACGGTGGTCCTCATTACGGCTGCGACACGGCGGATATTTTGCCGATCAAGCAGGGCCGTCGCCTACGGGTCACGGAATTCAAAGATGCTTCTTACAAGGGGCAGGGCTTGATGGCCACCATGCGGGACGAGTTTCGCTCGACCGTGGTCAATTACGATTTGCGCGGGGACGAAGTTGCAATTCCTGCGAAATCGCGCGCACTTTTAGATTTGGAAAATGATGAAGACGTATTTTTGACACCTTTCTCTTTCAAAGCTTCGGCTCGGGAGCAAACATGAACTATTTAGGCGATTTCATTAATGGCAAATTCATTCCTGTTCAAAAAGCGGACGGCACTTTCAAAGATATTTCTCCAGGCGATTTGAATGACCACATCATGACGGTGTCTTTCAGCCACGCGCATGTGGATCAAGCCGTGGATGCCGCGAAGAAAGCTTATCTTCCTTGGGCCCGTCTCAGCATGGACGAACGCAAAAGATACCTGATGCGCTTGAAAGAAGCTTATGACTCGGTCAAAAATGAAATGGCCGAAGCGATTTCTCGCGATACCGGTAAGCCAAAATGGGAGACGCTGACCGAAGCGGCGGCCTTAAGCGCGAAAATCGACATCACTTTGAATCAATCCTTGGATCTGGTGAAAGAAGACCGCGTGCCGAACGCATTACCCCAAGTCGATGGCGTGATTCGTCACAAATCTCGGGGCGTGATGGCGGTGATTGGACCTTTTAACTTTCCGGCGCATCTGCCAAATGGACACATCATTCCGGCCCTGATCATGGGCAATACGGTGGTGTTTAAGCCGTCCGAGCAAACTCCTTATGTGGCGCAGCTGATGGCCAAGTGTTTTGAAAAAGCCGAATTTCCGGCGGGCGTTTTCAACATGGTTCAAGGGGATGGGGAAACAGGTCGTAAGATCGTCATTCACGAAGCCGTCGACGGCATCTTGTTCACCGGCTCTTACGAAGTCGGTCTTAAAATCAAACAAGAGACCGTGAATCATTACTGGAAAATTTTGGCGCTCGAGATGGGCGGTAAAAATGCGACCGTCGTTTGGAACGACACCGACATCGATAAAGCGATCTACGAAACTTTGGTGGGCGCCTACATGACTTCGGGTCAGCGCTGCGCCTGCACCAGTCGCGTGATCATTCACCCGGATATCGCCGAACAATTCACCGAGCGTTTTTACCAAGCCGCAAAGAAGCTGACGATCGGACATTGGTCCGAAAATCCATTCATGGGTCCCTTGATCAATTCGGCGGCCGTTGAAAAATACATTCGCTTTCAAGAGATCGCCAATCGTGAAAATTGCGAAAGCTTGATGCGCGGAAAACAATTGGATCTGAAACACAAAGGTTTTTACGTCACGCCAAGCATTCACTTGGTGAAAAAATTCGATCCGAATTCGGTTTATCAAAAAAGTGAAATCTTCGGACCGAACGTCGCGATTTACCAAACTCGTGATTTCGACGAGGCCCTGGGAATCGTGAATTCGACGGGCTTCGGTCTGGTCATGGCGCTCTTTACGAAAGACCGCGCCCTTTATGAAAAGGCTTTGCTGGAAGCACGTGTCGGTCTTTTGAACTGGAATCGTACGACCAACGGTGCAAGCTCGCGCTTGCCTTTTGGGGGAATGGGAAAATCTGGAAACGATCGCCCATCAGCTCACTATGCAGTTCAATACTGCTCGGTGCCGGTGGCCAGCCTGGAAGATCCAACAGGATTTGACGCAACGAAGATGCTTCCAGGTATCACTTTTGGAGCGGAAAACGGATGAAATCCTTTCTTGTCGGATTTTTCAGTCTGGTGATCATCATCGCCTTGGTTGGGGGATTTGTCGGGTATCATTTCATCAATACGCCCCCCAGTGACAGTTCAGAAGAAGTCGTTTTCGAAGTGACCCAGGGAAAAAGTTTCTCGCGGGTCGCCAGCGAATTGGATTCATTGAAATTGGTCAACAACGCTCATCTCTTCACTTGGTTCGCGCGCCTGCAAGGCGCCACGGGCAAAATGAAAGTGGGCGAGTACGCGCTTCGCAAGAACATGAAACCGTCCGAAGTTCTGGCGGTGATCATCAGCGGAAAAAGCATTGGTCACCCGTTCACGATTTCCGAAGGTCTGAATATGTTTGAAATCGCGGATTTGTACCAAAGCCAGGGCTTCGGCACGCGCGAAGAATTTCTGGCGGCCGCAACGGACCCCGCATTCATCAAACAGCAATTGGGTGAAGAACATTCAAGCCTTGAGGGTTACCTGTATCCCGAGACTTACTTTCTGACTAAATTTACGACCACCAAAGAGTTGCTACAATCCATGGTCGCGAATTTCAATCAGGTCTATAAAGAAGTCGAAGCCAAAAGTGATTTGAAGGGTTGGACCCGGCACCAGGTGGTGACGCTAGCGAGCATCATCGAAAAAGAAACTGGCGCACCGGAAGAAAGACCGCGAATCTCGTCGATCTTTCACAATCGCTTGCTGAAGGGAATGTTGCTGCAAACGGATCCGACCATCATTTACGGGTTGGCGGAAATCGCACAGAAAACCGTTTACAACATCACCAAAGCAGATATTTTGCGACCCACCAAGTACAACACTTACGTCATCAAAGGATTGCCACCGGGACCTATCGGCAACCCGGGCAAACCCGCGCTCGAGGCGGCCGTGCATCCCGACAAGACCGAGTATTTGTATTTCGTATCGCAAAACGACGGCACACATGTTTTCTCGACGACTTATGAAGAACATTCGCGCGCGGTTAAAAAGTTCCAGGTCGATCGCAAAGCCCGTGAAGGAAAATCATGGCGCGATCTGCAAAAAAAGAACGCCCCGCAAGGCAAGACCGCCCCTTAATTGCCAACGTTCAGCCTCGGCTGCAGATGGGGGCAAGAGCGTGGTCCATTTCGCTATGGGCTGCGCCAACACAGCACTCACTTTCTTGTCGACGAATTCGTAGACAAGTTTTGTAGACGGATCCGTCGACAAGAAAGTGAGTCTCCTTTGGCGGCGGCGCACATTCATCGAAAATAAAATGAGTCGGCTCTGACCATGACTCACACTCATCGACCATTCGGAATTTACCACTCGCAGGCTCATCAGCTCAAAAACGGGCCAGCCCCATGGAGCTTGTTACGTGGATATTTATAAATTGTAGTTTTCGGGTCCGAGGCGGACGAAGTCATGGCGCTCGGGATCGTATTTGTAGACATTCAGGCGGGGAACAAGATTTTCGTCAAATGTCGGTGCGACGATTTCCAGCGTGTTGTCGCCATCGACATCGGTCAGGACCAGGTTGGTCGCATTGCCGCGAAAATTAAAATAAGCATCGCGTTTTTCAGGCAATACAATGCGCTTTGAAAATTTTAATTTCTGCGAGTCCGCTTCGTACTCGAAAATCTCCAAAGCCAAAGTGTCCGCCGTTTGCACTTTGATGACGACGACTTTCATGCCTTGACCGGTGACATCTGCTTCGGCTTTCGCCAAAATGGATCGCGAATTTGAGACGACCACGCTGCGAATGAATTCGCTGGACGAGGGCATCAGCGTTAAGACCGCTAAACACACGGAAATCAGGCAGAGCGTTGGAAAGCTGAGCCAAAAGACTTTTTGTTTCTGCGCGGCAGTCAGTTGATACATACTTGGATGATATGAAGAAAGAAGAATTTTATCAACTGATCGAATCCCGAAAATCCATCCGCAAATACAAACCGGACCTGCCTCCACGCGATGTGATCGAGCGGATTCTGACGGCCGGCATGCATGCGCCAAGCGGAAAGAATCGGCAGAACTGGCGTTTCTTCGTCGTCACCGGCCAGAAGCGGGATGAATATCTTCAGTACTCGCAAAAATCATGGCTCGGCATTAAAGATATTTTGCAACGCACATTGAAACCATCGCTGTATCAATTCACCGAAAGATTTTTTTTCACGCTGGGCGACGCGCCGGTTTTGATTTTCTGCTATTCGGTCAACACACCCGAAGAGCGATATCACACCAGCATCGGCAGTGTGTACATGGCTGTGGAAAACATGAATCTCGCCGCGATCGTCGAAGGTTTGGGTTGTTGCACCATGGGTGCGCCCCTAGAAATCAAAGCCGAAGTCGACAAATTTCTCGGCATCACCGAGCTCCCGGAATACAAAGCCGGGGAGTTGGAATTACTGTGCGGAGTGGTTTTGGGTTATCCAGATCACGAACCACCGAAAGCGCCACGCAAAACCGAAGGCCGGGTGACCTGGCTTTCGTAATTTACGCGGTCATGTCCAATTCAAATTTAAAATTGAACGCCCGGGGCTTCGAAGGCTTTGCGGGTTTGGCCGGAACAACGGTCGGAGCATTTTGTTTTTCCACCGCTTTGATCGAGTCTTTCAAAGCCTGCTCGATCAATCTATTTTCTTCGACAGTTGGTTTCAGGCCCGAAGTGGAAGTGCTCAACGTTGCGGTGGCCCCGCTTCCGCTAGGAACTTGCATGTCGATTCGGAATAGAAGTTGGTTCAATCGATCGGTTGGGATTTTTCCTAAGAGATTGGCGCGCACTTCCTTCTCGATACTTTCGCCGATCGTGCCCAAGGTTCCGCGCGCGTCAGCGGCGACGCCGGACGGAATGGCACTCATGCGAATCGAGGCCGGAGAAACTTCTTTGGCCAAGGCATCGGTGATTTGATCCAGCACCTTTTTTGACATCTCTTTATTCTTCGGGACGATGACCATGTCATCACCGCTGGCCTTGATTTCGACTTGGATGCCGTTCTCTTTCGCGATTTGTTCGACGGCATTTCGAATCTTTTCCATTTTAGCTTTGA